>NZ_PSTZ01000002.1 GCF_002931555.1 Pseudoclavibacter sp. RFBB5 | reverse complement strand
CGAACCCGGAAGCTAAGACTCTCAGCGCCGATGGTACTGCAGGGGGGACCCTGTGGGAGAGTAGGTCACCGCCGGACTTCTTCATGAGCCGGGGTTGGTTGGTGAGTGAGCAGAGATGCTCCTCGCCCACCAACCCCGGCTTTTTTGTTGCCCGGAAACACGGCTGCAGACCACGCACGACGATTCCTCCGAGCCAGGAGCAATACAATGCCGCACATGGGTGAATCCCGCAGGAGGAACTCCCACGACGCCAGCAACTCCCCGGGCCCCGGCATCTCGAAGGTCATCAACAACAACGTTGTGATCCAGATCGACGGATCCGGGCACGAGCGCGTGCTGATGGGGCGAGGGCTCGGCTTCCAACTCAAGCCGGGCGACCTCATCGACCCATCGCGCGTCGAGAAGACCTTCGTGCTCGCAACGGGCAGCGAGGGCGACCAGGCACTGCAGCTGCTGAGCGCCGTGCCCTACGCGGTCGTCGAAGCCGTCATGGGCGCCGTCGACGAAGCCGAGCGCACCCTCGGCCGTGACCTCGGCAAGCGCCTGCCCCTCGCGATCATCGACCACATCCAATACGTCCTCGAACGCCTCGACAAGGGCATCCGCATCCCCGCGACCTCCATGCCGGAGCTCCGGGTGCTGCACCCCCAGGAATTCGCCGCCTCCAAGCAGATGGCAGCGTCGATCTCCGCGGCACTCGGACGTGAGCTCCCGCCGGAAGAAGCAGTCTTCCTGACCATGCACGTGCTGAACTCCACACGCGACGAACCGGACGGCACCTCGGCGCTCCTGTTCCGGCGCGTGCAGCACGTCGTCGTCACCGTGGAGGCCGGCCTCGGGGTCGACCTCGACGTGGACAGCCACGACTACGCGCGCTTCATCCTCCACATCCAGTTCCTCCTGCAACGGCTCGTGTCGCGCAGCATGCTCCGCTCAACAGACTCGTCGTTCTTCGACTTCACGAAGCGCACCTACCCGCGCTCGTTCGCGATCGCCGAGCAGGTGAAGAGCTACGTGCGGGAAGCGACGGGCGTCGAGCTGACCGACGAGGAGCTGCTCTACGTCACCGTGCACATCGAGCGCCTCGCTCAGCACATTGCCTATGGCACGGACGTCGAGCCGATGCTAGAGTGACTGCCGCAGGGCAATGAAGTCCTGCGGAATCCTTGGATTGTTACCGGTCAAGCGGGCAAAACCTGAACTCATATCGCCGAAATGGCGGTGTTCGAGTTCAGGTTTTTTTGTTGCCCAAAATCTCCCTCGAGACGCTTGGTGCGGGCGACAGACCAGGGACTCCAGACTGAGTTGCCGCCGTAGGCGGGAGAAGGAGAGCGGTCCCATGGATCACTCAAGAGTTGCAGCGGATGTGCTCAAGGGCGTCGGCGGCGAAGAGAACGTCAAGTCGGTGGTGCACTGCATGACCCGCCTGCGCTTCGCGATCAGGGATGACGCGAAGATCGACAAGGCGGCGGTCAAGGCCATCCCCGGCGTCATCACGACGGCCGAGGCCGGCGGCCAGTACCAGGTTGTCATCGGCAACGAGGTGCCAGAGGTCTACGCGGAGCTCGGCAAGATCTCGGGCCTCGTCGCGGGCACGCAGGCCACCGCAGTTGACCCCGACGAGCCCAAGAAGAACCTCTTCAACCGCTTTATCTCGATGATCGCGGCCCTCTTCACGCCCCTGCTGTGGGCCCTGGCTGGCACCGGCCTGCTGAAGGCGTTCCTCTCGGCCGCGGCGACCTTCGGCTGGATCGCGACCGACACGTCGACCTATCTGGTCCTCAACGCGCTGTCCGACGCGTTCATCAACTTCCTGCCGATGGCCCTTGCCATCACGGCGGCGCGCTACTTCAGGGCCTCCGAATGGACCTCCTTCGCGATCGCCGGAGCGCTCGTCTACCCGACGATCACCCCGCTGGTCGGAGCCGAGGGGCTGACGTTCTTCGGCGTCCCGTTCACGATGGTCAGCTACGTCTCCAGCGTCATCCCGATCATCCTCATCGTGTGGCTGCAGAGCTACGCGGAGAAGTTCCTCTACGCCAAGCTGCACTCCTCGGTCCGCCGCTTCCTGACGCCCATGATCGTCGTCCTGATCGCGGTCCCACTCGTCTTCGTGGTCGTCGGCCCGATCTCCGCGCTCCTCAGCGGATGGCTCGGCGAGGGCATCGGCTGGATCTTCGCGAACGTGCCATGGCTCGGCGGCGCCATCATGGGCGGTCTGTGGCAGGTGTTCGTCATCTTCGGCCTCCACTGGGGCTTCGTGCCGCTGTTCACGCTCGAGTTCCAGGCAACCGGTCAGATCCTGCTCATCGGTCCGGTGTTCGCCGCCGTCCTCGCACAGTCCGCGGCAGTCGCCGGCGTGTGGGTGCGGACCCGCGACAAGAAGCTCAAGTCGCTCGCGGCGCCCGCCACGCTGTCCGGTTTCCTCGCCGGCATCACGGAGCCCGCGATCTACGGCATCAACCTCCCCCTCAAGCGCCCCTTCATCTTCGGCATCATCGGTGGAGCGCTCGGCGGTGCGATCATCGCCATCGGCGGCGTCTTCTCCACGGCGTTCGTCGTCCCCTCCGGCCTGGCGCTCCCGGCGCTCTTCGGCAACGGCAACATGCTGTTCCTCGGTCTCGGACTGATCGCCGCGATCGTGGTGTCCTTCCTGCTCACCGTCATCCTCGGCTTCAAGGACCCGGTGGATGAGGATGCCCCGGCAGCGGCCGCGAACAACGACCTGGAGATCCGCAGCCCCCTCGACGGCACCGCCGTCGCACTGTCCGAGGTCGCGGACCCCGTGTTCGCGGGTGGAGTGCTCGGCAAGGGCGCTGCCGTCCTGCCCAGCTCCGGCGCCGTCTACGCACCCTTCGACGGTGTCGTCGCCGCCGCCTTCCCGACGGGACACGCCATCGGCCTGCGCCACGCGGACGGAGCCGAGGTGCTCATCCACATCGGCGTCGACACGGTGAAGCTCGGCGGCCAGCACTTCTCCATGAAGGTCGAATCCGGCCAGGCCGTGAAGGCCGGCGAACTGCTCATCGAGTTCGACATCGACGCCATCAAGGCGGCCGGCTTCGACGTGACGACGCCCGTCATCATCACGAACGCCGAACTGTACCCGGAGATCACGAGCCAGGTCACCGGCCCCATCTCGCACGGAGAGGCGCTGTACCTCGCGAAGTCGGTCGAGGCCATCGCGCTCGCCAAGTAGGCGCATCCACGCCTCCAGCCCTACATCCACCTGCTCACGAACTCACGCACGAACGCATCGCAGAACGAAGGAGACACGCGTATGACGACAACGAACTTCCCAGACGGATTCCTCTGGGGCGGCGCGACCGCAGCCAACCAGCTCGAGGGCGGCTACCTCGACGGGGGCAAGGGCCTCTCCATCCAGGACGTCATGCCGAAGGGCATCATGTCGCCTCCCACCGAGGGGCCGACGGACGACAACCTCAAGCACGTCGGCATCGACTTCTACAACCGCTACGCGGAGGACATCGCGCTCTTCGCGGAGATGGGATTCAAGACGTTCCGCTTCTCGATCGCGTGGAGCCGCATCTTCCCGAAGGGCGATGAGCTCGAGCCGAACGAGGAGGGCCTCGCGTTCTACGACCGCGTGCTCGACGAGCTCGAGAAGCACGGCATCGAGCCGCTCGTCACCATCTCCCACTACGAGACGCCGCTGCACCTCGCGCAGCAGTACGACGGCTGGGTGAGCCGCGAGCTCATCGGCTTCTACGAGCGCTACGCGCGGGTGCTGTTCACGCGCTACGGCTCGCGCGTGAAGTACTGGCTCACGTTCAACGAGATCAACTCGGTGCTGCACGCCCCGCTCCTGAGCGGTGGCATCCTCACCCCGAAGGAGCAGCTCAGCGAGCAGGACCTCTACCAGGCGATCCACCACGAGCTCGTCGCGTCGGCGCTCGCGACGAAGATCGCGCACGAGATCGCCCCGAACGCGCAGGTCGGCTGCATGCTCATCGCCATGCCCGTCTACCCGCTCACGCCGAGCCCGGCCGATGCGCTCGTGGTCATGGACGTGGACCACTCGAACCTGATGTTCGGCGACGTGCACTTGCGCGGTGAGTACCCGGGCTTCGCGCTTCGCCTCTTCAAGGAGAAGGGGATCAACCTCAACATCACGGATGAGGACCGCGAGATCCTGAGGAACACGGTCGACTTCATCTCGTTCAGCTACTACATGAGCATCGCCGAGACGGCGGACCCCGCGGCTGGCGCCGGCGAAGGCAACATTATGGGTGGAGTGCCGAACCCGACGCTCGAGAAGAGCGAATGGGGCTGGGCGATCGACCCGGTCGGCCTGCGCATCGTCATGAACCAGTTCTGGGAGCGGTGGCAGAAGCCGCTATTCATCGTCGAGAACGGGCTCGGGGCGAAGGACCAGCTCGTCGAGGTCGCCGGGGTCAAGACCGTCGAGGACGACTACCGCATCGCGTACCTCAACGACCACCTCGTGCAGGCCGGCGAGGCCATCGCCGACGGCGTCGAGCTGCTCGGCTACACGACGTGGGGCTGCATCGACCTCGTCTCGGCGAGCACGGCGCAGCTGAGCAAGCGGTACGGGTTCATCTACGTCGACCGCAATGACGACGGCTCGGGCACGCTCGAGCGCTACAAGAAGAAGTCGTTCGACTGGTACGCCGAGGTCATCCGCACGAACGGTGGCAGCCTGCAGGCGTAACGGCCAGCCCCCATCTCCTCCGGTAGTCCATTACTCGGGGGATCGGCGCTCGCAGAGGCGGGCCGCGCACATCGCGCGGCCCGCCTTTCGTTTCGGTGCACGCGATCGGACATACCCGGACAGGGGGATTGCCGAGGGTCACTGACCAACATCAGTGCAATATTCGGGTCTCCAGGCGCCGCGGGGCGCGTTTCGCCCGATATCGCACTGATGTTGGACAGCCGGGCTCAACACGCTCTTCGACCCGACCGCCGGGGATGGCGTCACGCGAGGCTGCGACGACCGCGTGCTGCCTCAGAGGCAACAGCGAGCGGATGCGCTCGCGGCGGCCCTCGAGGCCGAGGCCCCCGGGGTCTTCGAGATCGACGCGCCGGAGGGCGGCCTGTTCCTCTGGCCGCGCATCGCGGACGACTCGATCGACGCCGACAGGCTCGCGGACGACGCGACGGCCGAAGGTATCAGCTACCAGCGCGGCTCGTTCTTCCCCTCAGGGCCTGGCACGGATTCGGATCGACGCCTCCGGCTCTCCTACGGCGACACGTCCGTCGAGCGACTCCAGGAGGGTGCCGTCCGCCTCGGCCGCGCCGTCGCGAAACAGCGCTGATCGTCGCGCGCCTGCCGTCTCGGGCGCCTGCCGTCTCGGGATGGCAGAGTCACTTCGTTGAGGAAAGTTTCCCGGAAAACAGCGAGGTTCCCATCCCGAGGTGAATTTCTTTCCCGAGGCGACTTCTCTCTCGAGGTCACTTCCCAGCACGAGACGCCCCGGGGTGGTTCCGTCCGAGCCAGCTGCCCTCCGCTTCGGGATGGGAAACTCGCTCCGTTCGGGAAAGCTTTCGCCAAGACAGCGACTTTTCCATCCCGAAACCGGGGCCGGGGTCGGGGTGAGTTCGCGGGCCAGTTCGAGGGCGACTTCGCGGGCGAGAGTGGGGGCCGGGACGCGGAGGGCAGCGTCCTACGCGGACGGCTCGTCCGCAGCCGCCGCTGACTCGGCGGGTGCCGCCTGCGGCTCCCGGCCGCTCGTCGAGAGGCGCGCGAGGTGGATCTCGAGGTAGCAGATCTCGGCCTCGCTGAGCTTCCCGCCCTGCGCTTCGATGATGTCCCGCACTCGGTCGCTCGTGGCGACGATCTCGGGATACGAGTCGCGGATGGCCGTGAAGAGCTGCGGGGGAGCGCTGTCGAGCTGTGTGCGGGTCGTCATGCGCGCGTACAGGTAGCGCAGGTGGGTGACGAAGCGGGCGACGTTCGTGGGGTCGGCGGTCGCATCCGCCCCCAAGGTTTCGGTGACCACGTCGACGACGCTCTGCAGGGTCTTCGTCATGGCGACGGTCTGCGAGGTGTCGGACTTCGCGAACTGCGCGTTGACGAAGTGCATGGCGAAGGCGGTGGCCTCGTCGGCGTCGATGGCCGCATCCGCGCCGAGCTCCTCGTTGGCGAAGCCGACGGTCGCCTGCCCGAGCTGCGTCTCGCGCGGGTAGAGCTGCGCGATCTCCCACTTGAGGGGGAAGTCGACGCGCAGGCCGGTCTGGGCTCGGACGACCGCGAAGTGCAGGTGGTCGGCGACGGAGAGCAGGAGCGCCTGGCTCGGCCGCACGTCACCTGCCGTCTCGGCGTGGTCGACGGCCCGGCGCGCCACGCGGAAGACCTCGAGCGGGATCTCGCGGGCGAAGTCGGCGAGCTGCCGCAGCTCGAGCGCGGTGGAGGGGGCGAACGATTCGGTCGCGGAGGCCAGCTCGACGGTGTCGCCGAGGCGCTTCCCGAAGCCGATGCCGCGGCCGAGCAGGATGACGCGGTCACCGGCGGCGTCGACCATGACGGCGTTGTTGTTCAACACCCTCAGCAGGGTTCCCGTCTGCGTCTTCGTCATCGGGTCTCCCCTCCTCACGTTCTCGGGTTCGGCGCGCGGCGTCCGTATTCAGCCGCCGCACGCACAGATGAAGACTACGTCCGCTTGGACGCAGCCCGAGTGGATTCCCGGGGACCCCGACGTGCGGGACCCCCGGGAAGGACACTAGATTCCGGTGCCGTTGGCGCTGATGACGCCCGCGTACCAGTCGAAGGACTTCTTCTTCGAGCGCTCCATGGTGCCGTTGCCGGCGTTGTCGCGGTCGACGTAGATCATGCCGTAGCGCTTCTTCATCTCGCCGGTCGTGAACGAGACGACGTCGATGATGCCCCACGGCGTGTATCCCATGAGGTCGACGCCGTCTTCGGAGACGGCGAGCTCGACCTGCTCGATGTGCGCCTTCAGGTACTCGATGCGCGCGTCGTCGTCGATCGAGCCGTCCTCGTTCACGACATCGATCGCCCCGAAGCCGTTCTCGACGATGAAGAGGGGCAGCTCGTAGCGCTCGGTGAGCACGTTGAGGGCGTAGCGCAGGCCGACGGGGTCGATCTGCCATCCCCAGTCGCTGGCCTTCACGTACGGGTTCGGCACGGAGTTGGCGAGGCCGCCGTTGAAGATCTTCTCGTCGTTCTGCACGTCGGCCTTTGCGACGGTCGACATGTAGTAGCTGAAGCCGAGGTAGTCGACGGTGCCCGCCGCGAGGATCTCGGCGTCGCCGTCCTGCCAGCCGATGTCGTAGCCTTCGCGCTCGCGCTCCCGCACCGCGTAGGCCGGGTAGTGGCCGCGCACGTGCACGTCGGGGAACAGGAAGCGGTCGCGGCTCGAGATCTGCGCCTCGAGCACGTCGGCCGGGTTGCAGGAGTACGGGTAGATCGGGACGTGCGAGATCATGCCGCCGATCTGCAGGTTCGGGTCGACGTCGTGGCCGGCCTTCACCGCGAGAGCGGATGCGAGGAGCTCGTTGTGCGCGACCTGCAGCACGACCTCGCGCGGGTTGTCCTCCGGCGTGAGGAGCACTCCCGAGTTGGTCCAGAGGAACAGCTCGTTGCGGGTGTCGAGCTGGTTGTTGATCTCGTTGAACGTCATCCAGTATTTGACCTTCGTCGCGTACCGCTCGAAGCACACCTTCGCGAAGCGCTCGAAGAAGCCGACGAGGGCACGGTTGCGGAAGCCGCCGTACTCGCGGGCGAGGTGCAGGGGCACCTCGAAGTGCGAGAGCGTGACGACGGGCTCGATGCCGTGTTTCAGCAGCTCGTCGAAGAGGTCGTCGTAGAACTTCAGGCCGGCCTCGTTCGGCTCGAGCTCGTCGCCCTTCGGGAAGATGCGGGTCCACTGGATGGACGTGCGGAAGCACTTGAGGCCCATCTCGGCCAGCAGTGCGATGTCCTCGCGGTACCGGTGGTAGTGGTCGATGGCCTCGTGGTTCGGGTAGAACTCGCCGGCCTCGACGGAGTCGGTGATGCGGCGGGGCACGCCGTGCTCACCCGCGGTGAGCACGTCGACGACGCTCGGTCCCTTGCCGTCCGCATCCCACCCGCCCTCGAGCTGGTGTGCTGCGACGGCGCCGCCCCAGAGGAAGTCGCTTGGGAGTCTGCTCATGGTGATGAGTGCCTTTCTCGTCTGTGATCTCGTCGGGAGTTCTGGTCAGTTGCCGGTGGGCGCGGGGGCGGATGCGGACGCGACGGCGACGGCGAGCTGGTCGCCTGCTGCGACTGCTCCCGCTCCGGTCGCGACGACCTCGCTGTAGCTGCCGGAGTTGGTGATGAGGACGGGGGTGATGAGGGAGTAGCCCTCGGCCTTGATGGCGACGGCGTCGAACTCGAGGAGGAGCGCGCCCTGCTTCACCTTGGTGCCCTCGGAGACGTGGGCGGTGAAGTGCTCACCGTTCAGCTGGACGGTGTCGATGCCGACGTGGATGAGGACCTCGACGCCCTCGTCGGAGATGAGGCCGATGGCGTGCTTCGACGGGAAGACGGAGACGACCGTGCCGTCGAAGGGCGCGAAGACCTGGTGGCCTGCGGGGTCGATGGCCGCGCCCGAGCCCATGACGCCTGCCGAGAAGACCTCGTCTGGCACCTCGGCGAGGGTCAGCACCTGGCCTTCGAGCGGGCTGGCGACGACGCCGGTGCTGTTCGATGCGGTAAGGGCTGCTTCGAAGCGGGCGTTCTGCTCAGGGTCGGTGGGGCGAGCCTGGTCGAGGTCGCTCGTGGGCAGGTTCTCGGCGACGACGTCCTTGAAGCCGATGAAGTACACGAGTGCGGCGGCTCCGAAGAAGGCGACGGCGCATCCGACGACCATGCCGATGATGGAGTTGGGGTTGTCGGGGCTGACCGAGTTGACGATGGTCAGCATGCCCGGCAGGCCGGCGTACGCGTAGTAGCGCGAGCCGAAGAAGGAGATCGTGATCGCTCCGACCGCGCCGGCGATGCAGGCGAGGAGGAACGGGCGCTTGAGTCGGAGCGTGACGCCGTAGATGGCTGGCTCGGTGATGCCGAAGATGCCGGTGACGGCCGCGGAGCCGGAGACGCCGCGCATCTCCTTGTTGCGGGTCTTGAGGAACACGCCGAACGCGGCACCGACCTGGGCGATGACGGCCGCGGTCTGGAATGCCTGGAACGAGTCCTGGCCGAAGCGGTCGAAGTTGTCGAGCACGAACGGCGTGACGCCCCAGTGCACGCCGAAGATGACGGCGACCTGCCAGAAGGCGCCGATGAGGCCTGCTGCGACGGCCGGCGCGATCTCGACGAGCCAGTTGTAGCCGTTGGCGACGCCGGATGCGCCTGCTGCGGAGAGCGGGCCGATGACGAGCAGCACAAGCGGAACCATGACGACGGCCGAGATGAGCGGCACGAGGAGGGCCTGCGCGACGCCGCGAAGGTATCTGTTGAGGAAGCGCTCGAGGTAGGAGAGCACCCAGACGAGGATCAGCGGGGGCAGCACGGATGACGAGTAGGTCGTCGAGTTGAGGGCGATGCCGAGGAAGTCGATGGTCTCGCCACCCTCGATGCGGCCCGCGAGGGCGGCCCAGTCGGGGTTCATGATGGCGGCGGCGCAGAGCACGGCGATGTAGGTGTTGACCTTGAAGTGCTTCGACGCGGTGATGGCGATGAAGATCGGCAGGAACGCGAATGGCGTCCAGGAGATGAACGTGAGCACGAGGTCGGTGCCGGTGCCTTCGAACGCCGGCCAGATCATGCGCGTGATGATGAGCGAGCCCTGCAGGAGGCCTGCGGAGGCGAGGATGTACACGAAGGGTGCGAAGACGGCCGACATGGTCGCGATGACGCGGTTCAGGATGGACGGCTTGTGGGCCGTCGTCTCCGGCACGTTGTTCGAGATGTTGGCGTTCGACATGAGCGCCTCGTGCACCTCGCCGACGTGCGAGCCGATGACGACCTGGAACTGGCCGCCCGCCTCGACGACGGTGATGACGCCGGGCAGCGCGGCCACCTTGTCCTTGGCACCGGCGGGGGTGTCGTTCAGGACGAGTCGGAGCCGGGTCGCGCAGTGCGACGCCGACTGGATGTTCTTCTCGCCGCCGACGAGATCGACGATCTCGCCTGCGAGCCTGGGATAGTTGCGGACTGCTTCAGCCATGGCATTCTCCATTGATGCTTGGGATGGGGACGTTCCCGAGCGGAGAGCCTGACGACATGACGGTGCAAGAACAGATAGCGAGGTCGACGCCCTACGGAGCAGCAATGCTCGCAGTGCGTTGCGTCAGCTCCACTCGGGAGCTGTGACGTGGGTTCTTGCCTCGCTGAGTAACAGGCCCGCAGTCGCCTCGAACTCTAACCGCATCCTCGCCGATTCGGCAAGCGCGGTTCGAGCGCTACACGGGTCCGGCGACCTCCGGCGTGCCCTCGCGGCTGCCGACACCAGTGAGGCCGCGCTCGTCGAGGAGGCGCCGCGCGAGCACCGTGGAGCCTGCGACGGCGGCTGGCATCGTGAAGACCGCGCCGCCTGGAACCATGAAGCAGAGCTGCGTCGCGACGCCGAAGCCGAGCAGCTGTGCCCGGTTGCCGCGGATGACGGACGCGCGCTGATCGCCGAGCAGGCGGCGCGCATCCAGTGTCCTGCCGGTGAGTTCCCGGGAGAGCACGGTGCCGTTGAGGGCGACGCCGACGATCGCTGCGGTGACCGAGCCGACGAGCGGGATCACGCCGATGACGGCGACGACGATGGCGGAGAGGATGCCCATGCCGACGAGCCAGAGGCTGCCTTTCGCGGCGGCCCAGAAGCCGAGGCCCTCCCCGGGGTTCTCGTCGCCGAGGTCGCGTTCGACGCTCAGCCAGATGCGCTCGTAGAACGGGTCGCCGACGGTCAGGGTGATGGCCGTGAAGGTCGTCACCGACAGGAAGACGCCACCGGCGATGATGAGGGTCATGAAGGCGATGCGGAGGGTGTTGCGCCAGACCTCGTCCCACTGCGCGGCCCACGGCGTCGCCCATTCGACGATGTCGTCGACGAAGAAGAACAGCGTCACGAGGGCTGCGCCGACCAGCACGAAGACGATGAACGCCGGGATGAGCCCCAGCAGCATCATGTGCGGCTTCCGCTTCCAGTACCCGAAGCCCTGGAAGAGCGCGCCGACGCCTGCGAAGAACTGCCCGATCATGCCACCGAGACTACTGAGGCGCGGCAGGGAAGCGGATGCGTGCATCCACGTCCCCGCCGCGCCTCAACGCTCGCGGTTCGTGCGAGAAGGAACTACAGCGTGATGAGGCCGTTCGTCTTCGTGGTCGCGGCGTCGTAGCGCTGCTGCACGTTGTTCCAGTCGGCGATGTTCCAGAACGCCTTGATGTAGTCGGCGCGCACGTTGCGGTAGTCGAGGTAGTACGCGTGCTCCCACACGTCGAGCATGAGCAGCGGGACGAGGCCGAACGGCACGTTGCCCTGCTGGTCGAAGAGCTGGAAGATCGCGAGCTGCTCGCCGAGCACGTCGTAGGCGAGCACTGCCCAGCCGGAGCCCTGCACGCCGAGCGCGACGGCCGTGAACTGCGCGACGAACTTGTCGAACGAGCCGAACTGCGCGTCGATCGCGGTGGCGAGCGAGCCGGTCGCCTCACCGCCGCCGTTCGGGGAGAGGTTCGTCCAGAAGATGGAGTGGTTGACGTGGCCGCCGAGGTTGAACGCGAGGTCCTTCTCGAGCTTGTTCACGTTGGCGAGGTTGCCGCTCTCACGGGCTTCGGCGAGCTGCTCGAGGGCCGTGTTCGCGCCCTTGACGTAGGTGGCGTGGTGCTTGGAGTGGTGCAGCTCCATGATCTCGCCGCTGATGCTCGGGGCGAGCGCGGAGTAGTCGTAGGCGAGGTCGGGAAGGGTGTATGCGGTCATGGTGTGACCTTCTTTCTGTCGGTTTTCGTGGAGTGGTTCGTGGTGGCTGTTCGCGCGAGCGCTATTGGTCGAAGGACGACGCGTCGAGGCGACCGAAGCGACGGTTCTGGTACATGAGCGGCGGGGTGCTGCTGCCGTGAAGCACTTCGAGTACCTCGGCGAGCACGATCGTCGAGCCGCCGACCTTGACGGTGCTGGCGATGCGGCACCGAAGCGTCTCCCGCGCCTGGGGGAGGTACGGCTCGCCGGTGGGGAAGTGCTCCCACCCCTGCTCCGGCGTGAAGCGCGGGGCACCGCTTCGGGCGAAGTCGAGGGCGAGCGTCTCCTGGTCGAGGCTGAGGAGGTTCACCGTGATGTCGCCCGCCTCGAGGAGGCCTCCCGCGCTGCCCGTTGCGCGGGTCACCGAGAACGAGAGGGTGGCCGGGTCGACGGCGACGGAGCTGACGCTCGACGCGGTGAGTCCGACCGGGCCGGTGGCGGTCTGCCCGGCGATGATCGCCACGGCGGCGGGATGCTCCCGGAAGGCCGTCTTGAATTCGTCGGCCAGTGCTGCTTGGGCCGATGCCGCTTGAGCTGCTGCCTCGGGGGCGGGATCTGTCATCGAATCGGCTCTCTGCCTTCGCTGAAGGACGGGGATCGGAGTTGCGTGTGCGTTCTGTCTTCGAGGCTAGAACCTCAAGTATGGTTGAAGTCAATTCGAGCGGTGGGATTTCACTGTGAGCGAGACACGCAAGGACACACAGGGGTCGCCCCTGCCCTCCGACGAGCTGCTCACGGTGAGTGAGATGGTGCGACGCACCGGGGTTGCCGCATCCGCCTTGCGCTTCTACGAAGAGCTCGAGCTCATCGCGGCGGTGCGCACTGCGGGCAACCAGCGCCGGTACGCGCGGCACATGATCCGCCGCGTCTCGCTCATCTCGGTGGCGAAGCGCCTCGGCATCCCGCTCTCGGACGTGCAGGATGCGTTCGCGGACCTGCCGCGTGACGCGACCCCGAGCCAGGAGGACTGGCAGCGGGCCTCCGGGCGGTGGAAGCGCACGCTCGAGGAGCGGCGGCGCGGCATCGAGCGCCTCGAGGAGGAGCTCATGGGGTGCATCGGCTGCGGTTGCCTGTCGATGAAGGCGTGTGGGCTCCTCAATCCCGACGACGCCCTAGCGGGCGGCGGGTCCGGCCCGCGCAGGCTGGACTGAAGCGGGCTGTTGCAGTGCTTGCGCGCCGCTTCCGCTGGAAAGGGGTCCGCGATCGTGGGGGACCGCCGTTCCGTGACAAATGTCACGTCAGGAAGTGACGCGCGAGACTGGCTGGTGTCGGTGGTCGCGAATATCGTTCGAAGGACCGGCGCAGAGCCGGGACGGCAGAGAGCCGGAACAGCAAACAGGGGAGAGACCATGGCTGAGTTCAAGATCGGTGACACCGTGCAGGTGACGGGGGACACGATGACCGGCAACGTGGGGACGGTCACGTCCTACGACGAGAAGCGCGAGAAGTACCTCGTGCTCATCAGCGCCGTCACGCAGAACTACTTCACTGCCGACGAGCTGAAGCTCTTCACGGCGTAGAGCGCGGCGGTCCGGAGGAGGCTACGGCGCGGCTAGCTCAGCAGTCTCAGCGGACGCAGCCAGCTCGTCAGGCTTAGCGAGTCGACTGTGCCTGATGACTGTGCCTGGTGACTGCGCGTGGTGACGGAGCCTGGTCTCAGCTGTTCAGGCCGTCGAGGTAGGCGTCCGTGGTGCGCTTCTGTGCGGCGCGGGCGTCCGCCTCGTCTGAGCCCGCGGCGATGGATGCATCCGCCCAGGCTTCTGCGCTCTGCACGAGGAACGTGCTCGCGTCGTCCGTCTGCACCCAGGAGGTGGTCTCGAGGGGCACGCTTGCACCCGTCGCGAGGTGGTGGGCGAGGCTCGCGAAGCTGAGGTCCCAGCCGACTCCCGTCGCGCCGACCCCGAACTTCGGCCACGTCTCCTCGTCGGTCGGCGAGTGGTGCTCGAGTGAGAGGGTCGCGTGGGTCTCGTCGACCTTCGTGAAGTGAACCTCGAGGTGGGAGTGCTCGCCGTCGTACTCCCACGTCGCAGTGAACGAGTCGGGGGCGTGGCATCCCGTGATGTGCCCGTGGGCATTGTCCTGAATCTGGTAGGTGCCACCCTGGCGGAGGCTCCCGTCGACGGGGGCGAACCACTGTGCGAGACGGGAGATCTCGGTTGCGGCGGACCACAGCGAGCTGCGCTTCGCCGCGAACGTCTGCGTGAGGGTGATGACAAAGCCGTCGTGGCCGTCGAGCTCCTGCATCCGCACCGAGCGGGCGACGGCGGCGAGCTGGCCGGCGCCGTCGAACGTCGGAGTGCTGGTGGAGGCGGGCGTCGTAGTCATGTGCCCTCCTTCTGTGTGTCGGCGCGGGTTGAGCTGCGGGGTGAGGGTGATGAGCTGCGGGCGGCGGGGTCTGGGGCGCCTTGTCTTCTGGGGTGCGGGCGTGCGAGGTGGGCGCGCAACCCGTCCCTCAAGGGTCGCACCCCGGCGCATACCTTTGCAGGCTCGGCGCGGGGTTCGCTGTGACGATTACGTGAAGTTGCGGTTGCGGGCGTGCGACGACGCCGCGGGTCGTGCGGGGTGGGTCCCGTGCGTCAGGGAACGCGGATGGCTTGGGTTGCCGCGGTCTCACCCTTCCACGGCAGGAGGAAGAGTGCGAGCAGTCCGGCGATGATGGTGAGCCCGCCGACCATCCAGATGACTCCTGGCCAGTCGAAGTGCTGGAAGAAGACGCCGCCGAGGAACCCGAAGATGCTGGAGCCGCCGTAGTAGCCGAGGTTGTAGAGGGCTGTCGCCTGGGCGCGGCCTCGGCTCGGGTAGGCGCCTGCCCAGCCGACGGCGACGGAGTGGGCGCCGAAGAAGGCGGCGGTGAAGATCGCGAGTCCCGTGATGACGAGCCACAGCTGCGGCGAGAGGGTGAGGGCGAGTCCGCCGAGGGAGATGGCGGTGGATGCGAGAAGCACGAGCTTGCGTCCGTGGCGGCCGGCGAGGCGGGCGATGAAGGGCGACGAGAAGGAGCCGGCGAGGTAGGTCACGAAGACGAGCGACACGAGCCAGACGGGCAGGAAGTAGGGGGCTTGGGTGAGGTGGAAGCCGAGGAAGTTGTAGACGGCGACGAACCCGCCCATGAGGAAGAATCCCTGCGCGAAGAGCCCGAGCATCCTGGTGCTGGAGAGGTGGGCGGTGATGGCCTTCCAGGCGCGGCCGATGCTCGCGCCGAGGGTGCCGCCTGCGTTCTTCGCGAGTGGTGCGAAGCCGCGGGGCTTGGGGATGAGCCAGATGAAGAGCACGGCCATGGCGACGGAGATGAGCGACACCGTGAGCAGGCCGAGTCGCCAGTCGAGGAGCTCGGCGACGGGGGTCGGCACGATTCGGCCGCCGAGTCCGCCGAGGGTGTTGCCGGCGACGAACGTGCCGGCGGCGCCGGCCGCCGCGGTGGGGTGGAGCTCCTCGTTGAGGTAGGCGATGGCGCAGGCGGGGACGCCGCCGAGGGCGATGCCCTCGAGGAGGCGAAGCACGAGGGCGAGCTCGAAGCTGGGCATGAGGATCATGAGCAGGCCGAGGATGGTGGCGCTCGAGATGGAGATCGTGATGGCGCGGACGCGACCCATCCGGTCGGCGGCGATCGACCACGGCAGCACCGAGATGGCGACGCCGAGGGTGCCCATGGAGACCATGAGGGCGGCGGTCGCGGGGTCGATGGCGAAGGTCGTCGAGATCTCCGGCAGCAGCGCCTGCGGGGCGTACAGCTGCGCGAACGTCGCGAACCCGGCGCACAGCATCGCGAGCTGGATGCGCCGGTAGTCGCGGGACCCGCCGAGGTGACCAAGCCAGGGGTTGCCTGTGGATGGGGGCTTCGGGGTGTTGGTGCGGTCGGGCGTCACTCGTTCGAGGGTACTCCGGGGCCTTCGGGTCGGCGTTGTGCGCCTGCATGGGTGCGCGCGCATCGTTCGTCACCTCGCCCGAATGTCCTGCGACCCGCCGGGTTTGCGGACCGGTCGGGTCGTGTGTAAGCTATCCCCTGGTCAATCGCGCAAGCGAAACACCGGGCGCCCGTAGCTCAACGGATAGAGCATCTGACTACGGATCAGAAGGTTAGGGGTTCGAATCCCTTCGGGCGCACAGTACAAGAGCTTCACAGTTCGGGTACACAGCTCTGTGTTGAGACAGATGCAGGAAAGGCTCGCGAAAGCGGGCCTTTTTTGTCGCCTGCTGCATTCTGCCTGGTGGGCCCAGCCTGGTGGGCCCAGCCTGATGTCTCCTGCCTGCCGCCTCGGCCCCGCGAGTCAGTCGCGCCCGCGAGTCAGCCGCGCCCGCGAGTCAGCCGCGCCCGGTGGTCCGGAGCGCTTCGGAGTTCGCCGCCGCGTCGCGGCGCGCGGTGCGCACGAGTGCGATGCTGCCGAGGATTAGCACCGCGAGGGCGCTGACGGGCGCGAGCATCAGGCCGAAGTATCCGAGGCCCACGAGGAACTCGGCCGCCGCGGGGTCATCGGGGCGGAGGCCTGCTGCGAGCGCGAGGGCAGCGAGCGCGACTCCGAGGGTGACTGCTGCTGCGATGAGCAAGGGCTTCATGGGGTGATCCTGGCACACCTGTTCATTCCGCAACGCTGCACTTCCAGAGGCGCTGACCCTTCCGCGGTTCCCCTCTCTCCACAGGTTGGGTCTCTCCACAGGTTGGACGCCGATCCCGGGTCTTTCAGAGTGTGCCTCGTATGGTTGGAGTCGGTATTCGAGATCACTCCGGGGGAGTTCGTGACTGTGCGTAGATCATCACCTGCTGTCGGCGCTGTCGGCGCGCTTGCTGTTGCGCTGCTGCTGAGCGGATGCACGCTCGCGGAACGCATCGGCGCCGAAGGCTCCGGTTCGCCCAGCGCGCCCTCGACGGCCGCGTCCTCAACGGGCGCATCCTCGTCGGGGGTAGCGACGCCCGCGACGCCAGCCCCCACGACGTTCCCGGTCGCCGACGCCCTCGAGGGCGACGCACTCGTGTGCCAGGATGCGAACGCGGCCACGGATGCGATGTTCTCCCTCTCGGCCGATGGCGCGAGCTACGACGGCGATGCGGACAAGCAGGCGCAGTTCACGGCGGCCGTCGACCAGCTGCTCGCTGCACGTGACGCGGAGAAGGCCGACCCGGAGGTCAAGAAGGCGATCAGCGATCTCGTCTTCACGTTCACGGGGCGAGCCTCAGACCGCGACGACTGGCTCATCTGGGATGCTGCGCGGACGCACGCCGCCGACCCAGACTCCGGCACGGTGGATGACGCGCTCGACGATGCGGATGACGCCTGCGACGACGTCGGCTACGACTGGGTCGACTGGGCGCCCCGCACCTAGCCCGGTCAGGCTACGACTGCACGGGTCGGACGTCAGCGTCGGCCCGCACGCCTGGACCTGACCGGCTGTCTCCGCGCGCCTATGCCGGGGCGTCTCTGCCCGCTATCCTCTGCCCATGATCATCGTGACGACCAATGACGTTCCCGGATCCTCCATCACGAGCGTGATCGGCGAGGTCTCCGGCCTCACCGTGCGTTCTCGCAACATCGGTGCCCAGTTCGCGGCGGGCTTCAAGTCGCTCGGCGGCGGGGAGCTGAAGGGGCTCACCACCCAGCTCGAGCAGGCGCGCGCGGAGGCCGTCAAGCGCCTCGAGTCGGCAGCCGAGGCGGCAGGCGCCAACGCCGTCGTCGCGATGCGGTACGACTCGAACGAGATCGACCAGAACTTTCAGGAGATCGTGGCCTATGGGACGGCCGTCGTCATCCGCTGAGGCCACCGGCTTGGTGGGCTGAACGAGCTACGTGTCACGGGCCGCGCAGCCTCGAGACTTTGGGGTCACGCCCGCCCCTTCAGGATGAGGTTCCAGTAGACCCAGGGCAGCACGTGGCGGTCGAACACCCACGTGAGGCGGCGCTCGCGGGCGAGGCCCTTCCAGAACGGGATGCTCGGCCGTTGCTTGAGGGTGTCGTCGAACTCCCCAAAGACGACGCTCGAGCGCGACACCGTGAAGGGGGCGACCGTGTAGCCGTCGTAGTCGCTCTCCGGGGCCTGTTCGCGGAGCACGCTCACGAGGTTCTCGGCGAGCGCCTTCGTCTGCTTCCTCAGCGCACCCCCGGAGCGCTGGCTGCGCGACACGGCGGCATCGCCGAGCGACCACACGTTCGGGAACCGGTGGTGCCGCATCGTGTGCGTGTCGACGTCCACGAATCCGCGTTCGCTCCTCATCTCGGGGGTCGGGTAGGCGAGCTCAGCGCCTGCGAGCCCGGCCTCGGCGATCCATTCGGGAGCCCGCTGCGGCGGCTCGACGATGAGGGCGTCGTAGGGGATGCGCTCGCGGTGTTCCCCAGCGGTCTCGATGACCGCGGTCTTCGCGTCGCCGAGCACCTCGGTGAGCTGTGCCTCGCGGCGCACCTCGATGCCGTATTCGGTGATCTTGCGCTCGAGCTCGCGGTCGATCGCCGGCACGCCGAGCGGCGTCGCATCCGGCAGCACGAGCACGACCCGGATGCGGTCGAGCACGTCCCGGGATCGCCAGTAGTCGCAGGCGAGGTACATGGGCTTCTGGATCGCGCCGCCGAATGACGCGGGCTCAGGCGCCTGCACGAACACGGCCGTTCCCTGCCGCAGCTCGCGCAGCATCCGGGAGGTCTTGTGGGCGAGGCTGATCTCGTAGCTGGACGCGACGTTCGGGGTGTCGAGCGCGGCCTGGAGGCCGGGGATCGCATCCCAGTCCTGCACGACGCCGGGGCAGACGACGAGGTGCTCGTAGCCTATGCTTCGACCGGATGCGAGGACGAGCGACGACGTCTCCGGGTCGACCGAGGCGACGACGTCGCGGATGAGCGTCACGCCGTCCGGCATCACGTCGGCCTGCGGTCGCGCGGCCTGGCTCGCCTTCGCGGTGCCGCCGGCGACGTGCGAGAGGAGCGGCTGGTAGACGTGGTTCTCGCGCGGCTCGACGACGGTGATGTCGTCGACGCCGGCCCGCTGGAGTCGGCCCGCGACGGACAGGCCAGCGTTGCCACCCCCGATGACCAGCACTCGGTAGGTGGTGAGCGTCGGCTGCTGCTTTGGTGTCGGCTTCGGTGTCGTCGCTGACTGCGGTGCTGGCTGGGCGGCGCCGTTCGGGGTGGGGGTCATCAGAGCGACGCTATCCGCCAGTCGCTGTCGGGGGAGCCGCGACCGGGTCATGGTCACGCAACTCCCAGCCTGCTGCCACCATCGCGAAACAACTGAGCGGGTGCGGCGATGCCGCCTACGAACGTGAGCGTCCGAGCCACCAGTCGGGTGACGCGGCGATGATGGTGCGCGCTGCAGCGTCCACGTCCACGTCCCCGTTCACGTCGCCGAGCTCGCCCGAGCGCAGCCACTCCTCGATGGCGCTGACGGTGCCGCTGCCGGCGTAGGCGACGAGGATGCGGTGGTGCCGTTCGTCGTCGATGCCGGGCTGTGCTGGCGGAGCGATCTCGGGGTGCCGCTCGAGGTGGGTGAGGAGGCCCGCCTCGACTCGGTCGACGAGGGTGTCGCGCACGGGCCCCGTGAGGCGAGGCGCCATGGCATTGAGGTAGATCTGCGCGTGGCGGGCGACGTGCCGGAGGAGCTCGCGTTCGGGCTCGTCGAAGACGCTCAGCTCGGTGCCGCTCGTGGCTGGCAGGTTCGCGATCGGGGCCATGAGGGCGTCGATCTCTTCCCCGAGGAAGTCCGCGAGGAGGTGCTCCGGGGTGGTCGCGTGACGGTAGAACGTGTCGCGGGTGATGCCGGCGGCCCTGGCGACCTGGGCGACGCTCACGTCGGCGATGGGCTGGGCGGCCGCGAGCTCGTAGATCGCCGCGCGGAGGGCCGAGCGGGTTCGTGCCTGACGCGGGTCCATTCGCCAACCCTATGGGGTGCGTGGCTCCTTCTCGGCAAACTATCCGACAGGTGACTGATAGCGGGCGTATGGTGAAGGGGCTCGCCAACGAGGGCGGGCAGAACGGAGTGAGCAATGTCACAAGAAGCAAGCTCAAGCACAGCGAGCAGCGCCGGGACCAGCGCCGGGACCAGCGCCGGCCGGTTCGCCGGCAAGGTCGCGATCGTCACGGGCGGGGTCTCTGGCATCGGCGCGAAGATCACGGAACGGCTCGTGGCGGAAGGCGCGTCGGTTGTCGTCGCCGACATCAACGCCGAGCTGGTCGCCTCGACGGGCGAGACATTCGGCGCCAGCGTCGTCGGCCGCCGCACGGACGTGACCGACGAGGACGACTTCGCGGGGCTCGTCACCGAGACCGTCGAGAAGTTCGGCACGCTGGATGCGCTCTTCAACGTCGCGGGCGGGTCGCGCTCCGGCACGCTCACCGACATCTCCTTCGAGGACTGGGACTTCACGGTCCGCCTCAACCTCTACAGCGCCTTCAACGGCACCCGCCTGGCGGCCCGGCAGTTCCTCGCCGAGGGCAAGCCGGGCGCGATCGTCAACGTCGCGTCACTCAACTCGCTGGTGCCGATGCACTTCGGGGTCGGCTACACCGCGTCCAAGGCTGCCGCCGTCATGCTCACGAAGCAGGCGGCGCTCGAGCTCGGCGAGCACGGCATCCGCGTCAACGCGGTCTCGCCTGGCCTCGTCGCGACGCCGCTCACGAAGGGCCTCACCGACCTCCCCGGGGTGCAGGAGGCGTACGACGAACGCATCCCGTTCCGGCGCGCAGCGCAGCCGGAGGAGATCGCATCCGCCGCCCTGTTCCTCGCGAGCGACGACGCCTCGTACATCTCGGGCGACAACCTCGTCGTCGACGGTGCCTGGTCCACGACCGGCTACCCCGACCTGCGGAAGTTCCTCGCATGAAGGCGGCAGTGTTCCACGCGAAGGAAGACGTTCGCGTGGAGGAGGTCGCCGAGCCGACGCCCGGCCCCGGCCAGGTGAAGCTGCGTTGCGCGTACGCCGGCATCTGCGGCTCCGACCTGCACGTCTACTACGCGCCCGAATCCTCCGGGCTCGACTTCGAGCATCCGCACCCCGTCACGGGGTCCATGCCGCCGCAGATCCTCGGGCACGAGTTCTCGGGAACCGTGGTCGAGCTCGGGGAGGGCGTCGACTCGGTTCAGATCGGCGACCGGGTTGCGGTCTGGCCGATCTACGCGTGCGGCGAGTGCGCCGCCTGCCGTCGCGGCAAGCCGAACGTGTGCACGAAGATCGGCTTCCACGGCCTCTCGTCGCACGGCGGCGGCATGGCCGAGTTCACGACGGTGGATGCGACGAAGCTGCACGTGCTGCCCGAGAACGTCGATCTGCGCCTCGGAGCGCTCGTCGAGCCGATGGCGGTCGCGTGGCACGCGGTCGAGCAGAGCGGTGTGCAGGCGGGGCAGACGGCGCTCATCTCGGGTGCCGGTCCGATCGGCATCGGCGTGTGGTTCGCGCTGCGGGCCAAGGGTGTGGAGACGGTCATCGTCTCGGAGCCGAGTGCGGGGCGCCGGGGTGCGATCGCCGGAGTCGGGGCGTCAAACCTCGTCGACCCCACCAAGGAGGACCTGTCGGCTCGCGTCGCGGAGCTCACGGGCGGGGACGGCGTGGATGTCGCGTTCGACGCCGCCGGGGTGGGGCCCGCCGTGGCCGCCTCGCTCGCGAACCTCACGCCGGGCGGTCGGGTCGTGGTCGTCGCCATCCACGAGCGGCCCATGGACTTCCTGCCGACGCAGCTGGTCATGGGGGAGACCGCGATCGTCGGCACCCTCGCCTACCTGCAGAGCGACTTCGACGCGGTGATCGCGGCGATGGCGGCCGGCGGATACACGGCCGACGGCTGGGTGGATGACGTGCCCGTCGACGACGTGGTCGGGGCCATCAAGCGCCTGCGTTCGGGCGAGGGCATGAAGGTGCTCGTGCGCACGTAGGCAGACGCGAGGCTCGGCGTGCGGGGGCTCTCCCGGCGCTGCCCTGCGCTCTCCTTACGCCCTCCCGCAATACCTGTCGCTACCCGCCGTGCACGCGGACCGTGCTCGGCGGGTTCGCGGCGAGCTTCGATGCCGGGCGCACGGGTCGCCGCTCCAGGTTGCCGCCGCAGTTCGGGCACGCGCGACCGGCGAACGTGCCGACGCAGTCTCGGCACCACGTGCATTCGAAAGTGCAGATGTAGGCCTCGGCGTGCGGGGGCAGGTCGACGTCGCAGCGCTCGCAGTTCGGGCGCAGCTCGAGGGCCATCAGGCGAGCCCGTTCTTCACCGCGTAGGGGTCCCAGCTCGCGTCGGCGTGCACCTCGAGCTCGGCGGCGTCGGTGAGCGTGGTCGCGACCTCGGGCCCGTGGATCGCGGCGATGATAGCGGCCGTCATGTCCATGCCGGCGGCGACGCCGGAGGACGTCCACCGGTTCCCGTCCTCGACCCAGCGGGCCTGTGGCACCCAGTCGACGGATGCGCCCTGCGATGATGCCCACGCGAACGCCCGCTTGTTGGAGGTCGCGCGGAACCCGTCGAGCAGGCCGGCCGCCGCGAGGAGCGCCGAACCGGTGCAGACGGAGGTCACGAGCCTCGCATCCGCTGCCCACCTCCCGAGCCAGGCCAGGAACTCGGGGTCGGTGGCGAGCGGGCGCGTTCCCTGCCCGCCCGGGACAAGCACGATGTCGGGGCTCGCGGCGTCGGCGAACGCGCTCGTGGCGATGACCTCCGGGCCCTGCGAGCTGCGGACCGGGCCGGCCTGTGGGGCGATGAGCTCGACGTCGCAGAGGGACGGGTCGATGCGGAACAGCTCGACGGGGCCGAACACGTCGAGGAGCTCGAACCCCTCGAACAGGACGACGGTGACGCGGCGCTTCGCTTCAGGCATGACGCCATTCTCACAGTGCGCGGCCCGGATCTTCCAGCGGAGGCCGCGGATTGCCTCGCCGAGGGCTGAGTTGTGGCCGTCGGGTGGCGACCGGAGCGACCACAACCCCACTTTTGCGGTCTCGGCTGACGCTCATCTGCTTCCGCCAGCATGTTCCGCATGAGCGATTCCCCCGAGACCCAGCCCGCCGGCGACCTTCCCAGCGACGCGATCGACTTCGCGGACCTCAACTTCAAGCTCGCCGTCATCCAGGAGCTGATGTACGAGCAGGAGCTGCTGACGCCCCAGTTCGTGCTCACCGATTTCCTCGAAGAGCACGTGGACCGGGAAGTGGACCTGTCGAAGGAGATCTCGGAGCCGATCCCCGAGGTGCTCGAGTACTTCCGGTCGCTGCCGGTGCCCACCGAGTTCGCGCCGGCTGTCGAGGAGCTGTTCCAGGACGGCGGGAACGACATCTACATGGAGATCGCCCCGCAGTGGAGCGGCGAGGACTCGACCTTCGACATCGCCGACTTCACCGACACCCGCCACTTCCCGAACCTGTCGGCGATGACCCTTCTCGGCGTCGACGAGGAGGTTCTCGACGGGCTTCGCCGGAAGGGCATCGACGCGCAGCTGCTCTGAGCGCCGGTTGGCGAAGGCAGGTGCGCGTCGGTCAGCAGCTTCGGGGCGGCGCGCACCCGTCTGTCGCTGGTGACCGGCGCGCCGCTCAGCGCGTCGGTCAGCGCACGGCGAGAAGGATCTTGCCGACGTGCTCGCCGGACTCCATGCGCCGGTGGGCCCGGTGCGCGAAGTCGAGGGTCTCGACGGTGTCGAGCAGGGGCCGCACCTTGCCCGCTTCGACGAGCGGCCACACGTGCTCGCGCACCTGGGCGATGATCTCGCGCCGCTCTTCGAGTGGGCGCGAGCGGAGGGTCGTTCCCCAGATGCGGCCGCGCTTCTGCATGAGGCGCCCGACGTTGATGGTGGCCTCGTCGCCGCCCTGCGCCGCGATGACCATGATGCGGCCGTTGGTGGCGAGGGCGTCGACATCGCGCGCCAGGTAGTCTCCGCCGACGAGGTCGAGGATCACGTCGACGCCGCGACCGTCGGTGGCGTCGGCGATGACCTCCACGAAGTCCTGGTCGCGGTAGTTGATGCCCCGGGTCGCGCCGAGCTGCTCGGTCGTGGCGACCTTCTGGGCGGTGCCGGCGGTCGCGTAGACGGTGATGCCGAGGGCGGCCGCGAGCTGGATGGCGATGGTGCCGACGCCGCTGGTGCCGCCGTGCACGAGCAGGGTCTCGTCCGCCTTGAGCTGCGCGCTCATGAAGAGGTTCGACCAGACGGTGGCGACGGCTTCGGGGAGGCCGGCCGCTTCGACGAGGTCGACGCGCTTCGGCATGGGGAGCACGAGCCCTTCGTCGACGGCGACGCGGTCGGCGTAGCCGCCGCCAGGCAGGAGCGCGACGACGTAGTCGCCGACCTTCCAGGCCGTGACGGACGCCCCCGCGGCGACGACGGTTCCGCTCACTTCGAGGCCAGGCCAGTCGGGTGCCCCGGCCGGTGACGGGTACTTGCCTTCGCGCTGGGCGACGTCGGCGCGGTTCACGCCGGCGGCGGCCACATCGATGACGACTTCGAGGGGGCCGGGGGTCGGCTCGTCGACTTCGGAGAGGATGAGGGCCTCCGGCCCGCCTGGCGTTGGAACCGTGATTGCGCGCATGGGGGTCAGTGTTTCATGCGGGCCCCTATACTCCCTCACATGTCAGGCCTCCCCACCCCGTCAGGCCTCCCTCCCGAGTCGGGGCGCGAGGACGCGTCGGTGCGGGGCGGTTCGGTGGCGCGGCCGGAGCTGAGCGTGCTCGCCCGCGTGCGCGCCGCATCCGCCGCCCTCGGGCCCAGCGAGCGCAAGGTCGCGCAGATGGTGCTGACGCGACCCGACGAGGTGGTCGAATGGTCGACGGCTGAGCTCGCGGACGCCGCTGGCACGTCGACGGCCACCGTCATCCGTGCGTGTCAGAGTCTCGGGTTCCGCGGCTTCCAGCACCTGCGGCTCGACCTCGCGCGTTCCGCTCCGCTCGCGCCGCGAGAGCAGGCGCAGTCGGTGGAGGCGAGCACCTTCGACGATGCGATCGACGCCGTGCGGCTCGCGCAGGACAGCGTCGACCCGGAACGCATCGCCGCGGCCGTCGACGCCCTTCGCGGTGCCAGGCGCATCGTGCTCGTCGGCAGCGGGTTCTCGGGGCCGCCCCTGCAGGACTTCGCGATGCGTCTCAGCACCCTCGGGCACTCCGTCGAGGCACCGGTGGATGCGCTCGCTCAGCAGTTCGCGGTGCGGTCGCTCTCCAGCGGCGACGCGTGCCTGACGCTCAGCTACTCGGGCGCGAACGTGCAGTCGCTGCGCGCGGCGGAGGCCGCCAGGGCGCAGGGGGCAACCGTGGTGCTCGTCACGAGCTACGCCCGTTCGCCGCTTGGGCGGGTCGCCGACATCGTCGTGACGACGGGGCCGGCGGGAACGGCGCACGACATCGACCCGTTCCTCGCGCGCCTCGGCCACACCGTCGTGCTGCACACGCTGCACTCCACGCTGGCGCAGGCGCTCGGCGACGACGCGGCCGTCGGCATGCGCCACGTCGTGGCCGACGCGCTCTCCGAGGACTGAGCCGACCACCCGCTGCTGCACTGCGGCGACCACCTGCGGCTGCACTGCGGCTGCACTGCGGCGACCACCTGCTGCTGGACTGCGGCGACCACCTGCTGCTGGACTGCGGCGACCGCCTCCTGCTGGACTGCGGCGACCGCCTCCTGCTGCACTGCGGCGACCACCTGCTGCCGGCAGTCGTGCAGGTGCCAGCGGACGTCTGAGTCGCCGCCTCGCGAACTCGCCTCGCGGCGTTCATCCGCTCGCTCGACGCCCGTCACCGCGCGTTCACCCTCGCTCGACACACTCCCGATGTAACGACGTTCCAAGCCGTACGGAATCCGTGTAACGGATGCTCCCCCGGTGCTTGGAACCGAGGCAAGTGGTGGAAACGCAACGGGAGGTGCTCGTGAGAGCAATCGAGATCGACGGGCTGTTCAACGCCCGCGCAGCTGACGCGAACTCGCCGTGGATCGTGCGCGCTGGCTCCCCGGACGCGCTCTCGGCCGACGGTGAGTCAGCGCTGCGGGCGCTGGGCGTCGAGCTCATCCTCGACCTCCGGGAGCGCGCCGAGTCTGGTGACCGCACCCACGGCGTCCAGGTGCGCCAGGTCCCTCTCTACGGAAGCGAACCGCCAGTCGCGGGCCGTCTCGAGGACATCTACGAGACGCTCCTTCGGCGTCGCGGCGGGGCGCTCACGGAGGCTGTCGCCGTGCTCGCCAACGCCGAGCGCGGCGTGCTCGTGCACTGCACCGCCGGCAAGGACCGCACGGGGCTCGTCGTCGCTCTCGCGCAGCTCGTGGGCGGTGCAAGCGAAGCCGACGTGGTGCGCGACTATGCGCTCTCCGGGGCCGCGGTCCGCTCCGTCCGCGAGGCGTTCGCCTTCGCCGTGGCCGACGCGTACCCGTCGGATCAGCGCGACGAGATCCTCCGCCTCCATCTCGACAGTCCGCCGGAAGCGCTCGAGCATGCACTCGACATCATCCGTGAGCTCGGCGGCGCCGAAGCGTACCTGCGCTCGCATGGCCTCACCGACGATCAGGTGCACGCCCTGCGCGGCAAGTCCGGCCGGACCACGGCGAGCGCGCTCGCCCCGTCGGTCGAGTCGGGCTCCTCGACTTCGCGCGCCCCCTCGGTCGCGCCCACCACGACGGCCGCGTCATGACTGCCGACCTCGCGCATCCCGTCGACCTCGCCCATCCTGCCGACCTCGTCCACCCCGCGGGTCGCGTCACGCCCGACGGTCCGCGCCCGTCGGGGTCGCGTCGCACGACGGTGCTCCACCTGAGCGACGTGCACGCAACCGCTGTCGCATCCCTCTACGGGGTTGTCGACGGCATCACGCGGATGCGCGCGGCGAGCGACTACGCGCGCGCCGCGGGTCTCGAACCCGATGCGATCGTCATCAGCGGAGACCTCATCGAGCGCGGGAACGCGGCCGCCTACCCGGCCCTTCGCGACGCCCTCCTCGAGCTGGAGGATTCGTGGGGTGTGCCAGTGCTCTCGGTGCTCGGCAACCACGACGAGAGGGCCGCCGCTCGCATCCTCCCCGGTCATCGGGCGTCGGTGGGTGCGCGCGCGGAGGACGCCTCGCCCCGCGCCGTGCGGGTCGGTGCGTGGCGCTTCGTCTTGCTGGACTCGTCCACGGGGACGCTGGGGGCGGAGCAGCTCGCGTGGCTCGACGCCGAGCTGAGGTTGCCTGCCGGCACCGGCACCGGCACCGGCACCGGCACCGGCACTGGCACTGGCAGCTCCAGCTCCCTCGCGCCCTCGGGGACGGTTGTCGTCATGCACCACCCGCCGCTCGGGTCGCCGCTGCCGATGCTGGCGCGGGCGGGCCTCCGCGACGCCGCAGACTTCCTCGACATCGTCGAGGGCACCGACGTTCGCGCGATCCTGTGCGGGCACTTCCACCATCCGCTGTCCGCCACGATGCGCGGCGTGCACGTCTCTGCGGGGCCGGCGCTCGCCTACCACCAGGTCATGGACGCCGAGCCAGGGACGGTGAGCGGCTTCGACCGCTCGATGTTCTCGCTGGTGCACCTCGGCGCGGACGGCGTCAGCACCTCCAGCGTCGGCGTCGAGCATCCGGCCCTGCTCTTCACTCTCACCCCCACCCCCACCACGTCTCAACCTTCACCTGTCTCCTCCTGAACAGACCCGCTCTCCTCGAACAGTTAGGTCATCATGAACTCTTTCCGTACCCCAGCCGCGCTCGCGGCCTTCGGCCTCGCCGGGGTCCTCCTCGCGGGCTGCGCAAGCTCCCCCAGCACCGCCGCCAGCGGTGACGCCAGCCCATCGGCGGAGTCCACGCTGGAAGCCGCCACCATCACCCTCTACACGTCAGAGCCGCAGGAGAAGGCGGATGCGCTTGTCGCCGCCTTCAACGAGGTGCACCCGCAGGTCACCGTCGAGGTGTTCCGGGCGGGCACGGGCGACCTCACGACGCGAGTCGCGACCGAGCAGGCCTCCGGCGGCGTGCAGGCCGACGTCTTCCTCGCGGCAGACGCCGGAACGTTCGAGGACTACGCGGCCGACGATCTGCTGCTGCAGTACTCGCCGGCCGACGTCGAGTCGCTCAACCAGGACATCGTCGACCCGGAGGGCTACTACACGGGCACGCGCATCATCCCGACCGTCATCGCCTACAACACGGGCCTCGTCAGCGAGCCGCCGACGTCATGGGCTGAGCTCACCGACGCCGAGTACGCGAACAAGCTGGTCATGCCGAACCCGGACGTATCCGGCGCGGCCGCCTACAACGCCGCCGTCTGGCTCGACGAGCCAGCGCTCGGTGAGGAGTGGATGACGAAGCTCGCCGCCAACAAGCCCGTCATCGCGGACAGCAACGGCCCCGTCTCGCAGGCCATCGCGACGGGCGCACAGCCCGTGGGCATCGTCGTCGACTACCTGGCGCGCGAGCTCGCCGCCCAGGGCTCGCCGATCGCGGTGTCCTACCCGACCGAGGGCGTGCCCTACGTGTCGCAGCCCGTCGGCATCTTCGCCGACACCCAGGAGGCGGGCGCGTCGAAGGCGTTCGTCGACTTCCTCGTGAGCGCTGACGGCCAGGAGCTTGCCGTCAGCCAGTCGTACCTGCCCGTTCGCGAGGACGTCGGAACTCCAGAGGGTGCTCCCTCCATGGACGAGATCACGATCCTCTCCCCGGAGCTCGAGACCATCCGCGCCAGCCAGGATGCGGCCGTCGAGAAGTTCCGCACGCTGTTCCTCTGATGACGGCGCTGCTCCTCTCATGACCGCAACCCTCACAACACCCCGGGGCGGTGCCGCTGAACGCAGCGGTGCCGCCTCGGCGGCGGTCCGGAAGACTGCGCGTTCCTGGCTGGATGGGGTCCACGGCCTGTCGCTTGCCCTCTGGGTCGCGGTCGCCGCGTTTGTGCTCGTGCCGATCGGCGCGATCCTCGTGCTCGCCGCCGGCGGCTCGCAGCTGCACGTCCTCTGGCAGGGCGACGTCGTCGAGGCCGCGACGAACAGCCTCGTGTCGGCGGGCGCATCCGCGCTCGGCGCCGTGGTGATCGGCACGGCGCTCGCGGTGCTGCTCGACCGCACCGACCTGGCGGGACGCCGCGGCCTGCGGCTCCTCGCGCTCACCCCGCTGCTCGTGCCCCCGTTTGTCGGCGCGATCGCGTGGCTCGGCATCGCCGGGCCGACGAGCCCCGTGAACCTCTGGTGGTCGCAGGCGTTCGGCGGTCCGCTGTGGTCGATCTACGGCGCGGACGGCGTCATCCTGCTCCTCACCGTGCACAGCTACCCCATCGCGATGCTCATCGTCTCGGCCGCCCTGCGCCGCGTGCCGTCCGACCTCGAGCAGGCCGCGCGCATCGCCGGGGCGAGCCCCGCCCGCAGCGTGTTCACGATCACCGTTCCCCTTCTTCGGCCCGCCCTGCTGTCGTCGTTCGTGCTCATCGCGGTCGGCAACCTCGCCGACTTCGGCATCCCCTCGATCATCGGACTGCCCGAGCAGTACACGACCCTCGCGACGCTCGTCTACCGCTACCTGCAGTCGGGGACCGTGGATGAGCCGCTTGCGGTCGTCGCGACGATCGGGGTCGTGCTGCTGCTGCTTGCGCTCGCGGCGCTGGTCGTCGACTTCCTCATCGGCAAGAGCCGTTGGGAGCTCGACTCGTCGTCGTCCGCGCCGCAACTCCTGCCGCTCGGGCGGGCGCGCATTCCCGCGTCCATCGTGACCTGGGTGCTGGTGCTCACCGTCACCGTGCTGCCGTTGCTCGCGCTGCTGCAGCAGTCGCTGCTCCGCGCGCCGGGGCTCGCCCTGGCGCCCGAGAACCTCACGCTCGACAACGTCGTGAAGGCCGTCACCTCCGCGAACGCGATCCAGGGCGCCACGAACTCGGTCATGCTCGCGGTGCTCGCGGCACTCATCTGCGGGTTCCTCGGGCTCGGCATCGCGGTGCTCGTCACCCGAACTCGGATGCGCGGCAGCGGGCCCCTCCGCGCGCTCGCCATGCTGCCGCAGGCGGTTCCCGGCATCGTCATCGCCGTCGCGTGGCTCGTGCTGGCACCCCACATCGGGCTCTTCAACACGCCATGGCTGATTCTCTGCGCCTACGTCACCTCGTTCACGGCGCTCGTCGTGCAGGCCGTGGCGGCGCCGCTTGCGAGCACCCCGGCGAGTGCCGAGGAGGCCGCGAGGATCGGGGGAGCGGGGCGGATGCGCGCGCTCGTCGACATCTCCAGCCGCATGGCGGCGCCCGCTGCGATCTCCGGTGCGGTCCTCGTCGCCGTCACCGCGGTGCGCGAGCTGACGCTGTCCGTGCTGCTCCTCTCTCCCGGATCGCAGACGCTCGGCGTCGCGATCTTCAACCTCCAGCAGGCCGGGGCGTTCAACACCGCCGCAGCGCTGTCGCTCATCGTGGCGCTCCTCGGCGTCACCGTCATCGGCGTCGCGACGAGGGCGCCGAAGTAGCGGTCGGCGCTCACCTCGACCTTCTCTCTGCATCACCATCCTGGAAGGAAACACCGTGGCATCCGTCACTCTCGACTCAGTCTCCGTCCGCTTCCCGAGCGGCACCGTCGGCCTCGACGACATCGACCTCGCGCTCCGCGATGGCGAGTTCCTGGCGCTCGTCGGCCCGTCCGGGTCGGGCAAGACGACGCTGCTGCGCACGATCGCCGGTTTCCAGGCCCCCACGTCGGGGCGTGTGAGCATCGGCGAGCGGGTCGTCGCCGGCGGGGGATCCGTGGTGCCACCGGAGGCCAGGGAGCTCGGCATGGTGTTCCAGCAGCACGCCGTCTGGCCGCATTGGAACGTCGGCCGCAACGTCGACTACCCGCTGCGCCGCGCCCGTGTCTCGAAGCCCGAGCGCCGTCGCCGCGTCGATGAGGCGCTCGAGATGGTCGGCCTGGACGGCTCTGCGAAGCGCGATCCGGCGACGCTCTCGGGCGGTCAGCGGCAGCGGGTCGCGATCGCCCGCGCGCTCGTCGGGAGGCCGCGGGTGCTACTGCTCGACGAGGCCCTCTCCGCGCTCGACGAGCCGCTGCGCGACAGCCTCAGGCTCGAGCTGCACACGCTCACGCGCGAGCTCGGCCTGACGGTGGTGCACGTCACCCACGACCGCTCCGAAGCGCTGGCCCTCGCCGATCGCGTGGCGGTGCTCGACGGCGGGCGCATCCAGCAGCTCGGCACCCCGGAGGAGCTCGTGACGCGTCCCGCGTCGCCGTTCATCGCGAAGTTCCTGTCCGACGCGACCATCGTGGACGGCACAGTTGGCGGGGCGGTCGACGGCGCAGTCGACGGGGCGGGTTTCGCGGCGGATGCGCACCCGCTGCGCGTGGACCGGGGCGGGCTCGAGGGGCACCAGCAGGAAAGCCGCGGTCCGGTTCAGGCGGCCATCCTCCCGAGCGACGTCGAGGTGGAGATCGTGGGCACGGTTGCGGGCTCGGTTGTGGGCAGGGCTGCGGTCGGTGCTGCGGTCGGTGCGACGGTCGCGGGCCCGACGGATGTTCCAGGCCAGTCGGCCCACGCAGTCGGGGTAGGCGATGTCCTGCGTGAGGGCGTCTCCTGTCAGTCAGGCGAGGCAAGCGATACAGGCGAGGCAGACCTCGCGGGTGACGCGACGGTCAGGTCGGCGCTCTTCACACCGGAGGGCAGCGACCTCGTCCTCGACTGGGCTGGCCTGCGGTTGCGCGCGCGGACCCGCGGCGTTCGGCCGAAGGTCGGCGACCGGGTCACGGTCCGCGTCGCGAGAGCACGGATCTACGGTGCTGGTGTTGGCGCTGATCTCGGGGCTGGCGCTAGTGCTGGTGTTAGCGCAGATGTCACGGCTGCGGTTGCGGGTCCCGCGGCTGCCGACTCGGGGTCCGGAGTCCGCACATCCGCAGCTGCTGACTCCAGCTCCGGAGTCCGAGCATCCGCGGCTCCTGACTCCAGCTCCGGAGTTCGCGCATCAGCGGGTGGTGTCGATGCATCCTCCCCGTCGGCGACTCGCTCGGAAGTGACCGGGCCGACTGCCGGTCCGGCCCCGGCTGGCGCGCCGGAACTCGCAGTCGGCGTTGCCGGCTCCTCGGGGTCGGGGGCATGACGCTCGCGCTGGTGCGGCACGGTCGCACCGCCTGGAACCTGGAACGCCGGCTGCAGGGCCGCAGCGACATCGCCCTCGATGCGCACGGGGCGGCGCAGGCGGAAGCCGCGGGCCGGCTCCTCGCCCGCGCGCAGTGGGGCCGGGTGGTCACCTCGCCCCTTGCCCGTGCGGCGCAGACCGCGGCGATCGTGGGCTCGCACCTCGGCGCCCCCGATCCTGTCGTGGAACCCGGCCTGCTCGAGCGCGACTTCGGGGAGGCTGAGGGGATGCGGGTGGCCGAGGCCGCAGAGCGATGGCCGTCTGGCGACTACCCGGGCTCGGAGTCGGCAGTTGAGCTGGGGAGGCGAGCTGGCAGCGCCCTCGGCGCCCTCCTCGAGGCGCCCGGGACTGCGGTGGTCGTGAGCCACGGCGTCTTCCTGAGGGCGGGGATCGAAGCGATCACGGGTGGCGTGTGCCCTCGCATCCTGAACGGGCAGGTCGTGCTGCTCGAGCCCGGCGCTGGGCGTCGGCCGACGGCGCGCTTCCTGGGGGAGTGACGGGCGCCCCTGGCTACAGTTGATGCCGTGTCTCCCGCTTCCCGACCGGCCTCCGCCTCTGACCTCGCTGGCCAGCACGTCCAGGTCAGGTACATCCGCCACGGGGAGGTTCGGGCGCGGGTGTCGACGATCGGAGCCGACGGCGACCGGGCGTTTGTGCTCGTCGCGGGCATCGGCGTCGCCTCGAACTACTACGAGAACCTCGCACCCGGGCTCGGGGAGTTCGGGCCGGTGCACGCCCTCGACCTGCCCGGTTTCGCGGGCGTGCCGTACCCGAAGCGGCCCATGAGCATCCAGCGTTACGCAGCTGTGGTCGGCACCGTCATCGACGAGCTGGGGCTCGTCGACCCCGTCCTCGTCGGCCATTCGATGGGCACCCAGGTGGTGGCCGAGCTCGCCTCGCAGCGCCCCGAGCTGAGCACGCTGGTGCTCATCGGCCCCGTCACGAACCCCCGCGAGCGGTCGCTGCTGAAGCTGGCGTTCCGGTTCCTCGAGTCGTCGGCGCACGAGCCGTTCAGGGTCGCGATGCTGGCTGTCGGCGCCTACCTGCTGTGCGGGTTCCGCTGGTTCTCCGCCGTGCTGCCGCGCATGATGCGCTACCGGATCGAGGACGTGCTGCCCCACATCCAGGCGCACACGCTCATCATCAGGGGCGAGCACGACTCGCTCGTGCCGCGCTCCTGGCTGCGCGAGATGGCCGGGCTGCTGCCTCGAGCATCCACGTGGGAGATCGAGGGCGCCGCGCACTCCGTCATGTACGACCACGCGAAGGGTGTCGCCGAGCTCTGCGTGGACCACGCGCGGGAACCCTTCGACACGCGAAGCGCGGAGGGTGCCGGGCAGGATCTCGCCGCCGACGCCGCGGCGGGCAAGCTCGTGCAGGTCGCCGACGAGGAAGCGCGCAACCGCAGGGTGCACGTCACACCCCGACTGGTGCTGCAGGTGCTGCGCTCGCGGTGGAACGAGTTCTTCGCAAGCGCCGACAACCGCCCGCAGGACATCGCCGAGGCGAAGACGGAGCACTTCCAAGCCCAGCTCGAGGCGTTCGGCGCTGCCGAAGCCGATTCCGCTGAAGCCGACCCCAATGGTGGAAGCCAGTCGGAGGGTCGACAGAGCCAGGATCATGCCTGACCGGGCCTGACCTTACTTGACCTGACCTGACCTGACCTGACCGGGCCTGACCTGACCTGACCTGACTTGGCCGGGCCTGACTTGGCCTGACCGGGCCGGGCACGTGGCCTGGCATCTGAGGCCTGCCACCTGGCTTGACCCGGTTTGGCACCTGACGTTTGGCGCCTGGCGCCCGATGCCCGAGGTCTAAAGCCTGAGGCTTGCACCTCACTCCCTTGCCTGTCGGTGTGGCCTGATACGCCGTCAGCCGCATCCGTTTGCCCTTGGCTGTTTGTCCTTCGGCGTCAGTCGTTGTGCCGTCAGCCGCTTGGCTGAGCCGGTCCGAGCACCGCGTCGAGGAGGCGCTGGAGACTTTCGTCGCTCGACTCGGTGCGGCTCAGCGCGCGGAGGAGGAGCGCGCCGATGATGGCCTCACCGATCTCCTCGAGCCGTGCATCCGCTGCCAGCTCGCCATCGGCGATGGCGATCTCGAACCGTTCGGTGAGGGAGTGGCTCGCGCCGAGGCTTTCGTGCAAGCGCCGGCCGATGTCGGCGTTCTCGACGGATGCGGCGATCAGCGAGCGGACGAGCAGCTCGCCCTGCGGCTGACCGAGGAGCGCGAGAACGGCGCTGAGCCAGGCCGTGAGGTCGTGGCGCAGCTCACCCGAGTTCGGCACGGTGAAGCGGTTCGGGAAGAGCTGCCCCTGCAGGAGGCAGTCGGAGACAAGCGCGCCCTTCGAGGGCCACCAGCGGTAGATGGTCTGCTTCGAGACGCCCGCCTCTGCGGCGACACCCTCCATGGTGAGGCGCTCGTAGCCGCGCTCGGCGAACAGCTTCGAGGTGGCCTCAAGCACCGCGACCCTGGCGGCTTCGCTGCGCACCGGGCCCTGTCGGTGGCCGGAAGCGGCGCGCTCGTCGACGCCTGGGGCTTGCTCTGAAGCATCTGCGGCTTGCTCTGGCATGCCCGCCATCATATTCACAAACTGCGTAGACGAGACGTTGCGTATGATCTAGGGCGGCGCTCCCTCAAGCGGACGGTTTGGGCTCGAGCGCCACCACGAACGAGCGCGCACGATCTTGTGCGCCGAGAGGATGCTGATGGCCGAACTGCTGTACCGCCTGGGGAACTTCGCGACCCGCCGAGTGTGGGTCGTCGTGGGGGCCTGGCTGGTCATCCTCGGGCTCGCCGTCGGTGGGTTCCTGATCGGGTTCAAGGGCCTCACGTCGAGCTTCGACGTGCCAGGCACGGCATCCGGGGAGGTCATCTCGGACCTCGAGGAGCAGCTGCCCGACTTCGCGGGCGCATCCGGCACCGTCGTCTATTCGACGGCGGACGGGTCGGCGCTCACGGACGCGCAGCGCGCGGAGATCAGCGCGGTCATCGCGGATCGCGGCGACCTCGCCGACGTGGCCGACGTCATCGACCCGTTCTCGGCGACCGCCGAGCTCGAGGGGCAGGCGGCGCAGGTCGAGAGCGGTCGTACGCAGATCGCCGAGGGTCAGACGCAGCTTGACGCGGGCCAGGCGCAGCTCGATGCAGGAAAAGCCCAGCTGGATGCCGCGCAGGCGCAGCTGGATGCCGCGAAGCAGCAGCTCGAGGCGGCGGGCAACCCGGCGCCGCAGGTCGAGGCCCTCGCGGGGCAGCAGGCGCAGCTGGACGCACAGGTGCAGGCGCTCGCCGAGCAGCAGGCGACGTTGGATGCATCGCAGGCTGAGATCGACACGCAGCTGCAGCAGCTGGAGAACGGCGCGACGCTCGTGGAGCTGTCGGACGGCATCAGCCTCGTCTCGGAGGACGGCTCGACGGCGATCGTGAACGTGTCGTTCACGGAGCCTCGCCTGGAGCTGAGCGAGGAAGCGAAGCAGGGCGTCATCGAGTACTTCGAGGCGCACCCCGTCGACGGTGTCAACGTGGCGTTCTCCACGGACATCGCCCAGAGCGTGCCGCAGATCTTCGGCATCGGCGAGGCGGTTGGCCTCGTCTTCGCGGCCATCGTGCTGCTGGTGCTGCTGGGGTCGGCGCTTGCCGCATCCCTCCCCATCCTCACGGCGCTCGTGGGCGTCGCGATCGGCGTCGTCAGCGTGCTCGCGTTCTCCGGGGTCGTGCAGATGGCGTCGGTCACCCCGGTTCTCGGCATCATGCTGGGGCTCGCGGTGGGCATCGACTACTCGCTGTTCATCGTGAACCGGCACCGCAAGCAGCTCATGCAGGGCATGGAGGTGCGCGAGTCGATCGGCCTCGCGAACGGCACCGCCGGCAACGCGGTGGTGTTCGCGGGTGCGACGGTCATCGTCGCCCTGCTTGCTCTCAACGTGACGGGCATCCCGTTCCTCGGCCTCATGGGCACGGCCGGCGCGGTGTGCGTGCTCATCGCGGTGCTCATCGCGGTGACCCTCACGCCTGCGCTGCTCGGCAAGCTCGGGATGCGGGTGCTGAACAAGCGGCGGCGGGCGCACATCCGCAAGCTGCACGGCACGGGCGGCGGGGTTGGCGAGGCCGGCGGCACCGCAACTGGCGGTGTCGGGGTCGTGACGGGTCAGGTGCGTGCCGCGCACGCTGCACCGCTGAAGGCGATGCCGACGTGGCGGGCCATCGTCACCGTGTTCGCGGGCGTTGCCGTGCTGCTGACGATCGCTATCCCTGCGCTCTCCATGAGGGTCGGGCTGCCGGATGGGTCGTCGGAACCTGAGGAGTCAGCGTCGTATCAGGCGTTCACGATCACGGAGGAGCAGTTCGGGGCGGGCACGACTGGTCCGCTGCTCGTGACGGCGACGTTGCCCGAGGGGCTCGATGATGCTGGAGTGCTCGACAAGCAGGTGCTGGTCGCGGAGAAGCTCGCGTCGCTCGAGGACGTGACGGCGGTCGCCCCGATCGGGGTTTCTGACAACAAGAGCCTCACGGCGTTCCAGGTGATTCCGGCGGAGGGGCCGAACAGCGTCTCCACGGAGCAGCTGGTCGGTGAGCTGCGTGCGCTGCCGGAGATCGAGGACGGCATCACGCTCGGCGTCGCGGGTCAGGCGGCGATCAATATCGATATCTCCGAGGGTCTCAACTCGGTGCTGCCGCTCTACATCGCCCTCGTGGTCGGGTTGTCGCTGCTCATCATGATCCTCGTGTTCCGGTCGATCCTCGTGCCGCTCATCGCGACGGGCGGGTTCATCCTGTCGCTGTTCGCGACGTACGGTGCCGTGGTTGCCGTCTTCCAGTGGGGTTGGTTCGCTGACCTCATCGGGCTGCACGCGACGGGCCCCATCCTGAGCTTCCTGCCGGTCATCCTCGTGGGCATCCTCTTCGGGCTCGCCATGGACTACCAGCTGTTCCTCGCGTCCGGGATGCGCGAAGCGTACGTGCACGGGGCGGAGGCGAGGGTCGCGGTCGTGCAGGGCTTCCGCGCAGGCCGGGCTGTCGTCATCGCGGCGGCGCTCATCATGGTGTCGGTGTTCGGCGGGTTCGTGTTCGCCGAGTCGACCATGATCCGTTCGATCGGGTTCGGGCTCGCGTTCGGTGTGCTGCTCGACGCGTTCATCGTGCGCATGCTCATCATGCCGTCGCTCATGCACCTCCTCGGCAGGTCAGCGTGGTGGCTGCCGAAGTGGCTCGACAAGATCATGCCGAACGTCGACGTCGAAGGGGCCGCGCTGGAGCGCAAGCACCCCGTGCACTGAGGCGCGGACGAGGCACAGCTGAATTGCGTCTACGGCGAACCGCTGCCTCGAAATCCGGGGCGGCGGTTCGTCGTAGTTACGCCTGCAGTCGTCGGTGCAACCGTGGTTGTGGTCGTCGGTGCAAACGAGGTCGTGGTCGAGGTCGAGGCGGGAGCGGCTGTGCTCCCGTTCCCGTTCCCGATCCCCGACCTCGATACCCAAACGGCGGTCGGGGCCGGTCAGCGCTCGCGGAGAGCCTCGTCCATGTCGGCCGTCTCCACGGGCCCGCCTGGTCCGTATTTGAGGAGGACGGTGCCCTTCGGGGACGCGACGGGCGGCTCGAGGAGCGTCAACCCGAGGGGTGGCCCGTCGTCGGGGAAGAGGCGCTTCCCGGACCCCAGCACGACGGGATAGACCCACAGGTTCAGCACGTCGAAGAGCCCCTCCCGCACCAGCGCCTGTGCGAAGTCGACGCTCCCGACCACGTGGATGCTCGAGTGCCGCCCCCGGAGCGCGGCCACCTCGGTCGCCAGGTGCGGCCCCACAAGGTGTGACGTCGCCCACGGGAGTTCTGGGTTGCCGCGCGACGCCACGTACTTCGGGATGCTATTGAACACCGACGCGATGCTGTCCGACGGACCGGCCGCGTATCGCGGCCAATACGCCGCGAAGATGTCGTACGTCTTGCGGCCCAGCAGCAGCGCATCCATGCTCTGAATGCCTGCGTTCACCTGCTCGCCGTCCACCTCATCGATGAGCGGCCCCTGCCAACCCCCGAACCTGAACCCACCCTCCGGGTCTTCCTCCGGACCGCCCGGAGCTTGCTGCACCCCGTCCAGCGTCGTGAAGAGGTCGATGATGATCTGGCCGGCCATGGCGTCTCCCTTGATCGCACTCATGAGCGTGCTGCTTGCTGCTTGCTGCTTGTTGCTTTGGGTCTTGCTGCTCTTGCAGTTGGCGTCGCAGCCCCGACCGTTCTCCTGACGGCTCTCGCGTCCGTTGGCGCGGCCGATGCCACGGTCGATGCCCGACCGCCGCCGTCAGCCCTGCTGCGAGCGCGGATGCTTCGCGGCCGTCCCATCGTGTTGTCGCGTTGCACCTGACTGCCGCCGCCCCTGCATCTCAATGTACGACCGTGAGACGCCCTGCCAACGGTGAACGGGGTGGGAATCCGAAGGCCTAAAAGGGCGGTGGATCGTGCGAGGAGTCCGGGTCCTCCTGACCCAGGCGGTCTCCGGTTCCCGCCCCGCCCTCTGGCAGGTTCTGCGCCAAGCCTTCAGCGTTGTCTTGGTGCGCTGTTGGACGGAACTCCGGCTGCCGCGTCCGAGAGCCCGCCGCGTCGATGGCCGCCTTCTTCGCCGCACGTTCACGCCGGAACTCCTCCAGGAAACCGACCTTCGGGAAGCGCCGACCACGATCCTCGTCGCCAGCGTCGCCAGCGTCGCCAGCGTCGCCAGCGTCGCCAGCGTCGTCGGCGTCGGCGTCGCCGGTGTCGCTGGAGTCGCCTGCGTCGGGGGATGCACGGGTGTCGCCAGAGTCATGAGGACTGTGAGGCTGGCCAAGCTCGCCAAGCTCGCCAAGCTCGCCAAGCTCGCCAAGCTCGCCAAGCTCGGCAAGGCGCGCAGGGTCGCCAGGGTTTGCAGGGTTTGCAGGGTTCGCAGGATTTGCAGGGGTGTTTGGCCCTCGCGGGGTTCTCGCGTCTGGCGGGTCGACGGCGTGAGCATCCGCGGCAGGGAGGGGCGGCGGCAAGGCGGTGAGTCTCCCGAACTGCACTGGCTCGTCTCGGAAGAGGAGTCCGGTGGGTGAGCTCCATTCGTAGGTCCCATCCGCCAGTTGCTGCGCGGCCCAGTCACCGTGGTGCTTGCCCGTGTGGTCGCCCTTGCAGAGGTGGCCGAGGTTGGGGAGACTCGTGGGTCCGCCTTCCTCCCAGGCCTTCGTGTGGTCGATCTCGCAGCGGTTCGCCGGCATCATGCAGCCCACAAAGCGGCACCGACCGTCGCGAACGGCGAGCCGGCGTCGCATCGCACTCGTCGGTCGGTAGCTGTCGACCTCGACAAGCGTCCCCTTGATGGGGTCGGTGAAGATGCGCTCGAACTCGGGAGCCGCGTCGATGAGACGGCGAACCTCCGCAGTCGGAACGGGGATGTAACCGTCAAGAAGGGCCGGAGCTGAGGCCACACGCGGCGGCGGAGCGTCGGTAGCGCCAGGCGAATCCGGTGGCACGCCCGGCACCATTCCGCGGTGCTGAGGCGCCGCCGGAGCAAGGTACGCCTCGACGGGGACCACGAAGGCGATCTTCGCCTCGACGGGGTCTCGGCCCTTCAACTCCTCCGGCGTCGCCCGGAGGAAGCTGTCGCTCAGCACGTCGGCTCGCACCTCATCCAGCGAACGTGGCTCGGGCAGAGGGCCCTCGTTCGGGTCAGCTGCATCCGCACGCGTCTCCGCGCCCGCGCCCGCGCCCGCCGTCCCATCCTCGAAGTCGCCCGTAGACAGATGGGAACCGGCCAGCTGCCCGGCCGGATCGCCGGCCTCGGCCTCGAGAGAGTCCGGAGCGTGACCGGAGTCCGCAGCGTGATCAGAGCCTGCAGCGTGACCGGAGTCCGCAGCGTGATCAGAGCCCGCCGCGTGACCGGTGTCGGCAGCGCGATCAGAGTCGGCACGCTCTCTAGCTGCCCGTCGCTCGGCGTCGCTGATGACGCGCGCCTGCCTCGTCGTGCGGTCGAAGACAAGCCTGAGCTTCGCGTAGGAGTCAACGATGGACAGCTCGCCGAGCCCGTCTTCGAGCTGCGCAAGCGTGACCCTCCGAGCGCGGCGGGCCCGCTCGAAGCGCTCATCCAGCGACTCCTCCGTCAGCTCTTCGGCAGCGCGCTCCGCAAGCGCCTTGATGCGGCCAGGCGTCGTCGAGACTGCCTTCTCGAGCACCACCCTGCAGAACTCCGCCCTGCGGCGCTCGAGCTCGGCCGGGTCGGGATGCGCGATGCGAAGACCGGCGTCGACGATCACGAGCGCGTGCGCCCGACTGATCGCTCCGGCCTCCATGGCGCCCTGAACCGGCTCGAAGACCTTGGCAATCGCATACGCCCGACCGAGCTCGATCTGCACCGACCGCTGCGACCTTCCCGACACGGCCCCGATCTCGCCCGCAAGCGACCGAACCTCGAGTGCCGGACTTGACGTGCCAGCGAGCTCATCGCCGCGGAGGCCCATCTCGAGCGCCTGAGCGTGGAGCTCGGCCTGCTCGCCGTGCAGCCTGTTGAGCTGCCGCTGGTTGTCGGCGAGCGCGGAGATCAGCAGGGCGCGGCGTGGGCCGGCCGCGCGGTCTTCGGCGTCTTGGCAGGCCCCGTCGACGACGGCGGGTTCGACGCCAAGTCGTGCCGCGAGGCGGTCGCGCACCTGACGGGTCCTGACGGAACGGGTGGGCACCCCTTGCCGCGAAGCATCGTCGCATGCCCCGTCGACGACGGCGAGTTCGACGCCGAGGCGAGCCTCGAGGCGGTCACGGACCTCACCCGTCGTCGCGGAACGACCGAGCGCCGCTGCCTGCGGTGCCTTGGTGTCGACGGGTTCGTTCTGCATGCCTGCATCGTCTCCCGGACCACCGACATTCTGCGTTTCGGGCGTCACTTCTTGGCCATAGGTGCCACATTTTCCGCGGGAAAGGGGGGACAGGCGAGCCGGCCCATCACCCGACGAACCCCATTCACGGGGGTATCGCTCGGAAGGGGCAGACAGTGGACCGCCGCGAGCGCACCGCGCCCGCGTGAGGTGAGCATCCATCCGCGAGGGCCCAGCACCCACCCGCCTGAACACAGCATCCATTCGCGCGCCCCGGCTAGCGTTGTCGCATGACTTCACCGCTCGCGGCCCCGACGCTCGAGATCCAGCGCACGCTGTGGGTGTGGTGCGGCGTCTACGTGTCGGCCTGGGTGAGCGGCCTGCTGGTCGGTGCCCCCGACGTCGCCCCCAGCGACAGCTCGGCCACCATCGCCGCCGCCTACGCCACCTCGCCGAGCGTGCTCGTCAACGCGGCACTCGTGCATGGCCTCGCCGCCGTCGCCCTTTACGGGATGTCGACCCTGCTCGGCAGCGAGCGGATGCGCAGAGCCACCCGCGGTGCGGGCCTGGCAACGCTTGTGCTCTCGCTCATCCAGTTGGCAGGCGAAGCGCTCCTCACGTTCGGGCTCGCATCCGACGGAGCAGCAGGCGTGATCGGTCTCGACTCCGGGCAGATCTGGGCGGCAATCCAGGTCGTCGACGGCGTGAAGATGCTGGCGCTGGCGGCCCTCGTGCTGATCGTGCTGATCGGCCAGACTCGGCGCGTGCTCTGGGCGACGCTTGTCAGCGGTGCGACCGTCCTCGCGCTGCTCGTATCCGCCGCCAGCTACCTGACGCTGAGCGCACCCCTCATGGCCGGCGCCTACGTCGCGCTGCCGCTGCTCTTGATCTGGGCCGTCGTCGCGGCCCTTCGCTTCGGCACGCCGACCGCCGGTCCGGAAGCCGCGCAAGCCACCTAGCCGCCGAGCTGGACCCCCCCGCAGGCCAGCCGACCGCTGAGCCTCGGACGCTCGGACGCCCGGACGCTCGGACGCTCGGACCCCGAACCCCGGACCCCGAACCCCGAACCCCAACCCGAACGACGCAGCGACGCCCTATGACCTGATCGCGTCGATCACGTTGCTGCGGGTCGCGATGACGGCCGGGATGAACCCTGCCAGCAGCCCGACACCGACACTGACGACGATGCCGAGCACCGCAGCATCGACCGGGAACGGCACCGAGTCGGTGAGTCCGAGCCCACCCGTGATGGCCTCCTGGACAAGCGGATTCTGCAGCAGCACGATCGCGCAGCCGATGCCCACGACGCCTGCGAGCAGCGTCCCCACGACACTCTCCAGCAGGATCGAGAAGAAGACGCGCCCACCCGTTGCTCCGAACGAGCGACGGATGCCGATCTCTCGCACCCGCTGCTTGACCGTCACGATGGACAGGTTCACGAACCCGATCGTGCCGACCAGCAAGACGATGCCGCCGACGGCCGTCACCAGGATCTGCACGGCCAGGAACGGATCGTCGCCCCACGCCAGGTAGTCCATGCGCTGCGCTTCGACCGCTCCGCCTTCCCCGAGCGCCGCCTTCAGGTCCCGAACGATCTGGCTCGACAGCTGCTCGTGGTTCTCGAGGGGCAACCACAGCTCGTAGGTGGGGAACATGGCGGAGTCCCCCTCCGCGCCAGCAGCCAACGGGTCGGTGAAGGATCCGCTCATCATGCCGCCACCGCCCATCATCCCGCCGCCCGAGCTGGCGCCGAGCAGGTGCTGCGCATCGCTGAGAACGTAGAGCTGCTCCGGATAGTCCGGATAGATGTTCGCGGAGACACCGACCACCACGGCCGTGGTCGGAGCGGACCCTGCGACCTCGAGCGTCGGATGCTCAGCCATCGAGGGGTTGCCGAGCCGGTTCCACATGGTCTCGTTGACGACGACCGCTGGCGCGAGGCGGTCGGCGTCGCTGGCCGTGAGCCAGGACCCGTCGAGCAGTTTCACCCGGTGCATCTCCCCATACGCCGGATCGACGATCATCGACTCGACGTCGGCGACCCCGTCAACGAACTGGATGCGCGTCGCCGCGTACCCGGACGTCGACTGGTACGTGATCCCGTACCGTTCGATGGCGGCGGCGTACGCCGCCTCGTAGACCTCCACCTTCTCGTCGGTGGCCTCGCTCGACACCATCAGCTGGTAGCTCGCGGGCCGGCCGCTCGAGCGTTCGGAGATCTCGATGGACGACTGCCGTGTTATCGACCCGAGCCCCGTGACCGCGACGATCGCGAACACGGCGATCCCGATCCCGACGAGCGCCAGCGTGACGCGCACCCGGTGCACTCGCAGCTCATCCCAGGCCTCGATGAACGCGCCGGTGACCTGCGTGAACCAGCTCATGTGCTCCCGCCTTCCGCGGGAGTCGCCTCGGTCGTCCTGGCCCTCGTCGCAGTCGCAGTCGAGGGCGCGGTCGAGTCGACGTCGAGCTCCAGGTCCAATTGCAGGTCTGTCGCCGTGCTCCTGTCCGAATGCAGACCGGTGCCCGGATCCATGGCGGCATCCGTACCCCGGCCGGCGCTCGAAGGAACGAGCACGCCCGCATCGAGCCGCAGCATCCGGTCGGCTCTCGCCGCGACGTTCTCGTCGTGGGTGATGGTGACCAGCGCGGCCCCCGTCTCCTTCGAGATGTCGGCGAGCAGCGTCATGACTCGCGCGCCCGTCTCGACGTCGAGCGCCCCGGTGGGCTCATCGGCGAGGATCACCCGCGGCCGGCGCACGATGGCGCGTGCGATCGCGACGCGTTGCTGCTCGCCACCGGAGAGGCGAGTGGGCAGCGAGTCGAGGCGATGATCGAGGCCCACATCGGTGAGCGCCTCCCTGGCGAGCGCGTCGCGCCGCCAGAACGTGCGGTCGCGGGCGTAGAGCAGCGGCATGGCGACGTTCTCCGCCGCCGTGCGTCCCTCGAGCAGGTTGAACTGCTGGAACACGAAGCCGATCTGGGCCCCGCGCATCCGGTCACGCGCCCGCAGGCGCAGGGCCGCAGTCGGCTTGCCGTCGAAGAGCAGCTCGCCGCTCGTCGGTGCGTCCAGGAGCCCGAGGATGTTCAGCAGCGTCGACTTGCCCGACCCCGAGCGGCCCACGATGGAGAGGTGCTCGCCCTCTTCGATTCGCAGGTTCACGCCGCGCAGGATGTGCAGCTCGCTGTCGTCGGCGGCCCGCACCGACTTCGAGATGTCGCGGAGTTCGATGAACGCCACGTCAGCCGCCGAGCATTCCGCAGACCTCTGTGCCGCTCATCGGGTCGATGAAGCAGTCCTCCGGGCTCGCCTGGTCGGCACCCGGCACGAACTCGAGCACGATGTCGGTCTCGGAGACCCCCTCGGCGATCTGCACGAGCGTGCCGTCGGTGAGGCCCAGCTTCACGTCGCGTTCCTCGATGGCGCCGTCGGCCCCCTGCACGAACACGACGCCCGTCTCTGCCTGGCCCTTCACGGCCGTAATGGGGAGCGTGAGCACGTTCTCCGCCACCCCGCCGTGCAGCACCACGTTGGCTTCGAGGCCGGGGAAGACGGTCACCTCGGCAGGAACACGGCACGTGACGGTCGTCGTGTCCGTCGTCTCAGGGGCACCGGATGCGCCACTCGGGTCCTGCGCGGCGCTGCTGCTCTTCGCCGCTGCACCGGACGCGATGCGCAGCTCGGTGCACGTGAAGGGTGCAGGGCCGGCCGTGATCGTCACCTGCGCATCCGTCGGCGTCGTCGCGAGACGGTACAGCTGGGCCGGTGGGATCGTGCCCTTCACGACGAAGCTCGCCGGAGTGATCGCCACCGGCGCCTCCCCGACGGACACCTGCTGCTCTGCGATGAGGTTGAGCTTCGTGATCGTGCCCGACGTCGGGGCGACGATCTCGTTCCACTCGTACTCCGGCTCGGCCGCCGGCGCGGGCTGGGCCTCGCCGGTCGCATCCGGTGCCGTCGGAACCACGGCGGTCGGCGTCTTCTCGTTGCGGATCGACGCGAGCACGTCGCCCGCCTCGACGCGGCCGCCCTGCGTCGCGTAGACGGCGTCGATCGTGCCCATCATGGGCACCTTCGCCTCGACGGCGGGCGACTCCTGCACGTTCGCGGTCAACGTGACGTCGTTCGTGATGGTGCCGAGCACGGGGCTGATCGTCGGCTCGACGATCTCGCCGGTCGGCAGGGCGGCGGACTCCTCAGGTGCGGAGCTGAAGAAGGCGATCTTGACGAGCGCGACGGCGATCACGGCCACCAGGAGGATCTTGATTCCCGGCCAGATCCAGGACTTCCATGCGCGCACGCCGAGCTCCATTCTGTCCGCATCGCAGGACCGCGACGAGATCTGCGGGTCACGCCGGCCTGATGCGGAAGCCGACCCCGCGCACAAGGTAGCAGGGGCCGACGACACTGGGCGCGCCCATCCTGGACCCGGGGACTCGCCCCCTGCCACAATGAGACGTGACCACTTCAGCGCCTGACCTCGGCCTCCTCCTCGACGTCGACGGCCCCATCGCAAGCCCAGTGACCCGCACGGTCGCGATCCAGAGCATCCTCGATGACCTCGTCACGCTCGCCGCCGCGGGCGTTCCCATCGCGTTCATCACGGGCCGCTCCGAGGAGTTCATCCGCGAGCGAGTCATCGAGCCGCTCTTCGAGAACGGGCTCGCCGAGGCGCTGCAGCAGCCGGGCGCGCGCATGTTCGGCGTGTACGAGAAGGGTGGAACCTGGTCGGCGATTTCACCCGAAGGGATGAGCGAGCTGCAGATCGACGAGACGGTTGTGCCGCCCGCCGCGTACGTCGCCGCGATCCGCGAACTGGGCGAGGGGGAGTTCAGCGACGTCCTCTTCTTCGACGAGACCAAGAAGGCCATGATCTCGGTCGAGCAGCGCACCGACGTCAGCTCTGAGGCCTACCTCGAACGGCAGAAGGCCTTCGACGACGCCGCGTTCGAGCTCGCCGCGCAGCAGGGCGTCGGCATGCGCCACGGCGACCGCGAGGCCCCGGATGCGCAGGGCCTCGTCCCGTTCCGCATCGACCCCACGATCATCTCGACCGACATCGAGTCGGTGAAGCTCGACAAGGACCACGGCGCGCGCCGCGCCCTCGCCGAGTTCGAGGCCGCCGGCCCGCTGCCGAGACGGTGGCGCTCGGTCGGCGACTCGCGCAGCGACTACAAGATGGCCGACGAGCTGCACGCCAGCGGGTACGACGCCGCGCACGTGGACGTCCGTCCCGCCGATGGCATCCTCGAGAAGGACTACGACGTCGTCACGTTCGGCGACCTCATCCACGACGATGCCGGCGCCGCGTTCCTCCGCGAATGCGTGCGCGAGCTCGGGCTGGAGAGCTAGGGCGCGCGAGCGGCCTCCCGCGGGCGCAGACCTGCGAGAAATGCAGGTTCGTCTCGCGGGGAACATGCATCTCCCAGAGGTCTGTGCCTGGACGGCGCGCAGTTCGGCATCATCGCCGCCGCCGCCGCCCTGCTCCAGTTGCTCCTCCTGCGAAAGGGCGCCGCGCGATCCCGCGCACGCTGACCCAGGCTTGCCCCCAGCCTGACGCTCCCCAGCGGCGTAGGTCCGCTCGCCTCAGTCCAGCGTGATGCGCAGCGCCGCCGCGGCCTCGCGCGCCCGCTCCCGCGCCTCGTCGACGTCCGCGCCACGCGCGAGCGCGACGGCGACCCGCCGCTTGCCCGCGACGTTCGGCTTCCCGAAGAGCCGCACCTGCGACGTCGGGATGGCGAGCGCAGCATCCACACCCTCGATGACCGGCACGCCCGTACCCTCGGCGAGCACAGCGCAGGACGCGGCGGCCGGCTCCCCGGACCCAGCTCCGATGCGCAGCGGCTCCGACACCGGAAGGCCGAGGACCGCGCGGGCGTGCAGCGCGAACTCCGAGACATCTTGCGACACGAGCGTCACCAGGCCCGTGTCGTGCGGACGCGGCGACACCTCGGAGAAGAGCACGTCATCGCCGACGATGAACAGCTCGACCCCGAACAGGCCGTAGCCGCCCAGAGCATCCGTCACCGTCTTCGCGACGACCTTCGCCTTCTCGAGCGCAGCCTCGGGCAACGCGGCCGGCTGCCACGACTCGCGGTAGTCGCCGTCGACCTGCGTGTGCCCGACCGGCTCGCAGAAGACGGTGCCGCCGACGTGGCGCACCGTCAGCAGGGTGATCTCGGAGTCGAAGGGCACGAAGCCTTCGACGATGACCCTGCCGCGGCCCGTGCGCCCACCTTCCTGCGCGTAGTCCCACGACGCCTGGATGTCGTCAGGTTCGCGGATCACCGACTGGCCCTTCCCCGACGACGACATGACCGGCTTCACGACACAGGGCAAGCCGACCGCTTCGATGGCGTCCGCGAACTCGGCGAACGTGTCCGCGAAACGGTACGGCGACGTCGCGAGGTCCAGCGCCTCGGCGGCCAGCCTGCGGATGCCCTCGCGGTCCATCGTGAGCTGCGTCGCCCGCGCTGTCGGCACGACGCGTGTGCGCCCCTCAGCCTCGATCTCGGCGAGCACCTGCGTCGCGATCGCCTCCACCTCGGGGATCACGATGTCCGGATGCTCGAGCGCGAGCACAGCGCGCAGCGCAACCGGGTCGAGCATGTCGACGACGTGGCTGCGGTGCGCGACCTGCATCGCGGGGGCGTTCGCGTATCGGTCGACCACGATGACCTCGACGCCGAGGCGCTGCAGCTCGAGCGCGACCTCCTTGCCGAGCTCGCCGGCGCCGAGCAGCAGCGCGCGCGTCGAAGCGGGGGTGAGCGGGGTGCCGAGGGTGCCATCCGTCATGCACGCATTCTCCCACCCCCGTGTTTCCGGCGGGCGAGTCGCGCTCTCCGAACGCGCGAGGCGAGCGTCTAACCGGCCGGCGAGGCGCGCTCCCACGCGGCCCACAGTCGGGCGTATTCACCGCCACGGCGAACCAGCTCGTCGTGAGCGCCCTCCTCGACCACCTTCCCGGCCCGGAGGACCACGATCCTGTCGGCGACGCGTGCCTGCGACAGGCGGTGCGCAACGACAACCGAGGTGCGGCCGCGGGTCGCCGCCGTGAGCGCGGCGTCGAGGCCAAGCGGGTCGTCGCCCCCGCCCTCCGCGGTCGCCTCGTCGAGCACCAGGATCGCAGGATCGCGCAGCAGCACTCGGGCGAGAGCGAGCTGCTGGGCGGCGGCACCGTCGAGCGCGAGGCCGGATGCGCCCACGCGGGTCTCGAGGCCCTCGTCGAGCTCGAGGAGCCACTCGGCCCCGACAGTGCGCACCGCGTCCGCGAGCTGCTGGCCGCTCGCCGCCGGTGCGCTGAAGCGCAGGTTCTCGGCGATCGTCGCCGCGAACACGTGGATCTCCTGCGTCACGAGCATCACGCTCGCGTCGCGCTCGCGGGCCGCCGCGGGCCGCCCACCCACGAGGACCGAACCGCCCGTCGGGTCGAACGCGCCGACGATGAGCTGCGCGAGCGTGCTCTTGCCCGACCCGCTCTCACCGACGAGCGCGACCCGCTCACCCGGCGCGACAGTCAGGGTGACGTCAGAGAGCTGCATCCGCTCGCCGTCGTAGCTGAAATCGACCGCGTCGACTGCGATGGCGGGCATCGCAGGTAGCGGCGACTGCGTTGCTGGTGCCAGTTCGACGAAGGGTGCAGGCGCCACGTCACCCTGACTGTCGCTCCCACGGTGCCGGCCGGCCCCGACGACTCCCACGAGCCGCGCGAGACCGACACCGGCGAGCTGCAGCTCGTCGATGCTCGACAGCAGCGATCCGATGGGGCCGAAGAGCGCGAGGAAGTAGAGGGCAGCAGCGGTCGCGCCGCCGATCGAGACGGCACCCGCCTGCACGAGCCAGAAGCTGACGATCAGGATCGCCGCGACGCCCAGGTACTCGCCCACGTTCAGGCGCCCGAAGAACGTCGTGCGGATGCGAGCCGCCTCGTACTGGAGGTCGATCGACCGCAGGCTGCGCGCATCCACCTCGGCGAGCTGAAGCGCTTGGCGGCGGTGCGCGCGAATCGTGTCGGCCCCGCTGACGCCCTCGATGATGACCTGTCCGCGCTCGGCCTCAGCGACCCGCATCTCCGCATATACGGGGCGGGAACGACGGATGAAGGACCACGTCGCGAGCACCTGCACGGGCACGGCCACCAGCGCGGCGAACCCGAGCCACGGGTTGATGGCGGCGATGCCAGCCAGGGACAGCACGATCATGAACGACGACTGCGTGACCGCAGGCAGCACGCCGGATGCGGCCTCGGTCACGGACTCGACGTCGCCGGTCACGCGCGACACGATGTCCGACGAGTCGGAGCTCTCGGCCTGGCTCGCGCGCATCCCGAGCACGACGCCCAGGGCGTCCTCGCGGAGGGAGCTCACGAGCTCCTGCACCACCGCGACGAGCAGGCGGATGCCCGCGTAGGCGAGCAGCGCTGAGACCGCCGTGACGACGAGCAGCAGCAAGCCGGGCGTGACGAGCGCGGCCACGCCGGCGCCTCCCGTGACGAGGTCGACGAGCCAGCCCAGGAGACGCGGAACGAGCAGCGTCGACGATGACCCGCCGAGGAGCAGCAGCACGACAGCGGCGATCCGCGTCCGGGATGCGCGCAGCAGGGCGGCGACGGCGTGCGCCGTCTCGCGGCCCGTCGCGATGGGCAGGAGGGCAGGCGTGCGCACTGTTGGCGCCGTCTTCGTGGTCATCGGCGGGCCAGTTCCTCGTCGGCGTGCGCTTCGTGGGCTTCGTTCCCCGCCCCGCCGCCAACCTTGCCGCCAACCTCGACGACCCGGTCGCAGGCGGCGAGCAGCAGGGGGCTGCGGGTGACGAGCAGCGTCGTGACCGGATGCTCGCGGAGCGATTCGGCGACACGCGCTTCGGTCGCCGGGTCCAGCGCGGAGGCGGGCTCGTCGAGCACCAGCACGCGAGCGTCACTCGCGAAGGCGCGGGCGAACAGGACGCGCTGGCGCTGCCCACCCGAGAGGCGACGGCCGCGTTCGCCGAGCTGTCGGTCCCACCCGAGGGCGGAGACCTCCGTGAGAGCCGCGCGCTCTGCGGCTGTATCTCGGCGTGAGCTGGAGTTCGTCGGACGCTCGCCCGCCGCCGCGAAAGCCCCAGCCGTCGTCCCTAGTGCTGGCACTTCTGCCAATCCCTCCGTCACCTGCGCCTCGAGAAACAGGTTCTCTTCGAGCGTCGCCGAGAAGACGGTGGCGTCGTGGGGTGGCGCGAAGACGAGGCGGCGGTAGGCGTCGGGGCCGATCGTGCGGGCGTCCAATCCCGCGACGGTCACCTCGCCGGCCTCGAGCGGAACCCGGAAGGCGAGTGTCGCCGCAAGGTCGCGTGCGGCCGCTGGCGTCGAGGGCTTGATGCCGACGAGCGCCCCTGGGGCCACGTCGATGAGGCTCCCGTCCGGTGCCCGCCACGCGAACGACGCGGGGGAGTCTGTGGAAGCGCGCACCGCATCCACGAGCCCGGCCCCGCCGGAGTGCGTGTCCTCGATCGGCACAGCGTGCTCCTCACCGAGCACCGCGACGACTCGGACCGCCGACGCGCGCTTGTGCAGCCAGTTGGAGGCGAAGGTGCCCACGTGCGCGAGCGAGCCCTGCAAGTACTGGCCGAGCCCGACGACGGCGACGAGCTCGCCGAGCGTGATCTGCCCCAGCGAGGCGAGTGCTGCCGCCGAGAACGCGAGGACCGCCAGGAACGCACCGGACGCGACACCGCTGACCGCGAGGTACCGCTGGATGCCGCGGTTCGCGGCGATCGCGCCGGTCTTCGCCTCCGCACTCGCGTCCCGGTACCGACGTGTGGCCTCCGGCTGTGCGCGGATGCCGCGGATGATGCGGAGCCCCGCGACGAGGTCAGTTGCGACGTCGCTGGCGGCGCTCGCCGATGCCTGCTCTCGGGCCCCTCTCGCTTCAATGGGCTTGGACGTCGCGTGCATGCCCACGAGGATCAGCAGCGACGCGACGAGCACCCCGATGCCGAGCGGCACCGAGATGGCGAGCAGCGCGGCGGACGATACGAGGATCGCCGCGGCGCTTGCCCCCTGCTGCACAACCGACCACGAGACGCCCGCGACTCGGTAGCTGTCGGAGGTCGTGATCTGCAGCAGCTCACCCGGGCTGCGGCGACTCGTGACCCCGTTCGGGTGCAGGACCCGCGTCAGCAGCGACCGCCGGAGCTCCAGCTCGCCGTGCCCGTAGATGCGCACCATGAGCCTCGCCGCCCACCGATAGGAGAAGGAGAGGACGAGGAAGTTCACGAGCAGCACGCCGAGCATCAGCGCGAGCTGGGCGACGTCGTCGGTGACGATGGCGCGGTCGATGATGACGCCGACGATGACCGGCACCAGCGCCTCGGCGGCTTCGTGCACGACGTAGCCGAGCGTTGCGAGCGTGAGTCGCCAGCTGCGCCCCGACGCGAACAGTGCGTCTCGCATGACGGATGCGGGGGTCGGGGCCTGGGGGTTCTCACGGGGCATCCGTCGATAGTAAGGTTCACCTAAGTCCCGCTAGCGATGCGTTCGGCCAACTTCTGTTGCGCTCCGGACAACCAGGAGATCCACCGTGTTCCAGGCGCTCGAATTCAGCCAAGGGCCTGCGACCGTCGAGGTCAGGCCCGTTGGCATCCCCGCACCGTTCCTCCTCACGACGGCCGTGCTCCCCGGCCCGAACCTCGGGGACCGGGAGCCGCACGTGCATCCCGAGGGCATGATCATGTGGCCGTCGCGCGGCAGTGTCGTGGTGCTCGTCGAAGGCGCCCTGCGCACGCTCGCCGTCGGGCAGGGCATCTGGGTGCCGCCCTTCACACCGCACACGATGGAGGTCGACGCCTCGTCGACCGGATGCTGCACCTACTTCACGAGCGACGTCGCCCCGGACTGGCCCTCGGTCGGCACCGTGCAGCTGGGCGCCGCCTTCCGCGAGCTGCTGCTGCACCTCGCCGAGTCGCCCATGCAGACCGACCAGCGCCTGCGGGCGCAGACGGTCGTCATCGAACTGCTGCCAGAGGCGACGAGCTACGTCGAGACGGTTCCCGTGCCCCGCGACGAGCGCCTCGCCCCGCTCGTGCGCCGCGTGCTGAACGACCCAGCTGACGATCGTGGCGTCGAGGCGTGGGCGTGGCAGCTGTCGCTGAGCGTCCGCACGATCGCCCGCATCTTCGCGTCGGAGGTCGGCATGACCTTCTCGCACTGGCGCACCATGGTGCGCATGGCCGCGGCCGCGCGGATGCTCGCCGACGACGTCCCCGTCGGCACCGTCGCGGGTCGCGTCGGGTACGCCACGACGAGCGCGTTCAGCGCCGCCTTCCGTCGCGCCATGGGGTCGAAGCCCAGCGACTGGCGGCCGTAGACCCGCGGCCAGCAAGGTGAGGCGTGAGGCGTCAGGCGTGAGGCGTGAGGCGTGAGGCGTCAGGCGTCAGCGTCAGGCGCGCGGCGCTCGGGGCCGGGCAGGAAGTGCATCTGCTCGAAGCGCCCGTACTTCACGACGAGGGCCTCGACGAGGTCGCGCTGGTCCTCGTCGTCGATGCGGATCTGCGTGTGCCCGTTGTAGAGGAGCAGGTCGTGGGCGTTGGAGAAGATGAGCCGCTCCCAGCGGCTCGACCAGAGTCGTCGCCCGCGTTCGTCGAACGCGACGATGTCATCGTCGGTGAGCGTCATCATGGCGACGCCGTCGCTGCCGCGCACGATGAGGCCGACCGGGAACTCGGTCTTCTCGTACTCCTCGAAGTACACGTTGAAGCCCACGAGGGCGAGCGGATACACCGAGCGCAGCTCCCGAGAGACGCGGGAGACGCGCACCTGCCGCACCTCCGGGATCTTCTCGGCGGCTTCAGTCGGAGCGTTGTCCCCGCTGGCAGCTGCGCCTGCGGTGTCGGCGTCTTCCGGCTGGGTGCGGTTGCCGTTGTCGGTGTCGTCCGCGGCTGGCTTCGGCGCGACCGGTTCCGGCTCGACCGGAATGGCGACGATGCTGCCGGGGGTGTGGCTTTCGCGCCAGAGCTCCCACAGGCGCTGCTCGCTTGCCGGGAACGAACCCGTTGAGGTCGCGTAGGGCTGGTCTTTGCCGATGACGCGGTGCGTGTACTGCCAGACGGGCAGGCGGCGCGGCCGGGGGCGGATGCTGAGGTCCCCGAACACCACGATCGTGGCGATCGCGATCACGGCGAGCACGAAGATGACGAGCAGCCCCCCGACCAGCTCACCTTGATTCACTCTCGAAGCGTAGCGCGGCGCGCGGGTGGCCCGCGGCCAGATGCGGTGGCAGGAACGCGACGCCGAGTGACCGCGGAACGATACGCCACGTCCGTAGGCTCGGTGTGTTGTGAGGTAACCCTTACTTCTCGCGTCTGCACTCTGTCGAATGGAGCCACCTTGACCTCGACTGTCACCCGCCGCTCGTCCGCCCCGACCCGACCTTCGACGCACCGTTCCGTGCACCGTCGCTGGACCGGGGCTCTCGCCGCCGCCACCGTCGGGGTGCTCGCGCTCGCGGGATGCGCATCCGGCGACGCTGCGGCAGCCGACGGAGTGATGGCGACGCCAGCGGAGGAGGGCGCCCTGCCAGTGACGATGACCCACGCCTTCGGCGAGACGACGATCACGGAGGCCCCCGAGCGCGTCGTGACCGTCGGCTGGGCGACGCAGGATGTCGTCGCCGCCTTCGGCACTGTCCCCGTCGGGATCCCCGAGACCTGGGGTGGCGATGAAGAGGGCTACTCGCCGTGGTTCCGCGCCGAGGTCGAAGAGCTCGGCGGCACGATGCCCGAGATCCTCAACTACAGCGACGCCGGGGACCTCGACTTCGAGCAGGTGCTCGCGCTCGCACCCGATGTCATCCTCGCCCCGCACTCCGGCCTCACCGAGGTCGAGTACAACCGCCTCACCGAGATCGCCCCCACCGTTGCGTACCCCGAGAAGCCGTGGGCTTCCGAGTCGTGGCAGTCGCTTGTCGAGATCGTCGGCGACAGCCTCGGGCAGCCCGCGAAAGCCGACGAAATCATTGCGGAGACCCAGGGTCAGCTCGACACCGTGAAGGAAGAGAACCCCAAGTTCGCGGACACGACCTTCGCGTACGGCCTCACCCTCAGCGACGGTGGGACGGAAGCCGGTATCTACATTCCGACCGACCTGCGCGTGCAGTTCCTCACCGACCTCGGCCTGCAGAACACGCCAGCCATGGACACCGTCCTCGGCACCGTCGAGGGCGACAACTGGTACGGCGCCGTCAGCCTCGAAGAGCTCGACACCATCCCCGCCGACCTCTTCGTCGCCTGGTCCAACAGCCCGGAAGAGCTCGAGTACACGCTGAACCACCCCACGTTCAAGCTGTGGGAGCCCATCGCCACCGGCAACTACCTGTTCCTCGAGAGCGAGCCGCTTGCCATGGCCACCAACGCGCCGACGCCCCTCTCCATCCCATGGGCCCTCGACGAGTTCGTCCCCATGCTCAACTCGGCGATCGACGGCAACGGAGTAGGCGGCGCAGAATGACCTATCGCACCGCGTCCGAAACCGAGGCGAGCGACTACGTCGAGCGCATCCACCGTGCTGTCGTCACGGGTGTCAGGCAGCTCGGACCCGGCATGATTCGGGTCACGCTCGGCGGCGACGACCTGCACGACTACCCCACGACGGGGATCGGCGACGAGTACGTGCGCCTCTTCTTCCCGGACGAGGCGCACCTCGAACCTCACCTGCCGTTCGTCTCCGGCCGCGGCTGGGACTACGAAGAGGGCGTCGAGCCATCGCAGATGCGCACGTACACGATCCGCGACCACCGGCCGGGTGAGATCGACATTGACTTCGTGATCCACGAGGGTGGCATCGCGAGCACGTGGGTGCTCGGTGCGAAGCCGGGCTACGTGCTCGGCATCAACCCGCCGCGCGACCTCTACGCGCTTCCAGAGGGCGTCACGAAGCAGGTGCTCATCTGCGACGAGCCCGCCCTCCCCGCCGCCTTGCGGGTGGCGGAGCTGACGCCGGACGTCGAGACGGAGATCGTCTGCGAGATCCGGGATGCGGGCTACGAGCTGTTCCCGTCCGTCGGTCTCAAGGCGGCGAACTGGGTGCGCGGCTCCGGCAACGGCCACCGCCCGAGCCGCCTCGTCGAGACCGTCAAGCGCCTCGACATCCCGAACGACGGCAGCGTCTACGTGTGGGTCGCGGGTGAGACGCGCGTGACCCGCGAGGTGCGCAGCCACCTCCGCCACACGCTTGGCCTGCCCGGCTCCGCGTACAAGGTCGTCGGCTACTGGACCTACGAGGTCGAAGCCTGGACGGCAAAGTGGGAGGCGCTCGACGAGTCGATCAAGCAGCAGATCATGGACCTCTACGGTGAGACCGAGAACGGCGAGCCCGAGATGGACGAGGAGGCCCGCATCGACGAGGTCTTCCGCATCTACGCCTCGGTTGGGCTCTAGCCGCATCGTGGTCGCAGTCAGCACTGCAGGGCCGCGGGCAGCAGGGCCTCGTCCAAGCTCGGGCGCCCGCGGCAGCCGCCCGGATTCCCGCGGTAGCGGCCTGGATGCTCGTGGCAGCGGCCTGGCGAGCAGTAACGCGAAGCGCACCCTGGCCCTGGTCATCGCCCTCGTGGTGCTGGCCGGAACGGTCGCGCTGAGCATCTTCGTGGGCGCCCGCGCCATCTCGCCCGACGTCGTCTGGGAGAGCATCCTCGGTTCGCGGGCGACGGAGGAGCACATCATGGTGCTCGACCTGCGCATCCCTCGCACCGTCGTGGGGCTCGTCGTTGGTCCCGCGCTCGGCCTGTGCGGCGCCCTCATCCAGGCGTTCACCCGCAACCCGCTCGCCGACCCCGGCATCCTCGGCGTCAACGCCGGGGCGAGCTTCGTCGTGACGCTCGCGGTCGGCATCTTTGGCTTCACCGCGCCCGGCCAGTACGTGTGGTTCGCCCTCATCGGCGCGTTCCTCGCGACCATGCTCGTCTACGCCATGGGATCCGTCGGCGGCGGCACGGCGACACCCTTGACCCTCACCCTGGCGGGGGTCGCGATCAGCGCCGTGCTGGGCGGGTTCACCTCGGCGATCGTGCTGAAGAACATCGACGCCCTCAATGTGACCCGCTTCTGGGGCGTCGGGTCCATCGGCGGCCGGTCCACGGACGTGCTCCTCACCTGCCTGCCCCTCATCCTCATCGGCGTGGTGCTCGCGCTGTTCTGCGCGCGCTCCCTCAACGCCCTGTCTCTCGGCGACGAGCTCGCCGCCTCGCTCGGGGTGCGCATCCGCTCGACCAGAGTGCTCGTGGTCATCGCCGTGACGCTGCTCGCCGGCACGGCCGTCGCGATCGCGGGCCCCATCGGCTTCGTCGGCCTCATGGTGCCGCACGTCGTGCGCTGGTTCGTCGGCCCCGACCAGCGCTGGATCCTCGTCATGTCGATCGTCATAGCCCCGATCCTCCTGCTGGCCGCCGACATTCTCGGTCGCATCGTGCTGCCCTCCGGCGAACTGCGGGTCGGGCTCGTGACGGCCATCATCGGCGCGCCCGTGCTCATCGGGCTCGTGCGCCGCAAGAAGGTGAGCGGGCTGTGACCGCGACGCGCGAGGAGAAGCCAGGAACCGCATCCGCGCCGAACCTCACAAGCGCTGCGCTCGGCGGAGCCCGCCGACCGATGAGTGGCCCAGCCACTGGTGGCATCGACTTCGGCGACCGCACCTACGCGGTGCGCTTCGGCCGGTTCTCGAACCTGCACCGCCGCCGCGCCGTCATCGTGTGCGGCGCGATCGTCGTCGCCATCCTGGCCCTCGGCGTCGTCTCGCTCGGCTACGGCACGCTGGCACTCTCGCCCGGCGAGGTGCTGGCGGCGCTCTTCGACGCGGATGCGTCGCGCGCGCACCGGCTCGTCGTGTTCGAGTGGCGCCTCCCGCGGTTCCTGTTCGCCGTGCTCGCGGGCCTCGCCCTCGGCGCGAGCGGCGCGATCTTCCAGTCGATCACCCGCAACCCGCTTGGCTCCCCAGACATCATCGGCTTCTCGACTGGCTCCTACACGGGCGCGATCATCGTGATGCTGTGGATCGGCTCGACCTCCTACTACGCGATCGGGGTGGGCGCTCTGCTGGGCGGGGCCGCCGTCGCGTTGGCCGTCTACCTGCTCGCGTATAGGAAGGGACTCCGCCCGTTCCGCCTGATCATCGTGGGCATCGGGGCGAGCGCCATGCTCGCCTCCGTGAACTCGCTCATGATGATGAGGGTCAGCCAGGAGGAGGCGATGCTCGCCGCCGTCTGGGGCTCGGGCTCGCTCAGCGCCCTCGGCTACGCGCAGCTGCTGCCGGCCACGCTCATCTTCGCCGCCCTCATCGTCGGGTGCGGGTTTCTCGGCCGCCCGCTCGCGGCCCTCGAGGTGGGTGACGACGCGGCGCTGTCGCTCGGCGTGCACGCGAACCGGACCCGCGCGTTCTCGACGCTCATCGGCGTCGCCCTCACGGCGCTGGTCACCGCCGCGGCCGGCCCCATCGCGTTCATCTCCCTCGCCGCGCCGCAGATCGCGCGGCGCCTCACGAACAGCGCGAGCCTGCAGCTCCTCCCGTCCGCGCTGGTCGGCGCGCTCCTCCTGGTGGCAGCCGACCTCGTCGCGCAGCTCGTCGACCTCCCCGTCGGCGTGCTCACCGTGTGCGTCGGCGGCATCTACCTCGCCTGGCTGCTCGTCCACGAGCAGACCACGAAGAAGGGACGTCAGTGATGACGATCGAAGCTCACACCGTTCCGGACACCACCCAGGCGAAGCCGGCCGCATCCGCTGCGAGCACAGTCGGTGCTGCCAGCGCTGCGGGTGTCTCCAGTGCTGCCGGCACCGCCGACCTGCGGGCCCGTTCCGTGCATGTCGGCTACGACGAGCAGCGCATCATCGAGGGCCTCGACTTCGAGGTGCCCGCGCACTCGTTCACGGTCATCATCGGCCCGAACGCGTGCGGTAAGTCGACGCTGCTGAAGGCCCTCGCGCGCTTGCTCAAGCCGAGCGACGGCAGCGTGCTGCTCGACGGCACCGACATCTTCACCCTCAAGACGAAGGACGTCGCCAAACGCCTCGGCCTGCTGCCGCAGACGTCGCTCGCCCCGGAGGGCATCCGCGTCGCCGACCTCGTCGCGCGCGGCCGGTTCCCGCACCAGGGCATGTTCGACCGATGGTCGGCGGCCGACGAGCGAGCCGTGACCGAGGCGATGGCCGCGACGAGAGTGGATGCGCTGTCGTCGCGCTTCGTCGACGAGCTGTCCGGTGGACAGCGGCAGCGCGTGTGGGTTGCCATGGCGCTCGCGCAGGAGGCGCCCGTGCTGCTGCTCGACGAGCCGACGACGTTCCTCGACATCTCCCACCAGTACGAGCTGCTCGAGCTGTTCCGTCGGCTCCGCGGCGAGGGGCGCACGCTCGTCGCCGTGCTGCACGACCTCAACCAGGCGGCCCGCTTCGCGACGCACCTCCTGGTCATGCGCGACGGCGAGATCGTCGCGCAGGGAAAGCCAGGCGAGGTGCTCACGGCGGGGCTCGTCGAGGACGTCTTCTCGCTGCCCTGCCGCATCATCGACGACCCCGAGACGGGCACGCCGCTCGTGATCCCCCGCGAAGGGGCGTGGGCGGAGTAGGGGCAGGTCTCTCTGCTCTTCTTCTCCCGTTCTCCTCTGCCGTTCTCATCTGTTCCGCTGTTGCTCCGCGCCTAGCCTGCGCAGTGCCGCCCTCTGCAGACCTGGGCCTCACGCATCCGCTTCGCGCAAGTTGGCTGCAGAAGCCCCAGGTCTGAGCCCGGCCCCTCTGCAGACCTTGGGGGTTGCGCATCCGCGTGGCGGGGAGTGGATGCGTGAGGCCCAGGTCTGTCCTGCGCGGGAGAGGGATAGAGCGCGGAGGAGGCGCGGAGGGGCGGCGGGAGACAGGGGAGAGGGTGCCACGGGGTGGCGCCGTTGGCCCTCTCCGAAGAAGAGTGGCGCCACCACGTGGCCATCGTGTGGTTGCCGCCGCCACAAGGAGGCGCAGCGGCGGCAACCCGATCAGGGGATCGAGGCCTGCTTACAGCCCCTGCGCGAGGCGGTAGTAGGCCTGGTTCCAGCGCACTTCCTTGCTGAACTCGCGCAGGGTGGTGTCGGCGTCGATGCGCAGCAGCTCGGTCTTCGCGATGGTCGCGAAGTCCTCGAACACGTCGATGCCAACGGCCGTCGACATGACCGTGTGGTGCGCGGCGCCCGCCGTCAGCCAGGCAGCGGCCGACACCTCGAACGACGGCTCCGGCTTCCACACGGCGCGGCCGACGGGCAGCTTCGGCAGGGGAGCGGTGGGCTCCACGACCTCGACGACGTTCGCAACGAGGCGGAACCGGTCGCGCATGTCGCTGAGGGCCACAACAACCGCGGGGCCGGGGTCGGCCGTGAAGACGAGGCGCACCGGGTCGTCCTTGCCGCCGATGCCAAGCGGATGCACCTCGAGGGTCGGCTTGGCCGTCGTCAGCGAGGGGCTCACCTCGAGCATGTGCGCGCCCAGGATGAGCTCGCTGCCCTCCGTGAGGTCGTACGTGTAGTCCTCCATGAGGCTCGCGCCACCGGGCAGGCCGGCGCCCATGACGTTCGCGGCCCGCACGAGGATGGCCGTCTTCCAGTCGCCCTCGGCACCGAAGCCGTAGCCCTCCGCCATGAGTCGCTGAACGGCGAGGCCCGGGAGCTGCTTGAGCTCGCCGAGGTCCTCGAAGCTCGTCGTGAACGCGCTGAAACCGCCAGCCTCGAGGAACGACCGCAGGCCAAGCTCGATGGCCGCGCCGTCGCGCAGCGACTGGTGGCGCTCCGCGCCGAGACGCAGCTCGGGGGCGACGTCGTACAGCTCCTCGTACTCGGCCACCAGCGCATCCACTGCCGCGTCATCGACCGCGGCGACGGCGTCGGCGAGCTCGTTGACGCCCCACGTGTTGACCTGCACGCCGAAGCGCAGCTCGGCCTCCGTCTTGTCGCCCTCCGTGACGGCGACGAAGCGCATGTTGTCGCCGAAGCGGGCGAGCTTCATGGTGCGCACCGCCTGCCAGGCGGCCGCGGCGCGCGACCAGCTGTCGATCTGCCGCGTCACGCTGGCGCTCGACGCGTGGCCGACGACCGTCTTGCGGGGGATGCCGAGGCGCGTCTGGATGTACCCGAACTCGCGGTCGCCGTGCGCCGCCTGGTTGAGGTTCATGAAGTCGAAGTCGATGTCGGCCCACGGCAGCTCCACGTTGGCCTGCGTGTGCAGGTGCAGGAGGGGCTTCGCGAGCGCGTCGAGGCCCTGGATCCACATCTTCGCGGGGCTGAACGTGTGCATCCACGCGACGATGCCGATGACGTTGTCGTTCGAGTTGACCTCGAGCGCGGCGCGGCGGATGGCGTCGGAGTCGGTGAGCACCGGCTTCCAGACGATCTTCACGGGCGTGTTCGGCGACTCGTTGAGAGTCTCGACGATGGCCTGCGACTGCTCGGCGACCTGACGCAGCGTCTCCTCGCCGTAGAGGCCCTGGCTGCCGGTGAAGAACCAGATCTCAGCCGTGTCGAAGGAAGTGGTGAGTGCGCTCAACTGAGGGCTCCTGTCGGGTCTTGTCCGTAGACGTTCTGGTAGCGGTCGAACAGCGAGTCGACGGCCTGCTGGGGGATGGGGTCAGGGCTGCCGAGCTGGCGGGAGATGTGCACGGTGCGGGCGACGTCCTCCACCATGACGGCGGCCTTCACGGCGTCGCGGGCGTCCTTGCCGATCGTGAACGGGCCGTGGTTCTTCATGAGCACGGCCCGCGAGCGGTGCCCGCGCAGCGTCTCGACGATGCCGCGCCCGATCGAGTCGTCGCCGATGATCGCGAACGGCCCGACGGGGATCTCCCCGCCGAACTCATCCGCCATGGCCGTGATGACGCAGGGGATGGGCTCGCCGCGTGCCGCCCACGCGACCGCGTAGTCGGAATGCGTGTGCACGACCCCGCCCACCTCAGGCATGTTGCGGTACACGTACGCGTGCGCCGCCGTGTCGCTCGAGGGGGAGCGCTCCGAGCCTGGCGTGCCCGGGACGACCTGCCCGTCGAGGGTGCAGAGGATCATGTTGTCGGCGGCCAGGTCGTCGTAGCTGACGCCGGACGGCTTGATGACGAACAGGTCCGTGCCCGGCACCCGGCCGGAGATGTTGCCGCCCGTCCAGACGACGAGCCCGTAGCGCACGAGCTCGTCGTGCAGGGCGGCGACCTCGGCGCGGATGGTGTCGATGCTCGCCTGCACTTCGGCTGTGATGGTCTGAGTCGTGATGCTCACGCGCTGACCTCCTCGTGGGTTGCGGGAACGGATGCGGCTGCGTCTGCTGTGGATGTGGATGCGGCTGCCTCGGCTGTCGATCCGTCGGCGAGCGCCTCGCGGCGGCGGCGCTTGAGGCGCTTCATGACCTGGTTCGCGCCCCGCCCGAAGTGGTCGTGCAGCAGGTCGTACTCGGCGTACAGCTCGTTGTAGGCGGCCACGGCGTCGGGGTTCGGGACGTACCGCGCGCGGGTCACCCGGCCCATGGCGGCGGCCGCTGCGCGCGCATCCGGGTACGCGCCTGCGGCGATCGCGGCGTGGATGGCTGAGCCGAGTGCCGGGCCCTGCGCGCTGTCGATCGTGGAGATCGGCATGCCGAGGATGTCGCTGTAGGTCTGCATGAGGAACGCGTTCTTGAGCAGGCCGCCGGCCGCGATGAACTCGGTGACAGGTACCCCGGAGGCGTTGAAGGTCTCGACGATCTTGCGCGTCCCGAACGCGGTCGACTCGAGCAGCGCACGGTAGACGTCCTCCGCCTTGGTCGCGAGCGTCGCCCCGACGAGCAGGCCGGAGAGCTCGTGGTCGACGAGTACCGAGCGGTTGCCGCTGTGCCAGTCGAGGGCGACGAGGCCGTGCGCGCCGACCGGCTGCGTGGCCGCGAGGTTCGTGAGGTGCTCGTGCACCGAGACGCCGAGTTCGGCCGCTGCCCGCTCGTAGCGCGCTGGCACCTGGTTCTCGACGTACCAGGCGAAGATGTCGCCCACGCCGGACTGGCCGGCCTCGTAGCCGTAGAGGCCCGCGACGATGCCGCCGTCCACGACCCCGCACATCCCCGGCACCTCGGCGAGGGTGTCGGAGCTCATGACGTGGCAGGTGGAGGTGCCCATGATGGCGACCATCTGGCCGGGTTCGGTCGCCGCGGCGGCCGGGGCTGTGACGTGCGCGTCGACGTTGCCGACCGCGACCGCGATGCCTTCAGGCAGGCCGGTCCAGGCTGCGGCCTCCGCCGAGAGCGTGCCGGCGGCGTCGCCGAGCTGGCCGATCTCGTGCGCGAGCTTCTCGTCCGCGAAGCCCGCGAAGTCGGGGTTGAGGGCGGTGAGGAACTCGCGGCTCGGGTACTCGCCGTCCTGCAGGATGCCCTTGTAGCCGGCGGTGCAGGCGTTGCGGATGTAGGTGCCCGTCAGCTGCCAGACGATCCAGTCGGCCGCCTCGACCCAGTGATCCATGGCGGCGTACACCTCGGGGTCCTCCTCGAGGAGCTGGAGGCCCTTCGCGAACTCCCACTCGCTCGAGATGAGGCCGCCGTACCGGGCGAGCCACGTCTCACCACGGAGTGCGGCGAGCTCGTTGATGCGGTCGGCGTGGGGCTGCGCGGCGTGGTGCTTCCACAGCTTCACGTAGGCGTGGGGGCGCGTCTCGAAGCCAGCGACCTCGTTGAGGGGCGTGCCGTCGGCGAGTGTCGGCACCATCGTGCAGGCCGTGAAGTCGGTGCCGATGCCGATGACATCCGCCGGGTTGATGCCCGCGTCGGCGATGGCGGCGGGCACGGCGACCTTGAGCACGTCGACATAGTCGCTCGGCACCTGCAGCGCCCACTCGGGCGGGAGCTTCTCCCCGGTTGCCGGGAGGACGCTGTCGACCACAGCATGCGGGTAGGGCAGCTCGCCGACGCCGAGCTCGGCGCCGTCCCGCACACGAACGACGACGGCACGGCCCGAGAGGGTGCCGTAGTCGACGCCGATGACGTAGGTGTCGCGCTCGCCTGGCCCTGCGTGGGCTGCGTCGTTGGCGCGCGATTCCGAGTTCGTCGCATGGCTCATCCTGGCGGTCTCCTTTGGCTCGACCGGACGTAATGTGATCGATCACACCACGGAGGAGCCGGGATGCGCAAGCCCGAGTCTGTCGGCGAGGCGCGCGGGCGGGTGCGCCGATTCCAGAGCTACAGTCGGCGGGTCGAGGCGCGCACGATGAGCTCCGGCAGCACGTCCGGGGCGCCCTGGGCTCCGTCGAGGAGTCGGGCAACGCACTGGGCTCCCGTCGCGGCGAAGTGCTGGCGCACGGTGGTCAGCGGGGGCCAGAAGTGCGCGGCCTCGGGGATGTCGTCGAACCCCACGACGCTGAGCTGCTCCGGCACGGAGACTCCGGCGTCATGCGCGGCGTGGAGCACTCCGAGGGCAGTCTGGTCGTTTGCGCAGAAGACGGCCGTCGCGTTCGACTCGAAGATGGTGGCGGCAGCGGCGTAGCCGGCTTCCGGGGACCAGTCCCGAGCGTCGACGTGCCGGGGCGTCAGTCCGCGAGACTCCATCTCGAGGCGGAAGCCCCGGAGGCGGGACGTGGCATCGATCCAGTCGCCGGGGCCGGCCAGGTGCACCACGTCGACGTGGCCCAGGTCGAGCAGGTGCGCGGTCGCGACCCGCGCGCCTTCGAGCTGATCCTCGGCCAGATCGACGCCCCCATCGCTCGTCCAGGTCTGCAGGGTCACGAACGGGATGCCCGAGGTCATGTTGCCGAGCACCTCGAGCAAGGGGGTCTGCGGCGCGACGGCGACGATGCCCTCGACGTTGAGGCTCGCCAGGTTTCCCAGCGCCTCCTCGATCGACGCGACATCGAGGCCGTCCGTCTGCTCGACGATCGTCGTGTATCCGCGCGTTCGTGCGGCCTCGGTGATGGCGATGATGCTCGAGGACGGGCCGTACTCGCCGCTGGCGGTCGAGAGGACGCCGAGTGTCCGGCTCCGCTTCGAGGAAAGTGCCCTCGCGGCGAGGTTGGGGCGGTAGTTGAGCTCGCCCATCGCGGTGAGAACTTTCTGCCTGGTCGCGGGCCGCACGCTCGAGTGGTCGTTCAGCACTCTCGAGACGGTCTGGTGCGAGACTCCCGCCGCCCGGGCCACGTCGAACACGCTGGCAGCCCGCTTCGGTTTCGTCGCATCCACAGGTCCGCTCGTCATTCGGCAATTATGCCCGCACGCGCGACGCTGCGCCGCCCGAATAACAATTCAGATTGACGGTTGCGCCCACCGGATGTGATCGATAACATTCCCGACAGATGCGAGGAAGCATTCAACTGCGCAGCGTCACGACCGGCCACGGCACGAGTGAACTGCTCTCAACGAGGAGAGACCAGCGTGAACAAGACAACCATCAGGACCATCGCCGGAATCGCGATGGCAGGGGCACTCACCCTGAGCATGGCGGCCTGCTCCGGCGGATCGGGTGACGCCCCCGCCGGGAGCGACGGCGAGCTCATCACCGTCGGCTTCGTCGCCGTCGGACCGGAAGGCGGATGGCGCACAGCGAACGAGCAGAACATCCAGGACTCGTTCTCGACCGAGAACGGCTTCGAGCTCAAATACGCCCCCGCCACCAACGGAGACCAGAACTCCCAGATCACCGCCTTCACCTCCTTCATCGACGAAGGCGTCGACGCCATCCTGCTCTCGGCAACCGAAGCAACAGGCTGGGAGAGCGTCCTCGAACGGGCCCAGGAAGCCGAGATCCCCGTCGTGCTCCTGGACCGCGGAATCGAGCCGAACGACGAGGCGCTCTACACGAGCCACATCGCCCCGGACAACGTGGGAATCAGCTCGGCTGCCGCCGAATGGGCGAACGGCCAGTTCGCGGACGGCGGCAACTACGTCGTGCTCGAGGGCCCTCCCGGCCTCTCCGTGGTCAACGACCGCAACAAGGGCTGGGACGAGAGCATCGACTCGAACCTGACGAAGCTCGAGAGCCAGTCGGCCAACTGGTCGACGGAAGAGGCGAAGAGCGTCTTCGAGACGATCCTCAAGTCGAACAGCAATGACGTGCAGCTCGTCTTCGCCCAGAACGACGAGATGGGCCTCGGCGCCGCCCTCGCCGTCGAGGAAGCCGGCCTCAAGCCGGGCACCGACGTCAAGATCATCACGATCGACGGCACCAAGGCTGCACTGGAAGCGCTTGCCGCCGGCCGCCTCTCGTTCGTCGCCGAGTACAACCCGCTCTTCGGAGACGTCGCCGTCGACGTCGTCAAGGCCGCAGTCGCCGGAGAGACCGTCGAGAAGAACATCGTCGTCGAGAGCGTCACCTTCGACTCCCCGGACGCAGCCACGGCCGCGCTCCCAGACCGCAAGTACTGACTCGAATCACGTTCATCGGTGCGCCACCGCTCTCTCGGCGGCGCACCGATGAACCCCACCCCCGACACTCGACGCCGGCCACCGGCAGAACGCTAGGCGATCATGGCAGCGAATCAGCCAATCGTTGAGATGAGCGGCATCTCAATCGAGTTCCCAGGAGTCAAAGCACTCCAAGACGTCAACTTCCGGCTCTACCCCGGCGAAGTGCACACGCTCATGGGCGAGAACGGCGCAGGCAAGTCCACGCTCATCAAGGCCCTCACCGGCGTCTACAAGATCGACGCCGGCGCCATCCGCATCGCCGGTGACGAGCGGCAGCTCAAGGGCACGGCGGACGCGCAGGCCGCGGGCATCTCCACCGTCTATCAGGAAGTCAATCTCTGCGACAACCTCTCCATCGGCGAGAACGTGATGCTCGGACACGAGATCCGAGGGCCCCTCGGGATCAACTGGCGCAAGACGAACGCCGCGGCCCGAGAGGCACTCGGCGCGCTCGGCCTCGACCACCTCGACCCGAAGCGGTCACTCTCCAGCATCTCGCTCGCGATGCAGCAGCTCGTCGCGATCAGCCGGGCCATGGTCATCAAGTCGAAGGTGCTGATCCTCGACGAACCCACGTCCAGCCTCGACGCACAGGAGGTCGAGGGCCTGTTCGCCGTCATCCGCCAGCTTCGCGAGCAGGGGGTCGCGATTCTGTTCGTCTCCCACTTCCTCGACCAGGTCTACGCGATCAGCGACCGGCTGACCGTGCTCCGCAACGGCCAGTTCGTGGGCGAGTACGCCACCGCCGAGCTCAGCAGAGGCGACCTCATCTCCAAGATGATCGGCAAGGAGTTCTCCACCCTCGAGTCGCTCGGGGCGAACCGACGCGTCGACGCTCGAGATTCCGCAGACATTCCCCTCTACCGGGCGCAGGGCGTCGGCAGGAAGGGATCGATCGACCCCGTCGACATCGAAGTGCACCGCGGTGAAGTCGTCGGCTTCGCGGGGCTCCTCGGCTCCGGACGCACCGAGCTCGGGCGCCTGATCTATGGTGCCGACAAGCCGGACTCCGGATCAGCGCAGCTCAACGGGAATGACGTCGAGGTGCACTCTCCTTCCGCAGCGCTGCGGAAGCACATCGCCTTCTCCACCGAGAACCGGCGGGATGAAGGCATCGTCGGCGACCTCACGGTGCGCGAGAACCTGATCCTCGCCGTCCAAGCGCGGCGAGGCTGGGCACGGCCCCTCTCCCGCCGCGAGCAGAACGAGCTCTGCGCGAAGTACCTCACCGAACTCAACGTGCGCCCCGCTGACCCGGAGCGCGCCATCCGCAACCTCTCCGGTGGCAACCAGCAAAAGGTGCTCCTCGGGCGCTGGCTCGCCACGAAGCCCGAGCTGCTCATCCTGGACGAGCCGACCCGCGGCATCGACGTGGGAGCCAAAGCCGAGATTCAGGAGACCATCGCGCAACTCGCCGAAGACGGCATGTCGGTCATCTTCATCTCGTCGGAGCTCGACGAGGTGGTCAGGCTCAGCGAGCGGATCGTCGTCCTCAAAGACCACCGGAAGATCGCGGAGATCGCGAACGGGCCGGACGTCACCGCGGACCTCATCGTCCAGACCATCGCCGCCGACGGAGTGGAGGGCATCGACCCGGTCATTCCAGACACGCCTGACGCCCCGACCACACCACCCGCATCCGCCAACGCCGAGGGAGCACGCGCATGAGCCAGTCCACGGCCCCGCACACCACGTCGCCCGCGGGCCCCTCGCCCCAGGATCCTCGGCGGGCACCGGACGCCATCCAGGCGGCACGAGGCGCATTCCGGCAGCCCTACATCTGGGCCGTCGTCGCACTCGTCCTCCTCATCGTCATCAACCTGATCAAGGACCCGGGCTACCTCGGCGTCTCCGTCAATCAGGCCACCGGTGACCTCAACGGCAACCTCATCGACATCCTCCGCGCCAGCGCCCCGGTCATGATGATCGCCGTCGGCATGACCCTCGTGATCGCCACTCGCGGCATCGATCTCTCCGTCGGCTCTGTCATGGCCGTGGCCGGCGCCGTCTCGATGGAGTTCATGGCATCCGCCCAGAACTCGTTCGGCTCGGCGCTCACCGCCATCGCCCTCGCGCTGCTCATCAGCGCACTCCTCGGCACCGTCAACGGACTGCTCGTCTCGGTGGTCGGCCTGCAGCCCTTCATCACGACGCTCATCATGATGCTCGCGGGGCGCGGGCTCGCCAAGGTCATCACGGCCGGCCAGAACACGTCAGCCACCAACGACTCGTTCCGCTGGATCGCGAACGGCACCATCGCCGGATTCCCCGTGATCTTCCTGCTCGCCGTCGGCATCGTCGTCCTCGTCGCACTGCTCGTGCGACGCACCGCGCTCGGCCTCATGATCGAGTCCATCGGCATCAACCCGAAGGCGTCCAGCATGGCGGGCATCCGCCCCATCGGACTCCTGTTCTTCGTCTACATCTCGAGCGCCATCCTCGCGGGAGTCGCGGGCATCCTCAGCACGGCCACCGTCATGACAGTCGAGGTCGCCAAGACCGGATCCGCGTCGGAAATGGATGCGATCCTCGCCGTCGTCATCGGCGGGACCTCGCTGGCCGGCGGCAAGTTCTCCCTCACCGGCAGCGTCATCGGCGCGCTCCTCATCGCGACGCTCGACAAGACCGTCGTCTTCCTCTCGATCCCATCCTCCGCGACACCGGCCTTCAAGGCCATCGTCATCGTCATCGTCTGCCTGCTGCAGTCGCAGCGCGTCCGCGACTTCTTCAAGCGACGACGAGCGCAGACCCCCACAGGGCCCGCGAGTCCCGCACCAGCACCAGAGGCGGTTGCCGCATGACCACCATCGTCGAACAGACCACCGAAGTCACCCGGCTCGCGAAGTTCAAGCCGAACCTCGACTCCCTCCCGACACTCGCCGCCGTCGTCATCTTCGTCGGCATGCTCGCCTACGGGGAGCTCGCCTACGGCGGCATCCTGCAGTTCAGCACGCTCTCCAACCTCCTCATCAACAACGCCTACCTGATCGTGCTCGCCATCGGCCTGACGTTCGTCATCCTGACCGGCGGCATCGACCTGTCCGTCGGCGCGGTCATCGCCGTCAGCAGCCTCATCGGGGTCATGCTCTCGAGCGCAGGACTGCCCGCGATCCTCGTGATCGTGCTGATGATCGGCATCGGCTCCCTCTTCGGCCTCGCCTCCGGAATCCTCATCCACTACTTCCGAGTGCAACCGTTCATCGCGACGCTCGCCATGATGTTCCTCGCCAGAGGACTCGCCTCGATGCTCAGCACCGAACCACAGCGACTCGCCGACGACTCGCCCATCCGCGGCCTCTCCGCCGAGATCAAGATCATCGATGGCCCGAAGATCAACGACCTCGTCGTCACCCCGGCCGTCATCATCGCGGTCGCCATCATCGCGGTCGCCTTCTTCGTCCTGCACCGCACCCGCTTCGGGAGGACCGTCTACGCCATGGGAGGCTCGGAGCAGTCCGCGCTCCTCATGGGCCTCCCGGTCGCACGAACGAAGGTCGCGATCTACGTCATCAGCGGCACCCTCGCGGGCATCGCCGCCGTGCTCTACACGTCGAAGCTCGGCATCGCGCAGAACATCACGGGCGTCGGCTGGGAGCTGGACGCGATCGCCGCAGTCATCATCGGCGGCACGCTGCTGACCGGTGGCGGCGGGTTCGTGCTCGGCTCGGTCGTCGGCGCCCTCGTGCTCGGGCTCATGAACGTCCTCATCACTCGCGACGGCAGCATTCCCCCGGAAGCGACGACCATCATCACGGGTGGCATCCTGCTCGTGTTCGTGCTGCTGCAGCGGGCCGTGACCTCCAGGAAACGCAGATCTCAGTAGGGGGTCGCCCGTCCAGCCTGGGCACTGCCGAACCGGGGCGCATGCGGCCTGGCGGGCCTCCATCCGCGGGCCTAAGCTCAAGCCATGAACGGCATCACGGCGGGGAACGCGCGCGTCTTCGCGGCCGCCGTCGCCGTCGCGGGCCTCCTTGCTCTGAGCGCCTGCTCGGCGAGCCCGGCCCTCACCATCGGGGCGGATGCACCCCCGTCCGTCAGCGAGACGGCGCCGGTCGAAACGGGCCCTGGCGTCATCGGCGAGCAGTTCACGCCAGTCGTCGTCTCCGCGCTCGCCGACCCGATCCCCGTGCTCGGAACCGACGAGCGCATCCACCTCGCCTACGAGCTGCAGTTCACCAACGGGTCGCCGTCCAAGGTGAAGATCACGGGAGTCGAGGCGAGCGCGAACGGCACGGCGCTGCAGGAGCTCGACGGCGACGACCTCGACGATGTGATGCGCGTCGCCGGCACCACCGACGGCGGGGGGCTCGAGCTCGGCCCCGGGCAGAACGCGACCGTGTGGATGGACGCCACCATCGCATCCGACGCCGACGTCCCCGACCGCATCGAGCACACCGTCACCGTCGAGATGCCCAAAGCCCAGCCGCCCCTCTACGAGAAGACCATTCAGCAGAGCACGCAGGCCGTGAGCGTCGACAAGCGCGACGTCGCCGTCATCGGCCCACCCCTCACCGGTGACAACTGGCTGGACGCCAACGGCTGCTGCGGACTCACCGCGCACCGCGGCGCCGTCAGCCCCATCAACGGCACCTACTGGGCGCCCGAACGGTGGGCCATCGACTACGTCAAGCTCACCCCCACCATGAAGCTCTCCGACGACGGCGCCCGCGACAACGCACGCAGCTACCCCGGCTACGGACAGAACGTCATCGCCGTCGCCGACGGCCCCATCGTCGCCATCACCACCGACCGCCCCGAACAGGAACCAGGCACCGCACCCGGCCCAACCCTCGCCCTCGACGAATACGGCGGCAACTACGTCGTGCAGGACATCGGCGGCGGCAACTACGCCTTCTACGCGCACCTCAAGACCGGCAACCCCTTCGACCTCCAAGTCGGGCAGCAGCTCACCCGCGGCGACCGCCTCGGCCTGCTCGGCAACACCGGCAACACCGACGCCCCGCACCTCCACTTCCACATCATGGACTCCCCGAACCCACTCGCCTCCAACGGGCTGCCGTTCGTCTTCGACACGTTCACGCTCGACGGGCAGGTCACCTCGCAGGCCGCCCTCGACGCCGGCGAGCAGGGCAAGGCGTACAAGGTCGACAAAGCGAACTCGGGGGAGCGAACCGGCCAGGTGCCGCTCACCGGGGACCTCATGACCTACCCCGGCGAATAGCGCGCGGGAGGGGGCGCTTCCTCTCTGACGGCTTCCTCCGTCCGGGATCGCTGCCAGTCGATGTGCCCCTATGGGCTGGCGAAAAGGGCCATCTCTCTGGCAGCGATCGTGCTGGCTGGCGCCGCCGCGCCTCGCGGATGCTCTCAGGATGAGAGGCGTACCGTCGTTGCGTGAGCGTGCACATCCGCAGCATCGGCACCGCAGTGCCCCCGACCGAGCTGCCGCAGACCCAGGCCCGTGACCTGTTCGCAGGTCAGCCAGGCATCGACCGCCTCGGTGCCCGCCTCATCGGCGCAGCATTCGACGGCTCGGCGATCGACCGCAGGCACACGGTCGTAGATGCGCTCGCGGGCGGAGAGGCTTCAGCGCTCGTCGCCGACGGCCAGGTCCTCGACGCGTCCACCGGCGCTCGCAACCAGCTCTACGCGGAGCGTGTCCCCGAGCTGCTGCTCGGCGCCGCACGTGCCGCGCTCGACGGCAGCGGCCTCGACGCGAGCGACATCACGCATGTCGTCACCGTCTCCTGCACCGGCTTCTACGCGCCCGGCCCCGACTACGAGGTCGTGCGCGGCCTCGGCCTGTCTCCTCGCGTGCAGCGCTTCCACCTCGGCTTCATGGGCTGCTACGGCGCCTTCCCGGCACTCCGGGCAGCGGATGCATTCGCCCGCGCCGACCCGAACGCCGTGGTCCTCATCGTGTGCGTCGAGCTGTGCACCATCCACCTGACGAGCTCCAACGACCCCGAGCAGATCGTCGCCACCTCCGTCTTCGCCGACGGGGCCGCTGCCGCGCTCGTGACCGCGCGTCCCGCGCCGGCCGGCGCGAGCATCCTGACCATCGACGCCCTCGAGAGCACCATCACCGACGAGGGCGAGTCGGAGATGGCGTGGACCATCGGCGACAGCGGGTTCCGCATGCGCCTCTCCGGGTACGTGCCAAGCATCATCGGCGCCTCCATCGGCGACGTCGTCGAGCCGCTTCTCGCGCCGACCGTGCCGTCGGAGACGCCGCTGTGGGCGATCCACCCCGGCGGGCGGAGCATCCTCGACAAGGTCGAGCAGTCGCTCGGGCTCACCGAGGCGCAGCTCGCCCCGTCGCGCGGCGTGCTGCGCGACTACGGCAACATGTCGAGCGCGACCGTGCTGTTCATCCTCGAGCGACTCCTCGCCGACGGTGCCGACGACACCTACCTCGAAGGGGCCGGTGAGGCGCTCTGCGCGATGGCGTTCGGACCCGGTCTGACGGTCGAGGTCGGGCGGTTCACGCGGATGCGCGCGTGAGCGTCGCGACCTGGGCAGCGGCCGGCCGCGCTGCGGTCCGCGACGTCGTCTTCGCCGCAGTCGCGCAGGGCGGGCCCGGGCTGTGAGGCCTCCCACGCTCCCGTCGCTTCGTCCCCTGCCGCGCGACACGACCTCGCTCGAGCTCATGGACGACCCCGACTGCGACCGCGACCGCCTCTTCGCGACATATGCCCAGTTCCGCGCCGTGAACGGGCTCGTCGCAGGATGGCGGCGCGTGTACCTGCGGGACGTGCGGCCCGTGCTCGACCGGCGGCGCGCATCCAGGCTGCTGGACATCGGTTTCGGGGGCGGTGACATTCCGCTCGCCCTCGCCTCATGGGCGGCGCGCGACGGACTCCGCCTAGAGGTCACCGCCATCGACCCGGATGAGCGGGCGCACGAGTTCGTGGAGTCGCGCGGGCTGACACAGACCGGCGTCGACTTCCGGGCGGCGTCGAGCGGCGAGCTCGTGGCAGCGGGGGAGCGCTTCGACATCGTCACCTCCAACCACCTGCTGCACCACCTCGACCCGCACGCGCTCGCCAGCCTGCTCGCCGACAGCGCGTCCCTTGCGCCGCTCGCCCTGCACAGCGACATCGAGCGCGGGCGCCTCGCGCTGGCGGCGTTCGGCGTCGCGACGAAGCCCCTCGACCGAGGGTCGTTTGTGCACTACGACGGGACGCTGTCCATCCGCCGCAGCTACACGGCCCCCGAGTTACGGGCTGCCGTGCCGGACGGGTGGCTCGTGCGGCGCCAGTTCCCCTACCGGCTGCTCCTGACGCGAGACGAGACCCTCACGCCGCAACGGTGAGCGGATGCTCGTCCCGCGTTGAGCTCCTGGTTCCGGCTCCTCCAGTCTCTTGCACCGGCTCCAGCTGTCTTACGCACGGCTCCTCCAGCCTCTCGCACGGCTCCAGCCTTCGCTTCAGGCCGCCCGTGTAGTTTCGGCGTCGTGAATGTGCCCCCGCTGCTGGTCGCCGCGACGACGAGCTACGCCGCCAACTGCGCGCTTGGCGCCGGGGTGGCGACCGGGGTCGTGCGAACTGGACGCTGGCACTGGATCCACCACGCTCTCTACATCTGCACATCCGCGCTGACACTCGCCGCAGGCGTCGCGCTGCTCACGAGCCGCGACGAGGGCCGCCGCCGAGCCGGCAAGCTGCTGCTGCCGACCGCGGTGCCGCTCGCCGCGATCCCCTTCGCCGGCACCCACTCGCGGCGCCACCCGTCGCTCGCCCTCACCGCCGCCCCCTTCTACGCGCTCGCGGTGCGCGCATCCACGCGCCGCTGACACCTGCAAGCCAGACAACCCTTCTTGGCCTTGTCCTGGCGATCGCTGCCAGCCGAATCGCCCTTCAGAGTGAGTGCTAGGGGGCCATTTTCCTGGCAGTGATCGCTCGGCATACGTTTCAGGCGGATACGACAGACTCAGCGCATGGAATTCCTCGACGTTCTGCGACGCCGCAAGACCACGAACGGCCCCTTCCTTCCCGATCCCGTCAGCGAGGAGCATCAGCGCCTCCTCATGGAGGTCGCCGGACGCGCACCCTCGCAGCTCAACAGCCAGCCATGGCGGTTCGTCGTCGTCGAGGCGCGCGAGACGATCGAGGCGATCGCGAGCATCAGTGGCGAGAGCATGACGACCGCCATGAGCAACGGCACGTTCTTCGAGCGTTACAAGCCGTACTTCCGCTTCAGCAAGGAGGAGATGGAGCAGCGGCGCGACGGGATGCTGTTCGACAAGCTCCCCGCACCGCTGCGGCCGTTCACGAGCCAGGTCTTCACGAAGCGCGGGCAGTTCCTCATGAACTCCCTGCGCGTGCCCAACACGCTCGGCGAGGAGAACCGCAAGCTCGTCGCCGGATCCCCACTCCTCCTCGGCGTCATGCTCGACCGTTCCGAGTACCGGCCGGGGGAGCTGTCGTCGTTCTACTCGGTCTTCAGCATGGGCGCGGCCATGGAGAACATCTGGCTCACCACGGGCGAGATCGGCATGGGGATACAGTTCGTGTCGTTCCCCATGGAGGTGCCCGGCCAGTGGGACAAGATCGTCGACCTCCTGAAGGTGCCGGACGAGTTCGAGCTCATGGCCGTCTACCGCCTCGGCTACCTCCCCAAAGAGCAGCGCCGCCCCGCCATCGACTGGTCGTCGCACCAGCGCAAGCTGCCCTCGCAGTACGTCTTCCGCGACACCTGCGAGACCCCACAGCAGGGATGGGACGAGGCCGAGCCTCCATCTGGCAGGTAGCTCGGCCAGGCCACGAACCCGCCGCATCTCCGTTTCGGGATGGGAACCTCGCTTCGTTGTGGGGAACTTCCCGCAACGAAGTGAGGTTCCCATCCTGAAATCGGGGGCTGCGCGCGAGCGAGCGGATGCGCGAGGTCGGGCCAGCGCATCCGTCGGCTCTCGCGGTCAGCTCGCGCTTGAGTGCTCGAGCGCGGTCCGGGCGACCTCGCCGGAGAGCACGAGCTCAGCCACGGCCTCCATCTCGGGGCTGAGGAAGCGGTCGGGGCCAGCGCCGGCGGAGACGGTGGAGACGAGATCACGGACGGCTGCGGTCGCGCGGCCGGGCTCGAGCGGGGCTCGCAGCTCCAGTGCCCTCGCGCCGGTGAGCACCTCGATGGCGAGCACCCGCCCGAGCCCGTCGAGGGCGCGGCGCAGCTTCCGCGCCGCGGCCCACCCCATCGACACGTGGTCCTCCTGCATCGCCGACGACGGGATCGAGTCGACGGATGCCGGCACCGCCAGCCGCTTCAGCTCAGACACGATGCCTGCAGCCGCGTATTGCGCGATCATGAGGCCGGAGTCGACGCCGACTTCGTGTGCGAGGAACGGCGGCAGCCCGCGGTTGCGGGCCGGGTCGAGGGCGCGGTCGGCGCGCCGCTCGGAGATGCTCGCCACGTCGGCGACCGCGATGGCGAGGAAGTCGAGCACGTACGCGACGGGCGCCCCGTGGAAGTTGCCGTTCGACGCGACCCGGCCATCCACCGTCACGACGGGGTTGTCGACGGCGGATGCGAGCTCACGCGAGGCGATCAGCGCCGCGTGTGCGACCGTGTCGCGGGCCGCGCCGTGCACCTGCGGGGAGCAGCGCAGTGAGTAGGCGTCCTGCACTCGGCCGTCGTCCGCGCCGCGGTGGCTCGCGATGATGGGGGAGCCAGCGAGGAAGCGCCGCAGATTCGCGGCCGAGTCGCCCTGCCCGAGCTGAGGGCGCAGGGCCTGCAGATCAGCGGCGAAGACGGCGTCGGTTGCGAACTGGCTCTCGACCGACATCGCCGCCGCGACGTCCGCCGTCGTGAGCAGCATCTCGATGTCGTGGATGGCGAGCAGCAGCATCCCGAGCATCCCGTCCGTGCCGTTGATGAGCGCGAGGCCCTCCTTCTCGCGGAGCACGAGCGGCTCGATGCCGGCCGCGACGAGCGCGTCCCGGGCATCCACCTCGGAGCCGGATGCGTCGCGCACCGTGCCCTCGCCCGTCGCGGCGAGGGCCAGGTGGGAGAGCGGGGCGAGGTCACCCGAGCAGCCGAGCGAGCCGTACTCGCGCACGATCGGTGTGATGCCGGCGTTGAGCGTCGCCGCATACGTCTCGACCACGACGGGTCGCACGCCGGTCCGTCCCGTCGCGAGGGTCTGCAGGCGGAGCAGCTGCAGCGCGCGGATCACGTCGCGTTCCACTTCAGGGCCGGTGCCGGCCGCGTGCGACCGCACGAGGCTCGCCTGCAGCTGCACGCGCCGCTCGGGCGCGATGAACGTTGTCGCCAGCGCGCCGAAGCCCGTCGAGATGCCGTAGTGGGGGTTCGGATCGTCGGCGAGGCGCTCGATGAGCTCGCGAGAGTGGGCGACCTCGGCAAGCGCCGACGGTGCAACCTCGACGCGAGCGCCGTGACGCGCGACCGCGACGACCTCGGCTGGTTCGAGCGGGCGCAGGCCGAGGACGACGGTCTCGGAGCTGACGGTGCTGATGCCGGCCCCGCCGGCGCCGCCGGTGCCGTGCGCGGCGCTCTGGGCGGCGCCGGTCGTGTCGGCGGCGCTGTCCTGGGGCTCGTTGTGACCGGTGGCGGGCGCTGCTGTGCTCATGTGTCGATTCCACTCCACCCATTGCGCGATGTCTGCGCGAGGAGGACACTCAGTGTCTGTGATCTCAGACGATTGGCTCGGCGGCGGCGACCTGAGACCTGCCGCGCAGTTGGCGGTCGGCTCGGTGTCCAACATGAGTGCAATATCCGCCATCTGGGGGCTCTTCGCGCTGTTCTGGCCGCTTTCTGCACTGATGTTGGACAGGTCTGCAGCGACTGCCACCGCGACGGGCGCCCCAAGGCCGATGTCCCGTCGTCGCCTGGCAGAGGCAACCGCGTGACCGAGGCCAGCGGCGAAGCATCCGCCCGCGCCCAGGTGCCGGCGGCCGATCAGACCCTCGCGATCCTCAGCTTCCTGAGCCACCAACGGGGTCCCGTCGCGGCGAGCACCATCGCGACGCAGCTCGGCATCCCGCGGTCGACCGTCTACCACCTGCTGACGACGCTCCTCGAGCGGCGCTTCGTCGTGCACCTCCGCGGTGAGCGCCGTTGGGGTCTCGGCACGGCCGCGTTCGAGCTCGCGGGCGGATACGCACGGCAGGAGCCCCTCGCCCGAGTCGGCCATCCGGTAGTCGCCGACCTCGTCGACCAGGTGGGGGAGAGCGCGCACCTCGCCGTGATGAGCGGCCGCGACGTGCTCTACATCGTCGACGAGCGCGCGCCGCGCCGCCCGGTGCTCGTCGCCGAAGTCGGCGTACGGCTGCCGGCGCACCTCACCGCATCCGGTCGCGCGATGCTCGCCGCGATGCCGCAGAAGCAGGTGCGAGCGCTGTACCCGGATGCTGCGTCATTCGCAGACCGCACGGGCCGCGGCCCGAGAACCCCCCGCGAGCTGCGGGTGATTCTGGACGGCATCCGCAGCGGCGCGTTCGCGTCAGAGAACGGCGAGGTGTCCGTTGGGATGCGCTCTGTCGGGATGCCCGTGCTCGACCACGCGGGTTGGCCCGCAGCGGCGCTCGCCGTCACGTGGTCCGAGGAGCGCCCGCAGGACGAGGCCCGCCTGCGGGCGCTGCTCGAGGGAGCCGCGGGAGAGATCAGGCGCCGTATCCATGGCTGATAGGCGGCCCGACAGGTCGGCTCAGCTGAGGTGCGGCGGGTTGCTGGTGTCCGGCTCGTAGTCGGTGGTTCCGAGCGGATGCCGTCTGCGCTGCCTGGCGCCCTTGATCATCGTGACGGCGCCGTAGCCGCCGGCGAATCCTCCCACCCAGGTGAGCGCGTGCAGGTAGGCGGGGCCGCCCATGAGGTCGGCGACGAGGGCGATCACGCCGAGCGCGAGCCCCGCGACGAGGTATCCGAGTGCGAGGCCTTCTTGTCGAGTCATGTTCGTCTCCTTATGACAGGCAAGCGTGGGGGCTGACGCCGCTGAGCGTAGGGCCGATCGATCCGGCCGCTGGGGCCCTTGCGCGGCGTCAGCTTTCTGCGCTAGGCCCGGGAAAGGCCTGGGCGCGCTGAACCCGGCGGGTGTGAGGATGGGCGCATGGCTCGCATCCTCATCACCGGTTCCACTGACGGTCTTGGCCGCGCGACGGCCGAGGCGCTGCTCGACCAGGGGCACGAGGTGATCGTGCACGCGCGCAACCCGGGGCGAGCGGACGCGGTGGCGACGCTGGTTCGGCGAAGCGCGGACGTCGTCGTCGCTGACCTCGCCGACCGCGAGGCGGTGCTGGATACCACGCGCGAGCTGAACGACGGCGCGGCCATCGACGCGGTCATTCACAATGCCGGAGTCCTCTCGGGCCCCAGCCTCCTGCCGGTCAACGTGGTCGCGCCCTACCTCTTCACCGCGCTGCTGAGCACCCCGACCCGGCACGTCTACCTGAGCAGCAGCATGCACCGAGACGGCAGAGCGACGCTCGACGGGCTCGACTGGACGGGTGAATCAGTGTCTGCGAGCTACGCCGACACGAAGCTGCTCGTCGCGGCCTTCTCGGCCGCGGTCGCGGGGCGATGGGCTCCTCGCGTGCTCGCGAACTCCGTCGACCCCGGCTGGGTGGCGACGAAGATGGGCGGCGCCGGGGCGCCAGACGACTTCGACCTGGGGCATGAGACGCAGGAGCGCCTCGCAGTCGACCCCGATCTGCAGGTCACGGGCGGCTACTGGCATCACGGCGCGCAGCAGCAGCCCGCGAGCGGGGTGCGCGACCCGGAGTTCCGTGCACGCCTCCTCGAGGAGCTCGCATCCGTCACCGGCGTCGCGCTCACTGAACGCTGACGCGCACCCCGGCCTGACGGGCACTCCGCCTGCCGCGCACGCGCGCGCGAACGCGGGCCCCGCGCATCCACCAGGAAAGGAGGACCTGGTGGATGCGCGGGGCCCGCGCAGATCTCGGTCGTGCGGATCTCACGTCGCCGCTGGAGACACGGCGACGTCGCTCGGTGCGCTCTAGCCGCGGCCCTGCACGGCGTACGGGTTGAGGATGGCCTCTTCCGTGCCGGGGAGGATGCCTTCTTCGGTGGCGGTGGGGTGGCCAGCGTCCGGCGGGAACGACTCGGTCATGGAGAGCGGCATGGCGCCGTTGCGGTAGAGGTTGTTGGAACCGGTGGACGGCTTCCAGTCGTTGGGCTCCCAGTCGGGAACGTAGTTGCGGTAGCCGCCGGTGTTGACCTCGATGCGCATGCCGCTGGGGTCGCGGAGGTAGAGGAAGCTCTGCTCGCCGATGCCGTGGATGGAGGGGCCGTACTCGATGGGGACGTTGTTCTCCATGAGCACGTCGGCGCCCTGGAGGAGCTCCTCGCGGGTGTCGACCCAGTACGCGTAGTGGTTGATGCGGCCGGGGCGCGACGAGCTGTCGAGGACAACCCCGAGGTCGTGCGACTTCTCGTTCGTGGTGAGCACGGAGAAGACCGTGACGGGGTGGTCGTCGAGCACCGTGTAGGCCATGATGCGGAAGCCGAGGACCTCGTTGTACCACTTCGCGAAGCCGCGCACGTCGGAGGCGGCGACGGTGACGTGGTCGAGCTGGCGGGGGCCGACGGCGTGCTTCGAGCGCTTCTCGGGGCGGTCGGGGAAGACGGAGGCGTGCTCGGCGTCTGCCTGGTACTTCTCGACGTCCCAGTAGAGCTCCATGGTGTGGCCGTATGGCCCGGTGAAGGTGTACGACTTGCCGTGGCCGACGCTGCGCTCAGCCCACTGGCCCTGGACGCCTGCGGCCTCGACGCGCTTGGCGGCCTCGTCGAGTGCTTCGGCGCTGGAGGTGCGCCATCCCATGATGTTGAGGGCTGCTTCCGGGCCTTCCGCGATGACGAGGCTGTACGTGTAGTAGTCGCCCCACGAGCGCAGGTAGACCTTGCCGTCTTCGCGTGCGACGACGCGCAGGCCGAACTCTTCTTCGTAGAACTTCACCGAGGCCGCGACGTCTGGCGTTGCGATCTCGATGTGCGAGAGGTGGGAGAGCAGTTTGATCATCGTCGATCCTTTTCGTCTGGTGCAGTGCGTCTGTGGCGGTTCTCGGCCGCGGTGTGCGCGTGCCGTCTTGGGCACATGACAACTTTCGTCTCGAACCCACATATCAGGGAAGCTGAACTTCATGATGCCGAGCATCATCGATGTGGATGCTCTGCTCGCGGCTACCATTGCGGCATGTCCGGTGGCGGTGGTGACGAGCGCAGTGTCGCGCAGAAGCTGTTCGCGATCGCCGAGGCGTTCTCCGCGCGGGAGGAGCTGACGCTCACGCAGATCGCGGCGGCGGCGAACCTGCCGGTGTCGACGGCGCACCGCATGCTCGCATCCTGGACCGAGTGGGGCGGCCTCGAGCGCACGGATGCCGGCGCCTACCGCGTGGGCATCAAGCTGTGGCGCCTGGGTGCGCGGCGCACGACTGCGGAGCGGCTCCGCGCGATCGCCCGGCCCTACTTGGAGGACCTCCTCGAGTCGACGGAGGAGAACGTGCACATCGCGGTTCGGGATGGCCTGGGCGCGGTGTACCTCGAACGAATCTCGAGCCCGAACGCGGTGCGCGTCATCTCCGACGTCGGCGCGCGTCTGCCCCTGCACGCCACGGGGGTCGGGCTCGTGCTGCTCGCGCATTCACCGCTCGAGGTCTTCGACGAGGTGGTCGCGTCGAAGCCGCGCCAGTACCTGCCGAACACGATGACCGACCCGAAGGCGCTGCGACGTCGGCTCGCGGAGATCCGCGCGACGGGTCTCTCGAAATCTGTCGAGGAGATGACGCCGGGGGCCTTCTCCATGGCCGCCCCGGTGGTGGATGCGCACGGCGAGGTCGTCGCGGCGGTCTCGATCATCGCGCACGTCGAGCGCCTCGCGGAGCCGCAGTTCGCGCTCGGGGTGCGGATGGCGGCGCGCGGGATCTCGGGTGCACTGGGGCGCTGAGGTGATGAGGCGCGTGGATGGGCCCGGTTGCCCCGGGTGTTTCATGCCAGAGTGTCGCACCTGATCCCGGATTGCGGGATTCCGTAGGTTAAGCAACATCGTTGCCGTACTGTCAGCCATGCCCGCACTTCGCGCGCTCGCCGCCCTTGTGCGGCACGAGGAGGCCTTCATGGCAAATCCCACCCTTCCATCGAACTCCGCCCCCCGCAGAGCTCGAATCCCTCTCCTGGCTGCAACCGGCAGCGTGCTCGCCGTGCTCGCCTTCGTGCCCGCGCTGCTGCAAGCCAACTCCGCGCAAGCCATCGGCACTGCAGTGGACCTCGGCACCGCGTCGAGCTTCTCGGTGCTCGGCGGCGCATCCGTCTCCAACACCGGTGACAGCATCCTCTCTGGCGACCTCGGTGTCGCCCCGGGGAGCGCCATCTCAGGGTTCCCGCCCGGCATCGTGCTCGGCGAGACGCGGCCCCTTGAGGATGCCGCCGCCGCTCAGTCGGATGCCGCGATCGCGTACAACGCGCTCACCAGCCAGGCGTCCGACGCTCCGATCGCCGCGGACCTCGGCGGCCAGACCCTCGTGGCGGGCGTCTACAAGGCCGACACCTCGGCCGGGTTGACCGGCACGGTGACCCTCGATGCCGAAGGCGACCCGAATGCGGTCTTCATCTTCCAGATCGGTTCGACCCTGACCACCGCGCCGAACAGCACCGTCGCCCTCGTCAACGGTGTGCAGGCGTGCAACGTCTTCTGGCAGGTCGGGAGCTCCGCGACGCTCGACACGGACACGACCTTCGTCGGCACCATCATCGCGCTCGCATCCGTCACGGTGAACACCGACTCGACCATCGCGGGCCGTGCCATCGCACGATCCGGATCCGTCACTCTGGACGACAACACGTTCACGCCCGCGCTCTGCGCGCCGCCGACCGAGACCGAGCAGCCGACGGTCCCGCCGACGGAGACTGAGCAGCCGACGGTTCCGCCGACCGAGACCGAGCAGCCGACGGTGCCGCCGACCGAAACTGAGCAGCCGTCGGTTTCTCCGACGGAGACGGAGCAGCCGACGGTTCCTCCGACGGAGACGGAGCAGCCCACGGTTCCTCCGACGGAGACGGAGCAGCCGACGGTCCCGCCCACGGAGACGGAGCAGCCCACGGTTCCTCCGACGGAGACGGAGCAGCCGACGGTTCCTCCGACGGAGACTGAGCAGCCGACGGTTCCTCCGACGGAGACTGAGCAGCCGACGGTTCCTCCGACCGAGACTGAGCAGCCGACGGTTCCTCCGACGGAGACTGAGCAGCCGACGGTCCCTCCGACGGAGACTGAGCAGCCGACGGTGCCGCCGACGGAGACGGAGCAGCCGACGGTTCCGCCGACTGGGACCGAGCAGCCGACCGCATCCCCGACGACAACCTCGAGCTCATCCCCGACGACAACGTCCAGCGTGGCTCCCGGCCCGGTGAAGACGACTTCGCCGGAGCTCGCGACCACCGGTGCCGCTAACTTCAACCCGTGGATGGCGTTCGGAGTCGGGACGCTGCTTCTCGGAGGCGCCCTGAGCCTTCTGGCGCTGCGCCGGAAGAACACGGCGTAGACCGGATCCACGCTGAAGAGCCGCCGCACCCTCCACGGGGTGCGGCGGTTTGCGTTGTCCCCGGACTTCTGGAGGATCTGTTGCTGATCGGATGCCAGGTTCGAGCGTCCGTCCTCGCGCTCGCGCGGCCAGGCTCCTTGTGGCGGGCAATGAATGTAGTTAGGCTAACTACATGACTTCCGCGACCCCCACCACCACGACCGAGAAGTCCACCGCGCTGTCGTCCTCGGACACGTACTGGGACTCCTACCAGCAGCGGACGCTACCCAAGGAGTTCCTCGCCCTCTGCGCGATCGGGGCGACGCTCAGCGTCGGCTTCCTCGCCGCGGTCTCCGCCTTCCTCTGAGCCCGGACTGGTTCCGCGCCGATGACTGACGTCTCGAACAACCGCGAAAACCGCTCGACGACGCGCGAGCATCCGTCACCCACTCCAGGCGATGACGCCTCGGAAGCCGTCGACGAACTGCGTCGCGCGGAAGCGCGCCTCGGCCGCCGGCGCCAGGCGACCGGCGAGCTGAGTGAAACCCACCGGTCTGCGATGAGGTTCATTCTCGAGCGCACCAGCGACGGCATCACGACCAGCCCCAGCGCCCTGGCGGAGTACCTCGACGTCACGAGTGCGTCGGCCACGATGCTCGTGCAGCGCCTCACCGAAGCTGGCCTCATCCGCACCATGCCTGACCCCGATGACCGTCGACGCAAGATGATCGTCCCGGTCGACACCGACCTCGATGTCGATGAGATCGACCCGGTCACCGGTCAGATCCGTCACCTCTCAGAAGACCTCTCGCCGCAGGAGGCGAAGCTCGTCTCGCTGTATCTCGACCGGGTCACCGCGGTCGTGGATGGGGAATCCTCGAACGGCTGACGGCAAACTGCTCGAGATGGGCAACCATCGCGCTCGTCCAGTGCCCGCCGTCGAGAGAACCCGACGGCGGGCGTCCTGGCTAGCTGGGCCCCTGGACCAGCTCGCGGCTAGCTCCTCGCAGCCGCGTCTTCGAGTACCCAGCCGGGGCGCACGTAGTGGCACGTGTAGCCGCCCGGGTGCTTGCGGAGGTAGTTCTGGTGTTCTTCCTCCGCGTCCCAGAATTCGCCGGCCGCTTCGACCTTCGTGACGACCTTGCCGGGCCAGCGACCCGATGCGTCGATGTCAGCGATCGTCTCGCGTGCCACTCGCTCCTGCTCGGGGGTGAGCGTCAAGATCACCGAGCGGTAGCTCGCGCCACGGTCGTTGCCCTGCCGGTTCTTCGTGGTCGGGTCGTGTACCTGGAAGAAGAACTCGAGCAGATCACGGTACGAGGTCTTCGATGGGTCGAACTCGACCTCGACGGCCTCGGCATGGTCGCCGTGGTGCCGGTAGGTGGCGTTCGGGGTGGTGCCGCCGGCGTAGCCAACCCGCGTGCTGAACACCCCAGGCAGGTCGCGGATGAGTTCCTCGAGCCCCCAGAAGCATCCGCCGGCAAGGATCGCGCGCTCGTCAGTCATCAGATGCCCGCCTTGTCCTCGAACAGTCCGATGTACTGGCCGTAGCCGTCCGTTTCAAGGTCCTCGAGCGGAACGAAGCGCAACGCAGCCGAGTTGATGCAGTAGCGCAGCCCTCCCTGGTCGACGGGGCCATCGTCGAAGACATGGCCGAGGTGGCTGTCAGCGGCGGCCGATCGCACCTCCGTGCGCCGCATGCCGAGCGACGTGTCGGAGTTCTCGACGATGTTCTCCGCGCTCAGTGGCTTCGTGAAGCTGGGCCACCCGCATCCGCTGTCGTACTTGGTGGTCGAGGCGAACAGGGGCTCGCCGGAGACGATGTCGACGTAGAGGCCCCGGTCGTCGTTGTGCCAGAACTCGTTGTCGAAGGGGCGCTCGGTCGCCGACTGCTGTGTCACGGCGTACTGCTCAGGCGTGAGGCGAGCGATGGCGTCTTGGTCTTTCGTGTACTGCGTCATGGGTATTTCCTCTCCAACATCAGGTCAACACGCGGGCGGGCGAAAGCGTTCCGACATTGGATGCGCGTCTTCGCGCTTGTCGGCGGACGCTCAGGTAGGCGCACAGGAAAAGCCCGCGGGGTCCGGCCAGGACGTCCAGATCGAAGCCGATCCCCGCGGGCGGGTCGGCCGCTCGCAGAAGCGGCCGAGTCTTGAATTCTGTGGTGTCTAGCGGCTCTTGCCGAGCACGTGGATGGCTCCCGTCGTGACGCCGACCTCGAGCTTCTCGAGGGTCACGCCGCGGGTCTCAGGAACCTGCGTGATCGTGAAGATCAGCGCGAGGGCTCCGATGCCGGCGAACAGGAAGAACACGCCGCTGATTCCCATCCCCGCGATGAGGCTCGGGAAATAGAGGGCCAGGAACCCGTTGGTCGTCCAGCCGAAGAACACCGAGATGCCGATGCCGAGGCCGCGCATGTGCAGCGGGAAGATCTCGGCGAGGTAGACCCAGACGGCGACGTTCAAGAACGTCTGCATGGACGCCACGAACGCGACGACGAGGATCAGGATGACGAACGGGCGGGCAGGGTTGCCAACAGGGAGCAGCAACGAGGCGGCGCCGATGAGCAGGTGGCAGGTCGTGGTGAGCGTGAGCCCGATCGCGAACGTCTTTCGGCGGTCGACTCGGTCCATCAAGTACAGGGCGACGAAGCCGCCGATGACCGCCACGACACCCGGCGCGATGTTCGCGATGAGAGCTGCCGATTCCTCGAAGCCCGATTCGATGAGCACAACCTGGCCGTAGTACATGATCGAGTTGATGCCCGTGAGCTGCTGCATCATGGCAACGCCGATGCCGATGAGCAGGATGCGGATGAGCCACTTGTTGGTGAGCACGGCCGCGAGGCCGACCTTCGACTCCTTCTGCTCCTCCTCCGCCACCTGCTCGACCTCGCCGAGCTCGGCGATCGCACGCTCCTCGGAGCGCACCGTCTTGAGCACGGCGAGCGCATCCGCGTGGCGGCCCTTCTCGACGAGCCAGCGCGGCGACTCCGGCATGCGCAGCATCCCGAAGAACAGGCAGATCGCGGGGATCGCGCACACCGCGAACATGATGCGCCAGACCCCGTCGATGTGGCTGAGCGTGTTGCCGAGGATCGCGTTGATGACAAACGCGGAGAGCTGGCCCGTGACGATCGCGACCTCGTTGCGGCCCGTGATGGAACCGCGGATCTCGAACGGCGCGAGCTCGGCCAGGTAGACCGGCACCACGGTGGATGCGCCGCCGACGGCGAGGCCCAGCATGACGCGGCCCACGACCAGCAGGGCGAAGTTCGGCGACGCCACGACGATGACCGTGCCGACGAAGAAGAGGACGGCGAGGATGATGATCGTCCTGCGCCGGCCGATGGCGTCGGAGATGCGTCCGCCGAAGACCGCCCCGAAGGCTGCGGCGAACACGAGCGAGCTCGTGACGACGCCTTCGGTGAAGGCGTCGAGGCCGATCTCGGCGGCCATCGGACGTAGCGCGCCGTTGATGACGCCCGTGTCGTAGCCGAACAGCAGGCCGCCGAAGCAGGCGACGATCGAGATGAGCCCGAGCCGCTTGCGGTACGGGCCTGGCGTGAGTTTGGGGAGGGCCGTCTCTGACGCTGATGCCCCGTGCGTGGAAGTGATGAGAACTCCTTTGTCCGCGATCTGGGCCGTGTCGACCGGCCGATTGCAGGCAACCTTATACGTACTAGACGCCGACCGCTAGTACGTAATAGTCTTCGTGTGCTGGGCGCACCCAGCAGCACAGTGTCGTGTCGGCACCGCCGTCCCCAGGAGAAACACCATGACCACAAACCCCCTCATCCGCGTCGCCCTGATCGGTGCCGGCCGCATCGGCAGCAACCACGCAGCGCTCATCGCCCGCGACATCCCGAACGCCGAGCTCATCGCCATCGCCGACCCCGTCGAGGGTGCAGCCGCGAAGCTCGCCGAGACGCTCGGCGTCGAGCAGTCGTACACCGACATCGCCGAGCTGCTGGCCCGCCCCGACCTCGACGCGGTCGTCATCACGGCCCCGCCGCGCTTCCACACCGCCCTTGTCGAGCAGGCGGCCGCCGCCGGAAAGGCCATCTTCTGCGAGAAGCCGACCGGCGTCTCGCTCGAGGAGCTGCGCCGCATCGAGGCCGCCGTCGAGCGCCACGGCGTCGTCTTCCAGGTGGGCTTCAACCGCCGCTACGCCAACGGCTTCCCCGAGCTGCGCTCCGCCCTCGACGCGGGAACTCTCGGCACCCCGCAGCTGCTGCGCTCCGTGACCCGCGACCCGGGCCTCGCGAACCCCGCCGCGATCCCGCCGTTCACGATCTTCCTCGAGACCCTCATCCACGACTTCGACACCCTCAACTTCTTCAACCCTGGAGCCCGCGCGACCTCGGTCTACGCCGTCGCGGATGCGCTCGTCGCCCCTGACTTCAAAGACAAGGGCCTCCTCGACACCTCCGTCGTCACGATCCGCTACGACAACGGCGCCATCGCAACGGCCGAGGCGAACTTCTCGGCCGCCTACGGCTACGACACCCGCGCCGAGGTCTTCGGCAGCGCCGGCATGGCGACTGCTGGCGAGCTCGCCGCGTCCAGCCTCCGCCTCTACGGCGCGGCCGGCGCATCCTTCGACACCGTCCGCGCCGACACGCAGCTCATGCGCGCCGCCTACACGGGTGAACTGCAGGCCTTCGTCGACGCCGTCGCCGGCGTCGAGAGCCCTCGCCCGGGCACGGAAGCCGCGCTCGAGGCGATGGTCATCGCGCTCGCCTGCATCGAGTCGGTCAAGACCGGTGCAGCGGTCGAGGTCGTCCGATGAGCGGGGCTGTCGCTGACACTCAGGGTGACGTAGGCCGCGAAGCGGGCGGAAACGGAGCCGTCGGCACCGCCACGTCACCGTTTGTGCTCGCTGCCTGCGCGGAGATGCTGTTCCTCGACCTGCCGTTCGAGGAGCGCGTTCGCCGCATCGATGAGGCCGGGTTCGAGGTCGAGATCTGGCGCTGGTGGGAGAAGGACCTCGATGCGCTGGTCGCGACCGGCGCGACGTTCGGCTCCATGTCGGGCTACATCCGCGGCGAGCTCATCGATCCGGATGGGGCCGACGCGATCGTAGAGACGGCGCGCGAGTCCCTCGAGGCGGCACAGGTGCTGAACGTGCCGCGCCTCGTCATCCACGGCACGGGTCTCGACGACAACGGCCTGCCTGTACGCCCGAGCGCGCACACGACCCCGGCCGACTGGCTCGCCGCGCTGCGCACGCTCGAGCGGCTCGCGAAGCTCGGCGAGGAGTACGGCAAGGTCTTCACGCTCGAGAACCTGAACCACGCCGTTGACCATCCCGGGGTGCCGTTCAACCGTGCGAGCGACACGATCGCGCTGGTCGCGGCCGTCGACAGCCCGCACCTCCGGCTCAACCTCGACCTGTACCACGCGCAGATCGGCGAGGGCGATCTTGTCGACCTGTGCGGGCGCGCGCTGCCGTACATCGGCGAGATCCAGGTGGCGGATGTGCCCGGCCGTTGCGAGCCCGGGACGGGCGAGATCCACTACCCGCGGGTCGCGCGTGCGCTCGACGAGCTCGGCTATGCGGGAGTCGTCGCGATGGAGGCGTTTGCGTCCGCCGACTCCGACCTCGCGCTGCGTCGGTTCCGGGAGGCCTTTAGCATCGAGGTATGAGCGACGCCGACGCACGAGACGCCCGCCGCCCGGCACGACCGGGCGGCGGCAGGCGCGTCACGATGCGCGACGTCGCCGATGCGGCGGGCGTCTCGCAGCCGCTCGTTTCGATCGTCATGCGGGATGTGCCGGGCGCGAGCCCCGAGTCGCGGGCGCACGTCCTCGAGGTCGCGGCCCGGCTCGGCTACCGGCGCGACGAGCGGGCGCGGATGCTCAAGCAGGGTCGGTCGCGGCTCATCGGCATCGTCTTCCATGCGGCGCAGCCGTTCCACGGTCAGCTCATCGATGAGCTGCAGCTCGCTGCGCGGACAGCTGGGTACAACGTGTCGCTCGCCGCGGTCACCAAGCGGCGGGGTGAGGCGGATGCGGTCGAGGCGCTGCTGGGGGAGCGGGTCGAGGGGCTCGTGCTGCTCGGCGCATCGCTGGACGAGCAGCAGCTGAACCGGATCGCCGACGAGGTCCCCGTCGTGACGGTGGCCAGTCAGTACTCGTCCGAGCGCTTCGACAGCGTCTCCATGGACGACGCACGCGGCACCGAGCTCGCCGTCCAGCACCTGCACGAGCGCGGGCACTCGCGCATCCTGTACCTCGGGGCGCCGGGCGTCTCGGGGGATGAGGTGCGCACGGAGACGTTCCTCGAAGCCACGGCCGAGGCCGGGCTCGGAGACGAGGTCGCGATCGTCGCCGGGGGAGCGTCCGAAGCCGCGGGCGCGGAAGCCATCGAGGATGCGCTGCGGCGTTACCCCGACACGACCGCCGTGATCGCGTTCAACGACCGCAGCGCGCAGGGTGTTGTCGCGCAGGCGCGCCTCCTCGGCAAGCGCGTCCCCGAGGATCTCGCCGTCGTCGGCTTCGACAACTCGGAGCAGGCCGAGCTGCCCTACCTGCAGCTCACGAGCCTCGCGCAGGACCCCGCGCAGCTCGCTTCCGCCGCCGTCGAGATGGTCGTCGGGCGAGTGGATGCGAACGCGGAAGGCGAGTCGCCGCGGATCGGAGAGCACCGCATCCTGCCGACCGAGCTCGTGGTGCGGAGCAGCAGCGGGGGCAGCGGCAACCCTGTTGAGCGCTCGCGGTGATGGACCGCCGGCAGCCACCCTTCGACGGAGCGCGGCCGTCTCGACCGAGCGGTTCGCGGCCTCGCACTCGACATGACGCGCGCCGCCAATACCTGTCACTCGGTGCCGGCGAGCTGACGTCAGTTGCGACGTTCACGATGCTGGGGGTGTGGGCCGCGCCGACCATCCTGACGACTGGCATGGACCTCGCGGCATTCTGGTTGGCGCTCGCCCCACTGCTCTTCGTGCTGCTGCAGGGCGGCGCCTACTGGCTCCTGGCGCGGAACTGGGTCGGGGCTTCGAGGATGCCCGTCGGGCTCGCCCGCGTGTTCGGGGCTCTGAAGTGGCTGAACCTCGCGGTGTTTGGTGGCGCGCTCGTCGGCATCGTGCTCTGGTGGCCCAGTTCGTGGCCGATCGCGGCTCTGATCGTACTCACGTGGGTGTTCGGCGTCGTCGAGTACATCAACTACTACGTCGTGCGACTGAGCTACCCGGCCAGAACTTGGCTGCTCGAGGTTCGACGTAGGCGAGCTCCCCGTCTGATCAAAGACTTGAATCAAGTCGTTCCGCCTAGCGGCTGATCTGCTCACCCGCACCTGAACGCTCGGTACGCTCGCGCTGGCGGCGACCCAATGCGTTGCCAAGTGCCCGAATCGCGGTCGCCAGGACAACGAAGGCCGCGAGGAGCGCGACGCAGTACAGGGCGACGCCTCCGTAGCCGCCGACTGCTGCGGGGTTGAAGAACGGGTAGCAGTAGAACCCAACCACGGCTCCCCGAGCGACGGAGTAGACGGGTGTAGGCCACAGGCACCACCACCCAGATGAACCGGAGCCTCGTCCTGCCGGCCGCCAGTGACGCTCCAGCTCATTACCTCGGGCCCCGGCCGTTTCAGTTGGGTCCTGGACGCCACCCGATTCGATGACGTTCAGGCGCCCGTCGCATAGACGTTCTGTGACACTTGCGTTGCGCCGCGGCGGGGCTCCTCGCCGTCGGGCACGACCGCGTAGCGGAGGCCGTTCCCGATTCCAGTGCTGCTGATGCCGCCACCCCCGCTGCACGCCCCGCCCCACTCCTGCGCTTCGGTGTAGTAGAGCAGACACACTTCGTACTCGTCGACGCCCGGGCCGAGCCAGAGCTGAGCTCCGCCATACTCTCCGACCCATCGCGTCGCATCGACGTCGAATCCCTCGAGGGCGTGGTCGTCCAGGTCAGTCGGCAAGGGTTTTTCGACCACCGGGGCGTTCTCGAGGTCAGCGTAGGTGGATGCGCTCGTCGAGCACCCGGCGGTCGCCGCGAGCAGGAGGGTGGCTCCGGAGAGGAGAAGCGCCTTCGGTGTGCGTGCCATGTGTCCATGGTTTCACGACGTTTCTCGCGGCGGTCAGCGGTCAGCGGTTCGCGATCATGCGCGCCCGCCGCCTCGCCCACGAGGAAGGAGCACCCCGACGCAGCGCGTCGAGATGCCCCTCGGACCGACCCCAGTACTTACGGGAACAGCTGGTTGACCTGCTCCGCTGCCTGCTTGAGCGTGTTCTCATCGCCCTGGCCAAGGAGGACGGCCTCGACGGCTGGCTCCATGATGGCGAGGATCGAGCTCCAGTTGTTGGCGATCGGGGCCTCGACGTATTCGCCCGCCTCGAACGCGTCGTAGTAGACCGAGACGTCGATGCCGGCAGCATCGAACGCCTCACGGGCCTTCTCGCTTGAGGTCTCGACGGCCGGGAAGACGACAGCTGCTTCAGCCACGATGTCCTGGCAGTCGGCGGTCGCCAGGTAGGCCACCAGCTTCTTCGACGCCTCCGGGTTCTCCGTGCTTGCGATGACGGAGTCCGCCAGGCCGTTCATGACACCCGCGCGATCGCCGCTCGGGCCGACCGGCAGTGGTGCGATGCCGGTCTCGACGCCGGTCATGCCGAAGTACGCCTTGGCGTTCCAGCTGCCGTCGGTGACGAGCGCGTAGCGTCCGGCGCCGTAGGCCTCCTGGATGCTGGTGCCGGAGATCGCCGACTCGTACCCGGGCATGTAGCCCTTGTCGATCAGGCCAGACCACCATTCGATGGTCTCGATGTACTTCTCGTCGGCGTAGTTGAACTCGGTGCCGAACGGGTTCTGGTCGGCGTAGGTCCAGTTGTTCGTCAGCGCGTACGGGCTCCACTGGGTCTGACCGAAGGCGCCGATGCCGGACTTGGCTTTGAGGCCGAGGCCGTAGACGGCCACGTTGTTCTTATCGAAGCCGGCTTCGTCGCCGCGCACGCCGTTCGCGTCGACGGTGAGGTGGGCGATGGTCTTCTCCCAGGTGCCGCCGTCATCCGGGTTCCAGTCGAGAGTGTTGAGGTCCTCTGGCGTGTATCCGGCTTCGGTGAGGTAGTCGGTGTTGAAGAGCGTCGCGACCGTGTCCCAGTCCTTCGGGAGGCCGTAGCGCTTGCCGTCTTCGCCGATCCATCGTTCCGCGAGGCCGTCGCGGAACGACTCGAGGTCGACCTCCACGTCGTCGAGGTCGAGCAGCGACCCGGAGGTCGCGAGCTCTGGGTAGAACGACGCGTGGTTGGTGATGACGTCTGGTGCGTCGCCGCCCACGAGGCTGGTCGTCAGCGTCTCGAAGTAGTCGTTCCAGCCGACCTGCTCGATCTGTACGGAGATCTCTGGGTTGGCTTCGGTGAAGTCGGCGATGCACTGCTCGTAGCTGGGGAGCTGGTTGGAGTCCCACAGCCAGTAGCGCAGCGACGCGGCTTCGGAGCCGCCGTCGCCGCCGGCGCTGGCACCGGAGCAGGCGGTGGCTGCGAACAGCGTGCCGGTCACGACCGCGGCGATGGCGATCTTCTTGGCGTTCTTCATTGAGTGCCTTTCGATTCGTGTGGTGCGAGGGGAGGTGCGGGTCATTTTGTGCCCGAGTACCCGATGGAGTTGATGATGCGCTTGCCGAGGAGGAGGAAGAGGATGATCACGGGGAGGGCCGCGATGAGCGTCGCGGCCATGAGGCCGGCCCAGTCGGGTCCGCCCTGTGGGGTCTGCGATCGGAACACGCCGAGTGCCACGGTGAGCACGCGCACGTCTTCTGCGCGCCCGACGACCAGCGGCCAGAAGTACTCGTTCCAGCTGTTGATGTAGGTGAGGATGGCGAGCGTCGCGATCGGCGAGCCCGTGAGCGGCAGCGCGATCGACGTGAAACGGCGGATGTGGCCGGCGCCGTCGAGGATGGCGGCCTCCTCAACCTCGCGGTTGATGCCGAGGAAGAACTGCCGGAGGAAGAAGATCGCGAAGGGTGTCATGAGCATCGTCGGTAGAGCGATGCCGAGGTGCGTGTTCAGGAGCCCGAGGTCGCGGATGGTGATGAAGTTCGGGATTGTCGTGAAGATGACCGGCACCATGAGGGCGCACAGCAGGATGCCGAAGACCAGGTCGCGGCCAGTCCACTTCAGCCGAGCGAAGGCGTAGGCCGCCATCGAGCAGAACACCACCTGGCCAACGGTGATGAGCGTGGCGACGATCACCGAGTTGCGAAGGTAGAGCCAGAAGTCGATCGAGGCGCCTGACCCGCCCTCTGCCATCGATTCCTCGGTGGTGGCCAGCCCAAGGACCCGCTTGTACGCGCCGAGAGTGAAGTCGACGGGGAACGGGTTCCCCGGGTTGCCAGCGAGCGAGAGGTTGTTCGACAGCGAGGTGCGGAGCATCCAGTAGAACGGGAACAGGGTGATCAGCAGCAGGACCCAGAGCAGCACCCACGCCGCGATGCGACCGATCGACGCTTTCTGACGTGGCTTCTTGCCCGCCACTTCGGACTCCGCGGGCTGCTCCGACGGGGGCGTCGGACTTGCGTTCTTGCTTGTGCGTGAACTCTTCGTCATGGTCATGGTGTCATCCCAGGTCGGTCTGGTTGGCGCGGGTCGCCCGCAGCTGGATATAGGTGAATACCGCGAGCAGAACGAACAGGGCGACGGCCAGGGCCGAGCCGTATCCGAAGTCGCCACGAGTGAAGGCCACGTCGTAGATGTAGTAGTTGATGACTCGCGTGGCGTTGACCGGTCCGCCGCCCGTCGTGACCGCGACGGTGTCGAACACCTGGAAGGCGCCGGTGACCGTGATCACCAGGACCATCGCGAGGATGGGACGCAGCAGGGGAAGCGTGATGCTGCGGAACATGCGCAGCTCCCCAGCGCCGTCGATCGCACCGGCCTCGTAGACATCGCGCGGGATCATCTGAAGACCGGCGAAGATAAGCAGCGCTGTGTAGCCGAGGTGACGCCACACGTTGATGAACGCGATGGTCGGTATCGCCCAGGCCTGATCGCCGAGGAAGGCGATTCGGTCGAGCCCCAGCCAGGCGATGAGCTCGTTGATCGGCCCGATCTGGTAGTCGAACAGGTAGAACCAGACGAGCGCGGCGATCACGTTCGCGATCATGTACGGCAGCAGGGCGATGCCGCGGATCACCAGCGACTGCGTGAGTCGATGCAGCAAGACCGCGACGCCGAGGGCGAGCAGCGTCTGGAAGCCGATGTTGAGCAGCACGTAGTAGACCGTGACGCCGAGCGCATTCCAGAAGACCTCATCCGCGAACATGCGGGTGTAGTTGTCGAGTCCGACCCACTCTGGGTCGGTGAGCAGGTTGTACTTCGTGAAGCTGAAGTACGCGCCGCGCAGCGCAGGCCAGACGAAGAAGGCCGCGAAGCCGATGATCGCTGGTGCGGCGAACAGCCAGCCGGCCAGGTTCTCCCGGCCGAGCGGGCGGGGCCGGCGCTGGCGCTTGCGGCCCTTGGCCGGGATCGCCAGGGTTTCGGTTGCCATCAGTCCTCCTCGCCCACCTGCGTTGCGCGGATGAGCAGTGCGTGGTCGGGCGCCAGAGCTGGCACCTGGATACCGGCGTGGCCGAGGGCCTCACCTGTGGTTCGGACACCGGTGCTCCACCAGGCCGGGAGCGGGTGGCCGTTGTACTGCAGCACTCCGTCGGCGGGGGCTGCGGCGCTCACGTCGTAGGTCGCGGCGGGGTCGAGTCCGGGAAGCGTCACCGCGCCAGGAGGCGCCCCGACACCGGTCGCGACAGCGGCGACCGAGAACAGCGCATCCGAGCGGTCCTGCCCGACGACACCGCGGATGCTGAGGGCCGGATCGGGGTGATCACTGCGCACCACCTCACCGGTGTGCAGGAGGGGGCGGAGCTGCTTGTAGAGCTGGACCCAGCCGCTGAGAGCCTCCAGCTCGTTGGCGGTGGCCTCGCGCAGGTCCCACTCGATTCCGAGGTTCGAGAGCAGCGCCGTCATCGCGCGATAGGACAGTGCGTGGCGTCGCTTCGTGGCGTGGGCGATGCTCGACCCGATGTGTGAGCCGAGGAGCTCCGGCGGCACGGTCACGCTGGTCCAGAGATCGATGCGCTGACGTTCGTTCGCATCGATGCAGTCGCTGGCCCAGATGCGGTCCGAGCGCTCGAGAACCTCGAGGTCGGCCCGGGCGCCGCCTGAGGAGCATGACTCGATCTCGAGGTCTGGGAACTCGGAGTGGAGCTCGTCGAGGAGTCGGTAGAACGCCAGCGTCTGACCGTGCACCGCAGCGCGTCCGCCGTCGTGGGCCGCGTCGGTGAGGTCGCGGTTGTGGTCCCACTTGATGAAGGCGAGGTCGAGCTCGCGCACGAGACCGGCGATGGAGTCCCGAACGTGTGCGTAGGCCGCAGGGTTCTGCAAGTCCAGCACCTGCTGGTATCGCGAGGTCGGTGGCTGCCGGTGCCCGGGGGAGAGGATCCAGTCCGGGTTCGCGCGTGCGGCGTCGCTGTCGGGGTTGATCATCTCGGGTTCGAACCACAGCCCGAACTCCATGCCGAGGCCGCGCACGTGCTCGGCGAGCGGGAGCAGTCCATCCGGCCAGATCGCCCGATCGACGGTCCAGTCGCCCAGGCCAGATTGCTTGCTCCGGCGACCGAGGAACCAGCCGTCGTCGAGCACGAAGCGCTCGACGCCGACCTCGGCTGCCTTCGTCGCGAGATCGAAGACCGCGGCGGGCTGGTGGTCGAAGTAGACCGCTTCCCAGGTGTTGAGGACAACCGGGCGTGGGGTCGTGCGATTGCGCTCGCGCGCCCGCAGGTGGTGGTGGAAGCGGCGGCCGACGCCGTCGATGCCTTCACCATAGGAGCCGTAGATCCATGGAGTCGAGTATTCCTCGCCCGTGGTGAGGGCCACTTCTCCGGGGAGCAGGATCTCCTCGCCGCCGAGAATCGTGCGCCCGTTGGTCTGGCGCTCGACGAACGTGCGGTGATTTCCGCTCCACGCGGTCTGCGCAGCCCACACCTCGCCGTGGCGGAAGCCGAAACCTTGAGTTCCTACCGCGTACAGAAGGCTCGCGTCGTGGCCGGTGCGACCGTGGCGTCCCTCGCGGGCGTGGGTGCCGACGGTGAGGGAGTGCCGCTGTGCTTGCGCTTCGCGCATGTGGCGTCCCGCGAAGTCGAGCACTTCACCGGCGCGAGTCGGTACGGGGAGCCCGAGACGCACGGCGTCGACGGCGTACGTTTCGGCGCCCGTGTTGCGCACCGTGAGGCGGGAGCGCACGAGACCGGATGTCAGCAGCTCGAGCACCAGGTCGGCTTCGATCTCGAGGGCGTCGTCCGCGAGGGCCGCGACGAACCGATTCTCGACTCGCGCGTCGGCCGACGTCTCGAGGCTGACGTTGCGGGTGGACAGCTGCAAGGCGAAATCGCGGCCGCCGCGGTGTCCCTCGACGCCGGGGGCACCGACCCACCCGCGGCTGGCATCCGGAACGATGCTGAAGGGGACGGGGCTGTCGATGCTGTTTGAGGCGATCTGCGGCCTGCTCGCGTCGGCGAACGATTCGAGGCCCGCGGCGTTGAGTCCGAGGGGGCGACCCCAATGGATGATGCGCGGGACCTGCTCCGACCGCGCATCCACGATCACCTGTACGTCTGCGCCGTTCAGTTCGAGAACGCGTCGCTCCATGGATTCCATCAGCACCATTGCCTTTCAGGGGGTAGCCATGATTATTGCAACAATAAACACTCTGGTCAATCTGCTCCTCGAAACCCTGGTTTGGCGTCCACTGCGTGCGGATGGGGCTGCTTTACCTACTGCAGCGGTAGCAATGTCGAGGTTTTATGTTTCAGCTTGGAATGGTGGAGCGGTACGATGAACGTCATGGCGATCATTGAGACCGGGACGCAGACCATCGACACGGCGCGGGCCGTTGCCCGCGCGGTTGTCCTGCATGGGCCGATCTCCAGGAGCGACGTGGCTCGCCGCCTTGGGCTCTCGCCGGCGAGCATGACCCGCCTGGCAAGGCCACTCATCGAGCAGGGCCTCCTCGTCGAGGCTGACGCCGTTGCCGATCCAGTGCATGGCCGCCTCGTGCGCCCACTCGATGTGTCCCCGACGTTGCGGTTCATCGGCGTGAAGGTGGCGGTCGACGCTGTCCACGGCGTGCTGACGGACGCCCGGGCGTCCATCCTTGCTCGAGTGGATCAACCCCTGCCCTCGTCGACCCCGGACGACGTCATCCGCGTCGCGGCCGCCGTGATCGCTCGTCTGGCCCAGGGGGAGCCGGTGCACAGCGTCGGCGTCTCGCTCGGCGGCCACACCGACGACCACTCGAGCGTGGTGCTCTCGCGCAGTCTCGGCTGGCGCAGCGTGCCGCTGGGGCAGCGGCTCTCCGGAGAATCTGGACTCCCGGTGATCGTCGAAAACGACGTGACCGCTCTGACCGTCGCCCAGCATCTCTTCTCGTCCGATCGCGACAGTGAGCGCTTCGCGCTGGTCACTGTGGGCGTGGGGGTGGGATGCGGGCTCGTCATCAATGGTGACGTCGTCAGGCAGCTCGACGCGGCATCGCCGTCACCCAGCATGCTGATCCTGAATCCGTCGGGACCGACGGTTCCGGAGGGCCCGCGAGGAAGCGCGCTCGCGTACCTGGCTTCGACCAACGTCGCCATCGCCGCCTCCGCGGCGTGCGGGCGACTGCTCTCCTTCGACGAGGCCATCGAGCTGGCGCAAGCCGGTGATCAGGGAGCGCTCCTCGTAGTGACGGAGGCGGCTTCCTACCTCGGCCGGTTCATCGCCAGCATCGCCACGATGTCGTACGTCACGCGCTTCATCCTCTCTGGCGAGGGCATCGCGATCGCCAAGGTCGGAGCGGCGGCGATGCACGAGGCCATAGCCGAGTCGCGGCCATCGTGGAGCACGGAACTCGACACGGAGATCGTGCCAACCACTATGAGCGATTGGGCGCGCGGCGCCGCATCCGTCGCGATCTGGGAGATGATCGAGCGCTACTCCGCGGACGACCGCTGGTAAGAGATTCCCCGCACGGCCTCCACGAGGCCATCGTCGTCTCCGATGTTTCCCGGCACGAGCGCGAAGGGCGCACGGGCATTCTCGCCGACGGGTTGCCACACGATGCCGGCGCCGACGCGACCGCGAATGATCGCCCGCTCGAGGTGCAGCGCTCGTGTGGCGATGTCGCTCGAGGTGATGCCGCCCTTCGCCACCACGAAGGTAACGGTGAATTGCTGTGTCGTGCGCCGGGTTACCGCCACCAGGGCGTCTGACACGCGGCGCGCGAACGCGAGGCTGCGGTCGGGGTCGCTAAACGTGCGCACGGCGCGGCCGCTGGCGGTCGCGACGGCCTGGGTGCCCGTGGGGTCGTCGTCCAGGATGACGACCGTCGGCCGCGTCACGAGGCGTCGGTCAGGCGGCCGGCGATGTCGAGGGCGTTGAACATCGAGGCGGTGTCAGCCTGCCCCGTGCCCACGATGTCGAACGCCGTGCCGTGTGCAGGGGTGGCGATCGCGATGCCGAGCCCTGCTTCCACCGTCACACCTCCCGCGAACCCCATCGCTTTGAGCGCCAGCTGGCCTTGGTCGTGGAACATCGTCACGATGCCCTGGTAGCCCCGTCGCTTCGCCGTCACAAAGAGGGTGTCCGCAGGGAATGGACCTTCGACGTTCAGGCCCTGTGCCGCGGCCGCTTTCACGGCGGGCGCGATGATGTCGATCTCCTCGGTGCCGAAGCTCCCGTTCTCACCGCCGTGCGGATTTAACGCGCAGACGGCGAGCTTTGGGTTCGTGAAGCCCGCAGCGCTCATCTGCTCGGAGAGCAGGCGGGTGACTGCGATGATTCGTTCTTCGGTGATCAGGTCCGCGACCGCGCGCAGCGGCACGTGTGAGGTCACCCGAGATGTCCACAACCCTGCGGAGGCATTCAGCTCGGAGACCTCGCTCTCAGCCTGCAACTGACCCTCGAACCAGCGCATCTCGTCGTACTCCTGCATGCCGGAGGCGTGGAGGGAGGCCTTGTTGAGTGGACCGAAGACGAGGGCATCGGCGTCCTGGGACTCGATTGCGTCGAGAGCAGCACGGAGTGCGGTCAGGGCCCAGCGGCCGGAGTCGCCATGCACCTCGCCGACGGGAGTCGACGGGAAGTCGGTGAGCGGACGGACCTCCACGCCATCGGCTGCCAGGAGCTCGTCCATCGAGTCGCGGAGGTCGGCTTGCTTGAAGCCGCGACGAAGTTCATCTTCCGCTGCGAAAACAATTAGGTTGTCACCCTCGCCGCTGGCTCGTCGTGCAATCGCGCGGGCGAGCAGCTCGGGGCCAACTCCGGCGGGGTCTCCAGCTGTGACCGCGATGCGCTTGCGTGGGGTGGGGGTTGTCATCGTCATTGATCCACCTTTCGGTATGTATTCCGTCGTGGAAACTATACTAGTCAGGTTTGGTGGGACGGGAGATGTGGGGGCCTCGTGGAACCCACCCTTCCGATTCGCGGATGGGGTTCAAGTCTCGTCAGAGAGAGGCACCATGAACCGCACGGAGCACGACGACTACGGTGCTGAGCTGAATGTAGAGCTCGAGCTGCGTGACGTCCCGAACGGCACCATCGAGCGCATCGTCCGTGAGGTCAGGAGCCACCTCGCGGAGTCTGCGGAGGGTCCGCGTGACTCATTCGGTTCGCCGCAGCACTATGCAGACCAGTTCGTCCCGGCTTCGTGGATGCGACGGATGCTTGTTCGTCGGCTTCGTGGTCTGGATGGCCGTCGGGTCGCGTCGGCGCTCGGCGTCCTTGGGGGTTCGAGAGTAAACCCCTCCGCCTACCTCCGCCTACCGCCGCCGGAAGTCGCCAGCGACGGGGCAGTCGAACGGGTCGCGAGCCTGCAGCCCGACTCGGTTGAGGTACTCGATCACGATGCGGTACGACTCCAGCAGCGAGGTCTCGGTGTACGGCACGTCCTGCGCTTCGCAGTAGTCGCGGATGATCTCGCGGGCGCGCGCAAGGTGCGGTCTGGGCATGCTGGGGAAGAGGTGGTGCTCGATCTGGTAGTTGAGCCCGCCCATGAGCGCGCTGGCCCACCAGCCGCCTCGGATGTTGCGCGAGGTGAGCACCTGCCTGCTGAAGAAGTCGAGCTTCACGTCGGCGGGGATGAGCGGCATGCCCTTGTGGTTGGGGGCGAACGACGCCCCCATGTAGACGCCGAAGACCGCCATCTGCACCGCGATGAACGCGACCGCCAAACTGAGCGGGAGCATCCAGAAGATCGCGCCGAGGTAGATCGCGAAACGGACCGCGATCATCGTCAACTCCACCCACCGGCCGGTGATCTTCTCGCGCGCGAACAGCGACCTGATCGACCGATAGTGGAGGTTGTACCCCTCGAACGTCAGCAGCGGGAAGAACAGGTACCCCTGCTTGCGAGTGATCACCGCCAGCAGGCCACGCTGCTCGCGAGCCGACTCCTCCGTGAACGAGATCGTGTCGAAGTCGATGTCCGGATCCTTCCCCTTCTTGTTGGGGTTGGCGTGGTGACGCGTGTGCTTCGTCATCCACCAGCTGTAGCTCATGCCGACGATGCCGGCCGCAAGAAACCGGCCGAGACGGTCGTTCGCCCTGCCGGAGGTCAGGACCTGACGGTGGGATGCTTCGTGCGCGAGGAACGCGAACTGGGTGAAGATGACCCCGAGTTCCGCCGCGATGAGCAGCTGGAACCAGCTGTCACCGAGCAGGACGAACCCGGCGATCGCGGCGGCGAGCGCGACGAGGAGACCCGCGGCGAGCGCACCGTAGAACCCGAGCGTGCGATCGAGGAGCCCCTGCTGGCGGATCGCCTTCGACACGGTGCTATAGCTCTGCGTGACCCGAGGAGGCTTGTCTCCCTTGCTCGTCCGGCGGACCGCGCCGTAGCTGCTCGGGGTGAGTTTCGATTCGGGCGACTGCACGGCCGGCTCCTTGCTCGGTCGGCACGAGGCGTCAGGCGACCCCGTGGCAGGGCTTGCAATTCCGAGCAAGGATCTTAGTTGAACGGCGGTGGCGGAGCTAAACGGCGCGGGCTCGGCCGGTGACGGCCTGGGCCTCCGGCGAGAGCGCGCGGGCCGCGGTTCGAGGCGCGCCCTACGGCAGGAGCTTCGTGTGTCGCAGCTCGACGAGTGCGCGTGCGCTGCCCTCGTCTGCGATCTTGCTGGCGCCGTCCGCGAGCCAGCCGTGACGCTCGTAGAAGCTGATCGCGCGCTGGTTGCCCGACAGCACCCACGCGTAGGCGTCCGTGTGCCCGGCCGTGCGGAGTTCCGTCTCGGCGTGACCGATGAGCGATGCGCCGACCCCCGTCGACCAATGGTCCGGATGCACGTACAAGCCGCCGAGCTCACCGCGGTGACCCTCACCGGCGTCTCTCCCGGGTCCGAACGCGACCCAGCCGACGATGCGCTCACCTTCCTCGGCGACGAGCAGTCGGTGCGGCCGCGCGGCGCCGAGGTCCGTGGTCTCCCCGCGCGACGATGCGGCGATCCAGCGCTTCCAGCCTTCTGAGCGTTGCTCGACGCTCAGGCCAGCCAGCACCTCCGCGGGGATGAGGCCCACGTACGCGGCCCGCCACGAGTCGACATGCACGACCGCGACACCGCGCGCATCCGCTTCGGTCGCCCATCGGAGCGTGCTGCCTCTCATGCGGGCAGGCTATCGCGCGGTCGACACCAGGTCCTGGCCGGGCAGCGCCCACCGGCGGCGGAGGTAGTCGGCGACGAAGATGTTGCCGAGGAACGGCAGCACGCTGAAGATGATGACGCCGGCGAGCCACGCGTCTGTCCCTCGGAACGCGAAAAGCCCGATCGTCGAGACGACGATGACGGCCACGGACGCGAGGATGCCGTTCCTGCGCACGCGCGACGACCAGTGCTGGCTCGCGCCGACCATGATGAGGCCGGCCACCCAGCCGAGGACCGGCACCAGGTACCAGCCGACAATGAGGGCGACGGACGTGATGATCGGGTACGCGCGGCTCGGCCCGGTGTCTTCGAGCGACGCCGTCTCCGCCATGGCGTCGGCGGCGATCGTGCCTGGCGCCCCGAGCTCCCGGATGCGAACTCGGGTCTCGTCGACGTCGAGTCCGCGGAGCGTGTCCGCGATGTCGTTGAGCACTTCGTCCCTGACCTGGGGTGCCCCGTCGCGGAGCGCGGTCTGGAGTTCCTTCAGATAGCTGCCTGCGACTTCGTTCTGCGATTCGAAAGGCTTCATTGGTCTCCTGCTTCCGTCTGATCGCGCGAGCCGATGCTGTCGGTCGTGGTCGTGGTCGTGGTCGTGCGTGGTTGGGTGACTTCCTCCACGGCGGAGGCGAACGGTGCCCACTGGGATCGGAACTGCTCCAGCTCGGCATGCCCTTGGCTGGTGAGTGCGTAGTACTTCCGTGGGCGCGCCGAGTCGGAGTCGTCGGCGTGCGCGGCGATCAGCCCGCGCTCGCGCAGGCGAGTCATCAACGGGTAGAGCGTTCCGATGCTGCCGATGAGCCCGAGGGAGACCAGTCGTTCTGAGATCAGCCACCCGTACATGGGCCCCTGTTGGAGGAGTCCGAGGACGCAGTACTCGACGACACCCTTGCGAAGTTGCGCACCGACTGAGGTTGTCATGCATTGCACTTTACTTTGCAATGCAAGGTATTGCAATGCATGGCGTGTGGGGCGGGCCGGGTCAGCGCAGTTCGCGCGCTCGGTAGAACCGCACAGCGAGGCCCGTGCCGACGGTGATGCCGATGACGCCGATGGCGGCGCACGCGGCGACGACACCCTCGAGGGGCAGTGCGGAGAACGTCTGGTCGCCGAGGATGCCGGCGGCCTGGCCCACCCAGGCTCCACCCGCGATGACGATCACCGGCGCGTAGACCATGAAGCGTCCGCGGGTGTAGCCGACGCGGAAGAGCACGGGGAGCTGCACGCCGACCGCCAGGCCGACGATCGCGAACGCCGCCGCGTAGCTCACGATGAGGAGCTCTGGCGCGAGCTCGCGGTTGCGCACCAACGCCATGACGAAGGTCACGACGGTCGCGACGGCGACGGCGGCGAGGCCGTACAGGAGCACTGCGACCGCGCGGCCGACGACGACTGAGCTCCGCGAGATCGGGAGCACTCCGTAGAGCGTGTCGAGTCGATCGCGTTCATCGCCCAGGAATGGGGCGGACAGGATGAGTGAGGTGACGAGCGCGGATGCGGCGATCGCCATTCCCGGTACCGGGAGCACGATGCCGACGAGGGCGATGAACGCGAGCAGCAGGAGCGTCTGCTTCTTGACGGCCCACGACATCAGGTCGAAGCGAGTGAATGCGAGCGTCATGCTGTTGCCTCCTCGTGCGCGGCGTTCAGGTGGATGATGATGTCGTCGATGGTCGCCTCGTCGATCACGACCTCAGGTCCGTACAGCGGGGAGTCGTCCACGCGGATGAGCGCGGACCATCCCTGGCCGGTGTGCTGGGGGCCGAGGGCGCTCGCGGGTACCGTTCCCGTGCCGCGCGCGATGGCGAAGCTCTCCTTGACGTCGGGGAGTGGGCCGCGGTGCGCGATGCGCCCGCCCACGAGCACGATGAGGTCGTCGGCGAGCTCGTCGAGGTCGGTCGTGATGTGCGTCGAGAACAGCACTGCGTGCTGCGGGTCGACCATGAACTCGCGGATCACGTCGGTGATCTCTCGCCGTGATGCCGGGTCGAGGCCGCTCGAGGGCTCGTCGAGGATGAGGAGTTCGGGTCGCTGGGCCAGTGCGCACGAGAGTGCGAGCTTCACGCCCTGGCCTCGCGAGAGCTCACCGACTCGTCGCTTCTGTGGGATGGCGAACTGCTCGAGCAGCTGCGCGAAGCGGGTGTGGTCCCACCTCGGGTAGAACGGCGCGAGCCTGCGGCCGAGCGAGGTCACGTGCCAGTCTTCGGCGGCCGTCGGTCGGTCCAGCACGATGCCCGTCTTCGCGAGGGCTGCGCTCGCGCCGGCGGGGCCGCCGAGCACCTCGATGCGTCCCGCATCGGGGGTGATCAGGCCGAGCAGCGAGCGGATGATCGTGGTCTTCCCGGCGCCGTTCGGGCCGACGAGTCCGACCACGGAACCGCGTGGAATGGTGAATGAGATGTCCTCGACCGTGAAGTCGGGGCGGGTGATGCGCAGGTCCGTGATCTGCGCTGCGTCGTCAGTCATTGTTCCTCCAAGCCTCATCGAGGCGTCGGTGCATTTCGTCGATGTCGATGTGGGCGCTTCGGGCTGCGATGAGCAGCTCCTGCAGTGCGGCGGCGACTCGCTGCTCCAGGGCTCCGGAGGCGATCGTGGGGTCGACCTCCAGCACGACGAATCCGCGGCCGTGCTCGTTGCGGACCAGGCCCTCGTGGACGAGGTCGTTGTAGGCGCGTGTCACCGTGATGACACTCACTCGGAGATCTGCAGCAAGCTGGCGCAGTGACGGCAACGTCTCGCCCGCCGCCACGTCTCCGGACAGGATCGCCGACCGTACCTGCGTCTTGATCTGCTCGTAGATGGGCGCCGAGGCGCTTGTCGAGATCAGTACTTTCCGCATGCGAACTCCACTGTACATAAACACCATAACACCAGAACAGTTCTCATTCTAGACCCGTCGTCCGCGGCACGATGGTCCGTCACCTCGAGCGCGGACTTGCAGCTTCCGTAGCGTCATGTGGTGCAGTGGATGCAATCCCGCCCACCCAGAGGAAGGCCGCACATGTTCTCGTCGTTCATCCCGCCGCGCCAGGTCACGATCGGGGGTGCCGCCAAGTTCGTCGGCACCACGCCGCGCGCGATTCGTCACTACCACCAGATCGGCCTGCTTCCGGAGCCCGAGCGAGGGAGCGACGACCGGCGTCGTTACGGCTACGACGAGATGATCCAGCTGCTCTGGATCCGCCGGATGGCCGACGCTGGCATCGCCCTCGACGATATCCGCGACGCCTTCGCTGACGCGGGCGACTCCGACTCCGCCGACAGTGGCAGTGGCGAGGAGGGTGGCGACGTCGCGCGCATCCTTGAGCGACTGGAGGAGTCTCTCGTCGTCCGGCAGGTGGAACTCGAGCAGCAGCGGATCGCCGTGCAGCGTATGCGTGCGCAGGGCAGCAGGTTGGGTCTGCTCTCCGATGTCGTGAGTGACCGCCTCGCGGGCCTTCCCGAGGGTGCCCTGCGGCAGGACGACCTGGACTCCCTGCTCGTGACGGAGCGGATCTTCGGCGTGCTCGGCGCATCCGTCCAGGCGTCGCGATTCATCGCCCTCGCCACTCACCCGGGCCTTCGGCGCGAGTGTGACCGGGTCGACGCCGCCGAAGAGGCGCTCGACAACACGGTCGCCGTCGACGACCCTCGCGTGGCGGAGGTGGCCGCCGAACGGGCCGCTTTCGAGGCCAAGCTCAACGAGGTCATCGAGACCTCCGGCCTGGCGCAGGCTGACAACGACCGGTTCGACGCCTGGGAAGAGTCGCATCCTGCTCCTGCCGATGACGACGAGGGCGCCGAGGGCACCGCCGAAGATGCCGGTGCAGCGCGCGGGACAAGCCTCGTCGAGGCCGTGCAGATGATGCCGTACGACTTCTCCCCTGCACGCTGGCGGAGCATGGAGCTGGCGCAGGAGCTGGCTCTCGAGCTCTACTGATCGGCACGAGTCCGAGGGGCATGCTCATGCCTTTCCGTGCGGGCGAGTCAGGCCGAGCGCGAAGGTGCGCTTCTGAGGAGCTCGGTGATCCTCGTGAGGTCGGCCTCATCGACGGCGGCGAGCGGTGAGCGGGTCGAGGCGAGCCCGACGATCGCTTCGCGGGCTGCGAGCCCCTGTGGGGTGAGTTCGATGACACGCTGTCGAAGATCGGTGGGGGACGGTTTTCGAGTGACGAGGCCTTTGGCTTCGAGCTGGTGGCACATGAAGGTCACGTTCTGTGGGGTGCAGTGCGTCCGTTCGGCGGCCGTGCGCATCGACGGCGAGGGGGCGTCGGGGTCGACCACCCAGAGGAGATGAGCGGTGCCTGCGGTGAGCCCGAACTCGCGGAGCGCTGGTTCGAGGGCGTCGTTGGTGCGCGCGACGACGTCGTATACGGCGAAGAGGGCTGCAGACAGCTTCTGCGCGCGTTCGTCTTCCATATGGACAAGCTAGCACTTGCTACAAGTCTTGAAGCTTCTGCTACGGTAACTTCAGAACTTGAAGGAATTATCAACGCGCCAACGCGCCTCAGCAGAGAGCCGTACCTGTGAACACATCACGACTCGGAGGACAGTCGGTCATTGTCACCGGTGCGACGAGCGGCATCGGATTCTTCATCGCTGAAGGGCTCGCACGCCTCGGCGCGCAGATCATCGTGGCAGCCCGGTCCGCGGAACGGGCGCAGACCGCGATTGCGCTCTTCCCGGAGCCCGGCCGCCACCGTCACCTCGAACTCGACCTCTCGGACCTCGCATCCGTTCGCGCGGCCGGATCGCGCGTCGGCACCGGCCAGCCCGTGCACGGTCTCGTGATGAACGCCGGCGTCATCGCCGCCCACCCGAGCTACGTTGAAGGGCCCTTCGGGGTGGAGTCCACTGTCGGGGTGAACGTCCTCGCCCACCTTGAGTTCCTGCGGTTGAGCTTCCCTGCGCTCATGCGCGCACCTGCGGCGCGGGTCGTCAGCACGGGCAGTTTCCTCACGAGGAAGATCCCGTTCGATGCGGAGGATTGGCTTACTCCGGGCTCCTATCGCCCTCGAGTCGCCTACGCAGCCTCGAAGCACGCGGCAGAGATCCTGGGGTTCGAGCTCGACAGGCGGCTCATCGGGGGCGGCTCGCCGGTCAGATCGATCGTCAGCCACCCCGGCTCCGCCATCGACGCGCTGACGCCGGATCGGCCACCGCTGCATCAGCGACCCGCGGTTGTCCGCGCACTCGCGACGGTCATGGGTCCGGTGTTCTCGAAGGTCGCGCAGGGCAAGGACGTGGCTGCGCAACCAGCGATCGCGGCGATGACTGCGCCCGTGCTTCCAGCTGAGGCCTACTTCGGACCGCGCACGGGAGCCACCGGCACACCGATCCTCGCATCGCCGGTGCCGACGAGCCTCAGTCCAGAGCTCGGTCGTCATGTCTGGACGCAGGTCGAAGAGCGTCTCGGGGCCTCGATCATCCCTGAGCAGTGAGATGAGTGCCTAGGTGAGCGAACCGAAGGCCAGCTCTCCTTCGAACAGGACCGCCGACGGGCTCATCTGACCGAGCTGATCGAGCTCCACGTCGAAGAGGTCCCTGTCGAGGACAACGAGGTTCGCGTCCTTCCCGACCTCGAGAGACCCGACCCGGTCATCGATCCGGAGCTGCCGCGCCGCCTCGATGGTGTGCCCGCGCAGGAGCGCCGTGACATCGAAGCGCGAATCGCTGCTGGGCCGGACACTCCCCGGGTAGCGATCGGGGTCGAGCGGCAGTTCCGGGTCGACCCGGGTCGCTGCCACCTGCATGCCGAAGAACGGGTTGCCGCGATGGAGTTCGTAGTTCGTCACCACGTCGCTCGCGAAGGTCATCGAGGCTCCGGCCTGCAGGATGCCTCGGAAGTCGTACATCCGATTCCAGCGCTCCTCCCCGAGGTAGCTCTTGGCTTCTTCGCCGAAGTACCCAGCGGACCAGTGGTTCGTCCAGTTCACGATGATGCCCAGCTCGGCAGGTCGGTGCATGTCGGCCGGGTCGATGAGCTCGCAGTGGGCGAACGTCACCTGGGTCCGCCAGGCCTCGCCTGCCTCAGATAGCGACTTCTTGGCGGCGTCGACGGCATCGCATCCAGCCCGGAAGGCGCGGTCGCCGACCATGTGGATGTGCACGTCGATCTCCGCCTCGTTCGCCAGCAGCAGGCAGCTGACGAGCTCGTCGGTCTCGATCTGCATCTCGCCGAGGCTGCCAGAGTCGTTGTGGACCAGCGGAGCGAGGACCGCGCTGTTCCCGCTCTCGTTCGTGCCGTCGAGGAAGAGCTTGAGCGTGCGCACGCGGATGTGATCCGTGCCGTGCTCGCGGTCGAGGCGCTGGGCTCGTTCGATCGCGTCGGGGAGGTCGGCGAGGGTGCGGAATCGAACGGCGCCTTCGTACCTGGAGTGCAGTTCGCCGCGCCGGTGGAGCTCGCGGAGCGCCGGGAGCACATCCTCGTCCTCGATGAGCGCCTCGAAGAGGGACGTGACGCCGTGCCGCGTCATGAAGTCGAAGAACGGCTTCAGGCTCTCGGCGGTCAGCTCCTCTGGTGGGCGCCACCCGATGGAGTCGTACAGGCGGTCGATGAAGCGGAGGTGCGCGAACTCGAGGATGTGCCCCGTCGGCACGCCCTGTGCGTCACGGACGAACATCTCGAGGCCAGGCACGGGGTCTGGCGTGTGCTCGTCGACCTCGAGCAGCTCGAGCATCTTCGAGTTGACCCAGTGCGCGTGGTCGCTGAAGTCCTGGCAGAGCACGGGGCGGTCGCTGATCGCCGAGTCGAGGAGCTCCTTCGTCGGGGCGCTTCCCGCGAACAGCGTGCTCGGGTAGTACTCGAAGAACAGGTACGGCGCCTCCTCCTTGGGGTGCTGCTCGCCGTGTTTGCGGATGAAGGCGAGGATCGCATCCACGTCGTCCGTCTGCGGGAGGGAGACGTGCCAGGCGCTCTTCGCGACGCCGCTGGGGTGGGTGTGGGCATCGATCAGACCGGGCAGCACGAGTCGTCCGCCCAGGTCGTGGATCTGATGCGCGCCCGCTGGTGGCGCCGGGGTGTCCTTATCCAGTACCTCCGCGATCCTGCCGTCACGGATGACGACTGCACTCGCCCATGGAGCGGCCTCGTTGGCGGTGAAGAATCTGCCGTTCGTCAGGGTCAGGTCCACGTGAGCGCTCCTTGCGGGTAGAGACGTAACAACTTGGAAATGCAGTCTGGCATAAATTAGCAATGTTGGTAATCTATTCGTCAGGGGCACGCTTCGTGCTCCACTCCGCTCGACAATGCAGTCGACGGAGACCCCAGAGGAGCACCCGTGAGTCAAGCCACCCAGTTCGTTCGATCACTCAAGCTGCGTCACCTCCTGGCGTTCGGGCTTGCCTACCTCGCCCCGACGGCCATCTTCAACTTCTACGGCATCGCCACCGAGCTCAGCGGCGGCATGATGGCCCTCGCGTACCTCGTCACGCTGGTCGTCATGTTCTTCACCGCGTACTCGTACGCGCAGATGGTGAAGGCCTTCCCGGTCGCAGGCTCCGCCTACACCTACGTGCAGAAGAGCGTGCATCCCTACCTCGGATTCGCGACCGGCTGGGTGTTCCTGCTCGACTACATGCTGCTGCCGATGATCTGCTACCTACTGTTCGGGATCTACATGGAGGAGTACGTTCCCGCGATCCCGACGGCAATCTGGGTCGTGCTCGCCGCTGCGTTCGGTGCAGTCATGAACATTCTCGGAGCCAAGATCTCGGGCCGACTCAACATCGCCGTCGTCTCGGCCCAGATCATCTTCGCTGTCGTGCTCATCGGCCTGATCGTGAACTACGTCCTGCAGGGCGGCGGTGCGGGCGGCCTCTTCGTGCCCGAGGCCCTCTACAACGCGGCCACGTTCAACTTCGGGAACGTCATGTGGGCGGCGTCGATCCTCGCCGTCTCGTTCCTCGGGTTCGATGCTGTCTCGACGCTTGCGGAGGAAACCCACGAACCGACCGTCACGATCCCGCGCGCGATCCTGATCATGTGCGTCGGTGCAGGGTTGGGCTTCGCGACGATCGCCTACTTCCTGCAGATCGCGTGGCCCAACGGGTACGCTGAGTTCGAGGACCCAGACACAGGGATCTTCGAGCTCCTGCCGCGCATCGGGGGAGAGGCACTGAACATCACGTTCTTCGTCGCTGACCAGGCCGCGAGCATCCTCTGCGCGATCGCCGCTGTCGCCGCCGTCTCACGCGTGCTCTACGGCATGGGCCGGGACGGCCTGCTCCCGAAGCGGTTCTTCGGCAAGCTCTCGCCGCGATTCGGGACCCCAGTCAACAACATCGTGCTCGTCTCAGTCGCGGCCATGGGTGCCGTGTTCTTTACCGACAACCTTCTCGGCGCGACCTCGCTCACGAGCTTCGGAGCCATCACCGGCTTCATCATGGTCAACATCGCCGTGATCAACCACTACTTCGTTCGCCTGCGCCGGCGTTCGGGGACGGATGTGATCCGCTACCTCGTCCTCCCGCTGATCGGCGTCGCCACCAATGTCGCACTCTGGGTGAGTATCGATTCCTCAGCGAAGATGCTCGGCATCACCTGGCTGATCATCGGAGTGATCTACCTCGGCTTCACGACGAAGGGCTTCCGCCGTCTGCCCGCGCAGATTCGCTCGGAGGATGAGGTGGGCGATGACGAGGGTACCCGCAGCCTCGAGGTCCCGAGCGCCGACCGCAGCTGAGTCCCGGTCCGGTGGTGGTCGTGGCTCTCAGGCAGTCGCCGCCGCGTGGATCATGGACGCCGCCACATCCCGAAGTCGGCCGGTCTGCTTGGCGGGGAACTGGAGCACGCTCATGCTTGAGGACCCGATGGTGAGGCAGAGCATGGCGTAGCCAAGCGCCTCGCTCTCGGCGGCGTCCATCTTCGGATACGTCGCCCTGATCGCGGTTGCGACTTCGGTGACAACTGTCTCGTAGCTGTCGAGCAGGCGTTCCCTGACGCGTTCGTCGTGCTGGGACCAAGCCAGGAACGCGTCGAAGACGGCATCGTCTGGACTCGCTTCGACGCCGGTGCCGAAGAGGAAGTCGAGCACTCCTGCGAGGCCAAGACCGGTGTGCGCGGCCTGCACGCGTTCGTGCATCTCTTGTGCGTACGGTTCCATCGTCGAGTTCCAGACGAGTTGGATGAGCTCGTCGCGGTTGCCGACATAGTGACGGATGTGTGCCCGGCTCAGCTGAGCTTCGGAAGCTATGCGCTCCTGTGTCGCCCCCTCGACCCCGTACTTGCCGATGACTCGCTTCGCGGCCTCAACGATCTGCGGGCGTCGCTCGTGCACAAGACTCGGTCGGCCCATCTGGCCCCTCCTTCCACTTCCCACCACAGTACGAGATCGCCACCGGGAAGCAGGACGCGCTCAGTCCTTGGTGTCCCTTTTGCGGGGCCACCGGATTCACGGAGGTGCTCGATTCTGAGGAGGGGGACAACCTCTGCTGGCTAGCTGCCCTCGATGAGGCCGAGGTGCACGAACGCGGCGTGCAGGCCGTTGTCGTCGACGGACGAGGTGACGAAGTCCGCGGCTTCCTTGGCGGCGGGCGTCGCGTTCCCCATCGCCACGCCGACACCGCAGGCGAGCAGCATCTCGAGGTCGTTGCCACTGTCGCCGACGGCGATCGCATCCTCGATACCGAGGCACAGTGATGGCAACAGCGCCTCGATGGCCGCCGCCTTGTGCACCCCGAGCATGGAGATCTCGCCGCCGCCTGTGCCGAGACCGGGCATGGTGCCGCCAACGATCGCGTACTCGGTGCCGAGCCGCGCCTGAACCCGGTCGAACGTCGACTGGTCGTCGCTGCTGAACACGACCTTCGCGGTCCGGTCGAGCTCCAGTGGGCCGGAGTCGATGACGTGATGCCTCAGCCCCGACTCCTCCAGATCCGTGAACCCGAACTGGGTCAGGATGCGCCGCATCCGCGACCGGTGCCCGACCGTGGTGTGCATGGCGTGCCGACCCTGCAGGCTGTAGTCGACGCCGAGCTCGTCGAGGGCGCGCGTGAGGGCGGTCGCCTCCGCCTCGCTGAGATGCTTGTCGACGATCCACGACCCCTCGTAGAGGACGTACGCGCCGGCGCCCGCCACCATGCCGTCGAAGCCGACCGCCTCGACCCGCGGGTCGATCTCCAGCGGGCTGCGCCCCGTCGCGAGGAACACGAGATGCCCGTTGGCCTGCGCCTCCTTGATGGCGGCGTGCGCCGACTCCGGCACCTCGCCGAGGTCCGTCGTCAGGGTGCCGTCGATGTCGAGGAACACCGCCCGCCGTGAGGTCGTCCTGGGTGCATCCACCACCGAAATCTACCCGCGCGCGGCGAGCTCTGCGCCGAACATAGCCGACGAAGGGAGGTTGTCCTTCGCGAGCGGCTGGCCGTCGGCGACTGCCTGCGTCCAGTCGTGGGTGGTCGCGACAGCCGCGAAGTTCGACTGCAGCAGAGTCATGAGCGTGGTGTGCACCGTCTTGGCCGGGGCGAAGCCGGCGCTGTTCGCGATGTTGATGGCGCCGGTCGCATCCGAGAGCACCTCGACGGCGATCCCGTGCGCCTCCGCTTCGACCGCCGAGGCGATGATGCAGTTGTTGGTCATGAAGCCGACGAGGGTGATCGTGTCGATGTCCTGCTCTCGCAGCCAGGGGAGCAGGTCCGTGTCGGCGAACACCGAGCCGTACTGCTTGACGACGCTCTTCCACTCGGGCTGCCGACGCTGCTCCACCTCTGGGTGCAGGGCGAACTCAGGCGTCGTGGGGTTGAAGACGGGCGCCTGGTCGCCGGCCGTGTGCTGGACCGCCACGACCGGGACTCCAGAATCGACCACCGCGTCGATGGCGGCGGCGATGTTGGGCAGGGACTCGGCCAGCGGTGGGAACTGGATCTCGAGGGGGTCCGAGAAGTACTGCTGCTGCACGTCGACGAGGACGAGGGCTCTGCGAGGGGAGGTCATGATCTTCTGCTCCAGACGTTGGTGACGGCACGCGCCGTGCCTCCATGTTCTGCCGCCGCGACTCGTGGTGCCACTGGCAGGAATGCACGCTTACGATGAGATCACGCCAAGCAAAGGGGAACGCATGAAGATCGCGGTCTACGCCTTCGATGGGGCCTCGATGTTCCACCTCTCGGTGCCGCATCTGGTGTTCGACGAGGTCGCGCGCAGTGGGGCGGCGCCGTGGCAGACGTCCCTCTTCTCCGAGGATGCAGGCTCGGTGACGACGTCGGAGGGCTACACGCTCGGTGGCATCGAGGGGCTCGACAGTGCTCGCGACGCTGATCTCATCGTGGTGCCCTCCTGGATTCAGGATGGAGTCGCGCCGAGCCCCGCGCTCGCGGAGCTGCTCCAAGAACGTCACACGAGAGCGGTGCCGATCGTGGGCCTCTGCCTTGGCGCGAACGCGCTCGCGGATGCGGGCCTGCTGGCCGGGCGCAGCGCCGTGACGCACTGGAAGAGCACCGAGGAGCTCGCGCGGCGCCATCCGGAGATCTCGGTGGAGCCGTCCGCGCTGTACCTCGACCATGGGGACGTCATGACCTCGGCCGGCACCGCATCCGGTATCGACGCCTGCCTCCACATCGTGCGCACCCGGCTCGGGTCGGCGGTCGCGAACCGCGTCGCGCGCCACCTGGTCGTCGCGCCTCATCGGGAGGGCGGGCAGGCGCAGTACATCGAGCGGCCCGTGCCCGCCGACTCGAGTGGGGGAGCGATCGCGGTGGCCTGCGCGTTCGCGCTCGAGCACCTCACCGAGGAGCTCAGCGTGGCGCGCCTCGCGGAAGCGGCGCACCTCAGCGAGCGGTCCTTCGTGCGCGCCTTCCGCGAGGAGACGGGGTCGACGCCGGCCGCGTGGGTGCGCTCGCGCCGCCTCGACGAGGCGCGCACCCTCCTCGAGACCAGCGAGCTGTCCGTCGATCAGATCGCCGCGGCCTGCGGATTCGGGAGCCCCGTCACCCTGCGGCAGAACTTCGCGGCCGCATTCGGGAGCACCCCTTCGAGCTACCGGAGGCGGTTCGGTGAGGGAGCGGGGGATGGTGTGTGACGGGTCGGTGAGGGTTGCTCAGTTCCACGAATGGGCGGTGCGGGCTCGAGCGGCTGAGCTCACCGGGTCGTCACGTCGTACGTGGTTCGGACGAGGCCATCTTCGGTGGCATGACTGCCCCGGACCGTGAGGAGTACGTCGGCGTCGATGGCACCGAAGAGTGATCGCCCAGAGCCGAGAATGATGGGAGCAACCGACAGGGTGATCTCGTCGACGAGGCCTGCGCGAAGGAACGACTGGATGGTGCGGCCACCGTCGATGTACACCTCCGCCGCTCCGCCTTCCTCCAGGAGTCGAGTCGCCTCGTCGACGGACTCGGCCCTCGTCACGCGCGCATCCTCGACCGCTGCTCGCGAGGTGAGCACGATCACCCGCTTCCCGTCGAACGGCCACCCGTCGAAGCCCAGCACCGACTCGTACGTTGCACGCCCCATGACGATCGTGTCGATGGTCGGGGAGAATGTCTCCCAGACGAGTGCGGGGCGGTCGCTGTTCCCACTAACCGCGTGCGGTCGGGGCGACGGGTCGGTCAGCCACTCGAGTGTGCCGTCCTCCCGCGCGATCTTGCCGTCTGCGCTCACGCCGATGAAGACGCGGCCGCGCCAAGTACGAGAATTCATTTCCACATCTCCAGAAATCGATCGAGGGTCATCAGGGAAGAAACCGGTTCGCGGTTCACTGCGGTGCGCAGCAGGGACCCGTGCAGGGCATCGAGCAGCACCGCGCCTCCGGCCCGCGCGTCGGCGAGGCGCGGAAGGTCCATCGCCTCGAGGAGTTCAGCGAGTCGGGTGGCTTGTCTCTCCCAGCCCTCCGCCAGCAGCGCGCTGAGCATCGGGTCTCGAAGTTCCCCGATGATCTCCGACAGGGCGTACAGGGCGCCTGCTGCCGAGCCAGCGCCGAATTCGCGCCCCACGTACTCGCGGAGCGCGTCGCCAGGGTCCACTCCGGCGGGCGGAGGTCCCTGTGGGATGAGCTCGACCCACCGCCGTGTGAGGGCCTGGACGAGCCCCGCCTTCGAGCCGAAGCGCTTGACCAAGCCCGAGGCGCCGATACCGGCCGCCGGGGCAACATCCGCAAGCGACCACGGACTGAAGTCGGTGCGCTGCTCCAGAGCCTCAACGATCCGAGCCAGCAGCTGTTCATCTTCGAGTCGACGCGGGCGGGCCATGAAGTTAGTGTACACGCGTTTCTTAACTGAGATGGGTGCGCACCGCATCGGCACACGTCGCTCTGGGACACGCGAGGCCCAACCCGGCGATACCACCGGGGGACGATCGTTTCTCGCTAGCTGTCCGTGCTGCCCCCGCCCCTACCGTCGCCTTTCAGCTCGTGCCCGAGGATGACCGCATGAACTCGGTCGCGGACGTGCAGCTTGGCGAAGATGCGGTTCACATGCGTCTTCACCGTGGCGGGGGAGAAGTGGAGCGTCTCGCAGATCTCACCGTTGGAGAGCCCGGCGACCACGCACGCGAACATCTCGAGCTCGCGCGGGCTGAGCGGGTCGAGCGGATAGCTCGGGTCGTCGTCCACGGGGCTCGCAGGGCTCTCTGGGTGCAGATGCGAGCCTCCGGAGGCGTAGTGGTCTATCAGCTGCTTCGTGATCCGGGGCTCGACCACGGCCTCGCCCGAATGAACCGTTGCTGGAGCGGTGGGGTGTGACGAGGCCGATGCTCTCGTAATAGCGCAACGCGGTCGCGCTGATCCCGCTCCGCCTGCTGACCTCAGAGATACGCATGCCGGGAGCTTACGAGCGCGGAGCGGGCTTGACCTTCGAGCGGCTCGAACGTCTACCGTCAGGTCGTGCCCATCAACTTCACCTCGAACCCCGTCTCGTGACGCGCCTCGTCGCGGTCCTGGAGCGCCACCAGATCGCCTTGTACCTGGCGGCGATTGCAGCTGGCGGCGCGCTCGGCCTCCTCGCTCCCGGGGCGCACCACCTCGACCTCGCGATTGAGCCGGTGCTCGCGCTGCTGCTGTTCGCGACGTTCCTGGGCGTCCCGTTCGAGGCCATCGGCAGGTCACTTCGCGATGGTCGCTTCCTCGGGGCCGTGGGAGTCGTGAACTTCGTGATCGTGCCTCTCGTCGCATACGGACTCTCGAGGTTCGTGGCGGATGAGCCGGCCTTGCTGTTCGGGGTGCTGCTGGTGCTCCTCACGCCGTGCATCGACTACGTGATCGTGTTCGCCGGCCTCGCGGGCGGCGCATCCGACCGTCTGCTGGCAGCCGCCCCGCTGCTGATGCTCGCGCAGATGCTGCTCCTGCCGATCTACCTGCTGATCTTCCTCGGCCCGGATGGGGTGGCCATGGTGGAGGTCGGCCCGTTCGTGCGCGCCTTCCTGCTGCTGATCGTGGTGCCACTCAGTGCCGCCGCACTCGTCCAGCTCCTCGCGAAACGACGCCTCAGCGGTCGGGTGATCGAACGCGGCATGTTGAACCTGATGGTGCCGCTCATGATGGCGACCCTCTTCACGGTCGTCGCATCCCAAGCCGGAGCGGTTGGTGCTGCCGGGCCGCAGCTGCTCATGCTCGTGCCGATCTACGTCGCGTTCCTCGTGATCATGGTGTTCGTCGGCCTCCTGGTCGGACGAGTCTTCCGCCTCGACGTTCCCGCGACCCGAGCTCTGGAGTTCAGCGGTGCCACTCGCAACTCCCTCGTCGTGCTGCCACTCGCGCTCGCCCTGCCACCAGCGCTCGCGCTGGCTCCGGTGGTCGTCGTGACGCAGACGCTCGTCGAACTCGTGGGCATGGTCGCCCTCGTGCGCATCCTCCCCAGGATCACGCGAGAACGAGTGGGGGAGCAGGCACCGCTGGGCTCGTTCGGCAGCTGACCGACGCGCTCAGGCAGCAGGCTCGCAGGCCTGGGATGCTGGGGTGTGGCTCTCTACGATGCGACGTTTTCGCGGACTCCTGGCTTCGTCTCTCGGCGTTCCCTGC
>NZ_PSTZ01000009.1 GCF_002931555.1 Pseudoclavibacter sp. RFBB5 | reverse complement strand
AAGGGCCACTTGACTGGCAGCGCTTGGGGAGCGGAGGCGCGAAAGGGCACTTTGACTGGCAGCGATCGGTCGGCCCAGGGGCTGCAGGACGAGGGCTCAACGCCACTCGGTGATCAGGAACCCTGTGGATACGGTCGTCTCCACAGGTGATGATCGCATTCCGAGATGCAGGCAACGGCGAACTTAGCGTCGCGGCATGCGCACACCTCGACCTCTGCCGGAGAACCTCACGACGAGCGAGGGCTTCTCGACCGCACAAGCCGTCGACAACGGAGTCTCCCGGAAGCGGATGAGGGCGAGCGATCTCGTCGCATCACATCACGGCATCCGAGTATCCGCTCGGGATCTCAGCCCGTATGACCTCGACGAGAGCTTTGCACGGGCGGGGCTTGGGGAAGGGCAGGCGCTCGCAGACGTGTCGGGAGCGCGCTGGTGGGGCCTCCCGCTGCCAAGAGCCCTGGAGGATGAGATGGTGACACACGTCGCAGTCGCACAGCCGGCGCATCCGCCAACTGGCAAGCGGATACGCGGGTATCGACTCGACGCGAGGCGCTTCGAGACGTCCGAGCACAGAGGAGTGCTGACGCTGTCTCCGGCCACGCTGCTCGCGCAGCTCGCGGGGCGGCTCGATCTGACGCGGACGGTGGTGTTCGCGGATGCGCTGCGCACGTCGTTCGAGTGCTATCCGGGCCGAAGCCCCCTCGCGCCGATGCACTCACTCGGGGAGCTCCGTGAGGTGGCGAAACGCTGGAAGGGACGCCCAGGGGCCGCGAATCTCCGAGCAGCGCTCGAGCTTTCGCGGGAGGGATCGGAGTCGCCCAAGGAGACCGTGCTGCGGTTGCTGATCCTTTGGGCCGGGTTTCCCGAGCCGACGATGCAGCACAGGCTCTCCGTGCCCGGCTACGGCAACGCGCGTATCGACCTCGCCTACGTCCGACACAAGATCGCCATCGAATACGAGGGTGAGGGGCACTTCCTCGATGCCGCCGCCGCGCGCCGAGACCTGGAACGAACCGAGGCGCTGCAGCGGGCCGGCTGGCGAGTGATTCGAGTGACAGACACGGACCTGCGGTGGCCCCGAAACCTCTTCGAGAGCATCCGCCGTGCCCTCGCGGAGCGCGGGGCCGTGCAGTGAACGCTGCCAGTCAGATGGCCCTTGAGGAGGGGTGAGAAGGGCCACTTGACTGGCAGCGCTTCGGCGACGCAGACGCTGAAGGGCCATTTGGGTGGCAGCGATCGCGGGGTGAACGTCTCGAGCTCGCGCGGAACTGGCGATGCAGCGAGCCTGCACGGAAACGGCGACGCCGCCTGCGGATGCAGACGGCGTCGCCGGGCTTGGAGGTGAGGATCCGCTAGTCGAGGCCGGGATCGAGGACCGCGTGGTCGACCGAGATCGTCGGGATGGACGCCGTGATGACGGAGCCGTCTTCCCGGATCGAGCCCTCGATGTCGCTCAGCGTCGGGTACCCCTCGAGCTCCTGCACGGCGCAGAGCTTGACGGTGGTCGGCTCGCCCGGGGCGATCGCGACCCGGCGGCCGCGCACGAACACCTCAGCGCCCGAACCCGTCTCGGCGGTGAAGGTCATCGAGTCCTGCTCCAGGGCGACACGGATGCGCGACCCGCGCAGCGTGAGGCGGAACTCGAGGCGCGGCCAGTCCGCGGGGAGGCGGGGGTCGAAGGTGATCTTCCCACCGTGGTCGCGCATCCCGCCGAAGCCGTAGACGAGCGCGCTCCAGATGCCGCCCGTCGAGGCGATGTGGATGCCGTCGCTCGTGTTGTGGTGCAGGTTCGCGATGTCGACGAACAGGGCCGTGGAGAAGTAGTGCTCCGCGAGATCCGCGTAGCCCACCTCCGCCGCGATGATCGACTGCACGACCGCGGAGAGCGACGAGTCGCCCGTGGTGAGCGCGTCGTAGTACTCGAAGTCCTTGCGCTTCTGCTCCGGCGTGAACTCGTTGCCCTGCAGGAGCAGCGCGAGCACGACGTCGGCCTGCTTGAGCACCTGGAACCGGTAGATGACGAGCGGGTGGAAGTGCAGCAGCAGCGGGCGCTGCGACGGCGGCGTGTTCTCGAGGTCCCACAGCTCCTTCTCGAGGAACTGGGCGTCCTGCGGGTGGATGCCGAGCTTCTCGTCGAACGGCAGGTACATGGCCTCGGCGGCGGCTGCCCACTCGACGAGCTCCTCCTCGGCGAGGTGGAGGCGCATGGTGAGGCGTTCGAATGAGGCCGGGTCGGTCTCGCGGAGCCGCTCGCAGGCGGTGTAGGCCGCGCGCAGGTTCGCCTTTGCCATGACGTTGGTGTACAGGTTGTCGTTGACGACGGTCGTGTACTCGTCGGGGCCGGTGACGCCGTGGATGTGGAAGTGGTCGTCTCCGCCGGTGCGCCAGAAGCCCAGGTCAGCCCAGAGGCGGGCGGTCTCGACGAGGATGTCGATGGCGCCCTGCGCGAGGAGCTCATCGTCGCCCGTGGCTGAGACGTACTGCATGAGGGCATGCGAGATGTCGGCGTCGATGTGGTACTGGGCGGTGCCGGCTGCGTAGTAGGCGGACGACTCGAGGCCGTTGATGGTGCGCCACGGGAAGAGGGCGCCCTTCTGGTTCATCTCATGCGCGCGCTGGCGTGCCGCGTCGAGCATCTGGTGGCGGAAGCGGAGCGCGTTGCGGGCCACATTCGGGGCCGTGTAGCTGAGGAACGGGAGGACGTACACCTCGGTGTCCCAGAAGTAGTGGCCGCCGTATCCGGAGCCGGAGACGCCCTTGGCCGCGATGCCGCCGCCGTCGGTGCGGGCCGTGGCCTGGGCGAGCTGGAAGAGGTTCCAACGGGTCGCCTGCTGGTACACGGGGTGGCCGTGGATGATGATGTCGCTGCGGTCCCAGAAGTCGTCGAGCCACTCGCGCTGCCACGTGTAGACATCCTCGACCGGGATCTCACGCATGCGGTCGAGGGTGCGGTCGGCACGGTCGGCGAGCTCGCGCGTGGGCACGCTCTTCGACGTGTGGTACGCGACGTGCTTGATGATGCGCACTGGCATGCCCGGTTCCGCGCGAACGCGGAAGGCGGTCTCGGCGAAGTCCGCGTCGACGCGGGTCGTCGCATCCCACTCGTTGTCGGTGACGATGTCGTGGTCTGCCGCGACCGCGATGGTCATGCCGGAGTGCGTGGTGCGGTAGGCGAGCATCGAGCGGAGGCCCTCCTCGCGTGCGATGCGGGACTGGAGGACCCGGTCGGTGAACGATTCCGCCTTGCGCGGGTCGAACGCGACCTCGGTCTCCTTCTTGCCGCGCTGGAACTCGTCGCCGCCGTCCTGGCGGTTGATGATCTGGCTCGAGAGCAGGATGGACGCGCCGCGGTCGACCATCTCGACCTCGTAGTCGAGGAGCATGTAGTGGCGGTCGGTGAACGACACGAGTCGGTGCGAGCGGATGCGCACGTGCTTGCCCGACGGCGTGCGCCAGTCGAGCTCGCGGGTCAGGACGCCGTCCTTGAATGACAGCACGCGTGAGTAGGAGAGCAGGTCGGCTTCGCTGATGACGAGCGGCTCGTCGTCGACGAAGAGGCGGATGATCTTCGCGTCTGGCACGTTGACGATCGTCTGCCCGACCTGGGCGAAGCCGAACGCGTCCTCTGCGTGACGGATGGGCCACGTCTCGTGGAACCCGTTGATGAAGGTCCCGTACATGTAGCCGTCGCGGCTCTCTTCGAGGTTGCCGCGGAGGCCGAGGTAGCCGTTGCCGGTGGCGAAGAGCGTCTCGACGAGACCCTGCGAGTTGGCGTCGAATTCGTGCTCGACGAGTGCCCACTCGTCGAGCGGGAAGCGGTGCCGGTCCAGCGGGTCTTCCGTGGAGAGGTTCATGCGTTGCCTTCCTTGCTGTCTGAAACGACAGCCTTGCTGTCTGAGATGACAGCCTTGCTGTCTGAAACGACAGCCTTGCTGTCTGAGATGACAGCCTTGCTGTCTGAGTTCGTGAACACCGGCACGAGCTCTGCGAGGTCGTCGACCACGGTGTCGGCCCCTGAGGACATGAGCTCTTCGTGGCTCGCCTCGCGGGACACCCCGATGACCAGGCCGAAGTCGCCGTCGCGTCCTGCCTGCACGCCGGAGTGCGCGTCCTCGACGACGACGCATTGCGCCGCGGTGAGGCCGAGCAGCTGGGCCGCGTAGAGGTAGGTGTCTGGTGCCGGCTTGCCGGCGATGCCGTGCTGTGCGGCGACGAGGCCGTCGACGACGGTCTCGAAGCGGTCGAGGAGGCCGGCTGCTGTGAGCACGGGCACGGCGTTGCGGGAGCTGGAGACGACGGCGACGCGCAGGCCGTGGTCGACGGCGGCGTTCAGGAACTCGACGGACCCCGGGTACGCCTGGACGCCGGTCTCGGCGAGTTCCGAGTTGAAGGTGTCGTTCTTGCGGTTGCCGAGGCCGCACACGGTCTCGAGCTCGGGCGAGTCCTCTGGGGTCCCGTTTTCGAGCGTGATGCCGCGGGAGGCGAGGAACGACCGGACGCCGTCGTAGCGCGGTTTGCCGTCGATGTAGCGCAGGTAGTCGTCGTCGGTGTACGCGGGGCCGACGCCCTTGAGCGTGAGGTAGTCGGTGAAGAGCCTCGCCCATGCGCGCATGTGCACCTCGGCGGTCGGCGTGATGACGCCGTCGAGGTCGAAGAGTATGGCTTGTGAACTGGTGAGCTGTGTCACGTCTCGAAGACGAGGAGCGATCATTGCATCCAACCTTGCATCGTTGGGTGGCGCCGTGACGCCGTTCTATGGTGCACGACAGAATTCACCGGTGTGCTCCTCCCTCGATGCACACCGCAGATCCCCGGCGCGGTGATCAATATCGTAGGGCGTCCTGGGGGTGGGATGCGTCCATTTTCGGACGATCCGTTCAGCCTGTTTCGTGGATGTGGCTGCGCTCCGCCTGACGGCTGAAGAGGGAGAGGATCTCGAGGGTCGTCGCGCCGTCGTTGGTCATGGAGTGCGGCCGGGTCGTGTCGAATTCTGCGGCTTCCCCTGCTTCGAGGATCGTGACCTCGTCGTCGAGCTGCAGGCGGAGTCGGCCGGCCAGGACGTAGCACCATTCGGTGCCTTCGTGGACTCGCAGCTGGACGGGCTTGTCTCGGTCTGCGGGCTTCTGCGGGGCGACGAGCACTTTGAACGCCTGCATGCCGTCGGTCGCGCGCGAGAGCGCGAGGTAGACGCGGTCGCCGCGTTTGACGGGCTTCGGGTGGATGCGCGGGTCGCCGGTGGAGGGCGCGCCGACGAGGTCGTCGAGCGGCACTCGGTAGCAGCGCGCGAGGGGCAGCAGCGCGTCGAGGGATGGCCGACGTCCGCCGGATTCGAGGCGCGAGAGCGTGCTGATGCTGAGGCCGGTCTCGTCGGCGACCTCGCTGAGTGTCATACCCCGCGCTTGTCGGATCTCCCGGAGTCGCGGCGCGACGCGGCTGAGCGCTTCGGGGATGCTGGCCGTCTGCTCCGAGATCGTGTCTGGTCCGGTGTGGGAGGTGTGGGCTGAGCCCTGCTGCGCATCCATCATGTTGCGAAGTTAGCAAACGATGTTGCGAAACGCGAGACCCGGCGCGGAGACTCGACGCATGACACATCAGGATGCGCCGCTGCGAGCGGCAGACACCGAGGCTCAGCTGTGGGACGCCGTCGTGATCGGCGCCGGCCCGGCCGGGCTGAGCACTGCGCTGACCCTCACGAGAGGGTGCCGACGCGTCCTCGTGATCGACCACGGAGTCCCGCGGAATCGCTTCACCGACCACATGCACGGGGTGCTCGGCCACGAGGGGCTCGCGCCCGGCGAGCTGCGCAGGGTCGGCAGGGCCGAGGTCGAGGCGCACGAGGGCAGCTTCGAGGATGCCCAGGCGGCGTCCGTGGACTCGGTCGCAGACGACGACGGCACCCGCGTGCGCATCGCGACGACCGATGGCCGGACCTTCCGGGCGCGTGCGGTGGTGGTGGCGACGGGGCTCCGCGACGAGCTCCCCAACGTGCCCGGATTGCGCGCGCTCTGGGGCCGTGGCGTGTACGCGTGCCCGTTCTGCGACGGCTACGAGCATCGCGACCGACCGATCGCCGTGCTCGCGAACGGCGACCACTCCGACATGAAGGCGCACCTCCTGCGCCAATGGAGCGCTGACATCGTGCTGCTCGTGAACGGCTCGTTTGCGCTCGGCGAGGTCGAGGCGAGGGCGCTCACCGCGCGGGGGATCCGCATCGAACGCTCCGGAGTCGACGAGGTGATCGCGGGCGACGACGATCGTGTGCGCGGCGTGCGCCTCGCGAACGGCACCGAGCTCGAACTTGAGGCGATCTTCACGAATCCCGCCTTCGTGCCGTTGACGGACTTCCTCGACGGGGCCGAGGTGCGCGGCCCCGAGCATCCGGACGCCCGCGTCTGGGTTGTCGGCAACGCGGGGGACCCGCGCGCCAACGTGCCCGTCTCGATCGGCCAGGGCGCGACGGCGGGAGGCGACGTCGCGTTCGCCCTGCTCATGGATGAGATCGCAGCGGCGACCGCGGGCGAGCAGCGGCCTTAGCCGCTGCTCGCCCGGCAGCTGACGAGAAGTCGCCTACTCCGACTCGCTGTCACCCTCGCCGGCCTGTGCGGGTCGTTCACCGCGCCGGCGGATGGCGGCCGCGGTGGCGAGTGCGCCTGCGGCCAGCACGGCGGCTCCGCCGATGGTCGGCGCGAGCAGCTCACCGCCGGTGGATGCGAGTCCGTCGGGCGTCGCGGTGGCGCTCGGGGATGCCGTGGCCCATCCGGGCGCCGAAGCGCTCGGCGTGGGAGTTCCGGTCGCGCCGGGTGTGCCCGTCGGGGAGGCGGTCGGCGTCAGCGGAGGGGTGGAGGTCGGGGCGGGAGTCGCCGTCGGGGACACCGTGGGCGTCGGCGTGACCGGCACCTCGATGAGCTGCTCCTTGGGAAGCACCTGCACGATGGTGGGCCGGGGGCCAGCGAACGAACCTGCCGGCGCGGGCGTTCCAGCCGCGACGAAGTCGGGGAACAGCGAGTTCTGCACCTCGAAGGAGCCGTCCTCTCCGGGGTGCTGGACGGCGACGAACACGTGGCGCTCGCTGTCGTGGATGACCGGACCGCATGTCTCGCTCTCGCGAGGCACGGCCAGGAACTGCTCGACGTTGCCGCGTTCCGGGCCCTCGAGCGTCACCCGGAACAGGCCGTCGTTGTAGCCGATCGTGCTCGGGGCGCCGTCGGTCGAGATCCAGAGGTTCCCGACGGAGTCGAACGCGAGGTTGTCCGGGCACGAGATGGGCGATACCTGCGCCGCGGGGAAGCCCGCGAAGTACGCCGACGAGTTCGTGGCAGGGTCGCCGCAGAGCACCAGCAGGTTCCAGGTGAAGCTTGTCGCTGTCTGGTCGCCTCCGGCTTCGGTGATCTCGACGACGTGCCCGTCGCGGTTCTCGGCACGCGGGTTGGCTTCGTCGACCCCCGCTCGGCCCGGCGTGCCACGGTTGGTGTTGTTGGTGCACGCGACGTAGACCTTCCCGGTGAAGGGGTTCGGCTCGACGTCCTCGCAGCGATCCATCTTGGTGGCGCCCGCGAGGTCTGCGGCGAGGCGCGTGTTGACAAGCACCTGGTCGACGGACATCCCGGCGATCTGCGACGCCCCGCCGACGACCAGCGGCAGCCAGGTGCCCGTGCCATCGAACGCGGCGTCGCTCGGGAGCGCGCCGGAGCCCGTGATCTCGGAGGCAGGGGAGTTGCCCGCGAACTGCGCGACGTAGAGGTCGCCGTTGGCGAGCAGCGTCATGTTGTGGGCGCGGTTGCCCTCGATGTAGGTGTCGCGGGAGACGAACTTGTACAGGTAGTCGAAGCGCTCGTCGTCACCCGTGTAGGCGACGACCCTGCCATTCGCGGCGATCGAGATGTTGGCGCCCTCGTGCTTGAGGCGACCGAGCATCGAGTGCTTCTTCGGCGTGCTCGTCGGGTCGAGCGGGTCGATCTCGATGATCCAGCCGAAGCGGTTGGCTTCGTTCTCGTACCCGGCGTTCCTCGTGTCGAAGCGGGGCGCATCCAGCTCCCAGCCGCGGGCGGTCTCGCTGTCGGAGAGGCCGTACCGCTTGTCTTCTGCTGAGACCCCGGGGGAACGGAAGTAGCCGTTGAAGTTCTCCTCGCCGGAGAGGATGGTGCCCCACGGGGTCGTGCCGCCCGCGCAGTTGCCCAGTGTCCCCTTGACCCAGCGGCCGGCTGGGTCCTCCACCGTCGTCAGGAGCGGCGACCCCGCGGCTGGCCCAGTGACCTCGTAGACCGTGTTGAGCAGGAAGCGGCGGTTGCGTTCGGCGCCGACGACGTAGCTCCAGGGGTGTTCGGCGGAGGTGCGCTCGAGCTCCACGACGGTGAGGCCGTGTGCGGCTCGGCTGACGGCCCGAACCCGCGCCTGCTCGTTCTCGAGCTGCGCCGCGGGGAACATGATGTTCTCGTTCGTGTACTCGTGGTTGACGAACAGCACCGCGCGCAGGCCGTCCGTGCCATCGAGCGGCAGGATGTCCGTGTAGTCGCAGTTGTAGCCGAACTGGCGGGCCTGCGCGGCCTCCGTCTGGTCCGCTGGGTCGAAGATCGGGCTGTCGGCGAAGAGCGGGTCTCCCCAGCGGATGAGGGCGCGCCAGTCGTAGCCGTCCGGCACCGTGAACGTATCGGACATGGCATCGACGGGTGAGATCGGGGTGAACTCGAGTGGCGAGGCGGCGGGACCGAACGGCGACGCGCTCGGGGCGGCCTCGGCGCGAGGCGCGGCGCTGAAGGCGAGGGTGATGGCGCCTGCGAGTCCGGCGCTCGCGCCGAGCATGGCGCGACGCGAAAGCTGCGCGGAAACGATGTCGCGGAAGTAGGCATTCGACGAGGTGTTGCAGACCTCACCCGTGCACGCGTTGGCGCACTTGAGGGCGCACGTCACGGGGCTGCGCTTGCCCTTCGTGTGCCCGAGCATCGGGAGGAACGTGCGGCGCGAGACATCGGTCATGGGAGAACTCCTTCGTCGGGGGACTCGACGAAGGCAAGCAGCGCGTGAGGAACGGAGAATGGTCGCGGGGTGAATGCCCGGTGAATCCGCGTGAGGGCTGCCTAACGCGGGCGCGCTGCCCGCAGCGTGGCGAGGTGGTGCTCGCGAATCGACGCCTCGATCTCGGCGCCCGGCGCCCCGGACTCGACGAGATCGATCTGCTGCTCGTGCTCGGCGAGGGAGGCCCTGGCGTGCTCCGGCACGAACCCGAGCGTCGAATGACGCACCTGCGTGAGCCTGAGACGGGTCCGTTCGACGAGCTCGAGGAGGTGCGCGTTCGGGCACCGCCGGTAGAGCACGCGGTGGAAGCGCGCATTCAGGTCCATGAACGCAACCGCATCGAGGGCGTCGATCGCCTGCCGCATCGACTCGGTGATCTGGCGGGCCTCCGCGAGGTCGGCCGGGGTCATGTGCGGGGCGGCGCTCGCGGTCGCGTAGCCGCCGAGCACCACAAGCGATTCGAGGGTCTGCGAGAAGAGCTCGGGGTTGAGGCCGGACACCTGCGCCCCGACATTGCGTTCGAAGGTGACAGCGCCTTCGGCTTCGAGCATCCGGATCGCTTCGCGGACGGGCACGGTGCTCACCCCGATCTGATTCGCGATGGACCCCAGCACGAGGCGGTACCCCGGAGGGAACGTGCCATCGGAGATGCGCTCGTTGAGGTAGTCGTAAGCGAGGCGCGCCTTGCCGGGCGCGAGGGTCTCCAGGGTTCGTGCCACAGTCTTCACGTTCCACCTCTTGCTTCATTGCCGGGGGTAGGAGTGACCATATACGTCTCTGGCCCGGGGTGCGTCGTCCTGAGTCGGTGCCGAGGCGAGGCCCGCCTGAGTTGACGTGCCCGGGTATTTCTTGGCATCATCATCGAACTTCATTCGATTGCATAGATCGCCGCCTCGTCCAGACGGGCACGCAGCGCGGCAGTCGACCACAAGCCGCGCCGCCTCGGGGATGCCGTGTTCCCCCGGGGCGGCGCTTTTTTGTGCCCCGCAGAGCTTCGGGCCGTCGGCTTCCGGCAGTAGAGTTCATGCAATTGCATTGAAATGGATGGAGCTGCCATGACCGGCACGATCGAGTTCGGCCTCAACACCTTCGGCGACGCGACCAACGACCTCGAGGGGCATCCGCGCCCGCACGCCCAGGTCATTCGCGATGTCATCGAAGAAGGCGTCCTCGCCGAAGAGGTTGGCATCGACGCGTTCGCGGTCGGCGAGCACCACAGGGACGACTTCGCGATCTCGACCCCAGAGACCGTGCTCGCAGCCATCGCCGCACGCACCGAGCGCATTCGCCTCGGGAGTGCCGTGACCGTGCTCAGCTCCGACGATCCCGTCCGCGTCTTCCAGCGCTTCTCGACCGTGGACGCCATCTCCAACGGGCGCGCGGAGGTCATGCTCGGCCGCGGCTCCTTCACCGAGTCCTTCCCACTCTTCGGGCTCAACCTCCAGGACTACGAGGTGCTCTTCGAGGAGAAGCTCGACCTGTTCATGAAGATCGCGGCGGGCGGACCCGTCAGCTGGAGCGGCACCGTCCGCGGCGCGCTCAACGACGTGACCGTGCATCCGCAGCTCGAGGAGGGGCGCCTGCGCACGTGGGCCGCCGTCGGCGGAACACCGCAGTCCGTCGTTCGCGCCGCCCAGTACTCGATGCCGCTCATGCTTGCGATCATCGGCGGAGAATCGGCGCGCTTCGCGCCCTTCGCCAACCTCTACCGGAAAGCCAACGAGCAGTTCGGCCAGCCCAACGGGCCCATCGGTGCGCACTCGCCCGGCCACATCGCCGAGACCGACGAGCAGGCACGCGAGGAGCATTGGCTGAACTACCGGACCATGATGATGCGCATCGGCAAGGAGCGCGGCTGGTCGCCCATGCAATACGAGCAGTACGTGCAGGAGACGGGGGAGCGTGGCGCGCTCTATGTCGGCTCGCCCGAGACCGTCGCACGCAAGATCGCCGCGACCGTGCAGGTGCTCGGACTCCAGCGCTTCGACCTCAAGTACAGCGCGGGCACGCTCCCGCACGAGCACAGCATGAAGGCCATCGAGCTCTACGGAACGAAGGTCATCCCCATGGTGAGGGACCTTCTCGCCTGATTGTGCGGATGCACGGCCCAGGTGCTGCGGGCTGGGCGAATTGCTCGTGAAGCGCCCAGCCCGCACGAGTAGCGTTGGAGCCCGGAGAACGCTTGAGCCCGCCACACTCGAGCCCGCCAACAACCGAGGAGTTTGCACTATGACGTACCCCAACGAAGCGGAACTGCTTGCGAAGGTCCCCGGCCAGCTGTTCATCGGCGGCGAATGGATCGACGGTGCGGACGAGCCCTTCGCGGTCAACGACCCGTCGACCGGCACGGCGCTGAAGCACATCGCCAACGCGAACCCGGAGCAGGGCATCCAGGCGCTCGACGCGGCTGTCGCCGCTCAAGAGGACTTCGCGCGCATGGCCCCGCGTGAGCGCGGCGAGATCCTCCGCCGCGCCTTCGACATCCTGCAGGAGCGCCGCGACGAGATGGCGCTCATCATGACGCTCGAGATGGGCAAGCCCCTCGCCGAGGCGCAGGGCGAGGTCACCTACGGTGGCGAGTTCCTGCGCTGGTTCAGCGAGGAAGCCGTGCGCGTGCACGGCCGCTACGGCACGCAGCCGGAGGGCACGGGGCGCGTGATCGTCTCGAAGCACCCCGTCGGCCCCGCATTCCTCATCACGCCGTGGAACTTCCCGCTCGCGATGGCGACGCGCAAGATCGCGCCGGCGATCGCCGCTGGCTGCACCTCGGTCGTGAAGCCCGCATCTCTCACGCCCCTCACCACGCTCTACTTCGTGAAGATCCTCGAAGAGGCCGGCCTGCCCAAGGGTGTTGTGAACGTCATCACGACCCGCAGCACCGCGGCCGTCTCGTCGCCGATCATCGCCGACCCGCGCCTCCGCAAGATCTCGTTCACCGGGTCGACCGGGGTCGGCCAGGGCCTCATGAAGGAAGCCACGAAGAACGTGCTGCGCACGTCGATGGAGCTCGGCGGCAACGCGCCGTTCGTCGTCTTCGAGGACGCCGACCTGGACAAGGCCGTCGAAGGCGTCATCGCGGCGAAGTTCCGCAACATCGGGCAGGCCTGCACGGCCGCGAACCGCATCCTCGTGCACACGGACGTCGCCGATGAGTTCGCGCGCCGCGTCACCGAGAAGGTGTCCTCGTTCAAGATCGGGCGCGGCACCGAGGAGGGCGTCGTCATCGGCCCGCTCGTCGAGGACAAGGCCGTCGACAAGGTCGCGTCGCTCGTCGACTCGGCCGTGGCCGCGGGTGCCGAGCTGCTCCACGGCGGCAAGCGCGTCGAGGGCGACGGGTCGTTCTACGAGCCGACCGTGCTCAACCGCACGCCGTCCTCCAGCGAGATCTTCCGTGAGGAGATCTTCGGACCCGTCCTCTCGATCACGACGTTCGCCGACGAGGAAGAGGCCATCCGCCTCGCCAACGACACCGAGTACGGCCTCGTCTCCTACGTGTTCACGGAAGACCTGAAGCGCGGCCAGCGGCTCATCGACCGCATCGAGACGGGCATGATGGGCCTCAACATCGGTGTGCTGTCCAACGCGGCGGCCCCGTTCGGCGGCGTCAAGATGTCCGGCATCGGCCGCGAGGGCGGTTTCGAGGGCATCGAGGAGTACCTGTACACGAAGTACACGCTCACCCCGAACCCCTACGCGTAGGCTCTCGCGCCTCCCGCATCCACCGATCCCGCCGCCGGCCTCGCGCCGACGGCGGGATCGCTGTCTCGGCGCAGCGTCGGCCAGGGCAGGCTCAGCGTTGTGGGAGAACGCTCCTGCCACCCCGCAGAGCGACACCTCGCCACAACTCTGTCCGGTAACGCGGTTGGTCGGGGATTGACCGCCGCGGTTCTCCACAGCCCGTGAGCGCACTCGTCTCGGCGCCCGGATCCCTCATAGCCTCGAGCGGTGGATGCAGGTGACAGGAGCGGCGCGAGCAGAGCCAGCCGACGACGCGACGATGCTGGGCGCGCATCGGGACGCGAGCCGCGCATCCCCTTGCCGAGCGAGCTTCGGTACTTCGCGTTCAGCGTCGCGGACGCTCGCGCTGCGGGCGTCTCCCGCGGACGGCTGAGGAACCGGGCTGAGGGAAGGCCCTTCCACGGTGTGCGCGTTCCAGAGGTCCCGCACGATCCGAGAGAGATCGATCGCCTGCTCGGCCACCACGGTTCCCGCGATGAGTTCGAGGTGCTGGCCGAGCGGATGCGGGACCACGACCGCAGCTACCTGCCGATCATGTCCGCCGTTCAAGCGTTCGGCGGTGTCTCAGCGGCACGTCTCTACGGCCTCCCGCTGCCGCTCCGTCTGCTTCGGGACCCGACGGTGCATGTCATCGTGCCGAAGGGGCGAAATCCGCCGCGGGCGAGGGGCGTCTCGGCGCGATCCGTTCCGGCGAGGTTCTGGAGTGTCCAGGCATTGCGCGGCGCGCCTGCGAGCAGCCACGGGTCTGCTTCGGGATGGCGTCGAGTCGCCGTGGGAGACCGTGACACGTCTTGTGCTCGTGGAGTCCGGGTATCCCGAGCCTGCGGTGAACTTCCAGCTCATGTCGGGGGAGCGCAAGATCGCGCGCCTCGATCTCGACGATCTGCGCGCACGCATCGCGTACGAGTACGACGGGGACGGCCATCGGAAGGACAAGCGCCAGTGGCGTCTCGACATCACACGCAGTCGGGCGATCCAGGGTGAGCGCTGGAGTCACGTCCGACTCACGGTGGCCGATCTGGAGCCGGCCACCGGTTTGGAGACCTTCACGTCCTACGCGCATCGACTCCGGGCGGAGCGGCTTGGCGAATGCGCGGGCGGGCATCAGCGTTGTGGCAAAGCGTCGTCAGCGTTCGGCGGAGCTGCACATGCCCACAACTCTGCGGTCAGCGGGCCCGGGCGCAGCAGTGGGAGCGGGTACGGGTGCGGGCCTCACGGGGCGGGCTGGCAGCTGGGGCACCAGGCGGCGACGCGCTCTCTGCCCTGCAGGCCGCGGCGGATGCGCGTGCCGCAGCGCAGGCACGGCTTGCCGTACCTGCCGTAGACATACGTGCGCTTCCCTGGACGCAGATCGCCGGTCGTCGTCCGCTCAACTCGGTCTCGGTTCGCGACGATGAGCTTATGGCCGAGCTCGACGAGCCGGTCGAGGTCGCCCGCCCCGGAGACGGGGGTGTGCGGGTGCAGACCGCGCAGGAACAGCAGCTCGGTCACGTACACGTTCCCGAGGCCCGCGAGGTTTCGCTGCTCGAGGAGTGCGCCGGCCAGTTCCGCGTGTGGTTCGCGGCGCAGATTCGCCACGGCGAGGCCCGGATCCCAGTTGTCGCCGAGCAGGTCGGGGCCGAGGTGGCCAACCGCGTCCTCCTCGTCGTCTCGCGCGAGCATCTCGACAACCGGCAGCTCGAAGCCGACAGCGGTCCCGGCGGCGGTGCCGAGGACGACTCTCGCGAGGTAGTCCGGGCGGGGCCACTTCGCGCCGAGCTGCACAAGCTGCCAGCTGCCGTCCATACCGAGGTGGGTGTGCAGGGTGTGCTCGCCGATGCGCGTCAGCAGGTGCTTGCCTCGCGGCACGACCCCGTCGACGGTGAGGCCGCTGAGGTCGAGCGCCGCGTACTTCGGAACCCGCAGCTCGAAGCGGGTCAGCTCGCGCCCCGCGAGGGCGCGGTTCAGGCGGGTCGCCGCGCGGTAGACGGTGTCACCTTCGGGCATCACGCACCTCGATGCCGAGGTGCGCCGCGAGGTGGGGAGCGAGCGCCTCGAGCTGCGAGGGCGTCACCGTGACGCCGCGGAGCCCTTCGAGGCCCGTGATGGTTGAGAACTCGAGGCCGCGCAGGTCGACGTGCTCGAGGCGTGCGCCCGTGACGTCGAGGATGCCGGTGCGGCTCTCCGTGAACGCGACACGCTTCGCCGTGGCACCGCCCAGGTCGATCTCGTCGAACGCGCAGTCCGCGAACCGCACGTCGGTGAGGGTGGCCCCTCGCAGATTCACGTAGCCGAGACGATCGTCGCGGAACTCGACATTCTGGAAGTCGCTCTCGTGGAGGTCGGCCGAGCCGAGTCGCGAGGCCGTCCACGAGACGGAGCGGAACGACTGGCGCTGTCCCTCCACGACGGGCACCTCGACGCGCTCCAGCACGCACTCGCTCACCCGGCCCGAGTGGAGCAGGAGCCTGCGGGCGGTGAGCCCCTCGATGCGGCACTCGGAGAAGGTCACGCCGGCGGCGTCGATCTCCTCACCCTGCACGTCGACGAAGTGCTGCAGCTCGTGTACCCGCGCTGTCGCGAAGTCCACGGCACGCGCCTCGTCGAGTTCCGGCAGGAACGGTGCCTCGATTCTCGCCTCGGTGCCGCCGGTCCTGTTGCCTCGTCGTCCGCGTGCTGCTGCCAATTCGTTTCCTCTCATCGTTGGTGTGTTCAGTTCCCGCGCATCCGCAGGCCGCGGGTGGTGAGCGAGAACCCGCCTTCCTGCAGCATGCTCGCGAGGGGCGTCTCGAGCACGAAGGTGCCGTCGACGCGTTCGATCACGAGGTTCGGGATGCGCGCCCGCCGGATCGTCTCGGCGAGCGACCTCGCCGCCGCCCGAAGCACCTCGTCGGAGTCGGTGAAGGTGAGGAGCGTCTTGCCACCGCGCTCGACGTACAGTGCGAGCTCACCGTCGACCATCGTGACGAGCCCACCGGCCTTCCTGCCTGGCCGGTGCTTGGTCTGCGACTCCTCGGCGTCGGGCCACGCGAGGGCGGCGCCGTATGGGTTCGCTGGATCGGTGGCGGCGAGCGTCAGCGTCTCGAACCGCTTCTCCGCGTCGAGCTCGTGCGTGAAACCGCGCAGGCGGTCGACGGCGCCAACGGTCGAGAACTGGGCGGCGCCGAGCTTCTCGATGAAGTAGCCTCGCCGGGCCTTGCCAGACTCCTCGAAGCGCGCCAGGACGCGGTACACGAGCGCAAAACCGCCGAGGATCTCCTCCGCCATGACGCTGCCCCGGGTCACGATGCCGTAGCGGTCGAGCAGCAGGTCCCCGATGGCGAGGCCGCGCTCGGTCGCATCGCTGACTCCGTTCAGCCCGAGCGTCCAGCGTCCGCTCGTGTGGGGCTGCGATGGGGCGGGGCGCTGCGATGCGAAGGCGGATGCGGTGGGGCTGCCGGCGGAGTCGCTGGGTGCCATGGCGACACGGCCGCGGTAGAGCCTGCCGCGGGCGGCGCGGCTCGGGGCGCGGTGCGCCGAGGTGCTCGCCGCCCCCGGCCCGCCAGAGAGCAGCGCGCGCAGGGGTGCAAGCGTGTCGTTGGTCACGCGCCCCTGCCAGACGAGCGCCCAGAGCGCGTCGGAGAGCTCGCGGTCGCTGACTGACTCGGGTTCGAGCATCAGGCGCACGTGCCTCGACAGCTGGGGGAAGAAACCGGGGCCGGAGCCGGCGAGCGCGTCGAGGAGGTGCCTGCCGCGCGCATCCGGCTCGCCCTCTGGCTGGTCGGGAAGCGTGAGGTGCGCAGTGTCGGCGAGGTGCAGGCTGATCCAGCCGTCACTCGAGCCGATCGCGCCGTGCCCGCGCCACAGGACCTCGCCCGCGGTCGTGAGCTCGTCGAGCATGCTCGGGTGGTAGTCGCGAACCCTGGCGGGCAGGATGAGCGTCTCGAGCGCCGATGCGGGGACGGGCACGCCCGCGAGCTGGTCGATGACGGTGATGAGGCCGTCGATGCCGCGCAGATCGCCGCCGACGTGCTGCCAGGCGGGAAGGAACCTGGCGAACGCGGAGTGGTCGACCGGCTCGATCTCGCTGCGGAGCGCGGCGAGGGAGCGGGCGCGGAGTCGCTTGAGCACGGTCTCGTCGACCCACTCGGAGCCCTCGCGGTCTGGGCGGAACTCGCCCTCGACGACGCGGCGCGCCAGCTCGAGACGGGTGAGGGCCTCGCGCACGACGGCTTGCCCGGTGCCGTAGCGCTCCGCGACCTCGGCGACGGAGAATGGCCCGTGCGAGCGCGCGTAGCGGGAGACGAGGTCGCCGACCGGGTCGTCGACCGGGTCGATGAAGGCGACGGGAACGCCGATCGGCAGCGCTACCCCGAGCGCGTCGCGGAGCCTGCTGGCGTCCTCGATCGCGGCGATGCGCTCGACGCCGGCGATGCGCACGCGCAGGGCGCGCTTGGCGCTGACGAGCTCAGCCGCGTACTGCTCCGCGACCTCGATGCTCGCGCCGGGGCGCGCCTCGGCGGCCGCCTCGCGCTCCGCCCTGTCTCCGTCTCGCTCGTGCCCGCCGTCCGGCTCCTCGACATCGTCGGTGCCTTGGGCATCGTCGCCGAGCAGACGCTCGGCGATCTCCTCGACACTGATCGGTCCGAGCACGCGCAGCAGGTCGGCGACGCCTTCAGCATCGCGGGCCCGCCTGTCCGGTGCCGTGCGCTGCAGCTCTGCCTCGAGTCTGGCGATGACGTTCGCGTCGAGGAGCTCGCGCAGCTCGACGCGGCCGAGCAGGTCGGCGAGGAGGCTCGTGTCGAGGGCCAGCGCGGCCGCGCGGCGCTCCGCGAGCGGGCTGTCGCCCTCGTACATGAACGCGCCGACGTAGCCGAACAGCAGCGTTCGCGCGAACGGAGAGGCCTGCTCGGTCGTGACGTCGACGAGGCGTACCTCGCGCCCGGCGATGCGCTTGGCGAGGTCGACGAGCGCATCGAGATCGTAGACGTCGTGCAGGACCTCTCGCACGGCTTCGAGGATGATCGGGAACGTCGGGTACTGCTTGGCGACGTCGAGCAGCTGCGCCGCCTTCTGTCGCTGCTGCCACAGCGGGGAGCGCTTGCCGGGGTTGAGGCGCGGAAGCAGCAGCGCTCGGGCCGCGGCCTCGCGGAAGCGCGAGGCGAAGAGCGCGGAGCCGCCCACCTCGCGTGCCACGATCTGCTCGATCTCGTCGGCTTCGAGTGCGAACAGCTCGGCCCCGGGCGGTTCGGCGTCGCCTTCGGGGATGCGAACGATGATGCCGTCATCGCTCGCGACGACTCCGCCGTCGAGTCCGTACTGGTCGCGGATGCGCGCGGCGACGATGAGCCCCCAGGGCGAGTGCACGGGGGAGCCGTACGGAGAGTGCAGGATGATGCGCCAGTCGCCGAGCTCGTCCCGAGTGCGTTCGACGATGAGCGTGTGGTCGCTCGGCACCTGCCCCGTCGCGTCCTGCTGCTCGCGGACGTAGGCGACGGCGTTCTGCACGGCGTTGTCGTCCATGAGCGTGGAGAGCGCCTCCGGCACGCGCCCCTTGGCGGCGATCTCGCGGGTGATGGCGCCGATGGCCTGACCGAGCTCGGAGGGGCGTCCGAGGGCGTCCCCGGTCCAGAACGGCAGGCGCCCCGGCTGGCCGTAGGCGGGGGTCACGAGGACACGGTCGAACGTGATCTCGGCGATGCGCCAGCTCGTCGCGCCGAGGGCGAAGATGTCGCCGACGCGTGATTCGTAGACCATCTCCTCGTCGAGCTCGCCGACGCGCCTCGGCCCGCGCTGCGCGTCGGCGTCCTCGGATCCCGCGAGGAAGACGCCGAAGAGTCCTCGATCCGGGATGGTGCCGCCGGAGGTGACCGCCAGCCGGGCGGCACCGGGTCGGCCGGTGAGGCGCCCGAGGTCGCGGTCCCACACGAGGCGGGGCCGCAGCTCGGAGAACTGGTCGGACGGGTACTTGCCGGAGAGGAGGTCGAGCGTCGCCTCGAACAGGGGGCGGGACAGCGACGCGAACGGGGCCGAACGGCGGACGAGGTCGAACCACTCCTCGACGTCGAGGTCCTCGATGGCGGCGGCCGCGATGGTCTGCTGGGCGAGCACGTCGAGCGGGTTGGCGAGCACCCGCATCCGCTCGATCTGCCCCGTCACCATGCGGGAGGCGAGCACGGAGGAGTGCAGCACGTCAGCTCGGTGCTTGGGGAAGATCGTGCCCTCCGAGGTCTCTCCGACCTGGTGCCCGGCGCGGCCGACCCGTTGGAGGCCGCTCGCGACCGACGGCGGCGACTCGACCTGCACGACGAGGTCGACGTCGCCCATGTCGATGCCGAGCTCAAGGCTCGAGGTCGCGACGACGCAGCGCAGCGTGCCGCTCTTGAGCGCGTTCTCGACCTCGGCGCGAGACTCCTTCGAGACGGAGCCGTGGTGGGCGCGCGCAAACGACAGCGGGGCGCCGGCGGACTGGCCTGCCTGTCCCATCGACACGGCGGGCGGGCGCTTCGGGTCGGGTTTCGGCTTCGCGCTGTGATCGCCGGAGGACCAGCGCACGCCGGGCGCCGCGGCACCGTACGGATCGCTCTCGTGGGCGGCCTCGATCGACGGGGCGTCGACCGCCGCGCGCTCCTCCGCGATCTCGTTGAGCCGCGCCGTGAGACGCTCGGCGAGTCGCCGAGAGTTGACGAACACGATCGTGGAGCGGTGCGACTCGACGAGGTCGGCGATGGACTCTTCGATGTGCGGCCACACCGAGCCGCTCTCTTCTGCGTCGACCTTCGGATCCCGCAGGGTCCCCGCGGCGGCGCCCGCTTCGAAGTCAGCGAACGGGTCGGCGTCGTCGACGGCACCGGACGCGTCGGCCGCGGTCGGGGTGGCGGCCCCCGCCCGCGTCATGCCGATGTCGCTCAGGTCTTCGACCGGGACGCGCACCTCCAGCTTGAAGGTCTTCGTGCTCGGGGGCGCCACCACCTTGACGGGAGCGTTGCCTGCGAGGAAACGCGACATCTCGTCGAGCGGGCGGACGGTCGCCGAGAGTCCGATTCGCTGCGCCGGCTTGTCGAGGAGGGCATCGAGCCGCTCGAGCGTCAGCGCCATGTGGGCACCGCGCTTGCTCGAGGCGACGGCGTGCACCTCGTCGATGATGATTGTGGTCACGCCGGTGAGCGTCTTCCGCGCCTGAGAGGTGAGCATGAGGTAGAGCGACTCTGGCGTCGTGATGAGGATGTCAGGAGGGTTGCGCAGCTGCTGCCTGCGCTCGGCGGGGCTCGTGTCGCCGGAGCGCACGCCGACGCGGATGTCGGGAGCGACGGCCCCGAGCCGCCTCGCCGTCTGTGTGATGCCGACGAGCGGCGAGTGCAGGTTGCGTTCGACGTCGACGCCGAGGGCCTTGAGGGGCGACAGGTACACGACTCGGGTGCGACGCTCGGCGTTCGGCTCCGAGCTCTGCGCCCCGCGCTCGGCGGCCAGCTGGTCGATCGCCCAGAGGAACGCGCTGAGCGTCTTGCCCGAACCGGTCGGCGCCACGACAAGCGTGTGATGCCCGTCGGCGATCTCGCGCCAGGATGCGTCCTGCACGGCAGTGGGGCCGACGAAGGCGCCTTGGAACCACTCCCGCGTGGCGGGTGAGAACGCATCCAGCGCGGTCGATTTCGGCATGGGGACTACAGAACCACACACCACCGACATCAGCCTCCAGGAGGACGGGATCAACCCCACGGAGGACGATCATTCAGCCGTGATGGGCGAAGCTGGACGCACCACATTCTGAAGGAGTGATCTCACATGAAGCGTCTTGTCCGTCCCCGCCGGGGCCGCATGATCGCCGGTGTCTGCGCGGGTATCGCGCAGCGTTTCGGCTGGTCGCCGTTCGTCGTCCGCCTGCTCACCGTCCTGTCGGTCCTCATCCCGGGCCCGCAGGTCATCATCTACCTGGCGCTCTGGCTGCTCATCCCGAACGACTAGCGAGAACGGCCTGAGACGAGAGCTACTCGAGCACCCGCTCGAGGAACGCCGCCATGAGCGGCAGCTCCGTCTCGGACACGGCGTGACCGAGGCCCGCCTCGACGTACTTCTGGACGTCGGCGTGGGCCTCGAGCCATGCCGCCGTGTGCTCGACGGCGAGAGCGGGGATGACGGTGTCGGCGTCGCCGCGCCCCCAGAAGACGGGCGGACGCGTCTGGGCGAGCTCGGCATCCCCCGGCAGCGTGCCGACGGCGACGAGCCCGGAGATGAGGAGTGCGCCCGCGAACGAGCCCGGTCGCTGACGGAGCGCCTGCATGGCGACGATGCTGCCCTGCGAGTAGCCGAGCAGGGCGATCGGCACGCCTGAGGTGAAGACGCCGAGCCCGTCGAGCAGCTCGAGCAGCGCTGATGCCGCGTCGTTCGCACCGCGCTCGAGGCTCAGCTGCGCGTCGGTATCCACGGCGACTTCCCCGGTCATCGGGTCGGCGAAACGCAACGGGAACCATTCGCGCCCGCCCTCCGGTTGGATGTGCGGGGCAGGCACCGAGACGTAGCGGTAGCCCTGCGGCAGCTGGCCGGTGAGGCTCAGGATGTCGGTGCCGTCCGCGCCGTATCCGTGCAGGCCCACGACCAGAGGAACCCTGCTCGTGGCCGCCGTCTCGGCGTCGCCGCCGCGCCAGAGGAGTGTCGTGGGGTCGATACCTGTGGATGCAGTGCTCACCCGGGAAACATACATGGTCCACAATGGGGTCATGACGGTGCGCACTCCTGATCCTGAGTCCGGCTGGATGAACGACGACGAGCTCGCGCTCGTCAGGCGTCGCGTGCCGATGCTGTATGTCGAGGCCATCCCGGTGCGTGTCGACGCCGCGGGGAAGGTCGAGCATCTCGGTGTGCTGCTGCGCGCGGACAACGAGGGCGTCATGACGCGCTCGTTCGTGTCGGGGCGGGTGCAGTACGGCGAGTCGATCCGGGATGCGCTGCTGCGGCACCTGGAGAAGGACCTCGGCACGATGGCGTTCCCTGCGCTGCCGCAGGCGCTCGCGCCGTTCACGGTCGCCGAGTTCTCTCCGATGCCCGGCTCCGGTCTGTTCGATTCGCGGCAGCACGCGGTCGCGCTCGAGTTCATCGTGCCCGTCGCGGGGGAGTGCAACCCGCGCCAGGATGCGCTCGAGATCACGTGGCTGACGCCGCAGCAGGCACTCGACCCCGATCTTCTCGAGGAGCTAGAGGGCGGACGCGGCCAGGTGCTGCGGACTGCTATCGGTCACCTCGGCCTCTGGCCCTAGCCTCAACCCCTGCCGGGCGTCGTTCCCATGGCCATCCGCTACTGGCTCGTCGTGCAGCCCTTCGATCGTGCCCTCGCGATGGTCGAGGGCGGCTTCGTGCAGGCTCCGTGGGGTGCGCTCGAGGGGGTCGAGCAGATGGGGGTCTCCGACGGCGTCGTCATCTACTGCCCGCGGGAGGTCAACCCTGACGGCGAGCCCATGCGCAGCGTGGTGCAGGCCGGGTACGTGCTCGACGAGGAGCCGTACCGTGCCGGCGGTCGGGGCTCGTCGCCGTGGCGCCGAGAGGTGCAGTGGATGCGCGAGGCGCGCCCCGCGCCCATCCGCCCGCTTCGGGAACTCCTCGACCTGACGCGCAACGACAAGTACTGGGGTGAGCGACTGCGTGCTGGCTGGCTGGAGCTGTCTCGCCGCGATTTCGAGATCTTTGAGGATGCCGTCAGGCGCCCGTCTCCTGAGCCGAGTGCGTTGGGGATGGGCCTCATCCGAGAGACGGGACTCGCGCAGTCCGCGGAGCGGCTCGGGCGTGGCGAGCCGGATTCGGGCGAGGATCCGTACTCGATCAGGTTCTGATCGAGCAATTTCAGCCCATGTGACACATTATTGAGTGTGCGTGATGAGCACCGCTGAGGTGTGCTTACGCTTCCGACCAGAGTGAGCTCGATGAACGGGGTGCCCATGATCGACGCGTTGGACTTCAGGCCGGCGGCGCAGCAGTCGAATCTGCGTGCCACGATCGAGGACTCGGTTGCCGCGGCCATCGTGTCCGGTGGGCTGGCGGCTGGAACCCTCGTCTCCGTGCCTGCGCTCGCGGCCCGGTTCGAGGTGTCGGCCACCCCCGTGCGAGAGGCGATGCTGAACCTCGAGAAGCTCGGCTTCGTCGAACCCGTCCGCAACAAGGGCTTCCGCGTCACGCACGTCTCGGTGGAGGACCTGCGGCAGATCGTCGAGGTCAGGCAGATGCTCGAGGTGCCTGTCGTCCGGGAGCTCGCCGCCGATTTCCCTGTCGCGCCTCGGACTGAGCTGCGCGACCTCGCGACGCGGATCGACGTCGCCTCGGCTGCGGGTGACCTGCCCCTGTATCTCGCCGTCGACATCGAGTTCCACGAGCGGCTGCTCAGTCTGTCCGGCAACGATCGGCTCGTGTCGATCGTCACGGCGCTGCGGCGGCAGACGAGGCTCACGGGCCTCACGGAGATGCTCGGGTCCGAGGAGCTCGCCGCTTCGGCGCGCGAGCATGCGGACCTCCTCGTGCTGCTCGAGGCTGGCAAGGCGGATGAGGCTGCTGAGCTCATGCACCGCCACATCGGCCACGTCGTCGGCTGGTGGGCAGGCCTACCTGAAGAGGCTTAGCAAGCCCTGCACCTAGCGAAACACTTTGTAACAACTGTGTTTCAAGGGTGTTGAAGGGTCTACTGCGGGCGTCCGCCGAACAGTAATGTGTGACATCCCATCACCGGAGATGGTCCGGCGATTCTGACGTCTGTTCGGAAGGAACTCACCATGACTGCACGTCGTTCCACCAGCCCTCGGGGTGCTGGCCTCTGGAAGCGGGTGCTCCTCCCAGGAGCCCTCCTCGCAACTGCCGCACTGGCTCTGACCGGATGCTCCGGAGGTGTCGCCGGAGGCGGTGACACCGCCTCCGAGGATGGACCGATCAAGCTCGGACTCGCGGCCCCCTTCTCGGGATCGGAATCCGCCTTCGGCCCGTACATGGAGAACGGCGCGAAGATGGCGATCGATGAGCTCAACGAAGCCGGCGGCGTCCTCGGCCGCCAGCTCGAGCTCGTCACCGCCGATGACGCCTGCGACGCGACCAGCGCGACCGCCGCGGCGAACAAGCTCGTCACCGACGGCGTCGTCGCCTCCGTGGGCGGCTACTGCTCGGGCGCGACGCTCCCGACGCTCCCGATCTTCAACACGGCGGAGATCCCCATGGTGATCCCGGCCGCCAACTCGAACCAGCTCGTCGCGGCCGGCCTCGACAACGTGTTCCTCATCAACGGCACCGGCACGCAGCAGGCCCAGGCCATGCTCAAGTACGCCGAGAAGCAGGGTGTCAAGACGCTCGCGCTCGTCGATGACAACACCGACTACTCGACGGACCTCGCGAAGTCCGCCTCCGAGCAGGCCAAGGAGCTCGGCATCGAGGTCGTCCTCGAGGAGTCCGTCAATGCGGGCGAATCCGACTACGCGGCCAACGTCAACAAGGTCGTCTCGGCGAACCCGGACATGATGTACTGGACCGGCTACTACCAGGAGGGTGGCCTGATCACGCAGCAGCTGCGTGCCGCTGGCTACACCGGCAAGATCATGGTCGCCGACGGCTCGGTCGACGCGAAGTTCGCTGAGATCGCGGGCAGCTCGTCCGAGGGTGTGCTCGGCACGTTCACGCAGACCCCCGACATGCTCGAGGGTGCAACCGAGTGGATCGACGCCTACACGGAGAAGTTCGGCGCGGCTCCCGGCCCGTACTCGACGCAGAGCTACGACGCCGTCCGCGTCGTCGCCCAGGCGATCGAGGATGCAGGAAGCACTGAGGGACCCGCGGTCATCGAGGCGCTCAACGCGCTCGACGGCTTCGACATCTTCTCCGGCCCCCTCACCTTCACGGAAGAGGGAACGCTGACCGAGGGCGGATTCGCCATCGTCACCGTCGGACCCGACGGCACCTTCATCCTCGAGGATGACCTGAAGAGCTAGTCAGCCACGGCGGGCGGGGAGGGAACTCCCCGCCCGCTTCTGCAGTCAGGAACCACTGTGATTCAACTCATCATCGACGGGCTCTTCGTCGGATCCTTCTACGCGCTCGTCGCGCTCGGGTACAGCATGGTGTACGGCATCATCAAGCTGCTCAACTTCGCGCACGGCGACGTCTACATGGTCGGCGCGTTCGCCGGCCTCACGATCTTCTCGGCCTTCTCCGGCCTCGCCGGGGGCGGCATCCTCTCGATCCTGCTCGTCATGCTGCTCGCGATGATCTTCACCGGCATCCTCGGCGTGACGATCGAGCGGGTGGCCTACCGCCCGCTGCGCTCGAGCCCCAGACTCGCCGTGCTCATCACCGCGGTCGGCATGTCGTTCATCCTCGAGTACGGCGTGCGCCAGATCTTCGGGCCGGACCCCAAGGTGTACCCGACGCGTCTCGAGGGCGAGACGCTCGACCTGCTCGGCGGCCGCATCACGATGCCGCAGATCGTCATGATGCTCGTCGCGGCCGCCCTCATGTTCGGCCTCAACACCTACATCATGCGCTCCCGCGACGGGCGGGCCATGCGCGCCATCGCGCTCGACCCCACGGCAGCCCAGCTCATGGGCGTCAACGTCAACAAGGTCATCTCGCGCACGTTCTTCATCGGCTCCGCGCTCGCGGGCGCCGCCGGGGTCATGGCTGGCGCCTACTACGGCACCATCGACTTCCTCGCCGGCTTCGTCATCGGGTTGAAGGCGTTCACGGCCGCCGTCATCGGCGGTATCGGAAACCTCTACGGCGCCATGCTCGGGGGCCTCGTGCTCGGCCTGCTCGAAGCGTTCGGCACCCACTGGCTCGGCGGGGAGTGGCGTGACGTGTTCTCGTTCGCGTGCCTGATCCTCTTCCTGTCCTTCAGACCGACCGGCATTCTCGGTGCCCGCGTCGTGGAACGGATGTGACCCCATGACCGACATCAGACTCCAGGCGCCTGCGCCCACCGTCGAGCGGCCGACACCGCGCACCGGCATCCGGAACCCGAAGACCTTCATGAACCTCGTGGGGCTCGTGCTGTTCCTCTTCGCGTTCCTGCTGCCGTTCATCAACGCGACGCCGTACGTCATCTCCATCGGCACCTCGGCGATGATCTACATCATGCTCGCGATGGGCCTCAATATCGTCGTCGGCTACGCGGGCCTCCTCGACCTCGGCTACTACGCCTTCTTCGCGGTGGGCGCGTACACGGCTGGCGTGCTCAACACGCTGCTGGACATGCCGCTCATCGCGACGATCCCGTTCGTCATCGTGGCGTGCATCCTCGCCGGGCTCATCATCGGCGGGCCGACGCTGCGCCTGCGCAGCGACTACCTCGCGATCGTCACGCTCGGCTTCGGCGAGATCATCCGACTCACGGCCAACAACCTCGAGGTCACGGGCGGCCCATCCGGCATCTCCGGCATCGACACGTTCGAGTTCTTCGGCTGGTCGTTCGCCGACGGCCTCACGATCGGCGGTATCGAGTTCAACGGCAAGATCCTCCTGTACTTCCTCTGCGTCATCATCGCGGGAGGTGCCGCGATCATCGCAGCCTCCCGTCTGGGCAAGGGGAAGATGGGGCGCGCCTGGCGCGCGATCAAGGACGACGAGGACGCAGCCGAGGCGATGGGCGTCAACACGTACACGACGAAGCTCGGCGCGTACGTGCTCGGCGCGGTGTTCGGCGGGCTCGCCGGCGTGCTCATGGCAGCGCACCAGACGGCCATCAGCCCGACGTCGTTCGTGTTCCTGAACTCGGCCCTGCTGCTCATGGCGGTCGTGCTCGGCGGCATGGGGTCCATCCCCGGCGTCATCGTGGGTGCGCTGCTCGTCTCGCTGCTGCCCGAGATCCTCCGCGACTTCTCCGACTGGCGCTTCCTCGTCTTCGGCGTGCTGCTGGTGGTCATGATGATCTTCCGGCCGCAGGGCATCTGGCCGGCGACGGCGATCCTGCCGTTCCTCAAGTCGCGCGCCAAGGGCGAGCCGCCGTCTCCCAAGGACGGGTTCTCGGCCCATGAGGCGCCGGACGCCAACATCGACCTCTCGAAGGAGCAGGCATGAGCCAGGGTTCGGGCACGGGTGAGGTCTACGGGACCGCGCCGATCGATGTGCCGAAGACGGAGTCGGTGACCGCGGTCGCCGAGGAGTTCAGGCGGGCGCACTCCGGGGAGCCGCTGCTGTCCGTCCGCGACCTGCGCCTGCAGTTCGGCGGGGTGAAGGCCGTCGACGGCACGTCGTTCGACGCGTACGCGGGCGAGATCATCTCGGTGATCGGCCCGAACGGCGCTGGCAAGACAAGCGCGTTCAACTGCATCACGGGGTTCTACCGGCCGACGTCGGGCACGATCACGTTCGACGGCGTCGACATCATGCGCAAGCAGCCGTCGACGATCACGCGCCTCGGGCTGAGCCGCACGTTCCAGAACGTGCGCATGTTCCGCGACATGTCCGTCATCGACAACGTGAAGACGGCGATGCATGCGCGCATCCGACAGAACGTGTTCCAGACGATGCTGCACACGATCGGCTACAGGAAGATCGAGGCGCAGGCGCTCGAGGATGCGCGTGGCTGGCTCGACTTCGTCGGCTACTCGCTGGACGACGACCTGCTCGCGTCGCAGCTGCCCTATGGCGAGCAGCGGCGTGTGGAGATCGCCCGCGCGCTGGCCACGCAGCCCAAGCTGCTGCTGCTCGACGAGCCCGCGGCCGGCCTCAATCACAACGAGAAGCAGGAGCTGATCTCGCTCATCCGCAAGATCAGGGACCTGGGGGTCGGCATCGTGCTCATCGAGCACGACATGGGGCTCGTGATGGAGATCTCGGAGCGCGTGATCGTGCTCAACTTCGGCCGTGAAATCGCGGATGGCCTGCCGGAGGACGTAAAGAACGACCCGAGGGTCATCGAGGCGTACCTGGGGGTCGAGGATCCGGAGGACGAGGTCGCGGAGGAGGTCGGCGAGGAGCAGCTCGACGCTCCTGAACGGCCACGCACGCTCCGCGACCGGATCGACGAAGAGAACATCGCGGAGCAGGGCTCTGCGGAGGAGGAACGGTCATGAGCGCTGAACTCGAGGTGAAGGACGTCGACCTCTTCTACGGGCGCGTGCAGGCGCTGCGGGGGCTGTCGATCGAGGTGAACGAGGGCGAGGTCGTCTCGCTGCTCGGCAACAACGGTGCGGGCAAGACGAGCACGCTCACGATGCTCTCTGGTCTGGCCAGGGCGAAGAGCGGCACGATCACCTGGCGCGGCAAGGACATCTCGAGCGCCAAGCCGTGGGACCTCGTGCGCGACGGGCTCATCCACGTGCCTGAGGGGCGCCGCATCTTCTCGACCATGTCGGTGCACGAGAACCTGCTGCTCGGCGGGTACCAGGTCAAGGACCCGAAGGTCGTGGCCGATCGTGTCGAGGAGTGCTACGAGCTCATGCCGCGCCTGCTCGAGCGGCGCACGCAGCAGGGCGGAACCCTGTCGGGTGGTGAGCAGCAGATGGTCGCCATTGCGCGCGCGTACGTCGGTGGACCGAAGCTCATGCTGCTCGACGAGCCGTCGATGGGACTGGCGCCGCTTGTCGTGAAGCAGGTGATGGAGCTGATCGGGCGCATCAACGAGCGTGGTGCCACGGTGCTGCTTGTCGAGCAGAACGCGCGTGCGGCGTTGAAGGTCGCGCACCGTGCGTACGTCATCGAGCACGGGCACGTGACGCTCTCCGGCCTCGCGTCCGACCTCGCGAAGGACAAGGCGGTCATCGAGGCCTACCTGGGCTGACCGCCATCTGGCCCGTCCCGCGCGAGGGGCGGGCCAGGCTTGCGAGGGCAACTGGTGTGTGACATATTACTGACAGGAGGTGCGGGATGAGCAGCTACGACGTCGTCGTGATCGGTGGCGGCATCATCGGCGCGGCGTGCGCGGCTGAGCTCGCCGGCCGAGGTCGCCGGGTGGCGCTCGTCGAGCGCGGGCGAGTCGCGAGCGGCACCAGTGCGCACTGCGAGGGCAATCTGCTCGTCTCGGACAAGGGCCCCGGGGCGGAGCTGGAGCTCTCCAAGCTCGCGAATGCGGCCTGGTCCAGGCTTGCGAACACCTTCCGCGACGAGCTCGGCGACGACTTCCCCGACATCGAGTTCGAGGCCAAGGGCGGCCTCGTCGTCGCGACGACCGACGGGGGAGCGTCCGCGCTCCTCGATTTCGCGACCATGCAGCGCGAGGCGGACATCGCTGCCGAGCCGGTCACGCTCGCAGAGGCGCGTCGACTCGAGCCGTGGCTCACCGATCGGATGACCGCAGCCGTCTGGTATCCGGGGGACAGCCAGGTGCAGCCGACCATCGCGACCGAGGCGCTCGTGGCCCTCGCGCGCCTGCGTGGGGCGAGCATCCTGGAGCACCACGAGGTGACGGGAGCCCTCCGCGACGGCGGCAGGCTCGTGGGCGTGCGGACGACCGCGGGGGATGTGCGCGGCAACGACGTCGTCGTCGCGGCGGGTCCCTGGTCGGGTGACGTGTCGGCCGTTCTCGGCATGCCGTTGCCGGTGCGCCCGCGTCGAGGGGTTGTGCTGGTCACTGCGAAGATGCCGCAGCGGGTGTTCCACAAGGTGTACGACGCCGACTACGTCGGTGCCGTCGGTTCCGGTGACGTCGCCCTCATGACCTCGAGCGTCGTCGAGTCGACGCCAGGTGGCACGGTGCTCATCGGCTCGAGTCGCGAGCAGGTCGGCTTCGACGACGCGTTCCGCGCCAACGTGCTGAGCGAGCTCGCGAGGAAGGCCATGTCGATCTTCCCGTTCCTCGCCGAGACGGCGATCATCCGCAGCTACTCGGGGTTCCGCCCGTACATGCCCGACCATCTGCCGCTCATCGGCGCCGATCCACGCCTCCCGGGCCTGTGGCACGCGACGGGCCACGAGGGGGCCGGCATCGGCCTCTCGTTGCCGACGGCCACGCTCATCGGCGACCTCATGGATGGGAAGCCGACGCACATCGACGCCGCCCACTTCGCTCCGTCTCGACAGGCCCTCGCCGCCGAGTTGGAGGCCGTCGCATGAGCGAACGTCCAGTCCGGCGCGATGGGGTCGAGAGGCCCGTCCGCATCACGGTCGACGGCGAGCCCGTCGAGGGCATCGCGGGGCAGAGCATCGCGGGTGTCCTCCTCGGCTCCGGCCGCGTCGCCTGGCGCGAGACGGCGGTCGCGGGCAGGCCCCGCGGACTGTTCTGCGGCATCGGCGTGTGCTTTGACTGCCTCGTCACCGTCGACGGTGTTCCGGATGTGCGCGCCTGTCAGCGAGGCGCGTGCGACGGGGACGAGGTGAGCTCCCAATGACCTCGACGCAGCGAGAACGGCGCCACGTCGCCGTCGTCGGCGGGGGACCGGCCGGTCTCGCGGCCGCAGTGGCCGCGGCGGAGCACGGCGCACGCGTGACGCTCGTCGAGTCGAGTCGTGAGCTCGGTGGCCAGTACTGGCGCCACCTGCCGGACGAGCGCGACGGCCACGGTCAGGCAGCGATGCACCACGGCTGGTCGACGTACCAGGACCTCGAGCGTCGAGTCCGCTCGAACCCCGACATCGCCGTGCTCGCCGAGACGAGCGTGTGGGCTGTGGATGCGCCGACTGCGGCCGGTCGGGGCCCCGACCTCGGCATCCCGACGCTGCAGCTCCTCACCGGCCCCGCCGACGCGGCGACGCGCGTACCGTCGACGCTCAGGCCGGACGCCATCGTCATCGCGACCGGGGCGCACGACCGCACGCTCCCCTTCCCGGGTTGGGATCTGCCCGGCGTCTTCACTGGCGGGGCTGCCCAGGCCTTCGCGAAGAGCGAGCGCATCGCGGTCGGCGGCAACGTCGTCGTCGCGGGTGCCGGCCCGTTCCTCCTGCCCGTCGCTGCGTCGCTCGCGCAGGTGGGTTCGCGCGTCATCGAGGTCGTCGAAGCCAACCGCATCCCGCGTCTCGCCTCCGGCTGGCTGCCCAAGCCGTGGCAGCTGGCCGGTGCGCCGGGCAAGGTGAGCGAGCTCTTCGGCTACGTGGCAGGTCAGCTGCGTCACCGCATCCCGTACCGCGTCGGCGAGGCCGTCGTGGAGGCGCACGGCGATGGCCGAGTCGAGCGCGTGACGATCGCCAGAATCGACGCCCAGTGGCGGCCGATCCCCGGCAGTGAGCGGCAGGTGGCCTGCGACTCCGTGTGCGTCACGCACGGGTTCACGCCCCGCCTCGAGGTCGCCATCGCGGCCGGATGCGCGCTGAGCGACGACAGATTCGTGGTCATCGACGAGTCCTGCGCGACGAGCGCGGCAGGCGTCTACGCGGCCGGGGAGGTGACCGGCATCGGGGGCGTCGACCTCTCGCTTGCCGAGGGACGCGTCGCGGGGCACTGCGCCGCCGGCGGCGCCGCTCGAGCCCCGCAGGTCAGCGACGCGCAGCGCAAGCGCGCCGTCTTCGGCGCGTTCGCCGCCCGCATCGACGCCGCCCACGGGGTGCGGCCAGGCTGGCAGGACTGGCTTCGTGACGACACGATCGTGTGCCGCTGCGAGGAAGTCACCGCAGGCCAGCTCCGCGGCAAGGCGGCCGCCACCGGCTCACGCAGCCTGCGCTCCCAGAAGCTCGCCACCCGCGCGGGCCTCGGCATCTGCCAGGCGCGCATCTGCGGCCGCAGCGCCGAGGAGCTGCTGCAGGCGGCGACCGGTTCGACCGGCGAACTCGACGAGGGCATCGTCGACCGCCGCCCCATCCAGACCCCCATCCGGCTCGCAGAGCTGGCAGGCATCTCAGAAGAGCAGCACCCCCTGACAGGAAGGCAAGACCCATGACCGAAACAGCTTCCACGCACCTCGACCTCGGCGGCGTCGTCGTCGCGACGGCCCTCCCCTACAAGGAGGACGCCTCGGCGCCCGCCGGTCTCGCCGTCGACTACGACGCCTACGCCGAGCACTGCAACTGGCTCATCGAGAACGGCTGCCGGGGTGTTGGGCCCAACGGCTCGCTCGGCGAGTACTCATCCCTCACCGACGAGGAGCGCCGCAAGGTCGTGCAGGTGGCTGTCGAGACCGTCGGCGACCGCGGCATCGTCGTCGCGGGCGTGCACGGGCCCGGGTGGCACCAGGCGCAGCACTGGACTCAGCTCGCGAAGGAAGACGGAGCCCACGGTGTGCTCTGCCTCCCGCCGACGATGTACCGCTCGGCGGACGCCGACGTCGTCGAGCACTTCGCTAAGGTCGCCGAGGTCGGGCTCCCCGTCATGATCTACAACAACCCGCTCGACACGAAGGTCGACATCACGCCGCGTCTCGTCGCCGAGATCGCGAAGATCGACGGCATCGTCGCCGTCAAGGAGTTCTCTGGCGACGTGCGACGCGCCTTCGAGATCCAGGAGGCCTGCGAGGCCGCCGGCTCGAGCATCGACGTCATCGCCGGCAGCGACGACGTGCTCTTCGAGCTCATGATCGACGGCGCGACGGGCTGGTTCGCGGGCTACCCCAACGTGTTCCCCGCGGAGGCGGTCGCGATCTACGACCACATGGCCGCTGGCCGCTACGTCGAGGCGCGAGAGATCTACAAGAGCCTCATCGCGGCATTCCGCTGGGACTCGCGCCCGGAGTTCGTGCAGGCCATCAAGCTCGGGATGGACATGGTCGGCCGCAACGGCGGGCCCTGCCGTCCGCCGCGCGCCGCGCTCACGCCCGCGATGGAGGTGCAGGTGCGCGCCGACACGCAGCGCGCCCTCGACGCGCTCGTCGCCCTCCAGTAGGGTCGCACCTTCCATTCCACAGCCTGAGGTCAACTGACATGCGAGCATCACGAGTCATCTCCGCCGTCGACTCCCACACCGAGGGGATGCCGACCAGGGTCGTCACGGGCGGGGTCGGGGTGATTCCCGGCGCCACCATGAACGAGAAGCGCCTCTACGTGCAGGAGCACCGCGACGACCTGCGCACGTTCCTCATGCGTGAGCCGCGCGGGCACTCCGCGATGAGCGGGAGCATCCTGCAGCCGCCGACGCGGCCCGACGCCGACTTCGGGGTCCTCTACATCGAGGTCTCCGGTCTGCTGCCGATGTGCGGGCACGGCACGATCGGGACGGCGACGGTGCTGGTCGAGACGGGGATGGTCGAGGTGCAGGAGCCGGAGACGGTGATCCGGCTCGATACGCCAGCCGGTCTCGTGATCGCTCGTGTGGAAGTGAGCGAAGGACGCGCTGTTAGCGTTACCATCGAGAACGTGCCCAGCTTCTGCGAACGCCTCGACGCCGTCGTCCCGGTGCCGGAACTCGGCATCGACGCGCTGAGGTACTCGCTGGCATTCGGCGGGAACTACTACGCCATGGTCGACCTCGACGACGTCGACCTGCCGTTCGATCGACGCCGCAAAGACGACATCCTGCGCGCCGGCCTCGCCATCATGGACGCGATCAACACGCACGACGCGCCCCGGCATCCGACGATCGAGGGCGTCGACCACGTGCACCACGTCGAGTTCATCGCGCCGGGCTCCGACGCGGTCCACTCGCGGCACGCCATGGCGATCTACCCCGGCTGGTTCGACCGCTCGCCGTGCGGCACCGGCACGTCCGCGCGCATGGCGGAGTTGCACGCCAGGGGCGAGCTGCCGCTGCACACCGACTTCGTCAACGAGTCGTTCATCGGCACGAGCTTCACGGGCCGACTCATCGACGAGGTGCAGGTCGGCGACCGGGCTGCCGTGATCCCCACCATCACGGGGCGCGCGTGGATCACCGGCATGGGCCAGTACCTGCTCGACCCGACAGACCCGTTCCCCGCAGGTTTCGAATTCTAGATTGGACTCATCGATGAGCACTCCCACCCCGCACACGACAGACGCCGAGCTCGAGCAGATCCTCGCGGCGGCCGCGCTCGCCGCCCCGGTCTGGGCGGCGACGCCACCGAGCGAACGAGCGTCGGCGCTCATCGCGGTCGCGGACGCCCTCGATCAGGCGGCGGGGGAGCTCATCCCCATCGGCATGCGGGAGACGGGCCTCGCGCAGGCGAGGCTCACGGGCGAGCTGAAGCGCACCACCGTGCAGATCCGCCTCTTCGCGGACGTCATCCGAGACGGCGCCTACCTCGACGTGCGCCTCGACGAGGCCGACCCCGACTTCGTGCTCGGCCCACGGCCCGACGTGCGCCGGATGCTCGTGCCCGTCGGCGTCGCCGTCAACTTCTCCGCCTCCAACTTCCCCTTCGCCTTCTCGGTGGCGGGCGGTGACTCGGCCGCGGCGCTCGCGGCGGGCTGCGCGCTCATCGTCAAGGGCCACTCCGGCCACCCGGAGCTCTCGGTCGCGACGGCACGCGTCGTCGAGGACGCGCTCCGCGCAGCCGGAGCTCCTGATGGAGTCTTCGCGCTTGTGCTCGGCCAGCAGGCCGGCGTCACCGTGCTCGAGGACGACCGCGTCGACGTCGGCACCTTCACGGGGTCGATCCGCGTGGGCCGCCTGCTCGCCGACAAGGCCGCGGCGCGCCCCCGGCCCATCCAGTTCTACGGGGAGCTCGGCAGCGTCAACCCGGTCTTCGTAACCGCCGCCGCGCTCGCCGAGCGCGGCGAGGAGATCGCGGCAGGCTACGCCGCTTCCGTCGCCGGCTCCGCTGGCCAGCTGTGCACGAAGCCCGGCTTCCTCTGGGTGCCCGCGACTGATGCCGCCGGCGAGCTCGAGCTGCGCGTCTCGCAGGCAGCCGAGCAGGCCGCCGAGCACCGCCTCCTCAACCCGAGCATCGGCCGGGCCTACCTCCAGCGCCGCGCCGACGTGCTCGCGGCCGACGGTGTGCGCGTCGTTGCCGAAGGCGCCGTGCGCAGCGACGACGACGGCAACGTGTGGGCGACGCCGACGATCGTGGCCGTGCCCGCGAGGAAGCTCTCGGCGGGCGACGAGACGCTGCTCGACGAGGTCTTCGGTCCGTTCTCCGTCATCGTCGAGTACGACGACGAGGCCTCGCTCGCGCCCAGCCTCGACGAGCTGTACGTCGGCAACCTCACCGGCACGGTGCACGCTGCCGCGGGGGAGCAGTCGCCAGCGCTGTCATCGCTCGTCGCAGGGCTTGCTCGGAAGACGGGACGCGTCCTCTTCGGCGGGTGGCCCACCGGGGTCGCCGTGACGCCGGCGATGCAGCACGGCGGACCGTATCCGGCGACGTCGAACGACACGTCGACCTCGGTCGGCACCGCCTCCATCTCCCGCTTCCTGCGAGGCGTCGCCTACCAGGGCGCGCCACAGGAGGCGCTCCCCGAGCCCCTCCAGGACGCCAACCCGTGGGGCGTGCCGCAGCAGCGCGCGGCAGCCGGACAGTCGGTCAGCTGGGGCTCTCGGGCCTGAGCTTCTCCGTGAGTCGCCCGCGGAGCGTGGAGGCGAACGACTGGGCTCCCTCGGCGGGGAGGCGGCCGCGCCGTCGCAGCTCAGGGACGACGTGCTCGACGAAGTCCTCGAACGAGCGGGGCAGGATGGCCGGGGTCACGACGAAACCGTCGGCGGCCCCGGCATCGTGCCACTCGCAGAGCTCCTCCGCGATCTCGGCCCCGCTCCCGGTGGGCGACGGCGTGAGCTGGTCGAACGACTGACGCAGCGCGAGCTCGCGCACGGTGAGGGCCTCGCGAGCGCACACGGCGGCAAGCATGTCCTCGAAGCCGTCGCTGCCGGTCGCCCCGCGGTGCTGGGCGAGGAAGGCCCCAGCGGATTCGTCCAGGTGCATCGCCTCCGGATTCGCGTGCATGAGCCGCGCGAGCGAGCGCACCGCGGACTCCTCATCGATGCGCGCGAGCAGTGACGCCTTCGTACGCTCTGCATCGATGTTCGTCGATCCTGCGATCGGCTGGATGGCGGCGCAGACACGAAGCTCGTCGGGGTCGCGCCCCGCGAGGCGCGCACGCTCGCGCAACTCGGCGCGGACGGCGCGGTTCCCTTCAAGCCCGTCGGAGGCGACGAAGACGAGCTCAGCCCACTTCGCCGCGAACTCCATGCCGCGTTGGGAAGCTCCCGCCTGCATGAGCACCGGGTGCCCCTGCGGGCTGCGCGGCAGGCTGAGCGGGCCGGGAGCCGCAGCATGTTCACGCGGGGCCGGAGTTCGGGAGACGAGCCCCGGCTCGGCGAACACTCCGCCATGTGCATCGTGCACCAGGGCGTCGGCGTCCCAGCTGCGCATGAGCTGGAGCACCTGGGTGACAACACGATCGGCGCGGTCGTACCGCCACGCCTTCGACGGGATGCGCTCGAGTCCCATGTTGCGCGCCTCCGCGTCGGTCGTGGAGGTCACTATGTTCCAGGCCACTCGGCCCTCGGAGAGGTGGTCCAGGCTCGCGAGGGTGCGCGCGATGGCGTACGGGGGCAGGAACGAGGTCGACACCGTGGCGCCGAGGCCGATGCTGCTCGTCGCACCGGCAACGGCGCTGAGCACGGTGATGGGGTCGAGCGTCACGGCGCCCTTGCCGCCGCTCGCGAGCGTCGTCGCGGCGTCGCCGAGCGCGTCCTCCGGCACCGCGAGGGCGTCCGGCAGGAACATCATGTCGAACCCGCCGCGTTCCAGGAGACGCGCGATGCGCACGTACGAGCTCGCGCGCAGCCAGTCCCTGCTCGAGTCCGGGTGCCGCCACGCCGCCGCGTAGCGCTGGGTCGGCGGGTTCACCATGCCGACGAGTGCGAGTTGACGGGGTTCAGGCAAGGGACAGTCCCGTTCCTGCGGCAACGCCGGCCGCCGCCGTGAGTGCGAATGCGGCGAGCACGATTCCGGCGAGCGCGGCATCGCGCGCATCCAGGGGCACGAGGCGCCAGACCGTGCGGGGCCCAGCTCCGAGCCCCCTCGACTCGAGTGCCTGCGCGATGCGCTCGCCCGAGCGGATCGAGACGACGAGGAGCGAGAAGGACGCCGAGCCGAATCCGGCCGGGCCCGTGCGCGGCATGCCATCCCTCCCGAGCGGCGCCCGCACGGCCTGTGCTGCACGGATGCTCTGCCACTCGCTGGGCAGCAGCTGCAGGAGGCGGAACCCGGCAAGGAGGGCGTAGGCGAAGCGCGGGCTGAGCCTCGCGTGCTGCGTGAGGCTCGTCATGAGGCCGCGCGGCGGGGTGCTCGCGATGAAGGAGATCGACAGCATGCCGATGACGGTGGTGCGGAGGGCGAGTGCGACGCCGATGGCAAGTCCCTCGCTGGTCACGCGCACGGGCAGATCGGGGAAGACCTCCGTGCCCGGCCGGCTGAGCGCGTTCACGGTGATGAGCCCCAGGCCGAAGGCGGCGAAGGGCAGGGACGCCGCGAGCAGCCTCGCGGGGGTCAGCCTCGTCGTCGTCAGCGCGGCCACAATCGCCAGCGCCGTCAGCACACCGAGCGTCAGCGGGTTGAGCACGAAGAGCGTCGCGAGTGAGCAGACGAACAGCACCGCGAGCTTGACGGTCGGGTTGCGCCGCTCCAGATAGGGGGTCACGCCGCCACCCGCAGTCCTGCATCGTCGAGCTCGCGCAGGATGCCCCTGGACCGGTCGTCCGAGAAGCCCTCATCGAGGAGCCAGGCGAGCAGTGGTGTGCGCTCGAGGCCCGCCGCTTCCAGCAGCTCGGGGTCGCGCAGCAGCTCGAACGGCGTCGTGTCGGCGAGGAGCTCGCCGTCGCCGAGCACAAGCACGCGGTGGGCATGGGCGCAGACGGCCCGCAGCTCGTGGCTCGAGAACAGCACGCCGCATCCGGACGCCGCCGTGCGCTCGAGCTCGCGCATGGCCGTGATGCTCGCGCGCCGGTCGAGGCCGTATCCCGGCTCGTCGGCGAGGAGGAACGGCCGGTCGTGCGCGAGCATGGCGGCGATGCTGAGCCGCCGCTGCTGCCCGCCGGAGAGCCGGAAGGGGTTGTGGTCGAGGGAGCTCGCGAGATCGAAGCGTTCGACGAGTTTTGCGACACGCTCCGCGTCGCCGGGCCCGAGCCCGTGCTCCATCTCCCGCCGGAGCGTCGACTGCGCGAACTGGTGCTCGGGGTTCTGGAAGATGAGACCGGGGCGCGGGCCGTGGATGGTCCCGCCACCTGGGCGGGCGAGGCCGGCCATGGTGCGCAGCAGGCTCGACTTCCCGCATCCGTTGCGGCCGAGGAGCGCCACGACCTCGCCCGGGCGGAGCTCGAAGCTCACGCCCCGGAGCACGGCGCCGGGTCCAGTTGCCGCCGCGGCTGCACTGCGCTTCCGCCTCGGCGCCCCTCCTGCGACGACGTCGAGCGACTCCACGCGCAAGGACGGGCCGCGAGCAGTACCCGATGATCGGGGTGCGGCGGTTCGGGGTGCAGCCCCTTCGCCGAGCGTGGCGACCGCTCCGGCGACGGCCCTGTTCGCGAGACCACCGCTCAGCCCCGTCGTGGCGGCGAGTTCCGCTTCGAGCGGCAGCCAGCATCCGGCCGCCTGCAGTTCGACCGCGTTGTCGAGCAGGACCTGTCCGGTCGATCCATCGTGGGCGATGATGCCACCGCGGCCGACGACGATGGTGCGGCCGGGCAGGCCGGCGATGCCGCGTGCCCCCGCGTATTCGTCAAGGCGATGCTCGACGAGCACGACCGTCGACGCGCGCGCTGTCGCGGCGTCGATGGCTCGGCGGACGGATGCGATGCCCTCCGGGTCGAGCATGGACGTGGGCTCGTCGAGCACGAGCACGCGCGGCTGCGTGACGATGGCCGCGGCGAGGGCCACCCGCTGCGTCTCCCCGCCGGAGAGCGTCGCGGAGCGTCGGTCGATCAGCGTCGACGCCCCGACGGTGTCGAGGGCCCCCGCCACGGCAGGACCGATCGACGGGGCGGGCCACGCATGGTTCTCGAGCGGGAAGGCGACTTCGTCAGCCACGTCGGGGAGGCACACCGACGAGGCCGGGTTCTGCGCCACGACGGACAGGTTCCGTGAGATCGTCGGCACGTCATGCTCCTGCGTGTCCATGCCGCAGACGCGCATGGTCCCGCTCACCTGCGCTGGCACGGCGTGGGGGATGACCCCGCTCAGTGCCTGCAGCAGCGTCGACTTCCCGGAGCCGGACGGCCCGATGACGAGGACGTGCTCGCCCGGCTCGACCCGCAGGTCCACCGGCCCCAGCCCGTCGCCCGACGAGTGGATCACCTCGAAGCCGTGCGCCTCGATCTCGAGTCCGGAGCGCTCCGCGGGCGAGGTGTCAGGCCGCACGGCGCACGGCCACGGGTTTCGTGTCCTGCACGATCGCGAAGTTGTCGAGCACGCCCGTGCGCACGAGCGAGTCGACGATGAGCTTCGCGAGGAGGCCCCCGAGGATGATGCCGGACGCGAGTTGGATGCCGAATCGCAGGAACAGGATCTCCTGCCCGTACCAGCCGGAGCGGAACGCCGAGTAGAAGAACACGAGGCCAGCACCGAGCGCGCCGGAGATGGCGTACCGCAGCCAGCCGTACTTCCTGTACCTGCCGATCGCGAAGGGCAGCTCGCTGCCGAGGCCCTGGATCGCGGCCGCGACGAACAGCAGAGGGCCGACCGCCGAGCCGAGGAAGACGACCTCGATGACCGAGGCGAGCACCTCGGCGATGACGCCGACGAACGGCCGCCGGATGATGGCGATCGCGATGGGCGCGACCAGCAGCCAGCCGCCGAAGAGGAAGTGCTGGGCGAGGTCGCCCGCCGGCCCCATGGCGATCGACAGCGCCGTCCAGGCCTGGACCAGCGCCCAGTAGAGGAAGCCGAAGACCGTGCCGAGCACGACCATGAGCACGATGTCGCGCAGCTTGAGGCTCATGCCTGCGCTCCCGCTGCTGCGCCTGCCGCGTGGCTCGGGCTGTTGAGCGAGATCGTGAGGTGGCTCGTGACGTGCTGCACGTGCGCGCCGACCCCGGCCCAGGCCACGACGACGGTCTCGAGGACACGGCCGAGGTCCCCGCTGAGCTTCGTGACGAAGTGCTCGGATGCCACGAACGTGCCGCTCGCCTTGGCCGTCTCGATGGCGGCGTAGATCTCCCGCATGTGATCGGGCGTCCGCGCATCCACGCCCGCGTCCTCGAGCGGGTAGAGCGCCCATTCGGCGCTCGCGAAGCTCCCCGTGTGCCGCCCGCGCGGGGCGTCCACGCGCCGAGGTCCAGCGCCGCCTGGCAGCTCGCACACCGCCTCACCGGGGCAGCCGCGAGAGAGCAGCACCTGAACGGAGGCGTGCAGTCCGGTCGCGGCCACGTGCTGCGTGAGGTCGGTGAGCCACCGCAGCAGCGCCTGCTCGTCGCCCCCGGCGTACGTGCTGACATCGCCCGTCTCGAGGATCAGCCCCGAGGAGTCCGCCGCGTCGACCGCGGCGAGGATCACCTCGACGTAGCGGTCGGACATGACCGAGAGCGTGACTCTCGCCCCCACCCCGAATGCGAGTGGGTCTCGAGTGATGGATTCCATGTGCGTGCCTTCCGTCGGAGCGTGACGGCACGGGTGAGTCGACTCCCTTCGCTGGCATTACCCAGATCAGGTTCAACGGTCGGAGTTCGAGTACTCCCTCTCAGCCCGACTCATCGGGCTCCCGTGCACGGCCACACTGTAGCCCCGACGGTGCGCGCTGCTAGCTCGAGGCGCTCGTGAAGACGACGTGATTGCCCTCGGGGTCGAGCACCTGGAGGATATGGAAGTGAGTGGCGTCTTCGATCCCGCCGTGCTCGATCTTCGCGGCGTCGAGCCGCGCGGCCACGCTCTCAAGGTCGTCGTCGTTGAACACCACGGTGGATTTTCCAGAGCGACTCGAGTCGGCCCACAGCTGGAGGCCGGCCTCGCTTGTGAAGTGCCACTCCAGGAGGCCGGGCATCGGATTCCCGTCGGGACCCCGCCCGAAGAGCCTCCCGTAATATTCCGTAGCCTGAGCCAGGTCCGACACGGTGATCTGCGCGAGCACTCCGTTGATAGCCATGCGTCCCAGCATGCGCGAGAAGGGTGCGAGGACCCTCAACGAACATGTCCCCGCGTTTCGACGCGTAACGGGCCGCGACGGGCGCCGTGGACCGAACTCGGGGCGCGGCCTAGCGTCGCACCATGACGAACCCCAACCGAATCCACCTCGGCGTCGCACTCGATGGCGCCGGCATCCACCCGGCGGCCTGGCGGGAGCCGAGCGCCCGCCCAGACGAGCTCTTCACTCCCGAGTACTGGGTGGGGCTCGTGCAGCTCGCCGAGCGGGGCCTCCTCGACTTCGTCACCATCGAGGACTCGCTCGCGCTCCAGAGCAGCGAGTTCCTCCGCCAGGACAACCGGACCGACGGGGTCAGGGGTCGCCTGGACGCGCTCCTCATCGCCGCCCGCGTCTCGCCCGTCACGGAGCGCATCGGCCTCATCCCGACCGTCACGACGACGCACACGGAGCCCTTCCACGTCTCGAAGGCCGTCGCAACCCTCGACTACACGAGCCTGGGCCGTGCGGGCTGGCAGGCCCGAGTCTCGCCCGGTGCGGAGCACGCGCACTTCGGACGTCGGGATGCACCGCTCGTCGGCGAGCTCTTCGCGGAGGCCAACGACTTCGTCGAGGTCGTGCGCAGGCTCTGGGACAGCTGGGAGGACGACGCCGAGATCCGCGACGCCTCCACCGACCGGTTCCTCGACGCGGCCAAAGTGCACCGCATCGAGTTCGAGGGCAAGTGGTTCAGCGTGCGCGGACCGTCGATCACACCCCGGCCCCCGCAGGGGCAGCCGGTTGTCGCCGCGCTCGGTCACGCCGAGGTGCCGTACGAGTTCGCGGCAGCCAGCGCCGACCTGCTCTTCGTGACGCCGACCGACGTCACCTCGGCCGTGCGCATCCTGAGCGAGGTGCGGGCCGCAGAGAAGAAGGTCGAGCGGGACGGCGAGCTGTCGGTGTTCGTCGACCTCGCCGTGTTCCTCGACGGGCCGGAGGAGACGGGGTCCGCCCGCCTCAACCGCCTCAACGCGAAGGGGCGCGCGCTCGGAGAGCCGCCGGCGGTCTTCGCGGGCTCGGCCGAGGAGCTCGTCGAGCACTTCGAGACGCTCGCCGGCCTCGGCTACGACGGCTTCCGCCTGCACCCCGGCGTCGTGACCGACGACCTGCCGCGCATCGTCGCGGACGTCGTCCCGCTCCTGCAGCGCAAGGGCCTCTTCCGGGAGCGCTACGAGGAGCGCTCCCTGCGCGGCCTCCTCGGCCTCGAGACCACCGTGCCTAACCGCTACGCCGCCGTCTAGACCCGAACCCGATCAGGAGATCACCATGACGAAGAAGCAGATCATCCTCGCGGCCTACGTCGGCGGGGTCAACGAACACACGCTCTGGGAGCACCCGGAGGCGGGCAGCCAGATCGAGTTCTCCACGTTCAAGCACGTGGCGCAGAAGGCCGAGGCCGGGAAGTTCGACTACTTCTTCCTCGCCGAGGGCCTCGCGCTGCGCTCGCGGCTCGGCGAGATCTTCGACCACGACATCTCGGGGCGGCCGGACACCATCCCGGTCCTCGCCGCCATCGCCGCCGTGACCGAGCACATCGGCCTCGTCGGGACCATCAACGCCACCTTCAACGAGCCGTACGAGCTCGCTCGCCAGTTCGCGAGCCTCGACCACCTCTCCGGTGGACGTGCCGGCTGGAACGTCGTGACGTCGTTCGACGCGTTCACGGGCGCGAACTTCCGCCGCGGGGGCTTCCTGCCGCACGCGGAGCGCTACGAGCGGGCCGAGCAGACCGTCAGCACCGTCCGGGAGCTGTGGGACTCCTGGTCGGCGGATGCGATCGTCGCGGATAAGGAGACCGGGCAGTTCCTCGACTCCGCCGATGAGGGGCGATTCGACGTGGAGACGAGCCAGTTCGACATCAGCGGGCGCTTCACGGTTCCCCGCAGCCCGCAGGGGAGGCCGATCATCGTGCAGGCTGGCATCTCTCCGCAGGGCAGGGACTTCGCGGCTGCCAACGCCGACGTCATCTTCTCCCCGTACTCGCGCCTCGAGGAGGCACGCGACTTCTACGCCGACATCAAGGCTCGAGTCGAGGGCTTCGGCCGCAACCGTGACGACCTGAAGATCCTGCCGCAGTCGAGCTTCGTGCTCGGCGACACCCACCAGGAGGCGCAGGAGAAGGCTCGCTGGGTGACGGAGCAGCAGCTCAGCCCGCGCACCATTCAGGTCCGTCTCGAGCAGGTCTGGAACCGTGACTTCTCGGACATCGACTTCGATGGTCCCCTGCCCGACTTCGATCCGGATGGGGAGAGCGCGCCCATCATCGAGGGCCGCGCCTTCACCTACGGCGACCGGCTCGCCACGGTCCGCAGGTGGCGCGAGAAGGCGCAGGAGAACGGATGGAGCATCCGCGAGTTCGCCCGCAACGAGCTCGGCGGCGTGCGGTTCGTCGGCACCGCCGCCCAAGTGGCCGAGGAGATCGACGAGTTCGTGCAGAACGACGGCTCGGACGGGCTGGTCATCGGCTCGCACCTCACGCCTGGCGGCATCGACGACTTCGTCGACCACGTGGTGCCAATCCTGCAGGAGCGCGGCTCCCTGCGTGAGGAGTACGCGGGAACGACCCTGCGCGACAACCTCGGCATCCCCGTGCCGGAGCGGGGGACGCGGGCCCCGAGCGCGTTCGCGGTCTGACCCAGAAGAATCACCCGCAACGAAGAGGTGGCCGCCGGAGATGAACTCCGGCGGCCACCTCTCCGCGTGCCGTGCCGTGCCGTGCCGTGAGTGGCTGGGCTCACACGTCCGGGTAGGTCTCCCGCAGCACGCGCCCCAGGTAGGCCGCGATGGCCCCTGGGCCCGAGCCGGCGGCCACGCGCTCCACATCGGCGTTGTAGTTGGTGTTCGTGTTGATGTCGTAGACCACCCGTCGGCCGTCCTCGGTCTCGATGAACTCGATGCCGGCGATCTCGAGGCCGATGTCCTTCGTGAACGCCACAAGGCGTTCGACGAGGTCGTCGTGGCCGCCCTGGCGTAGCGAGAAGATCGACGTGCCTGGCTCGGGCGCCAGCTCGGCGCCCGGGGGAACGACCGGCCGGCCCGTGTCCGGGTCGATCGCGCACGCATCCGCTGGGCAGAGCTGGAAGCCGCCGTGGATGGTGTCGGCCGCGATCGAGTAGATGTGCTCGCCGCCGACGATCTCGACGCGGGTGATGAATCCGCCGGCGGGACGCAGGTACTCCTGCAGGAGCGTGATGCCGTCGAGCGGCTCCTCGAACTCGGGGGAGTCGAGGTAGGCCTCGAAGTCGGCGAAGTGGTCGAAGCGGCGGACCCCGAGGCCCTTGCCGCCCTGGTTGTGCTTCGTGATGAACGGGGTCGGGAAGTCGCGCGCCGCATCCCGCAGCCCCTGGTTGCCGATGACGGCGAGGGTGCGCGGGGTGTCGATGCCGGCCTTGCGCAGCAGCGTCAGCTGGTCGACCTTGCTCACCTCGAGCTCGATGGCGCGGCGGCCGTTGACGGTTCGCCTGCCCGCGGCCTCCACCCAGTTGAGCACGGAGCGCGCGTAGTCCTTCGACAGCGCGTGATCCCTGGTGTGCGACGAGGCGCTGATGCGCGACCAGAAGATGCCCTCCGGTGGGAGCGCGTCGAGGTCGAGGACGCCTTCGACGAGGCGCCATTCGACGACGGGAACGCCGGCGGCCTCGAAGGCGGCCTGGAACGGCGGCCACCACTCGGGGTTCTCGTGCAGCGCGTAGACGACGGGTGTTGCTGCCACGGGATGCGAGGAGATTGACTGGGAGGAGACCGGTGTGCTCAAGAGAAGAATCCTTCGACGTCGAGTGCGCCGCCCGCCGCGTCGAAGTCGGCGCGGGCCGCGGCACGGAGGTTGGGGTCGGCCAGGAAGTCGGCGGCGACGAGTGCGAGGCCGGCGCTTGCGTCCGCGATGGCGGTGCTCGCGGCGGTGCTCGTCGCGTATTCGGCGAACTCGCGCGTGTGGAGGCTGACGTCCGGTGGGCTGATCGCGATGACCGGGTGGATGCCGGGCACGCGCACGCTCACGTTGCCGAAGTCGGTGGATGCGGCGAGGTGCGAGGGCACGGACGCCTTGGTGAGCACGCGACGGCCCCTGGCCTCCTGGTGCACGGCCCAGCGTTCGGAGAGTGGCGTGTTGTACCGCAGTGGCATCGTGAACGGCAGCGGGTCCCACTCGACCTCGACCCCTGTGCCGGTGGCCAGGGCGATGCCGTTGGCGATGTCCTCGAGGCGGAGGCTGAGCTCCTTGAGCGTCTCGGCGGCGTTCGAGCGCACGTAGTACTCGAGTTCCGCGAACTCGGGGACCACGTTGGGGCGCTGTCCGCCGTTGACGATGACGCCGTGGATGCGGTCGCCCGGGTAGAGGTGCTGCCGCAGGAGGCCAGTGGCCTGGTAGTTCAGGTTGGCGGCATCGAGCGCGTTGCGTCCCTGGAACGGGGACGCGGAGGCGTGGGCGGGCACCCCGTAGTAGCGGACGCGCAGGATGCGCCGCCCGATGAAGGGCTGGTCGGTGACGTCGTAGCCGAAGGGATGGATCATGATGGCGGCGTCGACGCCGTCGAACGCGCCCGCGCGGGCCATGATCTCCTTGCCGTTCCCGCCTTCCTCGGCGGGTGTCCCGTAGAGCACGATCCGGCCCGCCGGGAGCGCACGGGTTCGGCTCGCCTCGACAAGAGAGAGGAACGCGCCCACGGCGGAAGCGGCGATGATGTTGTGCCCGCAGCCGTGGCCCACTCCGGGGAGGGCGTCGTACTCGGCGAGGATCGCGACGGTCGGCGCATCCTGTGCCGCTTCGCCGACGACCAGCTCGGCGACCAGTGCCGTGTCGAGCCCGAAGGCGCCCACCTGAGCCGTGACGCCGTGCTCGGCGAGCAGCTCGGCGATATCGGCGACGCTCTGCGTCTCCTCGAATCCCTCCTCCGCGTACTCGAAGATGCGGTGGGAGAGCTCCACCAGCTCGGGCTGCAGCGACTCGGAGGCGGAGCGGATCGCGGAGGTGTCGTCACCGGATGCGCCGTCGTGGGCTGAGGTGATGCGCGGGGCGGCGGCGGCGGCGATGGCGGTCTCAGCAGCGACGAGGTCCAGGTAGGTGCTGCTCGGCGTCGTGGGGGACGCACCGACGCTGATGCCGCGGGTGGCCCCGGATCCTCGGGGTGCGCTGCTCGGGCCTGCTGCTTCGCTCACGTGGTGTGCTCCTTGCCGCCGGGGGCCCCGATCGGGCCGTCTGCATCCATCGTGCCTCGATTCTTCGGGGCGTGCCTGACCGTGTCTTGGTTGCCGTCGTGGGCCGTAACGTGAAGCTCGATTACAGTGTCAGCGTGATGTTCATCGTCGGTGCCGTGCTGCTCGGGCTCAGCCTCGCGCTCACGACCTGGGCGCACTTCCTGATCGGCAGGGCGGGCGCCGGCCGCAAGCTCCCGATCTTCAAGGACCCGCCCGGCACTCCGAAGCTCGCGAGCTGGCTGCGCATGGGCGGGGCACTGCTGGCCGTCGTCGCCGCGGGCCAGCTCTGGCACGTCATCGGGCTCGCCGCGCTGCTGCCTGTCGCGCTCGTGCTGTTCGTGCCTGGACTCATCGCGCACTCCCGACACGAACGCACGCTTCATTCGTAACGGCCGAGCTGCCGGCCCGCTCGAGGCCTCGACGATGGGTAAGGCACCGCCTCACCAGGCGTTGATGATCGTCGTCAACGGCCCGGTGGTCAACCGGTTCAGGATGCGCGAGCCGAGTCGCGTGCGCTGACTCGGCCCTCGACGCCGACGGTTATAGGCGACGAGCCCGGTGTCGAGGTCGCGCGCTGAGGTGAGCTCGGCGCCGAGAGCCGCCGCGTCGATGAGCGATTCATAGGCCCCGCGCCCCAGGTTCGGCGCCATGGCGTGTGCCGCGTCGCCGACGAGCGCCACACCCGGGCGGACGTAGCTGCTGAGTCGTGGCACGTCGAACAGGGGCCTGGCGTCGATGGACTGCTCCGTGACCTGAGCGAGCACCTCCCTGACAGCGGGGTGCCAATCTCCGTAGAGGCCACGCAGCGTGTTGGCATGACCCCACGGCTGCGGACTCGGCGGCAGCTGGACAGTTCTGACGCAGGCGAACCAGTTCGTGTGGCCGGGGGAGTGCGGGGTGATGCCGAAGATGCGGCCCCGGCCCCACGTCTCGGAGATCTCGGTCGCCTCACCGGGCACGACCCCACGGAGCGCGGTCGTCCCAAGCGCTCGCGGGCTGGCGTCACGCCAGTGTCGGGCACGCACGACGCTGTTGATGCCGTCCGCGCCGACGATCAGCGCTTCGCGGCCGGCGCTCTCGGCGCTCTCGGCGGCGTCTGCGGTGTCGCCCCACACGATGGCGTCCGGGCCGAGACGGGTCTCCACCTCGTCCGACAGCACCCGAAGCAGGGTCGGCCTCGGGACGATGCGCGCCTCGCGTCCGGTGCCGAGCCGCGCGAGCATCCGCCCGTCCGCACGACGGATGCTCCCGCCCGCGTGCGCCTCGGTCTCGTCTCGTATTCGGGCCCCAACCCCGATCGCATCGAGTGCGGCAATGGCGTCAGGCCACATCCCGAGACTGGTTCCTGCTCGGGAGGCCAGTGGCGCGCTCGCGGACGGTCACCTCGAAGCCAGCATCGTGCAGTGCGGGCGCTGAGGCGAGCCCAGCGATGCCGCCGCCGATGATCGTCGCGCGCCTGTCCATGCGCGCAGGCTACTACAGGCGTAGTGACAGCACTACGTCTATAGTTCGAGGGTGCCCTCGACACGTGATCGCTCGCTCTCCGCCGCCCTCCAGCTGCTCGCTGCTGGCGGCATGCGCGCGCTCACGCACGCTCGCGTCGACGCTGAGGCTGGGCTGCCGCGCGGGTCGACCTCGAACCACTTCCGAACGCGGCAGGCGCTCATCGAAGGGGTCATCGAGCGCCTGGTGAGGAGCGACTACGCGGAGTGGCTCCTCACGTACGAGTGGGGGGAGCCGAGCGTCGAGCGCTTCTGCGCCGCCATCGAAGCGGCAGTCGATTCCATGACCGGCGCCGGGCGCGAGCAGACGCTCGCCCGCTACGCGCTGGTCCTTGAGGGCACCCACAACCCGTCAGTGGCCGCGGCCATCCAGGAGGGGCGCGATCGGTTGCGCAACTGGGCCGTCAGCGCGGTCGCCGGCCTCGGTGTGAGCGGCCCTGAGGCGCGCGCCTTCGCCCTCTTCGCGTTCATCGACGGGGTTGTCCTGCAGCGGCTCTCCGCGCCTTCGGAGGGGCAGTCGACCGAGGGGCCGTCGAACGAGGGTGAGCCGGACGAGGGTGAGCCGGGCGAGGGCCGGGTGGGTGATGCTGTCGACGTGGGTCTCACGGTGCGACGGATGCTCGCCGAGGGGTAGGTGTCCGCGCCCGCTGCGCCCGGGTGGACATCACCGGGCTGGCATCGTCAACCGGCTGGCTGCAGCTCTGCCGCCCAGGCTGATGTTGCGACGGCGATCTGCTCTCGCCCCTCCTCGTCAGGGATGGTCGCCGTCCCGTCGCCGGACTGCGGGCCGTAGTTGCCGAACATGGCGTGGTTTGCGCCGTCGACTTCGAGGGTCTCGGCGTCCGCGGGGAGCAGGCCGCGTGCATCGGCTGCCTTCTGCGGGGTCGTGAGTCCGTCGGCGCTTCCCGTGATGCTGAGGACATCGAGTGAGGTGTCGGCCGCGAGGTCGTTGGCACAGTAGCTGCCGAAGAGGAGGAGGCCGGCCACGTCGGGTGAATCGGCGAGCTGGCAGGCGCGGACGCCGCCGAGGGAGTGTCCGCCGACGGCCCAGGTTGTGATCTCTGGCGCGGCGGTCGAGTAGTCGTCGATGGTGCGGGTGTCGAAGAAGGCGAGGTTGAGGAGGGGCTGCGGGATGACGACGGTCATCTGCTCCTCGGTGACGAGGCTGGAGAGCTTGGCGGCGTAGGCCGCTGGCTCGACCTTCGCTCCGGGGATGAAGACGAGCCCGGTTGTGCTCGCGGCTTCGGTCGGGCTGAGCACCAGCGACCCGTCGACGTCCGCGACGGTGATCGCCGGGTCGTCGGTGACGGACGCGAGCGGTTCGGGTTCGGCGGCCATGACGCCGACGTTCGCCCAGATGAGGAACGCGGCGATTGCGGCGACGAAGACGCCGGCGATGATGGAGAAGCTCCAGATGAGCGTGCGCCGGAGCCGGCTCCGTTTGGGTCGACGCGGCTGCTGGTTCGGGGGAGTTGCTGGCACCTTGCGAGGGTACTCCTCAGGCGCTGGCGGGGGCGTTTCAGGCGTTAGCGGGGGCGTTCCTGGTGGTGCTGGTGACGGGCTTCTCGAACGCGAAGACGGGCAGGTCGAATTCGGGGATGCGTCGCTCGCCGCCTTCGAAGCCGGAGGCGCGGTAGAGGGCGACCGCCTCGGGCTGCCGTGACCCGGTGGTGAGGAAGATGTGGGTGTAGCCGAGCTCGGCTGCGGCGTTGTCGAGTTCGCGGAGCACCTGCTGGGCGAGTCCGCGGCGGCGGTGCGAGTCTCGCGTCCACATGCGCTTCACTTCGGCAGTGGTGGCGTCGTAGCGGCGGATCGCGCCGGCGGCGACGAGGAGGTCGCCGTCGAGGATGCCGATGAATGCCCCGTCCGGGGCGAGGAAGTCGCTGACTGGGTAGGCGCCGATGTCGTCGTTGTAGAACTCCGGTACCTGGTGCGGTACTCCTCGTCGAGGGCGTCGAGCACCTCGACGACCTCGGTGGAGGCGATGTCGAGGCGGCGTGCGGTGAGCGCGGATGTCATGCGCACATGGTGCGCCGCATCCCGGCTTCTGGGCTCGCGACTGGCTGTCCGGTGACGCCGTGTTTCGCCCGGCGAAGCACGGTGTCGTCTCGTGTACCCGTCTTGCGGCGCCTGCTTCCGGCCTGGTTCCTGCGTTCCTACGCTGACGCAAGAGGTTTCGTCATGGCGACGAAGGACCGCGACGAACGAGAGGGCAGCACATGAGCATTTCCGTCCGCACCGATGGCGGTCCCTCGATTGCCATGCGCCTGCAGAGGCTGTTCTCGCAGCTCTTCGTGTCAGAACGCTCGGGTGTGGGCGAGCAGAGGCTCCTCCTGCGCGGCGTCGGCATCGAAGAGGTGTAGACGAGATCGGCATGTGCGTCGCCCCGCGTCAGAATGGCGGCGGATCGTTGCTCGGGTCTCGTTCCATCTGAGGTCCGGATGGCCCCCCGGATGTGGTCGCGGTCGAGGGGTCGGCCGTGGATGGGGCTTCGCTCTGCGCGTTGATTTCGGCTGTCGGCACGAACCGAACGCCCTGCCGCTCGGGCTTATCGGCCAGGACTGTTCCTCCTGGCGTCTTCCACTCGAGGACTCCGCCTTCGAGCTGGTCGACTGACCACGGTGTGGCGTGGCGCATGACGTGGTGGAAGACGCAGAGGTGTTCGAGGTTCCCGAGGCAGGTTTTCCCACCGTGCTGCCATTCCTGGGTGTGGTCGATCTGGCAGGCACGTGCTGGGAGGCGGCAGCCCGGGAAACGGCAGTGGACGTCGCGGGCTGCCAGGAATCTCCGCATGGCCGCGGTCGGCGTGTACGTGTCGACGGCCAGTACGGTCCCGGTTATGGGGTGTGTAAGAATCCTCGTGAACATCGGTGCCAGTGCGGCCAAGCGCTTGGCTTCGTCGATCGGCACGGGTGAGAGGCCGTCGAGGAGCGCCGGGGGACGGCCGGGTTCGCGTTGGTCGGCGAGCAGGGTTGTTGCTGGGATGACCAGGTTCACCGTCGCCTGGACGCCATTGGCTGCGGTTGTCGAGGTGGGGTCGCCCGTGAGGAGCTGGTCGCAGACGAGGTCGGCGCTGACTTCTCCAAGTGTTCGCTCGTCGGGTTCTGACTCTGGAAGTTCGCCGGCGGCAGCGGCGGCCTTCTCGGCCTTGGCGCGTGCCCGCAGGACACGCGTCGCCTGCTTGCGGACTCTGTCGCGAACGGCGGTGAGCAGGAGGAGCGACCCTCCGACGTGCAGCACTCCGTGACCATCGCCCGCGTCGGTCACAGAGACGAAGCCCTTCATGCGCGTCTTCCGGCGCCGCTCCGCGAGTGGGATCTGCGTGAGTTCCTCCGCGATGCGAGCGGTGATGCGCCTGAGTGCCGCCTCCGTGAGGATCTGTCCACTCACCTGGTCGAGAGCGATCTCGACGTAGCGGGCGCGGAGCGAAGCCTGCTCGGATTCCACTTCGTGGGAGATGAGAAGCCCTGACGAGACGATGGCGTCGAGATGGTGGCCGGAGATGCGTCCGTCTGCCACTGCATCCACTGCGGCGGGGAACTCCCGGACGGCGTTCCACGACCCGGCGAGCTGCCGGATCACGAGACTGTGCTTCGCCTGCACTTCGAACGAGATCTCCGCCGAGATCGATCGGACGTGCATGCCCATCTCGGGGTGGCCGTCGGCAATGTCGAGGAGGTAGCCGAAGTTGTACGCGCGAGCCTGGAGCAGGATCGCCTCAGCGTCGATAGCGCGCCTGGCTGACTCGATGCGGGCGGTCTCGGACAGGATCGCAGCGCGTTCGGCGGCGACGGAAGCTGGGTCGTTGACGTCGAAACGCCACCGCTCCTCGAAGCTCGCTGCCGGCTGGTACATGGGTCAACCCTAGCAGAAGTAGAATCTATTTACTAGGAATGAGCAGTAACTTTCTGCACCAGGTTTCGAGGTCTGCACCGCTCCGACGACAGATCGAGGGGGACTCGCGCCCGTTAGGGGAGCTGGCGCGCCACGAACCCGAGCGCGGCCGCCGTGTCGACGATCTCGGGCACGGATTCGCGCGGCACGACGACCAGCGGGTAGGCGTCGCTGTCCTCCTCGAGGAACACGAGCGCGAGACCGGCGGGCGCAAGCAGCGCGTCCGCAGCTGCGGATGCGGTTGGCACATCCCCGTCCACGTCTCCGATCTCATCGGTGTCGAGCCCGATGCGGACGACTCGAGGCACGCCGGCGAGGGCATCCGCGAGTTCCATTGCGGTGTCGTCGGCGTGGAGATACGCGAGGGCGCCACAGTCATCGAGCGCGTCGATGAGGGCGCCCCAGGCCTCGTCGGCGCCGTCGTCCTCCTCGACGCCGCTCTCGTCGGTGTCTGCCTGGTGGTCGTGGTCACCGTGACCCTCTTCGTGGTCATCGTCGGCCCCGCCGTGCAGCGCCTCCTGGACGCTCGGCCAGATCTCCGGGTCGTCATCGATCAGCGTGCAGAGGCGTTCCCAGGCGGTGTAGTCAGTCACGGCCCCGAGGCTACCCGCCGAAGCGTCACGCGAGGGGTCGCGGCAGGGGTAGGTGTGACCAGAATTGAGTGCAGCTCGGATTGTGTTGCCATGGGTTCGGTCTCGGCCGCGGCTTCTGGTCGGGCGCCGAACGCGCGTTCAGGGCCAGTCCTCTGCTGTTCACGTGAACTGGGGAATAATCTGCGCGCCGTTAAATCGGTTCTAGTGGTTCTCGAATTTGTCCGGAGAAGATACTTCTTTATCCTGTTTTCTCCGGGTGAAGGACACGGTCATATCTTTTCGCCGGAAAGGCGAGTTTTCTGTCATTATTCGACAATGAGTCAGCTTCCTCCTGCGGCTAATCAGCCGCCCGTCTACTCGAGCGATCCGAATGGATACCAGTCCGCAAGGTTTGCTCCCTACGGACCTTCACATGCGCCTGCCCCACGCCGGCGTCGAGGGCTCGCCATCACCGCGCTGGTCCTTGGGATCGTGGCCTTCCTCATCGGCCTGGTTCCCGGCTTCGGTGCGGCTATAGGCCTCGCCGCCATACTTTTCGGTGTGCTTGCGCTTTCAAAGATTCAGTCGAAACCGATGGCAATCACCGGAATGAGCTTGGGTTTGGTTGCCGCGCTCACGTCCATAGTCGTACTTGCGGCGCTCATCTCAGGCGGTTCAGAGCCTGAGCAGCCGGTTGCCGAGGCTGAGGTGGAGGTTTCCGCCGCCCCGGTGCAGCCGGACGTCCAGGAGGCAGAGGTCCCTGCTGTCGTTGGGCTTGAGCTCGAAGAGGCAAAAGCTGCTCTGGCAACTGCCGGATTTGAGTTCTCGATCTCGGGTGCGGAGGAAAGTTACTCCGCTGACGGGACTTGGACAGTGCAGTCCCAGTCGCTCTCGGGGGCACAGCCCGTGGGTGCGGTCGTCAAATTGGCAGTGGTCCGCGCTGCTGTGCCGCTCGATCTTGCCACCTTCACGGAGACAGACGAGCGGACCTTTGGGCTGGTCCAGAAAAGCCCGGATGCGTACGTCGGGACCAACATGATCGTCTATGGGTCTGTAACCCAGTTCGATGCCGCGACTGGGGCCTGTGTATTCCGCGCGAACACCTCTCACGCAGTTCAAGAGATGTCGTTTGACTACAGCAGCAACACACTAATGACCGCAGGTGACGGTGAGTCCGATTGCCCCGGGGTGGCACAGGTTCTCGCCGATGACCACATCAAGGCCTGGGTGACAGTCGCCGGAAGCTTCACCTACGACACGCAAATTGGCGGCTCGACGACAGTCCCCCTCTTTACCGTTCACCAGGTGGAGATACTGCCGGCCACTGAGTACTGAAAACGGTCTCGCTCCCGCTAGGGGAGTGGACAAGCCCGTTCGAGAGGGAGTAACGAGGGCTCGATGCGCGCTCGCCGCGTTACGTACCCGCCCGTCGCCTGGTTCTACGCACCCGCGACGGCCGCGATGAGCCCATCCACGTCGCCGTCGGTGGTGTCCCAGGAGCAGAGGAAGCGCACGAGGCCGGTGGAGGCGTCCCAGGTGTGGAACGCGTAGTGCTCGCTGACGCGCTCGGCGACCTCGCCCGGCAGGATGGCGAAGACGCCGTTTGCCTGGCGGGGGAGGGGCACCGAGCAGCCGTCGATAGCGGCGATGCCGGCGGCGAGGCGAGCGGCCATGGCGTTCGCGTGCTCGGCGTTCTCGCGCCACAGCTCGCCGCCGAACAGCGCGAGCAGCTGCGCTGAGACGAAGCGCATCTTCGAGGACAGCTGCAGGTCGATCTTCCGCGCTTCTTCGACGCCGTACACGGCCTCTGGGTTGACGACGACCACGGCCTCGGCGGCAAGCGCCCCGTTCTTGGTCCCGCCAAGGCTGATGACGTCGGCCCCCGCGGTGCTCGAGACCTCGGCGAGCGTGCAGCCGAAGTGTGCGGCGGCGTTCGAGAGGCGTGCGCCGTCGACGTGCAGCCACATGCCGTTTGCGTGGGCGGCATCGGCCAGGGCGCGGACCTCGTCCGGGGAGTATGCGGTGCCGACCTCGGTCGCCTGGCTGATGCTCACGGCGAGCGGGGTCGCGCGGTGCACGTCGCGCCGAACCGCCGCAGCGCGCTCGACGTCGGCGGGGGTGAGCTTCCCGTCCGGGGTCTCGACGGTCAGCAGCTTGACCCCGCCGACCCGCTCTGGTGCCGCGTTCTCGTCGGTGTTGATGTGCGCGGATGCTGGGCACACGACTCCGCCCCAGCGTGGGACCATCGACTGCAGCGCGACGACGTTGGCGCCCGAGCCGTTGAAGACCGGCAGGCCGATGGCTGCCTCTCCGAAGAGCTCGCGACACAGGTTCTGGAACGCCGTCGAGTACGGGTCGGCCCCGTACGCGCCGACGTGCCCGCCGTTCGCGGTGACCAGCGCATCCAGCACCTGCGGGTGGGCGCCCGCGGCGTTGTCGCTCGTGAACGTGCGGATGCTGGGGTCGTGCAGCTGCGAAATCACCGATCCATTCTCGCGCACGCCACGGGTCAATGAAAACTCATGTGCTCGCGTCTACCCTCGGTATATGAGCAACGCCGAGGCGAACCCCATCGAGGCGCGGCTGCAGGACGCCTACGAGACCGGCCAGGTCATCGCGGGCATCGAGCTGCTGCTGCCCCGCGAGGTGCCGCTCGGCGGACCCCGCTCGCTGCCCGTCCTGCGCTCGGTCCCCAACAAGTACCGCCACTTCATCGGGGCGTGGTGCTTCATCGACCACTACGGCCCGGTCGACCTGCCGTCGGATGGCGGGATGGACGTCGCCCCGCACCCGCACACGGGCCTGCAGACGGTGAGCTGGCTGTTCTCCGGCGAGGTGCTGCACCGCGACTCGATCGGCAGCGTCCACGAGGTCGCGCCCGGTGGCGTCAACGTGATGACGGCGGGCCAGGGGATCGTGCACTCCGAGGTCTCGCCGACACGTTCGACCCGTGCGCCGGTGCTCCACGGGGTGCAGCTCTGGGTCGCGCTGCCCGCCGAGCGTCGCGGCATGGCGCCCGCCTTCGCGGGTCTGGACCGGTGTCCGTCGACGCAGCTCGAGGCGTCGACGGGAGTGGACGGGCGCGTCGAGGCGACCGTTTTCATGGGGGAGTACGCCGGTCTGCGCTCCGACGCCCCGAGCTTCTCGCCGCTCGTGGGGGTCGAGCTCGCGTTCCCGGGCTGCTCGGAAGCGGAACTCGCACTGGATCCGGCCTTCGAGCACGGTGTGCTGGCATGCTCGCCTGGCATCACGGTCGACGACGTGGAACTTCCCGTGGGCGCCGTCGGCTATCTGCCCGCCGGGACGGGACGTAGCGTCGTGGGTGCGGCGGAGGGCGGACGCGCGCTGCTGCTCGGAGGCGTGCCTTTCGAGGAAGAGATCGTCATGTTCTGGAACTTCGTCGGCTCCTCGCACGAGGACGTCGCGGCGGCGCGAACAGAGTGGGAAGCGACCAGGGCGTCGCTGTCAGCGGATGCGCGCTTCGGCGCCGTCGACAGCCACGACGGGAGGACACTCGCTTCCCCGGCCCTCCCGACCGTGCGCCTCAAACCCCGCGGTCGAACCCGCGACGCCTGACGCGCACGGCCCGAGAACTCGGCCTCAGCCCGCCCCGGCCCCGGCCCCCGCCCCAGCCCCGGCCCGGCAAGGCCTCAACGATCGCGATCCTCCGCGTCGACGATGGGGATCGCATTCGTGAACACCGATGCCCGCTCCTGGGCCTCGACACTTCCCGTGAAGAGCCCAGAACCTCCCGCACTCGTGTCATCGCTGCGGGTGTCTTCGTCCTGAGACGCACGTGATGCAGCGTCATCTGGAACCGCGGGCTCGGTGATGAGCACCCGCTGCACGGGCAGTGCCGACGGCATGGTGCGCTGCAGCCAGGTGACCATGGCCTCGCGCACGAAGCACCGGAGGTCGAACAGGGTCGGCGCATCCACCGCCGTCACGAGGATGCGGATGCGGACGAGCCCACCCGTGGCCTCGGTCACCTGGAGCACCTGGGCGCGGCCATCCCAGAGGTCGGTCTGCGTGAGCACCTCCGCGAGGCGCTCGCGCATGAGGGCTGGAGAGACCCGCCAGTCGACGTCGAGCTCGACCGAGCCGAGCAGCTCACTGCCCTGCCTCGTCCAGTTCTGGAACGGCTGCGTCGTGAAGTAGGTGCACGGCAGCACGAGACGCCGGTCGTCCCAGAGGTCCACAACCACGTAGCTCAGCGTGATCTCGCCGATCCGGCCCCACTCGTCCTCGACCACCACGACGTCGTCGACCCGCAGGGCCTCGCTGAACACGAGCTGCAGGCCGGCGAAGATGTTCGCGAGCACCGACTGCGCGGCGAGTCCCGCGACGACCGACGCGATGCCGGCCGAGGCGAGGAGGCTGGCGCCGACGGTGCGCACTGCGGGGAACGTCAGGAGGATCGCCCCCAACGCGATGATCACGATGACGGCGACCGCCAGGCGTCGCAGGATCAGGGTCTGGGTGCGGATGCGACGAGCGACCCGGTTGTTCGCCACGTCGATGCGGTTGCGGCCGAGCGTGATGTCGGTCGAGAAGGCGACGAGGCCGGCCATGAGCCAGGCGCCAGCGGCGATGACGCAGATCGTCAGCGCGTGGTAGATCACCTCGCGCCAGGAGCCCTCGCCGGCGGCGGGGAACGCCACTGCGACGGCGATCCACAGCGCGATGATGAGCACGACGACGCGGAAGGGGCGCCGCGTGTGCCGCACAAGCGGTTCGGGCCAGCGCATTCGCTTCGCGACCAGGCGGATGATGAGGGCGACGGCAGCGGTCAGGGCGACCGCGGCCGCGACGGCGACAGCGAGTGAGATGGCAAAAGCGAGCCAGGGATCGAGCACGTTCCTCCTTGGGGAGTGGAGGTCCCTCTTCGGGCCCGCGGAAGCAGGCGGCGCGGAGGGCTGGAGCAACCCACGCTAGTGATCGAGTCTCCGTGCTCCCTGGCTTGCGACCAGAAAGGGAGGCGCCAGCGCGTCAGCCTCGCCGCTCTGCGTCCGAGCGCTCCCGCCACTGGATGAGGAACCTCCGGTCGAAGGAGGGCGCGCAGCGCAGACAAGACACGAGTCTGCCGTTGGTCGGGCGACGGAACCTCAGCACTTCGTGCCCGTTCGGACAGGTGCCGACCCACTTGGCGAACTCGGACGCAACCTCACCGTCGTGCGTGCGCCCGCCGACGTAGCCGAGCTCATCCGCGATGCGCTTCCATTCCGGCCCGTGCCCCGCCTTGTGGCCGGCGACCGCGTGGGCGACCTCGTGCAGGAGCGTCTGGTGCACGGTGTCGTCGTCGTACCTCGCCGACAGGTACCGCGAGACCGTGATGCGCTTGTCTCGGAAGTTGCAGGCGCCCGCGCGCTTCTTCGCGTGGTCGAAGCCGAAGCTCCAGCTGTCGTCGAGGTGCATGCGGATGAGGGCTTCCGCCCACACCTGCACCTTGGCCAGGTCGGCCACCGCGCCGCTTAGGAGTCGATCGAGGTGATCGGTTCGCTCAGTTCCGAGGAGGGCTCCTCGTCGCCCTCGAGGATCGCCCGGGTCACGCGGATCGCGAACTTCGACGACTGCAGCTGGTCGGCAGCCACGCCGCGTGCGAGGCGCAGCTCGTGGGCCCGCTCGAAGTCGACGAGCGCCTCCGTGTACTCGCGCTGCTCGAAGCGCACCTTGCCGCGGTGCTGCAGCGCGAACGCGGCCAGTTCGTCCCACTCATGGGTGAGCGCCTCGTCGACGCAGCCGGTCAGGTCCTGGAGTGCGACGTCGTGCTTGCCCTGGAACTGCTGCACCTGCGCCTTGCGGACACGTGCCGCGAGGGCGTCCTCGCGGGCGCCGGTGAAGCGCGACTGGCGGTACGCGGTCTGCGCCGTGTCGAACGCCTCGTCGAGGCGGCCGAGCATGCGAAGCAGCGCGACCTTCTCGTTCAGCGCGGTGAGGGATCGCAGCACGGCGATCTCCGCGAGGCGAGCCTCCGCGGCGTCGACGTCGATGCGCTCGCGGAGGGTCTCCGGGTCGTAGCCGAGGATGATGGGAGCGTCTGACACCCCAGCAGGTTAGTCGCAGCGGCGGCGGTTTGGGTGCATCCCTCGCCGGGTTGTGGACAGCGGATCCGATCAGGTGTCGGCGGGGTTCACCAGCCGCCCTGTCTGCGCTCGCGGAAGAGGCTCTTCCCTGGCAGGGGCGACGCTGTCGCCGATGCGTCCCTGGCCGGCTCGGCGCCGCGGGTGAACTCGCGCACGGCCTTGCCGCGAACGACGACGGCTGGCGGGAAGCCCGACGCGACGCGTCGCTCGAGTCCGGGCAGCGCGAGTGCATCGGCGGAGCGCGAGGCGACGGCAGCGATGTTGCCGAAACGCCGGCCCTTCAGCATTGCGGGGTCGCCGACGAGCGCGACCTCGCCGAACACCTCGAGCAGCGTCGCGACCTCCGCTCGGGCGAACGCGAGGTCGTGGCCGTCGGCGATGTTCACGAGCACGACTCCGTCGGGCTTCAGGAACGGTTCGAGCTCGGCGAAGAACTCCACGCTCGTCACGTGAGCCGGGGTCTGCGCGCCGGAGAAGATGTCGACGACGATCGCGTCGACGGAGCCGAGCAGGCCGCGGGGGAGTCTGCCGAGCTGCTCACGCGCATCCCCGTAGCGGATGCGGATGCTCGCCCCGGCGGGCAGCGGCACGACCTCGCGCACGAAGTCGACGAGCGAGCGCTCGAGCTCGACGACCTGCTGTCGTGAGCGGGGCCGGGTGGCGTCGACGTAGCGGGGGATGGTGAGCGCCCCGGCTCCGAGGTGCAGGGCCGTGATGGCCGCTGATTCGGGGAAGGCGAGGTCGAGGACGTAGCCCATGTGGCGGATGTACCCGAACGAGAGCTCTCTCGGGTCGAGCGGGTTGACGGCCGATTGCGGGGTGCCGTCGACGATCAGGGTCCACTCTTCTCCGTCGCGCGAGAAGCGGGCTTGGGCTCCTGAGTCGAGCTTGACGCTCTGCGGGCTGGAGCTGTTGGGGGTCTTCTCGCTGGCTGACGGCACCTGGCAAGTCAAGCAGAGACACGCTGGGTTCGAGCAAGGGTGGCCTTGTTTGGAATCGTTCAAAACAACTGCCAGCATGGACGCATGGCAACGACAACCGAGCTCGAGGTGGGCGAGCGACACGACGCCGCCTTCTGGCGCTCGGCGCTGCGCGACGCCGGGCTCCGAGTGACGCGCCAGCGCGTGACGGTGCTCGAGCTGCTCGACGCCGACCCGCACGCGTCGGCCGAGCGGATCTTCGCAGCGGCGACCTCGCTTCGCGCTGAGCTCGGCTCGCTCACCCTGCAGGCGGTCTACGGCATCCTCGACGACCTCGGTCGCGCGGGCCTCGTGCGCCGATTCGACGCGCCCCGCACCGCGGCCCGCTTCGAGACCCGCATCGGCGACAACCACCACCACGCGGTCTGCGACGAGTGCGGGCGCATCGAGGACATCGACTGCTCGGTCGGTGAGGCACCCTGCCTCGTCCCGGACGCGCCGAACGGGTTCGCCGTGCACACGGCAGAAGTCGTCTACCGCGGCGTCTGCGCCGACTGCGCGACACGCTGACCCGTGTCGACACACCCAGACTCATCCCCAGTTCACAGCCCAGCTGAATCCGAAGAGGAGCGTTATGACTGACTACATCGACCCGACAGTCCCATCCACCGAGACCAACGGCCGTCCCACGGAAAGCGACCGGAACTCCCTGAGCGCAGGCGCAGACGGCCCGCTCATGCTGCACGACGTGCGCCTCGTCGAGACGCTCGCGAGCTTCAACCGCGAGCGTGTGCCGGAGCGCAACCCGCACGCGAAGGGTGCAGGCGCCTTCGGTACCTTCACGGCCACGCACGACGTCTCGCAGTACACGCGCGCCGCCGTCTTCCAGCAGGGCGCCGAGAGCGAGACGCTGCTGCGCTTCTCGACCGTCGCGGGCGAGCAGGGCTCGCCCGACACCTGGCGCGACGTGCGCGGCTTCTCGCTGCGCTTCTACACGAGCGAGGGCAACCTCGACATCGTCGGCAACAACACGCCCGTCTTCTTCCTGCGTGACCCCATGAAGTTCCCGCACTTCATCCGCTCGCAGAAGCGCCTCCCCGACTCGGGCCTGCGCGACAACACCATGCAGTGGGACTTCTGGACCCTCAACCCCGAGACCGCGCACCAGGTCACGTACCTGCTCGGCGACCGCGGCCTGCCGCAGTCGTGGCGCCACATGAACGGATACGGTTCGCACACGTACGCGTGGATCAACGCGGCGGGCGAGCGCTTCTGGGTGAAGTACCACTTCATCTCCGAGCAGGGAGTCGAGGTGCTGTCGAACGACGAGGCAGAGAAGCTCGCGGGCTCCGACGCCGAGTACCACCGCCGCGACCTCTTCGAGGCCATCGGACGGGGCGACTTCCCGCGCTGGAAGCTCAACGTGCAGGTCATGCCGTTCGAGGACGCGAAGACCTACCGCATCAACCCGTTCGACCTCACGAAGGTGTGGCCGCACGCCGACTACCCGCTCATCCCGGTCGGTGACCTCGAACTCAACCGCAACCCGGAGAACTTCTTCGCGCAGATCGAGCAGGCAGCCTTCTCGCCCTCGAACCAGGTGCCTGGCACCGGAATCTCGCCGGACAAGATGCTGCTCGGCCGCGTCTTCGCGTACCCGGACGCCCAGCGCGCCCGCGTCGGCACGAACTACCAGCAGCTCGAGGTGAACCGGCCGAAGAACGCGACCAACTCGTACACGTTCGACGGCAACATGACCGTGTCGCACTCCGGCGCCGCGCCCGTCTACGCTCCGAACTCGTTCGGTCGCCCGTACGCCGACCAGACCGGCCCGGTCGAGAACTCGTGGGAGACCGACGGGGACCTGGTGCGCAGCGCGTACACGCTCCGCGCCGACGACGATGACTTCTCGCAGGCGGGCACACTCGTCCGCGAGGTCTTCACGCAGGAGCAGCGCGACCGTCTCGTGGAGACTGTCGCCGGTGCCCTCGAGACCGTCATCGAGCCCGTCCGCTCGAACGCGTTCCAGTACTGGGTGAACATCGACCCGGAGACCGGTGCTCGCATCCGTGCCGCAGTCGAGGCCAACGCCGTCGACAGCGACCCCGCGCCAGTGGGCGTCGGCCACTAGCCGGAACGGCGCGGGCCGCGGCCCCGCAGACGAGCGTGCCCCCTCGAGTGCTTCACTCGAGGGGGCACGCTCATCTGCGTTCGCGAGGGCGACAGGTGGTCAGGAGGCGCGCCAGTACCCGCAGTTGCGCGACTCGAACGTGCTGTCCTTGGCGTCGATCGTGACGACGATCTCGGCCTGGGTCTTGTCGTACGACGTCTCGATCCACTCGCCCTTGTCGTCGTAGCGGAACCAGCGGCAGTTGTCGCTCGGCGTCTCGGGCTTGTAGGTGCCCGGCTTGATCTCGTCGCCGACCTTCCAGACGCCGTCGTTGAAGCGCGTGCCGTCGTTGCCGGCGGTGACGTTGGCCTCGTAGGTGTTCAGCGAGGTCCTGGCGGACTCCGCGTCCGGGTGCTCAGGGCAGAGGATGAGGGCGGCTTCGAGCTGCGACGACTGCTCGTCCGTCGAGATGCCGGGGGAGATCGCGAAGTAGAACCCCGGGGTCGCGCAGAGCGCGTAGACATCGGCGAGGCGCACGTCGTCGGGTGCCACATCCTTGTCGTCGTCCGTGGCGGCCTGTCCGAGGGCGTCGAGTGCCTTCTGCTCGGTCTCCGAGAACGTGGTCCCGCCGTTCGACTTGCCCGTGCAGCGGGTGACGTCGTCGCCGAGCGCCCAGATCTCGGCAAGGTCGGATGGGGCTTCCGCGAACGTGCGAGTGTCGGCCATCCGGCAGGCGTAGCTGACGGCGAACGCGCCGGGGTCGGACGACTCCGAGGGGGTCGTCTCGCCGGGCGCACCTGGAGTGCTCTCCGAGGTCGAGGTCGTCTCGACCTCTGGCGTCTCGCCGCCGGACATCTGCCCGACGAGCGCGCATCCCGACAGCAGGAACAGGGCGGTCAGCGCGACCGCTGACGTGCGCACGAGCTTCTTCACGAGGTCTCCTTCATGGCGAGGGCATGACACGGCCGAAGGTGGGGCGGGGCGCTTCCTCGCGATCCGACGAAGCCGACCGTGCTGGAAGACACGCTAACGGAACTGGGTGGCTGGGGGTGGATGCGGGGGAGGACTCCCCGCAGGAAGCCGGGAAGCCGACGCCCCACGGGTCGTCCGGGAGACGACTGAGGGCAGGGGCGCGAAATCGCCCCTGCCCTCAGCTGATACGTCTCGGTTGGCTTACGCGTCGCGGCGGCGGGTGAGCGCGAAGCCGCCGAGCGTGAGCGCGGCGAGCCCGGCGAGCATGACGAGGACGAGGTGCTCGGCGCCGGTCGTCGCGAGGGCATCCCCCGTGCCGCCGGCCGCGGATTCAGGCCCGTTTCCGTGCGCTGCCCCGTCTCCCGGTGCCGTGCTGGCCCCCGGTGTCGTCGTCCCGCCCGGAGTGACGGTGGTCCCGGGGGTCTCCGTCGCGCCGGGGGTCTCCGTTGGCGCAGGTGTCTCGTCCGGGGCGCACGCGATCGAGCCCTGTTTGAGTGCGTCGGCCTTCACGCCGTCTTCGAGCCAGTAGGTGGCGCGTGTGCCGTCGACGCAGGTCTCGTTGGCGGCGATCGCGAAGCCCTCGTTGTTCGTGTCGGGGAGTCCGGCGGGTCGGGCGATGTGCGTCACCGTGTACCCGGCCGTGCCGTCTTCCGTGCCGAAGTGGAACAGCGCGCTCGTGCCGCCGCATCCGTTGTCGCACATGCCCCGGAGCGTCTGCGTGGACTCGTCGTAGTCGAGGGCCATGACGCCGCCGAGGCCGGACTCGAGGGTGGCGACGCGACCGGCGCTGCCGTCGTCGAAGAGCGCGTAGGCGTAGACGCCTGCGGTCTCCTCGACGGCGACGAAGAACAGGCCGTCGGCGCCCGGGTAGTTCGCCGAGTCGTACGGGGCGCCCGTGTTCTCGTCGAGCAGCCTGCCCTCGAGCTCGCTGTCCGCGACCCACTCGATCGCCTCTATGCCCGTGTTGGCGCCGACCTGCGGCAGGCTCGCCGTGAGGTCCCACTCCGCCGTCGCGACGATGTCAGCGCCAGTCGCGTCGCGCAGGTTGACCTTCAGGATGGTGTTCTTGTTGGTCGACTTCTCGGAGTTGTCACGCTCGGAACCGATGTAGACCGAATCCGGCTGGTCTGCCGAGACCGTGACGCCCTCGGCGTCGGGGCCAGCGGCCGACGGATTGCCCGCATCCGCCTGGAAACGCACTCGCTTGGGCTCCTCCCAGCCTGGTGCGGGGGAGACGCTGCCGTCCGTCGCGACGTCGAGGCGATAGAGGTTGCCCGTGCCATTGTCAACGGCCCACAGCGTGCTGCCGTCCGGCGAGTACTGGTAGTCGAGGCCCGACATGTCCTCGCCGAGCGTGATGCCTCCCGCGATGGGGGCGACGTCGGGTGAGCCGGTCCACGGGTCGGCCTGCGGCGCAGTCGGTCCCGGCGTCTCGACGGGCACATCCGAGCACGCGTTGAGTGCGCCCTTCGTCGACGCGGTCGTCGAGCGGAAGTCGCCGTCGCCGTCGGCGCAGCGCGCCCAGCTCACCTCGACGTGGTCGATCCAGGTCGTCGTGTCGACGATGGTCCCTGATGCGTCGGCGAGCGTCGCGCTGTCACCGCTGCCGAGCCCGAAGCCGAGGAGGCTCTCCTCGTAGACGAAGAACTCGCCGGGCGCGAGCACCGTCGCGGCTGGCGCGGGCGCTGGGGTGTGGCCGGCGTTGTCGTCGACCATCGTCCAGCCGGAGATGTCGACGGTGTCGGCGCCGCGGTTGTAGACCTCGACCCAGTCGCCTGGCGTGCCGCCGTTCGACTCGACCTCGTTGATGACGACGGCGGAGGTCGGTGCGACGCCCGAGAAGCGGTTCTCAGCACCCTTGGTCGGCTCGGAGGTCTCGGTGAATGCCCCGCTGCCGTTCGGGGAACGACCGTAGCTCGTGGCGGCGTGCTGGGTCCAGGAGTGCTCGTCGACGACGGTCGTCCCGTCAGCGGCGAAGAGCATGGCACTGTCGCCGCCACCCAGGCCGAAGGCGAAGTCCGCCTCCTCGACCACGAGGTAGGCACCCGCCTGCAGCGTCGTCCCCTCGGGCAGCAGGAATCGGTGCGTCTCGTCCTCCGGCGAGTTGTCGGTGAGGACATAGCCACTGAGGTCGATGGCGCCGACGCCGGGATTGAACAGCTCCACCCAGTCGCCCGGCTCTCCGCCGGACGACTCGATCTCGTTGATGACGACGGCGCCGGTCGCGGCCTCGACATCGTTGGCAGCGGCCTTGCTGCTCGCGGTCGTCTGAACGAAGTCGCCGACGCCGTCTGGGAGTCGTGCGTAGCTCACGTCGGCGTGCTGGGCCCACGAGTGGGCGTCCACGAGAACGCCCGCAGCGTCGAAGATCCGCGCCTGATCCTCCTTGCCCAGCCCGAAGCCGAACTGCGTGTCGTCGACGACGAGGTAGGCGCCAGGCTGGATGCTCGTGCCGGCTGCGAAGCGGAAGTCGCGGGTGTCGTCGTTGTCCTTGACGGCCCAGCCCGAGAGGTCGACGGGGGCGTCGCCCGTGTTGACCAGCTCGATCCAGTCGGTCGTGTCGCCGTCGGACTCGACCTCGTTGATGACGACGCCGCTCGCGTGCACCGTGGGGGAGGGGGCTGCGCTGGCCGACATGGGGGCTGCCAGGGCCGCACCTCCGCCGATGATCAAGGCGACAGCAGCCGCCACTGTGGTTCGTTGTGCTTGCACGCACGCGCTCCTCTGCGCTCGGGGGACGAAGCGACGTGCACTCGGGGGTGAGCGCATGCGCCGCGGTCATCGAACCCGGGGCGGGTGCCTCAGCGGTAGCGAGGACCTGAACGGAACAAGAACAAGGCGCGGTCCACGGGTCGCAAGCGAGACGAGGCGAGTGGAGGGGCGGCGCGGGCACGACTGAGGGCAGGGTCTCGAATGCCCCTGCCCTCAGCTGGCACGTCTCGGTTCGCTACGCGTCGCGGCGGCGGGTGAGCGCGAAGCCGCCGAGCGTGAGCGCGGCGAGCCCTGCGAGCATCCCGGGGACGAGGTGCGCCGCACCGGTCGTCGCGAGCGCGTCATCCTTCGCGCCCGTCTCCGTTCCGCTTCCCTGCCCGCCGCCCGCGGCCCCGCCGGGGCTCGGAGTCGCGCCTTGCGTGTCCGTCGCTGCCGGCGAACCCGTGGGTGCCGGTGTCTCCGTGCCGCCCGGGGTCTCTGAGGGCGGCGTCCCAACGGGGGCGCACGCGATCGAGCCCTGCTTGAGTGCGTCGGCCTTCACGCCGTCCTCGAGCCAGTAGGTGGCGCGTGTGCCGTCGACGCAGGTCTCGTTGGCGGCGATCGCGAAGCCCTCGTTGTTCGTGTCGGGGAGTCCGGCGGGTCGGGCGATGTGCGTCACCGTGTACCCGGCGGAGCCGTCTTCCGTGCCGAAGTGGAACAGCGCGCTCGTGCCGCCGCATCCGTTGTCGCACATGCCCCAGAGCGTCTGCGTGGACTCGTCGTAGTCGAGGGCCATGACGCCGCCGAGGCCGGACTCGAGGGTGGCGACGCGGCTCGCGCTGCCGTCGTCGAAGAGCGCGTAGGCGTAGACGCCTGCGGTCTCCTCGACGGCGACGAAGAACAGGCCGTCGGCGCCCGGGTAGTTCGCCGAGTCGTACGGGGCGCCCGTGTTCTCGTCGAGCAGCTCGCCCTCGAGCTCGCTGTCGGCGACCCACTCGATCGCCTCGATGCCCGTGTTGGCCTCGACCGAAGGGAGGCTTGCGGTCAGGTCCCACTCGGTCGTCGCCACGAGCTCAGGGCCCGTCGCGGCGCGGACGTTCACCTCGAGGATCGTGTTCCGGTTCGTCGACTTCGCCGAATTGTCGCGCTCAGCGCCGACGAAGACGGAGTCCGGCCGCTCCGGCGAGAACGTGACGCCCTCGGTGTCCGGGCCCGCCGCATCCGGCTTGCTCGCATCAGCTTGGAAACGCACTCGCTTCGGCGTCTCCCAGCCCTGCGCGGGGGTGACGCCCCCGTCAGCCGTCACCTCGAAGCGGTAGAGCCCGCCCGTGCCGTTCTCGACGGCCCAGAGCGTGCTGCCGTCCGGCGAGTACTGGTAGTCCAGGCCCGACATGTCTTCGGCGAGCGTGATGCCACCGGCGATCGGAGCGACGGCGGCGTCACCCGGCCAGGGCTCGCTGTCGGGAGTCGTGGGACCTGGTGTCTCGGTCGGGGCGTCGGCGCAGGCGTTCGCGCTCCCCTTGGTGACCACCGCGGTCTGGGCGAACTCCCCGGTGCCGTCGGGGCAGCGTCCGTACGTGGTCGCCGCATGCCGGGTCCACGAGTACTGATCGACGACGGCCGTCCCGTCCGTTCCGAACAGCCGCACGCTGTCAGCGCCGCCCAGGCCCAGATCGCTCTCGCCGTCCTCGATCACGAGGTGCGCTCCCGGCGCGACGACCGTGCCGGCCGGAATCGTGTAGCGGTGCGTCGGGTCTTCCGGCGAGTTGTCGGTGAGGACGTAGCCTTCGAGGTCGATCGCCGCCGCTCCCGGGTTCGCGAGCTCGATCCAATCCCCTGGCTCGCCACCGGACGAGTCGATCTCATTGATCACGACGATGCCGGGGCCGGAGACGGGCAGCTCGGTCGCGTTCGCGGATGCGGGCACGGCCAGCACCGCACCTCCACCGATCATGAGGGCGACAGCTGCCGCCAGGTTCATTCGTTGTGCTTGCACGCACGCTCCTCTGTTGTGAAATGGCGACCTGGGGGAGCTCAGGCGGGCGTCGCCGCGGGCAAGTCTAGACACCGCGCGGGGAGCCGCACCCGTGCCGGATCCCTTCCACGAGACGAATCGCGAATCGTCGTCCTCATTGACGGGAAAAGCGAAGCGCCGACCTCCATTGGAGGTCGGCGCTTCGCGGAACTGCTGCTGCTGCGGCGGTCAGGCTGCCTCATACGTGAGGCAGTCCGCGGCGTCGTTGCCCTGGGCTCCGACGCGGATGGCAGGGGCGCTGCAGGTCAGGTCCTTGTTGAAGCGGCAGTCTGCGGCCTGGCAGGCACCCACTCCTGCGATGACCTTGTCGAGGCCACCCTTGCGGTCGAGGGGGATGAACGTGGCGCAGCCCTCGTCGCCGTCGATCGTCACAGCGGGCGCGTGGCAGCCGTCGTGGTTGAACGAGCATCCGGCGACAGAACAGGTGCTGACGTTGGGGAGATCGAGCAGTGTCATGATGTGCCTCCGTTGTTGGGTTGCCTCAACGGTAGGAGCCCGCGGGCCCCGTATTCAAGCCGACACTGGACTCGATCGTGTCTTTCTGATAAGGGGAGGTTCGCCTTGCTGAGCGGAGCCTTGCCTGCCTCCACCCGCACCCGGCGAGGTCCGGACGAGGCGCGTTATACCTGAGATTTCAGATTGAGGCAAGGTCGGGGTAGACATACCACCAAACGGCGCATACACTCGATGTTTGCGCTTCGTCTCACCATGCCTTCATATTGCGGTCGGCCTGGCAGTGCTTCTCTCACCAACATCTTCGCGGGTCGTCATCGACCGCGTCCGTTGATGATGGGCATGCCTTGTACATCGTGAAACGTGGCGGAACCTCACCGACGACACTACTGGCATCTCGCGGAATCCGCGGGATCGTGGAGGGAACTTCCTTGGCTGCTGCGCGCAACGCATCTCCGACGCCTACGACCGGTCGGAATGCACGCCGACTCTCATTCGCGAAGATCAGCGACACACTCGATGTGCCAGATCTCCTCGCTCTGCAAACCGAATCCTTCGACTGGCTCGTCGGCAACGACGCCTGGAAGCAGCGCCTCGCTCAGGCGCAGGCTGAAGGCCGCACCGACGTCGCTCTCCGCTCCGGCCTCGACGAGATCTTCGAGGAGATCTCTCCGATCGAGGACCTCGGCGAGACGATGCAGCTGAGCTTCACCAACCCGTACCTCGAGCCCGAGAAGTACTCCCTCGAGGAGTGCAAGGAGCGCGGCAAGACGTACTCCGCGCCTCTCTACGTCGAGGCCGAGTTCATGAACCACCAGACGCTCGAGATCAAGACGCAGACCGTCTTCATGGGCGACTTCCCGCTCATGACGAGCAAGGGCACGTTCATCATCAACGGCACCGAGCGTGTCGTCGTCTCGCAGCTCGTCCGCAGCCCGGGCGTCTACTTCGAGCGCACCCCCGAGAAGACCAGCGACAAGGACGTCTTCTCGGCGCGCATCATCCCGAGCCGTGGCGCATGGCTCGAGTTCGAGATCGACAAGCGCGACCAGGTCGCCGTTCGCATCGACCGCAAGCGCAAGCAGTCCGTCACGGTCTTCATGAAGGCCCTCGGCCTGACGACCGAAGAGATCCGCGAGCAGTTCGCCGGGTACGAGTCCATCGAGCTCACGCTCGAAAAGGACGACATCCGCACGAAGGAAGATGCCCTCAAGGACATCTACCGCAAGCTCCGTCCGGGCGAGCAGGTCGCCACGGAGGCGGCGCGCGCTCTCCTCGACAACTTCTACTTCAACTCGAAGCGCTACGACCTCGCCAAGGTGGGTCGCTACAAGATCAACCGCAAGCTCGGCATCGAGTCCGCGATCAGCGAGTCGGTTCTGACCGTCGAGGACATCGTCTCGACGATCAAGTACCTCGTCGCGCTGCACGCCGGCGACGAGAAGTTCGACGGCAAGCGCAACGGCGAGCCCGCCGACATCCGCCTCGACGTCGACGACATCGACCACTTCGGCAACCGTCGCATCCGTGCTGTCGGCGAGCTCATCCAGTCGCAGGTCCGCACCGGACTCAGCCGTATGGAGCGTGTCGTGCGCGAGCGCATGACGACGCAGGAGATCGAGGCGATCACCCCGCAGACCCTGATCAACGTGCGACCAGTCGTCGCCGCGATCAAGGAGTTCTTCGGAACGTCGCAGCTCTCCCAGTTCATGGACCAGAACAACCCGCTCGCGGGTCTCACGCACAAGCGTCGCCTCTCGGCCCTCGGGCCCGGCGGTCTCTCGCGTGAGCGCGCAGGCGTCGAGGTCCGTGACGTCCACCCGTCGCACTACGGCCGCATGTGCCCGATCGAGACGCCTGAAGGCCCGAACATCGGTCTGATCGGCTCGCTCGCGACGTTCGCCCGCATCAACGCCTTCGGCTTCATCGAGACGCCGTACCGCCGCGTCGTCGACACCAAGGTCACGGAGCAGGTCGACTACCTGACCGCGTCCGAGGAAGACGAGTTCGTCGTCGCACAGGCCAACGCGCCCATCGGCGCCGACGGCCACTTCGTCGAGGACGAGGTCCTGGTCCGCCGTAAGGGCGGCGAGGTCGAGCTCGTCCCAGCCGGCGAGGTCAACTACATGGACGTCTCCCCGCGCCAGATGGTGTCGGTCGCGACGAGCCTCATCCCGTTCCTCGAGCACGACGATGCAAACCGCGCGCTCATGGGCGCCAACATGCAGCGTCAGGCCGTGCCGCTCGTCCGCAGCGAGAGCCCAGTCGTCGGAACCGGTATGGAGGGCTTCGCAGCCATCGACGCCGGTGACGTCATCACGGCGAACCGCGCGGGCGTCGTGCAGTCGGTCTCGGCCGACCACGTCGTCCTGCAGCTCGACGAGGGTGGCACCGAGTCCTATTTCCTCCGCAAGTTCGACCGCTCGAACCACGGCACGTGCTACAACCACCGCGTTGTCGTCTCGGCCGGCGAGCGCGTCGAAGAGGGAATGGTCATCGCGGATGGTCCTGCGACGGAGAACGGCGAGCTCGCGCTCGGCAAGAACCTCCTCGTCGGCTTCATGCCGTGGGAAGGCCACAACTTCGAGGACGCCATGATCCTCAGCCAGAACCTGGTGAAGAACGACACCCTCTCCTCGATCCACATCGAGGAGTACGAGGTCGACGCTCGCGACACCAAGCTCGGCAAGGAAGAGATCACCCGCGACCTGCCCAACGTCTCGCCCGAGCTCCTCAAGGACCTCGACGAGCGCGGCATCATCCGCATCGGTGCAGAGGTCCAGCCGGGCGACATCCTCGTCGGCAAGGTCACGCCGAAGGGCGAGACCGAGCTCAGCGCGGAAGAGCGCCTGCTGCGTGCCATCTTCAACGAGAAGAGCCGCGAGGTGCGCGACACCTCGCTCAAGGTCCCTCACGGTGAAGCCGGCACGATCATCCAGGTGAAGGTCTTCGACTCCGAAGAGGGCGACGACGAGCTCGGCTCCGGCGTCAACCAGCGCGTCGTCGTGTACATCGCGCAGGAGCGCAAGATCACCGAGGGTGACAAGCTCGCCGGCCGTCACGGCAACAAGGGCGTCATCGCGAAGATCCTGCCGGAAGAGGACATGCCGTTCCTCGCCGACGGAACGCCGCTCGACATCGTGCTCAACCCGCTGGGCATCCCGAAGCGCATGAACTTCGGCCAGGTGCTCGAGACGCACCTCGGCTGGGTCGCGAAGACCGGCTGGAAGATCGAGGGCGAGCCCGAGTGGGCGAAGAACCTCGTTCCCGAGGCCTACGAGGGAACCCCGGGCGTCAAACTCGCGACCCCCGTCTTCGACGGCGCGACCGAGGAAGAGCTCACGGGCCTCCTCGACTCGACGCTCAAGACGCGCGACGGCGACCGCCTCATCAACTCGACCGGAAAGACCGTCCTGTTCGACGGCCGCTCCGGCGAGCCGTTCCCGGACCCGATCTCCGTCGGCTACATGTACATCCTGAAGCTGCACCACCTCGTGGACGACAAGATCCACGCGCGTTCGACGGGTCCGTACTCGATGATCACGCAGCAGCCACTCGGTGGTAAGGCGCAGTTCGGTGGACAGCGCTTCGGTGAGATGGAGGTGTGGGCGCTCTACGCGTACGGCGCCGCATACACGCTCCAGGAGCTCCTCACCATCAAGTCCGACGACATCGTCGGACGCGTCAAGGCCTACGAGGCCATCGTCAAGGGCGAGAACATCCAGGAGCCGGGTATCCCCGAGTCCTTCAAGGTTCTCCTCAAGGAGATGCAGTCGCTCTGCCTGAACGTCGAGGTCCTCTCGGCTGACGGTACCGCGCTGAGCCTCCGCGACAACGACGACGAGGCCTACCGGGCCGCCGAAGAACTCGGCATCAACATCTCCAGCCGCTTCGAGTCCTCGTCCGTCGACGAGATCTAAGCCTCCCCGACACGACGAAGACTCATTCTTCACAAGGAGACAACAGCATTGTTGGATGCAACCAAGTTTGATGAACTGCGCATCGGCCTAGCCACGGCAGATGACATTCGCAAGTGGTCGTACGGCGAGGTCAAGAAGCCCGAGACCATCAACTACCGCACGCTCAAGCCCGAGAAGGACGGTCTGTTCGGCGAACAGATCTTCGGCCCTTCCCGCGACTGGGAGTGCGCCTGCGGCAAGTACAAGCGCGTCCGCTTCAAGGGCATCGTGTGCGAGCGATGCGGCGTCGAGGTCACGAAGTCGGCAGTGCGCCGTGAGCGCATGGGCCACATCGAGCTCGCGGCTCCCGTCACGCACATCTGGTACTTCAAGGGCGTTCCGAGCCGTCTCGGCTACCTCCTCGACATGGCGCCGAAGGACCTCGAGAAGGTCATCTACTTCGCCGCGTACATGGTCATCTCGGTGGACGAGGAGGGTCGTCGCGACGACCTCAGCGGCCTCGAGAGCGAGATGCGTCTCGAGCTCAAGAGCCTGAACGACCAGAAGGATGCGGCCATCGCGGCTCGCATGCTCCGCCTCGAAGAGGAGCTCGGTGCTCTCGAGACCGAGGGCGCCAAGGCAGACCAGCTCCGCAAGACGAAGGACGCCGGCGAGAAGGAGATGGGTCAGCTCCGCAAGGGGTTCGACGAGGACATCACCCGCGTCGAGCGCGTCTTCGAGTCGTTCAAGAACCTGAAGGTCGGTGAGCTCAAGCCGGAGGACACCGACTTCCACGAGCTCGTCGACCGCTACGGCGACTACTTCGAAGCCCACATGGGTGCCGAGTCGATCCAGAAGCGCCTGCAGAACTTCGACCTCAAGGCCGAAGGCGAGCTGCTGCGCACCCAGATCGCGGAGGGCAAGGGTCAGAAGAAGATCCGCGCCATCAAGCGCCTCAAGGTCGTCTCGTCGTTCCTCGCAACGGGCAACAGCCCCGCCGCGATGGTCCTCGATGTCGTCCCGGTCATCCCGCCGGAGCTCCGCCCGATGGTGCAGCTCGACGGTGGCCGCTTCGCGACCAGCGACCTCAACGACCTCTACCGTCGTGTGATCAACCGCAACAACCGCCTCCGTCGCCTGCTCGATCTCGGTGCTCCCGAGATCATCGTGAACAACGAGAAGCGCATGCTCCAGGAGTCGGTCGACGCGCTGTTCGACAACGGTCGCCGCGGCCGCCCGGTCACGGGTACCGGCAACCGCGCTCTCAAGTCCCTCAGCGACATGCTGAAGGGCAAGCAGGGCCGCTTCCGCCAGAACCTCCTCGGAAAGCGCGTCGACTACTCGGGCCGTTCCGTCATCATCGTGGGACCGCAGCTGCGCATGCACCAGTGCGGCCTCCCGAAGCAGATGGCGCTCGAGCTGTTCAAGCCGTACGTCATCAAGCGACTGATCGACCTGCAGCACGCGTCGAACATCAAGGCAGCCAAGCGTGCCGTCGAGCGCGCGAAGCCCGAGGTGTGGGACGTGCTCGAAGAGGTCATCCGCGAGCGTCCGGTGCTGCTCAACCGTGCACCCACGCTGCACCGTCTGGGCATCCAGGCGTTCGAGCCGCTCCTCGTCGAGGGCAAGGCGATCCAGCTGCACCCGCTCGTCTGCGCGGCGTTCAACGCCGACTTCGACGGCGACCAGATGGCCGTTCACCTGCCGCTCTCGGTCGAGGCCCAGGCCGAGGCCCGCGTGCTCATGCTCGCGTCGAACAACATCCTCAAGCCGTCGGATGGACGCCCCGTCACCCTGCCTTCGCAGGACATGGTCGCGGGTCTGTACCACCTGACGACGCTGCAGGACGACGTCGAGGGCGCCGGACGAGTCTTCTCGTCCACGGCCGAGGCGATCATGGCGTTCGACCAGGGCTCGCTCGACCTCAACGCTCCGATCAGGCTGCGCCTCACGGGCATCACGTTCGAAGAGGGCAAGGCTCCTGAGGGCTACGTCCAGGGAGAGACCGTGCTCGTCGAGACGACGCTCGGCCGCGCTCGCTTCAACGAGCTGCTCCCGTCCGACTACCCCTACGTCGAGGACACGATGACCAAGGGACGTCTGTCCGGTGTCGTCAACTACCTCGCGGAGCGGTACTCGAAGGACGAGGTCGCCGAGACGCTCGACCGCATCAAGGACTCCGGCTTCTACTGGGCTACCCGCTCGGGCATCTCGATCGCGCTCAGCGACCTCGTGACGCCCGACTCGAAGCGCGAGATCGTCGAGCGCACCGAGGCCGAAGTGGCCGAGCTGCGCAACGAGTGGCAGGTCATGGGCGCGATCTCCGAGCAGGAGTACCGCGAAGAGGTCATCAAGAAGTGGGAAGCTGCAACCGCGCTCGTCGCCGACGAGATGCAGGCGGCCTTCCCGTCGACCAACTCCATCCACCGCATGGTCACGGCAGGCGCAAACGGCAACTGGCTGCAGGTTCGCCAGATCGCCGGTATGCGCGGACTGGTCGCCAACCCGAAGGGTGAGACCATTCCTCGCCCGATCGTGCACTCGTACCGCGAGGGCCTGACGGTTGCCGAGTACTTCATCTCGACCCACGGCGCCCGCAAGGGTCTGGCCGACACGGCTCTCCGTACGGCCGACTCCGGCTACCTGACGCGTCGACTCGTCGACGTCTCGCAGGACGTCATCATCCGTGAGGACGACTGCGGCACCGCTCGTGGCCTCGACATCCAGATCGCCCACATCACGGATGGCGGCGAGATCGTCGTCGACGACAACGTGGAGAACGCGGTCTACGCCCGCAGCATCTCGGTCGACGCAGTGGACGCCGACGGCAACGTCGTCGCCGCTGCCGGCACCGACATGGGCGACGTCGTCATCGACCAGCTCATGGACGCAGGCATCACCGAGGTCAAGATCCGTTCTGTCCTCACGTGCGAGTCCAGCGTCGGCGTCTGCGCAGCGTGCTACGGCCGCTCGCTTGCCACCGGCAACCTCGTCGACATCGGTGAGGCCGTCGGCATCATCGCGGCACAGTCCATCGGCGAGCCCGGTACCCAGCTCACGATGCGTACGTTCCACTCCGGTGGTGTGTCGAGCGCTGGTGACATCACGCAGGGTCTGCCTCGTGTCCAGGAGCTCTTCGAAGCCCGCACCCCGAAGGGCGCATCGCCGCTCGCCGAGGCCGCTGGTCGCATCGAGATCCAGGACACCGACAAGTCGCGCAAGATCGTCCTCATCCCGGACAACGGCGACGAGCCGCACATCTACCCGGTGCTGAAGCGCGCTGAGCTCCTCGTCGAGGACGGCCAGCACGTCGAGCACGGCCAGCAGCTGCACGAGGGTCCCATCGACCCGAAGGACGTGCTGCGGGTCAAGGGTGCTCGCGAGGTGCAGAAGTACCTCGTCAGCGGTGTGCAGGGCGTCTACCGTTCGCAGGGTGTGCCGATTCACGACAAGCACATCGAGGTCATCGTCCGCCAGATGCTCCGCAAGATCACGGTCATCGACCACGGCGAGACCGACATGCTGCCGGGTGAGCTGGCTGATGGACAGCGCTTCGCGTCCATCAACCGCGCAGCCGTCATGTCGGGCCGCAAGCCCGCGACCGGCCGTCAGGAAGTCATGGGAATCACGAAGGCGTCGCTCGCGACCGAATCGTGGCTCTCGGCCGCTTCGTTCCAGGAGACGACCCGCGTGCTCACGCAGGCCGCCATGGAAGCGACGACCGATCCGCTGGTCGGCCTCAAGGAGAACGTCATCATCGGTCGCCTCATCCCGGCTGGTACTGGTCTCACCAAGTACCGCGAGATGTCGGTCGAGCCGACCGACGAGGCTCGCGCCGAGCGCTACCCGTTCGGCGCAGACGAGGGCAGCTTCGACGAGAACGACCTCACGTTCGTCGACTTCGAGGCCTTCTCGAGCGATGACTTCGGCGGTTCCAACTTCAGCTAGCCCTGAAGTCGCGTCGGCTCGCCGACGCACCAGTGCGAACGCCCCCACCCGTCACGGGTGGGGGCGTTCGCGCGTCTGCGGCTTGTCACCGGGAAGAAGCGAGCCTGCGGCCCTAACGTTGGCTCCATGAGTGACGACACGCGCGCGCCTCGCCTGCCCTCGGACGACGGCCACGAGCCGGAAGTAGGCGGCGGAGCCGGCGAACCCCGAGAGCTTCCCGACCCCCAGGATCGGCTGGAGGCCGCGCTCGCTCGCAGCCGCGGCATCGGCGAGGACGGCGAGGTGCCGTCCGGTGAGGTGCTCGCGGGGGATGACCTCGCGTTCGACGGTCGGGCGGAAGCGCCGACCGATCCCGCGCTCGCGCCTCAGGAAGACGTCAGGGTCGCCTTCGCGGATCCCCTCGCGACCGACGGCACCGACCCCAACGCGACGGTGGGCCTCGATCGGGATGAGCTCGCGGCCGTGCTCGCCGACGGACCGCGTCCAGGCGCACCTGCAGGTGCGGCAGCCGACACCGAGCAGACAACGAAGGTCGACGGCGGGTCTACTTCGACGTCTGACACGGTGCCGTCCGCCCCGGAGGCCGGTGCTGATGGCCACGCTGGACCAGAAGATGCCCCGGCGTCGGAGGACGTGCCGGTCATGGAACGCGAGATCGCCGAAGAGGATGACGCCGCGGACTTCCCGGTGACCGAACCGGTTCCCGCTCAGGACCTCGCGGCTGACGCGCTTGGCGCCGCCTCGGTCTCGGCCATCACGGTGGACGCCGCCGGATCTGCCACTGCGCCCGACGAGGAGCGTGAGTCTCCGCGCCGCACCCTCGAGATAGACCGCACAGCTGCCCGTGTCGCGGCCTCGAGCGCAGCCCGCCCATCGGCGCAGGCAGCGGTCGATCCGGAACCGTCTGACGACCATCAGGCCCTCGACGGGGCCACCCCTGTCGCGGGGGAGGTCACGCGTGCGGACGTGGTCGTCACGGAGACGGTCACCGAGCAGCTCGCCGAGGACGGGGAGACCGTGGAAGCGGTCACCGTCACGGAGCGCGTGGACGTCCTCGACGAAGCAGATGCCGCAGCTGTGACCCACGCGCCGACCGAAGACGCGGCTGACGCCGATGCCGACGTCGACGCTGACGCTGGCGCCGACGCCGTCCTCGAGACGGATGCCGCGGACCGTTCCGAAGCCGCACGGGCGGTCGAGTCGACGCACGCGACCGACGAGCGCGTGGACACCGACTCCGCCAGGCCGGACGCCGACGCGTCCGCCACGCAGGCAGACGACGACTCGACGTTCGCGCCACTCCGACTCTCCGCACCGACGGACAGCGACGACCTGGCCCCGGTGAAGCCGAAGAAGCGCGGGAACCGGATGTTCGCGGTGTTCGTCGCCGTGGTCGCCTCGGTGGTGTTCGCAGCCCTCTACCTGCTGGCCTTCGCCCTGCTGCGGACGGCGTTCAACACGGGGCTCGACCCCATCGGCGAGGCCTCCGAGTTCGCGATCACCGCGGCCTTCACGGTTCCCGTCACGGTCTTCGCCGCGTTCGGCGTGCTGTGGGCACTGATCGTGAACCGCGCCGGCTGGTGGGCCTACGTCCTCGGCGGGTTCATGGCAGCGGTGCTCGTGGCGGCCGGCTACTACTTCGGAGCGGCTCTCCAGCAGCACCTCGCTGACGGGCTCCCCATCACGAGCATCCAGCTCGACGAGGTCCTCGCGAAGTTCAGGGCCTCCGAGCATCTGCTGTCCGCGCTGGTCGCTGCGATCGCGGCCAGGGAGGCCTTCACCTGGGTGGGCGGCATCGCCGCGGCTCGAGGGCGACGGGTGTCGCGAGCCAACCGCAGGGCGCAGCTCGGGTACGAGAAGCGCATGGCGGAGCGCTCCGCTGAGACCGCGGATGCGAACGGAGTGGCCGAGTGAGCGGTGACCAGCTGCGCAGACTCACGCTGCCGAGCGCCGAGTTCCCGGCCTTCCCCGAGGTGGCGATCGACGTGCCCGCCGGGTGGGAGCCGCTGCAGTGGGCTGGCTCGGTGCTCGGTGCGCGGCACCTCGTCGCGACGAACGGCTTCAACCCGAATGTGCTCGTGACGATCGAGCGGTGGCCTGGCACCGTCTCGCACGAGGATGCGCTGACAGTGCTGCGTCAGCGCATCACGCAGGGCGGCGGCAAGGAGCGCCTCGCCGAGTCCGGCACGGAACCACAGCTCATGCACTACGTCGAGTCGACGCAGCGGGACCCGAGGCTGGGCGGGCTCGAGGTCCGCTCGAAGATGGTCGTCCTGCATCGCGGGCCGCTCACGGAGATCGTCACCGCGGTCGGCACGAGCACGGCCGCCCAATCGGCGCACATCGGCAAGGACATCGCGGTGATCGTCCGCGGACTCCAGGTCGAGCTCGCGGCCTGACCTGGACGGCAGCGGTCCCATGATCGAACGCCACGACGCGGAGCTCCCTCCCGACCCGGGTTCGACCTGGGGGAGGGCCGTCACGTGGGGAGCCGTCAGCAGCCTCGTCTTCGCCTCCCTGGTCATAGCAACCTGGGGCTTCGTCGCCCTCGGCCTGGACCGCGACGTCATCGACCTGCCCGGTGTGAGCGTGCTCGTGGCCCCGCTCGCTGTGGCGGCAGGAACGGTCGTGGTGGCCGCCTCCGTGGCGCTGGCGCTCCGCAGACGGTACCGAGGCAGGCCGGGCGTGCTCTGGCTCGCCGCCCCCGGGAGCATCCTCGCCTGGCTCGCCTTCGCGATCGCGGCCGGCATCGCAGCCACGGGGTCCCGAGCAGAGGCCGGAGACCCGGACGCCATCTCACCGCTCCCGAGCCAGGTCGCCATCGGGCTCTCCGTTGGCCCCTTCGGGCTCTCGATCGTCCCCCTGGCGGCGCTCGTCATCCTCGCGGCGGTGCTCTCGACGTCACGGCCGACGCGGCCCGGTCGGGGTCCCGCTTGACCCTGCAAAACTGACGGGGTAGGATTTTTCGGTGCGCGCGCCCTGTCGCGCCCAAAACCGTGCGAACGCTGAAACTGCGAAGAATCTGCAGCGAAGCGCGCAACTGTAAGCAACGCCAGTCGCCTCGACTGCCACCGCTTCACCAACCAGCGATACCAGAGATTTTGTACCGCCGGTCGGTTATCAAGAGGCAAACAGTGCCTCGTAGGCACAGGAATCGTGCTTACCACGATCACGCAGTACAAAACCAAGGAGATTATTCGTGCCAACAATTCAGCAGTTGGTCCGCAAGGGCCGCCGCCCCAAGGCGTCGGCGTCCAAGACGCCAGCCCTGAAGGCCAACCCTCAGCAGCGCGGGGTTTGCACCCGCGTCTACACCACGACGCCCAAGAAGCCGAACTCGGCGCTCCGTAAGGTCGCTCGTGTCAAGCTGTCGAACGGTACCGAGGTGACCGCCTACATCCCAGGTGAGGGCCACAACCTCCAGGAGCACTCGATGGTGCTCGTCCGTGGCGGTCGTGTGAAGGACCTCCCGGGTGTGCGGTACAAGATCGTCCGCGGTGCACTCGACACCCAGGCAGTGAAGAACCGCAAGCAGGCTCGCAGCCGTTACGGCGCGAAGATGGAGAAGAAGTAATGCCACGTAAGGGTCCAGCCCCCAAGCGCCCCGTGGTCGCCGACCCCGTGTACGGCGCCCCCATCGTCAGCCAGCTCGTCAACAAGATCCTGCTTGACGGCAAGAAGGGCCTCGCCGAGCGCATCGTGTACGACGCGCTCGAGGGCGTTGCCGCCAAGTCGGACCAGGACGCGGTCGCGACCCTGAAGAAGGCGCTCGACAACGTGCGCCCCACGCTCGAGGTCCGCTCGCGTCGCGTCGGCGGCTCGACGTACCAGGTCCCGGTCGAGGTCAAGCCTCACCGTGCCAACACGCTCGCACTGCGCTGGCTCACGAGCTACGCGAAGAACCGTCGCGAGAAGTCGATGACCGAGCGCCTCACGAACGAGATCCTCGACGCATCCAACGGCCTCGGTGCCGCGGTGAAGCGCCGTGAAGACACGCACAAGATGGCCGAGTCCAACAAGGCCTTCGCGCACTACCGCTGGTAATCCAGCAGCTGGTAGCCCTCACCACTCTCGCTTCAATCCTTTCGGAGGACACCCGTGGCACAGGACGTGCTTACTGACCTGAACAAGGTCCGCAACATCGGCATCATGGCGCACATCGATGCCGGCAAGACGACAACCACCGAGCGCATCCTGTTCTACACCGGTGTCAACCACAAGCTCGGCGAGACGCACGATGGCGCCTCGACGACGGACTGGATGGAGCAGGAGCAGGAGCGTGGCATCACGATCACCTCGGCTGCTGTGACGTCGTTCTGGAAGAAGAACCAGATCAACATCATCGACACGCCCGGTCACGTCGACTTCACCGTCGAGGTGGAGCGCTCGCTCCGCGTCCTCGACGGTGCAGTCGCCGTGTTCGACGGCAAGGAGGGTGTCGAGCCCCAGTCGGAGACCGTCTGGCGCCAGGCCGACAAGTACGACGTTCCGCGCATCTGCTTCGTCAACAAGATGGACAAGCTCGGCGCTGACTTCTACTTCACGGTCGACACGATCGTCAACCGCCTCGGCGCGAAGCCGCTCGTGATCCAGCTCCCCATCGGCGCTGAGAACGACTTCATCGGCATCGTCGACCTCGTCGAGATGAACGCCAAGGTCTGGCCGAGCGACTCCAAGGGTGACACCACCCTCGGTGCCGCCTACGAGACCCTGGAGATCCCGGAAGACCTCAAGGAGCGCGCGGACGAGTACCGCACGAAGCTCCTCGAGGCTGTCGCCGAGACCGACGACGAGCTCATGGAGCGCTTCTTCGCGGGCGAGGACATCTCGATCCCCGAGATCAAGGCGGCCATCCGCAAGCTCACCGTCACGAGCGAGATGTACCCCGTGCTCTGCGGCTCCGCGTTCAAGAACCGCGGCGTCCAGCCCATGCTCGATGCAGTCGTGGACTACCTTCCGTCGCCGCTCGACGTTCCTGCCGTCATCGGCATGAACCCGCGCGACGAGTCGGAGGAGCTCACACGTCGTCCGAGCGCCGACGAGCCGTTCGCTGCTCTCGCCTTCAAGATCGCCGTGCACCCGTTCTTCGGTCGACTGATCTACACGCGCGTCTACTCGGGACACGTCCCGTCCGGCGCGCAGGTGGTCAACTCCTCGAAGGGCAAGAAGGAGCGCATCGGGAAGATCTTCCAGATGCACGCCAACAAGGAGAACCCGGTCGAGTCGATGACCGCGGGACACATCTACGCCGTCATCGGCCTCAAGGACACCATGACCGGTGACACCCTGAGCGACCCTGACAAGCAGATCGTCCTCGAGTCGATGACCTTCCCGGAGCCCGTCATCGAGGTCGCCATCGAGCCGAAGACCAAGGCCGACCAGGAGAAGCTCGGAACGGCCATCCAGAAGCTCGCCGAGGAAGACCCGACGTTCCGCGTCATGCTCGACCAGGAGACCGGTCAGACGGTCATCAAGGGCATGGGCGAGCTCCACCTCGACATCCTCGTCGACCGCATGAAGCGCGAGTTCAAGGTCGAGGCGAACGTGGGCAAGCCCCAGGTCGCCTACCGCGAGACGCTCACGAAGGTCGTCGAGAAGTTCGACTACACCCACAAGAAGCAGACGGGTGGCTCCGGCCAGTTCGCAAAGATCCAGATCAAGCTCGAGCCGCTTGAGATGGACGCGGACAAGACCTACGAGTTCGTGAACGCCGTCACCGGTGGTCGCGTTCCTCGTGAGTACATCCCATCCGTGGATGCTGGCATCCAGGATGCGATGCAGGTCGGCGTCCTCGCCGGCTACCCCATGGTCGGCGTCAAGGCGTCGCTCCTCGATGGTGCTGCGCACGACGTCGACTCCTCGGAGATGGCGTTCAAGATCGCGGGCTCGATCGCGTTCAAGGAAGCAGCTCCCAAGGCCGGTCCCGTCATCCTCGAGCCGCTCATGGCGGTCGAGGTCCGTACTCCTGAGGAGTACATGGGCGACGTGATCGGCGACCTCAACTCGCGCCGCGGCCAGATCCAGTCGATGGAAGATGCCAGTGGTGTGAAGGTGGTGCGTGCACTCGTGCCGCTGTCGGAGATGTTCGGATACATCGGAGACCTGCGCAGCAAGACCTCTGGTCGCGCCGTGTACTCGATGACGTTCGAAACGTACGCCGAGGTCCCCAAGGCTGTTGCCGAGGAGATCATCCAGAAGAACCGGGGCGAGTAGCCCGAACCTGCTCGGGTGACGCAACGCGTCGCCCGAGCGGGTAACATTCATCACTGAAAACCCGGAAGTCATTCTGCGTCATTCGCGGACTGGCACCAACGACGTCCTAGGAGGACCACAGTGGCTAAGGCCAAGTTCGAGCGGACCAAGCCGCACGTAAACATCGGAACGATCGGTCACGTCGACCACGGCAAGACCACGCTCACCGCAGCGATCTCGAAGGTGCTTGCTGACAAGTACCCTTCGGCGACCAACGTGCAGCGTGACTTCGCGTCGATCGACTCCGCTCCGGAAGAGCGTCAGCGCGGTATCACGATCAACATCTCCCACGTCGAGTACGAGACGCCCAAGCGTCACTACGCTCACGTCGATGCTCCGGGTCACGCCGACTACATCAAGAACATGATCACGGGCGCTGCGCAGATGGATGGCGCAATCCTCGTGGTTGCCGCAACCGACGGCCCCATGGCTCAGACGCGTGAGCACGTGCTGCTCGCGAAGCAGGTCGGCGTGCCGTACCTGGTCGTCGCGCTGAACAAGGCCGACATGGTTGACGACGAGGAGATCCTGGAGCTCGTCGAGCTCGAGGTTCGCGAGCTCCTCTCGAGCCAGGACTACCCCGGCGACGACGCACCTGTCGTTCAGGTCTCGGGCCTCAAGGCGCTCGAGGGCGACGAGAAGTGGGCCGAGAAGATCGTCGAGCTCATGCAGGCTGTCGACGACAACGTGCCGGAGCCCGTCCGCGACAAGGACAAGCCGTTCCTCATGCCCGTCGAGGACGTCTTCACGATCACCGGTCGTGGAACCGTCGTCACGGGTCGCGCCGAGCGTGGCACGCTCTCGATCAACTCCGACGTCGAGATCGTCGGCCTCCGCCCGACCGTCAAGACGACGGTCACGGGTATCGAGATGTTCCACAAGCAGCTCGACGAGGCGTGGGCCGGTGAGAACTGTGGTCTGCTCCTCCGTGGCACCAAGCGTGAGGACGTCGAGCGCGGTCAGGTCATCGTCGCTCCCGGTTCCGTCACGCCGCACACGAACTTCGAGGGAACCGCATACATCCTCTCGAAGGACGAGGGTGGCCGTCACAACCCGTTCTTCACGAACTACCGCCCGCAGTTCTACTTCCGCACCACGGACGTGACCGGCGTCATCACCCTGCCCGAGGGCAAGGAAATGATCATGCCTGGTGACACCACGGACATGACCGTCGAGCTCATCCAGCCGATCGCCATGGAAGAGGGCCTCGGCTTCGCGATCCGTGAGGGTGGCCGCACCGTCGGCGCCGGCACGGTGACGAAGATCAACAAGTAAGCTTCCAGCTCACTGCAGAGTGGGGTCGGACCTTCGGGTCCGGCCCCATTTTTGCGTTCTCCGCGTCCGAACGGCTCGTGACTGCTCGCGGGTCGTCACCGCAGCTCACCGATTCGGGAACCGGGTTAGAATCAGAAACCGTGTGACGAGCGAAGCTCCGCAGCCTCTCGATCCCCTCCGATGAGCTCCTCGACGCACGAGCGGAGGAACGCCCACCGCCTCAGCGCAGCCCCAGGAGCTCGACGAATGTCCGTACGCGCAGAACGCCCCACGAGCGCGACCGCTCGGTCTGCGCCGAACCGCTACCGCACCGACATCCAAGGGCTGCGGGCGATCGCGTCCCTCCTCGTCGCGTCGTTCCACATCTGGTTCGGCACCGTCTCCGGCGGCGTCGACCTCTTCTTCGTCCTCGGCGGATTCCTGCTGGCCACGACCCTCGTCGGTGAACTCGAGCGTCGGGGGAGCATCCGAGCCTGGCAGTACGTGAAGCGCACGGCCACACGCCTGTTCCCCATGGCCGGTCTCGTCCTCCTCGTCGTCGCAGTCGTTCTCCTGCTGACGGCCCCGGCGCTGTCCTTCCAGCGCAATGTCACCGACCTGTTCGCCGCCGCCACCTACTGGGAGAACTGGCGACTCGCCGGGGACGCGACCGACTACATCGCTGCGGGCCACGACAAGTCAGCGGTCCAGCACTTCTGGGCCATGTCGGTGCAGGGCCAGTCCACGTTGATCCTGCTGGGGTTCGTCCTGCTGCTCGGCGCCGTCGCGAAGCTAGCGAAGTGGCCCGTGCGGCGCGTGGCCATCGTGGGGTTCGCGCTGCTCACCGCAGCTTCCTTCGCTTACGCCCTCAACGGGGTGGCGGTCGACCCGGTCCCGACGTACTACAGCACATGGGCCCGCCTGTGGGAGTTCGGGATCGGGGCCGTCGCCGCGCTCGTCATCACGCGGATCCACCTGCCGAAGACGCTCCGGGCGATCGTCGGCAGCCTGGGTCTCGCGCTCGTGCTGACCGCAGGTCTCCTGCCGAGCTCCTGGCCGTATCCGGGACTCATCGCGCTCTACCCGGTCGGCGGGGCGCTGCTCGTCCTCATCGCCGGGGCGTCGGGAGACCCTGCTGGAGGCAACCGACTGCTGACCTGGAGGCCCCTGGTCTGGCTCGGCGGCTTCTCGTACGGGCTGTACCTCTGGAGCTGGCCGATCCTCAAGCTGTTCGTCGAGGTCTTCCCAGGCCGAGCTGAGCCGGTCTCGTTCTTCGATGGGCTGCTCCTCCTCGCCGTCTCGATCGCCATCGCGTGGGCGACCTCCCGCGGGCTCAAGCTCCTGGGGAGGATCAGGAACCCGCTCGCCCAGATCGATGCGACTGCCCCGAAGTGGAAGCCGAACCCGAGGCTCATCACCTCCGTCACCGTTCCCCTGGTCGCACTCCTCGCCTTCATCGGCGTCCAGGTCGCTCCGCAGGTCCACGAGGACGCCATCGAGGCGATCGAACTCGCGCCTGCCGTCGACAACCTCGACGAGCTCTCGGCGGTCATCGCGGATGCGATCGCAGATCCCACCGTCCCGGACGGCAGGCTTCTCAGCGGAGCGGAAGCGCGCAGCGAAGAGTGGGAGCTGGACGACTGCGTGTCGGTCGCGTCGGACGAAGCGGTTGATCGCTGCGCCTACGGAAGTCCGGATGCGGAACGCGAGGTGTGGATCGTCGGGGACTCCCAGGCCGTGACCTGGGCGCCCGGATTCCGAGACGCCCTCGGCGAGGACACGAAGCTGCAGCTCATGGGGCTGTCGATGTGCCCGTTCACCTCCGGAGCTGGACTGGACAGCATCGATCACTACCGGGAGACGTGTGAGGGACACAACTCCTGGGTGGTCGAACAGGCGACTGAGCGTCTCCCGGATGTGGTCGTGGTCACGTACGGTGCCTGGTGGGTCGGTGACGGATACGAGCACCTCGGCGACGACGTCGGAGCGGACCTCGGACGGGGCAGCAGCGACTACGTGAGAGCCCTCACCGATCTCGGCATCGAGGTCGTCTGGCTCGATTCGGTACCGCCGACGCAGGACCTCGACGAGTGCATGGAGGCGTCGACGGTCTCGGAGGCAGCCAGGGCCTGCGAGACGCCGTTCGGCGACGAGCGCCAGCAGCGCGTCGACGAGCTCGCGACCGAGATGGGGGAGTCCGGTGCGGATGTGGTGCCCACGACAGCCTGGTTCTGCGACCTCGACCTGGCGTCGTGCCCGAGCGTGGTCGCCGGGACTCCGGTTCACAGCGATCCGACGCACATCGGCAGGCAATACTCGCTCTACCTGTCGAAGGTCATCGCGGACCGAGTTCTGGCCCCGCACGGCTTCTGAGCCACCGATCTCGACGGCGCGACACGCCCGGGTTGCAAGAACAGGTCCGTCCGGTCTAAACTCGGTGAGTTCAGTATTTCGGGGCCCGGCGCTAGTCGTGTGTTCGAATCACTGCCCGGAGAGTGCATAAGCGCCCCGCGTCGCAAGACGCCTGGTGTGCAGCTTAGGCCACCGGCAGCAGAGCAAAGCTCCGGCCAAAGGACAACACCTCACCGAGGTCGAGTCCGGAAGGCCGTCCATCAGCTTGAGTACACTCCTGTGCTCCGAGCAGGTGAACTTGACAGAAAAACAGTGGTGCGAATCCCGGCGTGAAGACGCCACGGGGTTGCATGCGAAGCCGCAATGGCGGCACGTCATTGAGAGAGAGAGTCAACCATGGCGGGACAGAAGATCCGCATTCGACTGAAGTCGTATGACCACGAGGTCATCGACAGCTCGGCGCGCAAGATCGTCGACACCGTAACCCGTGCTGGCGCCTCCGTCATCGGTCCGGTGCCCCTGCCTACCGAGAAGAACGTGATCGCCGTGATCCGTAGCCCTCACAAGTACAAGGACAGCCGCGAGCACTTCGAGATGCGCACCCACAAGCGTCTGATCGACATCGTCGACCCGACGCCGAAGGCCGTCGACTCGCTCATGCGTCTCGACCTTCCGGCCGACGTCAACATCGAGATCAAGCTCTAGGGAAACACATGTCTACCGCTACCAAGACGTTCAAGGGACTGCTGGGCACGAAGCTCGGCATGACCCAGGTCTGGGACGCTGACAACCGTCTCGTCCCCGTCACGGTCATCCAGGTGAGCACCAACGTCGTCACCGAGATCATGACCGTCGAAAAGAACGGCTACGAAGCCGTCCAGATCGCCGCAGGCGCCATCGACCCGCGCAAGGTGAACAAGCCGGCCGCCGGCAAGTTCGCAGCAGCGGGCGTCACGCCGCGCCGTCACATCACCGAACTCCGCACCGCTGACGCAGCGACGTACACGATCGGTCAGGAGCTCGGCGCAGACACGTTCGAGCCCGGCACCAAGATCGACGTCGTCGGCACCAGCAAGGGCAAGGGCTTCGCCGGTGTCATGAAGCGTCACAACTTCTCCGGTGTCGGCGCATCTCACGGTGCCCACAAGAACCACCGTCGCCCCGGCTCCATCGGTGCCTCCGCGACCCCCAGCCGTGTCTTCAAGGGCACGCGCATGGCTGGCCGGATGGGTGGCGACCGCGTCACCGTCCAGAACCTCACGGTTCACGCAGCCGACGCCGAGAAGGGCATCCTCCTCGTCAAGGGTGCTGTCCCCGGCCCCAAGGGTCGTCTCGTTTTCGTTCGCAACGCAGTGAAGGGGGCCTAGTTTCCTATGGCAACCAAGATTGACGTCACCGACGCAGCCGGCAAGAAGTCCGGCACGGTCGAACTGCCTGCCGCCATCTTCGACGCGCAGACCAACGTCCCGCTGATCCACCAGGTTGTCGTCGCACAGCGTGCAGCTGCTCGTCAGGGCACGCACAAGACGAAGAACCGTGGAGAGGTCTCCGGCTCAGGCCGCAAGCCGTTCAAGCAGAAGGGCACCGGCCGCGCCCGTCAGGGTTCGGTCCGCATGCCGCAGCACAAGGGCGGTGGCATCGTCCACGGGCCGACGCCGCGCGACTACTCGCAGCGCACCCCCAAGAAGATGATCGCAGCAGCCCTCATCGGGGCACTGAGCGACCGCGCACGCGGTGGCCACCTGCACATCGTCGACTCCCTCGTCACGGGTGAGAAGGCCTCGACCAAGGTCGCAGCAGCAGCAATCGCGAAGGTCGCGGCAGGACGCAACATCCTCGTCGTCCTCGACCGCAGCGATGAGCTCAGCCTCCTGAGCGTGCGCAACCTCCCGGCGCTCCACGTCCTGTTCGTTGACCAGCTCAACGCCTACGACGTGCTCGTCTCGGACGACATCCTCTTCACGAAGGCTGCCTACGACGCGTTCGTCGAGAGCAAGACCAGCAAGGAGCAGGGCGCATGAGCGCAAACAACAAGGACCCGCGCGACATCATCTTCGCGCCGGTGATCTCCGAGAAGAGCTACAGCCTGATCGACCAGGGCAAGTACACCTTCGAGGTCGACCCTCGTTCGAACAAGACCGAGATCAAGCTCGCCATCGAGCAGATCTTCGACGTCAAGGTCGACAAGGTCAACACCTTGAACCGCACGGGCAAGACGCGCCGCACCCGCTTCGGGCTCGGCAAGCGCAAGGACACCAAGCGCGCCATCGTCTCGCTCAAGTCCGGCACCATCGACATCTTCTCGAACGCCGGTTAATCGAGAGCACAGAGGACGAATTCACATGGCTATTCGCAATTACAAGCCCACGACGCCTGGCCGTCGTGGAGCCTCGGTGTCCGAGTTCACCGAGATCACGCGCTCGACTCCCGAGAAGTCGCTGCTCCGCCCCCTGACCAAGTCGGGTGGCCGCAACAACCAGGGACGCATCACGACCCGTCACATCGGTGGTGGCCACAAGCGCCAGTACCGCGTCATCGACTTCCGTCGCAATGACAAGGACGGCGTGAACGCCAAGGTCGCTCACATCGAGTACGACCCCAACCGCACCGCTCGCATCGCGCTGCTGCACTTCTTCGACGGAACCAAGCGCTACATCCTGGCTCCGAACAAGCTCAAGCAGGGCGACATCGTCGAGTCGGGCGCTGGCGCCGACATCAAGCCGGGCAACAACCTCCCGCTGAAGAACATCCCGACCGGTACGGTCATCCACGCCATCGAGCTCCGCCCAGGCGGCGGCGCGAAGATGGCGCGCTCGGCCGGAGCATCCGTCCGCCTCGTCGCGAAGGACGGCCCCTACGCCCAGCTGCGTCTGCCGAGCGGCGAAGTCCGCAACGTCGACGTGCGCTGCCGCGCGACGATCGGCGAGGTCGGCAACGCCGAGCAGTCGAACATCAACCTGGGCAAGGCCGGCCGCAAGCGCTGGCTCGGCGTTCGTCCCACGGTCCGTGGTGTCGTCATGAACCCGGTCGACCACCCGCACGGTGGTGGTGAAGGTCGCACCTCCGGTGGACGTCACCCGGTGAGCCCCTGGGGTAAGCCAGAAGGCCGCACCCGTCGCCCCAACAAGGAGAGCGACAAGCTCATCGTCCGCCGTCGCCCTGCCGGCAAGAAGCGTAAGTAGGAGATCAGAAGATGCCTCGCAGTCTCAAGAAGGGCCCCTTCGTCGACGAACACCTCTTCCAGAAGGTGGTCAAGCAGAACGAAGCTGGCTCGAAGAACGTCATCAAGACCTGGTCGCGCCGATCGATGATCGTGCCGGACATGCTCGGCCACACCATCGCCGTGCACGACGGTCGCAAGCACATCCCCGTGTTTGTCACCGAAACCATGGTCGGCCACAAGCTCGGCGAGTTTGCACCGACCCGCACCTTCCGTGGACACGAGAAGGACGACAAGAAGGGTCGTCGCCGCTAACGCGGCGACGTGAAGGAGGAAAATATGGTGGAGTCAACCGCACGCGTGCGGCACATCCGCGTCACCCCTCAGAAGGCTCGTCGCGTCGTCAACTTGATCCGCGGCAAGCAGGCGCTCGAAGCGCTCGCAATCCTGAAGTTCGCACCTCAGGGTGCCTCTGAGCCGGTCTACAAGGTCGTTGCATCAGCAATCGCCAACGCACGAGTCAAGGCGGACAAGGACAGCGAGTTCCTTGACGAGCGCGACCTCTACATCGCCAAGGCGTTCGTAGACGAGGGTGCAACCCTCAAGCGCTTCCGTCCGCGTGCACAGGGACGAGCATTCCGCATCAACAAGCGCACAAGCCACATCACGGTTGTGCTGGCGACGCCGGAGCTCGCCGAGGCCGAGAAGGGGAGCAGCAAGTAATGGGCCAGAAGATCAATCCGTACGGCTTCCGTCTCGGAATCACGACCGACCACGTCAGCCGCTGGTACGCAGACTCGACCAAGCCGGGTCAGCGCTACAGCGACTACGTCAAGGAAGACATTCGCATCCGCGAGTACCTCCAGAAGTCGCTCGACCGTGCAGGCGTCTCGCGCATCGAGATCGAGCGCACACGTGACCGCGTTCGCGTCGACATCTACACGGCTCGCCCCGGCATCGTCATCGGACGACGCGGAGCCGAGGCCGAGCGCATCCGCGCCGACCTCGAGAAGCTCACGGGCAAGCAGATCCAGCTGAACATCCTCGAGGTCAAGAACCCCGAGGCTGACGCTCAGCTCGTCGCGCAGGGCATCGCCGAGCAGCTCTCTGCTCGCGTCGCCTTCCGCCGTGCAATGCGCAAGGGCCTCCAGGGCGCTCAGCGTGCAGGTGCCAAGGGCATCCGCATCCAGGTCTCGGGCCGCCTCGGCGGCGCTGAGATGAGCCGCTCGGAGTTCTACCGTGAGGGACGCGTTCCGCTGCACACGCTCCGCGCCAACATCGACTACGGCTTCTACGAGGCCAAGACCACGTACGGTCGCATCGGTGTCAAGGTGTGGATCTACAAGGGCGACATGACCAACAAGGAACTCGCCCGCGAACAGGCCAACCAGAAGTCGTCCCGTGGGGACCGTAACGACCGCTCCCGCCGTGGCCCGCGCCGCGACAACGAGAAGCAGGTCGCCGCAGGAGTTGAGGCGTAACCATGTTGATTCCACGTCGAGTCAAGCACCGTAAGCAGCACCGCCCGGACCGCAGCGGCATGTCGAAGGGTGGCAACACCGTCTCGTTCGGCGAGTTCGGCATCCAGGCGCTCACGCCGTCCTACGTCACGAACCGTCAGATCGAGGCAGCTCGTATCGCGATGACCCGCCACATCAAGCGTGGCGGCAAGGTCTGGATCAACATCTACCCGGACCGCCCGATGACCGCCCGCCCCGCCGAGACCCGCATGGGTTCCGGTAAGGGTGCAGTCGACTCCTGGGTCGCGAACGTCAAGCCCGGCCGCGTCCTCTTCGAGGTCGCCGGCGTCAGCGAGGAGCTCGCTCGCGAGGCCCTCACACGCGCCATCCACAAGCTGCCGCTCAAGGCACGCATCATTTCGCGCGAGGAAGGCGAGTAATCATGGCGATTGGTACCAAGGAGCTCGCCACCACCGAGCTCGACAACTTCGAAGACGGACGTCTCGTCGAAGAGCTCAAGAAGGCGAAGGAAGAGCTGTTCAACCTGCGCTTCCAGGCCGTGACCAACCAGGTCGAAGAGCGTGGACGCATCCGTCAGGTCAAGCGCGACATCGCGCGCATCTACACGGTGATCCGCGAGCGTGAGCTCGGGATCCGCGCAACCCCGGCCCCGGTCGAGAAGCCGGCCAAGAAGTCGAAGGCCACGAAGGCTTCGAAGAAGGCCGAAGCCCCTGAGGCTGCGCCCGAGGCTGAGAACGAGGAGACCAAGTAATGGCTGAAAGCACGACACAGCCCGAGGCAACGGAAGAGGCGCACGAGCGCAACTACCGGAAGACCCGGCGCGGCTACGTCACGAGCGACAAGATGGACAAGACCATCACCGTCTCGGTCGAAGAGCGCGTCAAGCACCCCCTCTACGGCAAGGTGCTCCGCCGCTCGAGCAAGGTCAAGGCGCACGACGCCGACAACCAGGCCGGCATCGGCGACCTCGTCCTGATTGCAGAGACCCGTCCCCTCAGCGCTACCAAGCGCTGGCGCCTGGTCGAGATCCTGGAGAAGGCGAAGTAGGCCTCGCCTCTTCGACCGCTCAGCGAAGGAATTTGACAGATGCTTCAGCAAGAATCCCGAGTCCGCGTCGCCGACAACACCGGCGCCAAGGAACTCCTCACGATCCGCGTACTCGGTGGCTCCGGCCGCCGCTACGCGGGAATCGGTGACGTCATCGTCGCGACCGTCAAGGACGCGATCCCCGGCGGCAACCTCAAGAAGGGTGAGGTCGTCAAGGCCGTCATCGTTCGCACGATCAAGTCGACCCGTCGTCCCGACGGCTCGTACATCAAGTTCGACGAGAACGCAGCGGTCATCCTCAAGGGTGACAACGAGCCGCGTGGCACTCGAATCTTCGGACCGGTCGGTCGCGAGCTCCGCGACAAGAAGTTCATGAAGATCGTGTCGCTCGCGCCGGAGGTGATTTAACCCATGGCAACGATCCGCAAGGGAGACCTGGTCCAGGTCATCTCAGGCACGAGCCAGGCTCGCGGTGGAGACCGCGGCAAGCAGGGCGAAGTGCTCGAGGTGCTCCGCGATGAGAACCGCATTCTCGTCCAGGGCATCAACTTCGTGACCAAGCACGTTCGCGTCGGACAGACGCAGCGTGGCACGAAGACGGGTGGCATCGAGACCGTCGAGGCCCCCATCCACATCTCGAACGTCGCACTCGTCGACCCCGAGACCAAGCAGCCGGCTCGCACCGGTGTGCAGGTCGAAGAGGTCACGAAGGACGGCGTCACCAAGACGGTGCGCACGCGCGTCTTCAAGCCCTCGCGTCGCGCAGCCAAGCCTGCCAAGGCAGAGAAGGCCGCCAAGGCTGACAAGGCTGAGAAGGCCGAGAAGAAGCCTGCGACGAAGGCCAAGGCCGCCGCACCGAAGAAGAAGGACGACGAGTAGATATGACTGACATCGCCACGGAGGCTGGCAAAATCCAGCCCCGTCTCAAGCTGAAGTACCGCGAAGAGCTCAAGGCTCAGCTGCAGGCAGACCTCGGCGTGAGCAACGTCCACCAGGTTCCGGGTCTCGTGAAGATCGTCGTGAACATGGGTGTTGGCGAGGCAGCTCGCGACGGCAAGATCATCGAGGGTGCCATCACGGACCTCACGGCGATCACGGGCCAGAAGCCCAAGGTCACGAAGGCCACGAAGTCCATCGCGCAGTTCAAGCTGCGCGAAGGTCAGCCGATCGGCGCGCACGTCACGCTGCGCGGCGACCGCATGTGGGAGTTCCTCGACCGCCTGCTCTCGCTTGCCCTTCCCCGTATCCGCGACTTCCGTGGTCTCAGCGACCGCCAGTTCGACGGCAACGGAAACTACACCTTCGGCCTCACGGAGCAGGTAATGTTCCATGAGATCGATCCAGACAAGATCGACCGCACACGCGGTATGGACATCACCGTCGTCACGACGGCGAAGAACGACGAAGAAGGACGCGCCCTCCTGGGCAAGCTCGGCTTCCCGTTCCAGGCCGGTCTCCAGCAGAACTAGTCTGAACACCCGAGGGTCACGGCAGCAGCCGTGACCCCATCGGGCTGTTGCAACCGCAACCGCCCGTCCACCACAGGTCGCGGGGCCGTGTACGGCCCCGCGAAACCAGGCGAAAGGCACTCATCATGACGATGACAGATCCCGTCGCAGATATGCTGACGCGACTGCGCAACGCGAACTCGGCGCACCACGACTCCGTGTCGATGCCGAGCTCGAAGCTCAAGTCCCACATTGCCGACATCCTCAAGCGCGAGGGTTACATCACCGACTGGACAGTCGAAGATGCACGAGTGGGCCAGACCCTCACTCTCTCGCTCAAGTTCGGTCCGAACCGCGAGAGGTCGATCGTCGGCATCAAGCGCGTCTCCAAGCCAGGTCTTCGCGTCTACGCGCGCTCGACCGAGCTGCCAAGCGTCCTCGGCGGCCTCGGCATTGCCATCCTGTCCACCTCCTCCGGTCTCCTCACGGACCGTCAGGCCGAGCAGAAGGGCGTAGGCGGAGAAGTCCTCGCCTACGTGTGGTAATCCGTCATGTCACGAATTGGTCGTCTCCCGATCAGCGTCCCAGCTGGCGTTGACATCAAGATCGACGCGCAGAACGTCACCGTCAAGGGCCCGAAGGGCGAGCTCGCGCTCGTCGTCGCGAACCCCATCGAGGTCAAGCTCGAAGACGGTCAGGTTCTCGTCACGCGTCCGAACGACGAGCGTGAGTCACGTGCACTGCACGGCCTGACCCGCACGCTCATCAACAACAACATCATCGGCGTCACCGAGGGCTACACCAAGAAGCTCGAGGTCGTTGGAACCGGTTACCGCATCGTTTCCAAGGGCACGGGCGTCGAGTTCGCACTCGGCTACTCGCACCCGATCAACGTCGAGCCCCCGGCGGGCATCACGTTCCAGGTCGAGGGCAACAACAAGCTCACGGTCGTCGGAATCGACAAGCAGGCTGTCGGCGAGGTCGCAGCGAACATCCGCAAGCTCCGCCTCCCCGAGCCCTACAAGGGCAAGGGCGTGCGTTACGAGGGCGAGCAGATCCGCCGCAAGGCCGGAAAGTCAGGTAAGTAACCATGGGACTCGGAACTCGAGGAAAGAGCAAGCAGGCAGCGACCCGTCGCCGCCACGTCCGCCTTCGCAAGAAGGTCTCCGGCGACGCGCAGCGTCCCCGTCTCGTCGTCACGCGCTCCGCGCGTCACGTCTTCGTCCAGGTTGTCGACGACACCAAGGGCATCACGCTCGCATCCGCATCCACCATGGAAGCTGAGCTGCGTGCGTTCGAGGGCGACAAGTCCGCAAAGGCGAAGCGTGTCGGCGAGCTCGTCGGCGCACGCGCCAAGGACGCCGGCATCGAGAGCGTGGTCTTCGACCGCGGCGGCAACAAGTACGCCGGTCGCGTCGCGGCCATCGCTGATGGAGCACGAGAGGCAGGGCTGAACCTGTGACCGAGAAAATCGACACCAACACGCCCGACAACATGACCGACACGCCCGTTGAGACGGCCGCGTCGAGTGAGTCGGCACAGCGCGAAGGCGGCAGCGGACGCGACAACAACCGTCGCGGCGGCGGTCGCGGCGAGCGCGGCCAGGGTGGCGGTCGTGACCGCAACTCCCGCGATGACAAGAGCCAGTTCCTGGAGCGCGTCGTCACCATCAACCGCGTCTCCAAGGTCGTCAAGGGCGGTCGTCGCTTCGCGTTCACCGCGCTCGTCGTCGTCGGAGACGGCAACGGTCTCGTGGGCGTCGGCTACGGCAAGGCCCGTGAGGTCCCGCTGGCCATCTCCAAGGGCGTCGAAGAGGCGAAGAAGAACTTCTTCCGCGTCCCCCGCGTCCTGAAGACGATCCCGCACCCCGTGCAGGGCGAGGCAGCAGCAGGCGTCGTCCTGCTCCGTCCCGCCGCTGCAGGTACCGGTGTTATCGCCGGTGGCCCCGTCCGCGCCGTACTCGAGTGCGCGGGCATCCATGACGTCCTGTCGAAGTCGCTCGGCTCGTCGAACACGATCAACATCGTGCACGCGACCGTCGCGGCCCTCAAGCAGCTCGAGGAGCCGCGCGCAGTCGCAGCTCGCCGTGGCCTGCCTGTCGACCAGGTCGTCCCGCAGCGCATCCTGCGTGCCGAGGCCAACGCGGCCAAGGCAGCAGCCGAAGCACAGAAGGTTGGTGCCTGATGGCCGCGAGTCTCAAGGTGACCCAGATCAAGTCCAAGATCAGCGAGAAGCAGAACCAGCGCGACACCCTGCGCTCGCTCGGCCTCAAGCGCATCGGCGACACCGTCGTGAGGCCGGACAACTCGGTGAACCGCGGCTACGTCAAGACTGTCGCTCACCTGGTCTCAGTTGAGGAGATTTCCGAATGAGCAAGAACGAGAACGAGAAGGACGTGACCTCCGAGCCGCAGCTCAAGGTCCACCACCTCCGTCCCGCTCCCGGCGCCAAGAAGTCCAAGACGCGCGTCGGTCGCGGTGAGGGCTCCAAGGGCAAGACCGCTGGTCGCGGCACCAAGGGGTCGAAGGCGCGTACAACCGTGCGCATCGGCTTCGAAGGTGGCCAGATGCCACTGCACATGCGTACGCCGAAGCTGCGCGGGTTCAAGAACCCGTTCCGCGTCGAGTACCAGGTCGTCAACCTCTCCAAGCTGGCTGAGCTCTTCCCCGAAGGCGGCGACGTCACCATCGCCGGCCTCGTGGCAAAGGGCGCAGTTCGCAAGAACGAGCCCGTCAAGGTGCTCGGCAATGGCGAGATTGCGGTTAAGCTGAACGTCGCGGTCGACAAGGTCTCCAGCTCAGCAGAGCAGAAGATCGTTGCTGCCGGCGGTTCCGTCAAGTAGTAACTCCAAGCGGGGGTCGGCGGTTGCCGACCCCCGCTTGTCTCTTTCACGAGAAATGAAAGCAGGAACGTAGTGTTCAGTGCCGTCGCACGAGTGTTCAAGACTCCGGATCTTCGTCGCAAGATCCTCTTCACGCTCGCTATGGTCGCCATCTACCGGATCGGCACCACGGTTCCTGGCCCCTTTGTGAACTACGTCAACGTGCAGCAGTGTCTCGACACTGGGACGCAGATGGCCGGTCTCTACGACATGGTCAACCTGTTCTCCGGTGGTGCGCTGCTCCAGTTGTCGATCTTCGCGCTGGGCATCATGCCGTACATCACGGCATCGATCATCACGCAGCTGCTGCGTGTGGTCATCCCCCACTTCGAGGCACTCCATAAGGAGGGTCAGGCGGGCCAGTCGAAGCTCACGCAGTACACGCGCTACCTGACGATCGCCCTCGCGATCCTGCAGGCGACGACGCTCGCCACAGTCGCGAAGTCCGGGACGCTCTTCGGCACGGGCAACGCAGCCTGCGAGAACGTCCTCAACATGCTCAATGAGTCGGCGGCGACGCCCGAGAACGCCGTGATCAACATGGTCCGCATCGTGCTCATGGTCGCTGCCATGACGGCAGGCACTGCCGTCATCATGTGGATGGCGGAGCTCATCACGGAGCGCGGCGTCGGCAACGGCATGTCGCTCCTGATCTTCACCTCGATCGCCGCCTCGTTCCCCTCTGCGTTCGGCGCCATCGCGGCCGGAACCGGTGGCATGACGACGCTCGTCATCGTCATCGCGATCGGTCTCCTGATCATGATGGCCGTCGTGTTCGTCGAGCAGTCCCAGCGGCGCATCCCGGTCCAGTACGCGAAGCGCATGGTCGGGCGCCGCACCTACGGCGGCAACAGCACATACATCCCCATCAAGGTGAACCAGGCCGGCGTGATCCCGGTCATCTTCGCCTCGTCGCTGCTGTACCTGCCCGCGCTCGTCGCGCAGTTCAACCAGCCGGCAGCGGGGGAGACCCCGCCCGAGTGGGTCACCTGGGTCATGAACAACTTCACGACCGGAGACCACCCGCTCTACATGGCGGTGTACTTCCTCCTCATCATCGGCTTCACGTACTTCTACGTCGCGATCGCCTTCAACCCTGAGGAAGTCGCAGAGAACATGCGCAAGCACGGCGGCTTCGTGCCCGGCATCCGCGCCGGTCGACCGACTGCCGAGTACCTCAACTTCGTGCTGACGCGCATCACGTTCCCGGGCTCGCTGTACCTGGGCGTTCTCGCGCTCATCCCGCTCATCGCGCTCTCCACCGTCAACGCGAACGCCAACTTCCCGTTCGGCGGCGCCTCGATCCTCATCGTGGTCGGTGTCGGACTCGAGACGGTGAAGCAGATCGACGCTCAACTCCAACAACGCAACTACGAGGGGCTTCTCCGATGACACATGACGACCAGACCTTCCGCCTGCTCATCGTCGGACCTCCAGGGGCTGGCAAGGGAACCCAGGCCGTCGGCATCGCTGAGGCCTTCGGCATCCCCGCCATCTCCACGGGCGACATCTTCCGTGCCAACATCAAGAACGGCACGAACCTCGGCCTCCAGGTTCGCGAGATCATCGAGAGCGGCAACCTCGTTCCCGACTCCCTCACGAACGAGCTCGTGCGCGACCGCCTGACCGAGGCAGACGCCGCGGCTGGCTTCCTGCTCGACGGCTACCCCCGCACCCTGGAGCAGGTCGCCTTCCTGACGCAGCTGCTCGCGGAGGAGGGCACCGCCATCGACGCGGTCATCGAGCTCAAGGTCGAGGTGGACAGCGTCGTCGAGCGTCTCCGCCGTCGTTCACTCGAGCAGGGTCGCGCGGACGACACGGAAGAGGCCATCCGCCACCGTCAGAACGTTTACTTGCAGGAGACTGCGCCGCTTCTCGAGACCTACGCAGCGCGCGGTGTGCTCGTGAGCGTCAATGGCTTCGGCACCGTCGAGGAAGTTCGCAACCGGATCTTCGCCGCCCTCGAGCAGCGTGGCCTGCGTCACCCGCTGCATCGGTTGAGCGGCAAGTAAGCACGACACAGCACCACAACCAAGGGCCCGCCGGGAGGAGACTCCGGGCGGGTCCTTCGTGGTTGAGGGCCGATCGCACACGGCGGGCGTCGTCTCGGGCCTTTCGTCCCTGGTTCTGCGCGAAGCTTCTCGGCTAGCGTTGCCCTGTCGGGCCTCTCACTCGGGAGGCGCTGCATGAGCCCTGTAGACAAGGTTGTCCAGGAATGGAGACGCATATGCCCTCGCCCTCAGCTGAGCCCCATGACCTCGTCGATTTCGACGTGCTGTTGAGCGAGGAGGAGTTGGCCTCGCGTCGACGGGTGCGGCTCCTCGTGGACGAGCACGTGCGGCCGCGAATCGCCTCCTGGTACGAGGATGCCGTGTTCCCGATCGACCTCGTGCCGGTGCTTGCGAGCGAGGGACTGCTCGGCATGCACCTGAGCGGGTACGGGTGCGCCGGACGCAGCGCAGTCGAGTACGGCATCGCTGCCGCCGAGCTGGAAGCCGGCGACTCGGGGATCCGCACGTTCGTCTCCGTGCAGGGCTCCCTCGCGATGAGCGCGATCTGGAAGCACGGCAGCGAGGATCAGAAGAACGAGTGGCTTCCGCGCATGGCGGCGGGCGAGGTCATCGGATGCTTCGGCCTGACCGAGCCAGAGGCTGGATCTGACCCGGGGACCATGCGTACATTCGCCCGGCGGGACGGCGACGACTGGGTGATCAGCGGGGCCAAGCGCTGGATCGGCCTGGCGTCGCTCGCTCAGCTCGCGGTCATCTGGGCGCAGACCGACGACGGCGTCCGCGGCTTCCTCGTGCCGACGGCATCCGCTGGGTTCTCGGCGACGCCGATCGGCCCGAAGCTCTCGATGCGCGCCTCCGTGCAGTGCGACATCGTCTTGGACTCGGTCAGGGTCCCTGCCGATGCGATGCTCCCCGGGGCACGCGGGCTGCGCGGGCCCTTCGAGTGCCTCAACGAAGCGCGCTACGGCATCGCGTGGGGCGTCATGGGAGCGGCCAGGGACAGCTTCGAGGCGGCGCTCGCGTACGCGGGGGAGCGGCAGCCGTTCAATCGTCCGCTGTCCGGCTTCCAGCTGACGCAGCAGAAGCTCGTCGATATGGCGCTCGAGATCAACAAGGGCTTCCTGCTCGCGCTCCAGCTCGGACGCCTCAAGGACGCCGGCCGCATCCAACCGCACCATATCTCCGCTGGCAAGCTCAACAACACGCGCGAGGCGATCGCCATCGCACGTGAGGCGAGGACCATCCTGGGCGGCAACGGCATCACCCTCGACTACTCGCCGCTGCGTCATGCGAACAACCTCGAGTCGGTGCGCACCTACGAGGGGACAGACGAGATCCACACCCTCGTCCTCGGCAGCAAGCTGACCGGCATCCCGGCCTTCAGGTAGGCACGGCCGATGCTTCCGGATCGCGAACACGACGGCGTGCTGAGCGGGGTGCGGGTCGCGGACTTCTCGCGGGTGCTCGCGGGCCCATACGCGACGATGATGCTGGCCGACTTCGGCGCGGACGTCATCAAGATCGAGCCGCCCGGCGGTGACGAGACGCGCGCGTGGACGCCGCCGGTCGACGCGCGTGGGCAGTCGACGTACTTCGGGGGCGTGAACAGGGGCAAGCGGTCGCTGTTGCTCGACCTGACCGACGGGGCTGACGTGGCGACGGCGAGACGCCTCGCCGTCGAGGCCGATGTTGTGGTGGAGAACTTCAGACCGGGGGTCATGGCGCGCTTCGGGCTGGACTACGAGACGGTGCGCGGTGAGAACCCGTCCACCGTGTACTGCTCGGTCACGGGATTCGGCGCCGCCGGCGGTGCGGAGCTGCCGGGGTACGACCTGCTGGTGCAGGCCGTCGGCGGCCTCATGAGCATCACCGGGCCCGTGGACGGCGAGCCGAGCAAGGCCGGCGTCGCGCTCGTCGACGTGCTGACAGGCTTGAACGCGGTGACCGGGATACTTCTCGCTCTTCGTGAGCGGGACAGGACCGGCGCCGGGCAGCGGGTCGAGGTCGATCTCATGACGAGCCTCCTGTCGGCGCTCGCAAATCAGGCGTCCAGCACGCTGGCGACGGGAGAGGCTCCTGCGCGGCTCGGCAACGCGCACCCGAGCATCGCTCCGTACGAGCTGTTCGATGCTCGCGACCGGCCACTCGTGATCGCCGTCGGCAACGATCGTCAGTTCGCGTCCCTCGTCGAGACCTTGGGCTGCTCGGAGCTGGCCACCGATGCCCGCTTCTCCTCGAATCAGCTCCGCGTGCACCACCGGTCGGAGCTCAGAGCGCTGCTGGGCGCCCGACTTGGCGAAGATGATGCCCGCGACTGGGTGGGGCGTCTGAGCGACGCTCGGGTTCCAGCCGGTCTGGTGAACGACGTCGCGGAGGCGTTCGCCTTCGCGGAGTCGCTCGGGCTCGAGGCGGTCCTCGAGCTGACGGACGAGGAAGGAGAGCGTGTGCGGTCGGTGGCGAACCCCATCCACCTCTCGTCGACACCCGCGCGCTCCGCCGGGCCGCCGCCCGATCTCCCAACGGCGGGGGAGAGGGCCGTCTGGCACCAGGAGCGCGTTACTGAACCGTGACGCGCGGACGCGCAGCGTTGCCGAAGCGTTGTCGTCTGGTGACCGGAGAAGCCCGGCCCGCCCACTAGCGTCGTTCTGGTGCGCCACATCAGGGGCGCCAAGAGGTCGGGGTGCATGCATGACAAACGGTTCTGCACCGCAGCGGGGCAGCGCTGAGGACGCGGCGATCCTTGCCGCAGCTGGCGTCGCGGCCGTCGTTGGCGTGCTGACCGCGGTCGCGCTGTCAGAGGCGTCCCCGCTCACGGCGGTGCGTGATGCGCTCGTTTCCGACGGAGCGGTGTCCGGCGTCCTCTTCGCCTTTGCGCTGGTGACGGCGACGTGCATCGTCGCCCTCTCGCTCCGCCGGCGACGCGTGAGGGACGCGCGACGCCGAACGTGGATCACAACCGCTCTGTGCCTCGTCGCGGTCGCGGGGAGCTCCACCCTCGTTGTTGCCCCCGCACGCCACGCCGGTGAGATGGCCGCAGCGGCTCAGCGGGTCGACAACGAGCGCGCGGTAGCCAGCTGGGAGCAGTGGGGGATCGCCGGCGAAGAGACCACGACGGTCCTGACCCAGAACGAGCTGGAAGCGGACTACAGCGCTCTTGTCGATGCGCTCGTCGATGTGCTTGCCGAGCCGGTCACCGAGGACTCGCAGTTCCCGCTGCGCGCGCAGCCCAACCCGCAGGACTGCGGGGACTACGCGCATCCGGGGGTCAGGTACGAGAACGTCTTCAGCTTCAGGACAGCTGACGACGCCGCGAGCTGGGCGGCCGTCGAAGCGCTCGTGCGCGGCGAAGGCTTCTTCGTCGAGGCGACCGTGGACACGCTGGTGGCCAGCGGAACCTACCATCCCTCCGTGTCGTTCGTATCACTGGTGGGGCCGGATGAGACCCTGCCGGGCGAACCGTGGCTGACCCTCACCATCTCGGGGAAATGCGGCGTGGCCGATGACTGAACTGCCCGCGCCACCGAGCGCCCCTGCTTCCTCGCTCGCAGAGAAGCCGCAACCGTGGCCGCTGGCCACCGTCGTCCTGGTCTGCGCCGCGATCAGCTCGCTCGCGCCGCTCGTCGCGATCACGTTCCCGTTCGCGGCCGCGACCGGCGACCTGCCGGCCGCGTGGCTCTGGATCCGCGGAGGGCTGCTCGCCGCCTTCCCTGCCCTCATCTTCGCCGTGGCCGTCGGCGGCTCGGTCCGGCTCGCGAGGATCCGGACGCGCGGGGCACTCGCCGCCGTCGTGGCCGCCGGTCTGCTGGCAGCGGCGAACGCTGCCTTCACAATCATCTGGTGTGCCGTCGCGGCAAGCCGGGCTGCTGGTGCATGACGTGCAGGAGGACAACACGATGGAGAGCTCAGACGAGCGCGCGGCCGAGGTTGGCGTGGACCCGGCGCGAGCGGAGCCGCAACGACAGCAGGGCGCCGGCGGCCGTGCGCCCAGTACGCCAGACCGCGCGCTGATCATCGGCCTGTACGGGCTCGCCGTCGCCGTCGTGCAGGTTCCCGTCTTCGCGGCTGTGATAGCGCTGAGCCCGTTCTCCTCCGTCGGCATGGCGATTCTCTCGCCCACGTACTTCCTCGACGGGATGGCCACGGCAGGGAGCTACGTGTGGGGAGCGATTCTGCAGGCGCTCCTAATCGTGCTCCTCGCTCTGATCCCCGCGCTGGTCGCCGTGGTGGTCTGGCTGCTGGTGGGCCGGATGCGCCGCGAGGGGAAGGCCGAGCAGGCTGGCCCTCTCTATGGGCCCCTGGCGATCTCGGCTCTATCGACGCTCGCCATGCTCCTGATCGCCGCCACGGTCGTGGTGAACGGTGTTGTGACCGCGTCCTCCAGCCTCTCCATCAGCTACGAGGGAAGCTACGACGAGGCGGAGTTCGGGTACGGCTACGACGACACGTACGTCGAGCCGTCGCCCGCTGCTCCCGTAGTCCCGACGTTCTCGTCGTTGAGTGCCGACGAGGTGAAGGCGGCTGTCACAGCCCTTGCAGATGAGACCAGAGCGCTCGTGCCTGAACCCCTCGAGGACAACCCCGACTACGCGCAGTACGTGGGCGTCAATGAGGTCGCATGCGGCGATGAGGAGCATCCCGGGGTCCAGGCATGGGTCTCGGCGAGCTTCAGGAGCCCGACCGCCGACATCGACATGACCGCGGTCGAGGAACTCTGGACGCAGCAAGGGCTGGTTGTCTCCAGGGACACCGAGTTCATCGCGGACAGCACCTCGGTGACGGGAGACGGTCTCAGCAGCGACGCCCTGGCCCTCGCAACCCTGGAGACGAACGATGGGTGGCTGTACCTGTGGATCGACGGCGACTGCGTCGCCACCGGCTGAGTGTGGACGCGGTCGCCGCCTTCACCGGGGTCGTAGACTCTCCTGATGCGCAAGAGCATCTACAAGACCCCCGCCGAGCTCGCAGCGATGGTCCCAGCCGGACGGATCACGGCCCTCGCCCTCGACGCCGTCACCGAGGCGATCCGGCCGGGAGTGACCACCCTGGAGCTCGACGCCATCGCGGAGCGTGTCGTGCGCGACAACGGCGCCGTGCCGAACTTCGCGCTCGTCCCCGGGTACCGCCACACGATCTGCGCCTCCGTCGACGATGCAGTGGTGCACGGCATTCCGAACGCTGAGCCGCTCAGATCAGGTCAGCTTGTCTCGATCGATGCCGGCGCCATGTTCGAAGGCTGGAACGGTGACTCGGCCCGCACCTTCGTCGTCCCAGGCGATGGCGCAGACGCGGCCGCGGTGGCAGATGGGACGCGTCTCAGCGAGGCCTGCGAGCGCTCGCTGTGGGCAGGTATCGCGAAGCTCGCGACGGCGAAGCACCTCGCCGAGGTCGGCGCCGCGGTCGAGGAGTCCATCGAGCAGTCCGGCGACTTCGGGATCCTCGAGGACTTCGCGGGCCATGGCATCGGGCGAAGCATGCACGAGGAGCCGACCGTGCACAACATCCGAGTGTTCGGCCGCGGGCCAGTCGTGAAGCCCGGTCTCGCCATCTGCATCGAGCCCATGCTCACGCTCGGCGGGCCCGATGTTGTCATCGACGCTGACGAGTGGACCGTCCGCTCAGCAGACGGAACGCTCGGCGCCCACTGGGAGCACACGATCCTCGTGCACGCCGACGGCATCTGGGTCTCGACGGCACACGACGGGGGCGCGACGGGCCTCGCCGCGTTCGGCGTCGTCCCCACGGCGCCGGCCGGCGCCGGAGTATAGACCGCACTTGCACTCCGCGGGAAGACCACCTAGAGTTGACGCTTGGTGTCTTTTGCGTTGCGATTTCGCGCGCGTCGTCACCGTCCATCCGCACGACCAGCGTGCATTCAATAGCAAACGACAGTGAGGCTATGGCCAAGAAAGACGGCGTCATCGAGATCGAGGGTTCGGTTGTCGAGGCATTGCCAAACGCAATGTTCCGCGTAGAGCTCTCGAACGGACACAAGGTTCTTGCTCACATCTCGGGCAAGATGCGTCAGCACTACATCCGCATCCTTCCTGAGGACCGCGTGATCGTGGAGTTGAGCCCGTACGACTTGACCCGCGGCCGCATCGTCTACCGCTACAAGTAGGCACGCTGTAAGGAACGGCTGGGCATGCGTATGCCCAGCACGAGGCCAGCGATCACAGAAGGAACTTCAATGAAGGTCAACCCCAGCGTCAAGAAGATCTGCGACAAGTGCAAGGTTATCCGCCGTCACGGTCGCGTCATGGTGATCTGCGAGAACCCGCGCCACAAGCAGCGCCAGGGCTAATCGCTCGGGGCTCCTCTCTCACGTGCAGGGCCGGCGTGAGGGATGCCCCTGAGTGCACCTGCACTCGACGTCACAACTGAATACGAAACAGCACCAGTAAGAACTGGAGGGCGTCAAGCCCGACGGGGACACCTTCGGACCGAGGCCGGGGCCCATCCGGTGCATCACACCTCAACCCACAGGAGAAATCCCATGGCACGTCTCGCAGGCGTCGACCTCCCGCGCGAAAAGCGCGTCGAGATCGCACTCACCTACATCTACGGCGTCGGCCGCACGAGCGCACTCAAGGCGCTCGAGGACACCGGCATCGACGGCAACATCCGCGTCAAGAACCTCGACGACGAGCAGCTCGTCCAGCTCCGCGACTACATCGAAGGCAACTTCAAGGTAGAAGGTGACCTCCGACGCGAGGTCGCAGCTGACATCCGCCGCAAGGTCGAAATCGGCAGCTACGAGGGCCTCCGCCACCGCCGCGGTCTCCCCGTGCGCGGCCAGCGCACGAAGACCAACGCGCGTACCCGCAAGGGCCCGAAGCGCACGGTCGCCGGCAAGAAGAAGGCACGCTAGTCGCCGCCGCGACAGCGCCCGCAGATTTCGTAGGAGAGAACATTGGCTACCCCAAAGAGCGCCGCTCGTAAGCCGCGCAAGAAGGACAAGAAGAACGTCGCAGTGGGCCAGGCTCACATCAAGTCGACCTTCAACAACACGATCGTGTCGATCACCGACCCGTCCGGCGCTGTCATCAGCTGGGCTTCCTCCGGTGGAGTCGGCTTCAAGGGCTCGCGCAAGTCGACCCCGTTCGCCGCGCAGCTCGCCGCTGAGGCAGCAGCTCGCCAGGCGCAGGAGCACGGCATGAAGAAGGTCGACGTCTTCGTCAAGGGACCGGGCTCCGGCCGCGAGACCGCGATCCGCTCGCTTCAGGCCGCTGGCCTCGAGGTCGGCTCGATCAACGACGTCACCCCCCAGGCACACAACGGCTGCCGCCCCCCGAAGCGTCGCCGCGTCTAGCCTCTCGTCCGCTGCGAGGCTCTCCCGCAAGGGAGGGCCTTGTGGCGGATGTTCGGCGTCCCCGCTCGAACTCCACACCCGGTCGACGACGTGCGTCGGCTGAATCGCCAAGTGTCATATAGCGGACACTTTGCCGAAAGGAACCCATAGTGCTTATCGCACAGCGTCCAACGCTCACCGAGGAAAGCCTCTCCGAGAACCGCTCGAAGTTCACGATCGGACCGCTCGAGCCCGGCTTCGGCTACACCCTCGGCAACTCACTGCGTCGCACCCTGCTGTCCTCCATCCCGGGGGCTGCAGTCACGAGCATCCGTCTCGACGGTGTCCTCCACAAGTTCACGACCATCCCTGGTGTGAAGGAAGACGTCACCGAGATCATCCTCAACATCAAGCAGCTGGTCGTCTCCAGCGAGCACGATGAGCCGATCACGGCCTACCTCCGCAAGACGGGGGCTGGCGAGGTCACGGCTGCTGACATCTCCGCACCGGCCGGTGTCGAGGTGCACAACCCGGACCTCGTCATCGCAACGCTGAACGACGACGCGAAGTTCGAGCTCGAGCTCACGATCGAGCGCGGCCGCGGCTACGTGTCGGCGACGCAGAACCGCAACGAGTTCTCCGAGGCCGGACAGGTCCCGATCGACTCGATCTACTCGCCCGTCCTCAAGGTCACCTACCGTGTCGACGCGACGCGTGCCGGTGAGCGCACCGACTTCGACAACCTCGTCGTCGACGTCGAGACGAAGCCGGCCATCTCGCCGCGCGACGCCATCGCCTCGGCTGGTCGCACGCTCGTCGAGCTCTTCAGCCTTGCCCGCGAGCTGAACGAGCAGGCAGAGGGCATCGAGATCGGCCCAGCGCCGGTCGACGCGGTCCTCACCAACGAGCTGTCGATGCCGATCGAAGACCTCGACCTCTCCGTGCGCTCGTACAACTGCCTCAAGCGCGAGGGCATCAACACGGTTTCCGAGCTCGTGGCGCTCAGCGAGACCCAGCTCATGAACATCCGCAACTTCGGTCAGAAGTCGGTCGACGAGGTGCGCGACAAGCTCACCGAGCTCGGCCTCTCGCTCAAGGACTCGGTTCCCGGGTTCGAGGGTGCTCACTTCTACGGTGCCGGCGACGACACCGGCGAGTACGTCTAAACAGACCTGCCCGCCAGACCGACTTCACACGAAAGAGAATGACGAATGCCTAAGCCCAACAAGGGTCCTCGCCTCGGAGGCGGCCCCGCACACGAGCGCCTCATGCTCGCTACGCTCGCGGCGCAGCTCTACACGCACAAGCGCATCCAGACGACCGAGACGAAGGCCAAGCGCCTCCGCCCGCTCGCTGAGCGCCTGATCACGTTCGCGAAGCGCGGCGACATCCACGCACGCCGTCGCGTGCTGCAGATCGTCACCGACAAGACCGTCGTGCACGAGCTCTTCACGGAGATCGCACCGCAGATGGAAGGTCGCGACGGCGGATACACCCGCATCATCAAGACCGGCTACCGAAAGGGCGACAACGCCCCCATGGCAGTCATCGAGCTCGTCCTCGAGCCCGTCACCCCGAAGGCCTCCGCAGTGAAGACCGCGCCGGCCGCGGCACCTGCTGAGCCCGAGGTCGAAGCTGACGAGGTCGACACGGCCGCGGGTGACACCGAGGCGTCCGAGCCCACGGCCGACGGCGGCACGCAGCCGACGGAAGCCAACGACGCGGCAGCAGACGCCGCCGAGTCGGACACCGACGAGAAGGCCGACGACGCCAAGTAGTCGGACCTGACACCGAAGCCCTCGAGCATCCACACGGAATGCTCGGGGGCTTCGTCGTGTCGCAGAGAATCGTGATCGAGTAAGGGAAGATGGGTTCATGGCGCACGGGCGAGACACAGCACGGTTCCGTCTGGACATCGCCTACGACGGGACAGCGTTCAGCGGCTGGGCTGCGCAGCCAGAGCTGCGCACCGTCCAAGGGGCGCTCGAAGACGCGCTTCGCCTCGTAGCCCGCGAACTCCCGCCCGGGCCGCTCCTCACGGTCGCGGGCAGGACCGACGCCGGCGTCCACGCCACGGCTCAGGTCGCGCACCTCGATCTCGATGAGCGCGCGGTCGACAACATCCGACGGCGGTCAGACGACGACATCGCCGCGATCCTCCTCCGACGCACCAACGGTGTCCTCGGGCGTGACAGCGACGTCGTCATCGCGCGTGTGTCACCAGCGCCGGACGGCTTCGACGCGCGCTTCTCGGCGATCTCACGCAGCTACGAGTTCCGTATCGCAGATCGGCTCACGCCCCCGAATCCCATCGAGCGGCACCGGACCGCCGTTGTCACGCGCGCGCTGGACGCTGGTCTCATGCAGGCGGCGGCGGAGACCCTCGTAGGCCTCCACGACTTCGCCGGCTTCTGCAAGCCCCGCCCGAACGCGACGACGATCCGAACCCTGCAGCGGTTCGAGTGGATGCGCGATGAACACGGCGTGCTCGTCGCGCACCTCGAGGCCGATGCGTTCTGCCACTCGATGGTGCGCGCACTTGTGGGGATGTGCGCTGAGGTCGGGGCCGGTCGCATCCGCATGAAGGACGTGCCAGCGCTGCTCGAGGCCACCGAGCGAAGCAGCGCGTTCCCCGTCCTCTCTGCGCGAGGACTGACGCTGACGGGGGTCGGCTACCCGCCGGAGCACGAGCTGCTCGCACGCCAGCAGGTGACGAGGGCGCAGCGCCCGGCACTGCATCTCGTCGAACCCTTGGGCGGGTCTGCGGGCGTCGACACGGGATCTACATCTCCCGACTGATTCCCAGGCTCACGCGAACGGTCAGACTGAAGGCATGGTCGATCTCATCAGCTACGCGGCGCTGGCTCTGCCCGTCGTCGTCTTCATCCTGCTGAGCCTGACCTCGAAACTCTGGCCACGAGCGACGGCAGCCGGGGCCTGGACCGCGCTCGGAGCTGGCATCATCGTCTCCGCCTACGGCATCGTGAGCATGGCGATTCCCTCCCTCGACCCGACCGACCCCGACTTCTTCCTCGGATCCTTCCTCTTCGCTGCATCCCTGATCGCCGGGGGAGTGGGAACCATGCTGATCGTGGGCGTGTTCGGAGCGGCGGCGCGGTTCCGGACGATCCGTGCACGGCGCCTCGCGCAACCTGAGATTGCGAACGCGCGTTCGCTGGCGTAAGCTACTCAAGTTGTCTGCACTTCGGTGTCGGCTTCGAAGTTGAGCCCTCGACTGTGACGTTCGCGGCTGAGCCTTCCCGGGACACGCCTCCCGGCGCCTCATCCGCAACCATCACGACAGAGCGGGATTCACGACCTCCTCATTTCGACGAAAGGTGCACATTCATGCGCACGTACACACCAAAGGGCGGTGACATCACCCATGACTGGGTGGTCATCGACGCGACTGATGTCGTTCTCGGCCGTCTCGCAACCCACGCGGCAGCACTGCTCCGCGGCAAGCACAAGGCAACCTTCGCTCAGCACGTTGACATGGGCGACTTCGTCATCGTCATCAACGCTGAGAAGGTCGCGCTGACGGGCTCCAAGCTCCAGAAGAAGCTCGCCTACCGCCACTCGGGCTACCCGGGCGGCCTCACGGCGACCTCCTACACGGAGATGCTCGAGAAGCACCCAACGCGCGCCGTCGAGAAGGCGATCCGCGGCATGCTCCCCAAGAACACGCTCGGACGCGACCAGCTCAAGAAGCTCAAGGTCTACGCAGGTGCTGAGCACCCGCACGCAGCCCAGCAGCCGAAGCCGTACGTCTTCGACCAGGTTGCCCAGTAGCGGCCCGAGCTAGGAAAGAGAACACAGTGGCAACCATTGCAGAGTCCATCGAGCAGCCGCAGAGCTACTCGACCGAAACCCCAGAGGCAGAGGCAGCCGTCCAGGCTCCTCGTCCGGCACTCACCGTTCCCGGTGCAGCTGTCGGTCGCCGCAAGCAGGCCATCGCCCGCGTGCGCCTCATCCCGGGAACCGGCACCATCACGGTCAACGACCGCGACATCGCCGACTACTTCCCGAACAAGCTGCACCAGCAGCTCATCAACGACCCGTTCACGATCCTGAGCCTCGGTGGCGCGTACGACGTCATCGCGCGCATCTCGGGTGGCGGACCCTCGGGTCAGGCCGGTGCACTCCGCCTCGGCATCGCGCGCGCTCTCAACGAGATCGACCGCGAGAACAACCGCCCGGAGCTCAAGAAGGCTGGCTTCCTCTCCCGTGACGCTCGCGTCAAGGAGCGCAAGAAGGCCGGACTCAAGAAGGCCCGTAAGGCGCCTCAGTACTCGAAGCGCTAAGTCCAGACATTTCGAATGCCTAGGCTTTTCGGAACGGACGGGGTTCGTGGGCTTGCGAACGACCACCTCACGGTCGAGCTCGCCCTCAGCCTCGCCCAGGCCGCTGCCATCGTGCTCGCGACATCTGCTAGCGAGCACGGGCGGCGGCCTCGTGCTGTTTTGGCCCGCGATCCGCGGGTCTCAGGCGAATTCATCTCGGCCGCGGTCGCGGCCGGACTCGCCTCCTCTGGTGTCGACGTGCTCGACGCCGGGGTCATACCGACGCCGGCTGCTGCGTTTCTGACTGCGGAGATCGGCGCCGACTTCGGTGTCATGATCTCCGCCTCGCACAACCCAGCGCCAGACAACGGGATCAAGTTCTTCGCGCGTGGGGGCCGCAAGCTGGCGGACGATCTGGAGAATCAGATCGAGGCGCTGCTCGGCGGTGAGAAGCTCACGCCCACCGGCGCAGGAGTCGGCAGCATCGAGCGGTTCGCTGATGCCGAAGACCGGTACGCGCTCCACCTGCTGCGCAGCCTTCCGCTGCGCGAAGACGGCACGTCCCCGTTGCGCGGACTGCACGTCGTGCTCGACTGCGCTCACGGCGCGGCCGCGGGGGTCTCGCCGGAGGTCTTCACGGACGCGGGTGCGCAGGTGACCGTCATCGGCAACGCGCCGAACGGGCTCAACATCAACGAGGGTGTCGGGTCGACCCACCTCGGCGAGCTGGCACGCACCGTGACGGAGCTCGGGGCTGATCTCGGCATCGCCCACGACGGCGACGCCGACCGCTGCCTCGCCATCGATGCTGACGGGAACGTCGTCGACGGCGACCAGATCATGGCGATCCTGGCCGTCTCGATGCGCCGACGCGGCGCCCTGCGTGAAGACACGCTCGTGGCGACCGTCATGTCGAACCTCGGCCTCAAGATCGCGATGCGCGAAGCAGGCATCCGCATGATCGAGACCAAGGTCGGCGACCGCTACGTGCTCGAGGAACTCAACGAGCGAGGCCTCGCCCTCGGCGGCGAGCAGTCGGGGCACGTGATCCTGACCGACTACGCGACGACGGGGGATGGCATCCTCACCGGACTCCACATCGCGGCGGAGATGCGGCGCACGGGCAAGACCCTCGCCGAACTCGCATCCGTGATGCGCGTCTACCCGCAGGTGCTCATCAACGTGCCTGGGGTGCGGAAGGAAGACTGCGCCACCGACGAACCGCTGCAGGCCGCGGTCGCCCAGGTCGCACGCGACCTCGGTGAGAGCGGACGCGTGCTGCTGCGCCCGTCCGGCACCGAGCCGCTCGTGCGCGTCATGATCGAAGCCGGGGAGCAGGAGACCGCGCAACGTCACGCGGAGGCGCTTGCCGCAGTCGTCCGCGAACGCCTGGCTCTCTGAGTCGGATTCGCGAGACTCGGCACCCGCGGACGCCATTCAAGAACGGGGTTCCGCCGCACCATCACGTGGTGCGGCGGAACCCCGTTCTCGTTCTGCGGGATTCCTCTTGATCTCCAGCCTCGCCGCTGGCACCCTCAGTGAGTCTTCCGCGAGGGGAGCTCACCTCGGTGTGCGAACAAAACAAAGCCCGAGGCAAAGTTTTGGTGACAATCTCGCATCTCGAGCTTCGCGCGTGGATATGCTCAACACGCGGAAATCCCGCCAATCGTAAGGAGCTCTCCATGATCGAACGCAAGATCACCGTCGCATCGGAACACGGCCTTCACGCACGTCCCGCAGCGATCTTCGTGCAGGCAGCAACCGAAGCGGGCGTCCCGGTGACGATCGCGAAGGGCGACAAGAGCGTCAACGCGGCCAGCATCCTCGGCGTTCTCTCGCTTGGCGTCTCCAAGGGCGACGAGATCACCCTCTCCGTTGATGGTGACGAAGCCGTCGCCGACCAGCTCGTGGCTCTTCTGGAGACCGACCACGACGCTTGAGCCGCCGCGCGCGCTCCGGCCACTCGGCCAATTCTTGAAATCCGGGAACAGTCGCACTGACTTCTCCCCTCCGATCCCCGCGCATGGGGACTGCTTGGAGCAACAATGACTGCAGAAGCCACAACGACCGAACGCAAGGGTGCCCGCGTCGGCGTCCAGAAGTTCGGTGCGTTCCTCTCCGGCATGGTCATGCCGAATATCCCGGCGTTCATCGCCTGGGGCCTCATCACCACGCTCTTCATCGAGACCGGCTGGCTGAACGAGCTGTTCCCCGCCAACGGCCAGCTCTGGGGCACCCTCGGTGGCTGGGCGATCGACCCGGCCACCATCAGCGACGAGAACCCCGAGGGCACAGCCTTCCCCGGCCTCGTCGGCCCGATGATCACGTACCTGCTGCCCCTTCTCATCGCCTACCAGGGCGGCAAGATGGTCTACGACACGCGTGGTGGCGTCGTCGGCGCGATCGCGACGATGGGTGTCATCGTCGGCGCGGGAATCCCGATGTTCATCGGTGCCATGATCATGGGTCCGCTCGCGGCATGGATCATGAAGAAGGTCGACAGCATCTGGGACGGCAAGATCCGCGCCGGCTTCGAGATGCTCGTCAACAACTTCTCCGCCGGTATCCTCGCGATGCTTCTGGCCCTCGCCGGGTTCTTCGCGATCGCTCCGGTCATCACGTGGCTCACCGAACGCCTCGGCGAGGGAGTCGACGCACTCGTCAACGCTGGGCTGCTGCCGCTCGCGAGCATCCTCATCGAACCCGCGAAGATCCTCTTCCTCAACAACGCGATCAACCAGGGCGTCCTCACGCCCCTCGGCGTCGCGCAGTCGGAAGAGGCGGGCAAGAGCATCCTCTTCCTCCTCGAGGCGAACCCCGGCCCCGGTCTCGGACTCCTCCTCGCGTTCTGCTTCTTCGGAGTCGGCGTCGCGCGCGCGAGTGCACCTGGCGCGGTCGTCATCCAGTTCCTCGGCGGCATCCACGAGATCTACTTCCCGTACGTGCTCGCGAAGCCCGCCCTGATCCTCGCGGTCATCGGCGGTGGCGCGACCGGCGTCCTCACGAACGTCATCTTCGGCTCGGGTCTCGTCGCACCGGCTTCTCCCGGGTCGATCTTCGCGATCATGATCATGACGGCGCAGGGAAGCCACCTCGGCGTCATCCTGTCGGTCGTGTTCTCGGCCGGAGTCACCTTCGCGATCGCTGCCGCGATCCTGCTGAGCTCGCGCAAGAAGGACCTGGCCGCGGAAGCTGCCGGAGGCAACAGCTTCGCGGATGCTGTCGCGCAGACCGAAGCGAACAAGGGCAAGAAGTCCGACGCGCTGTCGGGTCTTGCCACGCAGGCCGGTGGCGACGCGGTCGGAACCAGGGTGATCACCAACGTCGTGTTCGCGTGCGATGCCGGCATGGGCTCGAGCGCCATGGGCGCATCCGTGCTCAGGAACAAGATCAAGAAGGCCGGGATCGAGGGGATCAACGTGAAGAACGTCTCGATCGCGAACCTCGATGCAACGCCGGACCTCATCGTCACGCACCAGGACCTCACGGACCGGGCGAAGCAGAAGTCCCCAGACGCGATCCACGTGTCCGTGGAAAACTTCATGAACAGCCCCAGGTATGACGAGGTCGTGGCTAGGCTCGCCAACCAGTGAGCCCCGCCATCGATTGACCCTCGGCCCCGAGCTGGAACACTCCAGCTCGGGGCCTCCTATCGAAAGGAACCGAAAAAATGGCAGAAGTACTGAGCCTCGACAGCATCCGTCTCGGCGGAACCGCACGAACGCGCGAGGAAGCCATCACGGAAGCGGGCGAGCTGCTCGTCGCAGCCGGTGCCGTGACGCAGGACTACATCCAGGCGATGCACGATCGCGAGCAGAGCGTCTCGACGTTCATGGGCAACTACCTCGCTATCCCGCACGGCACGAACGAAGCCAAGGACTCGATCCTCGGGTCCGCCCTCTCCGTGATCCGCTACGACGAGCCCATCGACTGGGGCGGAAACGAGACTCGTTTTGTCATCGGCATCGCAGGCAAGGACGGCGGCCACCTCGAGATCCTCTCGAGCGTCGCGATCGTGTTCAGCGACGAGGACAACGTGGAAGCCCTCCTGAAGGCGGAGACGCCGGAAGAGCTCGCACGGCTCCTCGGGGACGTGAACGAGTAATGAAGGCAGTCCACATCGGAGCTGGCAACATCGGGCGCGGGTTCATCGGGCTCGTCCTGCATGAAGCCGGGTACGAGGTCGTCTACGCCGACGTCAACGCCGATCTCATCGGCGCCCTTCAGGCGGTCGACACCTACACAGTGCACGAGGTCGGCCCATCCGCGAAGAGCCACGTCGTCGATCGCTTCAGGGCGATCAACTCGGCCACGCACGAGGACGAGGTCGTGCAGGAGATCGCGACGGCCGACGTCGTCACGTGCGCCGTCGGTCCGAACGTGCTCCGTTTCATCGCGCCCGTCATCCGCAAGGGCCTCGCAGCCCGCGCGGCTGATGCGCCGAAGCTCGCGGTCATGGCGTGCGAGAACGCGATCGGCGCATCCGACACGCTCAGGGGGCTTGTCCTCGAAGGCGCTGAGGAGCTGGCGGATCGAGCGGTCTTCGCCAACACCGCCGTCGACCGCATCGTTCCCGAGCAGGCTGTCGACGGAGTGGACGTCACCGTCGAGGACTTCTTCGAGTGGACGATCGACCGGACGCCGTTCGACGGTGCCGAGCCGAACATCCCGGCAGCGCACTTCGTGGACGACCTCGAGCCGTACATCGAGCGCAAGCTCTTCACGGTGAACACGGGTCACGCGACGATCGCCTATCACGGCTTCGTCGCGGGTGCCACGAACATGCAGGACGCGCTCGCGCTTCCTGCGGTCGCGGCAGAGGTCGAAGCGGTGCTCGGCGAGACGAGCCGAGTGCTCGTCTCGCAGTTCGGCTTCTCGGAAGCCGACCATGCCGAGTACGTCGCGACGACGCTCTCGAGGTTCGCGAACCGTGATCTGCCCGACCAGCCCGCTCGTGTCGGCCGTCAGCCGCTGCGCAAGCTCTCGGCGAAGGAGCGCTTCGTGCGTCCGGCATCGGAGGCTGCCGCCGCAGGGCTGTCGTACGACGCCCTCGTGCGAGCGATCGGAGCGGCCCTTCGGTTCGACGTCGAGGCAGACCAGGAGAGCGTCGAGCTGCAGCAGAAGCTCGCCACGCTGGACGCGGAGACGTTCACTCGCGAGGTGACCGGCCTCGAGAGCGGCGCGCTCTTCGCGGCGGTCGTCGCCGAGGTCGAGCAGGCGCAGGCGGCACGCACCGCCTAGGCATCCGCTCCACGCAGTCAGGACGCCCCTTCCGAGCCAGCTCGGAGGGGGCGTCCTGCTGATCGGCCGCCCAGCGGTGCCACGTCGTCTCGGGATGGGAAGCTTCCTCTCTTGCCGGAAGTTTCCCGCAACGAAGCGAGGTCGCCATCCCGAGACCTCGACGCCGCGGCGCGCGACCGGGTCCGGCGGCGCACGACGAGACCCCGACCTGGGCGCCCGAGGGTGCGAGCGTGAGGAGTCGGGCTCAGACCTTGCGGAGGAGGACGCTGCGCACGGTGTGGTCGCTCGCCTTCCGAAGCACGAGCTGCGCGCGGGAGCGGGTCGGCATGACGTTCTCGCGCAGGTTCGGGCCGTTGATGCGCGACCAGATGCTGCGGGCATGCTCGAGGGCCTCATCGGTGCTGAGATCGGCGAAGCGCCGGAAGTACGACCTCGGGTTCGTGAACGCGCCGCGCTGCAGCGAGAGGAAGCGCTGCTCGTACCAGCGGGCGATGTCTTCGGAGCGCGCGTCGACGTAGATGGAGAAGTCGAACATGTCGCTCACGGCGAGCGAGTGAGCGCGCGGGGGCTGGAGCACGTTGAGCCCCTCGACGATGAGGACATCCGGCTGATTCACGACGATCTCGGCATCGGGGACGATGTCGTAGCTCAGGTGCGAGTAGAACGGCGCGCGAGCCTCAGCCGCACCGCTCTTCACCTTCGTGATGAACCGCAGCAGCGCCCGCTGGTCGTACGACTCCGGGAAGCCCTTGCGTTCCATGAGGCCGCGGCGTTCGAGCTCCGCGTTGGGGTAGAGGAAGCCGTCCGTGGTGACGAGCTCGACGCGGGGCGTGTCCTCCCAGCGGCGCAGGAGCTCGCGCAGCAGGCGCGACACCGTCGACTTCCCGACGGCCACCGACCCGGCGACGCCGATGACGAACGGGGTGGATGCGCTCCGCTCGCCGAGGAAGCCGCTGGTCGCCCGGTGCAGGGATCGGGCGTTCGAGACGTACAGGTTGATGAGGCGGGAGAGCGGCACGTAGACGTCCCGGACCTCGTCGAGATCAAGGTGGTCCCCGAGGCCGCGGAGCCGGATGAGGTCGGATTCGTCGAGCGTCATCGGGGTGGATGGTGCCAGGTCGGCCCAGTCCTGGCGGAGGATCTCGACGAAGGGCGAGTCTCCTCCGCTGCGCGGAATCTGACCAGTTGCGGACATAGAACGCGAGTCTAGTGCGGTGTCCGGCCCCGCATGAGCGGTGCCCCTAAGATGGCCCGTATGTGCGGAATTGTTGGTTACGTTGGTCCACGAGAGAGCCTTGACATCCTGATGGGCGGCCTCGCAAGACTCGAGTACCGGGGGTACGACTCCGCTGGTGTCGCGGTCATCGATGATGAGGGGCAGATCGAGACCCGCAAGCGTGCGGGCAAGCTGAAGGTGCTGCGTGAGGACCTGGAGCGCCACCCGCTTTCCGATGGCCACACGGGTATCGGCCACACCAGGTGGGCGACGCACGGCGGTCCGACGGACGCGAACGCGCATCCGCACCTCGCCGATGACGGCAAGCTGGCCGTCATTCACAACGGGATCATCGAGAACTTCGCCGAGCTGAAGGCCGAGCTCGTCGAGCTGGGCTACACCTTCCAGTCGGAGACCGATACGGAGGTCGCGGCCGTCATGATCGGCCACGTCTATCGCGAGGTCGGCAGCCTCGAGCAGGCCTTCCGCGCCGTGGTCCGCCGCCTCGACGGAGCCTTCACGCTCCTCGCCGTGCACGCGAACGAGCCCGGACTCGTCGTCGGAGCGCGTCTCAACTCGCCGCTGGTCATCGGCCTCGGCGATGGAGAGAACTTCCTTGGCTCCGACGTCGCCGCCTTCGTCGAGTACACGCCGCGTGCACTGGCCGTCGGTCAGGAGCAGATCGTGCTCGTGCGACCGGATTCGGTTGAGATCACGACGTTCGATGGCGAGCCTGCCACGGCAGAGGCGTTCGAGGTGTCGTGGGACGCGTCAGCCGCCGAGAAAGGTGGCTGGCCGAGCTTCATGGCCAAGGAGATCGACGAGGACCCGGAGGCCGTCGCGAACACGCTGCGCGGTCGCATCGTCGAGGGTCGAGTGGCGCTGCCGGATCTCGATGCGCTCGGGGACGACTTCTTCAACGACATCCACCGCATCATCATCGTCGCGTGCGGAACGGCCGCATACTCGGCGCAGGTCGGCGCGTACGCCATGGAGAAGTGGGCCAGAGTACCCGTGCAGGTCGAGCTCGCCCACGAGTTCCGCTACCGCGACCCTGTCCTCGACTCCCGCACCCTCATCGTCTCGATGAGCCAGTCGGGCGAGACCATGGACACGCTCATGGCGGTTCGCTACGCCATGTCCCGAGGAGCGAAGACGCTCTCGATCTGCAACACGCAGGGCGCGACGATCCCGCGCGAGTCCGACGCGGTCGTCTACACGCACGCGGGACCCGAGGTCGCGGTCGCATCGACCAAGGCGTTCCTCGCCCAGATCACCGCGCTCTACCTGCTCGGCATCTACACGGCCACCGTGCGCGGCACGATGACCGACGAGCGCCGCGAGGAGCTCCTCACGGAGTTCCAGACGATCCCCGAGAAGGTGCGCACGGTCCTCGGCGTTCGGGAACGCATCCACGAGCTCGCGAACTGGATGGCCGACACCCGTTCAGTGCTGTACCTGGGCCGCAACGTGGGCTACCCGATCGCGCTCGAGGGCGCGCTCAAGCTCAAGGAGATCGCGTACATCCACGCGGAGGGCTTCGCGGCGGGCGAGCTCAAGCACGGCCCGATCGCGCTCATCGAACCTGGGCAGCCCGTGTTCGTCATCGTGCCGAGCCCTCGCCACGACGACACGCTGCACCCGAAGATCGTCTCGAACATCCAGGAGATCCGCGCCCGCGGCGCCCGGGTGCTCGCGATCTGCGAGGTCGGCGACGCGGCCGTGCTGCCGTACGCCGACGAGGTCATCGCGGTTCCGCCGACAGAGCCCTTCTTCGAGCCGCTCCTCGCGGTCGTGCCGCTGCAGATCTTCGCGATCGAGCTGGCGACGGCGAAGGGCCTCGACGTCGACCAGCCTCGCAACCTGGCGAAGTCCGTCACCGTCGAGTAGTCGAGCGTGATCGTCGGTATCGGAGTGGACACTGTGGAGCTCGCGCGGTTCGCGCGGGCTCTGCAGCGGGCGCCGCGCTTGCGTGAACGACTCTTCACTCCCGCTGAGCGGGAGCGGTCTGTGGCGTCACTCGGCGCACGGTTCGCGGCTCGCGAGGCGGCCGTGAAGGCGCTCGGCGGTATCGGGTCGCTCAGCTTCCTCGATTTCGAGGTGGAGAGCGGTCCCGCGGGTCGACCCGAGTTCGCGGTGACGCCCGCGCTCCGCGCGCATCTCGACGCCGTGGGTGTCGACCACCTGCACCTCTCGCTCACCCATGAGCGCACGACGGCGACCGCGTTTGTCATCGCCGAGCGGGCTGTCGGCGCTGGAGCCGGCGCGTGACCGGCGCCCGCATCGAGGTCGACCTCGATGCCATCCGGGCGAACGTGCGCGCGGTCGCCGAGCTCACCGGCACGCCCCTCCTCGCCGTCGTCAAGGCGAACGCCTATGGGCACGGGGCGTCCGACGTAGCGCGGGCCGCACTCGAGGGCGGAGCGGAGCGCCTCGGCGTCGTCGACCTCGCTGAGGCGTTCGCGCTCCGGGCGGCTGGCATCACCGCGCCCATCCTCGCTTGGATGCACGGGGCCCGCACCGATTGGCTCGCGGCGCTGGGCGCTGAGATCGAGCTGGGCATCTCCTCGCTCGCCCAGCTTGAACTCCTGGACATCGGTCTTGGTCGCCTGGAGCACTCGGATCGCTCCGTGGCGGTGCATCTCAAGCTCGACACCGGCCTCGGGCGCAACGGGATCAGTGTGCTCGAGTGGGAAGCCGCGTTCACGAAGGCGGCCGAGCTCGAGCAACGAGGCATCATCCGGCTCGACGGGCTCTTCAGCCACCTCGCGGGTGCGGGCCACGCGGCTGACGTCGCCCAGCTCACCTCGTTCGAGCGTGCGCTTGATCTCGCGGAACGCTGCGGGCTGACTCCGTCGATCCGGCATCTGGCCGCGACGGCGGGCTCGATGACGTTGCCGGAGGCGCGCTTGGACCTCGTGCGCCTCGGCGTCTCGCTGTACGGGCTCTCGCCGTTCTCCGCGGACGCCGACTGTCCCGTGGCCCTGCGACCGGCGCTCGCGCTGAGCGCTCCGATCCGCGAAGACCAACGAGGTTTTCGAGTCGACGTCGGGCATGCAGCCGGGCTGCCCCCGGTTGCACCGGGTTCGCTGCTCTTCGCGGACGACGCGGGGGCCGGCTGGCGCCTGGCATCGGTCGAGGCCCTGGAGCTTCGCATCGAGCCGGTCGACGCTGACGTCGCCCCGTCCGAGCAGACAGCCGCGCGTGACGAGCAGCCTCGCCTGATGGTCATCGACGCGGATCGCTCTGCGAGCGCCGACGACTGGGCGGCCGCGGCGGGCACCATCAACTACGAGGTCGTCACCCGGCTCAGTGCGCGCATCCCGCGCCGCCCGTCCGCACTCGGCGGCGCAGCACCGGACGACGCTGCGGGCTTCCCGGCGCGGACCGACGGTCTCGCGCCGCGGCGGGAGCTCACCGTCGACGTCGAGCTGCTGCGCACGCGCATGGGCGAGCGAGCACGCGGCCTCGCGAAGGCGCTCGCCGATGGGACGGGAGCTCGCCAGGCGGCTCGGATGTTCAGCGTCGACGTCTCGGCGGACGCGTACGGGCTCGGCGCGCGACTCGTCGCCGGTCTTGCCCTCGAACACGGCCTGCTCCCGCTCGTCGCGACCACGGCGGAGCTCGCGCACATCGGGGAGTCGGCACGGAGCAGCACGCTCGTCGACCACGAGCGCACGAGGGACGCCGGCACCCGCGCGGTCTACGGGTTCGACGGGCTGGGAGCGCACGCGGCGGTCTCTCTCGCGAGCGAGCTCGTGCACGTCAAGCGTGTCGCGGCAGGGCACGGCGTCTCCTACGGCTACGACTGGGTCGCCGAGGAGTCCACCATCCTGGGGCTTGTCCCACTCGGCTACGCCGACGCCATTCCCCGTCGGGTCGCAGGCCGGGCCGAGGTGGTCGTCGGTGGCCGGCGGCGACCGATCGTCGGACGCGTGGCCATGGACCAGGTGGTCATCGATCTCCAGGATCAGGAGGCGTGGATCGGCATGCCGGTCTCCGTCTTCGGCTCGGGCCCTCAGGACATCCGCCTCGATGAATGGGCCGCATGGTCTGGCGTCGAACCCAGGGCCTTCGTGGCGGCGCTGGGCCCCCGCGTCGTGCGCCGGGAACTCCAGGGGGAAGGAATGGGGGCGGCAGATGGGAGCTGAGATGGCACCGAGTGCCGTCGTCGGTCTCGCCACGGCTGACGACATGGTTCGGGCCGGCGAGATCATCGGCGGCCAGCTGGTGGCAGGCGACGTCCTCGTGCTCACCGGCCCACTGGGCGCAGGCAAGACGACGTTCGCGCGCGGACTCGGCTCGGCACTCGGGGTCCGTGGACCGGTCACGAGTCCGACCTTCGTGCTCGCCCGCACCCATCCGTCGCTCGTGGGCGGGCCCGAGCTCATCCACGTCGACGCCTACCGCCTCGGGCACCCCGCGGAGCTCGACGACCTCGGACTCGATCTGGCTGCGAGCGTGACCGTCGTCGAGTGGGGGCGGGATGCGGTGCCGCTGGTCGCCGATCGCTGGCTGGAGCTCACCATCGACCGTTCGACGGCGTCGTTCCGTGCGGTGCCAGAGGCTGAACGGGCCCTGTGGGGTGGGGGTCACGATGATGATGACGCGGACGACGAGCCGCTCGACCCACGCCGTCTGACCTTGAGCGTCCACGGGGTGTGGGACCGTCCCGTCGGCGAGTCGCTCGGGCGCGCGCTGCGCACCGAGTTCGGCGCGTCCCCCGCGTAGAATCGATCGCATGCTCTTAGCGATCGATACGTCAGCGGGCACGGATGTCGCGATCGTCACCCCGCACGGTCGCGTGCTCGGTGAGCTGCGCAGCTCTGACACCCGCCACCATGCCGAGGCAGTCGGCGACGTCATCCAGACGGTGCTCGCCCAGGCGGGGCTCTCGCCCCAGCACGTCACGCAGGTGATCGGCGGGATGGGCCCCGGCCCGTTCACGGGGCTCCGTGTGGGGGTCGCTGCGGCACGCACGTTCGCGTTCGCTCGTGGTGCGCGCTTCATCCCGATGCCGAGCCACGACGCGGCGGCCCACGAGTGGCGTGCCGCGCATCCGGAGGCGAACGGCGACCTCCTCGTGTCGACGGATGCCCGGCGCGGTGAGCTCGCCTGCTCCCGATACGAGCAGGGCCTCCTGGTGGCGAGCTCGTGCGAGCTGCACAGGCCTGACGCCGTTCCCGGTGCTGCGCACCGTTTCGACACGCGCACGATCTCGGCCGCTCACCTCGCCCTCGCCTGGCTCGACCGCGAGGTGCAGGGTCTCGAAGCCGAGCCGAACTCGATCGTCTACCTGCGTGGCGCCGATGCCGTTCCATCGAACGGCCCGAAGCGGGTGACCGGATGATGCGGGCCGTGCTTCGCGACGCGTCCCATGACGACATCCCAGCCATGGTGAGGCTCGACGAGGCGGCGTTCCCGCTCGACCCGTGGTCGCCGTCCATGCTCGCTGGCGAGGTCAAGAGCCAGCACACGAGGTATGTCGTCGTCGAGGACGCGGCTACCGGTGAGATCCTCGCGGCCGCAGGAGTCATGGCGCTGCAGGGCGGTGGCGAGGCGGATGTGCAGACGATCGCCGTCGACGAGCGGCTCCGGCGCGGCGGGTGGGCGACGCGGATGCTGGCCGAGCTGTTCGCCTGGGCCGAGGGCCGCGGCGCGAAGCAGGTGTTCCTCGAGGTGCGCGAGAACGGTGAGGCGGCCCGGGCCCTGTACTCCGGGCTCGGCTTCGAGGAGATCGGCCGGAGGCCGAAGTACTACCCAAGAGAGGGTGTGGATGCGATCGTGATGCGCGGCCAGCTGCCAGCGGTTCGGGTGTCTGCGGAAACGCGCGTCGCGGCGGGTTCGCGACGGGAGCCGCTGGTGCTCGGCATCGAGTCGTCGTGCGACGAGACCGGCGTCGGCATCGTCCGCGGTCGCGAACTGCTCGCCAACGAGGTGGCTTCGTCTATGGATGAGCACGCCATCTTCGGTGGCGTCGTGCCGGAGATCGCCGCGCGCGCCCACGCCGATGCCATCGTGCCGACGATCGCCGCGGCCCTCGAGACAGCGGGGGTGACGCTCGATGAGCTCGATGCCATCGCCGTGACCCAGGGCCCTGGCCTCGCGGGGGCGCTCATGGTCGGTACGGCGGCGGCCAAGGCGCTGCACGTCGCCACAGGCATCCCGCTCTACGCGGTGAACCACCTCGTCGGCCACGTCGCGGCAGACGTGCTCCGCGACGATGTCGGCCAGCTCGAGCTGCCCGCCGTCGCGCTGCTCGTCTCGGGCGGGCACACGTCTCTCCTGCACGTCCGCGACCTCGTCGATGATGTCGAGCTGCTCGGTGAGACGATCGACGACGCGGCGGGCGAGGCATTCGACAAGGTAGCGCGCCTGCTCCGCCTGCCGTACCCGGGCGGTCCGGAGATCGACAAGGCTGCCGCCGGCGGCGACCCGAGGGCGATCCGCTTCCCGCGGGGACTGACCAAGCCGAAGGACCTCGAGAAGCATCGCTACGACTTCTCGTTCTCGGGCCTCAAGACCGCTGTCGCCCGGTGGGTGGAGGCGCGGGAGGATGCAGGCGACCCCGTGCCCGTCGCCGACGTCGCCGCGAGCTTCCGGGAGGCGGTGGCCGATGTGCTCACCGCCAAAGCGGTCGCCGCCTGCACCGAACTCGGCGTGCCCCGTCTTGTTCTCGGCGGGGGAGTAGCGGCCAACGCCCGTGTGCGTGAGCTTGCCGAGGAGCGCTGCGCGGAAGCCGGGATCGAGCTGCGCATCCCACCCCTCCGTCTCTGCACGGACAACGGGGCGATGATCGCCGCGGTCGGTGCGATGCTCTTCGCCGCGGGCAAGGCGCCGGCGCCGCTCGACTTCGCCGCGGATTCGACCCTGCCGGTGGCGACGCCCCTCGGGGTGCAGGTGGGATCAGCGATGAGGGATTCAGCAGGAGGGGGAATCGCGTGACGACACCGGAGCAGCCGAAGCTGCCGCCGCGCAAACCGGTGGAGCTGCCGCCGATCGACCGCACCCCGGTCGAGGACACCAGCAACGCCGCCTACTCGGCGCTCACCCCGCGGACGACCGCAGACGGTCACCCGCCGGCGGAGGCCGGCACCGAAACCGCCGCGGTCGCGGCGTCGGCTCCGCGCGTGGAGGTCGACCCGGCCGTCGCGCATGTCCAGGCCAACGCGACCGCGTCAGCATCCGCTCCGACGACGAGATCGCCTGAGCCCGCAGGTCTGGGCCTGAGCCGGTTCGCGCTCGTCGTCTCCGCGCTGCTGTCGCTCACGGCCGGCATCGTCGCAACCGCGCTCTCGGTCGCGGTGACGCCGTCTCCGCTCTGGCCGCTGTACACCGGTGCGAGCATCGCCGCGGTCGCCGTGCTGCTGGCAGTGCTCGCGCGTCGGCATCGCGGTTGGGTCGTGGCTCTCGTGCTCGCGGCGGTCATCGCCGTCGGCTGCGTCGGCTTCGCGTTCGCCGTCGCCTGAGGCAAGCAGAGAGCCGCGGGTCGTCCTGCCTGCCGTGAAGTCATCCTGCGGGATGACGGTGCTCTGACCGCGGGGATGACGCTCCGCCAAGCCCGCGGCCGTACCGTTGGAGCATCCCAAGACGCTTTGAGAGGAGCGGACATGACCTGGTCAACACCAGAAGGCCACGGAGCGCGGATCCCCGCCCCGAATCTCAACGAACGTCCTGAAGACAGGGCCGCGGATGTGCGCCAGGACTCGCTCGATCAGCGGGGTGGCGGCGCATCCGTTCCACTCTTCTCGACCCCCGACGTCGCCTCGTCAGGCTACGATTCTGGATTCTCGACAGGCACAGCCAGCTCGACGGGGTACGGCCAGGGGTACGCGGGAAGTGCGCAGCCCATGCCCGCACAGCACCCCGCCTATCCGGTCGCCCCCTACACGCAAGCCCCATACGCCGGCCCGCGACCGCCAGTAGCCGGCACGCTCACCCTCAGCATCGTCGCGCTCTGCCTCAGCGGCGGCTCGTTCCTGGTCGCGCTGATCCCGGTGCTCCAGTTCGTGTGGTGGATGGTCGGCATCGCTGGCGTCGTGTGCGGTTTCATCGCGCTGCGCCGCGAGCCGCGAGGCCGCGCCCTCGCCGTCACCTCCATCGTGCTCGGGTTCATCTCCGTCTTCGGGCTGCTCCTCCTCATCGTCCTCGCGCTGCTCTTCTTCGGCGGTATCGGACTCCTCGGCGGCCTCAGCTCCTACTGAGCGTCAACGACCGACCGCACCTTGTGTGACGGTTCCCAGTCAAACCCTGGGAACCTAGGGTCTGACGGACGCCCGCAAGAGCACCCTCGCCTGCTCCACGCACGTGAACACCAGCCAACAACACCGCGAGAGCGGTGAACCGGAAGGAGCTCCGCAATGAGCGACAGCAACCAGGTCCCAGGAGACAAGCCCAAGCTTCCCGACGACGGGAACACGCCTCCCCAGTACGAGGCGCCCGCCGCCTACACGCCTCCCGCGGAGTCCGTGGACTACTCGGCACCCGCAGCTTCGGGAACCGACTACACGCCGCCGGCCGCGTCCGGCACGGACTCCTCGGCTCCCTCGTCCTCGGGAGGCGACTACACGCCGCCTTCGTCCTCGGGAGGCGACTACACGCCGCCTTCTGCCGCGGGCAGCCAGTACACGCCGCCAGCAGCTTCCGGGTCGGCCGCTTCCGGGTCGGCCGCTTCCGGGTCGGTGAGCTACACGCCGCCGAGCGAACCAGCTGCCGCGCCCAGTGCCGCTCCGTACTCCCAGGCGCCCTCAGCAGGACAGGCGCCCGCGTACGGGTCCGCGCCTGGACAGGGACAGGGACAACCGCAGGGCTACGGCGCCACGCAGGGCTATGCGACTCCCGGCTACCCGACGCAGTCGGCGACGCCGAAGCGCACGCTCAGCATCGTCGGACTCTCCCTAGGTGGAGTCGGCGTCCTGCTCGGGCTCCTCGGCCAGTTCTACCTCGGGCTCCCGCTCGGTGTCGCAGGCCTCATCTGCGCGATCATGGCGAAGAAGCGCGAACCGCAGGCCGGAGCGATCCGCACCTGGGGCTTCTGGGTCTCGATCGCCGCGATCGTCATCTCGGCCATCGTCGGCATCATTTTTATTGCCGGCGCTGCGCTGTTCCTGAACGAGATGTCGGGATACGGATACTGATCACCAGCTGACAGAACCGGCAGGAGTGCGGGCGGAAGTCTCCGCCCGCACTCTAAGCTTGAACAGCACCTGCAGCCTTGTCGACGACTGAGAAGGACACCATGTCTGACCCGAACGGCCCCCAGTACCCTCAGCAGCCTCACCAGGGCGGGCAGCCCCACAATGGTCAGCCCCAGAACGGGCAGGCGCCGTATGGCCAGCAACCATACGACCAGTCCCAGCAGTATGGGCAGGCCCAGCCGGGAGGGCAGCAGTTCGGCCAGCAGCCTGGCGGCTACGGTCAGCAGCCAGGCTATGGCCAAGGCGACGGCGGCTACGGTCAGCAGCAGCCCGGGTACCCGGGCTACGAGCAGCAGGCGCCGTCTGCCCAGCAGGCTCCAGCGCAGCAGGCCTACGGCGCACCCCAGCACGACCAGTACGGGCAGCCGCAGTTCGGTGCTCCGGCGCAACAGGGGCAGTACGGCCAGCCGCAGTACAGCGCGCCGCAGCAGGGACAGTTCGGTTCCGCTCAGCAGGCGCAGTACGGCCAGCAGCCCGGTCAGCAGTTCGGTGGACAGGGCTACGGGCAGCAGCCGAAGGCGCCAGCGCCCGTGCTCGGCATCATCGCGGTCGCACTCGGCGCGCTCTCGCTTCTTCTCCTCCTGCTCCCGGGGTGGGCCTACATCGTCTCGCTCGTCTTCGGCCTCGGAGCCGTCGGGCTCGGTATCGCCGGGCTCCGTGCGCCCAAGGGCCTCGGGCGCACGCTCGGGATCGTGGGCCTCATCACCGGTGGACTGGCCGTGCTGGTCGCCCTCGCGACGCTCATCGTCGTCCTGACCGTCTGAGGTCCTGTCCGTCAGCTCAGGCGATCGGCGAGGATCGCGACTCGCTTGTCGCCGATCCTGGTGAGGATCAGCACGGCGGAGCTGGCTCCCTTGAGCGCCAGCCTGCGCCGGAACTCCGCGGGGTCGATGTCGACGCCGCGCTTCTTGATCTCGAGCACGCCGATATCGCGCTTCCGCAGTTCGCTCTTCAGCGATGACACATGCAGGGGGAGCACCTCGCGGACCGAGAAGGCGCTCGCGAACGGGGAGGGTGCGAAGGTGTCCGCCGTCATCCACGCGATGCTCTCGGAGATCATGGTGGCCTCGAGCGACCGCGCGAGGTCGCCGATGAGGCGGGCACGGATGATCGCCGGGTCGGGTTCGTAGAGCACGGCCCCGAGCTCGCCGACCTCGGCATCGTGCACGTCCTCGCTGCTGGTGAGCTCGGTCGCCCCCCGCTTGCCGATGACCATCGCCGACCGGCGGATGCCCGCGCGCGCCGCGTCGTGCATCCACACCGTCGCCTCGACGAGGTCGCCGCCAGACGACACCCACTGGGTCTCGGCATCCGCCGGCAGGTACGAGTGGTCGATGCCAGGACCGAGCTTGACGCCTGTAGGGCGCTCGCGGCCAGCCGCGAACACGAAGTCGAGCGCCGGGCTCCAATCAGAGGGGTCGAAGTGCCGCGCGGTGCTTCCGCCGCTGGTCGTTCGCCGAGCCGGGTCGAACCAGAGGGCATCGAAATCTGCGAGGTCGACCTCCTCCGCCCGGCCGTGCTCGACCCGCGCGTTGGGGAACGGTGCGAGGTTGTGCGCCGCGATCGCCGCCGTGACCTCGTCGAGGTCGTAGGCGGTCACCTCGAGGCCGAGCGAGGCGAACGCCATCGAGTCGGCGCCGATGCCGCAGCCCAGGTCGGCGACGCTGACCGCGCCCGCTCGACGGAACCGGTCTGCGTGGTGGGCCGCGACCTGCAGCCTGGTCGCCTGCTGCAACCCGGCGTCGGTGAAGAGCATCCGCTCGGCGAAGGGCCCGAACTTGGCGAGCGCGCGACGCCGCAGCTTCGCCTGCGTCACCACGGCGGCGACGGTCGCGGGCGATCCGCCGGCGGCGCGGAGCCTGGTCACGAGCGCGAGCGCGTCTGCGGACGACGCGACGGCCGGGGCATCGTCGAGCAGCGTCATCGCCTCGGGCGTGAGGAGGGCCAGGAGTTCGTCGCGCTGCACGTTCACTACGCTACCGGCGTACGCCCGAAGACGGCGCCGCGTTGCAACCCTCGCCGGATCGCCCCTACACTCGGAGTTAGCACTCTCATGGGGAGGGTGCTAATTCTGAACTTCCTATCGCTGAGAAAGAGGTCAACCGTGTCGGTGAACATTCAGCCGCTCGAGGATCGCATCGTCATCAAGCAGGTCGAGGCCGAGCAGACCACGGCTTCGGGTCTTGTGATTCCGGACACCGCCAAGGAGAAGCCCCAGGAGGGCGAAGTCGTCGCAGTCGGCCCCGGCCGCATCGACGACAACGGGAACCGCGTGCCGCTCGACCTCGTGGTCGGCGACAAGGTCATCTACTCCAAGTACGGCGGAACCGAGGTCAAGTACGGCGGCGAAGAGCTGCTCGTGCTCTCGGCTCGCGACATCCTCGCGAAGATCGTCTAGTCTCCAGCTCCACTGAGACTGCCAGGTCCTTCGGGACTGACTGGCTCGCAATGGCGTCCACCTCCGGGTGGGCGCCATTCGTGCATCCGGAGGCCGGCTCGGGCGTACGATCGCGAGGTGACGGAATCTCCTCGGTCCGGCCTCTGGCTGGCGTTCAGCGCGTACGCGCTCTGGGGGTTCATGCCCCTCTACGTCGTGGCGACCGCTCCGACGACACCTGTCGAGCTCATCGCGTGGCGCATCATCCTGAGTGTCGTGTTCTGCCTGCTCGGCGTGCTCGTCATGCGTGCATGGCGTCCGTTCCGGGAACTCATCTCGAAGAAGCGGGTCGTGCTCGGCCTCGGCGTGGCCGGGGTCCTGGTCTCCGCGAACTGGCTCTTCTACGTGCAGGCCGTCGCAACCGGGCACACGCTGGATGCCGCGCTCGGCTACTTCCTGAACCCGATCGTGTCAGTTGCGCTCGGTCTCGTCTTCCTCCGCGAGAGGCTGCGCCCGCTGCAGTGGGTTGCGGTGGGCCTCTCGCTCGTCGCCGTCCTCGTCATCTCGCTCGGCTACGGCCGCATCCCCTGGCTCGGCCTCGGCGTCGCCATGACGTTTGGACTGTACGGGCTCGTGAAGAAGCGGGTCGGTGTGCAGGCGGACGCGCTGAGCGGGCTCGCCGTCGAGACGACCCTGATCCTCCCCATCGGAGCGATCTGCCTCGTCTGGACGATCCTGTTCGGCGGAGGGATCACGTTCGGGACGGTGTCGGCGGTGAACACGGGCGTCCTCCTCTTCGCCGGCGTGGTGACGAGCGTGCCGCTGCTCCTCTTCGCCGCGGCGGCCAGACGTCTTCGCCTCATCGAGCTCGGACTGATGCAGTACATCGCGCCGATCCTGCAGTTCGTGCTCGCCGTCGCGGTCTTCTCGGAGCCCATGCCGCTGGAGCGGTGGATCGGGTTCGCGATCGTCTGGGTCGCGCTCATCCTCTTCACGATCGACCTCGTCCGGACGGCTAGACTTGGCGCCAGGATTCCCTCGGTGGCTGACCAGCTCGGTCCGCCGACACGGGGCTGAGGCCCGAGGGCCGCGGAGTGGGACGTCCCGGGAATGCGTCCGCGGTTCGCGCTGTTCCACCACCACTGAGCTGTTTCCCCACACACGCGGATGCCGCCGAGCGGCGCATCCCAGATACCTCCTGGAGCGTAATGACCGAGTCGGACCCCTTTGGCTTCACCGGATTGACCTACGACGATGTGCTGCTGCTCCCGGGGCACACCGACGTCATCCCGTCTGAGGTCGACACGACGACGCAGCTGACGCGCGGCATCACCTTGCGCGTCCCGCTCGTGTCGGCGGCGATGGACACGGTCACGGAGGCTCGCATGGCGATCGCCATGGCGCGCCAGGGCGGCATGGGCATCCTGCACCGCAACCTGTCGATCGACGACCAGGTCGAGATGGTCGATCGAGTCAAGCGGTCCGAGTCCGGGATGGTCACGAACCCGGTCACGACGACGCCGAACGCGACCGTCGCGGAGGTCGACGAGATCTGCGGGCAGTACCGCGTCTCCGGCCTCCCCGTGGTCGACGAGGTCACCGGCAAGCTCGTCGGCATCATCTCGAACCGCGACATGCGCTTCGTCCCGGAGTCCGAGAAACGTTCGACGCGCGTGCACGAGGTCATGACCGGTGAGGGGCTCGTGACGGCGCCCGTCGGCATCTCGGGCGACGACGCCTACAAGCTCCTCGGCAAGCACCGCATCGAGAAGCTCCCGCTCATCGACGACGAGGGCAAGCTCGCCGGGCTCATCACGGTGAAGGACTTCGACAAGAGCGACAAGTACCCGAACGCCACGAAGGACGACGCCGGGCGACTGCGCGTCGGAGCCGCGATCGGCTTCTTCGGCGACGGCTGGGAGCGCGCCGAGCGCCTCGTGGCGGCCGGGGTCGACGTGCTCGTCGTCGACACGGCCAACGGCCAGTCCGCGGGCGTGCTCGACATGATCCGGCGCCTCAAGAGCGACCCGGTCATCGGGCACGTGCAGGTCGTGGGCGGCAACGTCGCGACGCGCGAGGGCGCGCAGGCACTCGTGGATGCGGGTGCTGACGCGGTCAAGGTCGGTGTCGGTCCCGGCTCCATCTGCACCACGCGCATCGTCGCCGGCGTCGGCGTGCCGCAGATCACGGCCGTCTACGAGGCGTCGCTCGCCGCGACTCCCGCGGGCGTGCCGGTCATCGCGGACGGCGGACTGCAGTACTCCGGTGAGATCGCGAAGGCGCTCGTCGCTGGCGCGTCGGCCGTCATGGTGGGTTCGCTGCTCGCTGGCACGGACGAGTCGCCCGGTGATCTCATCTTCGTCAACGGCAAGCAGTTCAAGAGCTACCGCGGCATGGGCTCGCTCGGCGCCCTGCAGTCGCGCGGCGAGCGCACGTCGTACTCGAAGGACCGCTACTTCCAGGCGGACGTCCCGAGCGACGACGAGCTCATCGCGGAGGGTATCGAGGGCAAGGTCGCGTACCGCGGCTCCATCCGCCAGTCGGTGTTCCAGCTCACGGGTGGCCTACGCCAGTCGATGTTCTACGTCGGCGCTCGCACGGTGGCCGAGCTCAAGGCGAAGGGGCGCTTCGTGCGCATCACGCCTGCGGGGCTGAAGGAGTCGCACCCGCACGACGTGCAGATGGTGTCGGAAGCGCCGAACTACCGTCGCTAGCTGTCGCAGCGGCGTGGCGCGTCGGGGTCTCCCCGCCGCCGCGCCGCAGCAGCGGGCACGGGGGAGGGCTAGGCTAGGCAGGTGACTGAGATCGAGATCGGCCGCGCAAAGCGAGCCCGCCGCGTGTACTCCTTCGACGATGTGGCGATCGTGCCATCGCGGCGAACCCGTGACCCGGAGGATGTCTCCATCACGTGGAAGATCGACGCGTTCACGTTCGACATCCCGCTCATCGCAGCTCCCATGGACTCGGTCATGTCGCCCGAGACGGCGATCGGCTTCGGCAAGCTCGGCGGCCTCGGCGTGCTCGACCTCGAGGGCCTGTGGACTCGCTACGACGACCCGGCCCCGCTGCTCGCGCAGATCGCGGATCTGCCTGCCAAGCAGGCGACAGCCAAGCTCCAGGAGATCTACCGCGAGCCCGTCAAGGGCACGCTCATCAAGGAGCGCCTGCAGCAGATTCGCGAGGCCGGTGTGCCCGCGGCAGGTGCGCTCTCCCCGCAGCGCACGCAGCAGTTCATGAACGATGTGCTCGAGGCAGGCACCGACCTCTTCGTCATCCGCGGTACGACCGTGTCGGCCGAGCACGTCTCGCACAACCAGGAGCCCCTGAACCTCAAGCAGTTCATCTACGAGCTCGACGTGCCCGTCATCGTCGGCGGGGCCGCGACGTACACGGCCGCCCTGCACCTCATGCGCACGGGCGCCGCCGGCGTGCTCGTCGGCTTCGGCGGCGGAGCGGCGTCGACCACGCGTCGCGTGCTCGGCATCCACGCCCCCATGGCGACGGCCATCGCCGACGTCGCGGGTGCTCGACGCGACTACCTCGACGAGTCGGGCGGACGCTACGTGCACGTCATCGCGGACGGCGGCATCGGCACGTCCGGTGACCTCGTGAAGGCCATCGCCTCCGGCGCCGACGCGGTCATGATCGGCGCGGCGCTCGCACGTGCGACGGATGCGCCTGGCCGCGGCTGGCACTGGGGTGCCGAGGCGCGCCACGAGAAGCTCCCGCGCGGAAACCGCGTGCAGGTCGGGCAGGTGGCTCCCATGGCGGAGATCGTCGCGGGCCCCGCTGACAGCGCCGACGGCATCTCGAACCTCACGGGAGCCCTCCGCCACTCGATGGCGACGACCGGCTACTCGGGACTCAAGGAGTTCCAGCGCGCCGAGATGGTCGTCGCCCCCTACACGCCTACGGCCTAGCCGGAGCCGCGGTCGGGCCGGCTGACGGCTCGGTCAAAGGTTGAGCGTTCAGACTTCCCCTACAAGCAGCAACTGAGAACGAGGAGCAGGTTATGGCGAACAGCGTCTCTCGAAGCGACAAGCTCGGCCCGCAGGAACGTGCTGCGGCGATCGAGTCCCTCAAGACCAAGAACCTCGACGTGCTCGTCGTCGGCGGCGGCGTCGTCGGTGCGGGCGCCGCACTCGATGCCGTCACCCGAGGCCTCAGCGTCGGCATGGTCGAGGCGCGCGACTTCGCATCCGGCACATCGAGCCGTTCGTCGAAGCTCATCCACGGCGGCATCCGGTACCTCGAGCAGATGAACTTCGGCCTCGTGCGCGAAGCGCTGCTCGAGCGCGGTCTGCTCCTGCAGCGCCTCGCCCCGCACCTCGTGAAGCCCATCCGCTTCCTCTACCCGCTGAAGAACCCGCTCGAGCGCTTCTACATCGGCGCCGGCATGCTCATGTACGACCTCTTCGCGAAGACCGGAGAGGTCAAGCCGGGCGTGCCCATGCATCGCCACTACACGCGCAGCCAGGTCGCGAAGATGTCTCCCGGGCTGTCCAAGAACTCGTTCTCGGGCGGGCTCACCTACTACGACGCGGGCGTCGACGACGCGCGGTTCGTCGCGGTCCTCGCCCGCACGGCGTCCTTCTACGGCGCCCACGTCGCGCCGCGCGTGCGAGTCGAAGGCTTCCTCAAGGTCGGCCAGCGCGTCGTCGGCGCCCAGGTCGTCGACCTCGAGACCGGCGAGCGCTTCGAGATCCGTGCGAAGCAGGTCGTGAACGCCACCGGAGTCTGGACCGACGACACCAACAAGATGGTCGGCGAGCGCGCCTCCTTCCGGGTCCGCGCCTCCAAGGGCGTCCACCTCGTCGTGCCCCGTGACCGTTTCCAGTCGGCGTCCGGCCTCCTCCTCCGCACGGAGAAGAGCGTGCTGTTCGTCATCCCGAACGGTCGCCACTGGATCATCGGCACGACGGACACCGACTGGAAGCTCGACAAGGCGCACCCCGCCGCGACGGCCGCCGACATCGACTACATCCTGAAGCACGTCAACGAGGTCCTCGCGGTGAAGCTCACCCGAGCCGACGTCGAGGGCGTCTACGCGGGCCTTCGGCCGCTGCTGTCCGGCGAGTCGGATGAGACCTCGAAGCTCTCCCGCGAGCACATGGTTGCGCACTCCGTGCCCGGCCTCGTGCTCATCGCCGGCGGCAAGTACACGACCTACCGCATCATGGCGAAGGACGCGATCGACGCGGCAGCGGATGCGCTCGACGGCAAGATCCCCGCCTCCACCACCAAGGACATCCCGCTGCTCGGCGCCGTCGGCTACAAGGCCGCCTGGAACCGTCGCGGGAAGATCGCCCGCGCCTTCGGCCTGCACCGCGTGCGCATCGAGCACCTCCTCAACCGCTACGGAACGCTCACGGACGAGATCCTCGACCTCATCCGTCAGAACCCGAAGCTGGCGGAGCCCATGCCCGGTGCCGACGACTACCTGCAGGCGGAGATCACGTACGCGGCGACGCACGAAGGTGCCCTGCACCTCGACGACGTGCTCGCGCGCCGCACCCGCATCTCCATCGAGGCGTGGGACCGCGGCATCTCGGCGGCTCCGGTCGCCGCGCGTCTCATGGCGGACGCCCTCGGGTGGGACGAGGAGCGCACCCAGCGCGAGATCGACACCTACGTCGAGCGAGTGGCGGCAGAGATCGCGAGCCAGGAGCAGCCCGACGACGAGTCAGCCGACCGCATCCGCCTCGAAGCTCCCGACATCGACTCGGTCCTCGGCCACGCCGGTGACAACACGCCCTTCGGAACTGCTCCGGCTCTGCCGATGATCGAGGTCGACGAGACTGCAGACGTCGAGGCCGCGACGGTCAAGGCCGAGTCGAAGGACGCCCAGAAGTCCTGATGTCCGAAGCTGCCAGCGCTCATCCCGCGCCGCCGTCGATGGGTCGAGTGCTCGTGCGCCCCAAGTGGTTAGGCGTGCTTGCCCTCGCACTCGTCGTCGCGTCGGTCTTCGCGTGGCTCGGGCGCTGGCAGCTGGAATCCGCGTTCCTCTCACTCGAGCACGGCAGGACCGTCGCCCAGGAGGCGACGCAGCCGCCCGTGGGTCTCGGAGAGCTGGCGCAGCCGCAGCAGCGGGTTGCTGATGCGGCCGTCGGCCGGCAGGTCACGTTCGCCGGTGTCGTGGATGCCCGCGATTTCGATGTCGTCGCTGAACGACTCCAGGGGGAGCGGCTCGGCTACTGGGTGATCGGGCACGTGGCGGTCACGGATGACGAGGCCGGCGGGTCCGGTGCCGCTGGGATGGCCCCGGGGCTTGCCGTCGCGGTCGGGTGGACGGAGGATGCGGCTTCGGCGACCGAGCTGGTGACGAGGCTGCAGGCCTCGGCGGGCGATGGAGAGCTCGAGCTCTCCGGCAGGCTCGAGTACGGGCAGGCGCCGCAGGTAAATCGCGGTGACGACGCGCAGGCGCTCACCGCAATGGCGCCGACGCACCTCATCAACCGCTGGGCAGAGCCGGCCGCGCAGAACTACGGCATCTACGTGAGCCTCGACGAGCCCTCGATGCTGGCGGTTCTCGGTCCAGCTTCTGGCAGCGGGGAGCTCGAGGCCATCACGCCCCAGGCCCTCGAGGCTCCGCAGCTCAACTGGCTGAACATCTTCTACGCCATCGAGTGGGCGCTCTTCGCCGGGTTCGCGATCTTCATGTGGTGGCGGCTCGCCCGCGACGAGTACGAGAAGGAGCGCCGTGAAGCGGCCGAGGCGCCGAGCGTGCTCGCCGAGCAGCTCAAGCGCGACCGGCTCAAGGCCATGCTCGACGAGCGAACGAAGGGCGAGGCCCTTCGCCTAGACTAGAGGCCATGCCTCACGACGCCCTCCTGAACGCCAACCCCGGTTTCCGACGGGCGCTCCGCTTCTATCAGGTGACGGCGTACGTGACCGGCATCCTCCTGCTCTTGCTGTGCATCGAGATGTTCCTCAAGTACGCCTTCCACCTCGAGGTCGAGGCGTTCGGCCCGTTCGGGGTCATCGCGCTGGTCCAGGAGGGCACGACGACCGCGCTCAACCTGAGCCTGTGGGTGCTCATCGTGCACGGCTGGTTCTACGTCGTGTACCTCGTCGCCTCCTATGTGCTCTGGCAGCAGATGCGCTGGCCCATCGTCTGGCTCCTCGCCATGGCGGCTGGCGGTGTCGTGCCGTTCCTGTCGTTCGTCACCGAGTGGTTCATGTCGCGACGAGCGAAGCGCGACCTCGTGCTGCGAGAAGAACAGCGACTCGCCGCCGCCGGTGAGGAGCAGAAGCTCCGCGACTTCGAGGCGAGCCTGAGCGAGTCGGAACGCGAGCAGCTCGAGAGCGATGTGCAGCAGTCACTCGCCGAGCACCAGCGCCGCGCGAACTGACGCGCCAACTTTCCCAGCCGCACTCTCCGCACCACCCGAAAGGTGTCCATGGCAACCACCGACCCGCAGGCCACAGCTCCGCAGCAGTCGACAGATCAGCGCCCAGTGCTCGTCGTCGACTTCGGCGCGCAGTACGCCCAGCTCATCGCTCGGCGCGTTCGCGAGGCGAGCGTCTACTCCGAGATCGTGCCGCACACCATCTCGGCCGAGGAGGTGGCCGCGAAGAACCCCGTCGGCATCATCCTCTCGGGCGGCCCCTCCAGCGTGTACGCCGAGGCGGCTCCATCGCTCGACTCGGGCATCCTCGACCTCGGAGTGCCGACGCTCGGCATCTGCTACGGCTTCCAGGTCATGGCGACGCAGCTCGGTGGCGCGGTCGCGAAGACCGGTCGTCGTGAGTACGGTTCCACCGCGGTGAAGCTCGCAGGCGGCGAGTCGAGCCTGCTCGACGGTCAGCCCGACGACCAGACGGTGTGGATGAGCCACGGCGACTCGGTCGCCCGCGCGCCCGAGGGCTTCACGGTGCTCGCCACGACGGAGGACACCCCCGTGGCGGCGTTCCAGAACACTGAGCGGGGCCTCTACGGGGTGCAGTGGCACCCCGAGGTGCTGCACTCCGAGCACGGTCAGGCGCTCCTCGAGGGTTTCCTGCACCGAGCCGCCGGCATTCCCAGCGACTGGACCCCCGCGTCGGTGATCGACGAGCAGGTCGCACGTATCCGCGAGCAGATCGGCGACGCCAAGGTCATCTGCGGCCTCTCCGGTGGTGTCGACTCCGCCGTCGCCGCCGCCCTCGTCTACAAGGCCGTCGGCGACCAGCTCACGTGCGTGTTCGTCGACCACGGCCTGCTCCGTCAGGACGAGCGCCGTCAGGTCGAGGAGGACTTCGTCGACGCGATCGGCGTGCGCCTCGTGACGGTGGATGCACGCGAGCAGTTCCTCACGGCACTCGCGGGCATCACCGACCCGGAGGAGAAGCGCAAGACGATCGGCCGCGAGTTCATCCGCAGCTTCGAGCAGGCCGAGGTCGACCTCATCAAGGAAGCGCAGGAGTCGGGGGAGCGCATCCGCTTCCTCGTCCAGGGCACGCTCTATCCTGACGTCGTCGAGTCCGGCGGCGGCACCGGCACGGCCAACATCAAGAGTCACCACAACGTGGGCGGCCTGCCGGAGGACATGCAGTTCGAGCTGGTCGAGCCGTTGCGGACGCTCTTCAAGGACGAGGTCCGGGCTGTCGGCCGCGAGCTCGGAGTTCCGGAGCAGATCGTCGCTCGCCAGCCGTTCCCTGGCCCGGGGCTCGGCATCCGCATCATCGGCGAGGTCACGCAGGAGCGGCTCGATCTGCTGCGCGAGGCCGATGCGATCGTGCGCCAGGAGTTGACCGCGGCTGGGCTCGACACGGAGATCTGGCAGTGCCCGGTCGTGCTGCTCGCCGACGTCCGCTCGGTGGGCGTTCAGGGTGACGGCCGCACCTACGGGCATCCCATCGTGCTGCGTCCCGTCTCCAGCGAGGACGCCATGACGGCCGACTGGACGCGCCTGCCCTACGATCTGCTCGCGCGCATCTCGAACCGCATCACGAACGAGGTCGACGACGTGAACCGCGTGGTGCTCGACGTGACGTCGAAGCCGCCGGGAACCATCGAGTGGGAGTAGTCCTCGGCGAAAGCTGAGCCGAGCGGGGATGCACACTGTGCATCCCCGTTCGTGCATTCTGTGCCAGATCAGGTGAAATCTGAGCAGAATCGCGACACCAGCGTTCCGGAGCTCGCGGCGCGGCGGCGGTCGACCGGTGTCTGGGTGCAACGCCCCGGGCAAATGTGCCCGGACATAAAGGCCTGGTTGGGGTGATCAAAACCGAGAAGGCGAAAGGTTTTCGGTTTCCGAGTCAGGGATTCCGGATTTCCGACCCGGGAACCTCGAGTGCCCGGACGGGAGAAAACGCCTGTTTGGTGGGCGAATCGTGGCTAGTGATGCTCGTTGGGTGGTGGCATGGTTGAGGGGTTCCCAGATGTGCAACTTCACCTCCCCGCTCAGAGAGTTCGCGACATGGCACCACGCTTCCCAGCCGACCCGCTTCCCCAGGTACCCGCCGACACAGGGCTGATCTCGACGCCCCAGCGCGAGGACTCGACCTCAGGTCACCTCGTCGATCACGAGCTGCTGCAGGACGCCGCGGGTCAGCTCCTCGAGGCGGACCCCGACCACGGGCTCTCCGTCGAATACCAGGGCCAGTGGGTGTCAGTGCGGCCAGGCGAGCGCATCGAGATCGGGCGCGACGCCGACATCCGCCTCGACGCGAACCCGTTCCTGCACCGCAAGCTGCTCCGCATCGCCGCGAAGGATGGGCTCTGGTTCGTGTCCAACATCGGGACCCGGATGACGCTCAGCGTCGTCGACGGTTCAGGGCGCGTCCAGGGGCGGTTGCTGCCAGGCGCGCACCTTCCGATCGTCTTCGAACGCACGAGCATCCACTTCTCCGCCGGCGAGCGCCAGTACGAGGTCAAGGTGCACGCCGCCTCACCGGTGTACATGGATCTGCCGGGCGGCCCCGGCTCAGCTCCGGAGACCGCCGGGCGCGAGCTGACGCACATCGCGCTGACCCCCGCACAGCGCCTCCTGCTGCTCGCGCTCTGTGAATCGGTCCTGCTGCGAGGCGAGCACGGCCTCGGCGACATCCCCACGAGCGCTCGCGCCGCTGAACGCCTCGGCTGGACCGTCACCGCCTTCAACCGCAAGCTCGACAACGTGTGCGAGAAGCTCGACCGCATCGGCGTGGAAGGGCTCCGCGGAGGGGCTCGCTCGTACGCCACCAACCGTCGCGCTCGACTCGTGGACTACGCCGTGCGCAACAAGCTCGTCGGTGAAGACGAGCTGTACCTGCTCGACGTCGATCCCGACGCGGGGTTCGACGACCGGACGCTGCCGGCGCGCCGGTAACGCCACGCACCGCAGGTCGGACGCACGAAGGGCCGCTCCTCTCGGAGCGGCCCTTCTCACATCCCAGGGGATGTCCTGCGCTAGTTGTTGCCTCGCAGGATGGCCAGCACGCGGATGATCTCCACGTAGATGAAGACGACGGTGGAGACGAGGCTGTACGCACCGATCCAGCCGTACTTGCGGGGAGCGCCACCCTCGACGCCGTTCTTGATGAGCTCGAAGTCCATGACGAGCATGTACGCGCCCATGAGGACGGCGAAGATGCCGAGGATCACGCCGAGCGGGATGCCGAAGACCTCCATTGAGCGCATGCCCCACGGGCCAGCCGCGCTCTCGAACCCGAACATCATCATGCCGAAGTTGATGAGCGAGAAGAGCGCGTAGCCGAGCATCGCGACGAGCACGATCTTGGTCATGCGCGGCGAGGTGCGGACCTTGCCGAAGCGGAACAGCACAAGCGTCACGGCGACCACGGAGAACGTCGCGAGGACGGCCTGCATGGCGATGCCCGGGAACATCCCCTCGAGGATCGAGGAGAGGCCACCGACCAGGAGGCCCTCAGCCGCGGCGAACGCGAAGATGAGGCCCGTCTTGGGCTCGCGCTGGAACGCGAGCACGAGCGAGAGCACAAGCGCGCCGATCGCGCCGACGATCATGAGCATCGGCACGAACCAGGCCACAGCAGCCGCGACGAGCACGATGCCGAAGAGGCCAGCGGTCTTCGCGATGGTGTCCTCGTAGGACATCCGCTCCATCTGGTCAGGTGTCGCGGGCGGTGCCTGGAACTGGGCGTTCAGCTGGTCGGCGGTGAGCGGCGCGGGAGGCTGCTGCCCGTAGGCCGACGCGGACGGTGCGTTGCCGTAGGAGGGAGCGGTGGGCGCCTGGCCGAACTGTTGGCCGTGCTGCCTGCGTGCCTCCCCGTTGAAGTAGGGGTTGCGTTCTAGCGCGGAATTCGCCATGGCTGTCCGTGAGTCCGTTCTGTCTCGAAGGTCAAGATGCCCGCCAGAGACGGGGTTGCCGGGATTCTAACGAAAGAGTTCGTGAATACGACTTGGAGGTGTGCGCCCTCAGCGGACGGCGGTCCTCGCGTCGCTTGTCGAGCGGGCGTCGCGGCCCGTGCCGAGCAGCAGTCGCGGCAGGAGCAGGAACGCGCCGAGCACGATGGAGGCGACGATGATGAAGGCGACCTCCGCGGTGTCGCCGATCATGAGGCGAAGCAGCATCCCGCCGCCGACGGTCACGATCCAGACGAAGACGCCGGCCGGGAACGGGCGCCAGGGCTTCCAGCGGAAGAGCGTCACGAGCACCCAGGCGAGGAGCAGGCCCAGGACGAACGGCCAACCGGTCGTCACGATGCCCGCAAGGGAGAGGCCCTCTGCGTGGCTCATCCGCCCGATGACCGCGAACACCACGACAAGGAGCAGGTCGACGATGAGGGGGAGCGCGTAGCCGCCGCCAGCGCGATAGACCGAACGTGTTCGCCGCATGACACCAACCGTACGCCTGGGTCCGGCACACTGCGCGCGTGAACGCGCCAAGCCAGCACAAATGTCCCCTCGTCATCGGCCACCGCGGTGCCCCCGCGTACCGGCCGGAGCACACGGCCGAGGGGTACCTCCTCGCCGTGCGGCAGGGCGCTGATGCGCTCGAGCCGGATGTCGTCCCGACTCGCGACGGCGTGCTCCTGATCCGCCACGAGCCCATGCTCGGGGCGAGCACCGACATCGCCGCACGCCCAACCGAGTTCGGGCACGCTCGCACCCGCTCGACACCGGACGGGTCGCTCACCGACTGGTTTGCGCACGACTTCACGTGGGAACAGCTCGGGTCGCTGCGGGCGGTCGAGCGCATCCCCCACATCCGCCCCGCCAACGCCGTCTGCGACGGGACGTCAGCGCTGATGCGGCTTCGCGAGCTCGTCGAGCTGGTGGAGCACGAGCGGACCGCGGCGGGAGCACGGCCACGCCTGGTGATCGAGCTCAAGCACGCGAGCTGGTTCCGCGAGCTCGGGTTCGATCTGGCTGCGCTGCTCGAACGCGAGCTGGCCGGGCTGTGGGGTTCACCCGCGCTCGAGGGACTCGTCATCGAGAGCTTCGAGGGCGAGGTGCTGCGCGACCTTCGGCGGCGAGGCATCGCGGTGGACGCATCGCTGGTCTACCTGATCGACGACGAGGGGGCCCCGCACGATCGGCTCGCGCGGGACGGCTCCCGCGCGCAGAGCTACGCCAGCGACCTGACGGGGCCGGGGCTGGATGCGGTTGCGGGGTGGGCGGACGGTATCAGCCTCAGCCACCTGCTGCTCGGGGTCCGCGACGAGGCCAGCGCCGCGCATCCCCAGGCGGGCCGGAGGCTCGTCGAGCGAGCTCACGCCCGCGGCCTCGCGGTGTACACGTGGACCCTGCGTCCGGAGGACGCGTTCCTGCCGACGACGTTCGAGGGGCGCCCAGAGGCGTACTGGCGGGGCATCCTGCGCACGGGTGTCGACGGCGTCTTCGCGGATGCGCCCGACCGCGTCCGCGCGCTCGTCGATGCGCAGACGCGGCGCGCGTAGCGCTCGGACCCGGCCGCCCGGACGAGACATGCGAGAGATGCAGGTTCCCGCGACCGAGAACCTGCATCTCTCGCACCTCTCTGCTCGAGCGAGGAGCGAGCGGGCGCTGACTGCGCCTAGGCGACCTGCGCGGAGACGCGGTCGAGCGTCCGCAGCTCGTCGTCGGTGAGCGCGAGCGTGAACGCGTCCGTGATGAGCGGCAGCTGCTCAGCGGTGCGGGCGCTGGCGATAGGGGACACGACGCCGGGCTGAGCTGCGAGCCAGGCGAGCGCGACCGTTCCCGGCTGGGTGCCGTGGGCCTGCGCGATGTCCGCAACCGCATCCACGATCGCGTAGCCGCGATCGGTGCGGTACTGCTCCACGGAGCTCGCACGGGCCGAGTCGACCTCGACGTCCTTGCGGTACTTCCCGGTCAGGAAGCCGTGCGCAAGCGCGAAGTACGGGACGACCCCGAGGCCCGCCTCGCGGGCGAGCGGCAGGAGCTCGCCCTCGATGTCGCGCTCGAGGAGGTTGTACTCGGGCTGCAGCGCAGTGGGCTGGTGCAGTCGGTGGCTCTCGACGGCGGAGAGCCACTCGCGCAGACGGGTCGGCGAGTAGTTGGAGACGCCGATGGCCTTGATCTTGCCGGCATCGACGAGTTCGGAGAAGACCCCCGCCGTCTCGGCGATGGGCGTCTCCGGGTCGTCCCGGTGCGCGTAGTAGAGGTCGATCTGCTCGACGCCGAGGCGCTTGAGGCTGTCGTCGACCGCTGCACGCACGTTGTCGGCGCTGAGTCCGGGCCGCTTGGCGAACTGGGCGACCTTGGTCGCGATGACCAGATCCTCCGGACGCCCGCGCGAGCGGAGCCATTCGCCGATGATCGTCTCGGACTCGGCCCCCGAATTGCCGGGGACCCAGGCCGAGTAGACGTCGGCGGTGTCGATGAAGTTGCCACCGGCCTCGACATAGCCGTCGAGGATCGCGAACGACGCGTCGCGGTCGGCGGTCCAGCCGAACACGTTGCCGCCGAGCGCGACGGGGGAGACGGAGAGCGTGCCGCCGAGCGCGCGGCGGGCGGGGGAGAGCTGCGTGGTCAAGGTGATTCCCTTCCGCGGCCCACGCGATGTCGGTGGCCGCACCTACAATCAACGAGTCATGACGCTACTGCCACCAGTCTTCGATCCCTCTGAAAACGACCTCCTTGACGGACTCAATCCGCAACAGAAGGAAGCCGTCACCTACCGCGGCCCCGCGCTGCTCATCGTGGCGGGTGCGGGCTCCGGCAAGACGCGGGTGCTCACCCACCGCATCGCCGGCCTCATCGCATCCCGTGAGGCGTGGCCGAGCCAGATCCTCGCGATCACCTTCACCAACAAGGCCGCCGCCGAGATGCGCGAGCGCATCCAGCACATCGTGGGCGGTGCTGCGGATGGCATGTGGATCTCGACGTTCCACTCGGCCTGCGTGCGCATCCTGCGCCGCGAGGCAGACAAGTTCGGCTTCACCACGAGCTTCACCATCTACGACTCCGCCGACTCGAAGGCGCTCATCAAGCGCATCGTGAAGTCGCTCGAGGCTGATGTGCTTGGCTTCACGGTCTCGAGCGTCCAGTCGCGCATCTCGAAGCTCAAGAACGAGCTCACCGACGTCGACGGGTTCGCCCGCCAGGCCAACATGAGCGACCCCCGCGACGCCATGTTCCTCGACATCTACCGGCAGTACACGCAGTCGCTGCGCCGCGCCAACGCCTTCGACTTCGACGACCTCATCTCGCAGACGGTGTGGATGCTGCGCGCCTTCCCCGACGTCGCGGCGCAGTACCAGCGTCGGTTCCGTCACGTGCTCGTCGACGAGTACCAGGACACGAACCACGCCCAGTACTCGCTCATCCGGGAGCTCACGAGGCCCGTCGAGCCGCAGCACGTGCCGCTCGACACCCGGATGGAGCTCGACGAGCGCGGCGGCATCCCCGGCGCATCGCTCACGGTCGTCGGCGACTCCGATCAGTCGATCTACGCCTTCCGCGGTGCCGACATCCGCAACATCAGCGAGTTCGAGCGCGACTTCTCGAACGCCAAGGTCGTGCTGCTCGAGCAGAACTACCGCTCGACGCAGAACATCCTCTCGGCAGCCAACGCCGTCATCCGCAACAACTTCGATCGCGTCGACAAGAAGCTCTGGTCCGACGGCGGCGAGGGCGCGAAGATCGTCGGCTTCACCGGGTTCTCGGCGCACGACGAGGCGCAGTTCGTAGCCGATGAGATCCACAAGCTCCGCGACGCCGGCCAGAGCTACAACGACATGGCCGTCTTCTATCGCACCAACGCGCAGACGCGTGCGCTGGAGGAGATCTTCATCCGCTCCGCCGTGCCGTACCGCCTCGTGGGCGGCACGAAGTTCTACGAGCGCGCCGAGATCAAGGACCTCATCGCGTACCTGACCGCCCTCGTCAACCCGGCGGACGAGCTGTCGACGCGACGCATCCTCAACTCCCCGAAGCGCTCGATCGGCCCAGCCACCGAGACGGCGATCTGGGACTTCGCGAACAGGTACGGCATCACCTTCCGCGACGCCATGCGGCGTGCCGGCGAGCTCGGGCTCGGTCCGAAGGTCACCGGTGCGATCGCGCAGCTCGCGAAGCTGCTCGACGACGCGACGGCCGGCCTCGACATCGACTCGCCGACGGGACGCAAGACCGTGAGCCAGACGCTCAAGACGATCGTCAAGGGCACCGGCTACCTCGAGAAGCTGCTCCAGACCGGCAACCCGCAGGACGAGGCGCGTGCCGAGAACGTCGAAGAGCTCATCTCGGTCGCAGCCGAGTTCGACAAGAACAACGCTGGCGGCTCGGTCATCGACTTCCTCACCGACGTCGCGCTCGTCGCAGCCGCAGACGACCTCATCGACGAGTCAGGCGCGGTTGTGCTGATGACGCTCCACACCGCGAAGGGGCTCGAGTACGACTCGGTCTTCATCACGGGTGTCGAGGAGGAGCTGCTGCCGCACCGCATCGCCGCCGACGAGCCGGGCGGCCCCGCGGAAGAGCGACGCCTGTTCTACGTCGGCATCACGCGCGCCCGCAAGCGCCTCCACCTCTCGCTGGCGATGATGCGCTCGCAGTTCGGCGAGACGGCCGCCTCGCTCCCGAGTCGCTACCTGCAGGAGATTCCCGAGGAGCTCATCGAGTGGCGGGTCTCGCCCGGTGCCGCAGGCGGCCGTGGCGGCTACGAGCAGCGATCGGTCACCTCAGCACGCAAGCCGCTCGGCAGCGAAGGCTACGGAACGGCGGGCGGCTACGGCAGGAGCTCCTCTGACGCGGGCAGCGCCGGCTTCTCCAGCGCGGTCCGCTTCCGAGACTCGGATGCGGGTCGCGAGACGGCCCCCAAGGCGAAACCGAAGCAGAAGTGGATCAACGAGGTCACGGGACAGATGCGCGACAACAGCGGCATGGAGCTCGTCGCCGGCGATCGCATCTCGCACGTCGACTTCGGCGAGGGCACGGTGCGCGCGATCCTCGGCAGCGAGGCGAAGCGGATCGCGGAGGTCGACTTCGACAGTGCCGGGCGCAAGAAGTTGCTCGTGAAGCTCGCGCCGATCGAGAAGCTGACCAACTGAGGCGCGCGCGGGCACTAGGCTGGACGACGGACGTGTTTAGCCGGGCGGCGGGCACACACTGCCTGCCGGCGATGCGGTCCGCTCTGCAAATTCTGAAGGCTCGAGCGCGAGAATCCGAAGGCTCGGGCGAACGAACGCGACGACGCGTCGCGGATGGGATGAAACGTGGATCTCTTTGAGTACCAGGCGCGAGATGTATTCGACGCCCACGGTGTTCCAGTTCTCCAGGGACTCGTGGCCTACACGCCCGAGGAGGCGAAGGCCGCAGCCGAGAAGATCGGCGGCGTGACCGTCGTCAAGGCGCAGGTCAAGGTCGGCGGTCGAGGCAAGGCCGGCGGCGTCAAGCTCGCGAAGACCCCAGATGAGGCGTTCACCGCTGCGGAGGCCATCCTCGGCCTCGACATCAAGGGCCACATCGTCGAGAAGGTCATGATCGCGCAGGGTGCGGACATCGACCAGGAGTTCTACTTCTCCGTGCTCCTCGACCGTGCCAACCGCTCCTACCTCGCCATGGCGAGCGTTGAAGGCGGCATGGAGATCGAGCAGCTCGCTGTCGAGAAGCCTGAGGCCCTCGCGCGCATCGCCGTCGACCCCATCCGCGGCATCGACGCAGCCAAGGCGGAAGAGATCGCGCGCGCCGCGAACTTCCCAGAAGAGCTCGTCGCGAAGGTCGCCGACGTCTTCGTCAAGCTCTACGAGGTGTACAACCAGGAAGACGCGACGCTCGTCGAGGTCAACCCGCTGGTGCTCACCAAGGGCGGCGACATCGTCGCACTCGACGGCAAGGTCACGATCGACGAGAACGCTGAGTTCCGTCACGCCGACCACGTCGCGCTCGCCGAGGCGGCAGGCGGACTCGACCCGCTCGAGGTCAAGGCCAAGGCGCACGACCTCAACTACGTGAAGCTCGACGGCTCCGTCGGCATCATCGGAAACGGCGCAGGCCTCGTCATGTCGACGCTCGATGTCGTCGCCGGCGCAGGCGAGAAGCACGGCGGACAGAAGCCCGCCAACTTCCTCGACATCGGAGGCGGAGCATCCGCTGAGGTCATGGCCGCCGGCCTCGACGTCATCCTCGGCGACGAGCAGGTCAAGTCGGTCTTCGTGAACGTCTTCGGCGGCATCACGTCGTGCGACGCCGTCGCGAACGGCATCGTGGGCGCCCTCAACACGCTCGGCGACGCAGCCACCAAGCAGATCGTCGTCCGCATCGACGGCAACAACGTCGAGGAGGGCCGTCGCATCCTCGCCGAGGCGAACCACCCCCTCGTGACCGTCGTCGCCACCATGGACGAGGCAGCCGACAAGGCCGCCGAACTCGCCGCCCGCGCCTGAGTCGCCAGAAGAAAAGCAGAGAAGGAACAACAATGTCGATCTTCCTCGACGAGAACTCCAAGATCATCGTTCAGGGCATCACCGGCTCGGAGGGCTCCAAGCACGCCACGCGCATGCTCGAAGCCGGCTCCAACATCGTCGGCGGCACCAACCCTCGCAAGGCCGGGCAGACGCTCGAGCTCGCGGGCAAGGAACTCCCCATCTTCGGCACCGTGAAGGAGGCCATCGAGGCCACCGGCGCGAACGTCACCGTCATCTTCGTGCCGCCGGCCTTCGCCAAGGACGCCATCATCGAAGCCATCGACGCGGAGATCCCGCTGGCCGTGGCCATCACCGAGGGCATCCCGGTCAAGGACTCCTCCGAGGCCTGGTCGCACGCGCAGAGCGTCGGCAAAACCCGCCTCATCGGCCCGAACTGCCCCGGCATCATCTCGCCGGAGAAGTCGCTCGCCGGCATCACGCCCGCGAACATCACCGGTGCTGGCCCCATCGGCCTCGTCTCGAAGTCGGGCACGCTCACGTACCAGATGATGTACGAGCTCCGCGACCTCGGCATCTCGACCGCCATCGGCATCGGTGGCGACCCCGTCATCGGCACGACGCACATCGACGCCCTCGAAGCGTTCGAGGCTGACCCCGACACGAAGGCGATCGTCATGATCGGCGAGATCGGCGGCGACGCCGAAGAGCGTGCGGCCGAGTACATCAAGGCACACGTGACCAAGCCCGTCGTCGGCTACGTCGCAGGCTTCACGGCCCCCGAGGGCAAGACCATGGGCCACGCCGGCGCCATCGTCACCGGCTCCGCGGGAACCGCTCAGGCGAAGAAGGAGGCCCTCGAGGCCGCTGGCGTTCGCGTGGGCACGACGCCCACCGAGACGGCCAACCTCCTCCGCGAGGTCTACGCAGCGCTCTAGCGAGCGGCCGGGCGCCGCGAGGCGCCTCGCAACCAGCGCAGAGCATCGGCTCTGCACACGATGAAGTGGGCTGCAGTCACGTGGAAACACGGGCTGCAGCCCATTCGTCTCAACGCGACTCGACGCCCCCGCGTCGCGTCGCGCGCTTGAACTTCCGCCGGATTCACGCCGACGGGTCAGGATTCGAGACAGGATGCACGTGTCACGACCAGAGTCGGCCCCCGCACGACCGCACGGTCACGCCGGCGCGCATCCGGGCGGGTATCCCGGGGCGCGCCCCGGCCCCCACCCAGGCGGGCGCCCCGCCCGAACTCCAGGAGGCCATCCTGGCGGCCGGCCAGGCGGACACCCTGGCGGACACCCTGGTGCCGCGTCCGTCCCGCTGGACCAGCGCATCGTCGCGGCGACCCCGCGGCCGCGCATCGCCGGGCCCCTTGCGCTCGGCTGGCTCCAGGCCCTCGCGCTGGCATGCGCGCTCCTGCTCGTCGGGCGCGTCCTCGACGGCGTCCTCGCGGGTGCGTCGCCGAGCGGGGGCGTCGTCGCGCTGCTCGTGGTCCTGGTCCTCGTCGCCGCGGCCACCGCAGCGGGCTCGACGATCCTCGTCCAGCGCAGCAAGAGCACGACCGAACGTGACCTCCGCCGCCTCCTCGTCGGCGAGCTCTTCACCGTCGGGCCCCTGGCTCTCGGGAGGGAGCGCACGGGAGCGCTCGTGAGCACCGCCACCGCATCCGTAGAACGAGCAGCCGCCTACCGGGCGGGCTTCCTCGGGCCGATCATCGCCTCGCTGACCACGCCCCTCCTGGTGCTGCTTGTCATCGCGGTTGCGATCGACCCGCTCACCGCCGGGCTGCTGCTGCTGCTCGTCCCGCTCATCCCACTCATCATCATCGGCGTGCAGCGGGCGTTCCGCTCCTCGACCGGCGCCTACCGGCGCAGCGCCGCGCAGCTCTCCGCCGCGTTCCTCAACGCCATCCAGGGACTCACGACGCTCACCCTCAACCGCGCGGCGACGCGCGTCGGGGACGAGCTCCGGGTCCGCGGCGAGCAGAACCGGCGCAACGTCATGCGCCTGCTCGCAGGCAACCAGGTGCTGATCCTGGCCGTCGACGCCGTCTTCTCGCTCGCAATGATCACGGGCGCCGCCGCGCTCGCGGTGTGGCGCCTCGGCGACGGCGCGATCACGCCGGGGCAGGCAGTCGCGATCGTGCTTCTGTCGACCTTGTTGACAGGGCCGGTCGACATCGTCGGACAGTTCTTCTACATCGGCATGACGGGCCGGAGCGCCGAGCGGGAGCTGAGCGCCGCGATCGCCATGCGGGCGGGCAGGCCTGCAGAACGACCAGCGACAGGTGAGCCCGCAGCCGCGGGCGGACCCGCCGCCCTGGAGCTTCGGGGCGTCACCGCGGGCTACGACCAGGCGCCAAACATCCTCACCGACTACTCGCTCCGCGTCGAGGCCGGTGAGCGGATCGTCATCACGGGGCCAAGCGGTTCGGGAAAGTCGACGCTGCTGACCCTGGCCCAGGGGCTGCTCGCCCCTCGCGAAGGGAAGGTTCTCGTCGGTGGAGCGCCCGCCGGAAGCGCAGACGCCCGCGCCGAGCTCGCCGTCGTCGAGCAGAGCACGTTCCTCTTCACCGGCACCGTCGCGGAGAACCTGCGGGTCGCGAAGCCGGACGCAAGCGACGACGAGCTGTGGGCCGCGCTCGAAGCGGCTGAGCTGCGCGGCGACCTCGAGCGTGCGCCAGACGGACTCGCGACGCAGGTCGGCGAGAGCGGACTCGCGCTCTCCGGCGGCCAAGCGCAGCGCGTCGCGATCGCGAGGGCATTCCTCCGTGACGCGAGCGTGCTGCTCCTCGACGAGCCGACAGCCCAGGTGGACCTGCGCTCAGAGCGGCTCATCACGCGCGCATTGAGCAACCTTGCCGAGGGGCGGACCGTGATCATGGTGTCTCACCGGCCGACGAGCATCCTTGCGGCGAACCGCGTCGTGCGTCTCGGATCCGTCGAACCCGACGCACACGCACCGGTCGATGCCCCACCCGCTGCATCCGCCGCGAGCGATGGTGCGGTGAGCCCGAACCCAGGGGGTTCCCCGAGCGTTGCCCGAACGGGGGAGCGCGCATGAACGCGGCGACGAACGTACAGCAGCCCCCAGCGGTTCCGCAGCAGTCCACCCCACAGCGACCGAACAGGGTGCAGCTGGTCGCATGGCTGCTGCGCCAGACAGCGCCGCTGCTGTGGCCGCTCGCCCTGGCGACCGTGCTGCGGGTCGTCGGTCAGCTGGCCGGCATCGCGATCCTCGTCGTCGCGGTGATCGGGGTCTCCGGCGGGCTCTCGCTCTCGGTCACCGTCGTGACGATGGTCGGCCTCGCGCTGGCAAAAGCCGTGCTGCGCTACCTCGAGCAGTTCAGCGGCCACTTCGTGGCGTTCGCCGCGCTCGCTCGACTGCGAGATCTCTTCTACGCCCGGCTCGCGCCTCAATCGCCCGCGGCCACGGAGGGAGCCGGCAGCGGGGAGCTCAGCGAGCGAGCCACGCGCGACATCGACCGCGTTGAAGTCTTCTTCGCCCACACCGCGCCGCCAGCCATCTCAGCAGTGCTCGTCCCGGGCATCGCCCTCACGTGGCTCGGCGTCACACAGGGGGTGGCGCTCGCGCTCGCGCTCGCCCCCTTCGTCGCGCTCGTCGTGCTCGTCGTCCCGGCGCTTGGTGGCCGCACGAGCTGGCGCGCCTCGCAGGAGGCCGGCGCCGCGAAGGGCGTCGTCGCCCAGCACGTGAGCGACTCCGTGCAGGGAGCTCGGGAGATTCTGGCCTTCGAGTATGCGGAAGCGCGCCTCGACGATCTGGATGCGCGGGGTGAGGCTGGTGCTCGCTCGTCGTCGCTCGCATCCCGCATCTCCGCCGCGCGCGGCGCGCTTGTCGTCGTCCTCCAGTGGGGGTCCGTGCTCACGGCCCTCCTCATCGGAAGCTCGGCAGTGGTGGCCGGTGACCGGACCTGGTCGCAGCTGCTCGTCGCCCTCGCCGTCGCCGTCGGCCTCTTCGTGCCGACCCGAGCCGTGGAGAGCTTCGTGACCGACCTCAACGCGTCGTTCGCAAGCGCCGCTCGCCTGTACGAGGTCATCGAACGGTCGCCGATCGTCACGGATGCACGCGCGCAGACGCGTGCAACTGGCCACGCCCATTCCGTTCGGGATGAGCACCGCGAGCATCCGGTGGCCCTCGCCTTCGATGGAGTCACCTTCGCGTATCCGGCGGGAGTCGGCTCCGATCCAGAAGTCCACGCCTCCGCCAACCGGGTCGTGCTCGACGACGTCACCTTCGACCTGCGCACCGGCGAGCACCTGACGGTCGTCGGCCCCTCCGGAAGCGGCAAGTCGACGATCGCCTCCCTCGCCCTGCGATTCTGGGACCCACTCGGAGGGGTGGTCTCGCTCCGTCGCGACGCCGACGCCGACGTCGCGCCAGAGCCGCTGCAGCACATCACGCTCGACGAACTGCGAACCCGTACGGCCCTCGTCCCGCAGCGTCCCTACCTGAGCGACGGCACGGTCGGCCAGAATGTGTCGCTCGCGAAGCCCGACGCGAGCGACGAGGAGATCCTCGCCGCGCTGCGCGTCGCAGCACTCGACGAGTGGGTGCTGCAGCAGCCGAAGGGTCTCGACACCCCGGTCAGGGAACGCGGCGGCGGGCTCTCCGGCGGACAACGCCAGCGCGTCGCGATCGCGCGAGCCGTGCTGGCCGACCCGCAGCTGTTGGTGCTCGATGAGGCGACCAGCGCGCTCGATGCGGCCACCGAGCAGACCGTCCGTGAGCGCCTCGCCGCGTGGGCCGCTGGACGCAGCATCCTCGAGATCAGCCACCGCATCGACACGCTCGGCGACACCGACCGGGTGCTCGTCCTCGACGCCGGGCGCATCGTCGAGGTCGGCTCGCCCGAGCGGTTGCGCCACGCGGGCGGCCCGTTCCAGCAGCTCCTCGAGCGCTGAGCCGCCGCGGCGGCATCGGCAGCTGCACCCCCCTCTGCACGCCACTTCGCCGCTCCGCACGCCGCGCGCGCCCACGGGTCGCCGCTTGTCAGCCGCCCGCAGGATCGCCGCCGCGGGCCTGGCCAACTTGCGTGATGGATGGCGCCGTTGGGGCGTCTTCGCTCGCCCGCGGGTTGAGCGATCCCGGAAGTTGGTCAGGCCAAGGCCGAGGCCGAGTCCGAGTCCGAGTCCGAGGCGGAGGCGGAGTCCGAGTCGGACTTGAGGGCCTCGCCGGCCTGCTCTCGCAGCTCGAGCTCGATGAAGGCACCGATCATGGCACGGTACGTGGCCTCGACGACGTCGGGTGACGCGTCGGCCGACTCGGCAAGCCCGCGCACCTTGGAGATGACCTGCTCCACACGCGCCGGAGCGCGAACGGCGCCCTGATCCTGCCCTCGTTTCGCGACGGCTGCACGCTCCACCCACCGCTGCCGCTGGCCGATGAGGGCGACGATCTGCGCGTCGAGGGAGTCGATCGCCGCGCGGATGCCGGTCATGTCGTGCGGGCCTGTTGATCCAGTCATTCCGGCAGGTTAGCGGCTATCGTCGGGGTGCTATGCCTCGCCCGATCACGTACCTGTACTCGGCCGTCGACGCGCTTGTCGCGGCCGCGGTCGGCCTCGGCGTCCCGCTGATCGCGGTCGTCGCGGTGCAGTTGGCGACGGCTGGCTTCGGCAGTGATTTCCTGGCTGGGTTCCAGTACGCGGCCGCCGTCTGGGCGCTCTCGCTCGGCGGCTTCGTGAACGCTGCGATCGACCCGAGCTCAGGCCTCCTGCCTGCTGGCAGCGAGGCGATTGCCTTCACGTTGCGGGTGATGCCGCTCGGCCTGACGCTCATCACCGTGTGGCTGGCTCGCGTGACGGGCGTGCGCATCCGTGCCGGTTCCGACATGGTCTGGCCGGGCCTGCTCTTCACGACCGCCGTCTTCTCAGCCTGCGCGGCCGGCGTCTCCATTGCGGCCACCGGTCGTGGCATCGACATCGGCGTCTGGCAGACCACGATCGTGGGCGCAGTCATCTTCCTCGGCTCCGCGTTCATCGGAGCCAGGGCCTGGCAGGTCGCCCCCATCGAAGCCGCCGTCTCGAGCCTTGAAACGCGCGGCCGCGCGCTCCTCACACAGGGTCTCCGGGCCGCCGGCATCATGATCACGGGCGTGCTTGGTGCTGGTGTGGTGCTCCTCGTCATCGCCGTGGTGGTGGGCCTCGCGAGCGTCCTAGCCCTGTTCCAATCGCTGCCGCTCGACGTGACCAGTGCGATCGTCGTGGGCCTGAGCCAGCTCGTGATCGCCGTCAACGGCGTCGTTTGGTCTGCGGCGTGGATGCTCGGCACCGGTTTCGCGCTCGGCACCGGCTCGAGTGTCACCCCGACCGAGACCCTGGTCGGCCCGATGCCGGTCGTGCCGCTCCTCGGTGCGATCTCCGCCTCGCCGCCGCTGCTCGCGATCTCCGTCATCGCGGTCCCCGTGCTCGTCGGCCTCGCGGCGATGGTCGGCGTACGGATGCACGCGCCAGCTGGTGCCGCGCGCGGGGTGTGGTCGCGCATCTCGGTCGCGCTTGTCGCCGCCGGTGTCGCCGCTGTCGCTATCGGGGTCCTGGCGCTCGCCGCGGGGGGCTCCGCCGGCCCTGGGCGGCTCGCCGACGTCGGGCCATTCCCGCTCCTCACTGGTGCGAGCGCCTTCGGGACGCTTGCGCTTGGCGCGCTGGTCGGCGCGCTCGTGCCGCTCTCCACCGAGGAGTTCGACGACGACGCGGATGAGTCCGACCGCCGCCGCGATGCGCGGGAGAACGACGAGCCGGTGGACGCGACGTCGACGGCGAAGGCAACAGCAAAGACGAAGGCAGGGTCAAGGACAGCGAGTTCTCGCGCCAGTGCGAACGCCGCGAAGCGAGATGCGCCTGCAGGCGCATCGACTGCGCCGGCTTCGTCCGGGAAGGGCGCGGGCGCCGCGGCCAAGTCGTCGGCCGCGAAGCGTCGCTCGTCAAGGGACAGCGCCGACGAGCGTCCGTGGGTGGCTGACGCCGTCTCGAAGCGCTTCGAGGACCCGGGCGAGTCCGAGAAGAAGCCGGGGACCGCGCTCGAGGTGCGGGCCGACGACCCGCCGGCGGAACGCCAGACGTCGGAGATCCGCCGCGCGAAGCGGCTCAAGGTCGAGAACCCGCGCTACGACGACGAGCCCGACATCTACGCCGATATCGACATCGACGACTGACGAGCCCCGACCTGCGACGACTCTCGGGATGACGGGAATGTCCACTCGACTAGACTGACCCGGTGCTCAAGGTCGTTGTCCTCATCTCCGGCGCTGGTTCGAACCTGCGTGCGCTGCTCGAGGCACTCCAGGCATCTGCCGCTTCCGCTTCGCCCATCGGGGCCGAGGTCGTCGCGATCGGCGCGGACACGCAGGCCGCTGGCCTCGCGCTCGCGGAGGAGTTCCGCATCCCGTCGTTCGTCGTGCGGCCGAAGGACTTCGCCGACAGGGCGGCCTGGGGTGAGGAACTGCTGGCGCAGATACAGCGATTCGAACCCGACCTGACGCTGCTCTCCGGGTTCATGCGCCTCGTGCCGCCTGCCGTGGTGGATGCGCTCGCCCCGCGCCTGCTGAACACCCACCCCGCGTACCTGCCCGAGTTCCCCGGTGCCCACGCCGTGCGCGATGCGCTCGAGGCCGGCGTCGCCGAGACGGGCGCCTCCATCATCGTCGTCGACAACGGTGTCGACACCGGACCGATCATCGATCGCGTCCGCATCCCCGTGCTCCCTGGTGACACCGAGGAGCTGCTTCACGACCGCATCAAGGTCGTGGAGCGCCGTCTGCTGGAAGACACCGTCAGAGGCGTCGCCTCCGGCGAAATCGCACTCGAGGAAAGAGCCACCGCATGAGCACCCCCGCCTCCCACGGACCTTCCCACGGGTCGTTGACGACCCTCGAGCGCATCGAGCCGAAGCGCGCGCTCGTCTCCGTGAGCGACAAGAGCGGCCTCACCGAGCTCGCGGCTGGCCTGAAGGCCGCCGGGGTCGAGATCGTCTCGACGGGGTCGACCGCGAAGACCATCCGTGAGGCCGGCTTCGACGTCACCGACGTGCAGCAGGTGACGGGGTTCCCCGAATCGCTGGACGGCCGCGTGAAGACCTTGCACCCCGGGGTGCACGCCGGCATCCTCGCCGACCGCCGCATCGACGACCACGTCCGCCAGCTCGAGGAGCTCGGCATCGCCCCGTTCGAGCTCATCGTCGTCAACCTGTACCCGTTCGTGGAGACGGTGGCGTCAGGGGCGGATGCGCCCGCGATCATCGAGCAGATCGACATCGGCGGGCCAGCGCTCGTGCGCGCGTCGGCGAAGAACTTCGCGAACGCCACGATCGTCACGTCTCCTGGGGACTACGCCAAGGTGCTCGAGGAGATCCAGGGCGGCGGCGTCACGCTGTCGACGCGTCGCGCGCTCGCGGCGGCCGCGTTCCAGCACACCTCGAGCTACGACCAGGCGGTCGGGGCATGGTTCGTCTCCCACATCGCAGAGGTCGGGGGAGCAGAGGCCGGAACCGGATCGACGCCGGCAGCCTCCTCCGACACGCTTCCGAACTCGTTCACGCTTCAGGGCACCCAGCTCGCGACGCTGCGGTACGGCGAGAACTCGCACCAGGTCGCCGCCGTCTACGGCCGCGCCGACGGTCGGGGAATCGCCCAGGCTGAGCAGCTCCACGGCAAAGAGATGTCGTACAACAACTTCGTCGACGCGGATGCGGCGCTTCGCGCGGCGTTCGATCACGCCGCGCCAGCCGTCGCCATCATCAAGCACGCCAACCCCTGCGGCATCGCCGTGGCACCGGAAGGGCTCGCACCCGCTGAGGCAATCGCCGAGGCACACCGTCGCGCCCACGCCTGCGACCCGGTCAGCGCGTATGGCGGCGTGGTCGCTGCGAACCGCGAGGTGTCGCTCGAGATGGCGCAGACGCTCTCCAAGATCTTCACCGAGGTCGTCATCGCTCCGAGCTTCGCGCCGGAGGCGCTCGAGGTGCTGAGCGCGAAGAAGAACATCCGTCTCCTGCAGCTCCCGGCGAACCCCGCCCTCGAGGAGCGCGAGGTGCGTCAGATCTCCGGCGGCTTCCTCGTGCAGAGCGCAGATCGCTTCGAGCCGAACGCGTCGCTCATCGAGGGATGGACGCTCGTGGCGGGTGCGCCTGCCGCAGGTCAGGCCGTCGAGGACCTCGAGTTCGCGTGGCGAGCATGCCGCGCCGTGAAGTCGAACGCGATCCTCCTTGCCTCAGACGGAGCCTCCGTGGGTGTCGGGATGGGCCAGGTCAACCGCGTCGACTCCTGCCACCTCGCCGTCTCGCGCGCGGGGGAGCGCGCCGCCGGATCCGTCGCGGCGTCCGACGCGTTCTTCCCCTTCGCGGACGGCCTCGAAGTGCTGCTTGAAGCTGGCGTGAGCGCCGTCGTCCAGCCGGGTGGGTCCATCCGCGACGAGGAGGTCATCGCCGCCGCAGAGAAAGCAGGCGTCACGATGTACTTCACGGGCGAGCGCCACTTCTTCCACTGACCCGCGCCGATCTGCGTGTCGCGCAGGTCCGCCCGAACCCGCATCCGACTTCCACGAGAGCAGCAATTGAGCACCAACACCTCCCAACCCGTCACCCGCGTGAGCGAGCTCGACGGCGGAACACGCTTCAACGCGGCGCTCGTGAGCGCCATGGGGGTTGCACTGGCGACGCTCCTCACCTGCCTGGTCGTGATGAACGAGCGCGACCTGACCCTCGTCCTCTCGCCGTTCACCACCCTGAGCAACACGTTCGACTTCTACTCGCTGCCGGTGCTGGTTCTGCTGTTCCTCGTCACGCTCGTCGGCTGGCTCGGCTGGCTCAGGAGCTGGTGGATCGCCGCGATCGCCGGGTTCGTGCTGGCGCTGATCGCTGGCACGGTCGGGTACGTCGTGCGGCTCGCGACGGGCGGTGCCGACTTCACTGGCGAGACCTGGTCGGCGATCTTCATGGAGTTCTTCGGACTCAACTTCGTGTTCCTCGTGTCCGCCACGGTGTACACGGCCATCATCGGGCCCGCCCTGTTCCGTCGGCAGGTCGCCGACATGCTCCGGGATGTGTCCGGGCGGGTCGCGCACGCCGGGGAGCTCCGACGGTTCTCCGAGTCGAACAGCAAGCTCGCACTCGTGCGCATCCCCGCCGCGAACCCGCAGGACGCCCAGGTCACGTTCCAGGAGCGAGCCGAGGTCGATCGGGATCGCGCCAACGAGCAGTGGGAGTCCTATGTGGCGCTGCTCGATGAGCACGGCTGGGAGACGCGCGAGGTCCCTGCGGCCGAGACCATGCCGGATTCGGTCTTCACCGAGGACCAGGTGATCGTGCTAGGTGAGGTCGCGATTCTGGGTCGCAGCGGTGCGGCGTCCCGGCGCGCCGAGCTGCCCGGCGTGCGCGCGGCGCTCGCCGAGACCGAGCTCGTCACGATGGAGATCGAGGCCCCGGCGACGTTGGATGGCGGCGACGTGCTCCTGGCTGGCGACACGGTCTATGTGGGTGCCTCCACGCGCACCAACGCGGAGGGCATCCGCGCGCTCCGCGAGATCGCGCTCGACCTCGGATACCGGGTCGTCGCGGTGCCCATCAGGGGTGCCCTGCACCTGAAGACCGTCGCGACGGCGCTGCCGGACGGCACCATCATCGCGTGGACGCCGGCCCTCGAGCAGCCGTCGCTCTTCGGCGGCTACATCGAGGCACCAGAGTTGCTGGGAGCCAGCGTCCTGCCGCTCGACTCCGAGACCGTTCTCGTGTCAGCGGCGGCCCCGGCGACCGCGAAGCTCGTGAAGCGCCTCGGCTACAGTGTCGTGTCCCTCGACATCTCGGAGTTCGAGAAGCTCGAGGGCGGCGTCACCTGCCTCTCGGCCCGCGCCTACTAGGCGGAAGCCGAGGGCGGCGGCACAGCTCGCGTCACAGCGAGCCGGTGCCGTGGTCGTTGAGCACGCGCTCACCGATCGTCTCGCCGTACTGCGTCTCACCCGTGACGACGAAGCCCAGGCTCCGGAAGAAATCTCCCGGCCCCAGGTCGCCCTCTTCCCAGATGGTCGTCACCTTGTCGAACCCGCGGCGTGCGGCCTCGTCGAGGATCGCCGTGACGGCGAACGACCCGACGCCGCGGCGCTGGAAGTCCGCGTCGACGTTCATGCGCATGATCGTGGCCCTGAACAGCTCGTCGGGGGCGTCCTCATCGAAGTTCGCCATGATGAAGCCCACGACCCGACCGTCGAGCACCACGACCCTCGGCCACGACGTCGTCTGGTTGACGTAGGCCTCCGAGATCGAGTGCGAGACGGGCGCGACGAACGCCTCCTGGCCTGGTTTCAGCGTGAGCGTGTTGGCGGCGACGATGTTGTCGGCGGACAGCTCTTCGATATACAGCTCGCTCATGGATGCAGAGTAGCGGTCCGTCTGAGTATTTCTCCGAATGCGTCCCCGGTAGGCTGGAGGCAAACCGCGCGCAGAAGGAGGACTTTATGGCGAAGATCAAGGTCGAAGGAACGGTTGTCGAGCTCGACGGCGACGAGATGACCCGCATCATCTGGCAGAAGATCAAAGACACGCTCATCCACCCGTACCTCGACGTGAACCTCGAGTACTACGACCTGGGCATCGAGAAGCGCGACGAGACCGACGACCAGATCACGGTCGACGCGGCTCACGCGATCCAGAAGCATGGCGTCGGCATCAAGTGCGCGACGATCACTCCAGACGAGGCACGCGTCGAGGAGTTCGGCCTCAAGCAGATGTGGCGCTCCCCGAACGGCACCATCCGCAACATCCTGGGCGGCGTCATCTTCCGTGAGCCCATCATCATCTCGAACATCCCGCGCCTCGTGCCGGGCTGGAACAAGCCCATCATCGTCGGCCGCCACGCATTCGGCGACCAGTACCGGGCTACCGACTTCCGCTTCGCCGGCGAGGGCAAGCTCACGGTCGAGTTCACGCCGGACGACGGCTCCGAGCCGCAGAAGTTCGAGGTCTTCCACTCGCCGGGCGACGGAATCGCCCAGGTGCAGTACAACCTCGACGCGTCGATCACCGACTTCGCTCGCGCGTCGCTCAACTACGGACTCACGCGCGGCTACCCCGTGTACCTGTCGACGAAGAACACGATCCTGAAGAAGTACGACGGTCGCTTCAAGGACATCTTCCAGGAGATCTTCGAGGCCGAGTTCAAGGACAAGTTCGAGGCTGCCGGCATCACGTACGAGCACCGCCTCATCGACGACATGGTCGCGGCGTCCCTCAAGTGGGAGGGCGGCTACGTCTGGGCCTGCAAGAACTACGACGGCGACGTGCAGTCGGACACCGTCGCGCAGGGCTTCGGCTCGCTCGGGCTCATGACGAGCGTGCTCACGACGCCCGACGGCAAGGTCGTCGAGGCTGAGGCCGCGCACGGCACGGTCACGCGCCACTACCGTCAGCACCAGCAGGGCAAGCCGACGTCGACGAACCCGATCGCCTCGATCTACGCCTGGACGCGCGGCCTCGCGCACCGCGGCAAGCTCGACGGCAACCAGGACCTCATCGACTTCACGCAGGCCCTCGAAGAGGTGGTCATCGAGACCGTCGAGTCCGGCAAGATGACGAAGGACCTCGCCGCGCTCGTCGGTGAGGGAACCCCGTACCAGACGACCGACGACTTCATGAACTCGATCGCCGAGAACCTCGCCGCACGAGTGTCCGCGTAGGCGACACCACGGCACAGGGGCTCTCGCCTCACAAGCCCCGCATCCTGCTTCGGCAGGGTGCGGGGCTTCTGCGTGCGGCCGGCTCCTGGCCTGCGGAGAATAGGGTGGATGCATGAGCACCTCGCCAGTCCGCATCACCGTCACGGGAGCAGCAGGCAACATCGGCTACTCGCTCCTCTTCCGCATCGCATCCGGCTCCATGCTCGGCGATACCCCGGTCGAGCTGCGGCTCCTGGAGATCCCGCAGGCTATCAAGGCCGCCGAGGGAACGGCGATGGAGCTCGCGGACGGCGCCTTCCCGCTGCTCCGTTCCGTGGACGTCTTCGACGACGCCGATGCGGCCTTCGACGGCACGAGCATCGCGCTGCTCGTCGGCTCCATGCCGAGGCGCGACGGCATGGACCGAGCCGACCTGCTCGAGGCGAACGGCGGCATCTTCGCGCCCCAGGGGCGCGCGATCGGCGAGCACGCCGCTGACGACATCCGCGTGCTCGTCGTCGGAAACCCGGCCAACACGAACGCCTTGATCGCGCGCGCGGCAGCCCCCGACGTGCCGGGGGAGCGGTTCACGGCCATGATGCGCCTCGACCACAACCGCGCCATCGCGCAGCTCGCGGCCAAAGCAGGCGCTGGCGCCGGAGAGGTGTCGCGCATCCACGTCTGGGGCAACCACTCGAACACGCAGGTGCCGGATGTCGACCACGGCACGATCGGCGGCGTCCCGATTCGTGAGCGCATCGCCGATGACGCGTGGATCGACGGCGACTTCACCACGACCGTCGCGACGCGCGGAGCCGCCATCATCGCGGCCCGCGGGGCGTCCTCCGCCGCGTCTGCGGCCTCGGCCGCGGTCGACCACGTGCGCGACTGGGTGCTCGGCACACCGGAGAGGGACTGGACGACGGCGGCCCTGCCGTCGGAGGGCCACTACGGGATCCCCGAGGGGCTCGTCGCCGGAGTGCCGGTCATCTCGCGTGGCGGCCAGTGGGAGGTGGTGCAGGGCCTCGAGGTCAGCGAGCTGACGCGGACGCGCCTCGCCGCGACCGTCGCGGACCTCGAAGCGGAACGCGATAGCGTTGTCCGTCTGGGATTCGTTCCGTCGACCTCCTGAAGTGAGAAGAGCAGCAATGACCAATGCCGAACCGGGCGTCCTCGCACTGGAGGTGCTGATCCGTCGTGACGGCGTCGGCGAGATCCGGGAAGGCGGCGCTGTCGAGCGCATCATCGCGGCCGACGCGGACGAGCTTCGCTCGGAGATCATGACGCGCGTCGTCGATCGCGCGACGCGCGAGGAGATCGTGATCGACCTCCGCACGATCGACATCGACGGCGTCTTCCCCCTCCGGGTGTCGCCAGATGGAAGCCTCGTCGAGACGGGCGACGTCGGCGAGCTCGCACCAGGCGACGACCAGCTGACCGACCGGCTCGCGCACGCCGAGCCAGCGGAGTCGGGCATTTCGGCTGAGCCGGCCGTCGACGGCGGCTACGAGGCCTCGACAGGCGCGAACAGCGATGGCTTCCTCCCGCAGGGCAACGTGCACGAGACCGTGCGCATCCCTCGAGTCGAGATGATGCACCATGCGCTCGACCACGAGTCCGACGACGATGGCGTCATCCCCGGCCCGCCGCAGGGACAGGCAGACGGGCCAGCCCCCGCGCCGGAGCTCGACGACGGACGACGCGACGCGACGCAGGGTGCGCCCGTGCCACAGGCGGAGACCCCACCCGTGTGGTTCGAGGACCGGATCGACGAAGACGGCCTCGAGGACACCCAGCCGTGGCAGCCGCGCTTCCCCCGCGACGCCCGCGCGCAGCGCGACCTCGACGAGGTCGAGAATGTCGAGACGGGACCGCGCGACATCATCCGACCCGGCCTGCCGCCCAGACCGACGAACACCGCACCGGTCGCCGCATCCGCCTCGGCAGGCACCGTGTCGAAGGCCGCATCCAGCACCGCCCCGGAGCGTCGCAAGAGCGACACCTCCGCGCCGACCCTCGCCGACCTCCTCGCCGACAAGCAGGCGGCGCCCGAAGCGCCCGCCCAGCAGGGATGGCGCAGCGCGCTGCGCGTCGGCACCGGAGGGCTCATCAAGCTCGGCCCGGGCGAAGCTGAGCGCATCAAGCGGGACGAGATCCGTCGAGTGCAGCGCCAGTTCGACGGATCAAGGACCGTCGTCGTCATGAACCCCAAGGGCGGCGCCCACAAGACCACGGCCACGCTCATGATCGCCGCCACGTTCGGTGAGATCCGCGGCGGCTACACGCTCGCCTGGGACAACAACGAGACGCGCGGCACCCTCGGGTGGCGCTCGCACCCAGGCAGCCACCGCAACACGGCCGTCGACTTCCTCAGGCAGCTGCCACGCTTCGAGGTCTCCGGAGGCGCGACCATCGCCGACGTCGACCGCTTCGTACGACCCCAGGGCGACGCCCAGTTCGACGTGCTCGCATCCGACGACGACGCCGCTTCGGCCGCCATCATCGACGCAGAGGCGTTCTCGCGCATGCACCGCACCCTCAGCCGCTTCTACCGCGTGCTCGTCGTCGACACCGGCAACAACATGCGCGCCAGCAACTGGGAAGCCGCCCTCGACGTCGCCGACCAGCTCGTCATCGTCTCCACCGCACGCGAGGACACCGCCGCATCCGCAGCCTGGCTCGCCGACGGCCTCCGAGAGCGGGGCTTCGGGGACAAGCTCGAGAACGCGGTCACGATCCTCTCGAGCCCCTCCGCGAAGGAGGACCAGGCGCTCACCGTCCGTCTGCGTCACCACTTCGAACGGCTCACCCGCGCCGTCGTTGAGGTACCGTACGACCAGGCTTTCGTCGGCGGTGGTGAGCTGAGCGTGTCCAGCCTCAAGCCCGCGACGCGCGACGCGTGGCGCACCGCGACCGCCGCCATCGCGGAACGCCTCTGACCGAATCCCAGACCTAGGAACCCAGTGCTCACGATCACCCACACCTCCCGTGCTGCCAGCCCGGAGGAGATGGACGACATCCAGACCGGTCTCAACGACCGCTACGGAGTGGTCCTCTCGTCCGGCGTCGAGTACCCGGGCAGGTACACGCGATGGGACATCGGGTTCATCGATCCACCGCTCATGATCGAGGGGCGAGGCTTCGCCCTGCGGATGCGCGCCCTCAACGAGCGCGGCAGCATCCCGCTGAAAGCCTTCACCGAGGCGTTCGAGCGCCTGGATGGCGTCACGGTGCGGGTGCTCGCCGACGGCGAGGTCAAGATCGACGTGACCTCGCAGCGCGACGAGATCATCCCGGAAGAGCAGCGCACGCGGAGGCGTTCCAGCTTCAGCGTGCTGCGAGCCATCATCGAGACCATGCCGGACGACGCGCCCCACCTCGGCCTCTACGGCTCGTTCGGCTACGACCTCGTGCGGCAGATCGAGGCCCTCGACGCCCCGAACGGCGGCGACCAGCGCGACCTCGTCGTGTTCCTGCCCGACTCCGTGCTCGCCGTCGACCGCCAGCGCGGCGACGCCACGCGCCACGACTTCGAGTTCTCCGACGGCATCACCTCGACCGAGGGCATGCCACGCACCCAGGTGCCGAGCCCCTTCGTCGCACCCGCAGCATCCGCGCAGTCATCGCGCGACCACGAGCCGGGGGAGTACGCGGCGCTCGTCGAGTCGGCCAAGGCCTCCTTCGCCCGCGGCGACCTGTTCGAGGTCGTGCCCGGTCAGGCCTTCCGACGCCCCGTCCGCACCACCCCAGCCGACGTCTTCGCCTACCTGAAGCGCAACAACCCGGCCCCGTACGGCGCGCTCATGAACCTCGGCGGGCAGGAGTTCCTCGTGAGCGCCAGCCCCGAGATGTTCGTCCGCGTCGCGGGCAGCCGCGTCGAGACCGTGCCCATCTCCGGCACCATCGCCCGCGGGGCCGACGCGATCGAAGACGCCGACCGCATCCTCGAGCTCCTCAACAGCGACAAGGACCGCTCCGAGCTCACCATGTGCACCGACGTGGACCGCAACGACAAGTCGCGCGTCTGCGAGCCCGAGTCGATCAAGATCATCGGCCGACGCCAGGTCGAGCTGTACTCGAAGGTCATCCACACGGTCGACCACGTCGAGGGGCGACTGCGCCCCGAATTCGACGGGCTGGATGCGTTCGCGACCCACATGTGGGCCGTCACCGTCACCGGGGCCCCGAAGATCTGGGCCATGCGCTTCATCGACGAGCACGAACGCAGCCCGCGCACCTGGTACGGCGGGGCCATCGGCGTGCTGCACGCCAACGGCGACGTCAACACCGGGCTGACGATCCGCACCGCCATGATTCGCGACGGCATCGCCGAGGTCCGTGCCGGCGGCACGCTGCTCATGGACTCGACCCCAGCCGCCGAAGAGCTCGAGACCGAGATGAAGGCCTCCGCGCTCCTCGAGGCGCTCGACGCCGCCGCCGAGTCCGCATCCCCCGAGGTCGCCGCCGAGCCGGCGCCTTCCTTGAGCGGCCGCGGTCACCGCATCCTCTTCCTCGACCACGAGGACTCGTTCGTGCAGATGCTGGCCGGCTATATGCGCGAGACCGGCGCAGAAGTGCGCACCGTGCGCATCCCCAAGGGCGGCATCGAGCGTGAGGAGATGGCCCGCATCCTGGACGAGCAGCAGCCATCGCTTGTCGTCATGTCGCCCGGGCCCGGCGCGCCGAGCGACTTCAAGTCGTCCGAGCTGCTCGACGAGATCGTCGACCGTTCGCTTCCCATCTTCGGCGTCTGCCTCGGGCAGCAAGCCATCGGGGAGTACTTCGGCGCATCCCTCGGCCAGCTCGGGTACCCGCTGCACGGGCAGGAGCGGGAGGTCGTCGTGACCAACCCGGGATTCCTGGACGCCCTGCCGGAGCGCTTCGTCACGGGCCGATACCACTCGCTCCACATCGACCCCGCGACGATGCCGGAGAGCCTCGTGCTCGTCGCATCCGACGACGACGGCATCCCGATGGCGATCCAGCACCGAGACCTGCCGATCTTCGCGGTGCAGTTCCACCCGGAATCGCTCATGACGCTCCGCGACTCCGCCGGGAAGCGCATCATCGAGGCCGTCATGGAGCGCATTCCCGCGCGGGTGCCTGCGGCCTGAGCCACGTCCGTCATAGCGCGTGGCCGACTTCCGTGATGGACGGGAAGATCTGGCGTGCTGACGGGCGTCGGGAGCGTTTTCGTCACGCAAGTCGGTCCGGGCAAGCGTCAGGCACGGATGCCGGGCGCCGTCACGGGTGCCTTGGGCGTCAAGAGGCCGTGGGCGGCAGCGCCGCGGCGCTGCTCGTTGGCAGCGGAGCACTCAGCGACGACCTTTGACGCCTGCCAACGGCACCCGCAGTAGACCGGCCGGTCCAACTTCCGTGATGGATGCGCGTGGCTGAGGCGCCCGGGGCCCGTTGGCGTCGTCTCGTCCCGGAAGCGGGTCAGGCGCCGGGCCGTCGGCGCGAGCCGCGTAGGTGGCTGCCTTCGGCGAGGAGTGCCCGCAGTGTGGCCTCGACACGCGGCCACTGGAACATCACCTGCTCGTAGGTCAAGCGCAGGACTCGGTATCCGAGCCTGTTCAGCACCAGGTCTCGACGGCGGTCATTCCGAGAGTGCCACTCCGCGGAATGAAACTCCTTAGAGTCGCACTCGATGACGAGGCGATCGCCGACAAGCAGGTCCACATGGCCGACGCCGACCACGTGGAACTGCGGAGTGACGCGCACGCCGCGCAGCTGGAGCCACAACCGGACGATGCTCTCCGTGCCGGATTGGCTCCGCGCATCCACGAATTTCAGCTTCTCGCGCGCGCTCACGGCGAGCGGGGCGGCCAGCTCGGTGAGCGAGCTTCGCGTGATGAGGCGCAACTGGAGCGCCGAGTCGGCGACGACGACAAGGTCGCGTTCGGGGAGGCACAGGAGCGCGCATTCGAGAGCAAGATCGATGTCGTCAACCGCATGCTTCTCAAGCGGGCGAGCTTGATGGACTGAGGCTCGATGCAGGACCACTTCACCCGTGCGGGGGTTGGAAGACGTTGTGCGCGTGATGCCGAGCGCGCTCGCTGCGATTCGCACATGCACCCCGGAGTGAGGCGGAGTCCATACTCCTTGCGAACTGAGAGCCGTGAGGCAAGTGGCGCGACCGTGCAGGCGCACAGCTTCAACGACTGCGGCGGACGCGTCTGGCGTTGCAAACCAGCCAGGCGAAACCCGCCAGAAGGTCCCTTGTTTGAGCGACGCCTCTAACCCGCGGCGAGTTCCGCCCTCTCCATTCCATTCAGCGCGCGAGAAGACCCCTCCGCTGGTTCGCGCGGGCGCTCTCGCAGTTGCTGGTTCTGGCATGCGCCAAGCACAGCGCAGATCTACCGACCCGTGAACAGGAAGCTGGCCTCCTGTGGAGTCGTCGCCATCCACAGCTCGCCTGCTGCGAAGTACGTGTCCAACTTCCGTGATGGGAGGCGAGCACAGAGCGCCGGCGTGCCCGAAGTGGCCGATTCATCACGGAAGTTGGCCAGCAGCAGCAGCAGCAGCAGCAGACTGACCGAAGCGAGCGGAATTCGGGTCAGTGGAAGATGATCGTGCGCTGCCCGTCGAGCAGCACGCGGTGCTCGGAGAACCACTTCACGGCCTGCGTGAGGGTGCGCGATTCTTCGTCCTGGCCGATGGCCATGAGCTCCTGGGGCGCACGTGTGTGGTCGACACGGACGACGTTCTGCTCGATGATCGGGCCCTCGTCGAGGTCGCTCGTCACGAAGTGCGCCGTCGCGCCGATGAGCTTGACGCCGCGGGCGTGCGCCTGACGGTACGGGTTCGCGCCCTTGAAGCCGGGCAGGAAGGAGTGGTGGATGTTGATGGCGCGGCCTGCGAGTTCTGCGCAGAGCTCGGGGGAGAGGATCTGCATGTAGCGGGCGAGGACTACCAGCTCGATCTGCTGCTCCTCGACGACCTGCAGGATGCGGGCCTCGAAGGCCGCTTTCTCGTCTGGCCCGGTGACGGGGAGGTATTCGAATGGCACCTCGTAGAACTCGGCGAGGCTCGCGAGGGCCTCGTTGTTCGCGAGGACAAGCGGGACGTCGATGTGGAGGTGGCCGGAGCGTTGACGGAAGAGGAGGTCGTTGACGCAGTGGCCGGCTTTCGTCGCGAGGATGAGGGTGCGAACGGGGCGGCCGGCCTCGTCGAGGGAGACCTCGGCGCTGAAGCGCTCGGCGACTGGCTCGAGGCGGGCGAGGAGGTCCTCGCGGCTGGCGTCGGTGCGGATGTCGACGCGCATGAAGAAGCGACCGGTGTCTGTCGAGGAGAACTGCTGGAGTTCTTCGATGTTGCCCGCGGAGTCGACGATGGCTCCCGTGATGGCGTGCACGATGCCGGGCTGGTCTGGGCAGTTGAGGGTGAGCACCCATCGAGTTGCTTCTTGAATCACCACATCAGGGTAGCCGTCCTGCGCCTGAGGGGTAGACTTCACTGTGGTCGTGCGTATCGCTCGGCCCCCGGCGTGCCGGTACGCACGCAGTCGACTCCCTGGCGAGGGTTCCCGCTCGCCCGGAGTGCGCCGTTCGGATATTGCGAATGACTTCTCTCTCTGCTCCTGTGATGACGTCTGCCCCCAGGCTGCCGCTCGTCCCCCTGATCGCGCTTGCGTTCTCCACGTTCATCAGCGTCACGATCGAGATGCTGCCAACTGGCCTGCTCGAGCTCATGACCGTCGACCTCGGCGCGACGCGTGCGGAGATCGGCTGGCTCATGACGATCTTCGCCTTCACGGTCGTGCTGACGAGCACCCCGCTGACGGCGCTCACGAAGCGCGTCCCTCGACACGCGCTGCTGGTCGTGGTCCTCGCGGTCTTCGCGATCGGCTCCATAGCTTCGGCGTTTGCGCCCACGTACGCGTGGCTCGTCGTGACGCGCGTGGTCACGGGCCTCGCCCACGGCGTGTTCTGGGCGGTCGTCGCCTCCTATATCTCGCTCATCGCCCCGAAGGAGCTGCTGACGCGCGCGGTGTCGATCACGCTCGGCGGCGGCGCGATCGCCTACGTCCTCGGGGTGCCGATCGGCACCGCGCTCGGGCAGGCGTTCGGCTGGCGGTTCGCCTTCGGCTCGCTCGCGGTCGTGACGCTGCTCGTGGCGGTGCTGCTCTGGTTCCTGCTGCCACGCGTCAACCACCTCGACGACTCCTATTACACGCGCCCGATCGCGCTTCCGGATGACTCGGACGAGGATGCGGTGCCTGCGAAGCGCGTCCGCTTCGCGCAGCGCTCGCTACTGACGGTGATCCTGCTGTGCGTGATCACGCTCATCACGATGACGGCTCAGTACGCCTTCTACTCCTACATCTCGCCGTATTCGCTCGACGTCATCGGCTTCCCCGTCGAGACGCTGAGCCTCGTGCTCTTCGCCTACGGCATCGCCTCGGCGGGCGGGACGGCGCTCGCCGGTGTGTTCTTCACGGCACGGCCGCGCGTCGGCCTCGCGACCGGCTACGGCCTCATGCTCATCGCCGTGACGCTGCTGCTGTTCGCGCACGACACGACGGTGGCGCTCATCGCGCTGGTCATCTGGGGGCTCGGGATGGGCGTGCTGCCGCCGCTGCTGCAGTCGCGCATCCTGAACGCCGCCCCGTCGCGCCACCGCGACCTGTCGAGCGCGCTGTACACGTCGGGCTTCAACTTCGGTATCGGCTCGGGTGCGCTCGTGGGCGGTCTGCTGCTGGATGCGGCGGGTCTCGTGGCGCTGCCGGTGTTCTTCCTGGCGATGGTCGGGCTCGGCCTGGTGAGCGCGCTGGTGCTCGACGCGGTGCTGGCTAGGCGTCCGCTGCAGCAGACGAGCTGACGCCGGACGAGCTGAACGCCGCCGGGGTCGCCGCTGGCAGGGTGATGGCGGCGGTGCTGAGGCCGGTCGCGCTGAGGTCGTCGGCGACCCGTTGGAGTCCGTCTCGCACTGCGGCGATGGTCGGCGACGCTGCGCTCGCGGTTCGGATCGACGTGAAGATCTCGCGCCGTGGTGCACCCGCGAGGCTGAGGAATCGCACGTTGGGCGTGGAGTGGGCCCAGGTGAGGTCGTTGAGGATGCCGACGGCGTGGCCGGTCTCGATGAACCGCATCTGCGCCTGCAGGTCGGCGGTCTCGTAGCGCACGTCGGGTTCGAAGCCCGCGACGCGGCACTGCTGCTCTCCCCAGTGGCGGGATGCTGAGCCCTGCGGTTCCATGACCCAGGCGAGCTCCGCTGCGTCGGCGAGGGTGGTGACGGGGGAGTCGACGGGCACGGCGAGGCGCAGCGCGTCGCCGGTGAGGAGCCGCTGGTCGAGCCCGGGGTGGTGGGGCGCGGCGTGGCCGGGGTACTGCTCGGCGACGACGACGTCGAAGTCTCCCGCGAAGGTGTCGAAGAGCGCGGATTCCGGTTCGTGCTGCACCATCTCGATGCGGAGGCCCGGGTGCTCTTCTTCCAGGACGCGGAGGAGCGGCGGGATGAGCGTGAGGGCCGCGGATTGGAACACGGCGATGCGAACCGTGCCGACGGCGCGGCTGGTGGAGGCGAGGACCTCCTGCTCTGCGATCTCGAGTCGTTCGAGGATCTCGGCCGTGTGCCCTGCGAGGATCTCGGCCTGCTGGGTGAGTTGCACGCGGCGCCCGTGCTTGCGGAGGAGTTCGACGCCGAGTTCGGCTTCGAGGGCCGAGAGCTGCTGCGAGACGGCCGACGGCGAGAAGTTGAGCGCCTTGGCGACTTCGGCGAGGGTGCCGCGGAGCTGTACTTCGCGGAGGAGTCGGAGCTTGCGTACGTCGAGCATGATCAATCATCACACGCGCTGACGGAAACGCGTCAATTTCCTTCACTTTACCTAACGGAAGTCGGGTGCCGATACTGGTCACATGACCGCCACCGAGACGCCTGTCTTCCCCACAGATTCCCTCACCGAGCTCGCTCCGGAGGCTGTCGCGCTCGTGCGCCGATGGCTGACCGAGGCGGCCGAGATCCCGGTGGATGCATCCGCCGCTCAGCTCGCCGGCGTGCTGAAGGATCCGCAGGGTCTCGACTTCACGGTCGGGTTCGTGGACGGGGTGGTGCGTCCCGAGGACCTCAAGGTCGCTGCGCGCAAGCTCGGCGCGATCGCCGATCAGGTGCCCGGCTTCCTGCCCTGGTACATGAAGAGCGCCGTGCGGGTCGGTGGCACGGTCGCGCCCGTCCTGCCTGGCGTCGTCGTGCCGGCCGCACGCAAGGTGCTGCGGGACATGGTCGGGCACCTCATCATCGACGCGACGGATTCGAAGCTCGGGCCCGCGATCGAGAAGATCCGCGGGAAGGGCGTGCGGCTCAACATGAACCTCCTCGGCGAGGCGGTGCTCGGCAAGAAGGAAGCGGCGCGTCGTCTCGACGGCACGACGAAGCTCCTGGCTCGCGACGACGTCGACTACGTCTCGATCAAGGTCTCCTCCACAACCGCACCGCATCAGCCGTGGGCGTTCGACGAGGCCGTCGCCGATGTCGTCGAGGAGCTGACTCCGCTCTACCGGCTCGCCGTGAAGAGCCCGACGCGCAAGTTCATCAACCTCGACATGGAGGAGTACAAGGATCTCGAGATGACCATGGCGGTCTTCACGCGCATCCTGGACGACCCCGAGTTCCTGAACCTCGAGGCCGGCATCGTGCTGCAGGCCTACCTCCCAGACGCGCTCGGGGCGATGATCCGACTGCAGGAGTGGTCAGCGGAGCGCGTCGCGCGTGGCGGTGCACCGATCAAGGTGCGGCTCGTGAAGGGCGCGAACCTCCCCATGGAGCGCGTCGAGGCGTCGCTGCACGGCTGGCCGCTCGCGACGTGGGGCACGAAGCAGGATTCGGACACGAGCTACAAGCGGGTCATCGACTACGCGCTCACGCCTGAGCGCGTCAAGAACGTGCGCGTGGGTGTCGCTGGCCACAACCTCTTCGACGTCGCGTTCTCCTGGCTGCTCGCCCAGCGCCGGGGCGCAACCGACGGCATCGAGTACGAGATGCTGCTCGGCATGGCGCAGAGCCAGGCCGAGGTCGTGAAGCGCGAAGTCGGCGGGCTGCTGCTGTACGTGCCGGTCGTGCACCCGCAGGAGTTCGACGTGGCGATCGCCTACCTCATCCGCCGCCTCGAGGAGGGGGCGAGCCAGGACAACTTCATGTCGGCGGTGTTCGAGCTGGCTGACAACGAGGAGCTCTTCGAGCGCGAATCGCAGCGATTCATCGCGTCGCTCGACGTGCTCGACCGTGAGGTGCCAGCGAGCAACCGAGTGCAGGACCGCACGGCGCAGCCAGCCCCGCTGCCCGCTGATCGCTTCGAGGAGACTCCGGACACGGACCCGTCGCTGCCCGCCAACCAGGCGTGGGCGCGTGGAATCCGCGAACGCGCAGAGGCGTCCACGCTCGGCGCAGAGACCATCGAGGCGAACACGATCGGCACTGCCGGCGAACTGGATGCCCGCGTCACGCGTGCCGTCACGGGCAGCCAGTCGTGGGGTGCCCTGTCCGGCGCAGCGCGTGCCGAGATCCTGCACCGGGCGGGGGATGCGCTCGAGCGGCGCCGGGCTGATCTCATGGAGGTCGCCGCGTCCGAGGCGGGTAAGACCCTTGACCAGTCAGACCCCGAGATCTCTGAGGCCATCGACTTCGCGCACTACTACGCGGAGCTCGCCCGTGGGCTGGACAACGTCGACGGCGCATCCTTCGTGCCGTCGAAGGTCATCGTCGTGACGCCGCCCTGGAACTTCCCCGTCGCCATCCCGGCTGGATCGACCCTGGCAGCGCTCGCGGCGGGCGCCTCCGTCATCATCAAGCCGGCGCGGCCAGCGGCTCGCTGCGGTGCCGTCATGGTCGAGGCGCTCTGGGAGGCTGGCGTGCCGCGGGAGGTGCTGCAGTACGTGCAGTTCTCCGACCGCGAGCTGGGCAGCGAGCTCATCAAGAACCCGTCGGTCGACCGGGTCATTCTCACTGGTGGTATCGAGACGGCCGAGCTGTTCCGGTCGTTCCGCCCCGAGCTGCCGCTGCTCGCTGAGACGAGCGGCAAGAACGCCATCATCGTGACGCCGAGCGCGGACTACGACCTCGCGGCGAAGGACGTCGTGGCGTCGGCGTTCGGCCACGCAGGGCAGAAGTGCTCCGCCGCCTCCCTCGTGGTGCTGGTCGGTCAGGCGCAGCGCTCACGCCGCTTCCGCGAGCAGCTGCTCGACGCGGTGCGCTCGCTCACGGTCGGCTACCCGTGGGACGCGCCGTCGCAGATGGGGCCGATCATCACGCCGGCCTCTGGCAAGCTGCTCGACGGGCTCACGACGCTCGGCGCGGGGGAGCGCTGGGTGGTCGAGCCTCGCCAGCTCGACGACAGCGGGAAGCTCTGGAGTCCTGGCGTGCGTGCGGGCGTGCAGCGCGGCTCCGAGTTCCACCTCGTCGAGTACTTCGGCCCGATCCTCGGCATCATGACGGCGGACACGCTCGAGGAGGCGATCGAGATCGTCAACGAGGTCGACTACGGGCTGACGTCCGGCATCCACTCGCTCGACCGCGGTGAGGTGGCGCAGTGGCTCGACACGATCCAGGCGGGAAACCTCTACGTGAACCGGGGCATCACGGGCGCGATCGTGCAGCGCCAGCCGTTCGGCGGGTGGAAGAAGTCGGTGGTCGGATGCACGACCAAGGCGGGCGGGCCGAACTACCTCGTCGGCCTCGGGACGTGGGAGCGGGCTCGCGCCGTCGACATCGCCCCGGTCTCGAACGCCAGCGCGCAGACGCTCCTGGATGCGGCGGTGGCGATCGCGAAGGCGCAGCCGGCGGTGCTGACGAGTGGTGACACCGCGATGCTCGAACGCGCGCTCGGCAGCGACGCGCAGGCCTGGGCTGAGGAGTTCGGGCGCGACCGCGACGTGCAGGGGCTGTACGCCGAGCGCAACGTCTTCCGGTACCTGACGTTCCCGGGTGAGATCACGGTGCGGCTCTCCGAGGGTGCACGCGTCGCGGATCTCCTGCGGGTCGTCGCGGCCGGACTCGTCGCCGGAGCGCAGCTGCGGGTCTCGACGGGGGTCGAGCTGCCCTCGGCGGCCAAGGCGGCGCTCGCGGGGGCCGGCGTGCGCATGCGGGCTGAGTCCGACGCGGAGTTCCTCTCGGCCGCAGGTTCGCTTCGAGGTGGGCGGATGCGTCTCATCGGCGGCGATGCGGTCGCGTTGGCGCGTGCCGTGGACGGCCGGGTGGACCTGGCGATCTACTCGGGAGCAGTGACCGAATCCGGTCGGGTGGAGACGCTGCCATTCCTTCGGGAGCAGGCGGTGTCCATAACGGCGCACCGTTTCGGCACGCCGAACGCGCTCACCGAGGGTCTTCTCTCTCGGTGATGTTCGATCGCAATCGAGGTCGCTGAATACCCCCGCGATTCTCCAGCCCGTCTTCTCTCGGTATTCTGATCCGAAGGTTGGGCAGGCTGGTGTCGGGGGTATTCAGTGCCGGGGAATGCACGTCAGGATCTCAGTGAGCGGCTCGGTAGGATCGCGCACTCGGGGGAGTCGTCAGGCTTCTTCTCCGCCGATGACGTAGACCCCGACGCATTCGAGGAATTCCGCGGAGAGTCGGGCTTGGCCCAATTCACGGGCACATCGACGACGATGAATGCCGCGGCGGGCGCGGATTTCCACGCGTACCTCCTGAATACGCACGTCGGAACCGTGCAGCTCTTCGGCAGCCTTCGCCGGAGTTCCGGCCCGGAACGCGAGGGCGTGGATATCTCTCGCATCGAGAGCGAGAAGCTCGTCGTCATCGGAATGATCCGCGGGTCGCTCAAGTTCCGAACCGGCAGCCTCTCTGGTGTGCTCAACCCCGGCGACGTCCTCGTCGTGAACTCGAAGCATCCACTTGTCACGGCGAGTCTCGGCCCCATCGAGACGCTCGGCTTGGCCGTGCCCCTCGACGATGTCGCGAACGATGCGAGAATCACCGTCAGCGACCGCGCCGTCCGCCTGCCCGAGACGGCTCTGACCGCTGCCTTCCTGGCGTTCATCGGCCGCTACCTGGTGGAGGCGACGTCGGGCACCGGGGGCGGTCGCCGGTCGCCGGCCAGCACGGAACCCGTGCTCCACGACCTGCTGCGGGCTGTCCTCGCGCAGGTGACGCTTCCGGCATTGACACCCGCCCAGCATTCGCTGCGGATGAAGGAGGCGGTGCGCGAACTCATCGAGAAGTACCACGTCATCCAGGGCTTCGACGCGGACAGCATCGCGCGCGCCCTGCACATCAGCAGACGGAAGCTGTACCGCGATCTCGCCGATGAGGCCGACGGCATCGCGGGGCTCATCGCGGCACGCCGGGTCCAATCGGCGGCGGCGCTCCTGGTCGAGCAGCCGCAGCTCTCGCTCAGCGACGTGTCGGCTGCGGCGGGTTTCGGGGACGCGACCACGATGCGGCGACATTTCCTCACGCGACTCGGCATGACACCCGCCGACTACCGCAAGGAACGCGCCTGACCGCGTAGCCTCATGTCTGCGGCTCCGGGCTCCCGCGGCGGGCTCGCCGAGGCGCCAGGCGCAGCGTAGCTCCCTGTTCCCTCATCGCCGACAGAAGGATGACCGTGGCCTCGTCCATTCACCGCCCAGCGCTCGTGACCGCGAAGATCGGGTTCGGTCTGCTCGCCTTCTCCTCGATCGTGTCGGAGATCGCGACGATCGTGGAGCGCGGCACCTGGGTGCCGGAGAACTTCTTCGCCTACTTCACGATCGAGACCAACATGCTCGTCGTGCTCTCGCTGCTGCTCAGCGCCGTCGCGACGGCGGCCAACGCGCAGGGGGCCCGGATCAACGCGTTCCGGGCCGCCGTCACGGTCTACATCCTCATCGTGGGCATCGGCTTCGCGCTGCTGCTCTCCGGCCTGACCGATGTCGACTTCACCGCCGTCCCGTGGAACAACACCGTGCTCCACTACGTCATGCCGGTCGTGATGCTGATCGATCTCCTCATCGACCGGCCGGCGAAGCGCATCCGGTTCGGCACGGCGCTCATCTGGCTCATCTTCTCCGCTGGCTACGCGGCCTTCTCGCTCGTGCGCGGCAACCTCATCGGCTGGTACCCCTACCCCTTCCTGAACCCCACGGAGCAGGGCTACGCGCCGGTTGTGCTCACGATCATCGGCCTCGTCGTGCTCGGGGTCGCGCTCACCTGGCTCGTCACGCTGCTCTCGCGGCGACCAGGCAAGTCGCGCTAGACTTCTGACGGCCGCGACTGGCGTTCAGGTGGGTCACCACCGGGGAGCGGCTCTTCGGGTTTCGAGCCGTTCGCCTGGGCTCGCCGGTTCACGACCACATGTTCGCCGTGCCATCCGGTTTTCTGAAGGAGCCTTCGTGACCGATACGTTCAATTCCCCACTGAGTGAAGTCGACCCCGAGATCGCAGCGGTCCTCGAGCAGGAGCTCGACCGCCAGCGCTCGACACTCGAGATGATCGCCAGCGAGAACTTCGTTCCGCGCGCGGTCCTCGAGGCCACCGGCAGCGTCCTCACCAACAAGTACGCCGAGGGCTACCCCGGTCGCCGCTACTACGGCGGCTGCGAAGTCGTCGACATCGCCGAGAACCTCGCCATCGAGCGCGCCAAGTCGCTGTTCGGCGCCGAGTTCGCGAACGTCCAGCCGCACTCCGGCGCAACCGCCAACGCCGCCGTCATGCACGCCCTCGCGCGCCCGGGCGACACCCTGCTCGGCCTCTCGCTCGACCACGGCGGACACCTCACGCACGGCATGAAGATCAACTTCTCCGGCCGCCTCTACAACATCGTCGCCTACGGCGTCGACGCCGAGACCTCGCAGATCGACATGGAGCAGGTGCGCGAGCTCGCGCTCGAGCACAAGCCGAAGGTCATCGTCGCCGGCTGGTCCGCTTACCCGCGGCAGCTCGACTTCGCGAAGTTCCGCGAGATCGCGGACGAGGTCGGCGCCTACCTGTGGGTCGACATGGCGCACTTCGCCGGACTCGTCGCCGCTGGCCTGCACCCCAACCCGGTGCCGCACGCGCACGTCACGTCCAGCACGGTCCACAAGACCATCGGCGGACCCCGCTCCGGCTTCATCCTGACCAACGACGCCGACCTGGCGAAGAAGATCAACACGGCTGTCTTCCCCGGCCAGCAGGGTGGCCCCCTCATGCACGTCATCGCCGGCAAGGCGACGGCGTTCAAGCTCGCGGCGACGGATGACTTCAAGGACCGCCAGGAGCGCACGCTGCGCGGCGCGAAGATCGTCGCCGACCGCCTCCAGCAGGCCGACGTGGCCGGCGCCGGCATCTCGGTCCGCTCCGGCGGAACCGACGTGCACCTCATCCTCGTCGACCTCCGCAACGCGGAGATCGACGGCAGGCAGGCAGAGGACCTCCTCCACGAGGTCGGCGTCACCGTCAACCGCAACGCGGTCCCCAACGACCCGCGCCCGCCGCTCGTCACGTCGGGCCTGCGCATCGGCACGCCCGCGCTCGCGACCCGTGGCTTCGGCGACGTCGAGTTCACCGAGGTGGCCGACGTCATCGCGCTGGCACTGCTCCCTGACGCGGATGTGCCCGCCCTGCGCGCTCGCACGAAGGCGCTCGCCGATGCGTTCCCGCTCTACCCGGGCCTCGGCGAAGCATGACCGCTGCCGCACTCGACGGCAAGAAGGCCGCGGCCGACATCAAGGCCGAGCTTCGCGAGCGCGTAGCCGCGCTCGCGGAGCGGGGCGTCGTGCCAGGACTCGGGACGATCCTCGTCGGCGACGACCCTGGCTCGAAGTGGTACGTCGCGGGCAAGCACCGCGACTGCGCCGAGGTGGGCATCGAGTCGATCCGCGTCGACCTCCCCACGGAGACCACGCAGGAGGAGCTCGAGGCGGAGATCGATCGCCTCAACGCGGATCCCGCCTGCACGGGCTACATCGTGCAGCTGCCGCTGCCGAAGCACATCGATCAGGACCGCGTGATCGAGCGCATCGACCCGTCGAAGGACGCGGACGGCCTGCATCCCACCAACCTGGGCCGCCTCGTGCTCAACGCCAACGACCCGATCGTGACGCCGCTGCCGTGCACGCCTCGCGGCGTGATCGAGCTGCTGCACCGCAACGACATCTCGCTGAACGGCAAGCACGTGCTCGTCATCGGGCGCGGTGTCACTGTCGGCCGCTCCATCGGTCCGCTGCTCACGCGCCGCGAGAACAACGCGACGGTCACCCTCACGCACACGGGAACGCCCGACATCGGCGTGCTCGCGCGCGAGGCCGACGTCATCGTGTCCGCGGCGGGTGTCGCCGGCATCGTGCGCCCCGAATGGGTCAAGCCTGGCGCCGCGGTGCTCGACGTCGGTGTGAGCCGTGTCGACGACCCTGAGACGGGCAAGTCGAAGGTCGCGGGCGACGTCGACCCCGGTGTCTGGGATGTGGCGGCCTGGGTGTCGCCGAACCCCGGTGGTGTCGGGCCCATGACTCGCGCGCTGCTGCTCGAGAACGTCGTCGAGCAGGCCGAGCGCCTCAACCCGGCGGTCTAGCAACCACACAGCGAAGGGCCCGAGCAGTTCATCGAACTGCTCGGGCCCTCTGCCGTCGCTCCCGGATCCCGCGCCGCGGCCGCCGCGCGCTACGCCTGGGGCCGTCGCTTGCGCACCGCGGTGGTGCCGAGCACTCCGGCACCGCCGGCCACGAGGGCCACTGCCAGCGTCACGAGCCACGATGCGTCAGTCGCGCCGGTCTGGGCGAGCGTGGGCGTGCCGCCGGCTTCAGCCGTCGGCGTCGGCGCCGTCACGGGCGGGGCAGCGGATGCTGTCGGCGCGACCGTCGTGCCGGGCGTGGGGACAGCGGTGGGTTCCGCCGTCGGTTCTGCCGTCGGCGGGGCGACCGTCTCGACCGGGCCTGCGGTTGTTGTCGGTGTCGGCGTGGGCGTCGGCGCTTCGATTGCCAGCTCCGGGGTCGTCGAGGGGGCGACCCGGTGCTGGGTCGCCTGCTCGTAGTCGTAGGACATCGCGAGGAGTGCGGCGTCCTGGCTGCGCGGTGCGGCGAGCTCGAGGCCGACCGCGGCGCCCGTCGACGTGAAGCCGGCGGGCAGCGATACGGTCGGGATGCCCGTGTTCGCGCCGAGGTCGCAGAACGTGGTGCCGGCCCAATCTGGCGTCGCGGAGGTCGCGCTCGTCGGCATCGCGAGGGCGTCGAGGTCGTTGTCGATGAAGAACTGGTCCATCGCGGCCTTGCCGGCATCCTGCTCCGCCACGGCGGCGTCGTAGGCCGCATTCGGGATGTCCTCGTTGCTGAGGAAGTAGTCGATGTCGTCCTGCGTCATCGACGACTTCCCGTCGGCGATGACGTCGGCGAAGGTCAGCTCGTCCGGGTCGCCCGTGAGCTCCGCCAGCCCCTCCGGCCACGTCGCCGCCGTGCTCGCGAAGAACGAGTCGATGCTCGGGCGCATGTCGATCCAGCCGCCGCTCTTGAGCGTGCCGGTGAGGAACTCGCTCGTGAAGGCCGGCACCTCGACGACCTCGGCGCCCTGGGCGCGGAGATCTTCGATCGCCTGGTCGATGAGGGCCGTCGTCTCGGCGAGGCCGGGGCGGTCCGGGTTCTCCTCGTAGTCCCAGCGGATGTAGCCGATGCGCTGCCCTTCGAGGGCCGAGTCGCTGAGGCCCTCGACGTAGGAAGTGGTGTCCTGCTCGTTGGCGATGACCGTCTGCGAGTCGGTCGGGTCGTACCCGGCGAGCACCTCCATGAGGAGTGCGGCGTCGGTGACCGTGGTGGTCATGGGGCCGGAGACGTCCTGCCGTAGCGATAGCGGCACGATGCCGGTGACGCTGGTCAGGCCCATCGTCGGGCGGTATCCGACGAGGCTCTGGTGGGCGCTGGGGCCGACGATCGAGCCGCAGGAATCGGTTCCCAATCCGGCCGGTGCGAAGGCAGCGGCGACGGCCGCTCCGGTTCCGCCGCTCGAGCCGCTGGCGCTGTTCGCCTGGTTGTACGGGTTGTTGGTGCGCCCGCGTTCGGAGCTCAGCGTGTAGGTTCCGTGCCATGCGAACTCGGAGAGGTTCGTCTTGGCGATGATGATCGCGCCGGCGTCGCGGAGGCGCTGCACCGCCGTCGAATCGAGCTCGGTCTGGTAGGTGTGCAGGGATGCGCTGCCGGCTGTCGTGGGCATGTCGAACGTCGCGTAGTTGTCCTTCACGAGGATCGGGACGCCGTGCAGCGGCCCGCGGAGGGTGCCGGCGGCGCGCTCGGCGTCGAGTTCGGCGGCCGTGGTGAGCGCGTCCGGGTTGGCGAGGATCACGGCTGCCAGGCCGGGCTGGTCGCCGTACGGGTCGTCGTAGGCGGCGATGCGGTCGAGGTACCGCTGCGTGAGGTCGACGGAGGTGGTCCGTCCCGCTTCGAGGAGCACGAGCGCATCCGTGATGCTGAGGTTCACGACCTCTGGTGCTGCGAGGAGCGTGACCTCGGTGCTTGGGGCACCGAATGCTGACGGTGCGGTGAGGGCGGCGCTCAGGGCCAGGCCGGAGCAGAGGGCGGTGGCGGCGGTGATCTGGGTGACTCGGCGGAATGCGGGCTTGTGTGGCAACGGAGACCTTTGCGAGGAGAGGACGACGGGGATGTCGTCAGTCTCGGCTGGTCTGGTTTCGCGGCTGTTTCGAGCGTGTGTTGTTTTCCGCACGGGTGCGGCCCGGCGGATGCACCTGATCGATGCGCCCACCGGGCCGTGCGTTCGGGGGTGCTCAGTCGCGCGTCGCGACGACCCTTGTGAGCGTGATGCGGGTCTGCTTCTTCGGCAGGGCTTTGCCTTCGCGGCGGTCCACGTACTCGGTCTCGCTGACGCGGAACGTGCGGCCGGGGCGGTGGGGCGTGTGCAGGTCGGGGAAGACCCCGCGGGCGACCTGCTCGAGCAGCTCGAGCCCCTCGGCCTCGGTGCCGACTGGCTCGGAGTGCCCGAGCTTGGTGCCGACCGCGCTGATGCTCACGGTCTCGGTGATGACAACGTACTGCTCGCTCATGCTGATCCTCCAGTGCTCGGCCGGGGTGCATCCCGACACCTTCACGCTACGAGGAGCAAGGTGGCGGGCGCTTCGGCCGTGCGGCGGAGTTGCAGCGGGATCTGGCCGAGCGGTTCAGCCCTGAGGCTGAGCCTGGCGCTGCGCGTCGAACGAGGCGAGCAGCTGCTCGACACGCTCCGTGATGACCTCGCTGCCGTATTCGGGGGCGGATGCGATGGTGCCGTCGGCGGCCAGGAGGAGTGCTGCGGGGGTGGCTTCGGCTTCGAAGTACTCGGTGACCGCCTTCGCCCCGAAGTAGGTGGAGGGGAGGGCGCTCGGGTAGCTCTTCTTGATGGAGGCGCGGCTGGAGGAGGTGGCGACGATGATCTGCGCGTCGTCGCCCATGCGCCGCGACCAGTCGCCGATCTGGCTGAGCACGGGGCCGCAGGAGCCGCATCCGACTCTCGCGAAGATGAGGATGGTCGTCTTGCGGGGGATGACGACGAGGTTGTAGAGCAGCTCGGGGGAGCCGTCGCCCGACACGAGCTCGAGGTTGTGGGGGATCATGTCGCGCGCGCTCGGGTCCGAGATGAGGTCGGGGCCCTGCTCGACGAGTTCGAAGTCCTGCCCGGAGCTGGCCGCTCCGGCCGTCGACGTCACGGTGGGAGCCGGTGTCTTCACGAGGCTCGCGACGATGCCGAGCAGGGCGACGATCGCGATCGCGACGAGCCACATCCAGTCGGCCAGCGAGAAGAGGGCCAGCTGGGTCGGCACGCCGAGGGCCATGCCAGGGATGACCGTCGCGAGCAGGGCGGCGAGGGTGAGGCCGGCGTTGCGCCAGATCGTGATCTGGCTGACGGGTTCGGTGCTGAGGGCGCCGAAGCAGTTGCAGTCGACCGCCTGGCGCTTGGCGACGCTTCGGGCGACGACGGCGAGGTAGGCGGCCATGAGGAGGGTGCTGAGGCCGGCGGCGACGAGGTACGCGGGGCCGCTCAGGAGGAGGAGTGCTGCCCCCAGGATGATCTCGCCGATGGGCAGGGCGACGGCGGTCCAGGGCTTCCGGAGCGCGGCGGGTACGCCGAAGGCGGCGAACGACTGGAGCGTGCGGGAGCGTTGGGGGAGCTTCAGGGCTCCGCTCGCGATGAGCACGCAGGCGACGAGAACAGGGAAGATCACGAAGGTGGGAAGCACTCGTTCATTATCGCTGGTGTGCGGCGCGTCGCCTCGTCGAGCTTGACCGTCGGCTCGGCGCCGTCGAAGATCGACGCATGCGCCTGAATTCCCTCGATGTGGTGCGCGGCTTCGCGATCTTCGCCATGATCATCGCTCACACGGTCGTGTTCTTGGACGACCGCGAGCCGCGGGCGCTGGAGGTGCTGTTCCACTTCCTCAACGATGCGGCGTCGCCGCTGTTCGCGCTGGTGATCGGTGTGACTGCGGGCTACCAGCTGCGGGAGGCTTCGCGGTGGGATGCGCGTCGGAAGAGCTTCTTCGCGATCTCGTGGGTCATCAAGTCGATCGTGCTCATCCTCGTTGGCCTGCTGTTGAGCATCAATTTCTCTGGCGTGCTCATCGTGTTGGACTTCCTGGGCATCATGATGCTCGTGGCGACGCCGTTCCTCTTCCTTCCTGCGGCGTGGTCTGCGGGTGCTGCGCTGGTGTTCCTGGCGGCGGCGCCGATCGTGAACGAGGCTGCCCGCAACTGGGCGCTCACGTCGGCGTTCTCGCCGACGTCGATGTACGACCCGACGGCGCTGCTGCTGGATTGGACGGTGCTGGGTTCGGCGTACCGCCTCACGAACTTGCTGCCGATGCTGTTGATCGGCTTCCTGCTGGCGCGGTGGCAGCTCGGCGATCTGCGCCGCACGGCGTGGGTGTTCGGCGGGGGAGCGGTACTGCTTGGAGGGTCACTGCTCATGCGCCGTTGGGAGGAGGCGACGACGGGGGTCGCCCAGTCCGGTTCGTATGGTGATGAGGCTCGTGATCTCGGGCTCGCGCTGCTGGCGTACGCGGGCATCCAGCTGCTCGGTGACTTCTCGGGTGAGCGGATGCGCACGTGGTTTGCGCGGCTGACGAGGCCGCTTGCTGACATGGGCACGATGGCGTTCACGATCTACTGCCTGCACGTGCTGATCCTGACGGCTATCTGGTCGCAGCTGCTGCTCGGCGAGGAGAACTGGCTGGCTGGGCCGGGGCTCATCTACCGGCAGCCGCAGGGTGTGCTGACGATGGTGGCCATCATGGTGGTGTGCATGCTGTTCGCCACGCTGTGGCGCCGGTATCTCGGGGTTGGCCCGCTCGAGAGGGTCATCGGGGTGCTGTCGCTCAGGCATCCGCCGGAAACATTGCTTGCAGTTCCTTCCGCTTCGACCAGGCGATCCGAACCAGCTCTTCCAGCACCTCGAGGTTGAGGGACGAGAAGCGGCCGGCCCAGATGCAGTCCTTGCCGAGCTTCACCTTGCCGAGCTGCTCGATGAGGCCCTCCGGGGCCCACATCTGCAGACCGTAGATGGACATCGACGCCTTGCGCGGCGAGAAGCCCAGGATTATCGCGTCACCGGAGTGTCCGCTCTCGTACGTGTAGTGGTAGCTGCCGTAGCCGATCATCGTCGGCCCCCACACGACGGCTTCCTCGCCCGTGACCCGATCCATGATCTCCTTCAGGATGCGCGCATCCTCGCGCCGCCCGGCGGGCTCCGCCTGGTCGATGATGAGATCGGGTGAGACATCTGACGGCTTCGTCTTCGTTTCTGCCATGACGAGAGTATGGACCCGGCCGCCGACAAACCGCTCGCATCGCGGAGCCCGTTCTCGGCCGCGATTCGCGATAGGATTCCCCACGGTCGCCGCGCGCCTGGCGACTGTGGGGCCTGTAGCTCAGTTGGCAGAGCATCGGACTTTTAATCCGCGGGTCGTGGGTTCGAGCCCCACCGGGCCCACTCTTCTCGCTGCTGACCACCTGCAGTGCTTGCGGTCTCGTTGAGATACCAGCTGGAATGCCTCGCAGCTTCGAGCCGATGTTCGGACGTGCTACTCCGATTGCGTTAGACGAGTCCGACTGGCGCATCTTGTTGCGCCAGAGTAGCTGGACGATGAGTTCACGCTCGTACTCGGCGAGGGTGGAGAGCATGTTCAGCATGAGGCGGCCCGTTTGCGTCGCCGGATCGATAGCGTCGGCGACTGAGCGCACGTTGATGCTGCACTCCCGCGAGAAGTTGACGGTGTCGCGGGCGTCGATGAGTGCTTGCCCCACGTGATCGACCCGCGACGAGACGACAGTATTGCCGGTCTCCGCGCTTGAGGAGTCGCGTCACGCCCCGGCGTGTGATCGCAGTCAGGCGTACGGAGGTGATGTCGGCGAAGACGTCGCGCTCCTGGACGCCGACGTCGACGAGTGCGTCGAGCTGGAGCTGCGCATCCTGAGTCGCGGTGCTGACGCGGGCCTAGCTGAGGAGTCTCACTTGGCACTTTGCCTCAGAAACCCCGTGGCTCGTGCAGGCTGAGACGACTCATGATGAGGCGAGTTTTCGAGACAAGCTCAGCCCGGACTTGCGGGGGAGCGGGCACACCACGGACAGTCGCCGCTGCGTCTCGGAAATCAAATGCTTTCCGAGCCATGTCGAAGGAACGTTTAAGGTCAGGCCTCGGCGGGGGAGCGGTGGGTCGCCGCCTCGGAAGTCTGACGTGATCTGCGTCGCACCATTGCCCACGCGACGCCCAGGATGCCGAACCATATGGGGGTCAGCAGTAGGGGGCCTCTTGTGTCCTCGAACACGGCGAGCAGCACCAAGATGAATGCGAAGAATCCGAGGACGCTCCATGCCAGGGGCACACCCCAGCGCAGGCGGTAGGTGGATGCCGTGTGGAGATCCGGTCGCTGGCGTCGATATGCGAGATATGACACCAGGATCATCGCCCACACGAAGATGAACAGGATGGAAGACACCGCCGTCACGAGCTGGAAGGCGTCATCGAAGATGAGGCCGAGCGAGCCGGCAACCAGGACGACTGCGCATGAAAGCAGAAGCGCGTTGCCGGGAACGGCGGTCTTCGTGAGGCGCCCCAGCCGTGCAGGTGCCTGGGCTGTCGTCGCCAGGCCATAGGCCATGCGGCTCGAGGAGAAGAAGCCGCTGTTCGCGGCCGACACGGCGGAGGACATGACCACGGCGTTGATGAGCGCCGCGGCGCCCCCGAAGCCGGTGAGCACGAACAACGCCACGAACGGGCTCGTGCCGGGCTCGATCTTGCTCCATGGCGTCACGCACATGATGACGGCCAGTGCGCCCACGTAGAAGAAGAGGATGCGCAGCGGCACCTGGTTGATCGCTTTCGGGAGGTTCTTCTCGGGGTCTTTGGCTTCGGCGGCTGTCGTGCCGATGAGCTCGATGCAGCCGAAGGAGAAAACCGCGATTTGGAAGCCCGCCAGGAATCCAACGAATCCGTTCGGGAAAAAGCCCCCGTCATCCCAGAGGTGCGTGATGCTCGCGCGGTCTCCGCTTGGGGCCGTGAACGCCGTCACGATCAAGATGATGCCGACCACGATAAGTCCAAGGATGGTCACGATCTTCACGAGCGCGAACCAGAACTCCGCTTCGCCGAATGCCCTTACCGCGATGAGGTTGAGCGCCAGCACGAAGGCGATGGCCACGACCATGGGAACCCACCCCGGGAGGTCTGGCCACCAGTACCTCGCATAGGTCTGGACGCCGACCATGTCTGCTGCTGCGATAGAGATGAGGCATAGCCAATACGACCAGCCGAGGAAGAACCGAGCCCACTCACCCAGGTACGCGGCGGCAAAGTCTTGGAATGTGCGGTATCCGAGATTCGAGAGGAGCAGCTCACCCATGGCGCGCATCATGACGAACAGCATCGCGCCGGTGATGACGTAGACGAGCAGAATCGATGGGCCCGACTTGTTGATTCCGATTCCGGCCCCGAGGAACAGCCCTGTTCCGATGGCGCCACCCACAGCTATGAGTTGAATGTGCCGATTGCTCAGCGCGCGCTCGAGCGTGACTCCATCGGTTGCGGCGCTGTCAGGCCCGGACCCCGCAGTGCCAGTCATCGAACCAAGAACCGGACACTCGATGAGACTCGCAGAGTTGACATGCGCAAAGTGTACGGCGAGAAATGCTTGCGGCGGACTACGCCGAGAGATGTTCAATCTTGCACGCACCGATGCCGAATTGTCGCGTATCGGTCACCGAGAAAATTGGTGGAGGACTCTGGAATCGCACCAGACAAGGCGTCTCAAGAACGCGTCCCCCATGGCTTGCGAATATACACACCTGGACCCGGGTCGAGCAAATCGGGGTGTTTACGCGCGGATATGGTCCCGGGCGGCGAGAAATTCGTCTGAACGTCTCCGCGCGGCAGTGGTGTTCTTTTCCATCCTGTGAGAGATTGTCCCCAGCTTGCATCCGGTCGTCAGAGCGGCCCCCTTGGCCGCGTAGCGAGATGCGCGATCGAGGAGTCATCGATGTCGTTTCCCGCACGCGCATGAGCGGAGTCCTGGCGCTGCCCATCATCGATTCCCCGGTGATGTGGATCATCTACGCCCTCGCAGTTGCCGTGACCATCACCCTGTGTGTGCGCGAGATGAACCGGAAATGGGTGCTGCGAGCGGTGATCGGCGTCGCGGCTGGTGCACTTCTTGGCTTCCTGATCTACCTCGGCGGAAACGCTCTTGACCTGTTCGGCGTGGATCTACCCGGCCCGGTAGGAGTGTGGGCCGCGCTCACGCTCGCCGGCATCGGCCTTGCGGTCGCGTCCTTCCCGGACGCAAAGCCCTGGCGCAAGCTCGTCGCGAGCGTCGCGATCCTCGCGTATGTTCTCGCGGGAGCGACCGGCATCAACGCGCTCTACGGCCTCAACCCCACCCTCGGGTCCGTGTTCGGGATCGTCGAAGAAGACCAGATCACGCTTCCCGAATTCAACGCTGACAACCGGCAGGCGCCAACCCAGCCGCTCGCCACCACCTGGAAGCCTCCAGCGGATATGCCCGCGGCGGGTACCCGCGGCTCTGCGCCCATCCCGGGAACGGAATCGGGGTTCGTGGCTCGCGACGCCGGCATCTACCTCCCCCCAGCAGCGCTTGTGCAGGATGCACCTGCGCTGCCTGTCGTCATCATGATGATGGGGTACGTCGGCAATCCCGACCCCACCATCATCAGTGGAGTGCTCGACGAGTTCGCGGCTCAGCACAACGGCCTCGCTCCCATCGTGATCGTCGCCGACCAACTCGGCGGGCAAGGCGATGTAGACCCGGCCTGCGCCGACTCCGCGAAGTTCGGGAACGCAGAAACCTACGTCACCACGGACGTCGTCAACTGGGCCAACGCGAACCTCAACATCATCCAGGACCCCAAGTACTGGACCATCGCCGGCTACTCCAACGGCGGCGGATGCGCGGCCAAGTACGGCGCGAAGGACCCGGGCACGTTCAAGAACATCATCAGCGTCTCCGGCGAACAGCACCCGGGGTCCGAAGATTCGGACGCCGTCACCACGGACATCTATGGAGGCGACAGCGCCGCCTTCGAGGCCTCGAAGCCCATCAGCATCATGCAGGCCGCCCCACCCGGAACGTACGCCGGCATGACCGCCGTCTTCACGGCAGGTAGCGAAGACCCTGCGTTCGTGTCTATGGCGACCACCATCTCCAACGAAACCAAATCCGTCGGCATGAACACCACTCTGTTCATCGTCCAGGGCGCCGACCACGGCGGAACCGCGGTCACCGGGGGCTTGGCTGAGGGATTCACGATCCTCTTCCCGATCCTCGGCCTCACCGCCGGAACGTAGAAGACGCGACCGCGTCGAAATCCCCCACACACTCGAAGGGCTCCCCTGATGACCACTCATTCGGCACCGCGCACCTCCCGCCGAGGCTTAGCGACAACCTCCGTGATCGTGGGGGCACTCGCCACCGCGATGATGCTCTGCTTCTGGATCATCGGGCCAGCAGCAGACGGCCAAGGCCTCTCCGGCGCAGCCGTCCTGGCGGTCGTCTGCTACTACGCCTCCATGGTCGTCGGCGTCGTAGGCGTCCTGCTCGGACTCATCGCCGTCATCGTCGCTCGCCCTCGGTATCTGGGCATTCTCGGGACCGTGCTGAGCCTCGTGCCGATCATCGCCGGGGTCGTTGCTCCAGCTATGCAGAGCATGTAGCAACCGTCGACATCGAAGTTCCTCAGACGTGCGGCCAACCGTGGCCGCCGCGGTTCTGCGCTCACATCTGAAGTCAGCCATGAATCCGCGGAGTGCACCACCCCTTTCACTGTGAGCTCTCTCACGGACAGCTGGAGAATATGTTCGACTGGTTAATCGCCGTCCCCCCGCTTCTTGTCGTTCTCCTGGTGGCGAGCGTCGTCACCTTGGAAAGCCTCGGGCTGCCCCTTCCCGGTGAGAGCGTGCTGATCGCCGCGGTGCTCATGAGCATCGCTGGCACGGGCGTGGATCCATGGCTCCTCGGCGCTGCGGCGGCTGCCGGTGCGATCATCGGCGACTCGATCGGCTACTACATCGGCAAGCGATGGGGGTCAAGACTCCTGCGCTACCTGTCGCAGCGGTTCCCGAAGTACTTCAGCGTCACTCGCATCAACGCAGCCGCGGGACTCATGCAGAAGTGGGGCGCGTACGCGGTCTTCTTCGGTCGCTTCGTCGCCATCCTCCGTGTCTTCGCGGGGCCGCTCGCCGGCACCATGGCCATGCCTTACGGTCGCTTCCTTCTCGCGAACGCACTCGGTGGCATCGCTTGGGCTGCGGCTGTCACGAGCATCACAGCGGCCCTCGGAAAGAGCGCACTCGCGATCATCCACGCGTCGGGCTGGGCCGCGCTGGCGATCGGCGGCGTTCTCATCCTCGTCATCGCCACGGTAGTGATCTACCGTGCGCGCCGACGCCCGGTAGATGCCGCGGCAGGGAGCGAAACAGAGCAGGAACTCGACCTCCTCATCCCCGCAGCACAGGACGCGCAAGCTTCGGCGCCGGGCGGTGATGCAGTGCGTGATGCCCTCGCGGCTGCGCTCAAGCCGATCGTGGCGTTCGGGCGTCGCGCCCCGTTCACGTCACTGCTCGTGATCGTCATCCTGGCGGTGGGCATCGTGAGCGGCGCCATGTGGCATCTTGCCCGCGAGCAGGCCTGGTTCAGCAATATCGCCTTCGGCCTCCCAAGCATCGAGGCCGGCCTGTGGTGGACGCCACTCACGGGGTCGCTCATCGGCGCGGGCACCTGGCACTACGCGATCATCATCGTCCAACTCCTCATCGTCGGCGGCGTCTTCGAGTTCCGCTTCGGGTGGAAGCGCACTGCCCTCGTGTTCGTCGCCGGCCAGGCGCTTGCGGTGCTCGGCACGCTCGCGATCGTCGCGGTGCTCGCTCGGACCGGGTGGGAATGGGCACAGCGCCTTGCGGGCGACCTCGATGTCGGCGCCTCCGGCGGTCTCTACGCACTCGCGGCAGGACTCGTGTGGGTGCTGCGCCCGCCGTGGCGGTTGCGTCTCGGACTCACCTTGGGCGCGCTCGTGTCGCTGCGCCTTCTCTACGTCGGCGACCTGGCAGACATCGAACACTTCCTCCCGGTCGCCGTTATCTTCACGATCTACGCGGTACAACGGCACCGTGAGACGGGCTTCGCGACCAGCACGCGCGAGGACCGACTCATCGCATTCACGGCCCTCATCGGCCTGGGAGCAGCGCAGGTCGTCGCTGCCCTCTTCTCGCTGGATGGGCCATTGGGCACGTCGACCGCGGAAACTGAGACGTGGATCGGTGTGGCGCTCGACGTCGTCGTGATCCTCCTCGTCGCCAACGGCATTCGACGCGGTCAGCGCTTCGCGTGGATCGTTGCCCTCGCGCTCGGTATCTTCAACCTCCTCGAGCTCCTGGTCATCGGCGTGCTTGTCTTCGTGACCGGCAGCCTCGATGACGGCCTCACGATGAACTTCGCCGGCTCGCTACTCTGGGTGCTCGTCGTGGCGTTCCTCATCGTCGCCCGCCGCTCCTTCGGGGTACGCCTGAGGCCTTCGAAGAACTCGATCTCCGGTGAGCGCAGCGGCACGCTCGAAGAGGCCCGCGAGATTCTCCCCAGGGTCGGTGGCAGCAGTGTCTCCTGGATGACGATGTGGCCGCGCAACAACTATCTGTTGAACGCCGAGAAGAGCGGCTACGTCGCCTACCAGGAGTACTCCGGTGTCGCGTTGGCGCTCGGCGACCCGGTTGTCCCGGCCGATGACCTCAAGCAGCTCGTCCACGACTTCGCGTCAAGGGCGGAGCTGGCCGGCCAAACGCCAGCGTTCTTCTCTGCCACGAAGGCCACAGTCGATGCGGCGCCGAAGGGCTGGCTACGCGTGCAGGTGGCAGAGGACACGATCATCGACCTGCCAGGGCTCGAGCTCAAAGGCAAGCCCTGGCAGCCGGTGCGCTCCGCCGTGAACCGCGCCGAGCGGGAAGGCATCCGCTTCAAGATGACCACCCTCGCCGAAGAGCCCTGGGCCGTGCTCGCGCAGGTTCGCGCCATATCGGAAGACTGGGTCGGAGACAAGGGACTCCCCGAGATGGGCTTCACGCTCGGGGGCGTCGACGAGGCGCTCGACCCCGCCGTCCGCCTGGGGCTCGCGATCGACGATGACGGCAGCGTTCATGGCGTCACCTCTTGGCTGCCCGTCTACAGCGGGAACGGCGAGATCCGCGGATGGACGCTCGATCTCATGCGCCGCCGCGACGGTGGGTTCAAAGCCGTCATGGAGTTCCTCATCATCTCCTCAGCGCTCGCCTTCCGCGACGAAGGCGCGGCCTTCGCGTCGCTCTCCGGCGCACCCCTGGCAGGTTCGGGGGAGGAGGAGGCGACAGCGCTCGACCAAGTACTCGGCCGTGTCTCCGAGCTCCTCGAGCCGCTCTATGGGTTCTCTTCGCTGCACAACTTCAAGATGAAGTTCAACCCGCGATTCGAGCCCATGTACCTCCTCTACCGCGACGAAGCAGATCTTCCACGCATCGGACTCGGACTGACCCGCGCGTACCTGCCCACCGCCACGACCGGACAGATCATCAGAGCTGGACTCAGTGGAGGGAAGTAGGCATCCCGCCGTCTCTGCACCGCCACTCCCTGACACTCGCACGACCAACCGGAGGTAACGAAGCACAATGAACATGAATGCGCAGGATATTCGCAAGGCCTACCTCGACTACCAGGAGCGACTCGGGCACGTCAGGATCGACCGAGCCCCGCTCATCCCCCGCGGAGACGGCTCGACGCTCTTCACGGGAAGCGGC
>NZ_PSTZ01000011.1 GCF_002931555.1 Pseudoclavibacter sp. RFBB5 | reverse complement strand
GTGCCCTCCGTGCGGGCCTCACGGCTCCGTGGGTCGTCGGCTAACTAGCTGACGAGCCGAACGGGCGCACCAAGCCGAGTGTCCGCCGGTCGGATGCGGATGCGGTCGAGTTGAGCCGACGGCGATCAGTGCCAGGCCTGTGAGCTGCGCACTGCCCCGACGGTGAACGGGCGATCCGGGACGATCGCCGACCATCGCAGCGCGCGGTGAATGCTGTGCCAGAGGATCGAATCGTGACCCGCCCCGAGAGGCCGCCCCGCCGCATCCACCGTGCCCGCGACGTATCCCTCCGGTCGACGTTCACCAGGCCACAGACGCGCAACGCGACCACCCATGACGACCGCGCGCTTCTCGAGCAGCGTCAGGCTGGTGTACCCCATGGGCACGTTCTCGAACAGGACGTCCTGCCTGAAGTCGTCGGCCGTTCCGCACCGGGAGACCCCGCATCCGGTCTCCACGAACAGGAGCGTCTCGTCGTGGTCGGTGTCGAAGACCGATGGATGGTCCCGAAGCCAGGTCGCGTGTCCGGCAGGTTCGTGATCGATGTTGGGCACCTCGATCCCTTTGTCCCACCACGAGCTGGAATCGACGATCATCGAAACGTTCACGCTCTTCACGAGGCGTGATCATACGGGCTCAGCTCATGCGCTCGCCGAGGAAACTCGACTGTTGGTGCCCGCCGCGAGGTGGAACACTCACGGCTCCCGGTCCGTCTCACGAAGTTGCCAATCATCGACCTGCCGGGTTGCGCGCGGTTACCTGAGCCCCGCGGCTCGTTCCCGATCCGCGAGATCCGGGACTCGCAGGCGGGCCTGCTCGGCGGTGATCTCGTGTGGATTCGAAACTCCTGATTCCCAGTAGGCGCCGCAAACGGCGCAGCGGAAGTACTCCGACATCTGGAGGGGAACCGAGCCGAGTTCGCGTGGCTCACGCGCGTCGCGACGCTCCCACCGGGCACGGCAAGACCCGCACCCATTCTCGATCCAGGTCAGCGCGGGACCACGAAAATCTCGGTCAGGCAGCACAAGCGCCTCCTTCGCACAGCGTTCTCGGTCGGTGGGAGTCTACGAGGCCGTCGCCGTGATGCTCCGACTAGGCAATTACTCGCGGAAGGCGGCCGTGCCGACTGAGGTAGTCCTCGACGAGCTCCTCTTCGGTGACTCGCCCGCCAGCATGCAGTCGCCGCAGGTGCGGAACCAGCCAGCTGCCGTCGGCCTTCACGACGTGCGCCAGTGAGCGCGTCTGCAGCGCTTCGTCGACGCTGATGACGCGACCGGCAGAGCCGTGGCCCACGCCCTCGCTGAGCCCGATAGTCCACACCCGGTCTTCGCTCAGCACGAAGTCGACGTCGTGGGGCCATGCCGGCGAGCCCGCATCTCCCTGCCGCGGCGGGCTGGAGGCCAGGCGCAGAATGCGCTTCTTCGGTTCGCTGCCCACCATCACAACATCATGACCGAGAACCCGACAGCACCCCGTTTCGCGAAACCTATGGGTTTCGAGACAAAGAGGTTTTGAGACATGCCTCCTGCCAGAATCGGCCCCGGTGCCGATCCCATAGACGCGAGTGGCTCTGGGAGGCGGTCTCGTCATCAAAAGCAGCCACCGTGTCTCGAAAAGCCGATGCTTTCTGAGGTGTACCGGTGAGATCGGAATCGAGGAACGAGCCGCGCCGCCGCCGATCCTGACTCAGCGGCGGCGTGGCTTCTGCAATGCGGTTGCTGGTGCCGATAGCGACGGTGTCAGGATGAGGCTGGGAAAGTGATGACGCTGCGTGCGATTCCTCCGCGTTCGAGGGCCTCGTAGGCCTCGTTGATGTCGTCGAGGTCGATGCGCTGCGAGATGAGGTCGTCGAGGTTGAGCTTGCCCTGCAGGTACAGGTCGACGTACATCGGAATGTCGGCGTAGAAGTTCGACGATCCGAGCCAGATGCCGCGCACGCCCTGCTGCTTGGAGAGCAGGGAGCTGTCGGCGGGGGATGGGTGCACGTCGAGGGTGGCGCCGGGGCGCATTCCGCCGACGAGGTAGGTCGTTCCGCCGAAGCCCAGGGATGCCATCGCGGTTTCGGCAACAGCGGGCACGCCGATCATGACGAAGGCGTGGTCGACTCCGGCGCCTGAGGTGAGTTCGAGGACGCGTGCTGCGGCGTCTTCAGTACCCGAGTTGACGGTCGCGGTCGCCCCGAAGGTCTCTGCAAGCTCGAGCTTGTCAGCCTGGATATCAACGGCGATGATCGTGGTGGCGCCAGCGAGCGCTGCGGCTTGGATGGCGTTGAGGCCGACACCGCCGCATCCGATGATGGCGACGGACTGGCCGGGGGTGACCTTCGCAGCGTTGAAGATTGATCCGGCACCGGTCGCGACCGCGCATCCGATGATGGAGGCCTGCTCGAACGGCATGTGAGGGTTGATCGCGACCAGCTGGTTCTCGTGGATCAGGGCCTGCTCCGCGAAGCCGCCGAGCCCCTGCATCTGCACGACCGGGGCGGTGCCGCTCTCGAGGCGCGGTTCCGCGTCGGGGGCTCGATCGAGGGACCCGGGGTTTGAGCAGGCGTTGAGGTTGCCCCGCAGGCACGCCTGGCAGTGTCCGCAGGGCTGCAAAGCGGCGGCGACGACGTGGTCGCCGACCTTGATGTGTGCCACGTCGGGTCCCACGGCGGCGACGACGCCGGCGATCTCGTGCCCGAGGACGGCGGGGAGTCCGATGCCCATGCCGTTGCGGGCCACGGTGATGTCGCTGTGGCAGAGCCCGGAGGCGCGGACGTCGACGAGGACTTCGCGGCCGGTCGGGGCGGCGATCGTGATGTCTTCGACCTGGAAGGGCTGTCCGATCTCGCGGATGAGTGCTGCACGCATGAGGTGTCTCCTTTGAACCAGTGAACTATGGGTGGTGCGAGGTGGATCCGCCGGCATCTGGCAGGCGGGGAGCGGGAGAGTGGTTAGTAGATGGCGCGGTTCAAGCGCACGAGGTAGTCGGCGCTCACCGGACCTTCGGCTTCTGAGCGTTCGATGACCGCTGCGATGGCGAGGTCCCGGCGTCGACCGGATCGTGTCGCATCGGCTTTGTTGAGGACGCCAGGCAGCTCGGCGGTGGTGTGGTCGGTGCAGTAAGCCGGGGTGCCCGGCTGCTGCCGCCATGACTCGGGAAGCGAGCCAGCGTCGAAGGGGTCGAAGCCGGTTTGGTCCACGAGTGTCATTGCGACTTCCTTCGAGGTGGCGTCGTCACCCGCGACCGCGATAGCGACGCGGCCCGCCGTTCCGGGCGCCGTGGCACGTTCGGTGAAGGACTGAGCGGTGATCATGTTCCACGCCTTCACGGCCGGTCGGCCGTAGTGCTCGGCGACCCAGAGGCTTTCGACCTGGCCGTCGTCGAGTGCGGGGATGTGGCCGTCGCGGAGTGGGTAGTAGTTCGACGTGTCGATGATGACGGCCGCCTCGGGGGCTGCGCGCACGAGGGTGGCGACGTCCGGCACGTTGCTCATGTTGACCGAGACGATGACGACATCGGCGCCCGAGGTGACCTCGGATGCGTGGACCGCGCGAGCGCCGGTGCTGAGCGCCTCCCGGTCGATGGTGTCGGGGTGTCGCGAGTTGGCGATGGCGACGTCGTGGCCCGCGGCGCTGAGACGTTGTGCGAGCGTCGCGCCGATAGCGCCAGCCCCGATGATGCCGATCTTCATGAGAGTCCTATTCCGAAAGAGTGGGTGGTGTGGGAGCGGTAGGAGCCGGGTGAGCTCAGGCCGTGGTGTCGGCGATAGCGCGTCGCTTGCCGATGAGGAGCGTGCCAATGACGGCACCGAACGCCAGGATGCCTGCGGTCGTGAACGCCGCCTGTCCGGCGTCGACGGTCTGCGCCACGCTCAGTACGCCAGCGTTCGCGGCGTTGGCGCCGATTGTGTAGGCCGAGACGAGCACAGCACCGCCGGCGGCGCCTGCGAGCTGCTGGGCCGTGGTGAACGCGGCACTGCCGTACGGGTACAGCTCTGCGCGGAGCGAGGAGAGTGCGTACGTGGTCATCGGAGCCCACATCATGGCCTGCGCCCCGGTCATGACCAGGTACGCAGCGAGGTAGATCCAGACGCTCGTGGTTTCGTTCAGCGTGCTGAGGAACCAGATGCTGGCGGTCCAGATGATGCCGCCAGGGATGACGAGGGGGCGTGGGCCGACGCGATCGTAGATGCGTCCGCCGATCGCCGACACGGCGGAGATCATCACACCGCCAGGGACGAGGAAGAGGCCGATGGCGAGTGTCCCGAGTCCCAGTGCGCCGGTGAGGATGAGCGGCAGGACCAGCAGTATTCCGAATCCGTTGAGCGCGACGAAGAGCATGACGATGATCGGGATCACGAACGACTTGGTGCGGAAGATTCGCATGTCGAGGAACGGATCACGGTCGCGGCGACGCAAGGCGAGCTGGCGCAGGACGAACGCGGCCACGCCGAGCACGCCGATCGCGATGGGGATGACGGGTGAGATGAGGGCGTGTCCGGACGCCGACTCGCCGATGGAGGAGAGCCCGAAGACGAGGGCGCCGAAGCCGACCGCAGACAGCAGGAGCGACCAGAGGTCGAGTGTGGCGTGTTCTGGGGTGGTGATGTTCTTGAGCTTGAGGGCACCCACGATCAGCGCGGTGACGGCGATGGGCAGGATGAGGATGAACAGCCACCTCCACGGGAGGAAGGAGAGCACGAGCCCGGAGATGGCGGGTCCGAGCGCCGGGGCGATGGCAGGCACGGCGGTGACCAGGGCCATGATCGCGCCGCGTCGGGACTCGGGGACGAGGCGCATGGCGGTCGTCATCAGCAGGGGAACGAAGACGGCGGTGCCGATGGCCTGGATGATGCGTCCGGTGAGGAGGATCCCGAATCCGGGAGCGGCTGCAGCGATGGCCGTGCCGATGATGAACAGGGTGAGGGAGGTGAGGAAGATCGTGCGCATGTGGAAGCGGCGCATGACGAACCCGGTCGCGGGGATCAGGACGGCGAGGGTGAGCAGGTAGCCCGTGGTCAGCCACTGCCCGACGGATGGGGTGATGCCGAGGTCGGCGATGAGGGTGGGGAGCGCGACGCCGAGGAGCATCTCGTTGAGCAGGACCAGGAAGGTCGATGCCATCAGCACGCCGATGACGAGGGCGCTGCCCGGTGGCAGCCGTTCGCTGCGCTGGGCGTTCTTGGGTGGGTGGGTTCCGGCGGTCGCGGACTGCTCGGTGGTCATGTGGTGTCTCCGGATGTACGTAGAAGTGTTGGGGGTCAGGAAAGTCGGGGGTCTTGGCCGTACTGCGGGGGTGCGCCGAGGTGATCGCGGAGAGTGGCGCCGGCGTAGTCCTCGTGGAACAGGCCTCGGTGCTGCAGCTCGGGGATGACCTCGTCGACGAACGCGTCGATGCCGTCGGCGTAGACGTCGATGGCCACGGAGAATCCATCGCACGCGCCAGCCTCGAACCACTCCTGCATGTGGTCCGCGATATCAGCCGCGGTACCAGGAACCACGGGGTGGTAGTCGATGACGCCATGGGCGAGGACGTCGCGCACGCTCCACCCCTCGCGAGCCACCTCGAGAGCGTGGGGTGCGCGGGGATCACCGGGGTTCGCCCGCGCGACGGCGATCTGCTGCTGCGTGAGGGGCACATCGAGTTGTGCCGGGGTGAGCTCCAGCCCGAGCATGGCGCCCAGGTAGCGGACGCGCTGATCGATGTCCACCGATTCGTCCAGGGTGAGGCGCCGGTCGAGGGCAGCACGCCGTGACGAGGCGACGCTGGGCATAAAGCCCGCGAACAGCTTCACCTCGTCAGGGTTCCGCCCGGCTCGCTCCGCTGCGGCACGAAGCGCGGTGCGGTGCGCGCGGCCTTCCTCGATCGTGAAGGGGTTCGCGTAGACGCCCGTCGCATACCGGCCGGCGATCTCGAGGCCGTTCCCTCCACCCCCGGCCTGGAAGATCACGGGCTGCCCCTGCTCAGACGGTGGGATAGGCAGGGGGCCGGCTGACGCGACGTGCCGCCCCTGCAGGTTCACCGGCTGGATCTGCGACATGTCCGCGAAGCGCTTGTTCTCCACGTCCCGCAGCCACGCATCCTTCCCCCAACTTCCCCACAGTGCCTGCACGACCTGCACCACCTCGTGGGCACGCTCGTACTTCTCCTCACGGCTCGGCAAGGTGATGCCGTAATTGGCCGCCGCGGCGGGGTGCGAGGTGGGTACGGCGTTCCAGCCAGCACGTCCATGACTCGCGACGTCGAGGGCTTTGAACTGGCGGGCAATCGTGAACGGCTCGTTGAGGGTCGTGGAGCTCGTCGCGACCAGGCCGATGCGCTCCGTGCCACGGGCCATCGAGGTCAGCACGACCAGTGGGTCGATCGCGTGATGCGGCGCCTCACGCTCGAGGTCCACATCCAAGACCGGAGTGTCCGCTAGGAAGATCAGCTGCACCTTGCCGCGTTCCGCGGCCTGCGCGTAGCGGACGAACACGTCCATGTCCGTGTAGCTCGACGGGTCGACACCGGGCATCCGCCACGCCCCGGGCTGGGCTCCGTACCCATTGGCGATCTGCAAGGCCAGGAGCAGCTGGCGGGCTGGGAACTGAGACAAGACGGGACCTTTCGGACGACACGACGGGGCCTGCACCTCGCCGGTTCGTCGGCGAGTAGCGCATGGCCAGAAATGGGGATAGTCTCCATATGGAGAAGCTCTCCACTTAGAGAGAAGATACGGGGACACTCTCCGTTTTGTCAACACGAGGTGCTTATGACGACTGAACCGGCTCAAACAAGGGCCCGAGGACCACGGGCCGACGCTCGCAGGAACCGGGATCACATCCTCGACACCGCGGAGCAGTTCTTCTCCGAACATGGTGTGTCCGGTTCACTGGATGCCATCGCCAAGCAAGCCGGTGTCGGGTCGGGAACGCTGTACCGGCACTTCCCGACCCGCGAGGCTCTGCTCGCCGCGCTGCTGAGTGCGCGCGACGACGCCCTGGTCGCCCAGATGGACACCATCCGAGCGGAGGCCCCGAACGCGGCCGACGCACTCGAACGCTGGCTAGACGCACTTGCCGACTGGGCTGGGGCGTTCGATGGCCTCCCGGAACCGCTGAGGGCAGCCACAACAACGACCTCCTCCCCGCTCGCCGTCACGTGCCAGGGGTTCATCACCACCACAGATGAGTTCCTTCAGGCTGCTCAGGCCGAAGGAAGCGCACGCCGCGAAGTCCGGGCCCGGGACCTGTTCCTGACGGCACTCGCCGCGAGCTGGGTGCGTGACGCGGCCATGGCTGATGAACTCTCCGCTCGAGCCCTCACATCGCTCACCCGTGCAGGGTGGGAGACCTCAGCCTCGGAAGGACAACGATGAAGCTGTCCGTCATCGGTCTCGGCTACCTCGGTGCCGTCCACGCGCCGTGCATGGCCGAACTCGGCCACGAGGTCGTCGGGGTCGATATCGACCAAGCCAAGATCGATACCCTGTCCTCCGGGCAGGCACCGTTCTATGAACCGGGACTGCCTGAGATCCTGAAAAGCGCAACCGCGTCCGGGCGACTCGAATTCACCACCAACATGAGCGCCGTTGCCGATACCACCGTGCATTTCATCGCAGTCGGCACACCCCAGAAGCAGGGTTCGCACAGCGCCGACATGACCTACGTCAACGCCGCAATCGACGCCCTCATCCCTTTCCTGAAGCCGGGCGATCTCGTCGTGGGCAAATCCACCGTCCCCGTCGGAACCGCGGCACGACTTGCCGCGAAAATCCGTGCGGCAGCCCCTGGGGCTGAACTGGCGTGGAACCCGGAGTTCCTCCGCGAGGGATTCGCGGTCCAGGACACGATCTCACCGGACCGGTTGGTGTTCGGCGTCGCACCGGAGCCCACGGCTGGCGACTGGAGCGCGCAGACTCTTCGGAAGGTCTACGCCAAAGCGCTCAGCGAGCACACCCCGCTCGTCGTCACCGACTACGCCACCGCCGAGCTCGTCAAGATCTCCGCGAACGCCTTCCTCGCCACGAAGATCTCGTTCATCAACGCGATCTCGGAAATCACCGAAGTCACCGGTGCCAACATCACCGAGCTCGCCGACGCCATCGGATACGACACCCGCATCGGCCGCCGCTTCCTGAACGCCGGCATCGGATTCGGTGGCGGCTGCCTCCCGAAGGACATCCGCGCCTTCGTCGCCCGCGCCGAAGAACTCGGGCGGGGGGAGTCGTTGAACTTCTTGAAGGAGATCGACACCATCAACCTGCGCCGCCGCCAGCATCTCGTCGAGATGACCATCGAAGCGCTCGGCGGCCGAGCCTTCCAGAAGCGAGTGGCGATACTCGGCCTTGCCTTCAAGCCTGAATCAGACGACATTCGCGACTCTCCAGCACTCGACATCGCCGTGCAGCTCCACGGTCTTGGCGCCACCGTCACGGCAACCGACCCCCACGCCATCCACAACGCGCAGCAGAAGCACCCGCAGTTGAGCTTCGTCGATTCCCTCGCCAAAGCCGTTGAACACGCCGACATCGTGCTGCTGCTCACCGAATGGAACCAGTACCGAGACATGCGCCCCGAAGAGCTCGCGCCGCTCGTTGCCAACAAGAACATCATCGACGGAAGAAACGTGCTCGACCCCACTCAATGGAGAAGAGGCGGCTGGAACTTCCAGTCCCTTGGGCGTCCATAGCGTCTCTGCAGGACACACGGCGGGTTCCAGTCGCGAAACCCATACATTTCGCGACAGGAGGGTTATGAGACATGACGCTATCCGGAACCGGCGAGGCTCGAGCACCAGTTGCGTACACGTTCTCCAACACCTGAACGGCGTTGTTTCGAAGCTCGCCGCCATCGGGTACCACCGTGAGACGAAGTCCGTTTTCGACCCCAGTAATTACGATTCCGCCAGCACCACTGCACGCGACGCCCCTGTCGCAACGAGCCGGAAGCCAGGCGCAGAATGTGCTCCTTCGGTTCACTGCTCACCATCACAGCATCATGATCGAGAAAACGTTGCCGTCACCCCGCTTCGCGAAACTCATGGGTGGCGGATTCAGAACACTGGAGCCGTGATACACAGCCTGCACGACGTTCACCCATCGCTCGTTGGGCAGTCCAGGGGGACGAATTTCTCACCTGTCGACCCCACGGACTTACAAGTTCTCGACCGTTGTGTCGTCGGATTGTCTCGGTTCGCCCGCTTGTAGCCACGGGAGGCGCTGTAGGACGGCGTCTTCCAGCAACGCCTCGTCCTGCAGTTTCTCGAGCGGTTCATGCCAGGCGCGGATGAGCGCCCAGCCGACGGCGGTGATCGGCACAGCGAGTAGCGTGCCAACGATGTTGCCCAGCACGGTCCCGACTGCGAGGGCAATGAGCACGACGAGTTCGTGCAGCCTTAGCGACCTGCCGAGCACGATGGGTTGCAGGAAGTTCCCCTCGAGCTGATTGACGAGTACGACGATGCCGACGACAACAACTGCGGGGACGAGTCCGTTGGTGACGAGGGTGACGAGCGCGGCGATCACGCCAGCCAGGGTTGCACCCACGATCGGGATGAACGCCAGGATGAAGACGAGGACCGCAAGTGGGAACGCGAGCGGCACGCCGATGATGAGCAGTCCGACGCCGATGAACACTGCGTCAACGAACGCGACGATGACCGTCCCTCGCACATAGCCACCCATGACGTGCACGGCCCGAGACCCCATGAGATGCACGCGTCGCCGCTTTGCTCCGGTCACAGCCTTGGTCAGGAAGCCCCAGATAACGGGCCCGTCCTTCATGAAGAAGAACAGTATGACGACGAAGAGGACGGTACTGGTCGCGAATGCTGCCACAGACGAGATGCCGGTCGTGAGACCGCTGGCCGCAACCGATCCAAACTGATTCGAGAAGATGAAGTCCTGCGCTTGCGCGATCCAGTCGTTGATCTGGTCTTGGTCGATCGTGAGTGGGAACGTGCGATTCGCCCAGTCGACCAACTGGTTGAAGCCCTGCACGGCTTGATCGGAAAGCTCTTCCCACTGGTTGCTGACGAAGAGCACGACGAGCGCGAGGGCTCCTCCGAGGAACACGATCAGCGCCAGCAGGAGGAGGACAGTGGCCAGAGCCCGCGGCCACCCGTTCGAGGTGAGGACCTTGATGAGCGGCCACGTCGCCGACGAGACGATCAGCGCGAGCAGGACCGGGATGATGACGATCGCGATCTCGCGGCCACCCCAGATGAGCAACGCGGCCGCAGTGACGACCACGAGCCCCTGCACCGCGCGGGTCGCGATCCGACCGAATTGGTCCGTCCACATCACTCCGACGCTTGTCGGTCGACGACCTCGCCCCTCTCCGTCGTCTGGCGCGTAAGACTGGACGGCGGCGCCACCGACCATGACTTCGTCGTGCCCAGGGGCGTCGACATGGGGGACCGGTGGGCGGGGAGGCGAGTCGGGCGATGCGGCGCTGTGCTCTCTCGGGACACACATCCCATCGGTTGAGGTGCCGGTGGCGCTCCTCGGCGAACGTCGGCCGCGGGGCACGAATCGTGAGAATCTGCGCATGATGTTCCTTCCAGGGCAGTGGGAGTGTCTCGCGCGTCGCCGCTGTTCCGGGCAGGATCGGAGTCCGGTCGATAACGTCACGTGAGTGTGAAATTCGGTCTGTGGTCGCTCGTTAAACTCCCCCTGGTTCGACGCTTGTCGAGAAAGTTCCAGATGGTTGGGCTCGCGACCGCAAGTCGCACGACGACGACAGTCGTGATGTCGAGCGGAACTGCGGTGAACTGACGCGACCTGAACCAGAGCCGGTCCAGTAGGAGCAGGAGGCGTACGTGCTACCTATGGCGCTCTTCGACAGGCCGATCAGTTGGCGCCCCTAGGCTCGCGCGCTTCGAGACGCTCGACGGTGGCCACGAGCGCGCGCCGTTGTGTCGCATTGAGCGTTGTTGCCGTGTATTCGTCGAAGAGCCCTGTGGCGCCTCGACTGTCGAGGCTGGCCGAGATGTCGCTATGCGCCTCGATGACCGTTGCGAAGGTGTCGACGAAGTGGGTCACGAGGGTATCGAGTTCATCGTCCGTAGTGTGCTCTCCAAGTCGGGAGAACGCGCTGGTGCTCTCGATGAGTGAGGGGAGTAACTCCGGATGGCTCAGTCGTTCGTAGAGTGCGGTCAAGCTCGCCATCCCGTCGCGGTCGGCGAGGTGCGCCAGGAGCACAGTCTGATCCCGGTCCATCCGTTCAATGTTGGAGGACGACTGGCCCATCACCGCAGCGAGCAAGGGGGCGAGCTCGAGGGGGAGATCCGGAGACATGGGCTGCGCGCGAAGCTGGGCGACGAGGGTGCGCCGCGAACAGAGCCGCTCGATCTCTGTAGTGAGTTCGGTGTCAAGCTGCTCGAGCATCTCTGGAGCGTCCGCAGTCGCGTCTTCGAGCAAGCTCGGCATCCGGTCCAGTGAGACCCCGAGGGCAGCGAGTTGGCGGATTCGCAGCACACGGATGAGGTCGTGGACGTCGTACTGCCGGTATCCGTTCGCACTTCGCGGTGGCTCATCAAGGACCCCGATCTGGTGGTAATGGCGCAGGGTTCGGGTGGTGACTCCGGCGAGAGAACTTAATTCGTTGCTCCTCACTGCTCGCCCGGTCGTCGAAGTCGAGGGCTCCAGTCGAGTCCGAGTTGATGCTTGCCGCGGGAATGACGCATGCAACCAAGTACAAACTATGACGTAGGGGCGGAGTCAAGTAGCGCGACTGAGCCTCCGCGGAGGGTTGCGCCTGTGGGCACGTGGCCAGGGAGAGCGCAGGTCACCTAACTGGTTGCCGCTGGATCCGCGCGACCCGTCATCTCACGTCGTCGACCCCACCACCCGAGGACAACGGTCGCTAGCACCATTGCGATCATGGGGACCATCAGAAGAGGCCCGGAGACGACCGTCAGATTGTCCAGGTTGCCGCTGAGAACAATAGGCAGCGTGAGCATGGTGTTGCCCGTGGCATGAGCCAACGAACTGGCTTCGAGTCCACCCGTGAGCTGCGTCAAGACAGCGAAACACACTCCCACGACGACGTAATACCCCAGCGCCCACCCACTGCTCGGAGCGTGGAACACAGCAAACCCCACAGACGTCAGCACGAGCGCCGACACAATCGCCACCCAGCGCCGAGCAAAAAACGACCCGACAGCCCGAAAGAACAAACCGCGGAAGAGATACTCCTCGCCTGCCGACTGCAGGGGAATCGTCACCAGAGCAATTCCGACAAGCATCAGGTTCGCCCCAGACAAGACTGGGGCACCAGCAGGTGCTGCGAAGTTCACGACCACGGAGACGAGGAGCCAGAACGGCAGAAAGAAAGCCGCCATCTTTGCACACCATCCCCAACGGAAGCGCCCGAGCAGTGAAGACAGCGCACCGGGACGAACACCATAGAACGCCCACTGCAGCAGACCGGCTACGGGGATCATCGCAGCGATCAGGAGATTTCCCCCAGCCCACAGCCCAATAGTGATGCTGGGATCATCGGGATCGAACGGCGCCTGCCCCAGCAGCATGTCGAGCGCAATCGCGACGGGAGCACTCGCAACGAAGACGAGGAACGCAAAAATCCCCAACCCGGTAATGATCGCGGCGACACCACGCCAGCGGCACCCCGACCCCTTCAAAGCCTGAGCATAGGACAACCCGGGGACATCAGAGCGAGCGCGAGTGAGTGCGGTGAAGTTCATGAGCTCAGTGCACGCTACGACGCTACGTCGGACTCAAGAGCGATCGCTCATGAGATGTCCGCGCGCACCGAAACCTCTTGCAATGTCTCACGAGGGCCAGGAGGCCGGGGGAGCACCCAATCAGGCGCGGGGCGCGAATCGACCGACCGAGCACGGCGCCGCGTGGTGTTGAGTGGGGATATGTCACACCGCCTCCTGGACCCAGTGACCCAAGTCGAGCTCATCGCCCCCGACGGCATCTCTGACGCCGACGCCATCAAGCACGCCGCGCTGCGCAGGGCTGGCAAGCTTCGTTGCTTGCGCCTCTCACCGGAGTGGGGCACCGGCTGCTTCCTTTTTTCAGACGGTGGAGGTGCCGACCCCGAACACTTCAACATCACACCGAACATGGCTGATCGTCTCCGCCATTGGGCGGCCCGCTGGGAAGAGCTGGGCAACCCCTTCACAGAGTGCACCAACCTCGACGCACTGGACACGTGGTGCCAGCAAGGCCTGACCCTCGCGATCGAACTGCAACGCGAGCTCTACATGACCACAGTCGTGGTTCCCAAGTTCGGGGGACGCCGCGGCCGCAGATGGGAGTTCTCACAACCCTAGGGTTTTGAGACGCCGCGACTGAGACAACGAACCAGGGGAGTGGGTCCCGGAAATCCGCGACACACGATTCTCATAACTATGTGTCACAGCCACGCCACTAGAGTCGGGTCTTCACCGTTGGTTTCGCGACAGGAGAACTGTGCCCAAACTCATCGGCTATGCCCGCGTCTCGACCCGACACCAAGACACCGACCGGCAAGAGGTCGACCTTCGAGGGGGCGGCGTTCGCACGGACGACCTCTACATCGATCGAGGAGCCTCAGGCGCCCACGCATCACGCCCCGCCCTCGATAAGGCCCTGCGTGCACTGGAGGACGGTGACACGTTCGTCGTCACGACCCTCGACCGGCTGGGCCGCTCGACCGGCAACATGCTGACACTGGCCGAAGAGCTGCGCGCAGAGGGTGTCGCACTTCGGGTGCTGAATCTCGGTGGGGGAGACGTCGACACCTCAACCCCCATGGGATCGATGGTGTTTACCGTCATGGCCGCCCTCGCGCAGATGGAACTGGAGATCAAACGCGAACGCGTCTTGGACTCGGTCAGCAAGCGACGAGCAGCTGGAGCCAATCTCGGAGGCCGGCCACGGAAGATCACCGACAGCCAACTACGCAACGCAGCCCACCTGGTCGCCGCCGACGTGCCAGTGGCCGAAGTTGCCCGCAATCTCGGCATCTCACGCGCAACGCTCTACCGACGACTCCAAACCGCCGAGCCGGTCGAGGCGGAGCTGCCCCCGGAGGTCGAGCAGGGGACCCACCCTCCAGCACTCCATGGGATGACGGTTCCGATCACGCGACTCTGAGCGCGGCGCGCGACTCCGGTCCGAGTTGTGGCCAGCTTCGGCGAGCCGGCCCGAGGTGTGGACACGGCTCCCTCCTGCGTGTGACGTTGCTGCTCGATGCGCGCAGCGGAGCCCCTTCTTGCTGGCTACGCGCAGGCGTCCCGCGTGTAGCATTCGGGGCATGTCGAGTCCCGAGTCAGACAGGTCAGGGGTTGTCGGTCACACCGCCAGCCCCGCACATCACTGAGCACACCAGCCCGCGCTTCTGAGCGGGCCTGCTCGGCAAGCTCCGGCGCGCTGGCCATGGTGACCAGAAGATTCTTCTGCTGATCACTCACCACGGAGCACTCGATGCCTCTCGCCCTCTACATGCTTGCCCTGGCGGTCTTCGTCATGGGCACCTCAGAATTCATGCTCGCGGGACTCCTGCCCGCTATCGCCACTGACCTCGACGTCACCATCGGCGTCGCAGGCCTCCTGACCTCCGCGTTCGCCAGCGGAATGGTCATCGGCGCACCCCTGATGGCCGCGTTCGCGCGCCGCTGGCCCCCACGGGCGGTCCTGCTCGTCTGCCTCATCGTGTTCACCGCCTGCCACATCGTCGGCGCGGCCACCCCCGACTTCGCCCTCCTTCTCGCAACTCGTGTCCTCAGCGCCCTCGCGAACGCTGGCTTCCTCGCAGTGGCACTCGCCACAGCAACCACGCTTGTCCCTGCGGACCGGAAAGGACGCGCACTCGCCATCCTGTTGTCAGGAACCACAATCGCAACCGTCGCCGGCGTTCCCGCGGGAGCCCTTCTCGGTACCGCGCTCGGTTGGCGCACAACGTTCTGGACCGTCGCGCTGCTCTGCATCCCCGCCGCCATCGGCATCCTCCGCGGGATACGGAAGCAGCCAGAACAACAGGCAACACCTCCACGACTGCGAGCCGAACTCAGCCAACTGCGCACACCTCGACTCCTGCTCACGATGACACTCGGAGCCCTCATCAACGGCGGCACCTTCGCCGCATTCACCTTCCTCGCCCCCGTCGTGACCGACACCGCAGGCCTCAACGAAACCTGGATCTCAGTGGTGCTCGTACTTTTCGGGGTCGGGTCCTTCATCGGCGTCTCACTCGCCGGTCGACTCTCCGATCACCGACCAGGAGCCGTCATCGCGTTCGGCGGCCCGCTACTGCTTCTCGGATGGATCGCGCTGGCACTGCTCGCATCGCACCCCACCGCGCTGCTCATCCTCGTCTTTACCCAAGGAGTTCTCTCCTTCGGCGTCGGCAGCACCCTCATCGCTCGAGTGCTCTACGCAGCAGCGAACGCACCAACCATGGGCGGCTCCTACGCCACCGCAGCACTCAACATCGGAGCCGCCACGGGACCAATCCTCGGCGGAGCAGCCCTCGCGGGCGGAGCCGGCACGCTAGGCCCAGTGTGGACCGCAGCCGGCCTCACCGGACTCGCCCTCGTGATCGCAGCACTCAACCCCAAGAAAGTCGTCAGCTGACGACAACATCAACCGGCCCATACTGCACGATCCACTGTGGCGTGCGCCCCGTGATCCGACGCCGACCTCCCTGCCAGTGCACGTGTGCACTTGTGCACGTGTGCACGCGAAGCCGAGCGCGCCTGCAGCAGGAGAACCTAGCCTCCGCGCTGCGCCCTATCGGCTTCCCAAGGGTCTCTGGCAACGCTCGACTCCGGATGCGCGCGGAGGCAGAGCGTTGCTGGTCATGACGTGGTTCGCGGCAACCCAGTTCCCGTCCGGTGCCTCCATGACGGTGCCCAGGTCGTGTCTGACGTTGGTGGCCGGCGCCGGCCGCGCATGTGCTCGAGGAAGGCTGCGAGAACTGGATGCGGGTTGTCGGCTCGCCACAGGATCGAATGTGGGTAGACCGGCGTGGGATCGACGATTGGCATGCGCCGCAGGTCGTATGACTCGGGCCAGAGGTACCGCGACCCTTCACCAACGAGCGTTGAGAGGCTCGCCGACTCGGCAAGTTCATCAAGCAGCGAGTCGACGCCGAAGCTCGGCCCCACGGTGTCGATCCGCAGGCCAAAGTCGTGGCTGAGCTCTGCGTAATAGTTTCCCCACTCGGTGTTTGCGCGCATACCGGGCATCCAGATTCGGTACGCCCGGACATCCGCGAGCGTGACGGTGACGGAGTTGGCCAGCGGGTGTCGCGGCCCCACGAGCAGCTCGTGGCGATCCTCGATCACCCGCTCAGCTCGAATCGATGGGGGAACGCAGACCGTGGAATCCGTGAGGGCTCGGAACGTTGCGTCGATCGTGCCGTCGAGGACCGCAGCGATCGCGGCAGCGGTGTCCGCGTCGGGCAGTGTGACGACATCGAGTTCACCCTCGGGCTGCAAGCGGTGAAACTCCCGCAGATGCGTCGCAGGGGCTGTCCTGGTGTTCAAGACGTCGACGCGGAACGCGCGCTTCATGGTCTGCACCGATTCCTCCGCACGCGATGCCGCCTTGAGGAGGTTGCGCGCGTGCGGGAGAAAGACCTGTCCATCAACGCTGAGTCGCGCTCGCCGGGCCGTGCGATCGAGCAGGCTGACGCCGAGGTCGCGTTCAAGCTTCGCGACCCGCTTCGACACTGCTTGCTGAGTGAGCCCTAGATCGTCAGCCGCTGCCTGGAACTGCTCGGCGTCTGCGACCGCGACGAAGGTGCGCACTGCCTCAAGATCCATTCCTCAACCCTAAAGACAACCAGCAGTTGTGCGACACGACGTTCAACGGTTGTTTGATCCAGCAAGCCTGCACTGGTTGGCTCTCATGAGTCCACAGAGTGTTGTGAAAAGAGGAGAGATTCATGGGATTTGCTGCGCGGGTTCAACGAGCGATTCGACTGACAGAGCAACTCAACGCGCTGCCGTACGAACAGCAGGACGAGGTCCGAGCGACGTGGAGCGACCTCATTGGGCAGCCGGTCAATGACTCCTTCAACCTCATCCCACCCGTCTACACCGACCACGGTGTGAACATTCGGATCGGCAAGAACGTGTTCATTAATCAGGGATGCCGGCTCAACGACATCGGCGGGATCGAGATCGGCGACGACGTGATGCTCGGCCCCAGCGTGAGCCTGCTCACCTCGGGGCATCCCGTCGATCCCGCTCGTCGGCGCACGGAGGTCACCTCCGCGCCGATCCGGATCGGCAAAAACGTCTGGATCGGAGCCTCAGCACTCATCATGCAAGGCGTCACGATCGGCGACGATGCTGTGGTCGCGGCAGGAGCAGTCGTCACGCACGACGTAGCCCCGCGCACGGTCGTCGGAGGGGCGCCAGCGACAGTGATCAAGAGCCTCGACTGACGCACAGCAGTGCCAGGTGGTCGGTCGCGCTACCAGCTCACGCTCCTCGTCGCGATGTCACCAGTGTGCGGACTGTTCGAGACTCTCCGGAATCGATCATTGTCTAGACGTTTTCGACGGGCTTGCCTCAGAGAAACTCTTCCTTGTGGTCCCGAGCCCAGGCGAGGAGCGGAGTTGCGGGCCGCCCGAGCACGTTGGGGACGTCCGGCAGCACGGGTTCCGGCGCGGCGAGGGCGTTCTGCCAGTATCCGAGAAGCCAGTCACCGACGTAGCTCGGCAGGTGCGGGTTCTCCGTTCTCCACTGCTCGGGCGTGATTTCCTCGTACTGAACGGGCTCACCAATCGCAGCGCTGATCGCTGCGATTTGTTCTGATTTCGTCAGCGAATCGGGACCAGAAAGCGTATAGACGGCACCGATGTGGGCGTTCGACGTGATGGCGGCGGCGACGACCGCGGCGACGTCTTCCTCATGGACAGGAGCCTGCCGAGCGTTGTCGAACGGCGCTCGAACCGTTCGGCTTGTCTTGATCACCTCGGCCCAGTCGAGAAGGTTCGTTGCGAACATCCCGGGCCGGATGTGCGTCCAGTCGAGCTGTGAACGTTCCACGGCGAGCTCGAAATCCCGGTGGTAATTACCTCCGGGATTGTCCTGGAAGCCAGCGCTGGCGGACGAGAGGGTCACGATCCGAGATACGCCGGCCTCTCTGGCTATCTCAGTCACCGCCTCGGTTTGATCGTCCGCCGCAATGAGAAAGACGACGTCGACGGCATCGAAAGCGGGGGCCAGGCTGTCAGGGTTCACCAGGTCACCGGCAATTACCTCGACACCCGTGGGCAGATTCGCCGTTTCCGGCCGCCGCGTGAGCGCACGCACAGCCACTCCGGCTTCTAGGAGATGAGGCACGACGAGCCGTCCAACGGTGCCGGTCGCTCCTGTAACAAGTGCTCGCATGTTCGTCCTTTCGAAGCGGGCGCTCGCTTCGTACGCGAGAGGGCACCCGACCTACACCGGAGAAGGTAACAGAACTTCCAACTAGTTTCACATGAATAAAACCCCGATCAGAACCACTTTTTTGAGAATGGCCCGATGGGTTTTCTGCGATAAGTCAAGTCTCGATTTCATGTGCACTGGAGCCAGTCGAGTCGATACAGTCACGGTGCTTCAGCGAGCCACGAACCGGCCGCGGAGTCTTACGACACGGAGGTTCCCCAAATGCAGAGCACAGATTCCGACCGCGCCGCAATTTCCGGAAGAACGGATCGCAAGGGGACAGCACTCGCGATCATTGTGGTGATGCAGCTCATGCTCACCATCGACCTGATGATCGTCACGGTGGCGCTGCCCTCGATCGGACAAGAACTGAACTTCACCGACGGCGGGCTTGCCTGGGTGGTGAACGCCTACGGCCTAGCTCTGGGTGGCTTGATGCTTCTCGGAGGCCGCTTTGGCGACACATTCGGTCGCCGCCGAATGTTCCTCGTCGGAGTCGCCGTATTCACCGTCGCCTCACTCGCCGGAGGATTTGCCACAAGCGACTGGTGGTTCCTCACCTGCCGAGCCCTCCAAGGCGTCGGCGCCGCGTTAGCCATGCCGAACTGCTTGGCCCTGATCTTCGGACTGTTCGCCGCTGGTGCCGAACGGACGAAGGCAATCACCATCTCAGCCTCGGCGTCGAGCTCCGGCGCGGTCGTCGGCCTACTCCTGGGTGGCGTCCTCGCAACGGGACTGTCATGGCGGTGGGTGATGTTCGTGAACGTTCCAGTGGGGATCGTGGTCTTCATTCTTGCCCTGATCTACCTCCAGGAACAGGACACCAAGCGCGGCAAGTTCGACATTCCAGGAGCGGTCACCTCTGCACTGGGCGTTGGTTTCCTCGTCTACGGTTTGTCGCAGATTGGTGAGTCCGGTTTGGCTTCGCCCGTCGCCTGGATTCCCCTGACAGTCGGGGCAATCCTCTTTGCCGCTTTCGTTCTCATCGAACGCCGCGCAGCACAGCCAATCATGCCGCTGAGCCTGTTCGGAAGCCGCAATCGCGTCGCAGCGTACTTGTCTGCGGTCCTCGTCACCGGAACCATGATCGGAATGTCATTCTTCCTGACGATCTTCGTGCAGGGACCGCTCGGGTTCTCACCGCTCATAACAGGGGTGTCATTCCTTGCGACCGGTTTCGCGCTTGTCGCGGCATCGTTCTTCGTGGGTACGCTCATGCGCCGTATCGGCGAACGATGGACGATGGTGCTCGGCAGCGTCCTATTGGTTGTCGGCTACCTGTTGCTGACGGGGTTGACCCCGGACAGCACGTACTGGGTGTCGATCTTCGGGCCGTTGGTGCTGGTCGGTGTCGGGATGGCCTGCACGCTCATTCCGGCGACTGAGATGGCCGGCGCAGATGTTGGTTCCACGAACTACGGCGCGGCATCCAGCACGTACAACACGATGCAGCAGCTCGGCGGCCCGATCGTTCTCGCGGTCCTCGTCGCTGTCTTCCAGACAGCTACCCGCGCAGCCAACGCCCCAGCCGTATCGGGAGACTCCGAAGCCTTGCAGCTCACAAACGCTATGGCCCCAGCATTCGTCGCGGCGGCCGTATTGGCTGTGTGCGTGTCGGTCGTCAGCTTGTTCGTGACACGAACCCCGAGGGCATTGGCGCAGACTGCACAGAAGCAGACCGTCGCAGTCAAGTAACGCAGCCGCCCGCACCAGCATCGCTACCGTTCACCAAGCCGAGATGAGATGATCCCCCTGCCCACCGCAGCCCCAATTCCGCTACAGGCCACGTTCGTTCCGTCAGAGAATGCGATCGCGTGGTGGGGCCCAAGCGACGTCGCGTCAGCGCTCGTCGAGGCCACGAACCTCGTCGGCCGGGCCGCGAGCATCCGCCTCGCTATCCCGGATGGGGCCTCAGTCGTCGCTAAAGACGTCGCCGTGGTCCTCACCGACGTGGCCGAAGCCGCGCGCACCCTGGATGACATCGACTCGTACAGGCACTTCGAGCAGTCGGTACTCGCTTGGAAGGAAGCGAGTCGTATCACCCTGCATGAAGAGCCCTCTGCCGGATGGGGGCGGCTCGTTGAGCAAATCCCTCCGGCGGGCCACGCAATCCTCGATGCCGACGAAACCTCGATCATGGCGCCCGCCGTCCTGCTGCATGCCTTTCGACTTGCAGTCTCATCGTCCCGACTGCTTCGCAGCGGAGTCATTCAAGCCGACCTCCGCCCCTATCAAAACTACGGGGTTGCATGGTTGCGTGATCGGGCGCAGCTCGGCGCGGGGGCGATACTGGCGGACGAGATGGGGTTGGGAAAGACGCTCCAATCGATCAGTGTCCTGGCCACCCGTCGATCCGCCACACCGCACCTTGTTGTGTGCCCCACATCCCTCATCGGCAACTGGCGGCGCGAAATTCAGCGGTTCTCGCCCACCACTCCCGTCCTGAGATACCACGGCACCGACCGACACCTACCGGCGTCATTCGCACCCGGAACCGTCGTGATCACGAGCTATCCGCTCCTGCGCTCTGACCCTGCCGTGAACAGCACGGAGTGGGACGTGGTCATCTTCGACGAAGCGCAGCAACTCAAAAACCCAACGGCTGAAGTCACACGAGCCGCCCTGCAGCTCAAGTCCACGTGCAGGATTGCCATGACCGGCACGCCCGTGGAGAACAACCTAGACGAACTATGGTCCATCTTCTCAGTGACCAATCCCGCCCTGCTGGGACCGCGCGCACGATTCCGGCAGCGCTTCGTAGCTCCCATCCAACAACGCCGATCAACGACCGCAGCGACAACACTGAGCAAGCTCGTACAACCGCACATGCTTCGTCGCACCAAAGCCCAAGTCGCCACTGAGCTCCCCCCGCGACTGGACAGCACCGTCGTCTGCACACTCACCAATGAGCAAATAGCGCTCTATCGCAGAACCGTCGACCAAGCGTTCACGAACGACGGCCTCGGCTCAGGAATAGGGCGCAGCGGCCGAGTGCTCGCGCTCATCACAGCCCTCAAACAAATCTGTAACCACCCTGCTCAATACCAGGGAGCATCGACGGCAGAACCAGGACGGTCCGGAAAGTACGACCGTGCGATGGAGATGCTCGCGGAGATCGTCGACGACGGAGAACGCGCCCTCGTCTTCACTCAGTATCGAGCGATGGGCGATCTCCTCTCGACCGGCCTCGAACAGGCGATCCAGAAAACCAGGATTCCCTTCCTGCATGGCGGACTCTCCGCAGCACGTCGCGACGAACTTGTCCGCGCTTTCCAGGAAGACGATGACTCTCCACCAATCCTGGTCCTCAGCCTCCGCGCTGCGGGGTTCGGCTTGAACCTGACCCGAGCATCACACGTCCTGCACTTCGATCGATGGTGGAACCCCGCCGTGGAGGAACAAGCGACAGCGCGAGCGCACCGAATAGGTCAGACACAGACCCTCACTGTGCACACCCTCATCACCGAGGGCACCATCGAAGACCACATCGACAGAATGCACCACGAGAAACAAGGAATCGCCGACACGATCACCGGCGACCCTACAACCGCCCTCGCCGCGCTTCCCGACCGCGAACTGCGAAACATCCTTGATCTGAACACGGCCGAGGTGTCCTAATGCAACCAACAGAATTTGGCGCCACCCACTGGGGAAGAGCCTGGCTACGCACCATCGAACGCTCTGGCCGGGCACCCAACCCCCACCTGCCGAAAGCACGCACCCTCGCCCGCAATCAGCACGTCACCATCCTCATCGAGGCACAGACCATCACCGGAACGGTTACCGACGGAGCGTCCGCAGCACACGTGCACCTCACCGTTCCGGCCTGGAACAAATCACAGAACACCGCCGCCGCACCGCTCTTTCTCCGAGCAAGAGAAGCACACGCAGGTGCAGTCATCGGCGATCTGCCCGACTCGCTCGCCGATGACCTCAACGCCCTCAGCGTCCCCGTAGCCGAACCGCTCGAGACCCTGTCTGCAACATGTACGTGTCGAGCGCGGACTCGAACCTGCGTCCACATCCTTGCAACCATCTATGCGCTGATCCTCAGAGTGGACGAGCAACCAGAACTCGCTGTGCAGCTCCGCGCAACCGCTGCGCAACTCACAGAACCAACCAGCTCCGGCTGGATACCTCTTTCGCAGCTCGCCCCGGCGAACTACTACGCAGTTGATGGGACCCCCCTGCACTCACTGCGCTAGTTCCACGGTGTGCATGGTCAACCACACACTTGAACGATGTGTTCGTCGACGTGCTTGTCTCATACCGTCAGCCTCGCCGCGGTGCACGTGACCGTCATGCCGCATTCGATGGTTCACGGGACGTGAGCGGACACCCGTTTTGCGAGGCGGTTGATCTGGTCGGGCCGGAACCCTGACCAGTGGTCCTCGTCGTCGACGACCACGACCGGCGCTTCCGAGTACCCGAGCTCGTCCATGATGTAGCTGCGTGCTGCCGCGTTCTCGTCCAGGGTGACGTCCACCTCGACGAACTCGACCCCTTTGGCGGCCATGGCCTTCTTGGTGAGCTTGCAGCGCACGCAGCGCTCCCCGGTTGTGTAAACCCGCACCGCCTCGCTCACGACGTCGCCCGGCAACCGCTAGAGCGTGATGGGTTCGATGAGGCTGGCATCGGTGCGGTCGAGCTTCCGGACGTTGTTCACGGCTCGAGAAACCGGACGCGTGGTGATCGTCGCGGCCACGGCCGCCGACGTCTCGTCGAGCTCGTGCAGCATCGCGTCCTTGTGCTCGATCTTCTCGGCGCTGATCCACCGGTCGAACATCTCCGGTTCGAGGAACACGGGCATACGGTCGTGGATCTCCCCAGAGGCGTCCTTGGCTTCGCGGGTGATGATCGTGAACGTTGAGCGCCACTCGTCGTTCTCGTCCTTGTACGCGGCTTGCAGCCCTGCTGCGGCCAGCACGGTTGCGCGGGAGGAGATGAAGTACGGCTGCTTGCCGTCTTCCACTTCTTCCCACTCGTAGTAGCCGCTCATCGGCACGATGCAGCGGCTCCCCGCGAACGCGCCACGAAACAGGCCGTTGGTCGCCACGGTCTCCAGTCGAGCGTTGATGCGGGGCGGGCCGCCGGCCTTCGCCCAGGACGGCCGAAACCCCCACTTTGCAATCTCAAACTCACGCTCGCCCTCGTGCTGGCGCAGGATCGGCGCGGAGTTCGTGGGCGCGATGCTGTAGGCGGGCTCCCACTGGAACTCACCGCCCGCGTCGAACTCGAACAGGAGGTCGCTGCTGGTACTGGTACCGAGCAATATTCGGTGAGTATTACTTCCGCTCGCGAGGACCAAGTCCGCGGATCCTGCGCCTGCTGCACGTCGCACACGGTTTCCGGTTAGGCGCAGCAGCCAGACGCTGACACTGCTGCTGCCTGCCGGCCAGCGTTGATTGGCTCGGGTACCCCGCAGCTCACGCCGTCGCTCTCCTCAGGCGTGCCGGTCGAGCACACGCCGGTTTCCGGGAGGACGAGGGTGACGAGGCGCGCTTGCTCGTGGTGTCCGGCGAGCTCGTCCGCGATGGATCGCACTTGCTCGTACCCGGTGAGGAGCAGGAAAGTGGGGGCGCGGCCGTAGCTCTTCATGCCGGCTATGTAGAAGCCGGGTTCTGGGTGCGTGAGCTCGTCCACGCCGTGTGGGTAGACGGTGCCGCAAGAGTGCGCGTTCGGGTCGATCAGCGGTGCGAGCGCTCGGGGTGCTTCCACGACGGTGTCGAGGTCAAGTCGGAGTTCGCGCAGCAGGTCGAGGTTGGGGCGGAACCCGGTCGCATTCACGATCACGTCGACGTCCACGGATGCGGCGACTCCCGCGCGAAGCCCGGTAACTCGTACGCCGCCATCCTCCGCGGGGGCGAGAGCATCGATCTCGAACTGGTCGAGGAGCTGGACCTGCCCGGAGGTCACGAGCGCTCGGGTGGCCCCGCCGAGTTCGCCTCGCGCGGCGAGCTCGTCATTGGCGGACCCGTACACGCGGGCGGGCTGCACGCCCCGAATGGCCCAGAAGATCTGTGTGGCAGGTTCCCGCTTGGCGAGAGAGGCGAGCTTCAGCAGGGTGTTCGCGGCGGAGTGGCCGGCACCGACGACGAGGACTCGTTTCCCGGCGAACTGGGCACGGTCGCGTCCGAGCACGTCGGGCAGGGCGTGGCTGAGGTGCTCGCGCACCTGGTCTGCGCCAATGGGCTCGAGGCCGCTGGAGCCGATGGCGTTGCTCGTCTCGTACGTGCCGGACGCGTCGATCACGGCACGAGCGAGCGTTTCGGTCACTCCGGCGGCGGATTCGGTGCGGAGCACGAAGGGGGCGCGTTCGCGTCCGCGTGTGCGGGTGCGGTCCATGCCGCGGCGCGTGACGGCGAGCACCCGGTGCCCGTAGCGGATGCCGTCCGCGAGGGCGGGGGCTGTGGCGAGCGGCAGGAGATAGTCGTCGACGAGCTGCTGCCCGGTGGGGAGGGTTTTGGCGGGTGGTGCGTTCCAGTCGGCCTCATCCAGGAGGCGCGCGGCGGCTTCGTCGACGAGGTACTCCCACGGTGAGAACAAGCGCGTGTGTCCCCACGCTGCGACAGAGGCTCCAGCCTGGTCTCCCGCCTCGAACACGACCACCTCCTGCCCTCGCTCCAGCAGCTGCGCGGCGGCGGCGAGGCCGATTGGCCCCGCGCCGATGATCGCGACCGGCAACGCGTCGAGCCCGGTGGTCGATGCTGGGGTGAGGGATGAGGAGGTGCTCATGGGTGACTCCTGGTCTAGCGGACGGGTGTGGCGGCCGCGTCGAGTTGCGCGGTGACGGCCTGCGGGTAGGTGGCGAGGCCCGCGGAGGCGAGGTAGTGCTCCGCGTCTTGGGCTGCGGCGCAGCCGGTGCCCGCAGCGGTGATCGCCTGCCGATACCGGAAGTCGACCAGGTCGCCTGCCGCGAACACCCCCGGGAGAGAGGTGTGGGTGGTGGGTGCGCTCACGCGCACGTACCGGTTCTCGTCGACATCGACCTGCCCATCGACGAGCTCGCTGCGGGGGTCGTGCCCAACGGCGATGAACAGCCCCGTCGCGGGCAGCTCGTCGAGCTCACCCGTGACCGTGTCGCGCAGGCGCAACGATTCGAGGTGATCAGTGCCGACCGCTTCGAGCACCTCCGAGTCCCAGCGCACGGTGATGCGGGGGTTCGCGAACGCACGATTCTGCATGATCTTCGAGGCGCGCAGCGAATCGCGGCGGTGGATGAGGGTGACGCTGTTCGCGAAGCGAGTCAGAAACATCGCCTCCTCCAATGCGGAGTCCCCGCCCCCGACGACGGCAATATCTTGACCCTTGAAGAAGAACCCGTCACACGTCGCACACCAGGACACCCCGTGCCCGGTCAACCGCTCCTCACCCGGAACACCGAGCTTCCGGTACGCGGACCCCATGGCGAGCACCACGGCGTGCGCCTCGAACGTGCCCGAGTAGCCGGTTTCAACGGTCTTGACCGGACCCTCGAGCTGCAACTCCGTGGCGTCGTCGACGACGATGCGCGTCCCGAACCGCTCCGCCTGCTGGCGCATGTTCTCCATCAGGTCGGGGCCGAGGACGCCGGTCGGGAAGCCCGGGAAATTCTCGACCTCCGTGGTGTTCACGAGCGCTCCACCCGCTTCCACAGCGCTGGTGAGCAGCACCGGGGAGAGGCCGGCGCGGGCCAGGTAGATCGCAGCCGTGTACCCGGCAGGGCCGGAGCCGACGACGATGACGTTCTCGACGTTCTCGACGTTCTCGACGCTCACGCGCGGGAGCCTTCGAGCGCGATGGGGGAGACACCGAGGCTCGCGAGCAGCTCGGTGACGTGCGTGTGGAGCTGCTCGCGGATCACCCGCACCTCGTCGGCACCCAGTCCGGACGGATCGGTGAGGTTCCAGTCCTGGTACTGCTTGCCCGGGTAGACGGGGCAGGCGTCGCCGCAGCCCATCGTGATGACGACGTCCGCGGCCTGCACGACATCGTCGGTGAGGGGCTTCGGGAACTCCTGGCCGAGGTCGAGGCCGAGCTCCGCCATCGCGTCGACCGCTTCCGGGTGGAGCGTCTTCGCGGGTGCGGAACCCGCGGAGCGCACGTGCACCTGGTCACCTGCCAGCGCCTGGGTGAGGACCGCGGCCATCTGCGAGCGGCCAGCGTTCTGCTCGCACAGGAACAGGATTTCCGGCACGGGGCGGGCGATGTCGCCCTTGGCTTGGGCGAGCGCGGTGAGGCGGTCTTTCGCGAACCTCGTCGTGTTGGTGACCAGGTGCGCTTTGACGGTGGAGGTGCGCAGCAGGGCCGCGTAGGACTCGAGCACGTACCGTTCGACGGTTTCGGGAGTGAAGATGCCGGTGAACTGCTCGGCCAGCTCGCCCGCGAGGCGCTGGAGGGAGGCTTCGGGGTAGGCGAGGCCGGGCAGTCCCCGGCGCTGGCTGAGATCGGTCATGGTCGGTTACGCCTTCTCGGGAAGCAGATCGGCGATGAGCGCTTCGACGCGCTGCTTGATGTCGTCGCGGATGGGGCGCACGGCCTCGATGCCCTGCCCCGCGGGGTCGTCGAGCTTCCAGTCCTCGTAGCGCTTGCCGGGGAAGAAGGGGCAGGCATCGCCGCAGCCCATGGTGATCACGACGTCGGAGGCCTGGACGGCTTCCGTGGTGAGCACCTTCGGGGTGTTGCCGGCGATGTCGATGCCCTCCTCGGCCATGGCCTCGACGGCGACGGGGTTGATCTGGTCTTTCGGCTCGCTCCCCGCGGAGAGCACCTCGATACGCCCAGCTGCGAGGGCGGTGAGGTAGCCGGCGGCCATCTGGGAGCGGCCAGCGTTGTGGACGCAGACGAAGAGCACGGAAGGTTTCGTGGACATCAGGGGCCTTTCGAAGAGGTGGGTGGAGCGGGGTCAGACGAGGGTGGTCGACGATGCAGCGGGTGCCGGGGTGGCTGTGGCGGCGGGGAAGAGTCGTGGGCGTAGCCAGAGCGCGACGTAGACGAGGGCGACCAGCACGGGCACCTCGATCAGCGGGCCGACGATGCCTGCGAGGGCCTGGCCGCTGGTCGCGCCGAAGGTGCCGATGGCGACGGCGATGGCGAGCTCGAAGTTGTTGCCCGCTGCGGTGAACGCGAGCGTCGTGGTGCGCTCGTAACCGAGCCCCACGAGCTTCCCGAGCCCGAAGCCGAGGAGGAACGTGACGGCGAAGTAGATGAGCAGCGGCAGGGCGATGCGGGCGACGTCCCAGGGGCGGTCGATGACCTGCTGCCCCTGGAGCGCGAAGAGCATGACGATCGTGAACAGCAGCCCGTAGAGCGCGAACGGCCCGACCTTGGGTAGGAACCGCGACTCGTACCAGTCGCGGCCCTTCGCCGACTCCCCGATGCGGCGGGACAGGTAGCCGGCGAGCAGCGGGATGCCGAGGAACACGAGCACGCTGATCGTGATCGCCCAGAACGAGAAGTCCGCGCTGGTCGTGGGCAGGCCCAGCCAGGATGGGAGCAGCTGCAGGTAGAACCAGCCGAGCGCCCCGAACATGATGACCTGGAACACGGAGTTCACAGCCACGAGGAACGCGGCCGCCTCCCGGTCCCCGCAGGCGAGGTCGTTCCAGATCAACACCATCGCGATGCAGCGAGCAAGCCCCACGATGATGAGCCCGGTGCGGTACTCGGGCAGATCCGGCAGCAGCAGCCAGGCGAGGGCGAACATGAGGGCGGGTCCCACGAGCCAGTTCATGACGAGCGAGGAGATCAGCAGCTTCCGGTCCCCCGCGACCGCTCGGGCATCCGAGTAGCGGACCTTCGCGAGCACCGGGTACATCATCACCAGCAACCCGATGGCGATCGGGACGCTCACCGAGCCGATCTCGAACGCGTGCAGCGCTTCCCCGACGGCGGGGACGAACACCGCGAGAGCGAGGCCGAGGGCCATGGCCGCGATGATCCAGACCGGCAGGAACCGATCTGTGGTGCCGAGCTTGACGGGTGGGGTGACAGCAGTCATGAAGCTCCAGAGAGATATTGATCTCGGTCGATATTGATGCGGATCGATACGAGTATGGCTAGGGTATCGATGACTGTCAATTTCCTTGGAGGACGTTCAGATGTCGTTCACGCAACTCCTGCCGCTCACCGACGTGACCGCCTGCTGCGAGCCCCTCACCGACGAGGCGATCTCCGCGGAGAACGCCGAGAAGCTGGCCAGAACCCTCAAAGTCATCGCGGACCCGGCCCGGTTGCGGCTCATCTCGATGATCGCGGCGCAGGAGAAGGCGGAGGCGTGCGCGTGCGACCTCACGGAGCCGCTCGGGCTTGGGCAGCCCACCGTCTCCCACCACCTGAAGATCCTGGTCGAGGCGGGCATCCTCTCCCGCGAGAAGCGCGGCTCGTGGGCCTACTTCAGTCTCGTCCCTGGCGCGCTCGACTCGCTCGCCGCCCTCCTCACCAGCAACGAGCTCACCGGAGTGACCAGATGACCGCCACTCCCACGAACATCGTGTTCGTCTGCCAGAAGAACGGCGGCAAGTCCCAGATGGCCGCAGCGCTCCTGCGTTCCGTGGCCGGCCCCGAGGTGCACGTCACGTCCGCGGGCACGAAGCCCGGCACTGCCCTCAACCAGCAATCCGTGGACTCGCTCGCCGAGATCGGCGTGAGCGTCGGAGACGAGTACCCGAAGCAGCTCACGCCGGAGATGATCGACGCGGCTGACCTCATCGTCGTGCTCGGCGCGGAAGCACGCGCACCGGAGACTGCCGGTGTGGAGGTCGAGACGTGGATCACGGGCGAGCCCTCCGATCGCGGCATCGAAGGTATGGAACGCATGCGACTCGTTCGTGACGATATCCGCGCCCGCGTCGAAGCCCTGCACCGCCGCCTCTGACGCAGCGGCACGCGCTACTCAGCCTCGGCGCAGCTCGGGGTAGCTCTGCCAGGTACCGCCGGAAGCGATGCTCCGGGCATGCGCGGTCTGCGTGCTGATCCCAATCACATCAGCGAGCACCCTTGCCGGCACGGTCTGTGACAGCAGGACGAGCCTGGACGTGCGAAGTGCTCGCACACTCAGGCCCGCGCGCGTGAGCAAGCCGATGCCCGTTCCCGCAGCGAGATGCTGCCCTGGCACGATCCCAGGGAAGAGCCACTCATTCACAATCGGGTGGTAGCTTCCGCGTGTTTCGAGCTGCTCGAGGTGCTCCTGGAGGAGCTTGGCGATGGTTGCTGGCAAGTGGACTCGGGTCGCGGCGAACCTGATCGACACTCGTCCCTCGTCCTGTTCCACCGCCTCGAGGCGGAGCTCGACGCTTGATCGGATGGGTTGCGCGTAGACGATCGCGAACAACGCGAGGAGACGCCCGACAGGAGACAACGCCACGTCCGCCAGCACTCGCTCGGCGAGTTCCGCCAGCGCTTCGTCTGACATGGCCGCCTGAGGTGGCCCGCCGCGTACCCGCGGAACCTCGACTCTCGTGCACAGCCCAGACCCCGCTGCCCAGGTGAGGAACTGCCCCAGCACATCACGGCTGGACGCCGCGGCGAAGTAGCGATCAACGACTGCCTGATCCATCGTCGAGAGGTGCAGATGCTGCTCCTGCAGCCATGCCAGGAACGCAGCAATCAGGCGAACGTTTCGCATGTGGTTCGCGAATACGCCCGTCGATGTGGGCTCGGCCCGCTGTCGTAGGCGAGGGAGCGTGCGCCACTGATGGTACCGACGGATCAGGCGCGCATGCTCCTCAGGAATCGTTGTCAGGAACCGCGCCAACGCAAGCTCAAGCTCGTTCAAGAAGACATCGATCTCGGGGAGCACGTTTGCGCTGATGAGGAGTCGACGGAAGTAGCGGGTTTTCATACTCAACGGGAGCTCGTCGAGTGTCGTGTGTGCGACCGGGAGCTGCCCCTTCGCCATGCCTCGGAGGGTGTCTGCGACAGATTCACGCTTCAACCACCGCACCGCGGTCCGCGGATCCTTGACCGCGAGTAGATAGTCACTGAGCGGCTGCAGGCGCTCGTGCACAGTGCCAGTTCCATCGTCGAGGAGCTTCGCCAGTCGTTCTGAGAGTCGACAACTCCCGCACTGCGAGCCGGTCAGCTGCTGGTGACTACCGCAGTCCCTGCAACCGAAGCGGTCGACACGGCCCACGCAGGCGGCACATACACGTGCCCCGCCGCTGTCGAGATGCGCCAGCACGCGGATCTCCGCGCAACCGGGGCATCGGGCAGGGTTCCTGCGCAGCCCGCTGTAGCAGGCGTTGCAGATCCGGCCTCCGAGCAGCTGGTACCGGCTGATCACGTCTCGATGGCAGTTGTCGCACCGATCCGCCCACGTTGCCACGGTTCTACGCCTTGGTCGGACGCTGAATCCGAGCCGGCACCGGCTTCAGCTCACGCTGGACCACAGGCGAGGTCGCAGGTTCATTGACTGCGCTTCGCTCCCGTGCCGCCGCGGCGTCCGGGATCTCGATGAGGTCGTTCGGTGCGCATCCGAAGATGTGACACAGCGCGACGAGGACAGTCGTGTTGAGCCGCTCCGGAACTTTTGTCACTAGGCGGTACACCTGCTCCCGCGACAGGTTGACGCCGTGCTCTCGCAACGGCTCGATGAGGTCCGTGGTCTGGAACATGCTGTTGGCCGCCATGAGCGTGCGCAGGTTCCACTGGATGGTGGGGCTGGTCATGAGTCGTCTCCATAGATCCGTCGAAGGGCATTCGCGAGGACGCGGTTCTTGAAGTCATCACCGACCGAGGTGTAGATCGCCGTCGTCGACGCGTAAGCATGCCCGACCTGGTCCTGCACGAAGCGCTCGGCATACCCCCACTCGATCAGATTCGTCACGTACGAGTGTCGCAACGCGTGCACGGTCAGCTCTGGGGGCAGTCCTAGGTGGTCTCGAAGTTCGGCGAAACGGAAATCGAGGTACCGCAACGACACTCGAGTTCCACGCTCAGTGAGCCAGAGGGCATCAGAGCGCGAAGCTCCATAGAGTGCTCGATCCTCCTCGATCCACTGCCGAAGCCCCTCGACAGCCCAGTCGAACTCAGGGACTGCCAGTACCGTTCGTCGCTTCGGCCCGGAGCCTCGAGACGCCTTGCCCCACCGCACATAAACGGCACCGCACTCTCCGAATCTCGAAACTCCGGGGCTAGATCTCACGTCCGCCAGATCCAGACCGGCTGCTTCGCTGCGGCGGAGCCCGAAGGCGTAGACGGTCTTGAAGAGGACGGCGTCACGCAACGCAGAGAGTGCTCCCTTTCGCCCAGCGCGCTGGATCGCCGCCACTCGCTCATCTGTGGCCGTGAAGAACAGCTCGAGTTCGTCGTACGTCAACGCTCGTCGCTGTGGTCGCCCCTCGTATTCGACGATGTGCGCGAGCGTGTTCCACTCGTGGCAGATCTGGACGGGAGGCTCCCCGAATCTCTCTACGCACTCGGCTGCCCACGGGTAGCGGGCGTCGGTGATGAAGTCGCAGAACGCGCGCACGACGACCTGATATCCGCGCAGTGTCGATTTCGTCACGGGCCGCGCGCCCGAAGCCAGCTCCACGCTGAACGCTTCGAGGTCCTCGGGCGTCCACGCCCACGGGTACGCATCCGCGAACTCACGCAGGCGACGGATCATCGCAACGCGAGCGGTGATCGTTGACGGAGCGAGCCCACGACTCACTTGCTGGTCAACCCAGCCCGCCAGCATGCCGTCAAGGACAAATTGTTCCTGATTTAGGGGCACGACATTGGCGTCCAGTCGGCCTGGGAAGCCACGAGAACTGCGCTGCTCGCTCACCCGCCAAGTGTTGCATCAGATTCAACAATGATGCAAGAGTGAGAGCTGACCGCACCTCTGGCACCCAGGTCAGATGGACACTTTTCGCACCAGTACGCCCACGAACGGCCGCCATTTCAGCGCAAGCGGCTCGATTCGAGACTCGACCCTTCCAGCCCCCCGCTCGAGTTGTGGCGCGCCCGGCTCGAAAGCCTGCGGTTCCGCGGTACGCGCGAGACGAATAATGCTCAGTCTCTTCGCGATGACGTATCGGCCGCACATGTCGTCAGCGTAGAGCTCAGGAGTTCGATTCGGTCGAGAGATTCATGCGGCGCGCAGCGCTGGAGCGTTGACGGTGCCAGCACGCACGAGGGCGAGCGCGGTTCGGTGGTCGCCTCGACCCTCGCTGCGGGGGTATCTCGGATAGTCCGGCCGGTCGCTGACGCTGAGCAGCTGCGCGGCCGTGGGGGAGCGGCGTCGACGGCGTTGTTTCCCGCGCCTCGACATCCATTGCACCTCTGCCTGCCACCACGCCCAACAATGCCGCTCGTCGGCGTATCGCGCTCGACGAACTTCGAGATGCCCTGCGACGTTGAGAACGTGCGCCACGGAATCAACGTCGCAGTTTTCTTCCCTAGTCCAGCCGTGCTCGGTCCGGGACAGAAGGCCGTGCAGATGGAGGGCACGGAGGGCTTGCCGGGTGCGGGTGGCGTCGAGGCCGGTACTGCGGGTGAGTTCGTCGACGGTGAGCACGGAGCCTTCATCGACGTGTTTGTAGACGAGTCCTGCGGTGCGGCCCAAGCTGCGAGGAGCGGCGAAGGTGTCGTGCGCGAGCGTCTGGAGATTCTTCGCAAGCCGGGCGATGTGCTGGCTTCGAGCCTGCAGGGGGGAGGCTGCCGCGGGGCGTGCACGCACTTGTGTCCGATTACCAGCCTCTGTCCCTGTGGAGAACTTCCGAGAGAGGCGGTAGCGCTGCGCGTGGGCGCCCTCCGGGGTTCCCTCGCGGACGATCCAGGCTGACTCCGGGGAGGCTTCGTCAGCGGCCGTCGCGAGGCGGCGCAGCGCCTCGTGGACGGTGGTGAGGCCATACCCGGTGTCCGCGGAGATGCGGCGCACGTCAGCCTCGACCGTGAGCTGTGCAGCCTGGGCCATGTAGAGGCAGAGGGCATCGAGGACAGCACGCGTGCTGTGCGTACCCGTGCTGGACCGCCGCGAGGACGAGGCGCGGTCGCCGCCCCAGAGACCGGGCATCGCGTTCGCGCGCGCCTGTGCCGCGTCCACGGCCTCGACCATGGCGGCGCAACGGACGAGGAATCCTTCGTCGCTGCCGTCGCCCGTGGCGGGGTTCCGGCTACGTAGGTCACGCACTCGCCGCGAGTCTCAGGCGGTTGAGGATGCGCAGAGCAATGTGGTCTCAGGAAACTCAGGGCCATGACCCTCTCGGCTTAGGTAGGTTACCTAACTAAATAGTTGTCGTGCTCGAGGATGAGCCGCCGGCTTCGGAGCGTTCACGGGGAGAGAGTCACCATGTCGATCTCAGATCGGTCCACATCGAGCTGCGGGCCTACGCGAGGTGGCGCACGATGAGCACTGTCATGGCAGATCGGCCACGTGCCGATGGAGGATCCGACTCGGGCGATGAGGCGTTGAACGCCGACCTCGCGCTCGTGGGTTGGGGAGACCGTGCAGCGCTGTCTCGTCTCTACGATGCCCTGAGCCCGATGATGTTCGCGCTCGCGCTGAGACTCCTGAATCGAGAGGATCGAGCGCAGGAGGCCACGACCCATGCCTGGTTGACAATCTGGCAGTGCGCGCCGCGTCTCCCGCAGGGAAGCGCGCGGCAGACGATCCTGGCCGCGGCGGTTCGGTCGGCTTCGAAGCTAGCGGGTACCGGGTGAAACTGAACCCGTGGTCAGAGTGGTGCGCTCACCGCAGCGCTCAGAAGCCTGCCCGATAGCCTGGCCGCATGTTCGGACCCGCTCCAGACGCCACTCAGCTCGATGCGCTGCATCATGCCTGGGCGGCGGCGACGTCGCCAGCGGCGAAACTCGAAGCAGGGCTCGCTCTCGCGCAACTCGGCGACTTCACGTGCCGCGCTGAACTGCTCGACACCTACAGCGGCGACATCTCTTCGCTTGACCGTGAGCACAGGCTACAGCTCCTCGATCTGATCCTCGCCACCGCCACCGAACGCGAAGCAACGGACGATCGCCTGTTCGTCTTGCCCGACAATGACGACGGATCCGTGTACCTCCGCCTCGCCGGTTCCGGCCGGATGCTCCTGGCCCGCGCAGCCACAGTCCGGTACGTCGAGCTTGCGCGGGTCTTCGACGAGATCCATGACGTCACTTTCGAGGTCGCCACGGACAGTGGGTTCGACCTGTCCGGCGTCGAGTTCGATCTCTATGACGAAGACTCGACCGTCGATGCGTGGGCGGGTGAGATGACAGCGGCATTGGCCGACGTCCCCGCAACCTACGTCTTCCGCGGGGCCGCCTTCACCCCGCGGATCGTCATCGACGAGCTCCTAGGAAGTGTCGACCGAGCTGCGGCCGGGGGTCCGGTGCTCATCCGCCCGAACGCGGAGCTCCTGACGACCTGGTCGGGCCTCGCGCATCCCACCATCGGCAGCACGGTCGGGCCAGATGACGTCGCGGCGTTCGCCGGGTACGCCGAGCGGCTCCTCGCCCTTCCGTGGCGGGCCGGAGTCAAGTACTTCTACGGTCACGACGTCGACGGCGGTCCGGGCCTGCATCGCTGACGTTGGAGCCGGGAGCCGCGTGCCGACTGGCCACGCAGGCAGGCGCGACTGTTCGCAGGGATGGGGTGCCGGGCGGCGCGTTTCGTCACGCTGGATGCATGGAAACGCAACGAACCGCAGACGCACAGCCCACCGACCCGACAGCCCCCGTTCGGAGCGGCCGCCCGAGGAAGCTGACCGCGGTGATCGCCACCGCCGGCGTCCTGGCGGCCGGCGCGATCGGCGTCGGTGCGTGGTCGAACAGCGCGAACGCCAACGCGGATGTCGGCCCGGACCCGCACGAGGCGACGATGCAGGCGCTCGTGGACGCTGGCTACCCTGGCGTTCTCACATCCGTCACCGACGCCGAGGGCAGAAGCGCGAACCTCGCGCTCGGACAGGGAGACCTCGCCACGGGGGAGGCTCCACCCGTTGACGGGGAGGTGCGCATCGGCAGCAACACGAAGATGTTCGTCTCGACGATCGTCCTCCAGCTCGCCGAAGAAGGGCAGGTGGCCCTCGATGAGCCGATCAACACATACCTGCCCGGCCTCGTCACCGGGGACGGGGTCGACGGCACGAAGATCTCCGTGCGCCAGCTCCTCCAGCACACCGCCGGCCTGCCCGAATACGCGGACAAGATCGCCGCGGACGCGTTCGGCGCGCAGCACACCTATATCTCGCCAAGGGACATGCTCGACGTCGCGTTCGAGCGCCCCGCGGCCTTCGCCCCCGGCGAGAAGTGGGGGTACAGCAACACCAACTACCTCGTTCTCGGGCTCATGATCGAGGCCGTCACCGACCGGGCCCTCGCCACCCAGATCGAGGAGCGCATCACCTCACCACTCGGTCTCGAGCACACCTACCTGCCCGCACCCGGCGAGCGGCAGCTGCGCGGCGAGCATCCCCGCGGCTACCACGCGGAGACGCCTGGCGACTTCCGGGACATCACCGACCTCGACCCAGCGTTCGGCTGGGCCGCCGGAGCTCTCGTGTCGACGCCGTCCGAGCTCAACACCTTCATGCGGGCACTTCTCGACGGCAGTCTCCTGAGCGCGGAGTCGATCGCCGAGATGCAGACCACCGTGCCCGCGGGAGACGAGCTGACCCCCGGGGCTGCGTACGGCCTCGGCGTGCAGAGCTACCCGCTGTCCTGCGGCGGAGTCGCGTGGGGACACGGGGGAGACATCCCCGGAACGCAGACTCGCAACGCCATCGGCCCGGACGGCACCGCCGTGACGATCGCCGTCACCGCGCTGCCCTGGGCGGTCGTGTCGGCCGACGACGACGAGCAGCTCCTCGCGCACTACCGCATGGTCATCGACGCCCTCGACGAGACGCTGTGCGGGCAGTAGCAGACGACGCGCTCGCGTCGGGTGGTGGCCTCATCAGCGGCCACCACCCGACGTGGTTGAATCGGGTCATGCGCTCATCGCCGCGGAACTCGGCCGTGATCGGCGCCCTCTGGTCAGCGACGCCCAGCCTCCTCGTGCTGGCGGGAGCCGTCGGATTCCTCGCGATCGGCACCTGGGATCGCGCACTCTTCGCGTCGGTTCCCGGAACCGGTTCACCGCTGCTGCTGGCGGGTCTCATCGCCGTGCAGGCGCTGCTCCTCTGGCCGCGCCGCCTCCGACCGCTGCCTGTGTTCGGGGCGGTCGTCGGCATCGACCTCGCCATCCTCGGCACGACGGCCGGGGAGCTCGGCATCGGCGCGCTCGCCGTGGGCATCGCCTCGTACCGTGTCGTGCGACACCTGCCCCGGCGATCCGCGCTCACCGTGCTCGTCGTGGGGGCCGCGGCGACGACCACCGTCGGTGGCGTCGCGATGCTCCTCGGGTCGCGCGAGGCGCCGCTCGTCCTCACTGCAACGCTCCTCCTGCGCATCCTGCTCCTCTACGTCCTTCCCGCGGGCGTCGCCGACTACGTGCTCGGGCGGGAGCGGCTGACGGATGCGCTCCGCGAGCAGGCGCGCATGGCCGAGCAGCGGCAGGTGGAGCGGGCGCGCGGCGAGCTCCGGGCGGAGCGCACCGCGCTCGCACGCGAGCTGCACGACATCGCCGGCCACCACCTGTCGGGCATCATCGTGAGTGCGCAGGCGGCGACCACCCTGACGCGCTCCGATCCCGAGCGTGCGCGGGCCATGATGCAGGGCATCCAAGATGACGCACGCGCGACGCTCGTCGACCTCCGGCGCACCGTCGGGTTGCTGCGAAGCGACGACGACGACCCCACCGCCGGGCCGGATCGCCCGAGTCCAACCCCGGATCTCGCCGGTATCGCGACGCTCGTCGATGCCGCACGGGAGCGGGGCCAGGTCGTCGACTTCCGCGTCATCGGTGCGCCTCGGTCGCTCGGCCCGCTGACGGAGGCCGCCGCGTACCGCATGGTGCAGGAGTCCCTGGCGAACGCGGCTCGGCATGCTCGGGGTGCGCGCAGCGACGTCAGCGTCCGCTTCGATGAGGGCGAGGTGGCGATCGTCGTCGTGAACGCGCCGACGGGGCCTGCACCGGATGCGGTCGCGCCGCGCGCGCCCGTGCAGCCGGGGTACGGGCTCTCCGGCATGGCCGAACGGGCCGAGCTCGTGGGGGCGACTCTGAAGACGGGACCCACGAGCGGCGGCGGCTGGCGCAACGAGCTCACGATCGGCGGCGCAGGCCGAGGCGTGGACCGAGACGGGGAGGCATCATGATCCGGATCCTCATCGCCGACGACCAGGCGGTCGTGCGCGCCGGGCTGTCCGTCATCCTCGGTGCGGAGGCCGACTTCGAGGTCGTCGCCGAAGCCGCCGACGGTGCAGAAGCGGCCCGGCTCGCTCGTGAGCTGAACCCCGATGTGGTCTGCATGGACATCCGCATGCCGGGCACCGACGGCATCGAAGCGACGCGGATGATCGCTGCAGACCCATCGCTCGGCGCCGCGGTGCTCATCCTCACGACCTTCGACGTCGACGCCGACGTGTTCGCGGCGCTCGAGGCCGGGGCTGCCGGGTTCCTGCTCAAGGGGGCGGATGAGGCGACGCTGCTCGCTGCTGTCCGCTCGGTGGCCGCTGGGTACGGGACACTCGACCAGCGGCTCACGCGCCGCATCCTCCATGAATTCGCTGACCGGCGGCGACCCGTCTCCGACCCCGCCCCGCCCACGGGGATCGTGCTGACCGAACGGGAGCTCGACGTGCTCGGGCTGCTCGCGCGCGGCCTGTCCAACGCGGAGATCGCCGGCGAGCTGTACGTCGAACCCACCACGGTGAAGTACCACCTCGCGGGGCTGCTCCAGAAGACCGCGTCGAGGGACCGCCTGCAGGTCGTGCTCTGGGGCATCCGCGCCGGGCTCGTCGACGTCCGCTGAGCGAGACCGCAGCAGGCGCGTTCGGCCCGGGATGGCGGCGCCCAGGTTGCAACACGGTGACGGCCTGACCCGCCGGGGAGCCACACACGACCCACTGGGTAGACTGGCCGCAGATCGTGAGGAGCGAACGATGACGATGCAAGTGGGGCCCACCGCGGTACCGGAACGCCTGTGGATGTCGATGATCGCCCGCGCCGTGCCCGCGCTGATCATCGCCGCCGTCATCACCTTCTCGCAGGACCACTCGGCCTCGTTCGGGTTCATCACCTTCGGGGCGTTCGCGCTCGCATCCGGCGTGCTCATCGGCTTCGAGGCCGTCGGCTTCAAGGACCACCCGGCCCGGGCCCTCACCTTCGTGCGCGCCGTCGTCTCAGCCCTCGCCGGTGGCTTCGCCCTCTTCATGGGCACGGCCGAGATCGAGCACGCAACCCCGGCCGCGTTCATCGCGACCGTCGCGACCTGGGCCCTCGTCACGGGCGCGCTCGAGCTCATCAGCGCCCGAGTCGGCCGCGCCACCAAGTTCTTCTCCCGAGAGGTCCTCATCACCGGCGCCATCACGGTGCTGCTCGGACTCCTCGTCGCGATCATCCCACCAGACCTGCGCGTCGACTACGGCGGACTCGAGCAGGTCGAGGGCAGCCTCACCGCATCCGTGCAGACCGTCGGCTACGTCGGCGCGTACCTCGCCGTGCTCGGCGTGCTGCTGGTCATCGAAGGCATCACCCTTCGCGGCATCCTCGCCGATGCGCCGGCCGCCAAGCCAGAACTCACCAAGAAAGCCTGATTCCCCAGTGACACAACCCAAGCGCCGCGCGGTCTTGAAGCCATTCGAACTGCTCGGCATCTCCGCCGTCATGGCCGGATTCGTGCTCCTCATCCTGCTGCTCACCACGCAGGACTTCGTGCTCGCCCTCGTCTTCGCCGGGGTCGCCTTCATCGCCGCGATCCTCGTGATCGCGATGCTCGTGCTCTCCTACTCGCCGAACCCCGACGCCGAGCGCTACCTCGACCGCTTCGAGAACGCCGAGCAGGGTGTCTCGCGCAGCGACGAGGGCGAGGAGAGCCGTGCGGCGAAGCGGGCGGCCGCCGACGAAGCCGTGCGCAGCGAGCCGGCCGTCGCAGACTCCGAGGCTCCCGAGACCGCAGTACCAGCCGAGCCTGTCGCTGAACAGAAGCCGACGCCGACAACGGACGCCCCCGCATCCGCCCCGACTGCAGACGCAGAAGAGGCCCCGCTCGACGAGACGACGTCGGGCGAGGCCCCCTCCAGCAAGTAGTTGCCGGACCGGGCTGAGCGTCTAGCTCAGGCCCGATCTAGCTCAGGTGGTCGACGAGGCGCGACGAGGCGCCCGTGTAGCTGCCGGGCGTGAGCGCGAGAAGCGAGTCCTTCGCGTCCTGCCCGATGTCGAGGCCCGTCACGAACTCGACGAGCTCGGCCTTGCCGATGCGGCGGCCACGAGTGAGGTCCTTCAGCACGGCGTAGGGGTCGGCGATGGATGAACGGCCCGCGACGATCTCTGCGCGGATGACGGTCTGGATCGCCTCGCCGAGCACCTCCCAGTTGCTGTCGAGCTCGTTCGCGAGCAGCTCCTCGTCGACGGCGATCTCGCGCAGGCCGCGCGTCACGTTGTCGAGGGCGAGCAGCGAGTGGCCGAACGCGACACCGATGTTGCGCTGCGCGCTCGAGTCGGTGAGGTCGCGCTGCAGGCGAGACGTGACGAGGGTCGAGCCGAGCGAGTCGAGGAGGGCGCTCGAGATCTCGAGGTTCGCCTCCGCGTTCTCGAAGCGGATCGGGTTGATCTTGTGCGGCATCGTCGACGAACCCGTCGCCCCCGCCTGCGGGATCTGGCGGAAGACGCCACGCGAGATGTAGGTCCACACGTCGGTGCAGAAGTTGTGCAGGATGCGGTTGAACCGCGACACGTCGGCGTACAGCTCGGCCTGCCAGTCGTGCGACTCGATCTGCGTCGTCAGCGGGTTCCAGCTGAGGCCGAGGCCCGTGACGAACTCGTCGGCGAGCTGCTCCCAGTTCGCGTCGGCGCTCGCCGCCTGGTGCGCCGCGAAGTTGCCGGTCGCGCCGGCGAACTTGCCGAGGTACTCGGTTGCCTCGACGCGCTTCAGCTGGCGGCGCAGGCGGTGCGCGAACACTGCGAGCTCCTTGCCCAGCGTGGTCGGCGTCGCGGGCTGGCCGTGCGTGAGCGACAGCAGGGGCACATCCCGAAGCTCGACGGCGAGCTCGGCGATGCGGTCGGCGAGCCCGGACGCGGAAGGCAGCCAGACGTCGTTCACGGCGTCGCGGATCGTGACCGCGTACGAGAGGTTGTTGATGTCCTCGCTTGTGCAGGCAAAGTGGGTGAGCTCGGCGAGCTCGCTCAGCCCGAGCTCCTCGAGGCGGGCGCGCACGTAGTACTCGACGGCCTTCACGTCGTGGCGCGTGCGAGCCTCGACCTCGGCGAGCTCGTCGATGTCCTTCTGGCCGAAGTCGGTGACGACGGCGCGCAGTGCGGCGGCCTTGTCCTCATCGATCTTGTGCGAACCGAACATCTCGCGGTCGGTGAGGAACAGCAGCCACTCGACTTCGACGTGCACACGGGCCCGGTTGAGGGCGGCCTCGGAGAGGTGCTCGCCGAGACCTTCGACGCTCTTGCGGTACCGCGAGTCGAGGGGACTCAGCATCTGGGGAGGGAGGGGGCTCATTGTGCTCCTTGGGATGAGGACGATCCGGCGCGCGACGTGAGGGCCGACCGGACGACGGGCTCGATCTGGCGAAGAAGCTCCTCGCATGCGCTCGTGATCATGTCGCGCACGTGGTCGAAGAGCTGGTCGTTGCCATAGTACGGGTCCGGGACTTCCGTGATCCCGCCGGGAGGCGCCGGGTGGAACGTGAGCAGCGGCTGCACGAGCGAGCGCTGCTCGTCGTCGGAGGCCCACGCCTTCAGGATGCGCCGCTGGCCGCGGTCGAAGGTGACGATGAGGTCGAACGTGTCGAACCAGTCGACCTCGAACTGCCTCGCGCGGTGGTTCTCGGCCGTGAATCCGGCCCGCTCGAGCGCCGACTGCGTGCGGGGGTCCGCCTTCTCTCCGACGTGCCACTCCCCGGTGCCGGCGGATGCGATGCTGACGGCGCTGCCCAGCCCGAGCTTCTCGACCATGTCGCGGAAGATGACCTCGGCCATCGGGGAGCGGCAGATGTTGCCCGTGCAGACGAAGATGATGCGAAAGACCGCGTCCCTGCTGTTTTTCGCCATGACGCCCATTGTCACGCATTCCGCGCACATCCGCGTGCCCGTTCATCCGCTCTTCTCCGACGACGCTGAACCCGGCCCCACTCTGCAGACCAGTCGCCTGTGGACGTGACGCTGTGCACACCGCAGCCGGTGCATCCGTTCTGGTGCGCGTTCGCGTTCGAGGATCGAAGCCTTCGAAGAACGAGAGGACGGCAGCCAATGCCAGAGACCATGCCAGCCGTTCACATTGCGCTGCCGGTGATCGGCCCCACCCTGCCGGCCGTCGACGCCGTCCGAGCGCAGATCCTCCAAGAACTGCAGCAGGTGGCTCTCGACAATGCTCGAGCACTGCAGGCGTTCGACTCCGGGGCTCGCGACATCTGTGCTGGGCTCAGACTGCTCGCCAACTCGGACACGTGGAGTTCGCCTGCGCAACGGTGCCTCGCGCTCGAGGCGGGACTGCTCGCCGATGCGATCTCACTCGTCGCCACCGCGGCCGTGCTCGCAGAAGAGGACTACCGATCGGTGCACGACGCCCTCGCCCTCGAATCCGCGGGGCTGAGCGCGCGGTGAGTGGCGAGCTTGTTGTCATCGGCGCGAGCGACGTCCGAGCCGTCGCCGCCCGCGCCGGTCTCTTCGCGGTGGACTTCACGGCGCTGCGCTCCATCCTCGCCGCGCAGGAGTGGATGCCCCCGAACGCCTGGTTGAGCTCATCCGGCTTGTCGTTCGCGGCCTCGTCCGCACAGGCCGAGGTGGCGTTCTATGGAGGAGCGCCGCTCGAGCTGCAGCTCTCCTCGCTGGGCGACCGCATCCTCCTCGCGGCTGAGCTCTACGAACGTGCCGAGGTGCTCTCTCGCGCCGTGATCGATGCGGCCGGTGCCAGCATCGCCAACGCGCTCGGCCGCTCGGTGCCGCTCACGGTCGCGCTCCTCGGGCCAGCGGCCGGCATCGCTGCGGTCGTAGCCCTGTCCGGCGACGCGCCCACGTTGAGCGACCCGCGCATCCAGGACCTCATTCGCGTGACCGTCGAGAACGCCGACGACTTCGCCCTTGGCCTTCTCGGTCTTCCGCCCGTGCACGGAGCTGACGGCAGCACTCTCGTGTCGTGGGCGCTCGCGGGTGCGGGTGTTGTCGGTCTCGTCCCGAGCGATCGTTTCCGTGTGACGAGCACCGCCGTCCCGCTCGACGGGCGGACCTCACCGCCCGCCGGCCTTCACGAGCTCGTTGCCGCCATCCCGCCATCCGTCGACGGCGGGCCCCAGGTGCGCATCACAAGCTACGTGGACGCGGACGGCGCGCAGCTCTACGAGGTTGCGATCACGGGGACCTCGAACCAGGCCTACGGGACGACGGAGAACCCGTTCGACCTCGCCGGCAACCTCGCCGCCTATGCGGGTATCGACGCGCAGTCGGTCTCAGCCGTGCTCGCCGCCATGGACGTCGCTGGCATCGACCCGGGTGACGCGGTCGTGTTCGCCGGCTACTCGCAGGGCGCGCTCGTCGCGGCGGCCATCGCCGGCACCGGCAAGTTCGACACGAAGGGCCTCGTCTCCATCGGAGGCCCTATCGACGCGGAAAGACTCCGAGCAGAGCTGCAGAAGCAGGAGGGGAGAAGCGGGCGGGAAGCTCCGATCATCGAGATCCAGCACCGGGAGGACCCGATCGTCGGCCTGCAGGGACTCGCGCCGGACGGCTCGGATTCGACGGTGGTGGTCGCGGACGCCGACGCCCTGGCGCCGATGGGCGACGACCCGCTGGCGGCGCACTCGCAGACGAGGTACCTCGACACCGCCGGGTTGGCAGACGCCAGCGGCGACCAGGCCCTCGAGAGGGCGCGGGCCGAACTTCTCGACGCCTACGAGGGGTTCGAACTCGAAGAGACGACGCTCTCGACAGTGAGCAGGCTTAACCCGCTCCCAGACCGGGACGCCGCGCTCGACGAGGCGAACCGCTTCCTGGAGGAGAAGTTCGCGCCGATCACCAGCAACCTCGAACCCGACGACATCAAGCTCTGAGCGACGGGGTCAGTCTTCGCGGCGGCGCCTGTCGCTCTTCAACTTCGAGTCGGCACCCCGCACCCAGGCGCCGAGGATCGAGGTGATGACCGACATGATGAGCGCCGCGAGCACCGCCCACCAGAAGCCGGAGACCTCGATGCCGAAGCCGATGCTCTCGCTGATGACACCGACCAGCCAGAAGAGGAAGCCGTTCACGATGAACGAGATGAGGCCGAGCGTGAGGATGTACAGGGGGAACGCCACGACGCGCACGAAACCGCCGACCACGGCATTCACGACACCCCAGATGAGGCCGAAGAGCGCGAGCGTTCCGATGACGCCCCACGTCGAGTCCTCGAACGGGATCACCTGCACGTGCGACTGCAGGATGAGGGTCACGACCCAGAGGGCGACGGCGTTGATGATGATGCTCAAGAGGGCTCGCATACCCGTATTCTCCCTGATGCCGGAGAGAACGGCCTGGGTCGGCTGACGGTGTGCCCTCGTCCATCTCGTGCAGGGTCCGCCCGAACTGTTGGAGGATTTCTCCTGAATCGCGGTGGGGCGGAGAACTAGACTGGCGAAATCTCGGGCAACCGCATTCGGGATCGGAACAGCAGGAAGGCGCCACACGACGTGACTCCAGGCGACGAAACCGTGCAGATCCTCACTCCAGAGGGAGAGGTGAAGCCGACGAAGGCCGCCGAGCCCTTCCTGGAGCAGCTCGAGCTGCTCGGCACCGAGGACTACCTGCGCGCGTACCGCGACATGAGCTACGTGCGAGCATTCGACCGCGAGTCGACCATGCTGCAGCGTCAGGGTCAGCTGTCGCTCTACGTCCCGGCGGAAGGCCAGGAGGCCGCGCAGATCGGCTCCGCCTACGCCATGCGCCCGCAGGACGCGGTGTTCCCCTCCTACCGCGAGCACGGCGTCGCGTTCGTGCGCGGCGTCGACCTCGTCGACGTGCTCCGCCTGCTGCGCGGCGTGACGCACAGCGGATGGTCGCCGGAAGGCCACGGCGTGCGTCCCTACACGCTCGTTATCGGTTCGCAGACCCTGCACGCCACCGGCTACGCGCTCGGCCAGAAGTTCGACGGTGCCACAGGCACCGGCGACCTCGACAAGGACGAGGCGACCGTCGTCTACTTCGGTGACGGCGCGACCAGCCAGGGCGACACCAACGAGGCCTACGTCTTCGCGACGAGCTACCAGGTGCCGCTCGTCTTCTTCCTGCAGAACAACCAGTGGGCCATCTCCGTGCCGGTCTCCGTGCAGGCGAACAACCCGCTCTACAAGCGCGCGGGCGGCTTCGGCATGCCCTCGACGCACATCGACGGCAACGACGTCATGGCGAGCTTCGCCGTGACACGCTCGCACCTCGAGCGGGCCCGCGCGGGTGGCGGCCCCGGCTTCATCGAGGCCGAGACGTACCGGATGGGCGCGCACACCACGACCGACGACCCCACGAAGTACCGCACGAAGGACGAGGAGGAGTCGTGGCGCCGCCGCGACCCCATCGCCCGCCTCGCCGCCTACCTGCGCGGCCAGGGCGTCGGCGAGGACTTCTTCGCCGGTGTCGACGAGGCCGCGAAGGACTACGCGGCCGACGTGCGCCGCGGCGTCTTCGAGATCGAAGAGCCAGACAACGACTCCATGTTCGACAACGTGTACAGCGACGCGCACCCGCAGCTCGAGGAAGAGAAGCAGTGGCTGCGCCGATACGAGGCGTCCTTCGACGAGGCCGCGAACCAGGAGGCAAGCCGATGACCGACGTCGCCACGAGCACCACGCAGAGCGGGCCTGAGGCGGATGCGCCAGAGACGGTCACCATGCCCCTCGCGAAGGCCATCAACGCCGGCCTGCGCCGCGCCATGGAGGACGACGACAAGGTCGTCCAGCTGGGCGAGGACATCGGCACGCTCGGCGGCGTCTTCCGCGTCACCGAGCACCTGAAGCGTGACTTCGGGGCGAACCGCGTGCTCGACACCCCGCTCGCGGAGTCCGGCATCATCGGCACGGCCATCGGCCTCGCCATGCGCGGCTACCGGCCCGTGTGCGAGATCCAGTTCGACGGGTTCATCTTCCCCGGCTTCGACCAGATCACGACGCAGCTCGCGAAGCTCACGAATCGCAACGAGGGCCGCCTGCAGATGCCGGTTGTCATCCGCGTGCCCTACGGCGGGCACATCGGCGCCGTCGAGCACCACCAGGAGAGCCCCGAGGCGTACTTCGCGCACACCGCCGGCCTGCGCCTCATCTCCCCGTCGACGCCCAACGACGCGTACTGGATGATCCAGCAGGCGATCAAGAGCAACGACCCCGTCATGTTCTTCGAGCCGAAGAGCAAGTACTGGCAGAAGGGCGAGGTCAGCCTCGGCGGGCCCGCCGCCGGGATGCACGCGAGCCGCGTCGCCCGCATCGGCACCGACGCGACGGTCGTCGCGCACGGCGCCATGACCGCCGTCGCGCTGCAGGCCGCCGCTGTGGCTGAGAACGAGGGCATCAGCATCGAGGTCATCGACCTGCGCTCGCTGAGCCCCATCGACTACGCGCCCATCGTCGAATCCGTTCGCAAGACGGGTCACCTCGTCGTCGCGCAGGAGGCGCCCTCGAACGCGAGCATCGGCTCGGAGATCGCCGCGACCGTGCAGGAACGGGTGTTCTTCTCGCTCGAAGCCCCGGTGCTTCGCGTGTCGGGCTTCAACGTGCCCTTCCCGCCAGCCAAGCTCGAGGCGAGCTACCTGCCTGACGCGGACCGCATCCTCGAGGCCGTCGACCGCTCGCTCGAGTACTGACCTCGGCACCCGACGCCCGCACGCACCCTCACGCACAGATAGAGACAGCACGCATATGAGCACCGAGAACTTCGAACTCCCCGACGTCGGCGAGGGACTCACCGAGGCCGAGATCGTCTCCTGGCACGTCAAGGCCGGCGACACCGTCGAACTGAACCAGACGCTGTGCGAGATCGAGACCGCCAAGTCGATCGTCGAGCTGCCCAGCCCCTTCGAGGGTCGCGTCGTCGAGCTCTTCGCGAGCGAAGGCCAGACGGTCGACGTGGGCAAGCACATCCTCTCCATCGAGACCGCCGGCGCCAGCAGCGGCAGCGAGACGCCCACCGCGGCGCCCGAAGCCCCCGCCGCCGACCTCGAGTTCGACGCGGCTCAGGCGGATGCGGCTTCGACCGTCTCCACTGAGGGTGCCGAGTCCGGCGCCAACTCGGTGCTCGTCGGCTACGGCCTCGGCGACGCGCCGACCACCCGCCGCCGCAAGAAGTCGGCGGCGCCCGCCCAGCCGACGCGCCCCGCGCAGATCCCGGCTCCTGCCCAGCCGTCGCACCGCCCGCCCGCGCAGGCTCCCGCACCGGTCGCCGGGGGAGCGCAGCCGCAGGCCCGGCCCGGGTCGGTGCCCGCCGCATCCGCATCGCCGATCATCGCGAAGCCTCCCATCCGCAAGCTCGCGAAGGACCTCGGCGTCGACCTGTCGCAGGTCGAGCCGACCGGCCTCGCCGGTGAGACCACGCGCGACGACGTCATCCGTCACGCGCAGCAGGCGAGCGTCTTCAAGAACCTCGAGACTCCCATCTGGGGCGAGGTGCGCGAGGAGAAGCACCCCGTCAAGGGCGTGCGCAAGGCGACGGCGAACGCCATGGTGTCGTCGATGTTCACGGCCCCGCATGTCACGCTCTTCACCGACGTGGATGCGACCCGCACGATGGAGTTCGTGAAGCGCCTCAAGGCGTCGCCCGACTTCGCGGGCGTGAAGGTCTCGCCGCTCCTGATCGTGGCGCGCGCCGTGATGTGGGCGATCCGTCGCAACCCGACCGTCAACGCGGCGTGGACCGACGAGGAGTACACGATCAAGCACTACGTGAACCTCGGCCTCGCCGCCGCGACACCGCGTGGGCTCATCGTGCCGAATATCAAGGACGCGCACGCCATGACCCTGCACCAGCTGGCGCAGGCCATCGAGCAGCTCACCTACCGCGCCCGCGACGGCAAGACGCCGCCCACCGAGATGCGCGACGGCACGTTCACGATCACCAACATCGGCGTCTTCGGCATGGACACGGGCACGCCCGTCATCAACCCTGGCGAGGTCGGCATCCTCGCGCTCGGCACCATCAAGCTCAAGCCGTGGGTGTTCGAAGACGAGGTTCGCCCCCGCATGGTGACGACCCTCGGCGCCTCGTTCGATCACCGCCTGGTCGACGGCGACGTCGCGAGCCGCTTCCTCGCCGACGTGGCGACCATCGTGGAAGAGCCCGCGCTGCTGCTCGACTGAGTTCCCTGCGCTTCTCGGCCTTCATTCGTCTCGGGCGAGGCGCGTGAGTAGGCGGCGAGAGCGAGTGCCCCTCTCCCCATCTGCTGAGTTCCTTGGTAGCGTGGCCCGCGTGGCTACCTCCGCCACTCGCAGCCACCTGGAGTGCGTCCAATGCCTGATGTTCAGTCGGAGTCTCGGCGTACGCTGCTGCGCGCGGGCGGGTGGGCCGTTCCCGTCATCGCTGTCGCGGCCACCGCCCCAAGCGCGGCCGCGTCACGCAACGTTGCGTGCGGGACGACCACGATTCCACAGGCCAACGGAACCGGCACTGCGGGCTGGGTGACGTCAGCCGCTCCAGGCGCAAGCACGAACAACCCGACATCGGCGGGGTGGCAGAGCAATAGCCCGGCTGGTCTCGCTATCGGCACGCCGCACTACAGGAGCTTCGTCGACGCGAACACAGGCGCAAACAGTGTCACGGTCACCGCGACGGTGACCATGAACGTCAGTGCGAACACGTACTATGACATCCGCTTCGCAGTGCAGGCTGGCAAGGGATACGGGGGCAACGTGGCGGGCGCGACGTGCGCCACGAAGAACGCGACGGCGATCTTCGACATCGGCAACGGGGCCGACGCGGCAAGACAGGTGCTCTTCGTCGGCCACACACAGACGCCCGCAGTTACCGGCAGTGTGCTGATCGCACCACCGGAGTCGTGCACGCCCGGCGGTGCGCGCACGAGCCGGGCTGGGTACAACGGAACACAGGGGGTCGCCTACACGACTCCCATCCAGACCTACTTCGCGTCTGCTGCGGGAACCGTGGAGCTGAGGATGCGGTTCTTCATGCCCGGCGGCTCCGTCGGAGCAGCGGGCGAGACGCCGAATACGAACAACGACGACTGGTACGTGAAGCCGACCCTCGTCGCCTGCCGCCGCAGCGGCGGCTAACGAAAGGACTGTCCGTCCCAGACGGAGCTCCGCGTCGAGCCGGTGCTCGCGGCCGCGACGAGTACCCGGGCGACGCCCCGACGGTGCTGCACAAGGTTGTGGCTGCATGCGGTTCCGCGGCGCGCGAGGCGCATTTCGCCACAACCCTGTCCGGTGGTGTTGCGGGCTCCGGGGCGCCTTGCTGCAGGCTCGCAGGCGCGCCTCGGGGCTGGCTGCGAGGGAACGCGTCCGCCGGGTCGCACAGAGTTGTGGCGCGACGTCTCTGGTGCCCGCTGGAGGCGCATCCACCCACAACTCTGGCCGAAGCGGCCCGAGTGTAATTGACATTGATTCTCAGTACGTTTTACACTCCACTGGTGAACCTCCGCACTTCTTCCCTCATCGCCCTCGCCGGACTCTCGACGCTCGCCCTTGCCGCGTGCTCCGGCCCGGCCGCCGGCACCGATGCATCCGCTGCCCCCACGGCGGAGGGCGAGGCATTCACGGTCGTCGCGACGACCACGCAGGTCGCCGACTTCACGCGTGAGCTCACCGACGGCCTGAACGTCGAGGTCACGCAGCTGCTGCAGCCAGGCATGAGCGCGCACAGCTTCGAGCCAACTCCCGCCGACCTCGTCGCGCTCGGCTCGGCCGACCTCGTCGTCTCGAGCGGCGCCGGCCTCGAGGAGTGGCTCGACGCGGCCGTCTCGTCGAGCGGATACGCGGGTGAGGTCGTGGACGCATCCGCCGGCGTCACCCTCTCGGGCAGCCACGAGCACGACCACGGCGAGGAAGCGCACGCCGAGGACGAGCACGCGCACGCCGAAGAAGGCCACGACCATGCTGAGGGCGAAGAGCACAGCCACGCTGAGGGCGAGGAGCACTCGCACGCCGAGGAGGCCACCGCTGAGGAGACGACCGCCGAGGCCGACGGTCACGAGCACGCCGAGGGCGAAGGCAACCCGCACACCTGGACCTCGCCCGCCAACGCGAAGCTCATGGCGACCGAGATCGCGACGCACCTCGAGGAGCTGCCCGGCATCGACGCCGCCGCGGTGCAGGCGAACGCCGACGCGTACGACGCCGAGCTGACCGAGCTCGACACGTGGATCGCCGCGAACGTCGACGCGGTGCCAGAGGCCGATCGGGTCGTCGTCACGAACCACGACGCGCTCCACTACTACCTCGAGCAGTACGGCATCACGTTCGTCGGCTCGATCATGCCGAGCTTCGACGACAGCGCGGAGCCGAGCGCCGCCGAGATCGACGCCCTCATCGCCGAGATCAAGGAGCACAACGTGAAGGCGATCTTCACGGAGACGCAGCTCTCACCGCAGAACGCGGAGACCATCGCAGCGCAGACCGGCGCGAAGGTCTTCTCGGGCGACAAGGCGCTGGCGACGGATGCGCTCGGCGAGCCGGGCACCCCCACTGGCACGTATGTCGGCGCGACGGTGCACAATACTCAGATGATCATCGAATCCTGGGGCGCGACAGCGACCGACGTGCCTGAGGTGCTCGCTCAGCAGTGACGTCTCCCAGCCCCCTCGTCTCGTACCGCGACGCCTCCATTGCCTACGGCAGGGAGGCGCCTGCGTTGACCGGTGTGTCGTTCGAGGTGGGGGAGGGCGACGCGGTCGCGCTGCTCGGCCCGAACGGCGCCGGCAAGTCGACGCTGCTGCAGTCGCTCCTGGGGTTGCTGCCGACGTCCGGCACCGCCGAGGTGCTCGGCACGACTCCCGGGGCTCGCGCTTCCGAGGTGGGCTACCTGCCGCAGTCGACGCACATCGACCCCGACTTCCCCGTCTCGCTCAGCCAGGTGGTCATGATGGGCCGCTACCGTCGCCTCGGTCTGTTCCGCTGGCCGGGCGCCGCTGACCGCGAAGTGGTTCGGCGCGCGATCGAGACGGTTGGGCTGACGGAGCTCGCGAAGACCACGTTCGGCGAGCTCTCCGGTGGGCAGCGCCAGCGAGCCCTCCTCGCACGCGCCCTCGCGACCGAGCCCAAGCTCATCCTGCTCGACGAGCCCTTCAACGGCCTCGACCGCACGAACCGGGACGCGCTCATCGCGACCCTGCTTCGCCTCCGCGAGACGGGCGTCGGCATCGTCGTCTCGACGCACGACCTCGAGCTCGCCCATGAGGTGTGCTCGCACGTGCTGCTGCTGAACGGGCGGCAGATCGCTGGCGGTCCGATCTCTGAGGCGCTGACGGATGCGGCGCTCGCGGCCGCCTTCTCCGGCACGTCCGCCGACACGGAAGCGCACGGCGGCGCCCATGGCACGCTGTGCGCGCCGGGTGGCGACGACGCGGACGAGCACGAGCGGGCCCGGGTGTGACCGACCTCTCCGTCCTGCTGCAGCTGCCGTTCGTGCAGAGCGCGGCCATCGCCATCATCGTGCTCGCCGTCGCGAGCGCCATCGTCGGCACGGCCCTCGCCCTGCGTGGGCTCGAGTTCCTCAGCGATGGGCTCGTGCATTCGGTGTTCCCCGGCGTGGTGATCGGCTTCATCGCCGCTGGCACCGACGGCGTCTATGTGGGCGCCGGCATCGCGGCCCTCCTCGCGACGGTGGCCCTGACGATCGCCACGTCCAAGGGCATCGGCTCGGATGCGACCATCGCGGTGGTGCTCGCCGGCGCCTTCTCGCTCGGCATCGTCATCGTCTCGCGCAGCGTCGACTACGCCTCTGGCCTCGAGCACCTGCTGTTCGGGCAGCTCCTCACCGTGTCGAGCGGCGACATCGTCGCGATCTGCGTGCTGGGCGGCGCGGCGATCGTCCTGGTGCTCGCGACCTGGAAGGAGCAGCTGCTCGTCTCCTTCGACCGCAAGCAGGCGCAGGCCTCCGGGCTGCGGGTGCTCGCCTACGAGCTGGCGCTGAACGTCGCCATCGCACTGGTGGTCGTCGCCGCCGCGCGCGCGGTCGGCAATCTCCTTGTCCTCGCGCTGCTGATCGTGCCCGTGGCCGTCGCGCGCCTCGTCGTCCGGCGCGTGTGGGCGATCGTCGCCGTCTCGCTGCTCGTCTCGGTCGGCTGTGGACTCGTGGGTCTCTGGGCGGGACTCTGGCTGTCACTGGATGCGGGCATCCAGGCTTCCCCGAGCGCTGTGCTCGTGCTGGTGCTCGTCGCGCTGTATCTCGTGGTCGTCGCCGTGACGAGGCTGGCCGCGCTCGGCTCCTCCGATCGGGGACGGCGGCGCGCAGCCGCAACCCGCGCCGGCACGCCCCGCGCCGGCACGCCCCGCGCCGCCGAGCCAACGCGCGCCGAGGTGGTCTCGTAGCCGTGGACTACTTCTCCCTCGCGCTCCTCACGGGCACGCTCGTCGGTCTCCTCAGCGGCCTCGTCGGCGTGCTCGTGCTGCTGCGGCAGCGTGCCTTCTACACAGTCGCCCTCACCCACGCGACGTTCCCGGGCGGCGTCTTCGCGGCCGTCGCCGGCATCAATATCGTGGTGGGCGCATCCATCTTCAGCCTGCTGCTCGTGGCGCTCATGGCGGCGCTGTCGCGCGTACCGAGGCAGGGCAAGCAGGTCGCCGCCGGCATCATCCTGAGCTTCGGCTACGCGCTCGGCATGCTGTTCGCGTCCCTCAACCGGGGCCAGTCGGTGCGTGTCGACTCGTACCTTACAGGGTCGATCCTCGCCATGAACCCCACCAACGTGTGGCTGCTCGGCGGGGCCCTCGTCGTGGTCGCGCTCGTCTACGCGCTGTTCGGCAAGCAGCTGCTGTTCTCGAGCTTCGACGCGCGCGGCTTCCGCGCCGCCGGCTTCCGTGAGGGCACATGGGACCTCGTCGCGCTTGCCCTCATCACGCTCACCGTGGTCGTCGCGATGCCGGCGATCGGCTCGATCCTGGCGATCGCCATGATCGCCGCCCCGGCCGCCGCGGCTCGGCTGCTCACCAAGCGCATCGGGTGGATGCTCGCCCTCTCCTGCGTGTTCGGCGTCACGGCCGCGGTGGTCGGGCTGCAGGTCTCGCGGTCGCTGTCGTTCGCGGCCGGCGGTTCGATGGCGCTGGCGGCCGTCGCGATCTTCGTGGTCGCGCTGTGTGCGAAGGGGATCACGCAGCGGTTCGCGCAGGGCGTCTCGCACAGCGCATCCGCCCCGGGTATCGTCGGCTGACATGAGCGACGAGACGAACGAGGAGAGCGGCACCACCGCCGAGGCTCCCGCGGCCCCCGTCAAGCGGAACACCCGACAGCGGGAGGCCGTGCGCCGAGCCCTGGCCGAATCGTCGGAGTTCGTGAGCGCGCAGGTGCTGCACCAGCGGCTGTCGGCCGCGGGGGAGCGCATTGGACTCGCCACCGTGTACCGCACGCTCGGTGCGCTCAGCGAGAGCGAAGAGGCAGACTCGCTGCAGAACGCCGAGGGTGAGGTGGTCTACCGCGCCTGCGAGATGGGCGAGCACCACCACCACCTCATCTGCCGCAACTGCGGTGCGGCCGTCGAGATCACGGCCGACCCCGTCGAGCAGTGGGCCGCGAGCGTCGCCGCGGAGCACGGCTACACGCAGGCGAGGCACGTCGTCGACATCTTCGGCCTCTGCCCGAGGTGCACGGCGCTCGCGGAGGCGTCCGCGTAACTCGCCGATGTGACGTCGAGACGTCCGCGGAGCTTGCGCTCCGCGGACGCAAGCTCACCAGCGGTTGTGGACCGTCGCGCGGAAGTAGCGATCGTAGATCTCGTGCACCTTGGCGTCGAGGCCGGCCGGAAGCTCCAGCGACGCGGCGGAGGTGTTCGACTCCACCTGTGCAGGGTTGCGCGCGCCGGGGATCACGCTCGTCACGCCGTCCTGAGCCGCGACCCAGGCGATGGCGGCCGCAGCCGGCGTGACACCCTCGGGGAGGGCTGCCGCGAACGCGCGGGCGGCTTCCACGCCGGTGGCGAAGTCGACGCCCGAGAAGGTCTCCCCGACATCGAACGCGCTGCCGTCGCGGTTGTAGGTGCGGTGGTCGTCGGCCGCGAAGGTCGTGTCCTTCGTGTACTTACCGCTCAGGAGGCCGGAGGCCAAGGGCACGCGCGCGATGATGCCGACGCCGGCTTCGCGCGCCGCCGGCAGCACGCGATCGAGCGGCTTCAGGCGGAACGCGTTGAGGATGATCTGCACCGAGGCCGTTCCCGGCCGGGCGATCGCAGCGAGCGCCTCGTCGGCCGTCTCGACGCTGACGCCGTAGGCGGCGATGGAGCCCTCGTCGACGAGGGTGTCGAGCGCGTCGTACACGGCGTCGTTGGAGAACACGGGCGTCGGCGGGCAGTGCAGCTGCACCAGGTCGAGCGTGTCGACGCCCAGGTTCGTGCGCGAGCGGTCCGTCCAGGCTCTGAAGTTGTCGAGCGTGAACTCGGCAGGATCCTGCGGGCCTCGCCGCCCCATCTTCGTGGCGACGAACACGTCCACGTCGGGGTTCTCGCGCCGGAACGTGCCGATCAGCGACTCGCTGCGGCCGTCGCCGTAGACGTCGGCGGTGTCGAAGAACGTGACGCCGCGCTCGACGGCGGTGCCGAGCACCTCCAGGGCGGCTCGCTCGTCGACGTCACCCCAGTCGGCACCGAGCTGCCAGGTGCCGAGACCGACGATGGACACAGGGCGGCCAGTACGACCGAGGGTTCGCTGAAGCATGCCAGATGCTAACGCGCCGCGCCTGACCCGGTGCCGAGTGGCGGGTGTCGAGCGCCCTGCCGAGCATTGAGCCACGGCGACCAGGCCGGTGCCGGTGTCCGGCGTTCGCAGCGCCGACGCCGCATCCAGTTACCGCCCGTAGGGTCGATGGCATGAAGCCCGAACAGGAAGCCGCTCCCCAGCAGGTCGCCGTCTGGTACTTCGTCGCGGCGACCTTCATCTTCGCGGCCCCGGCCTTCGCCACGGACGTTCCGGTCTGGGTCCGCATCGCGTCGCTGGCCGTCGGGCTCGTGTTCGTCGCCATCGGTGGGCGACAGCTCGGCCGAGAGATGGGGGCCCGCAAGACCGCACGCGAGGGAACACCGCGAGACGAGCCGTCCTCCGGGGCGATGGAACCCCCGCGCGGCTTCTGAGCGGAGGGCAGCGACTGCTCATCGCTGCCAGCCATAGTGCCGTTCTGGGCGCTCCAGAGGGGCCACTCGACTGGCAGCGATTGCGCGGAGGCGGGCGTCGCCTGGAGCCAGCCTTACGGGCGCAGGTCCTTCAGGTACGTGTTGACCTCGCGGGCCTTCGCAACCTCAGATGACAGGAACTGGGCGCTCAGCAGCTCCGTCCCGTCGCGGCCGGCCATGGCGAGCGTGTTGCCGTAGGGGCTCGCGATGGTGCTGAGTCCCGTGAATCCGGGGCCCGAGTGGTTCGCGTAGGCGATGTAGAGCCCGTTCTCGAGGGCGCGGACCGGCACCATGTGGGTCGAGATGACCTCGGCGTTGTAGGAGTGGCCCGGCTGTCCGCCCTCGACGTCGCCCGTCGAGGGGACGGCTGTCGGGATGAGCAGCGCCTCGGCGCCCGCGACGGCCGCGCGGCGCGCGATCTCGGGGAACTCGATGTCGTAGCAGATGGCGAGTGCGACCCTCAGGCCGGCGAGCTCGACGACCTCGGCGGGCGCATCCCCGAGGTCGAAGACCTCCTGCTCCTCGCCGCCGAAGAGGTTCGACTTGCGGTAGCGGGTGAGCTCGTTCCCGTCGCTGCCGAACAGCGACGCCGAGATGAAGCGGCGTTCGGTGGTCGCGCTCGCGGCGAACCCGGCAGAGCGCTCGACCGTGTGCTCGACGGTGGATGCGACGATCGCGATCCGCAGGTCGGCGGCGATCTGCGCGATCCGCTCGCGGATGGCCGAGCCGTCTTCGGCGGCGACCTTCGCGGGCGCGTACCCGGTGGCGAAGAGCTCCGGGGTGACGAGGATGTCGGTGCCGTCTCCGGCGGCCCGCTCCGCGAAGGAGCGCAGCACCTTGAGGTTGTCGTCGATCGCGCCGACGGCGCCCTGTGCCTGCAGTACGGAAATCAGCGCCATCGCCAGCCTCACATCGTCTCGGTGCCCGTCGAGTCTCACCCTGGCGGGTGTCGACGTCATGTCCCCGAGAATAGCTCTTGACACGGTGGGGGACACCGCTGAAGATAGCCGAAACCGAAAGTAATTCGGTTGATCTGGTTTCGACGACGAGAGCAGGACCCCCAATGGACATGCGCGACCTGGAGATCACGGCCGATCTCAAGAGACGACTCGACACTATCGCGAGCGCTGAAGCAGGTGACGTCGCACACGACCCCCTGAGCGGTCGCGACATCGGACTCTTCGCCCTGACCTGCGTCGCCCTCGTGGCCGTCGGTGCGCTCGTGGTGATCCTGTGAGCGGGGCCGCCAAGCGCGAAGGCGTCGAGGGGAAGCTCGAGGGAGCATCCGCCGAACTCGACCAGGCCGCGACCTTCGGCTCGCTGCCGCTCCTCAAGAAGGAACGCATCTGGTCGGGCTGGGACTACAGCTGGGTCAACCTGAGCCTCGCGATCGCCACGTGGGCGTTCCTGGTCGGCGGCTCGACGGCGCTACTCGTCGGATTCCAGGACGGCATCGCCGCGATGGTCATCGGCAACGCCATCGGCCTCGGCATCATGGTGCCGGCCGCGACGGCAGCGAGCGCCCGCTTCGGGGTCGAGCAGTACACCATCCTCCGACCCGTCTTCGGGCTCATCGGAGTCGGGGTGCTGGTCTTCACCGTCATCCTCGTCACCGAGATGGGCTGGTCGTCGCTGCTCGCGATCATGGTCGGCCGCGCCGTCACGCAGGTCGCCAACGGGGCGGCAGGCACCGACTTCGGCTCAGGCAGCTTCCTCGTCACCGCGGTGGGCCTCGTCGCGATCCTCATCGCCTGGCTCATCCTCTCGCGCGGCCCCGTCACGATCGGCAAGCTCAACCGCTTCGTCGCACCCGGCCTCGTGCTCGTCACCGTCTTCATGCTCTTCTTCCTCGTCGCGAACACCTCGTGGGAGGCGCTGTTCGCCGCCGAACCGCTCGCGCCGTTCGAGGAGTCGCAGCTCAACTTCATGCTCGCCGTCGAGTTCAACGTCGCGGTCGGCTTCTCCTGGTACCCCGTCATGGGGTCTATGGCGCGCATGACCCGCTCCCCGAAGGCCGCCCTCTGGCCCGCGTTCACCGGCCTCATCGTCGGCACGCTCGTCGCGCAGATCGTCGGCATGGCGGCGGCGCTCACGCTCGGCGACTCCGACCCAACGGTCTGGATGCTGCCACTCGGCGGCCCGATCCTCGGCGCGTTCATGCTGCTGTTCATCTCCTTCGCCAACATCACGAGCATGTCGTCGATCGTCTACTCGACGGTGCTCGCCATCCGGCAGGCGAGCGGCAACCTCCTCGGGCGCGTGCCCTGGCCGCTCCTGTGCGGGGCCTTCTTCGTACTGCCCGCGATCCTCACGTTCTTCCCCGACTTCATGTACCAGCAGTTCATGGTCTTCGTCACGATCTCCGGCGCCTTCCTCGCCGCCATGTGCGGCGCGATCCTCGCCGACTACTTCGTGCTCCGACGCCAGTGGGTGCGCCTGCCAGACCTCTACAAGCTCCGCGGCGAGAGCGTCTACCACTTCACGGGAGGCGTGAACTGGGCCGGCATCGCCTCCGTCGTCGTCGGTGCCGCCTTCTACCTGTGGATCTACAACCCGGTGACCCTCGAGACGCACCCGCTCTTCCTGCTGCTCACCGCATCCGCGCCCGCCACCGTGCTCTCGGGCGGCGTCTACCTGCTGCTCGCCCAGCTCCTCTACCGACGCCGCGGCGTCGGGGCCTTCACGGACACGGCGACCACGACCACACACCACACGACCACCCGGAAAGGGGTCTGACCATGCGCGCACAGGCGGCAGTTCACTTCGAGGGAAGCAGCGAGCTCCAGATCCGCGAAATCGAGGTCGCTGAACCAGGACCAGGGACCGTGCTCGTGAAGCTCGGCGCCTCCGGCGTGTGCGGCTCCGACCGGCACGTGCTCGACGGCGACTGGCAGCTGCCGTCGCCCACCGTCATGGGCCACGAAGGTGCCGGCGAGGTCGTCGCCATCGGTGAGGGCGTCATCGACGTCGAACCCGGAGACCACGTCATCCTCAGCTGGTTCTACCCGTGCCGTCGCTGCACGGCCTGCCTCAGCGGACGTGCCTACGTGTGCACGGGCAGCCGCAGCGAGGAATGCCTGCTGCCGGATGGCACGACCCCGCTCGCCCTCGACGGAGAGCCGGTGTACCCGTACCTCACCGCGGGCACCATGAGCGAATACGCGGTGGTCCCCGAGTCGGCCGCCATCAAGGTGCCGAAGGAGGTGCCGTACGACGTGGCCAGCCTCATCGGCTGCTCGATCGCGACGGGCGTCGGCACCGTCGTCAACGACGCCGAGGTCGACGCGGGGGAGTCGGCGGTGGTCGTCGGCGCCGGCGGTGTCGGACTCAGCATCATCATGGGGCTGCAGCTCGTGGGCGCGAACCCGATCATCGCGATCGACCTCAACGAGGACAAGCTCGCCGCCGCGCGCGAGCTCGGCGCCACCCACACGATCGTTCCCGGCCCCGACCTCGCGGCCCAGGTGGCGGAGATCACCGGCGGTGGTGCCGAGTACGCGTTCGAGGCCATCGGCCGCGTGCAGACCATCGAATCGCTGCCGAGCCTCATCGCGCCGGGTGGCACCGCCGTCATCGTCGGCCTCCCGCCAGCGGATGCGCCCGTGTCGTTCGACGCGCTCGCCCTCGCAGAGACCGGCAAGCGCCTCATCGGCACCAACTATGGCTCGACCGTGCCGGGACGCGACTTCCCGAAGCTCGCCGCGCTCTACCTCGCAGGGCGACTCCCCGTCGACAAGCTCATCAGCGAACGCATCCAGCTTAGCGAGGTCAACGAGGCGTTCGACGCCATGCGGAGAGGCGAGCGAGCGCGAAGCGTCATAGTCTTCTGAGATGAACGCTCGCGCAGATGTCGTGCGCTGAGAACGAGGGAGTCTGATCATGGCACGTCCGAGAATTCCGATCCTGTCTCCCGAGAAAATCTGTCTGGCCGCGCTGGAGCAGATCGATCGCAAGGGTGACTTCTCCATTCCGGTGCTCGCGAAGGAACTCGGGGTGAGCGCGTCGTCGATGTACCACCACGTGCATGGGCGAGCTGGCATCGTGAACGGCATCCGGGCGCTCATCAGCACGGAGCTGTCGCTGGCGATCGGGCTCGAGGACGCCACCGACGAGGACCTCGCGGCCCTGGCGGCCATGAGCTGGCAGGACCAGGTGCGCCGGTGGTCGAAGGACTACACGCGAGCCCTCGCGAAGCATCCGCTCGCCCTGCCGATCATGGTGCAGGAGCCGGTCAGCGACGAGCAGACGCTCGAGGTGTACGAAGCGATCGCGATCACGTTCCGCTCGGTGGGATTCACCGACGAGCAGGCGCTCGTCGCGATCGCCGTGCTTGAGGGGCTCACGTTCGGGAGAGTGGTGGATGCGGCCTCGCCACCCATCCCTTGGTCGGCCGACGCCGACATGCATCCGGTGCTCCACGGCGTGACGCGGTCGCTCGAGCCGTCGCGCCGCCTCGAGCTCGCGTTCGACTTCGGCCTCGAGGCGATCATCGCTCGCCTCGAGGACGTCCTGGCGGCGAACGCTCGTGGCTGAGGCGAAGACGGTCGTCATCACGGGCGGCTCGGACGGAATCGGGGCCGCGGCCGCGCGGTCGCTTGCGGCCAAGGGGTGGCGGGTTGTCGTCGTCGGACGCAACGCCGCCAAGACGGCTGCGGTTGCGAGCGAGATCGGCGCCGAGTCGTTTGTCGCCGACTTCTCACGCCTGAGCGAGGTGCGCGAACTCGCGGCGTCGCTCGTCGCCAAGGTCGGCCCGATCGACGTGCTCGCGAACAACGCGGGCGGGATCTTCGGCGACACGACACGAACCGTCGACGGCAACGAGCTGACACTGCAGGTCAACCACCTCGCACCGTTCCTGCTCACGAACCTCCTGCTGGAGGAGGTCCAGGTCGGGGTGGTCATCAACACGGCGAGCATCGCGGCACGCCTCATGGGTCGCATCGATCTCGACGACCTGAACAACGACGCCCGCTTCAGCGCCAACAAGGCCTACGGCGACGCGAAGCTCGCCAACATCCTCTTCACGAAAGGGCTGCACCGTGGACTCGCGGGGCGGCCCGTCGCGAGCGTCGCGTTCCACCCCGGGGTCGTCGGCACGAACTTCTCCTCCGATTCGACGAGCCTCATGCGGCTGCTCTACCGCACGCCGCTCGCGAAGCTCTTCACCATCAGTGCCGCGAAGGGTGGCGAGACGCTGGAGTGGTTCATCGCCGGCAAGCCGGGCGTCACCTGGCAGGCGGGCGAGTACTACGACGAACGCCACCACGCGACGAACGTGAACCCGCAGATCTTCGACGAGGACCTCATCGAGGGCCTGTGGAAGCGCAGCGCTGAGCTCGTCGGGCTCACAGCCGACTGAGGTGGCACCGGATCAGACCGCGGCGAGATCGACGGCGCGGCGCACGTTGCCGTCGGTCTCACGCAAGAGGGCGGCGGCCTGTTCTGCGTCGCAGTCCGCGAGCAGCATGACCACGGCGGTCTTCGCGTGATCGCCCGCCGAGGCGAGCGCCGCGTCGGCGTCAGGGCGTGCGGCCCCGGTGGCCTCGGCGACGATGCGCTGCGCACGGTCGACGAGCTTCGCGTTCGAGGGGCGCACGTCGACCATGAGGTTGCTGTATGCCTTGCCGCCGCGAACCATGCTCGCCGTCGTGAGCATGTTGCAGACGAGCTTCTGGGCGGTGCCAGCCTTGAGGCGTGTGGATCCGGTCAGAACCTCCGGGCCGGTCACGACCTCGATGGCGATGTCGGCCTCCGCGCTGATCGGTGCGTTCGCGTTGCAGGCGATCGAGATGGTGGCGGCGCCGCGCTGTCGAGCGGCCCTGAGGCCACCGATGACGTACGGGGTGCGTCCGCTCGCCGCCAGCCCGACGACGACGTCGCTCGCCTGCAGGCCAACAGCGTCCAGCTCGCGGGCCGCGAGCTCCGGATCATCCTCGGCGCCCTCGACGGCGCGGACGAACGCTCGCTCGCCACCAGCCATCACCCCGAGGACGTCTTCCGGCGCGGTACCGAAGGTCGGCGGGCATTCGACGGCATCCAGGAGCCCGAGGCGGCCGCTCGTCCCAGCGCCGAGGTAGATCAGTCGGCCACCCGCGCGCCTGGCTTCCGCGATGCGGTCCGCAGCGCGGGCGATGGTGGGGAGCGCCGAGCGAACAGCCCCGGCGACCGTCGCATCCTCATCGTTCATGAGGCGGAGGATCTGCTCGGTGCCGAGGGTGTCGAGGTCCAGTGTTCGTGGGTTTCGCGCCTCCGTGGAGAGGGTTGCTAGCGTCGAGATCTCGTCGTTTGGCATGCTCGTCTCCGGTTTCTGACTCGCCACGGCGCAAGTCTTGTCGCAAAAGTACACGATTGACGCTGGGTAAGTAAATAATCTTCGAGAGTCCTCGCGGTCGTCGCTCGATACGCTGTCTGTGGAAAGCAGGTGGATCGTGGGCACAAAGGGCGCTGGTGCGAACTCTCGCACGGTACTTGTCGAGGTGCGGGCGCTGCTGCCGTCGCTCCGGCAGTCGGAGCGACGCATCGCGGAAGCGCTGCTCGCCGACCCCGAAGGGTTCGCGACGAGATCGATGGCGGAGATCGCGGAGCTCGCCGATACCTCGACGACCACGGTCGTGCGGTTCACGCGACGTGCCGGATACGCGCGGTTCCGCGATCTGCGCCACGACCTCACCGAGCAGAACCTCCGGGAGCGCCTCGCCTCGAGTGCGGGGGTCGCCCCGGCAGCAGATATCTCCCCGGGAGACTCGCTGTCCGACGTGGTGGCCAAGATCGCGATGAACGAGACGCTCTCGATCGCCGATACCGCGGAGGTTCTGGACATCGATGCACTGGCGGCCGCCGTCGAGGCCATTGCCGGCGCCGCTCGTGTCGACATCCACGGGATCGGTGCGAGTTCCGTCGTCGGCGTCGACCTGCAGCGCAAACTGTCGCGGATCGGCCGCATCGCGCTCGAATGGCCGGAAGCGCATGCTGCGTGGACCGCCGCCGCAGTCCTCGACGAGCGGGCTGTCGCCATCGCCATCTCGCACTCCGGCTCGACCGCCGGGGTCGTCGAGTTCCTCCGCATCGCGAAGGCGACCGGGGCGACGACGATCGCGATCACGAACCACGAGCGGTCGCCGCTTGCTGCCCTGGCCGACATCGTGCTCCGCACCGCGGCGCGGGAGACGCCGTTGCGTTCTGCTGCTCTTGGCAGCCGGATCGCGCAGCTCATGGTTGTGGACTGCGTCTTCACCGGTGTCGCGCAGGTCGACTACGAGGGATCTGTTGCCGCCATCGAGAAGACGCACCAGGCGGTCCTGCGGGGCTGAGGGCGCCGGTTGCTCGGGCCTGAGTTCACGAACGGTCCTATCGCGCCTGGTCCCGTCACGCCCGGGGCCTTCGGTGCTGACGTGTGCCACCTTGGGGAACTTTTTTACCTTTTCGTGACGCATCCTGGTACTGTTCTTCAAAATTCGAGCAATGTCGCGAGAAGAGGATGCCCATGAGCGCAAACGACGAACTCGCCAGCGAGCTGCTGCGGTTGCTCGGTGGCGCCGGCAACGTCGCCGGTGTCGAGAACTGCATGACGCGGATGCGTGTCAGTCCCGTCGACCGCGACCTGATCGACGAGACCGCGATCAAGTCCCTCCCGGGTGTGCTCGGCGTCGTCGACGACGACACGTACCAGGTCGTGCTCGGCCCCGGCAAGGTCACCAAGGTGACTGACGCCTTCCGCCAGCAGCTCGGTGCGGCGGGTGCCGACGCTGACGCGCTCGCGGCTCGCGGAGCGGCCATCAAGGCGGGACAGAAGCAGCGCAACAACACCCCGTTCAAGAACTTCATCCGCAAGATCGCCAACATCTTCGTGCCCCTCATCCCGGCCCTCATCGGAGCCGGCATCGTCGCGGCCGTTCGCGGCCTCCTGGTGAACTGGGTCACGGTCGGGACGGCTCCGGAGTTCGTCGAGGCGGTGGTGCCGGCCCTGACCGTCATCGGCTCGGCATTCTTCGCGTTCCTGCCGATCTTCGCGGGCATCAACGCCGCGAAGGAGTTCGGCGGCACACCAGCACTCGGCGGTGCCGTCGCCGCGATCATCGTCTTCGCCGGCATCAGCGACGTGCAGTACAGCCTCCCCGTCCTGGGCGACATCGTGCTCGCGCCGGGTCAGGGAGGCGTGATCGGGGCCATCTTCGCGGCCGGTCTCTGCGCCTGGATCGAGCGCAGCCTGCGCGGGAAGATCCCTGATGCCATCGACATCCTCGTCACGCCGACGCTTGCGCTCCTTATCTCCGGTCTGGCCACGATCTTCGTGTTCATGTTCGTCGCGGGCAACATCGCGAGTGCGATCGGCACGGGCGCGATCTGGCTGCTCAGCAACTCCGGGCTCCTCGCAGGGTTCGTGCTCGGCGGGCTGTTCCTGCCGCTCGTGATGCTCGGCCTCCACCAGGCGCTCATCCCCATCCACGCGACGCTCATCGAGCAGGTGGGTTTCACGCCGCTGCTCACGATCCTCGCGATGGCGGGAGCTGGCCAGGTCGGCGCCGCACTGGCGATCTACTTCAGGCTGAACCGGAACAAGTCGCTGCGGACAACGATCAAGGGCGCCCTCCCGGTCGGCATCCTGGGCGTCGGAGAACCGCTGATCTACGCGGTCACGCTCCCGCTGGGTCGCCCCTTCCTCACTGCCTGCCTCGGCGGCGCGGTCGGTGGTGCAGTTGCGGGTGCCTTCAATCAGTTCGCCGGTGCCTTCGGCGCGACGGCGATCGGCCCCTCCGGGTGGGCGCTGCTGCCGCTGCTGCAGAGCGACAACGGCCAGGGATACGCGATCCTCGCGTACGTCGTCGGGCTCCTTGCCGGGTACGTCTCCGGCTTCCTGATCACCTACTTCTGGGGCTTCACCCCAGCGCTGCTCGCCGAGCACAACGCGGATCAGGACGAGAACGGCGCGTCGAGAAGCGAGGATGCGGACCCTGCGAGGGCAGCGGCGCCGGCATCGGCGGTCGCCCCCGGGGCCCGGGCCGTCACGGGGCAGCGCATCGACATCCTCGCTCCGGTGGAGGGGTCGATCATTCGTCTGTCGGACGTGCAGGACGAGGCGTTCTCCGCGGGAACCATGGGTGACGGCTTCGCCGTCGAGCCGACGTCCGGTGACTTCCGGAGCCCCGTATCCGGAACTATCACGGCACTGTTCCCGACCGGCCACGCGTTCGGCGTGACGACCGCCGAAGGGCTCGAGGTGCTTGTGCACATCGGCCTCGGCACCGTCGACCTGCAAGGGGAGGGCTTCGACCTCAAGCGGGCGGAGGGTGACGTCGTCGAGGCTGGCGACGTGGTCGTCGCCGTGGATCTCGAGGCCGTGCGTGCCCGGGTCCGGTCGCTCGCCACGCCCGTGGTCGTGCTGAACGGCGCGGCATTCCCGATTGTCGAGCGTCGCACGCAGGACGGGCCACCGCTCACGGTGGAAACCGTTGTCGCCGCCACTTCGGTGCGCAGCTGAGGCAAGGGGCGGCCGGCACGCGGTGCTGGTCGCCCACCTCGACGAGCGCGGCGCTGGCGTGGGTGAGCCGGCAGGACGTCAGGCGTTCTCCGGGCGCTCGGACCTGCGCACGTTAGCGTGGAGGTACGGGCGACGATCGGGGGCGGCACCATGGCTGAGAGCGGCAGGTTCCAGAGCCTCCCCGAACGGGTTGACCCGCGCGACTATTCGATCGACGTGCCGGCGTCCGAGCCGGCGGGCGTGACCGAGCAGCTCCCGCCGGCCGGCTCGCCGGAGCTCATCGCCGCGACACAGCTCGCCCAGACGTCGAGCGGCATCGGCTCTCGACGGCGCCGGCAGATGCGCATCGGCGTCACCGTGCTCGCGGCGGTTCTGGGTGGGGTCGCGCTGCTCGCGGTGCTCCAGGTCTTCCTCTAGCTCCCCTCAGCGTTCTCAGCCGGTCACGGCGTCGACGACGGCGGCCGCGAGTTCGTCCGGCTTCGTGAGCTGCGGCCAGTGCCCGGTCGGGAGCTCGACGATGCGCACGGATCGCGCACGGGTGAGCTCGGCGACGTAGGGGTGGCCGTCGCCCATGAACTGTCGAAGCATCGGCTCGGGCATGGTGCTCGTGATGACGACCGCCGGCACGTCGTAGCGGCGCTCGTCGCTGAGCTGCTGCCTCTCCGTGGCCACGCCAACGGGCTCTGGCACGGCGATGTCTGCGAGTCGCTGCCAGGCCTCCTCCGTCATGTCGACGAGGTCGGGTTCTCCGAAGACGCCCCGGTCTGGCAGCGGCACCGCACCGCCGGAAGACTCGAAGCCGTCGTTGATCACACCTCCGTCTGCGAGCGGCCCGGAGTCGACGTAGACGACCCGCGAGACGCGGTCGGGGCGTGCATCCACCGCCCCGTAGGCGACCGCGCCGCCGCCGCTGTGGCCGACGAGCACCACGTCGCCGTCGAGGGCGTCGATGAGCGAGGCCACCGCGTCGATGTGGGTGCGCAGGCCAACGCCCGCCGCGTCTTCACCCGGGGCCTTGCCCGGCAGGGTGAGGGGGTGCGCGGTGTGACCCGCGTCTTCGAGCGATCGCGTGACCGGGGCCCACGAGTCGCCGGTGAGCCAGAAGCCGGGGATGAGGATGATGTGCATGGCGCTGACGCTACCCACGGCCGCCGACATTCCACCGCGAGTCGGTGGCGGTCTCACAGATCAGCTCGCGGAGGCGTACACGTTCTCCGAAAGAGCGACGCTGTTCTCCGGCGGTGCCTCGCCTAGTTAGCCCCGAGTGCTGCGAGGAAGCGGTCGACGAGCGCCGTCGCGTCGCGCTCGTCGGCGATGCGCAAGAGCATGTCTCCGGCTGTGCCGGTGAGAACGGAGAGCAGGAGTGCCGCGTCTTGGGCCCCACCGGGGAGGTCGCGCTGCAGCATCTCGAGCAGCAGGTTGTATCGCTTCCGGAATTCCGCGGCGAGGGGTTCGTCGTCGACGGCGAGCTGCTCGAAGGCGGCGAGCAGGCGAGCCTCGCGAACCCGCTGCTCGTCGAGTGGCAGCAGCTCGAACGCCGCCGCTCTCAGGCGCGGGAGGCCACCTTCCGGGTGGCGGTCGGCGACGTCGGAGAGCCGCTGCACAAGCGCTTCGGTCTGACGGTCGATGGCAGCGAGCAGGAGCCCTCGGCGGTTGCCGAAGTGGTGCTGCACGGCGCCTGTGGTGACGCCGGCGGCGGCGGCTACCTCGCGGAGCGGCATGGCCGGCGGCCTGGGGGTCCCGAGCGTGTCTATGGCGGCTCGGATGAGCGCTTCGCGGGCGTCGGCGTGCGGCACGTCGCATCACCTCCCAGGTGTGTATCTCCTGCATGACAGTACCAACATAACAAGTGTTATGTACGGTGGTTGCATGACGACTACCCACTCCGCGCCTGCCCGGGTCCTCGCCCCCGACATAGCTCGCGGCCTCATGCTCCTGCTCATCGCGCTCGCCAACATGCCCTGGCACCTCTCCAGCTACGAGACCGACGGGCTATCCATGCACGACCCCGACGGGGGCGTCCTCGATCGGGCTTGGCAGGCCGTCGCCATCATCGCGATCGACGGGCGCAGCTACCCGCTGTTCGCGTTCCTCTTCGGCTACGGCATCTGGCAGCTCTACCGGCGACAGGTCTCAGCGGGAGCCTCCCGCGAGGAAGCGCGTCGCCTACTGAGGCGCAGGCATTGGTGGATGCTGGCCTTCGGCGCCGTGCACGCCCTGCTGCTGTGGGGTGGGGACATCATCGGCGCATACGGTCTCGTCGGGCTTCTCGCCTGCTGGCTGTTCCTGGATCGGAGCGACCGGACACTGGCCGTCTGGGCCGGAGTGCTCACCGGGCTCTTGGTCTTCGGGGCCGTGTCGTCGTGGATCGGGGGCGCCGCTCTTGGTCTTGCCGGTGATGCGGGAGGAAGCGTGAGTGTCCCGACCGCTGCCGAATCCGACACGTTCCTGCACTCCGTCCCCATTCGGCTCGCCACCTGGGCGACCGTTCTTCTCGGACAGGGGCTCCTGACGTTGGCGGTGCCGGTCGCGGTGCTGCTCGCGTTGCTGGCCGCCCGGCACTCGGTGCTTGAGCGAGCGGATGAGCATCGGCGCCTGCTGACGACGACCGCGCTCGTCGGTGTGGGGATCGGCTGGGCGGGAGGAGCGGTGGCGTTCGCGCACTTCGTCGGCGCACTCGCCGACCTGCCTTCCTGGACCTTCCAGATGCTGTCCATCGCGACGGGCTTGGCCGGAGGTATCGGGTATGCCGCCGCGTTCGGGCTCATCGGCGTCGCCTGGCAGCGCCGGGGCGTCGGCGTCGTCGGTCGTGCTCTCGTTGCGACCGGGAAACGGTCGATGACGAGCTACGTACTGCAATCCGTGCTCTTCGTGCCGGTGCTCTCAGTCTGGGGGCTCGGCCTCGGTGGTGTCCTCACCGAGTGGCAGGGTGCCCTCTACGCGGTCTGTGTGTGGCTGACGACGGTGCTCATCGCGACGGCGATGGAACGTCGCGGACAGCGCGGCCCTTTCGAGCGGCTCCTGCGCCACCTCGCCTACCCGAAGGTCGTCCCGTCGAAGGCGAGCTCGTGAATGCGGCAGGAGAGGAACTGGTCAACGGGGAACAGGCTCCGTTCTGCTGGACATGCCCCGTTTCTCCGGGAGCTGAGACCGTAAGGTGAGCGCATGGGCAGCGGCGCGTTCATCCCGAGACGCGGGGGATCCGCGCGTGCGCTCGTCGCGGGGGCGGTGGCCACGCTCGTTGTCGGATTGACGGGATGCGGCACCGCCGTTCAGCCAGCGCCCGTCCCCACGCCGACCGTCAGCCCCGCGGCGCTCGTCCAAGAGGCTGCTCAGGTCCTGGAAGAGAACGGCCTGTACTCGGGCGGAGATTGGTCGGCTGAACGGGATGCACTCCTCGCCGCGGGCGCGTCGGCCACAACCCTCGAGGAGGCGTACGACCTGATCGCGGCGGCAACCTTCGATGCCGGTGGTCGGCACGCGAGGTTCCTTCCCGCCGATGAGCGGGAGGCGGCGTACACGGAGGCACCGAGCGCCCCGCCCACGGTCGAAGCGACGCAGGGCCGCACCGTCACGATCACGGTGTCGGCGATCAGACACGACGGCCCACTCGCCGAGGAGTATGCCCGAGCCGGGGTCGAGGGGTTGGCGGCGCTCGCGGATGCACAGACGTGCGGCTTCGTCGTCGACCTGCGCGACAACTGGGGCGGGAGTGCGTTCCCGATGCTCGGGGCCGTCTCGCCACTCTTCGACACGCGCGACGTCGCGGGATTCGTGGACCGCAACGGCGAGCACAACACGATCACGGTAACCACGGAAAGCGCGACCTCGACCGCCGGTTACGAGCTGCGCTTCGACTCCGATGCCGACATCGACGCGGATGCCTTCGCGGGCAAGCCGATCGCGGTCCTGCAGGATTTCTACACGGCCTCCGCCGCCGAGCTGGTGCTCGCAGGCTTCTCAGGGCAGAGCAACGTCCGCACGTTCGGTGAGAAGAGCAACGGGCTCGCGACAGGCGTCGACGGCTTCATGCTCTCCGACGGATCGGAGATCCTGCTCACAACCTCGCGCTACACGGACCGGACAGGCGCGGTCATGCCGGAACCCATCCAGCCTGACCTGTCCGTACTCACGGGCGATGCCCCTCAGCTGGCTCATGCCTGGCTGGCCGAGCAATGCTCGGCGGCTTGACGCCGCTTGGCGCGCGGCGAGTGAACAGCAGGCCAACGGCCACGAGCAGCCTGAGGTGCACAACCGATGCGGTGCCGCCCGTGGTCAGCCAGCCCTCGACCCACGGCGCCGGTCCGGTGTCGAGGTCCAGGACCTCGAAGCGCTGCGAGCGGATCGCGGCCGCGGCGACGACCTGCGCAGCGGTGGCGACTGCGAAGCCAAGCCGCAGCGAGAACCGGTTCGCGGGGTCCGCTCGTCGTGTCGCCCGGGTGAGTCCGAAGAGCACGCCGGCGCTCGCCGCGGCGATCCCACCGAGTTGGAGGAGGCCCGGGCCTGGGGTCGTCACGGCCGTCAGCTGGTTGTCGAGCCCGAGCGCCGCTCCTGCGGCGAGACCGATCACCTGCAGTGTCAGGTAGCCGACGAGGAGGACGTACAGGATGCTCATCGCGATGCCGCCTGCGAACCAGATCGTCTTGCGCACGGTGGCCTCCTCTGAGTTGGCTATGCAGTGACCCAATCAGGCGGACCTCCGTGCGGGCTCAGCGCACGGGAACCTCAGCGGCTATGAGTGGGGTTGCTCTGCGGTGATCCGGTTGCCTGCGCCGTGGCCGCGCCCCGCCGCGATGTGGCGCTCGCGCATCGCGAGGAACAGTGGCAAGGCGAACGCGAACGCGACGCCGAAGCACAGGATGTAGACCCAGAGTCGGCGCATCCCCTGGCGGCGCCCCTCGACGATGATGAACACCGCGCCCACGGTGGCGGCGACCAGCACATCGATGACGATCGACGTGACGGCGGGCCCGCTGCCGAAGTAGTCGCCGATGAAGGCGCTGCCCCCCATGCCCGCCATGACGTTGAACGTCCAGGTCACGGCCCCGCCGACGATGGCGAGCAGGAGGTAGAAGATCGCAAGGGGAGTCCAGGTGGATGCGCGCATGCGGCAAGGGTTGCACGCCCGGCCCTACGCATCCCGAGACGCGCCCTGCTCCGGCCCCAGCGGCGAGGTCGATCACGAAGGGAGCTGCGAAAGCGGAACCGGCGCCTGCCCCCGGACGCCTGAGGGGGTCCGGGAGCAGACGCCCGTTCGGCTGCCGCCTAGCGGGTGGGGGTCTCTTCCAGGACCAGCTGCCGAGAGCGGCGGCGTTCGGAGAACCGGACCGCGAGCAGGTAGACCACGCCGCTGACGACGAATCCGGCGACCCAGGCGACGTCGACGTAGCCCAGGGCTTCTGCGAGCGGACCCGTGTAGATGCCGGAGATCATGAACGGTGCCTGGGCGGCGAGGCCGATGGCGTACGTTCCCAGCCCGATCACGTTCCAGCGCCCGTAGCGTCCGCCTGCGCGGTCGAAGAGCTCGTACACCGCGTACTCCCCCTTGCGGACGATGAAGTAGTCGACGAGGTTGATGGCCGACCAGGGGATGAGGACGGACAGCAGCAGGGTGACGAAGTTCTGGAACACGAGCATGAAGTCGCTGTCCCCGGCCAGGGCTCCCAGCGTCGCGATGACTCCGCAGACGACGGTTGTGATGACCCTGGTTCGAGTGTCGATGGTGACTCTGCGGAAGCCAGACTGGACCGCCGTGAGTGCGCACATGACTCCTGAGTACAGCTCAGCGGCATTAATGATGGCTGCCGTCAGGCCGAAGATCACCAGCACTCCCATTCCTAGGGGGCCGAGCACCTCGCCGAGCGCGGCGAGCGGGTTCTCCGGATTGGCCGCTCCGAGGAGCACGCCGAGGATCATGACGAAGACGCTGCTCAGCACGAGTCCGAGGTAGGTGGCCCAGAAGGCGGCGGCGGGGCCGGTCTTCTTCGGCAGGTACCTCGAGTAATCGGAGACGTACGGTGCGTAGGCGAGCTGCCAGGTGATCCCGATCGCGAGCATCCCGAAGAAGCCCTGCGCCGTGAAGCCGGCGTCTGGAGACTGCACGGTTGCTTCGGGATGCATGATCAGCGCCACCATTGCCACGATCACCGCGATGGCGATGAGGGTGGAGAGCACGGTCATGACCTTCTGCAGCAGGTCGTAGCCGACGATCGCGATGAGGATGCCGACCGCGGCGAGCGCGATGATCAGCGGCGGTCCCGGGATCCAGGGGAATACGGCGACCAGGCTGTCCTTCGCGACGACGAGGATGCTCGCGAAGAAACCCAGGAACATGAGTAGGGCGATGCCTGCGAGCAGGCTGCCTCCGAGGTAGCCGAACTGTGCGCGGGCCTGCAACATCTGGGGGATGCCGAGGTGCGGCCCCTGTGAGGCGTGCAGTGCGGCGCCGAGTGCGCCGATCAGGTTGCCGGTGAGGATCGCGGCGATGCTCCACCCGATGGAGAGACCGAAGCTTCCGCTCGCGATGGCTCCGGTGACCACGGTCAGTGGCAGCATATTGATGCCGACCCAGATGGCGAAGAGCGACCAGACCGAGCCGTTCCGCTCGTTCTCCGGGATGGGGAGGATGTGCCTGGTCTCGAACTGGATCAGCGAGGTCGTTGGCGTCTTTTCGGACATGTTGAGAACTCCGTGACTCGGCGTCGTTGCCGCGCCGCCTCGACGCGTGGGGCATGGTGTGCGTCGATGGCGGGAGCATTTGAGGGTGGGTGCTGGTGCATCGGGCTCGATACCCGATGGGCGAGTCCAAGGTCAAGATTCCGCCCGCCGAGGTGATCTGTCCAGCGCTCTTTTTCGACGAAGTGCATCTAACCAGCTGATGAAGTCAGTTTGGGTCCCATCGCGCCCTGACTCCTGCATCTCCGCTCGTGATGCACTTCGGCACCAATTCGCGCGCCCGTTGCGACGACGTCGTGCGTAGAGTTCCGGCGAAGAGCCGCAGCGGCTCAGCTATCCGTTCTCGGAGGAACCTATGGAAACCACAGCCAAGGCATGGAGCGAACGAGCGGCCCGACTGCACATCGACGGCCGAGCGTTCATCGACGGACAGCGCGTGGACTCGCTCAGCGGGGAGACGTACACGAGCATCAACCCGGCTACGGGGTTGGCCATCGTCGAAGTGGCTCGCGGCGGTGCCGCCGATGTGGAACTCGCCGTCGAAGCGGCTCGGCGTTCGTTCGAATCCGGCGTGTGGAGCCGTCTCAGCGCGGCGGCCCGAGGGGAAGTGCTGATCGCGCTAGCTGACCTCATGCTGGCGCACCTCGATGAGCTCGCGCTCCTCGAATCCATCGACATGGGAAAGCCCCTCAGCCAGACGAGGACCGTCGACGTTCCGGGGTCCGCGGAGACTTTCCGCTGGTACGGGCAGCTCGCCGACAAGCTCACCGATGAGGTTCCGTCGACGCCTCCCGGCTCTACGGCCGTCGTCAGTCGGGTGCCAGTCGGGGTCGTCGGCGCCATCGTGCCGTGGAACTACCCGCTCGAGATCGCATCCTGGAAGCTGGCTCCTGCTCTGATGTCGGGAAACAGCGTCGTCCTGAAGCCGGCGGAGGCGACCTCGCTGACTGCCCTTCGCCTCGCCGACCTCGCGCTCGAAGCCGGGCTGCCCGCGGGTGTGCTGAACATCGTCACGGGCCCGGGCCGGGTCGTCGGCGAAGCGCTTGGCACACACATGGACATCGATGCGTTGACCTTCACCGGTTCTACCGGTGTCGCGAAGCGACTCATGGGCTATTCCGGAGCCTCGAACCTGAAGCGGCTCAGCCTCGAGGCCGGTGGGAAGAGCTCCAACCTGGTCTTCGCCGACACGGAGGACCTCGCGGCCGCCGCCGCGAAGGCGGCATTCGGCGCGTTCTACAACCAGGGTGAGGTGTGCTCAGCGAATTCGCGCATCTTCGTGGAGCGCTCGATCCACGACGAGTTCATCACGCTGCTCGCTGAAGCGGCCAGGGCATACGAGCCCGGCGATCCGCTTGACAGCGCTGTCGGCAATGGGGCGCTCGTCAACGAGCAGCACGCTGACGATGTGGCTGCCGCCATCGCTCAAGCAGGGCGGGATGGGAACCTGATCGGCGGAGAGCGGCACGAACGAGGCGGATCGCGGGCCTTCATCAGCCCCGCGATCGTGTCGGGACTCGAGCTGTCACACCCGCTGCACCGCGACGAGATCTTCGGGCCCCTCGTTGTGGTCCAGGGCTTCGATACGGAGGAGGAGGCCATCCGTGCGGCGAACGACACCGACTACGGACTCGCCGCGTCGGTGTGGACCTCGAACCTCAGCAGAGCGCACCGGGTGGCGAACGCGCTCGTCGCGGGCACCGTCTCCATCAACACCGTGGATGCGCTTGGCCTTACCACTCCGTTCGGCGGGTTCAAGGGCTCGGGCTTCGGGAAGGACCTCTCGGTGCACGCCGTCGACAACTATGTTGGGTGGAAGACAACCTGGTTCCAGCACAACTGAATCCAGTCCGGGAGGACCCCCTGGCCGCACGCAACGACGTCACAATCCAGCAGCTCCGATATTTCGTCGCGGCCGCGAGGTTCGGCAGCATGACGAAGGCGGCGGATGACCTTCTGGTAGCTCAGTCGGCTGTGTCCTCCTCGATCGCCGTGCTGGAGAAGCAGCTCGCGTCGCAGCTGTTCATCCGGCGCCGCTCGAAGGGCCTCACGCTCACCGCCGACGGCGCGCGCTTCCTGCGCAACGCGCAGGCGCTCCTCTCGCAGCTCGATGAATCCATCGAGGAGGCGAGGGGGGATGCGAAGCAGTACAGCGGGGTCGTCCGGCTCGCCTGCTTCGTGACGCTGACGCCGTTTGTCGTGCCGCGACTTCTCGAACGGCTCGAGGTCGCGCATCCAGAGCTCGAAGTCCACGTCTCGGAGGTGGATACCCAGGGTGCGCGCGAGCTGCTGCAGGCTGGCGCGGTGGATCTCGCTGTCGGCTACGACTTCGGCTTCGGGGAGGACGTCGAGGCGCGAGTCATCGGCCACGCGGAACCCTACGTGCTGCTGTCCAGCGGACACCCGCTCGCCCACCTGGGCGAGATCGCCCTCGCCGACCTCGCTGGCGAGAACTTCGTGCTCCTGGACATTCCGCAGAGCCGGGACTACTTCCTGGGTCTGCTCGCGGATGCGAACCTGACTCCGCGCATCCGGCACAGGTCGCGGAACTACGAGACCATCCGAGCCCTCGTGGCCCGTGGCCATGGCTTCTCGATCCTCAATCAGCGAGCCAGTTCGAACGCCACCTACGACGGTGGTGAGATCGTGACGCTCCCGATCACGGGTCAGCAAGACGCGCTCACCATCGTGGTCGCCAGGATGAAGGGCGCGCACCTGAGCTCGCGGATGCGTGCCGTCGCCGATGCGCTCCATGAGGGGCCGTAGCTGCACTTTCTGCATGCATTGAAGTGATGCAGTGAAGCGTCATCCGCTGTTTGAAGTGATGCCACGTGTGCGGTTTCGTAGACGTAGTCAGTCGGCATCGGCACTCGACACAACGCAGTCACGAGCGCCGAGCGACCGGGTGACGTCTCAGTCGTAATCGCAGCGGAGGTAGTCATGACAGCCCATGAGGTGGAAGTCGTTGTAGTGGGGGCGGGCCAGGCGGGCGTCGCGATGAGCGAGCATCTGGCGGCGCGAGGCGTCTCTCACGTCGTGCTCGAGAAGGAGCGGATCGCGCAGCAGTGGCGAACAGGCCGCTGGGACTCGCTCGTCGCGAACGGGCCAGCGTGGCACGACCGGTTCCCCGGGCTCGAGTTCGCGGATGTCGCCCCGGACGAGTTCGCGACGAAGGACCAGGTCGCCGAGTACTTCGAGGCCTATGTGAGGAAGTTCGACCTCCCCGTGCGCACCGGCGTCACGGTGGACACCGTGAAACGGATCGCGGGTGGCCCCGGATTCCACGTGGAGACGTCCGACGGCGCGTACACGGCGCGGTACGTCGTCGCAGCGACCGGCGCCTTCCAGCGCCCCGTCATCCCGGCCCTGGTCCCAGATGCCAGCGCCGTCACGCAGCTGCACTCGAGCGGCTACAAGAATCCAGCGCAGCTGCCGGCCGGCAACGTCCTCGTCGTCGGCGCCGGCTCGTCCGGGGTGCAGATCGCCTCTGAGCTGCAAGGCTCCGGCCGCCAGGTGTTCCTCTCGGTCGGACCCCACGACCGCCCGCCGCGCGCCTACCGGGGCCAGGACTTCGTCTGGTGGCTCGGGGTGCTCGGTAAGTGGGAGATGGCTGCTCCGCCAGCAGGCGCCGAGCACGTCACCATCGCCGTCAGCGGCGCGCGAGGCGGGCACACGGTTGACTTCCGGGCGCTCGCTGCGGAGGGCGTGGTCCTCGCGGGGCGTACGAAGACATTCAACGACGGCACAGTGACCTTCGCCCAGGATCTGGTCGCGAACGTCGCGAACGGAGACGCCAACTATCTCTCCGTGCTGGATGAGGCAGACGAGTTCATCGCTAGGAACGGGCTCGACTTCCCCGAGGAGCCGGCAGCCCGACAGCGCCCCGCAGATCCGGAGAGCCTCAGGAATCCTCTGACGCAGCTGAACCTCGCGGACGCCGGGATCACCACGATCATCTGGGCGACCGGGTTCGCCCGCGACTACGAATGGCTGCAGGTCGAGGCGTTTGACGAGGCTGGCCGCCCGCTGCACCAGCGGGGTGTCTCCGCCGAGGCCGGCGTCTACTTCCTCGGGCTCCCCTGGCAATCGCGACGCGGCTCGAGCTTCATCTGGGGCGTGTGGCACGATGCGCGCTACCTGGCCGACCACATCCTGATTCAGGAGAGCTACTTCGAGCACGCGGCCCAGTCCGCGCGACTCGACGTCGACACTGCCGTCATCACCCCCGTCCCAGCATCACAGTCCGCACCCACACCGGCAGGAGCTCTCTGATGGCCACGCACACCCGTCTGCGCAAGTTCAATACTCGGGAGACGTACCCCGAGCAGTCGCTCGACAACGACCTGTGCCAGGCGGTGGTCGCCGGGGGCGTGGTCTACCTGCGCGGCCAGATCGGTCAGGATCTCGAAACGCGCGACTCCGTGGGGATCGGGGATGTGGAAGCCCAGGCCGAGAAGGCCATGGCGAACATCGCGATGCTCCTGGAGGAGGCAGGCTCCTCCCTCGACGACATCGTCAAGGTGATCGTCTACATCATCGATCCTCGATATCGCGAGCCGGTCTACAGGGTCATGGGCCGGTGGCTCAAGGGGGTGCATCCCGTGTCCACGGGCATCGTCGTCAGCGCGCTCGCTCGACCTGAGTGGCTGGTGGAGATCGACGCCACGGCCGTCCTGTCGTCACCGGTTCCGGGAGTCGGCGCATGACCTTCTCGATCGTCGCCCGGGATGCCAGCGGGGCCATCGGGTCCGCAGTCTGCTCGTCGTCGCCGGCGGTTGCCGCACGGTGCCTCCACCTCGAGGGAGGGGTGGGTGCTGTCAACTCGCAGAACATCACCGATCCACGGCTCGGACCCGCGATCCTCGACGTCCTCCGCAACGGTCGCGGAGCAGAGGCTGCGCTGCGTTCGGTCGTGGAGACCGCCGACCACATCGCGTTCCGACAGCTGCTCGTGGTCGACGCCACCGGCAATTCGGTGGCGTATTCGGGGACGGAGGCGCTCGGTGTCCACGGCGACGCGTGTGGTCCAGGCGTCGCCGCGGGAGGGAACATGCTCGCGTCGCTGGACATCCCCCAGATCATGGTCGATGCGTTCCTCGCTTCGGAGGGGGAGCTGGAGGCACGGCTGCTCTCGGCTATGCACGCCGCGGTCGAAGCTGGTGGCGAGGCGGGCCCCGTGCATTCAGCCGGACTCTCGGTGGTCCGAGACGCAGGCTGGCGGGTCACTGATCTGCGGGTCGACTGGACTGACGGCGCACCTATCGGTGAGCTGGATTCCCTGCTCGTCACGTGGATGCCCCAGCGTGATGACTACGTGAACCGAGGCCTGAACCCGGGCGTCGCCCCCTCGTATGGAGTCCCCGGTGACGAGTGACACGGTGTCGACCCTCAAGGCGAGCCTGGCCGGGACGGTCGATGGGGCTTCTACGGCGCTCATCGCCCTCTCCGAGGCGCTGCACGCGCATCCCGAGACCGCCTGGGAGGAGCACCGCGCTGCGGCGTGGGTCGGTGACGCGCTGGCGACTGCGGGGTTCCGCGTCGAGCCGAGCTACTTGGGCTACGAGACCGCATTCCTCGCAGAAGCGGGGAGCGGACCCGTGACGATCGGCCTCATGGCGGAGTACGACGCGCTTCCGGGGCTGGGCCATGCCTGCGGGCACAACCTGATCGCCGCGAGCTCGGTCGGCGCAGGTCTCGCGCTGGCACGGGTGGCGGATGACCTGGGCCTGACAGTGCGCGTGTACGGAACCCCGGCAGAAGAAGGTGGGGGAGGCAAGATCGAGCTCCTCAAAGCCGGGGCGTTCTCCGACCTCGACTTCGCGATGATGGTGCATCCTGGGCCGGTCGATGTCGCAGAAGCGCGGCCGTTCGCCGTCGCCCACAACCACATCACGTACGAGGGGGTCTCGGCGCATGCCGCCGCGTACCCGGACCAGGGTGTCAACGCCAACGACGCGTTCATCATCGCCCAGGTGGCGTTGGGGCTGCTCCGGCAGCAGCTCCCAGCCGATACTCGCGTGCACGGCATCCAGACCGTCGGCGGATACGCGCCCAACGCGATTCCTGAGCACACCGAGGGGCGCTGGTACACCAGGGCCGGCACCCTCGAGCAGCTCGCCTCGCTGGAGGAGCGGGTTCGCCGCTGCTTCGAGGCGGGTGCTCTGGCGACGGGAGCGACATTGCATGTCCGCCCCGAGAGCGAACCGTATGCGGAGTTCGCCACCGACGAGCGTGCGCTCGCTGCGTACAAGCGCAACGCGCTCGAGCGTGGCCGAGTCTTCGCCGACCCGGACGTCGCGGGGCGGATGAACCGGGCGTCGACGGACATGGGGAATGTGTCGCAGGTCGTACGCGCGATCCATCCCTACATAGGTGTTGATTCGCTGCCGTTCACGAACCATCAGAAGGAGTTCGCCGCGGCGTGCGTCGGGGTGGACGCTGAGCGTGCGCTCCTGGACGCGGCAACGCTGACCGCGTGGACGGTGGCCGATCTCGTGAGCGACGGCGGAGACGGTCCTCTGGGTGCGAGCTGACCCCTCGTGGCAGCACTGCGAGTCTCAGCGGCCTCATCCGCGCCGTCGCTGGGGCCCGCCGTGCGTGAAGGTGCGATGCGCACGTCGAATCCATTGATCTGATGCACTTCATCGTATTCCGGTGTTTGCGTGATGCACAGGAAGCGGCTTGGGTATGAGCAGGGCGACGGGGCCCGCGGAGTCCATCGCCATCGTCAGCATGAACGGCAGCAGAGGAACGGAGCAGGTATGCGCGTGCAGCAGGCAGACGCAGCTCGTTCGATGCACCACGGGCTCGTGCTCGTCGCGATGATCCCTTGCCTCGTCGGCGCGGAGATGATCGTCCACATCGGAGCGGCCGCCGTCATGTACGTGCTGTGCCTGTTCAGCGGGCGCCGCCTCCGCCGCGACCCGATGACGCTCCCGAACTTCATCGACGACCTCGCGATGTTCGCGCTGATCTTCGCGATGATCCTCTCCGCGCACGACCCCGAAGCCGCGGCTGCGCACGGTCATCACGGCGGGCGTGAGAGCTTCAGCATCGCCCAGGGAGCCGCCGTCGTCACGGCGACTGCCTGGGCGGCGGCCCGCGTCGGCCTGCTGCAGAGAAACGGCCTCACGCGCGGCGGGGCCGCGGCGCTCGGGATGTCCACGGTTATGGTCGCCTGGATGGCCACGACGCTGATCCGCCACTGACCGTCTCTCCCTCGACCACCCAGAACCAGGTCGCGTCCCGAGAGCCGAGACGCGTATCCGAACGCACATGCAGACAAGAACGAAGACGACGCGGAAGCGGTGACGCGGATGCTCCACTCCGGCGGGGAGAGTCCCGCGCCGGCACCGCGCGAGGAGGCGCTCATGACGAACACAGAATCACTGCACACCGCTGGCCAGCGGGTCTCGCACCTCGATGAGGCGCATCATCCACTCGACGGCCTGACCGCGGCCGAGATCGATCGCGGGCGTTCGATCCTCGACGAGGCGGGACTCCTGACCGGACACAGCCGGTTCCCGAGCATCATGCCCGTCGAGCCGGACAAGGACTACGTGCGCGCCTTCGTCCCCGGATCCCCGATGCGACGCCGTATCGAGTACGTCGTGCTCGAGATCGACACGGGCGTCTCGACGGAGCACATCGTCGACCTCGACGCGGGCACCGTCGCGCACAGCGGGGTCGTCCCGAGCGGTGAGTTTCCCTACGGGCAGCCCGCCTACCTCTTCGAGGAGTACGACAGGGCGATGGAGATCGCGAAGTCCAGCGAGCTGTGGCAGGCGGCCATGCGTCGCCGCGGACTGGGTGACCGGATCGCCGACGCGTTCTGCTCACCCCTCGCTCCCGGCTACTTCGGCTACGAAGACGAGATCGGCCGCCGCATGATCCGCTCGCTGACCTTCCTCCGAGACCACCCCGACGATGTCGCCTGGGCGCACCCAGTCGAGGGCCTTCTGGTCACCATCAACCTGACAGCCGGCGAGGTCGTCAGCGTCTACGACGAGGGGGAGGTCGTCACCGCGGCAACCTCCGGCCGCTACGACGAGGAACACGTCGGTCCAGCACGCAGCACGCTGAAACCCATCGAGATAACGCAGCCGGAAGGCCCGAGCTACCGCGTCGACGGGTCTCTCGTCGAGTGGGAGGGCTGGCAGTTCCGTGTCGGCTTCAACGCCCGCGAGGGGCTTGTGCTCAATCAGCTGAGCTTCCTCGACGGGGATGAGCGACGACCGATCCTGTATCGCGGCTCGGTGCCCGAGATGGTCGTGCCGTACGGAGACACGTCGCGAAACCGGTACTGGATCAGCTACTTCGACGCAGGGGAGTACTACCTCGGTAAGAGCGCGAACGCGCTCTCGCTCGGGTGCGACTGCCTGGGCGTCATCCACTACTTCGACGGCATGAGCCACGACGACCACGGGAACGCGCTCCGGATCCCGCAGGCCGTGTGCATGCATGAAGAGGACGCGTCGATTCTGTACAAGCACACCGAGTTCGGGTACGGCACGGACGTTCGCCGGCAGCGACGACTGGTGATCTCCTACATCGCCACCATCGGCAACTATGACTACGGCTTCTACTGGCACCTCTACCTCGACGGCACCATCGAGGTGGAGGCGAAGGCCACGGGGCTCGTGTTCAACGGCTCCGGGACGCCAGGGGTCACGGAAGCGCATCGCCTCGAGATCGCACCGGGCCTCTTCGCGCCCGTCCACCAGCACATCTTCTGCGCGCGGCTGGACGTCGAGATCGACGGTGCCGACAACTACGTCGACAAGTCGGAGGTGAAGCGCATCCCGATGGGAGAGCAGAATCCCTACGGCAACGCCTTCACCTGGGACCGCGAGCGAGTCCAGGTCGAGGGTGGTTTCGATGACGACCGGTCCGTCCGGCGGACCTGGCACATCGGTTCGAACCGTCGGAAGAACGTCGTAGGGAAGGCCACGGAGTACGAGCTCCTCGGCGAGGGGTGGCCGACGCTGCTCGCCGACCCGGAATCGAGTGTCTACCAGCGGGCGACGTTCGCCGCCCACAATACCTGGGTGACGAGGTATCACGACGACGAGCGTTGGCCTGCTGGCAAGTATCCGAACCAGCATGCGGGTGGTGCGGGTCTGCCCGAGTACGTCGGTGATGCGGAGTCAGTGGATGGGGGCGACATCGTCGTCTGGCATTCCTTCGGGCCGACGCACCTCCCACGCCCGGAGGACTTCCCGATCATGCCGGTCGACATCTACCGCTTCCAGCTGAAGCCGTACGGGTTCTTCGATCGCAACCCCGCGCTGGACGTGCCCGACTGGTCGAAGCGCGGTGAGAGCGGCAGCTGCTGCGCGCACTCCGCACAACGACGCTACGGACGCATGCCGGCCGAGTAGTCACGCGAGACGGGCGCCTGCTCCCGGATGCCCCGCTAGGGGTTCCGAGGGCAAGCGCCCGTTGACTGCTTGAGCCGAAGCTAGCTGCGGCGTTCCGCATCCTGCAGGGTCGCGCCTTCGAAGGCGTCCTGCTCGCGGTCGGCCTGCGAGCCGGTGGAGCGCTGGATGGTCTCCTCCACTTCCTCGTCGGTCTCGTCGGAGAAGGCGACGTCGCCGCGGGGCGCGTTGTAGAGCTTCTCGTTGAGGATGCCCTCGCGCTTCGCGACGATCATCGGCACGAGTGCCTGGCCGGCGACGTTGGTCGCGGTGCGGCCCATGTCGAGGATCGGGTCGATGGCGAGGAGCAGGCCGACACCCTCGAGCGGGAGGCCGAGTGTCGACAGGGTGAGCGTGAGCATGACCGTGGCACCCGTCGTGCCGGCCGTCGCGGCGGAGCCGACGACGGACACGATGACGATGAGGATGTACTGCATGATCGACAGTTCGATGCCGAAGAACTGGGCGACGAAGATCGCCGAGATGGCCGGGTAGATCGCGGCGCATCCATCCATCTTCGTGGTCGCGCCGAACGGAACGGCGAAGGATGCGTACTCGCGGGGCACTCCGAGGTTGCGTTCGGTCACGCGCTGCGTGAGGGGGAGCGTGCCGATGGAGGAGCGGCTCACGAACGCGAGCTGCACTGCCGGCCAGACGCCGGAGAAGAAGCGGCCGATGGACAGGCCGTGCGCCTTCACGAGGATCGGGTAGACGACGAACAGGACGAGCGCGAGGCCGATGTAGATGGCGATCGCGAACCAGGCGAGGCTCGTGAGCTTCTCCCAGCCGTAGTTGACGACGGCGCTCGCGATGAGGCCCAGCGTGCCCAGTGGGGCGATGCGGATGATCCACCACAGCACCTTCTGGATGACTGCGAGGGCGGACGCCGTGAACTCGAGGAACGGCTCGGCGCGCTTGCCGAGGCGCAGCGCCGCGATGCCGATGACGACGGCGATGACGATGACCTGCAGCACGTTGAACGCGATCGTCGAGTTCACGTCGCCGGTGTCTGCGTCCACGCGCGAGCGCACGCCCATGCCGAGGAAGTTCTGCGGGACGAGCCCGGTGAGGAAGTTCCACCAGGTGCCGACGGAGGAGGGTTCGCCGGTCTCGAGCTGCGACTGGTCGACGCGGCTGCCCGGCTGGATGGTCACGCCGAGCACGATGCCGATCGTCACCGCGATGAGCGCGGTGATGCCGAACCACAGGAGCGTCTGGCCCGCGAGCCTGGCCGCGTTCGTCACGAGGCGCAGCTGCGCGATGCTCGAGATGACGGCGGTGAGGATGAGCGGAACGACGGCGGCGGTCAGGATGGTGACGTACGAGCTGCCGATGGTGGCGAGCGTCGCGGCGAGCCCGTTGGGGTTGCCTTCCGCGTCATCGCCCAGGTTGCGGGCGACCAGTCCGAGCACGACGCCCAGGACGAGGGCGGCAAGGATCTGGAATCCGAACGACGTGAGGAGCTTGCGCGCGCGGCTCTTGGGGCGCGGCGTCACCTCAGCTTCGGATGCTCCGGCTGTTGTGGGGGTGTTGGCCGACATGGAAGATCTCCCGATGCGATTTCTCATTTCGCGGGATATTCCGCGAACTGAGCGAGGCTACGCCTGACCAGGGGGAGTGTCACGGGTGTGACGGTTCATGACACACAACAAATGGTGTGCTCCGGGACGTCACGAACCGTCAGGGCGGGAATGGAACGGCGAGACCAGAGCTGAGGCTCGTCTCACCAAAAGTAATTAAACGATTGAGCGAAATCGCAAGCAAGGAGGCGTACCCTCACCTCGTCGTCACCATCCCCCTTGCACGAGAAGTTGGAGCATCATGGCCGAGTCAGCACGTCGACGGTGGGTTGGACTGGTCTTCATCAGCGTCGCGGTGGCGCTCATCATCGTCGACTCGACGATCGTGAACGTCGCTGTCCCGTCGATCGTCACCGAGCTCGGCATCACGTCGACCGAGGTGCAGTGGGTGCAGGAGGCGTACACGCTCGTCTTCGCGTCGCTGCTGCTCCTCTTCGGGAGTCTCGCCGACCGCGTCGGCCGCCGCCGGCTGATGCTCATCGGCGTCGTGATCTTCGCCGTCGCCTCAGTGGCAGCCGCACTCGCTCCGACGGGTGGGCTGCTCATCCTCGCCCGCCTCGTCCAGGGTGTCGGCGGGGCGATGATCCTCCCGACGACCCTCTCGCTCATCAACGCGACCTTCCGGGGTCGAGAGCGAGGCATCGCGTTCGCCGTCTGGGGCTCGACGATCGGCGGCATGGCCGCGGTCGGTCCGCTGCTCGGCGGCTGGCTCACGACGGAGTTCTCGTGGCGCTGGGCGTTCGGCATCAACGTGCCGCTCGGCATCATCATCGTCATCGGCGTGCTCCTCTTCGTCAACGAGTCGAGAGAGCCCGCGCAGCAGCGACTCGACCTCGTCGGTGCGGTGCTCTCCGTGGTCACCTTCGGCGCCCTCGTCTTCGGCCTCATCGAAGGCCGCACCTACGGGTGGTGGGCCGTCAACGAGACGTTCACGATCGGCTCGTTCGAGTGGCCCCTCCCCATCTCGCCCGTGCCCGTCGCGTTCGGCGTCGCGGCGCTGGCCCTCATCACGTTCATCGTCCGCGGCGTGCGGCGGTCTCGACGGGGCGAGTCATCGCTGCTCGAGTTCTCCCTCTTCCGCATCTCGTCGTTCCGCAACGGCAACATCGCGGCGATGGTGGTTGCGCTCGGCGAGTTCGGCATCATCCTGTCGCTGCCGCTGTGGCTGCAGTTCGTGCTCGGCTTCGACGCCCTGCAGACCGGGTTCGTGCTGCTGGCGCTCGCCGCGGGTTCGTTCGTCGCGAGCGGATTCGCGGGTGCGAGCAGCGGGAAGGTCAACGCGGTCACGATCGTGCGCGTCGGCATCCTCGCGGAGATCGTCGGCATCGCGTGGGCGGGATTCATCATCGCCCCGGATGCGCAGTGGGGGTGGCTCATCCCCGCCTTGTTCGTCTACGGCTTCGGGGTCGGCCTGGCCACCGCGCAGCTCACGGGAGTTGTGCTGCAGGATGTTCCGGTCGAGCTCTCGGGTCAGGGGTCCGGGACGCAGTCGACGTCCAGGCAGGTGGGGTCGGCGCTCGGCGTCGCCATCCTCGGAACGATCCTCTTCACGACCACCGGCGCATCCCTCGGTGCCTCGCTCGACGACGCCCAAGTGCCCGCCGAACAGCGAGACCAGGTGGTCTCGGCGGTGGTCGACTCGGCAGGCGGCGCCATCGCCGGCCTCGGCGAAAACCCCGCGACGGCCGATTTCGCGGACGACGCGAAGGCGGCGCTCTCCGACGGCACCCGCGCATCGGCGTTCACGGCCGCCGCGTTCCTCGCGCTCGGCCTCGCCGCGACGTTGCGCCTCGGCTCCGGGAAGCGCGAGGAGGAGGCGGCCGCAGAGGCTACTCCGACGTCACGTAGCTGAGGTCGTGGATGCGCCTCCCGGCCTTCGCTGCCTTCCGCTCGAAGACGGTGAGCGTTCGACCGTCGAACCGAGGGGCCCAGTCGCCCGGATGCTCGCTCGTGAACTCGGGAGCCGCATCCAGCACCTCCCGCATCTGGAACGCGTAGTCCTCCCAGTCTGTGGCGAGCCGCATGCGGCCGCCTGGGCGCAGGGCGTTCGCGGCGACAGCGCCGAAGCCCTCGCGCACGAGCCGCCGCTTCGTGTGCTTCGCCTTGTGCCAGGGGTCGGGGAAGAAGATCCACAGTTCCTCGATGCTGCCGGCGGGGAGCATGTGCTCGAGCACCTCGACGGCGTTCGCCTCGACGAGACGCACGTTCGACAGGCCGGCGTCCTCGATGCGGCGCAGCGTGCGGGCGAGGCCGGCGACGAAGACCTCGACGGCGAGGAAGTTCCATTCCGGATGCTCGGCGGCCGCCGCGACCACGGCCTCACCCGTCCCGGATCCGACCTCGACGACGAGCGGCGCGTCCCTGCCGAACAGCTCGGCCGGGTCGACCCGGAACGAGGGACTCACGGAGAAGTCGAGCTCGGCGCGTTCGACGTCGACGAGGTACTTCGGGCCGAGCGTGTTCCACGAGTTCAGCTGCCCCTCGGTGAGGCGGCCGCTGCGCCGCGAGAACGAGAAGATCGGACGATGCGAGGGGTGCTGCTCCGGCTGGGCGGTTTCTGCGTCTGACACCCGACAAACCTAGGCGATGCTTGGCGCGGTCGGGCAAACCAGCAGCTGGCAGGCAAGAGTGTTCGAGAAAGTGCCCCGGATGAGGGATGCTGGACGTCGTAAGCCGTCACCCCCGGTCGGAGGCCAGAATGCCGTATCGAAGCAAAGAAGTACTCGAGTCATGGGCTCGGGAGTTCGAGAGCCTCGGCTATGCCGAGCCGGGGGTCGTCAAGGTCATCGTGCAGGACGGCGACGAAGGCCATGACACGGGGCTCGTGCGGGTGCAGCTGACGGACGTTCCCACCGAGCTCTACCTACAACCTGGTACCCGCGAGAGCCCGAAGTGGTCGGTGACGATGGAGCCCCGCGAGCATACGCTGAACCTCTCAGCGGCGAGCGTGCATTCCCTCGCGCAGGAGCTGGCCGTCATCTCAGCGCTGTGCACCTTCCTGCAGGCGAAGTCGATCGTGCTGCTCGCCGAGCTCCACTCGCCCGCAGAGGCGCAACCGGCGAACGGCGACGCCCGCCCCTAACCTGCCTGAGTGGACCCGGGCCCTTCGAGCTCCTGCGTCGTGACGCTCACCGCGTGCGTCAACAGCTCGGCGAGTCTCTGCAGCGTTGCAGGGTCCGCCTCGGCGGAGAGTGCCGCTTCGAGGCTCCGGTCGAATTCGTTGAGGCGGTTCCACGGACTCGACGAGAGGTCGACAGTGACCGTGAGGAGGCTCGCGCGCCGATCGCTGGGGTCGGTATCGCGATGGATGGTGCCGCGTTCGATGAGCCGGTCGCAGAGGGTCGAGACACCGGCGGAGGTGAGACCCAGGTATGCGCGGAGGGCGCTGGGCCTGGAGCCGGGGTTCTGGGCCAAGAACGCGAGGGCTCGCGCATCCATCTCGCCGATGCCGAGCGAACGCCTCGCTTCATGCTGCGACGCCTGCCTCGCTTCCGCAAAGGCGGTGAGGGCAGCGCTCAATGCGGGTGCGCGGGGCGGGCCGTCGGCGGAGGGAGCATTCGTCACTGCGGCGCTCCCCTCGATCTCGGTTGTGCCGCCCAGAGTACACGCCGGGCTTCGGCGCCTCAGGCGTGTTCAGCCGCATCCCATTCGAGGGCGAGCAACGCGAGCTGCACGCGGTTGGTGACGTGCAGCTTCGAGAAGAGGCTCGCCAGGTGGGTCTTCACCGTCGCCTGACTGACGAACAGGGCCGACGCGATCTCGGCGTTGGTCATGCCCTGCGCGACGTATCGCGCGATCTCCCGCTCGCGACTCGTGACCCCGGCCAGCGCCCCGTCATCGCGAGTGGCGCCCGGCTCGCGCTGTCGCTTGCCGCTGCCCTCGAGGGGGCGAGCTTCGCCGTTGCTTCCGGTGGCGGCGGCGCGAACGAGCCGGTCGAGGGCGCTCGGCGAGAAGACGGATCTGCCCTGTGCCGCGTCGAGCACCGCCCCGACGATGTCCTCCGGCGGGGCGTCCTTGAGGAGGAAGGAGACGGCGCCGGCCCGGAGCGCGTCCAGCAGGAACTCCTCCGTGTCGAACGCGGTGAGCATCACGACCTTCGCGCGGGACCCGGTGTCGGTGAGCTGCTGCACTGCATCAATGCCGGTGAGGCCGGGCATGCGAACGTCCATGAGGATGACGTCGGGGTCGTGGTGGGCGGCGAGGGTGAGCGCCTCGTCGCCATTGACGCCTTCTCCGACGACGCGAATGCGTTCCGCGCCGTCGATGAGGAGCCTGAGGCCCATTCGAATCCCCACCTCGTCGTCGATGATGAGCACGCTGATGCTGTCCTGCCCGCGAGTTACCAAGGGAGCGTCACCTCCACCACGAAGTCGCCGCTCTCGGCAGCACCTGCCTCGAAGGTGCCCCCGACCAGGTGGATGCGCTCCCGGGCGCCCAGGAGGCCGTAGCCGGTGCCGAGGGCCGGCGCTGCCGGTGGCCGGAAGGAGTTCGAGACGGTGACGCTGAGGTGAGTGTCACCGCCCTCGAGCACGACATGCACCTCCGCCTCGGGAGCGTGCTTTCCAGCGTTGACGAGGAGCTCCGAGAGGGTGCGGTGCAGGGCACGGATGCGCTCTGCGGAGAGCCGCGAGAGGTCACCTGGCTCGATGTCGCGCCAGGTCACCGACGGGGGATTCTGGTGGGGCGCCCCTTCGGAGAGGAGCGACTCGAGTGCTCGCAGGTCGGGGAGGGGCGCATCGCCTCGACCGGCCCCGTCAGGCTCGCGCATGCCCGTGAGCACTTCACGGAGACGGGTGTTGGCCCGGGCCGCCGACTCCCGCACCGTGGCGGCCGTCTCCCGCACGATCTCCGGTGACAGGTCGCTGCGGTACGCGAGCGCTCCCGCTTGCGTGGCGACGACGGCCAGGTCGTGCGAGATCGAATCGTGCATGTCGCGCGCGATGGCAGCCCGCTCCTCGGCCCGTGCGCGCTCGAGGTCGGAAACCCGGCTCTGTGCGAGCGCGGCTCGCTCGCGTTCGGCCGACGCGGCCTGCGCGCGCAACGACGTGATGAGTGCGGCGCGAGTGCCGCGGGATCGCCCGAAGAGCAGCGCGATGATCGTCGACAGCGCGATGAGGATGATGTAGAAGAGGGGCGCCTCAATGGGGGCGCGGCCGGTGACACTGGACTGGAACCAGTCCCACAGGACCCCGCCGCCGACGACGAGAGCCACGACCAGTGCATCCAACGGCAGTGAACGGCGCGCGCCGAGCCGCATCACGGCGATCAGCCATGCCCCGACGGCCAGGGAGCTGGTCATGCCGATGACGACGATCCACAGGTTCCCTGCGCGAGACCCCCGGACCGGGCCGACGGCGATGCACGCCACGAGACCGCCGACCAGGTTCACGATGAGGAACGCGATGAACCCACCGGACTCCGTGTCTGTGGCGGGGTCCTCCACCTGCACGGCCAGCGTCAGGATGAAGAGCAGGGCTCCGGCGAGCAGCGCCCCGAGCGAGATCGCGACGGCCCGCATCCACGGACGCCAGCGAGGGTTGTCGACCGGCAGCCCCGCCGACCGGAGGTCGCGCTCGGTCAGCCTGCCGCCGTGCTGCGCTCCGTCGAGGGCCAGCTCGTCCACAAGGTGCGGGGCCTTCGGGAGAGGAGCGGTCATGCGCTGAGTCTAGGAACACGCACCGACATTCGGATCGGCCGTTCGGTTGAACTCGGCGAGAGGCAGAAGTCCATGTTCGACAGGGAGATCCATTGCTGGCTGCCGCAGCGCTCAGGTTCCGCAGAAGGTGACGTAGTCGCCGAAGTCCTGCGGTGCTCCGGTCGCGTAGCGGTCGAGGCCGGGCCGTTCGTCGAACGGGGCGGTCACGGCTGCGAGCAGACGCCTCGTCGGCTCGAGCTCGTCGTCAAGAGCCGCCTCGAGTGCTTCCTCGACGAGGTGGTTGCGCGGGATGTAGACGGGGTTGGCGGCATCCATTGCGCTCGCGTTCGGGGAGAGCGCGAGCCAGGCCTGCGCCCAGGTGCGGAACGCGGGACCCGCCTCCCCGAAGATGTCGAGCGCTGGGGTGCGGTTGCCGCGAGCGTAGGCACCGAGCGCCCGGAAGGTGGAGGTGTAGTCGGCGCCGCTGCGCTGCATGAGGGTCAGAAGCTCGCCGAGCAGGCGCTCGAACGTGTCGGGGGCAACATCGCCGGGAAGCCCGAGCTTGCTTCGCATGCCGGAGACCCACGCTTCCTGGTAGACCGGCCCGAACCCGGAGACCGCCTGCTCGGCCAGGGCGACGGCCGCGTCTTCGTCGTCCGCGAAGAGTGGGAGGAGCGTCTCCGCGAACCGCGCGAGGTTCCACCCCGCGGCATGTGGCTGGTTGCGGAACGAGTAGCGGCCCTGGAGGTCGATGGAGCTGAACACGGCGTCCGGGTCGAAGGCGTCCAGGAACGCGCACGGTCCGTAGTCGATGGTCTCGCCCGAGATCGTCATGTTGTCAGTGTTCATCACCCCGTGCACGAAGCCGACGAGCATCCACTGCGCAACGAGCTTCGCCTGGGCGGACACGACCCGCTCGAAGAAGGCGAGGTACGGATTCGCCGCCTTCGCGGCAGACGGGAAGTGGCGGGCGATGGCGTGGTCCGCGAGACGCCGCAGCAGTTCGAGGTCGCCGGTGGCTCGGGCGAACTGGAACGAGCCGACGCGCAGGTGGCTGCTCGCGACTCTGGTGAGGACCGCGCCCGGGAGCACGTCGTCGCGCTGCACCTGGCGACCCGTCAGGGTCACGCTCAACGATCGTGTGGTGGGAATGCCGAGGGCGTGCATGGCCTCGCTGACGATGAACTCCCGCAGCATGGGGCCGAGGACCGCGCGCCCGTCACCACCGCGGGCGAATGCGGTGCGGCCCGAACCTTTGAGGTGGATGTCCCGCAGTCGTCCGCGCGTATCGGTCACCTCTCCCAGCAAGAGTGCGCGACCGTCGCCCAGGCGCGGCGAGTACTGCCCGAACTGATGCCCCGCGTATGCCTGCGCGACGGGGGTCGCGCCTTCAGGGACGGATGCGCCCAGCAGGACAGAGACGCCGTCGCTCGACCGCAGGAACTCGGCGTCGAAGCCGAGCTCGACGGCGAGCGCCTCGTTCAGCAGCACGAGGTGCGGGGCGGGTGCGGGCTCGGCTTCCCACGGCGCTGACAGCTCGGGCAGCTCCCGAGCGAAGCGGTTGCCGAACGTGACACCTGCATGCGTGGTCGCAGTCATGCGGGTCAGGCTAAGCGCGCTGGCGGGAAGTCCAATGAGAACTTCGAAGCACGCCCAGTCTCTCGGGCGTGTCCCGTTTCACATCTTGTTCACTCCTGACGCTCGTAGTCTGACGGCATCTGCCTGGACCCCGCAGAACGCAGCATCGCAATCCGCTCAGGAATGCGCCTGCACGCTGAAGCGAGGATCGAGATGCACCCTGCCAGCGCACGCCGACACGACCGCGCCGAGAGTCACGTCAGATGAATGCCTGGGACGACACTGGCACCGAGATGCTCGTGGTCATGAACCAGCACCGACAGCATTCGCTCTGGCCTGATTTCGCCGACATCCCTGCGGGCTGGGTGTCCGTCTTCGGCCCCGCGACGGCTCAGGAATGCCGCGTCTACCTCGCCGCAGAGCGGCCTGAGCGCGGCCTCGAACCTTGACGGGCGACTACTGAACGTCCTCGAACTCGAAGATTCCGGCGGGCGCCGTCTCGAGGAGCTCCTGCCGGTAGGAGTCGGAGAGGGTCGCAGCATCGATGCCCAGGATGAGGCGATTCAGCTCCACATCCATGCGCACGGACACCAGGCCGTCGTCGTTGCCCTTCCAGAGGGACGTCACCGCGAGAGCGGCTTTGCAGAGCGTGGCGTACGAGAAGTCCACGAGCTTCGGAGCGAACGACGCTCCTTCCGCTTCGATGCCGGCCGCCGCGGTGTCGACCTCCGGCGTCGCGTCTCGCAGCGCCTGCCAGACCGCAGCTGGGTCTGCCGCAGCTGAGCCGACCACGGACACGCCGACCGTGCCCCTCGGGCCGGGACCGGCTGCGACGTCCACGTTGTCGAACCCGCCGACCTCGTCGGGGAGCAGGAACAGCAGCTCCTGCTCGTGCGCAGCGATGCGGGTGTACAGGTCTGACGACGTCTTCCCCGCAGGCAGGTCGATCCACTTCGCCTGCTGCGTGAGGCACTGCGTCATCTGCACCGGCACGGGCTGGTGCGTCATCTCCTCGATGGGGATGCCATCGAGCGCGTCCTGCGAGGGAGCTTCGCCGGCCACCGATCCGCCCGCGCTCGCGGCGGGTGCGGCGCTGGCATCGGTCTGCGGGACGATCGCCGATTCGGGTGAGGCGCATCCGACCAGCAGCAGGAGGGCGCCGCAGAGCATCGACGCAGGGGCGAGGCAACGGGAGAGCATGCACCGACCCTATGGATGGGACGGCCCGCATCCGGTCACGGAACGATCTCGACGCTCGTCTCGTGCATCACGATTCGGAGTCGGCACGTGGCGTCGGAGGTGCGTCGGCGGTTACATTCGGAGCACCGCGCCCGCACGCCGACTGGGGAGACCACCGTGATCCTGACGTTCCAGTTCCAGCCCGTCGAAGACCTGGGGGCGGCCGTCCAGCACTACCTCGACCTGGGTTGGGAAGAGGCGTGGCGCGAAGGCGAGCACACCGTGTCTATGCAGATGCCGGAGCTCGAGATCGAGCTGATGCTCGACGACGAGCCCGGCTGGGGGCCCGCCGGCCCCATGTACTTCGTCGACGACGTGGATGCGTGGCGAGCGGAGCATGCGAACGTCACGACGGGCGAGCCCCGCGACATCCCGGGCGGCAGAGTCGTCGAGGTGACGGCCCCCGGCCACACCTACTACGTGTTCTCCGTGGAGGAGATCGAAGGGTAGCGGCGCAACGAGGGGTGACCAGGACATCTGGCCACCCCTCGTGCAAGGAGGGTTAACCCGCGACCTTGGTCCGCATGGCCGAGCGGAAGTCGGGGAACGCTGGCTCGACGAGGTCGATGCCTCGGGACGCCGACATCCGGTACGCGAGCACCTGGTAGGGGAGGATCAGCAGAAGCGGCGAGAGCTCTTCCGCGGTCTGCTCGTCGAGAGCCAGTTCCCGCTCCCTGCCCGTGCTGGTCCCCGATGTCACGATGTGGACGTGGTCGCAGTGACCTGATGCGAAGTCCGCGAACTGTCGCAGCCGCTCAGCTGAGGCGGTGCCGGGCACCTCGGTGAGGAAGAGGGTGTACTCGGGGCGCAGCTCGAACAGCGGCCCGTGCATGTACGCCTCGAGCTCCATCCCCTGGACGGGGACGCGAACTGTCTCGATGATCTTCGTCTCGGCTTCCACGGCGGTGCCGACATTGGGTCCGAAGCCGAGCACGGAGATTCGGGTCGCCGCTTCGAGTTCCTTCCGGTGCTCTTCGTAGTACCGCTCCGCGTGCTGGATGACGCCACCGATGGAGGCCACCGCCGCGGCGATTCCGGGCCGCGCGAGCTCGGCGGGGATCTCACGCCGTCCGTGCTCCGCGAGTCGAACGGACAGGAGCAGCAGGCTCAGGACGGTGGCCGTGACGCCCTTCGTCGAGTAGCGGACGGCCTCGTCACCGCAGCCGATGTCCAGACGGCAGTCGCCGAGGGCAGCGAGTGGACTCCGTGTGTCGGCGGTCACGATGAGGATGGGAGCCGCGACGCGGTCCCGCGCGGCCTTCACCGCGTCGATCGTCGATGAGCTGGTCCCGCGCTGGGAGACCGCGATGACCAGGTCGAAGTCGTTGTCCAGGCTCTCGTACTCCGAGTACGTGAACGGTTCGACGACCTTTGTCACGATGCCGCCGACCACCTCGAGGTGGCGCTCGGCGGCGTGCACGGCGTTGAGGGATGACCCCGTCGCGAGGACGAGGACGCGGTTCACCTGGCGGTCTTCGATGAGGCGGTCGAACTCCGAGAAGCTGGTGGCCTCGTCGGCGAGGATCTGCTCGCAGACGCGGGGTTGTTCGTTGATGCAGTCCAGCATCGTCGTCATGATGTGATTCCTTCGAGTTCGTGGGTCGATCAGTCAGTGGGTGGTCACGGTGCGGTGCCGAGCACGCCGGTCAGCGCGCCGAGGAGCCCGACGGCGAAGATGGCGAGCAGGACCCAGGTCGTCTTCCATCCCTTGCCGAGAAGCCAGTACACGAGCCAGAAGGCGCCGAGACCGAGGATGCCCGGCATGATGCCGTCGAGCACGTCCGTCTGGATGGAGCTGACTCCCTCGCCGACCTCGAACTGCAGCGGTACGTACACGGAGACCATGGAGGCCGTGAGCCCGCCGATGACCATGAGACCCACGATGCCGGCCCCGTAGGTGAGGCTCGACATGGCGTCGCTGCCGGAGATGCGCTGCAGCAGCTTGGTGCCGAACTTGTATCCGGATCGCAGGTACAGGTAGGACAGCAGTTGCACGGGCAGGTTGAAGCCGAGGAGGAAGATGAGCGGCCCGAGGATGTTCCCCGCCATCGCCAGCGACACTCCTATGCCGGTGATGAGGAGCCGGATGGTGCCCCAGTAGAGCGAGTCGCCGATGCCCGCGAGAGGACCCATGAGGGCGGCCTTGACGCTGTTCGCGGTGGATGGTGCGAGGCTCGGGTCCTGACTGAGCTGCTCCTCGACGGCGGTGGAGACGCCGACGATCGCACCGGCGACGTATGGGGTGGTGTTGAAGAACTCAAGGTGCTTCTTGAGCGCCGCGGCCTGGTCTGACTCCTTCTCGTAGAGCGCCCGGACGGCGGGGATCATGGAGTAGGCGAACCCGAGGCCCTGCTGGCGCTCGTAGTTGAATGACGCCTCGATGCTCAGAGACCTCAGGTACATGCGGTTCAGGACCGCGGTGGTGATCCTGCCGGTCTGCGTCGTCGGTGCTTCAGGGCTGACCTCGTCGAGGTGCGTGCCTGGTGCTGTCGTGTCAGAAGTCATCGTCTGCTGCTCCGTTCATGGCGAGTGCTGGCTGCTGCGCGCTGGTGCGGCGGCGTTCTGCGTCCACGAGGACCCAGGCGATCATGGCCGCGCCGGCGGCGAGGCCGACGATCGGGATACCTCCGTACGTGACGAGCAGGAAGCCGATGAAGAAGAAGGGCATGACCCTCTTGTTGATGAGCATCCGGCCGAGGAGCGCGAAGCCGAGGGCGGGGAGGATGCCCGTCGCCACCTGCAGTCCGACCGTCACTGGTTCTGGGATGGCGGCGACGAGCGCACCGATGGCGTCGCTGCCCACTGCGTAGGAGACGCCGACCACGCAGGCGAGCCAGAAGATCCAGAGGAACCCGGAGAGGATGTGCATGGCGCTGACGCCGCGGATCGAGCCTCGCTCGACGTAGGTGTCCGCTCGGTGGAGCAGCGCGGGGGCCACGAAGACGAAGTGGAGGTTCTTCACGATGAGACCGAGAGCGGCGATCGGGAAGGCGAGCACGAGCGCCGTCTCCGGTCCGGCTCCGGCGTTGATCGCGAGAGCTGTCGCCAGCATGCCGCCGGTGAGGATCTCAGGCGGCATAGCGCCGCCGACGGTGAAGAGGCCGATGAACGCGAGTTCGAGGGTCGCTCCGATGGCCATCCCGGTGACGGGGTCGCCGAGGATGAACCCCACGACGGTTCCGGTGACGATGGGGCGGATGGCGAGGTTGCGGCCGAGGAAGAGGTCGATGAGCCCGAGCGCCAGCGCGGCGATGAAGAGCGTGAGCGCGGTCATCATGCGGGTGCGCTCCCACTGCCGCTGAGCGGAACCTTCCGGTCTGTGGCGACGGCGCGCGCTTCGACCTCGACGCCGCGGGAGGCCAGCCTGATCAGGCTGGCGGTCTCGTCTTCGGTCAGATTGACGGTGTTGGTGAGGGGAGTGGTCCCCTCGAGTCGCTTCGTGCCGCCGAGGTTGATGTGCTGCACGGTCGGGCAGCCGTCGGCGAGGCGGATGGCGTCTGCGACGTTGTCGGTCAGGATCAGCAGGCGGTAGCTGTCCGTCTTGCCTGAGTTGATCGCCTCGATCGAGTCGGCGACCGTCTTGATGACGAGCTTCACGTCGGCGGGCTTCGCGAGCTTCAGCGTGCTCTTGCGCAACTCGTCGGAGGGGACGTCGTCGTTGGCGATGAGGATGGCGGTCGGGTCCAGGGTGCGCACCCACGACATGACCACTTGGCCGTGGATGAGCCGGTGGTCGACTCGGAGCAGTTGGATCATCAGAAGTCGTCTTCCTGGTCGGTGTGGGGGTGGGGCAGGACGCTCACGGTGGCGCGGATGCGGTCGATCAGCGCCGGGTCTATGGAGGCGCTTGTGGTGATGGACTGCGTCGTGAGCAACTCGAGCACGAGTGAGAGCGTCATGCCGGTGATCTGGTGCACCCGGGGGTCCTGCTGGTACTCGAGGAGCGTGTTGCTGACACTGCCGCCGACGAGGTCGCTGACGAGGATGAGCGTGCCGGTGCTGCCCACCTCGCTGAGGAGGGCCTCGACGTGGCGTCGGACGGCGTCCACGTCACCGCTGTATGGCGGGAACGCGCGGAGGTCGTCTCGCTCCCCGAGGATGAGCGATGCGGCGCTTCGCATGCCTGCGGCGATGTCGCCGTGGCCGGCGAGGGCTACGAGCTGTTTCGTCATGCATTGGTCCTTTCCGTATGCATGATTGGTCTTTCTTGGTCGGTCAAACTGCCTCGGAGTTTAGGCAGGAGCGGACTCGTCACGGAATGGCTTGACACAGTTCGTGCCAATTGGATTGCTTTGGTCTGTAGTGTGCTCGTATGGAGCACATCGAGCGTGCAGAACAGCTAGGGCCCCCGGCGGGGTCGTCCACGTCCCTGCTCACGCAGACCGTCGCGGGGCGTCTCCTGGAGTACATCCGGTCGCAGGAGGTAGGACCCTCTGGGCGGTTGCCTCCGGAGCGGGTGCTCAGCGAGCACTTCGAGGTGAGCCGGTCGACGCTTCGCAAAGCTCTGAACCTGCTCGCAGCGCAGGGCGATGTCGCACCCGCCCCGCAGTCGGGCTGGTTCATCACGAACGTGCCGTACGGTCCGCCCCCGCGTCAGCTGCTCAGCTTCACGGAGATGGCCAGGCGCCGCGGCCTCGCGGTGCAGACCCAGGTCACGCATCAGCTGACGCGCTTCGCGAGCCACGAAGAGCGTCAGCGCCTGCAGCCGCGCGATTCCGACCGTGTCTTGGAGCTCGAGCGGATTCGTCTCCTCGAGGGGGAGCCGATCTGCGTGGAACGATCGGTCATAGCGCTGTGGCTGACACCCGGGCTCGATGGCGAGTCCTTCGTCGATCGCTCTCTCTACGAGCTGATGAGCAGCCATGGTGCGACACCGTCACGGAGCGACTTCATCGTCTCGGCCGCGCTCGCGGGGAGCATCTCTTCTGCGCTCGGCATCGACGCCAGCGATCCGGTTCTCGTCGGCGAGGAGCTGAGCTACAACCAGCATGGAGCGCCCTTGCATCTGAGCACTTCGAACTACCGGGCCAGCGCATACCGGTTCCAGGCGACGCTGACGGCTGCGAGGGGCGGCTCCCGGGGGATGCATCTGCCAGTCTGATCTGCACGTAGTGGGGCGCGCCGACCTGACCTTGTGCAGTCGGCTCTTGCGGTTCAGGCCGCTCAAGACTTCTCGCGTTCGCGCCGTTCGAGGCCTGCACCATAATCGGACGGTGATCATCGGGTCAGGGACGCTAGTGAACGTCGCGCTCATCCTCGTCGGCGGCGTGCTCGGCATCCTCCTGGGTGACCGCCTGAAGGAGCGCACGAAGACGACGGTGACCGCGGTGCTCGGCCTGTTCGTCATCGTCCTCGGGGGCATGAGCGTCGCCGACATGGGGTCTGCAGCGCTCGCGGATGCGGCCGGCCCGTTCGCGATGATCATCATCCTGCTGTCGCTTGTGTTCGGCGCTCTGCTCGGGTCGTGGTTGCGCATCGAGGATCGCCTCGAGGGGCTGGCGGTCTGGGTGCGCGGTCGACTGAAGTCCGAATCCGATGGCGACGGCCGCTTCGTCGACGGCATGGTGACCGCCACGCTCCTCTTTTGCGTCGGCCCGCTTGCCATCCTCGGCCCCATCTCCGACGGCCTGGGGCTCGGCGCCGACCAGCTCTACGTCAAGGCGGTGCTCGACGGATTTGCCGCGATGGCCTTCGCCTCGACCTTCGGCAAGGGGGTGCTGTTCGCCGCGGTCCCGGTCGGGATCATCCAGGGCGCCTTCACACTCGTCGGATTCCTGGCGGGCGATGTCTTCAGCGATGCCCAGATCGACGGGCTCTCGGCCGTCGGCGGGCTCATCCTGATCGCTCTCGGGGTGCGACTCGTCCCGCTCAGGGCCATCCCGGTCGGCGACCTGCTGCCGGCGCTCATCATCGCGCCGGTGGCACTCGCGTTCCTGTCCTAGCGGCAGGTCAGCGTTCGCGAGTCGCCTCACACGGTCGAGTGCGGTCCGCGAGATGCCTCAAGCGGTCGTTCTGGCCGGCTCTTCGCGACCGTTTCCGCCGACTCGCGAATGGGAAGCGCGCGGAGCGGGGCGAGAAGGCGTGGGGCAGTGGAGCGGCGGTGCTCAGCGGCGGCGCTCAGCCACGGCGGCGGAAGCTCGCGGCGCCCGGGATGCTGTCGGCCTCGGCGGGCAGGGTGCCGCGCGCGAAGTCGCCCCAGACGGCACGCATCCGCCTGCCAACACGGTTGATCTCAGTCCAGCTGGCGCCTCGCACGAGCGGGGCACGACTCCATGTCCGCTCGCCGCCGAAGAGCAGCGGCAGGTCGATCATGTGGCACGCGCCCCACACGTTGTGCGGCGCCTTCCAGCTCACGACGTAGGTGGATGCGCGCCCTCCGGCCCGCACGTGCCGCCTCGCGAACCGGGCCGCGTCGCGCCGGTAGACGAGCCACGTGAGCGCGCTCACGACCACCCTCGTCAACGGCTTGCCGACGACAGGCAGCTCGCTGAGCCGCTTGGTCGCGGGGATGCGCGGCACGAACAGCAGCGCTTCCTCCGACGTGTACCCGATGAGCAGATCGATCGCGGGGGCGTTCGCATCGCGACCCGCGAGCACGCCTGCAGTGTCCGGCAGCGGATCCGAGCCGTGCTGCGGACTGAACGACATCGCACCCTGCAGGCCGTACTCGGCGGATGCGCGCAGCGCTGCGGCCTGCGCGCGCACCACCGCCGCCACGGGGCTCTCGGCAGTGAGTTCGGCGGTCGCCTCGAGCATCCTGCCCTGCATCTCCTCGCGGCCACCCTCGACGTTGAGCGGTGCGCTCTGGATGATCGCCCGCCGGAACAGACTCGGAGCCTCCGGCAGTGCCATCAGCTGCGCGATCGCGTGCGCGCCAGCGGACTGCCCATACGCCGTGACCTGACCGGGGTCGCCGCCGAACGCCGCGATATTGCGCTGCACCCAGCGGAACGCCTCGACGATGTCGAGCAGCCCCAGGTTGGCGGGGCGCGCATCCGAGCCACCCAGGAACCCGAACAGGCCGAGCCGGAACGTCACGTTCACAGCGACCACGCGCTGCTCCGCGACCAGAGGAGCGGGGTCCATGACCGCGGCGTCTCCGGCGGCCGAGACGTACGAGCCGCCGTGGATCCACACCATCACCGGCAGCTGCTCTCCGGGCGCGAGGTCGCCGGGCAGCGTGATCGAGAGCCGCTGGCAGTCCTCGTCCACGCCGAGCTCGCCGATGCCGCCGCCGAGCACCTCCTCGAGCACGGGCATGGGGGGCTGCGGGCAGGCCGGCGACCAGCTCGTCGCCATGAAGACCTCGGTGTGGTCGGCTGCTGGTCGTGGGGCCTCGAACCTGCGTGCCGCGGCGTACCGGATGCCCGTGGCTCGCACCAGCGGCACCTCGCCGGTCCACTCCTCGGTCCATCCCGTGACAGGACCGCAGGGAGGGGAGAAGCTGGGGGAAGAGGCCATGCTCGAGTCTTGCATCCGATCCCGCGCCTTCTTGCGGCCCAAGCTTGCGCTTTGCCGGGCGTGTCGCCTAAGCTCGACCCTTGGTGCGTCTGGGTTCCCCTCGGGCGCGACCGTGTTGGTGTGCAACCGCCACTGACGCAGACAAGAGATCTTGGGCGGGGCCTTCTGGTTCCCGCGGTATCTACGGAGGAAACAATGGCAGCAGTGTGCCAGGTGACCGGGGCGGTTCCCGGATTCGGTCACAACATCTCGCACTCGCACCGACGGACCAACCGTCGGTTCGACCCGAACATCCAGAAGAAGAAGTACTTCGTGCCTTCCATGAAGCGCACGATCACGCTGACGCTTTCGGCTAAGGGCATCAAGGTCATCGACGCACGCGGCATCGAGTCCGTCGTCGCTGAGCTTCGTGCGAAGGGAGTCAAGTTCTAATGGCGAAGAAGAGCCAGGACGTACGTCCGATCATCAAGCTCCGCTCCACCGCTGGAACGGGCTACACCTACGTGACGAAGAAGAACCGTCGCAACACGCCTGACCGCCTCGTGCTGAAGAAGTACGACCCGGTCATCCGCAAGCACGTCGAATTCCGAGAGGAGCGCTAAACATGGCCAAGAAGAGCAAGATCGCCAAGAACGAGCAGCGCAAGGTCATCGTCGAGCGCTACGCGGAACGCCGCGCAGAGCTGAAGAAGGCTCTTGTCGACCCGAACGGCACCGACGAGTCGCGCGAGGCAGCACGCCTCGGCCTGCAGAAGCTTCCCCGCAACGCTTCGCCGGTCCGCGTTCGCAACCGCGACAGCATCGACGGACGCCCCCGCGGCCACGTCTCGAAGTTCGGCATCTCGCGTGTCCGCTTCCGCGACATGGCTCACCGCGGTGAGCTTCCAGGAATCACGAAGTCGAGCTGGTAACCACCAGCCCGCCAGCAATGGCGTAGTGCTTCCCCGAAACCCCCGAGCGTCTCCGCTCGGGGGTTTCGTGCGTTCCGGGATGCGAGCCAGGGGTTGCGCATCCAGCCATATCGTTTATCGTTATGCATATCGAGAAACGATATGGAGGAAGATCATGAACGCACGACAGAACCCGGCAGGCACCGACCGCGAAGCGAAGGAGCTCGGCTACCTCTGGCCGCTCGGCATCGCTGCCGCCGGCCTCGTCATCCTGAAGCCCCTCGAGAACGTCATCGGCTACTTCGTCGACGGCAGCGTGCGCGTCAACGCGTCGTTCGAAGGGGCATCCGTCTCACTGCCCACCCCCGTCGGGGCTGATGTGCCCCTCGACGGTGCCTCGACGATCCTCGTCGCCGGGGATCTCCTCCCGACAGGTGCGCTTGTTCTGCTCCTCATCGGACAGATCATCGGCGCCGTCCTGAGCCTCGCCGCAGTGTGGATGCTCCTGCTCTTTGCCAGGAACCTCGCCAAAGGCGACTTCTTCGGACGCAAGAGCATCCGCCTCCTCGACTGGTCGTCTGGGCTGGTCGTCGCTGCACTCGCGGCGCCAGGGTTCTTCGAGCTCCTCGGTACGAACTGGGCGATCGCGAAGCTCGGGTGGAGCGGGTCCGACGCGCCTGAGCCGACCATCCTCGACCAGACGTGGACGTTCCTCCTCATCCTGGTGATCTTGCTCGTCGTGAACCTCATCATGCGTCGTGGCGCGCGCCTCGAGCAGGACCAGGAAGGCCTCGTCTGATGGTGCCGGAGCCCCTCGAGGAGCCCCACTACATCGTGTGCCATCTGGGCGAGATCATGGCGAGGCGGGGCATCACGCTCGTCGACCTGTCGGAGCGGGTGGGCATCAGCGTCGTCAACCTGTCGGTTCTGAAGAACAACCGCGCCAAGGCGGTCCGCTTCGAGACGCTCGCGAGGCTCTGCGCCGTGCTCGAATGCAAGCCGGGCGAGCTCCTCGACTACCTGCCGCCGCGCTGATCTGCGCGCGCGCATCCGGATCGGCGGCGCAATGTCGGTGGCGTGCGTGAGAATGGCACGCATGTCAGATGTTCGAGGTGCCTCCGCCTTCCGCAGCGCACGTGACCAGCTGCTCGCCCTCCGCACGGATGCGGAGCGAGCGAGCCGTGAGTTCGAGTGGCCAGACGTGGGCGACACCTTCAACTGGGCGCTCGACTGGTTCGACGAGATCGCCGAGGGCAACGACCGCACAGCGCTGTGGATCGTGGAAGCCGACGGCAGCGAGGCGAAGTACAGCTTCGACGACCTCCGTCGCCGCTCCAACCGGGTCGCGAACTGGCTCGAAGCCCAGGGCATCGGCCGCGGCGACGTCGTCATGCTCATGCTCGGCAACCGTCGGGAGCTGTGGGAGGCGATGCTCGGCGCGTTGAAGCTCGGCGCCGTGATCCTGCCCACCTCGGTTGTGCTCGGCCCGCACGACCTCGACGACCGAGTCGAGCGAGCCAGGGTGCGGCTGGTCATCGCCGAAGAGGCCGACGCGGCCAAGTTCGACAACGTGCTCGGCAGCTACCGCATCGTGCAGGTGGGTGCCGGTCTCGACGGCGCAGCTCGCGACTCGTGGCTCGACTTCAACGACGTCTACGACGCCTCGGATGCGCCGGTCGTGAAGCAGACGGCAAGTGACGACGCCGCGCTCATCTACTTCACCTCCGGCACGACGAGCCACCCGAAGATCGTCGTCCACTCGCACCGATCGTACCCGGTCGGGCACCTCTCGACGATGTACTGGATCGGCGTCGAGCCGGGCGGCGTGCATCTCGCCATCAGCGCGGCCGGCTGGGGCAAGCATGCCTGGAGCAGCTTCTTCGCGCCCTGGAACGCGGAGGCCACCGTGTTCGTCGTCAACTACGAGCGGTTCGATGCGGGGCTGCTGCTCGAGCAGCTCGACAGGGCGGGTGCGACCTCGTTCTGCGCGCCGCCGACGGTGTGGCGCATCCTGGTGCAGCACGGCAGGACCGAGAAGCCCCGGGCCATGCGGGAACTGCTCTCCGCCGGCGAACCCCTCAACCCCGAGGTCATCGCGCGCATCCACGACTGGTGGGGCCTCGAGATCCGCGACGGTTACGGGCAGACCGAGACCACCGCCCTCATCGCGAACGCGCCCGGGTCCGTCATCAAGCCCGGTGCGATGGGGCATCCGCTGCCCGGCATGAACGTGGTGCTGCTCGACCCCCTCACCGGGGTGGCTGGCGACGAGGGCGAGATCTGCCTCGACATGCGCGGCGAGCGCCCCGTGAACCTCATGACCGAGTACCTCGGCTCGCCCGCGGCGACCGACAACGCGGTGCGCGACGGCTACTTCCACACGGGCGACGTCGCGACTCGCGACGAGAACGGATGCATCACCTTCGTCGGGCGCACCGACGACGTCTTCAAGTCCTCCGACTTCAAGGTCTCGCCGTTCGAGGTCGAGAGCCTCCTGCTCGAGCACGACGCCGTCGCCGAGGCTGGGGTCGTCGGGGCGCCGGACGCGACGAAGCTCAACATCACGAAGGCCTACGTGACCCTCGCAGCGGGGTGGGAGGCGAACCGGCAGACGGCCCTCGAGGTGCTCAGGCACGCACGGTCGGTCATGCCGCCGTACATGAGGGTCCGACGACTCGAGTTCTTCGAGCTGCCGAAGACCGCATCCGGCAAGATCCGCCGAGTCGAGCTTCGCAACCGGGAGATCGAGGCGGAAGGCAACCGGCTCGAGCATGAGTGGCGCGATGATGACTTCCCGGAGATCAAGCGACGCTGATCCGGATCGCACGTCGTGCGGCACTGCCTGCGGTTCTGAGGATATTGGCGTCGATCCGGGCATCGATCCGGTCCAGAGGGGTCGTGAACCGGTGAATTCGGTGGCAAGACACGGCGTGTCAGGCGAATCTGCATGCCACGGGCCTTCGCTTTGGTAGGTTGACGAAGGTCCTGCCGCGGAATCCCGCGGAACTGCAGGACTTCTGAACCCAACATGCTGCACTCGCAAGGGCGGGGCCGCGTCCTAAGGAGGACATATGGCAGACAAGACTGTGAACAAGACCGAACTCGTTGCCGCGATCGCGACTGAGACCGGCCAGAGCCAGGCTGTTGTTGGAAGCGTCCTCGACGCACTCTTCAGCGAGCTCGCCTCGAACGTTGCCAAGGGCACCAAGGTCACGATCCCGGGCTGGCTCTCCGTTGAGCAGACCGCTCGTGCCGCGCGCACCGGCCGCAACCCTCAGACGGGTGAAGCCATCCAGATCGCCGCGTCCAAGGGCGTCAAGATCTCGGCTGGCTCGAAGCTCAAGGCTGCAGCCAAGTAGCGTTCGCGCCTGAATGCACGCGGGGTCGCTTCCACTCGGAAGCGGCCCCGCGTTCGTGTGCGCGGCTCACACCGCATCCGCCTGTGGATGAAGAGCCCGTCCGGCGGCGACGATCTACACTTGATGATCATGCCTACGCCCCTCGTCCCCGGTTCCAGAGACGAGAAGACGGCGGCAGCCGCGGACAAGACCGCCAGCAAGGCTGAGCGCAACCGCGCGAATGCGGACTCCTGGTCGCTCCACACGAAGCGGATGGTTGTCCTCGGCCCCGCGCTCTTCCTCCTCGCCGCCCTCGTCGCGGTCGTCTGGGGCCTCGCGTACGGCGGCGGAGCGAAGGCCCTGATCGTCTCCGACCCGGGCCCCGTCGTCATGTGGGGCGTGCCGATCGCGCGCCTTGCCCTGAACCTGTCCGCGTCGGTCACGATCGGCGCGCTGGTGCTCGCCGCGTGGGCGGCGAGCCGAAAGCAGCCCGAGTTCGAGCGGGCGATGACCATCGCGTCGTCTGGTGCCGCCGCCTGGGTGGTCTCCACGTTCGCCGCGGCGTTCCTCACGTACCTCCAGATCTCCAACGCGGCGTTCTCGTTCGACGCGGCCTTCGGCCAGGGCCTCCTGTTCTTCTTCACCTCGCTGGAACTCGGCCAGGCCTGGGTGCTTGCGGTCGGCATGGTTCTCGTGCTGTCGATCGTCGTGTTCGCGAGTCGCAGCGCCTGGATGGTCGGCCTCTCCGCGGCGTTCTCGTTCTTCTGCCTGTGGCCGCTCGGAGCGCAGGGCCACGCCGCGGGCGCAGCGAACCACGAGACCGTCGTCGGCGGCATCACCCTGCACTACATGGGTGCGGCGCTCTGGCTCGGCGGGCTGCTCGTCGTGGCGATCCTCGCTCCGCGCCTGCCCGACGTCCGTCGCCTGGCGGTGCTCGAGCGCTACTCGACACTCGCGCTCATCGCCTTCATCGTGGTCGCCGCGTCCGGGGTCGTCGCGAGCGTCGCGAACATCGGCTCATTCGCCGAGCTCGTCACGCCCTACGGCGTCATCGTCATCGTGAAGGCGGTTGTGCTGATCGCGCTCGGCTTCATCGGCTGGGCGCAGCGACGGGGACTCATCAACCGGATGCGCGCCGCGGTCGAACAGGGCGCCTCCACTCGCAAGCCGCTCGTGTGGCTCGTCTCGCTCGAGCTCGCGTTCATGGGTATCGCATCCGGTGCGGCGGCAGCTCTGGGCCGCACGCCGTCGCCCGTCACCGAGGTCACGGCCGACCAGCTCGCGTCGCCGACGCCCGCGCAGCTGCTGACGGGGGACCCTCTTCCGCCCGAGTTCGAGCCCTTCCGCCTGCTCACCGAGTGGCGCCTCGACCCCATGTGGACAACCCTGTGCCTCTTCGCGCTGTTCTTCTACATCGCTGGCGTGCTGCGCCTCCGCCGCCGCGGCGACGAGTGGCCGCTGGGGCGCACGATCTCGTTTGTCCTCGGCATCCTGATCCTGCTCTACCTCGTCAACGGCTCGCTCATCGTCTACGGCAAGTTCGTCTTCAGCTTCCACATGACGCAGCACATGTTCCTCACCATGCTGGTGCCGATCATGTTCGTGCTGTCAGCGCCCATGACGCTGCTGCTTCGCGCCGTGCACGCGCGACACGACGGCAGCATGGGAACCCGGGAATGGGCGCTGAAGTTCGTGCACTCGAAGTGGGCGAAGTTCTTCTCGCACCCCATCGTCTCCGCCGTCGTCTTCGCCGGCTCGCTCCTGGTCTTCTACTACACGCCGCTGTTCCGCTGGGCGGTGACCGACCACGTCGGGCACATGTGGATGATCGCCGACTTCCTCATCGTCGGCTACCTGTTCGCGAACGCCCTCATCGGCATCGACCCGATCGGCACCCGAGCTCCCTATCCGATGCGCCTCATCGCGCTGGTGCTCGTCATGACGTTCCACGCGTTCTTCGGCCTCAGCATCATGAGCGGAACGGGGCTGCTGCTCGCCGACTGGTACGGGGCGATGGGCAGGCCGTGGGGTGCGGATGCGATCACCGACCAGCAGATCGGCGGCGCCATCGCCTGGGGCGTCGGCGAGGTGCCGACGGTCATCCTCGCCATGCTGGTCGCGTTCTCGTGGTCTCGCTCCGACGATCGGGAAGCCAAGCGGCGCGACCGGAAGGCGGACCGGGACGGCGACGCCGAGCTCGAGGCGTACAACGCGCAGCTGAAGGTGATGGCCGACCGCACAGCGGCACTCGAGAAGCGCAAGCAGGACCGGCGCGAGCACGAGGCGCAGCTTGAGCGTGACGCAGAGCAGGGGGCGAAGCAGTGACGATCGTCCTCACCCCGGAGCAGCAGGGTGTGTTCGACGCCATCGAGCACACGCGCGACCACCTCTTCGTGACGGGTCGCGCCGGAACCGGCAAGTCGACCCTGCTCAACCACCTGGCGTGGCACACCTCGAAGCAGCTGGTCATCGCGGCGCCGACCGGAGTCGCGGCCCTCAACGTGGGTGGGCAGACCATCCACTCGCTCTTCAAGCTGCCGATTGGCGTCATCGGGGATGCGCCGATCGAGCAGAACGGCGACGTCCGCAAGCTGCTCAACAAGATCGACACCCTCGTCATCGACGAGGTGTCGATGGTGAGCGCCGACCTCATGGACGCCATCGACCGCTCGCTGCGGCAGGCGAGGCAGCGCAAGAACGAGGCGTTCGGCGGCGTGCAGCTCGTCATGTTCGGGGACCCGTTCCAGCTGGCACCCGTCCCGCCGTCCGACCCGGACGAGCGTGCGTACTTCCGCGACCACTACCGTTCGCTCTGGTTCTTCGACGCGAAGGTGTGGCAGGAGGCGGAGCTGCGCATCCACGCGCTGCGTGAGATCCACCGGCAGCACGAGGACGAGTTCAAGAACATCCTCACCGCCGTCAGGTACGGGCAGGTCACGGCCGACATGGCGAACCGCCTCAACACGGTCGGCGCCAGGCCCGCCCCGGCAGACGGCACCATCACGCTCGCGTCCCGCAACGCGCAGGTGTCGCGCATCAACGCGCAGAACCTCGAGCGCCTGCCGGGCGCGTCGATGACCGCCAACGCCGACATCTCCGGCGAGTTCGGCGGGCGCAACTTCCCCGCCGACGAGCGCCTCGACCTGAAGGTCGGCGCGCAGGTCATGTTCCTGCGCAACGACTCCGACGGGCGCTGGGTGAATGGCTCCATCGGCGAGGTCACGCGCATCGACAAGACCGTCTACGTCGAGATCGACGGTGACGAGCACGAGGTCGAACCGCTTGTGTGGGAGAAGCTGAAGTACTCGTACTCGCCGGATACGCGTGAGCTGTCGCGCGACGTCGTGGGGGAGTTCACACAGTTCCCGCTGCGCCTCGCGTGGGCGGTCACGATCCACAAGTCGCAGGGGAAGACCTACGACCGTGCGGTGGTCGACCTCGGCGCGAGGGCCTTCTCGCCCGGGCAGACCTACGTGGCGCTGTCGCGCATCCGCGCCCTCGATGGGCTGCACCTGTCGCGACCCCTGCAGCCGAACGACATCTTCGTCGACGACAACGTGCTGCGCTTCATGAAGTCGGTGAGCGCTGCCGCGAAGCAGCAGCAGGCCTAGCTGTTCGCCGCGTTCGGTGGGGTCGTCGACGAGTTCACCGAAGTTTCTCCTGCCGGTCGGAATACCGTCACATCTCTATGCGTTTGAATAACTTGTATCCGCAACAATGTGTTACGTTGTCCAGGACTTGACCGAGACAACACCCGAGCCTTCAGGAGAAGACATGAGCATCAGCGCAGCAGACATCAACGGCTGGACCGCCGGCACCTGGAACATCGACCCCACCCACACGGAGGTCGGCTTCGTCGTCCGCCACCTCGCCATCAGCAAGGTCCGTGGCGGCTTCGAGACCTTCTCGGGCGTCATCACGACCGGCGAGACCATCGAGGAGTCCACGGTCAACGCCGAGGTCGAGGTCGCATCCGTCAACACGAAGCAGCCCGCACGCGACCAGCACCTCGCGACCTCCGACTTCTTCCTCGCCGAGGAGTTCCCGACCTTCACGTTCGCCTCCTCCGCGACGCGCGTCGAGGGCGACTCGGTCAAGGTCGACGGCGAGCTCACGCTGCGCGGCGTCACCAAGCCGGTCACGTTCGACGTTGAGTTCGGTGGCATCACGACCGACGGCTACGGCCAGAAGAAGCTCGGCTTCGAGGCGGTCACGAAGATCAACCGCAAGGACTTCGGCGTCAACTGGAACGCACCGACCGAGGCCGGCGGCCTCACGCTCGGTGACACGGTCACGATCAACCTCGACGTGCAGGCGACGCTCGCCCAGTAGTCGCAGAACCTGGTCGCTTCGGCGGCTGAGGCACGATCTCCCCCGATCGTGTCGCGCGTTCCCCCCGAACGCGCACGAGAAGGCCGGATGCCACGCATCCGGCCTTCTTCGCGTCCCCACCACAGCCGAGCCGAGGGCCGTGTGCACCCAGCGGATGACCTGCGGTGCGCCTGTCGGGTGACGCGGTGGTCTCGCATCCCGAGCAGAATGAGCGAGCTATGAACATCGCCGTCTCCACCGTGCTGGCTCTCACCGCGGGGCTCCTCCTGAACTTCCTCGTCCTCGTGCCGCTCATCGTGGCCAGCTACCGTCGCAGCGGCGGATTCTCGCGGACCCGCTTCCTGGGGTGGGTGGCCGCGGGCTTCTTCTTCGTGGCGATCTGGGCGTACACGCTGTTCCCGCTGCCCGACGGGGCGTACACGTGCCGCTCGCCCATCTGGAACCCGCTCGATTCCGTGACCGATGTCATCCGCCTGCAGGGTGAGAGCTCGTCGCTGCTGACGAATCGCGCGTTCCTGCAGCTTGCGCTCAATGTCGTGCTGTTCGTGCCGCTCGGCTTCCTGGCCCGCGCGCTTCTCGGTCTTGGGATCCTCGCATCCACCGCGGTCGGCTTCGCCGTGTCGCTGCTCGTCGAGGTGACGCAGCTCACCGGGGTCTTCGGGGCGTTCCCATGCGCGTATCGCTTCTTCGACACCGGCGACCTTGTCACGAACACGACGGGTGCACTGCTCGGCGCGATCGTCGGGCTGCTGGTCATGGGCCGTGCGCACCGTGGCGCCGCCGACCGCCTGCCCGGCGAGCTGATCGAGGTGCCCGTCGAGATGACGCTCGGCCGTCGTCTGTTCGCGATGGTCGCTGACCTCACGATGCTCGGACTCGTGCAGATCCTTGCGAGCCTGACCGCGCTGGTGCTGCAGGGCGTCTTCGGTGTCGACGTGAGCGCATCCTGGACACGGTCCCTGTCGCTGGTCGTCGCCTTCCTGCTGCAGGCGGTCTCGGTGTATGCGGGTGGGGTGACGCTCGGTGAGCGTGCCGTGTTGATCCGTGCGCGCGAGGCGGAGGCCGTCGGATTCATGGGCATCATTGCGCGACGAACGGCGCGTCTGCTGTTCGGCATCGGCGGATTCACGCTGCTCGCCCTCTGGGAGTTCGGCGGACTCCTGCAGTTCGTCCTCGGCGTCACCGCTCTGGTCTTCGCGTTCCGCAGTTCAGAGCACCGAGGGCTCGGGCAGTGGCTGGCAGGATCGCGGCCACGCGCGGTGGAGCGGGAGGAGCGCGAGGCGCGTGACGTCGTGCGATCGCGCCATCGGTGAGCGTGGCGCGGCCCCGCGCGGTACGACCGGTCACGCTCGTGTCACGCCTGCGTTGCCGCGCGCGATCCGCCTCCCTGGTCCCCGGCACCGCGGACCCGTAGGCTCTGCCCATGGGGACGACGAACTACACCAGCACGTTCATCCAGATCGCCGACGACTGCCCCGTCGACGAGGCTGAGGCGCCGCCGGAGTCGGCGAAGGGGCCGACGATCGCGAGCCTGCAGCACAAGCTCGTCAGCGAGCATCCGTACGAGTACACGTCGGATGATGTGCTGTTCGAGACCTACGCCGTCCGCAACGCGATCCCGGACGAGGAGCGCGAGACGGCCCGCGCTGCGTTCTTCGCGAAGGACCAGGCGTGCCTGCGCGCTTCGCCGCTCGGGAAGCGCTGGGGCTGGGGAATTCACTCCGACGGGGAGGCGCGCATCGCGCTTGTTCCGCTCGGCACCGACGAGTACGAGGAGAAGGCGGGCGACGAGTCGCTCAAGCAGCTCAAGGCGATGCGCTCGAAGCGCGCATGAGCAGCTTGGAACGAGTCGGGGTGCTTGTCGTCGGGAGTGTCTCCGCCGACCTCACTGCCTTCTCGACGCGCGCGCCCGAGCCTGGCGAGACGCTGCGCGGCGAGAGCTTCAGCCTCGCCCTCGGCGGCAAGGGCGCGAACCAGGCTGTCGCGGCCGCCAGAGCGGGGGCACCCACTGCATTCATCGCGTGCGTCGGTGACGACACCTTCGGCGAGATGGTCCTGCGAGAGCTCCGGTCCGCCGGGGTTGCAGTCGACGGCGTGCGAACCGTGGCTGGCGAGACCGGGATCGCGCACATCCGCGTGGATGCGACCGGCGAGAACTCGATCGTCATCGTGCCGGGGGCCAACGATGCCCTCGACGAGTCCATGGTGCTGCAGGGCATCGGCGACGCCGCGGCGACGAGCTCGGTGCTGCTCACCCAGCTGGAGACGCCCGAGCGGCTGACCGAGAGCATCCTGCGCACGGCACGGGATGCAGGGATCATGACCATCCTGGACCCGGCGCCCGCCATCCCCCTCGACGAGAAGGTGTGGGCGTCGGTCGACATCGTCACACCGAACGAGACCGAGGCGCGCATGCTCACGGGCATCGTCGTCGACAGCGAGGCGAGCGCCGCGGAAGCCGGGCGCTGGTTCCTCGACCGCGGCGTCGGCGCTGTGCTCATCACGCGGGGTGGAGCCGGGACGACGCTCGTGACCAGGGACAACGTCGAGACGTTCGCGGTGATCGAGGTCGAGGCAGTCGACACGACGGCGGCCGGTGACGCCTTCGCGGGCGCGCTCGGGGCGGCCCTCGCCAGCGGGCAGCCGCTCGAAGCCGCGATCCGGTACGGAGCGGCGGCCGGCGCCCTTGCCGTCTCGAAGCGCGGCGCCTCGCCGAGCATCCCGACCGCCGCCGAGATCGAGCAGCTCCTCGCGCGCTGACGCGGCCAACTCGCGTGATGAACTGGCGCTCGCAGCGTCCGTAGTCGCGCCAGGGCCTCGTACAGCACGGAAGTTGGCCACCGGGCGGCACACGCGGCCAGGCTCGGAGTGGGGCGTGCCGGCCCGGCCGCCGAACATCCCGACCGCGCCGAGCATCCCGACCGCGCCGAGATCGAGGACCTGCTGCGGAGTCGCTGTCCAACATCAGTGCAATATCGGGCCAAGCGGCGCCGAAACGGCGCTTTCGACCCGATATCGCACTGATGTTGGACAGTCGAGCTGACGAGCTGGCGGTCTACGCCGTGCGCTCGGCGCTGCGGTCCTGCACGTGCCACGGCGAACCGTAGCCGGACGGCTCGGCGCCGCCGAGCAGCTCGAGGAACGGCTTCGCGTCGAATGCCTCCGGCGCGAGCACTCCCGCGCCAGACCAGACGCCCGTCGCGAGCAGCTCGAGCGCGATGACGGGATTGATGGCGGTCTGCCAGACGACGGCTTGCGAGTTGTCCTTCGCCATCGTCTCTTCGTTGTCGGCCACGTGGTACAGGTACACCTGCTTGGGCTCGCCGTCCTTGCCCTTGCCGGTTACGAGGAGTCCGGCGCACGTCTTGCCGCGCATGCGGTCTCCGAGCTTGGCCGGGTCGGGGAGGACCGCGGCGACGACGTCGCGGGGCGAGACCTGCTGGCCCTTGACGCTGACGGGCTCGGTGCTGTCGAGGCCGAGCATGTGCAGCGTCTTGAGCACGTCGATGAACTCCTGGCCGAGGCCGTACTTGAAGGTCACGCGCTTCGCGTTGGTCCAGCGCGGCATGAGCAGCACTTCTTCGTGCTCGACGTTGACGCACTCGACGGGGCCGATGCCTTCTGGGAAGTCGAACACTTCAGCCTCGCTGAAGGGCGGTGTCGTGTACCAGCCTCGCTCGCGCTCGTAGATGACGGGCGGGTTGAGGCACTCCTCGATCGTCGTCCAGATCGAGAACGACGGGGCGAAGTCGTAGCCCTCGACGGTCAGGTTGGCGCCGTCGCGCACGCCGAGCTCGTCGATCTCGGAGAACAGCTCGTCCTCGGCGTAGCGGGCGAACACGTCGGAAAGACCGGGCTCGACCCCGATGCCGCAGAGGGCGAGCACGCCACGCTCCTTGAGCGCCGCGTCGTGCTCGAACTGCTCGTCGCCGAGCTTCACACCCGTCTGCTCGTGCGGATGCTCGGGGTGCGGCTTCGAGAGGCTCATCGCCATGTCGAGGTAGGTCGCGCCGGCTGCGGTGACGCCCGTGAAGATGGGCATCACGAAGCGTGGGTCCACGGCGTTGAGGACGTGCGTGATGCCGTTGTCGCGGACGAGGGTCTCGACGGCTGCGGGGTCGGATGCGTCGATCTGCGCCGCCTGGAAGCGGGTGTCGTCGAGTTCGGCGACGAGGTCTTCTGGCCGGGTGGGGTCGTAGTCGGCGATGAGGCAGGAGTCGAAGAAGCTGCGGCGCTTCGCGATGCGGGCGGCGGCTGCGCCGACGCCTCCTGCACCGATGATGAGGATGTGCACGATTGGCCTTTCGTTGATCACGTGCGATGGATGGCGCCCGGTTCGCGGGGGTAAACCGTGCGGTTGGTAGGTCGTGGTGAGCAAGCGAGGCGCCCTGCGGAACTGCAGGGCGCCTTGCCTCGGGGATCAGTCCTCGGGGGCGAGGATCGCCGAGTGGCGGTTGATGGTTCGCTTCTCGAAGTAGTCCTTCGATCCGGGCATGGCGGCCCAGACGAACATGAGGATGAAGCCGATAACAAACGAGCCGATGCCGATGACGAACGCGCTGCCGAGGCCGAAGAAGGTCGTGTAGCCGTACTCGGGGTTCGCCATGTCGATTGCCGACTGGACGAACGCCCACACCATGAACACCCCGCCGAGCAGCGGGAACAGGAAGCGATACACGAAGTTGCGTGCCGATGAGAAGAGGCTCGTGCGGAAGTACCAGATGCAGGCGAAGCTCGCGATGCCGTAGAAGAACGCGATGGCGAGGCCGATGGAGAGGATGGAGTCCTGGAGGACGCTGTTCGAGACGAAGCTCATGCCGACGTAGTAGACGATCGCGACGATGCCCATCAGGAGCGTCGAGAAGGTCGGGGTCTTCGACTTCTCGCTGACGACGGCGAAGCGTGCGGGCAGGGCCTTGTAGACGCCCATCGCGAAGGTGCCGCGCGCGGTGGGGAGGATCGTCGTCTGCGAGGACGACAGCGACGAGACGGCGACGGCGAGCACGAGGAACCAGCCCCACGGGCCCATCGCCAGGTCGGTGAGCACGGAGAAGACGTCGTCGGCGTTCTCCTCGTTCGCGAGGCCGGTGCCGGTGTCGCCGAGGCCGGCGTACATCATGACGACGATCGTGATGCCGACGTAGGTGATGAGCAGCAGCACCGTCGAGAGCACCGCTGCGCGGCCCGGCGTCTTCTTGGGGTCCTTGGTCTCCTCGGTCAGGGCGAGGCAGGTGTCCCATCCCCAGTAGATAAAGAGGGCGAGGATGATGGCCTGCACCATGCCGTGCCCGTCGGCGAGGAGCGGGTTGAACCAGTCGATGCTCACGGGGGTCGGGTCGGGGGCGGTGCCGTTGGCGTAGCCGATGAGGCAGCCGACGACGAACGCGGCCATGGCGGCGTACTGGATGATCAGCAGCACCACCTGCATCTTCTCGCCGAGCTCGATGCCGCGCATCGAGATCCAGGTCATGACCGCGATGATGAGCGCACCGAAGAGGGTGACGACCACGCGATTCTCGGCCAGGGAGCCGTCGCCGATGAGCAGCAGGATGTAGACGGAGGCGATCTCGGCGAGGTTCGCCATGACCAGGATGCCGGCGACCGCGAGGGCCCAGCCGGACATCCATCCGGTGCGGGGGCCGAAGGCCTTCGCGGCCCAGGTGAAGACGGTGCCGCAGTCGTTGAGCTCGTTGTTGAGCTCGCGGTACGCGAATGCGGTGAACATCATCGGGATGAACGCCAGGATGAACGCGATCGGCGCCTGCTCGCCGACGGCGATGACGACGAAGCCGAGGGTCGCGGCGAGGGAGAAGAGCGGGGCGGTCGAGGCGAGGCCGATGACGGTCGACCCCCAGATGCCGAGTCGTGCTGGGGCGAGGCCCTTACCGATTGGCGTCTGCGTCGCCAGTGCTTCGGTGATCGGGCCGGGTTGTGCGTTGGTCATCATTGTCTCCCGCATCAAAGGGCCTGCCGCGTTCGCGGAGTGGTGCTGAACTTACCATTCGGTCGGTGACGCGCCGAGGGATTTCTCGCATCCCGTCGTAACGGTTGTGTTTCCAGACGTGAGCGGATGCCAGGGGAGAATGCCTGGGCGGCTCGCTACGCGCGAAGCTTCTCGATCGCGCCCATGATCTCGGCCGTCGACTCCGCGTTGATGAACTTCTCGCTGCCCGCTCCGACGCTGAGCAGCGCGTTGTGGTTCATGCCGTCTCCGACGAACAGCACGAGGCGCGCGACCGCTGGGTCGCCGATGGCCCGGACGAGCGCGTCGAACCAGCCCTCGCGGCACTGGCGAAGCACATCCAGCGCATCCTTGTCACCGGTCTGCGCGAGGCGGTAGACGGCCTCGACGAGACGCTCGAGGAGGCTGTCGCGATCCTGCGAGGAGACGATGTAGTACGACACGGCGTTGTCGAGGTCGCCGAGCATGTTGTCGGCGTCGACCCGCGCCTGCGCCTGCAGCTCGGCGAGAAGCGCCTCGCCAAGCGCCTGCTTCGACGCGAAGTGATGGAGGACGCCGGCCTTCGACAGCTTGCAGGTCGTGCCCACGGCTTCGAGGGTCGTCCCGCGCACGCCGGAGTCGACGAGCAGGTTCATGTACGCGGTGAGAATCTTCTCCCGCTGACCGGAGACGGTGAGCATTCGGCAATCGTACCCAGGAAGTGACCCGGGTGAGTGCGAGTAGCGTTGCGTCATGACTGACGTTGACGTGCTCATCATCGGCGGCGGAGCGATGGGGCTGTCGACCGCGTGGCAGCTGGCGAGGCGCGGCAGGAGTGTCCGGCTGCTCGAGCAGTTCCAGCCCGGCCACCACCAGGGCGCGTCCCACGGTGCGACCCGGAACTTCAACACCTCGTACACGCAGCCTGACCTCGTCGCGATGCTGCACGAGTCGCGCGCGCTGTGGACCGAGCTGCAGCTCGACTCCGGCCGGCAGGTCCTCGACCTCGTCGGCCTCGTCAACCACGGGCCGGGGGCTGCGAGCCCGGACGTCCACGCCGTCATCTCCGCGGGAGGGGAGGCGGCCGAGCTGCTCTCGACGAAGGACGCGGGCGAGCGGTGGCCGGGCATCCGCTTCGATACCGAGGTGCTGCACCTGCCGAGAGCGGGCCGGGTCCGGGCCGCCGATGCGCTCACCAGCATGGCTGAGCTGGCCGCGGCGAGTGGGGCCGAGCTGAGCTGGGGCAAGCGCGCCGTGAGCGTCGTGGAGGAGACCGATCGGGTCGTCGTCGAGGCCCACTCGTGGGGTGAGGCGCCGGAGCACCGCGGCCACGCGCGCGAGACGATCACGGCGAAGGTCGTCGTCTCGGCCGTCAACGCGTGGACCCGCACGCTGCTCGCCGGCATCGTCGAGCTGCCGCGGATGCGGGTCACGCAGGAAGCACCCGTGCACTTCCGCGAGTTCAACGGCTACATCGACTGGCCGAGCTTCAACCACCTCCCGGCGTTCGGCCGCCCCGGGTACGAGGGGTGGCTTTCCCCCGTCTACGGGATGCTCACGCCGGGCGAGGGCATCAAAGCGGGTTGGCACGGAGTTGGGCCCATCGTGGACCCCGATTCGCGCGACTTCCTGCCGGTGCCGGCGCAGCTCGACGCGATCAGGCAGTACGCCCGCGACTGGCTGCCCGGCGTCGACGCTGAGAGCGCCGAACCGATCAGCTGCACCTACACGACCACCGACGACGCCAGGTTCGTGGTCGACAGAGTCGGCCGCATCGTCGTGCTCGCCGGATTCGCGGGGGAGGGCTTCAAGTTCGTGCCGTCGATCGGGCGACTCGGTGCCGACCTCGCCGAGAACGGCCCGGGCGCGGCGCCCGAGCTGTTCTCCCTGAACCGGCCGCGCTCGCTCGCCGCGCAGCCCCTGCGGTAGCCGCTCCGCGCATCCGCTCGGCCGTGCGGCCGAACGCCTGCCCCGCCCCGTCCCCGTGCTCGTCTCGGGATGGGAACATCGCTTCGTGCTGGGAAAGTTCCCGCAACGAGGTGAGTTTTCCATCCCGAGTGGGGCGTTGCGTGCGTGCTCGCCGTACCGGCTCGTTTGTTCCCCGTGTTCGTCTCGGGATGGGAACGTCGCTTCGTGCTGGGAAAGTTCCCGCAACGAGGTGAGTTCTCCATCCCGAGTCGGGTGTGGCGTGCGTGCTCGCCTTACCGGCTCGCCTGCTCCCCGGGGCGTCTCGGGATGGGAACATCGCTTCGTGCTGGGAAAGTTCCCGCAACGAAGTGAGTTCTCCATCCCGAGTCGGGTGTGGCGTGCGTGCTCGCCTTACCGGCTCGCCTGGCCCTGCGGGACCGGCGGCGGGCTGCACCGTGTCGCCTCGGCGGCTGCCGCCGCCGTCTCTAGCTGCCGCTTCCGTTTCGGGATGGCGTTCGCGCACGCGGATGCTCTGCAACCCATCTGCGTGCGTGTAACCCATCCCGAAAGCGGGCAAGTCGAGGGTCGAGAGCCTCGGGTCGCGGCGGCACGCTGCGCGCCGAGCTCGCGGCGCTACGCGGTCAGGGTGCGGAGCGTCTCGGCGAGGGTGGTCGTCGGTCGCCCGGACACGCGGGAGAGGTCGCCGGTCGTGAGCCCGAGGGCGCCGTCGCGGATGTTGGCGTCGAGTCCGGTGATGAAGCCGATCGTGCCTTCGTCGACGGCGTTCGAAGTGAGGGCCGCCGCGTGCTCCTCCGTGGTGAGGGCGCGGTACTCGACGTCGCGGCCGATGGCGTCGGCGAGGGTCTTCGCGAACTCGTCGAAGTCCCAGGCCTTGTCGCCGGAGAACTCGTAGACCTTGCCGTCGTGGCCGTCCTCGAGGGCGACTGCGGCGATGCCCGACGCGTAGTCTGCTCGCGACGCGCTCGCGACGCGGCCCTTGCCGGCGCTGTTCGCGATGACGCCCGTGGTCTCGCCCTGGGCGATCTCGGCGACGTAGTTCTCGGTGTACCAGCCGTTGCGGGCGACGGTGTAGGGCAGGCCCGATTCGCGGATGAGGGACTCGGTGGCGACGTGCTCCGGGGCGAGGATGAGGGCGTCTGGGTCGCCGCCGAGGACGCTCGTGTAGATGATCCGGGCCGCACCTGCGTCGTTCGCCGCGTCGATGATCGTCTCGTGCTGGGCGACGCGGGTCCCGACCTCGTTGCCGGAGATGAGCACCACGGTGTCGCCGGCGCTGATCGCCTCCGCGGCTGTCTCGGGGCGGGCGTAGTCGATGACGGCAGTGCGGACGCCCTTCGAGGCGAGCTGCTCGAGGCGCTCCACGTTGCGCCCGCCCGCGACGATGTCGGCGGGAGCCGCACCTCGTTCGAGGAGGCTGTCGATGACGAGGGTGCCGAGCTGTCCGGTCGCGCCGGTGATGACAATTGCCATGCTGTGCTGTTCCTTCCAAGGGGGTGCTTGCAGCTACAACAACCACGGGATCGTCGCGGCTATTCCGGATGGACCAGTGGGAAGGCCGCGGTCGGTCACCCGGACACGCGCCTGTGCATCCACCCCTCATCCGCCCCTGATCCTGGCGCGGCGTGGGGGCGGACCATAGCCTCGAAACACTGCGTAACAGAGACGTTCGCAGGGCTGCGCGTCCGCGCGCACCGCACGCAGCATCCGCTCAACTCAAAGGAGAGATCATGGCGAGCAACAGAGCTGTCGCGTACAAAGGGCCGAACGAGGTCGAGGTCATCGACATCCCGTACCCCGAGTTCGAGCTGAAGGACGGGCCGGGCGTGAACCCGGCGAACGTGGGCCGGCAGGTGCGGCACGGCGCCATCCTCCGCACCGTGACCACGAACATCTGCGGTTCCGATCAGCACATGGTGCGCGGCCGCACCACTGCCCCGGTCGACCTCGTGCTCGGGCACGAGATCACGGGGGAGGTCATCGAGGTCGGGCCGGACGTCGAGTTCATCAAGGTCGGTGACATCGTCTCGGTGCCGTTCAACATCGCCTGCGGGCGCTGTCGCAACTGCAAGGCGGGCAAGACGGGCATCTGCCTCAACGTCAATCCCGACCGTCCCGGCAGCGCGTACGGCTACGTCGACATGGGCGGCTGGGTTGGCGGGCAGGCTGAGTATGTGCTCGTGCCGTACGCCGACTGGAACCTCCTCAAGTTCCCCGACCGGGACCAGGCGCTGGAGAAGATCCTCGACCTGACGATGCTCTCCGACATCTTCCCGACCGGGTTCCACGGTGCATACACCGCGGGTGTCGGACCAGGGTCGACCGTCTACATCGCGGGTGCTGGGCCCGTCGGCCTCGCGGCCGCGGTGAGCGCCCAGCTGCTGGGCGCAGCGTGCGTCATCGTCGGCGACCTCAACGAGGACCGTCTGGCGCAGGCGAGATCCTTCGGCTGCGAGACGGTCGATGTCTCGAAGGGCGACCCGGGCGAGCAGATCGAGCAGATCCTGGGCGTGCCGGAGGTCGAGTGCGGTGTGGATGCGGTGGGCTTCGAGGCCCGCGGGCACGGCTCGGATGCGGGGCACGAGGCGCCCGCGACGGTGCTCAACTCGCTCATGACGGTGACGGAGGCCGGCGGAGCGCTCGGTATCCCCGGCCTGTATGTGACGGGCGACCCGGGCGGCGTCGACGATGCCGCGAAGGTCGGCTCGCTGTCGATCCGTCTCGGCCTCGGCTGGGCGAAGTCGCTGTCGTTCACGACCGGCCAGTGCCCGGTCATGAAGTACAACCGCCAGCTCATGCAGGCGATCCTCTTCGACAAGGTGAAGATCGCGGATGCAGTGCAGGCGACCCCCATCACGCTCGACGAGGCTCCGAAGGGGTACGCCGACTTCGACGCGGGAGCGCCGAAGAAGTACGTGCTCAACCCGAATGGCTACGTGAAGTAGCTCTGCGCGGGGGACAATAGACCGCGACAGAGCGTGGATGGCGCCGAGCCTCGCGCTGCAGGGATGGACTGCAGTGCGGGGCTCGACGTATGCGTCGGGGGCTTTCGCCTGGTTTTGTCGGTGGCCGGGTGCAGACTGTCGTCGTAGTCGAGTGCGGGCACCGAGGCCGGTACTTGCGGGCGCAGGGGAGCAGGAACATGGTTGCAGCAGAACAGAACGACTTGGGTGGGGTGCGCGTCGACCGCGAGGTCGCCACCTCCGCCGACGGGACCCGCATCGCGTACGAGATCCGCGGGGAGGGGCCTGTGGTGGTCATCGTCAATGGTGCCTTCTCGACGGCGCGCGATGTGACGGAGTTCGCGATGGCGCTCGTCCGGGCGGGATTTGCGGCTGTCTCCTACGACCGTCGCGCTCGCGGGGACAGCGGCGACACGAAACCCTCGGCACCGGAGCGCGAAGCTGAAGACCTGGCGGCCGTCATCGACGCGGTCGGCGGTCGGGTGAGTGTCATCGGGCATTCCTCTGGCGCCGTGCTCGCGCTCTTCGCCGCGTCGCTGGGTGTGCCCGTGCGGCATCTCTTCCTTTCCGAGCCTCCGTTCCGCTTCGGACAGCACGAGCCTGCCGCCGATCTCGCCGAGCGTCTGCAGCGCCTCGTCGACGACGGCGACGAGGCGACGGCCGTCTCCACCTTCCAGCTCGAAGGCGTGGGCCTTGACCCTGCCCTCGTGGAGCAGATCAAGCAGAGCCCGATCTTCCCTGGGCTCGTGCCGCTCGCGCAGTCGACCGTCTACGACGCGCAGCTCGTGCGACAGGTGTCGACGCCCACGGAGGCGATGGTCGCCGTGCAGGTGCCCGTGACGATCGTCGTGGGCGGCGACACGTTCCCGTTCCTCGCGAGCGCAGCGAAGCGGCTTGCCGAGACCCTGCCTGGGTCGGAGCTCGTCGAGGTCGCCGAGTCGGTTGGCCACCGCGTGCATCCCGAAGCGACGGCGAAGGTGCTGGCGGAGCGGCTGCTGTGAGCGCGGCGGGCGGCCCCGAGAGCGGCCCCGATCGCGCAGGAGGCGAGCTCGAGCGGGTGATTCTCGATCTCTTGGACAAGCGCGCCGAAGGGGCCACGATCTGCCCATCGGAGGCGGCCCGAGTTGTCGGCGGCGACGAGTGGCGAGATGAGATGGAGGCGGCGCGGGCCGCCGCGCGGCGACTCGTCGAGTCGGGCGAGGTCGACATCACCCAGGGCGGCGAGGTGGTCGACGGCGCGACGGCCAAGGGGCCGATCCGCATCCGCCGCCGCTGAACCATCCGCACCGGCCGAACCATCCCTGCTGCTCAGTCCCAGTAGGTGATCGTGCGGTACACGATCATCATCTCGCCGGCGGAATCGACGGAGATGAAGAGCGTCGGGAAGGTCCAGAACTCCGCGTCGAGCGGTTCGACGTCGACGCGCGTGCACGCGTAGGTGTCGTCGATCACGGTGAAGGCGTCGCTCAGGGTCTGCTGGATGCGGTCATCATCACGATGGACGCAGGTGACCGGCGAACCCGCGTACTGGGTCAAGGCGTCGCGGATGTCGCTGTTGTTCTGGATACGCGACACGATCTCGGGGTCGCCTGACTTGTCGGCGACCGTCACCCAGTCGCCCTCATCCACTGCGGTGAAGAACATCTCCGCGACGCTCTCTGCACCCTCGATGCTTCCGTCCGGATCGAAGACGTCTGAGCCGGTCTCCGACGAGCCGTCCGTCCCGGTGTCGCTGTCATCTGTGTCGCCGTCGGCGGGCTCGGCCGGGGCGGCCGTCTCGGTCACCGTGACCGTCTCGGTCACGGCCGGCGGAGCCGAGGTGGCAGGTGGCGCTGCAACTTGGCAGCCCGCGAGCACCAACGCCCCCGCCGTGGCGGCGAGCACAGAGAAGACCCGGCGCGGGGTCAGTCCTGGATCGGATTCCTGTCGAGTGGACATGATCGTCCTCCTCTCATGGCGCGGACCCGAATCTCGGGTCCCGCGTTCAGGGGACGGAGGAGGGCCAGAAGTGTCCGGGCGCCCCTCCGCCCGATCTTTCGTACACTAAGGAACCGGCTTGACTCCGCCCCGAAAATGGAGTCACGGACCGGTCCCGTTCGCCTGTCAGCTCTCTGAGCATGTGAAGCGGGAGTCGAGATTCAGGCCGGCCCGGAGAGGGCTCGGAGCGAGTTCGGAGCTTGCCCGCATCTACGAGGCGAGCTTCTCCAGCCGGACGACGATCGACTTCGACGTCGGCGTGTTGCTGACGTCGGCGGTCGAGTCGAGCGGCACGAGCACGTTCGTCTCCGGGTAGTACGCGGCGACGCAGCCGCGCGGCGTCGAGTAGACCACGATGCGGTGGCGGTCGCTCCGGCGTTCCTCGACGGTGCCGTCGCGGCCCGGCCACTCAGAGACGATGTCGACGTGGTCCCCGTCCGCGAGGCCCTGGTCGCGCGCATCCGCCTCGTTGACGAACACGACGCGCCTGGCGCTCTTCACGCCCCGGTACCGGTCGTCCTTGCCGTAGATGGTGGTGTTGAACTGGTCGTGCGAGCGCAGCGTCTGCAGCAGGAGGCGACCCTCCGGCACCTTCGGGTACTCGAGCTCGTTCACGGTGAACTTCGCCGTGCCGCCGATGCTCGAGAAGTCGCGGCCGTCGCGCGGGCCGTTCGGCAGGATGAACCCACCCGGCTCGTCGATCTTCGCCTCGAAGTCCTCGAAACCGGGGATGACACGGGAGATGGACGATCGCACGTTCGCGTAGTCGGCGCGCAGCTCGGCCCAGTTCACCTGCGGCACGTTCGGCCGCGATCTGGTGAGGACCCGCTCGGCGAGCATCGTCACGATCGCGACCTCGCTCAGCAGCTCATCGCTGGCCGGCTCGAGGCGTCCGCGCGAGGCGTGGACCGCGCTCATGGAGTCCTCGACGGTGACGCGCTGCGTGCCGCCCGCCTGTCGGTCGCGTTCGGTGCGGCCGAGGGTGGGGAGAATGAGGGCCCGGCGTCCCGTCGCGACGTGCGAGCGGTTGAGCTTCGTCGACACCTGCACGGTGAGGGCGAGCGACTCCATGGCGGCCTCGGTCACGGCCGTGTCCGGCGTCGCGCGGGAGAAGTTGCCGCCCATCGCCATGAAGACGCGGGCCTTGCCGTCGCGCATGGCGCGAATCGCCTCGACCGTGTCGTAGCCGTGCTTGCGGGGGGAGGCGAACGAGAACTCAGCGTCGAGCTTGTCGTGGAACGACTCGGGCATCTTCTCGAAGATGCCCATCGTGCGGTCGCCCTGCACGTTGGAGTGCCCGCGCACGGGGCAGACGCCCGCACCCGGCTTGCCGATGTTGCCCTGCAGGAGCAGCAGGTTGACGCAGTCGCGGAGGGTCGGCACGGAGTGCTTGTGCTGCGTGAGGCCCATGGCCCAGCAGACGATCGTCGACTTCGAGGCGAGCAGCATCTCGCCGGCCTCGCGGATCTCAGCCTCGGTGAGGCCCGTGGCCGTCTCGACCTCCGGCCAGTCGAGCCGCCGGAGCGACTCGAGGTACGCATCCACCCCCTCCGTCTTGGCGGCGATGAACTCGGCGTCGAACACGGTACCGGGGTTGGCCTCCTCGGCGTCGAGCAGGATGCGCCCCAGCGCCTGGAAGAGCGCCTGGTCGCCGCCGAGCTTGATCTGCAGGAACAGGTCGTTCAGTGCGGTGCCGCCGAGCACCATGCCGCGCACGGTCTGCGGGTTCTCGTACCGCATGAGCGCAGCCTCCGGCAGCGGGTTCACGGCGATGATCTTGCCGCCGTTGATCTTCGCCTTCTCGAGCGCGGTCAGCATGCGGGGGTGGTTGGTGCCGGGGTTCTGGCCGGCGATGATGATGAGGTCGGCCTCGTGGATGTCCTCGAGGCTCACCGAGCCCTTGCCGATTCCGAGGGTCTCGCCGAGGGCTGAGCCGCTCGACTCGTGGCACATGTTCGAGCAGTCGGGGAGGTTGTTGGTGCCGAGTCCGCGCACGAACAGCTGGTAGACGAACGCCGCCTCGTTGGAGGTGCGGCCCGAGGTGTAGAAGATGGCCTCGTCCGGGCTCGACATCTGGGCGAACTCGTCGGCGATGATGTCGAACGCCTCGTCCCAGCTGACGGCGCGGTAGTGCGTGCCGCCCTCGTCGAGGAGCATGGGATGCGTCAGGCGGCCCTGCTGGCCAAGCGAGTAGTCGTCCCACGTGCGCAGCTCCTCGACGGAGTGCTCGGCGAAGAAGGTCGGCGGGATGCGCCGCTTCGTGGCCTCCTCGGCGACGGCCTTGGCGCCGTTCTCGCAGAACTCGGCGGGGCTGCGGTGCTTGCCCTCCGGCCACGCGCATCCGGGGCAGTCGAAGCCGTCCTTCTGGTTGATGCGCAGCAGGGTGCGGGCCGTGCGTGTCGCGCCCATCTGTGCCGTCGTGACCTTGAGCGAGTTGAGCACGGCGGGGATGCCGACGGCCGTGATCTTCGGCTCGGAGAACATGGCGGCGGTCTCGTCGATGTTCTCGACGATGCGCGCTACGCCGTCGACGGGCTTCGCGTGCTTCTCTGGATGCTTCGGTTCGGGCATCGTTGCTCCTCCCGGGGAATGCGCTCAGTCTACGCGGGGGGACTGAAGTCGATCGCTGCCGGTGTTCCCAACCGCTCCGGACTCGCAGGCGGTTGGGGACACAGGCAGCGACCACCCAGTGCAGCTACTTCACGAGCGCGCTCGAACCCGGGGAGAGGTCCACGCGGCGCAGCAGCTGCGCGTTGAGGGCGACGACGATCGTGGAGAGCGACATGAGCACGGCGCCGATCGACATGGGCAGGATGAACCCGACGGGCGCGAGGATGCCCGCCGCGAGTGGCACCGACAGCAGGTTGTAGCCGGCCGCCCACCAGAGGTTCTGCGTCATCTTGCGGTAGCTCGCTCGCGACAGCGTGATGACGGAGAGCACGGAGCGGGGGTCATCGCTCGCGAGGATCACCCCGGCGGACGCGATCGCCACGTCCGTGCCAGCGCCGATGGCGATGCCGACGTCGGCGCGCGCCAGTGCTGGGGCGTCGTTCACGCCGTCGCCCACCATCGCGACCTTCTTGCCCTCGGCCTGCAGCTCGGCGACCTTCGCCGACTTGTCCTCGGGCCGCACGCCGGCGTAGATGCGGTCGACGCCGAGCTCCTCGCCGACGCTTCGGGCCACGGCTTCGGCGTCACCCGTGATCAGGACGACCGCGATGCCCAGGCGGTGGAGTGCATCCACGGCCTCGCGCGACTCGGGGCGGATCTCGTCGGCGAGTTTGAGGCCGCCCACGACCGCGCCGTCTCGCACGACGTGCAGGATGATCGCCCCGTCTTCGCGCCATGCATCCGCTTCGCTGATCTCGGATGCGCCGAGCGCCTCGAGGAGGCGTGGCCCGCCAACACGAACCTCGCGACCGTCGACGGTCGCCGTGACGCCCACCGCCGGTGATGAGCTGAAGTTCGACGCCGCCGGCACGGTGAGGCCGCGCTCGGCCGCCGCGCGGACGATGGCCTTGGCAAGCGGATGCTCGCTGTCGGTTTCCGCGGAGGCCGCGATCGCGAGTATCTCGTCGGCCGTGAGGGCGCTTGCGGAGCTGCCTGCGATCGCGATCTCGGTGAGCGTCGGCTCGCCCTTCGTGAGGGTGCCGGTCTTGTCGAAGAGGACCGCGTCGACGGTGCGGGTGCTCTCGAGCGCGAGGCGGTCCTTGATGAGGACGCCGCTGCGCGCCGCCTTCTCTGTGGCGATCGACACGACGAGCGGGATCGCGAGGCCCAGTGCGTGGGGGCAGGCGATGACGAGGACGGTGATGGTTCGCATGACGGCGGCGTCAGGGTTGCCGACGAGCGTCCAGACGATGGCCGTGATGGCGGCTGCACCGAGGGCGAACCAGAACAGCCAGGCGGCGGCCCGATCGGCGATCCGCTGCGCTCGCGATGTCGAGTTCTGTGCTTCGGTGACGAGCCGCTGGATGCCGGCGAGGGTCGTGTTGTCGCCAGTCGCGGTCACCTGGATGCGCAGACCGGAGTCGGTCGCGACAGTCCCGGCCGTGACGGTGTCGCCGACGCCGCGGGACACCGGGCGCGACTCGCCGGTGACCATCGCCTCGTCGATCTCGGCCCTGCCCTCCGTGATCCTGCCGTCCGCCGGCACGCTCCCACCCGGGCGAACCACGACGACGTCGCCGACGGCCAGCTCGGCGGGGGAGACCTGCACGATGCGATCGCCCTCCACGCGTTCGGCGCTATCCGGCAGCAGGGCCGCCAGGGAGTCAAGTGCTGAGGTGGTCTGCGCGAGCGAGCGCATCTCGATCCAGTGGCCGAGCAGCATGATGACGATCAGCAGCGCGAGCTCCCACCAGAACTCGAGGTCGTGGTGCAGGAGGCCGAGGCTCGCACCCCACGATGCGGCGAACGCGACGGTGATCGCGAGCGCGATGAGCAGCATCATGCCGGGCTTGCGTGCCCTGAGCTCACTGATCGCACCGGTCAGGAACGGGCGCCCGCCCCAGACGTACATCACGGTGCCGAGGATGGGCGCGATGAAAGCCGCACCGGGAAAGTCGGGGATCTCGTAGCCGACGAGCATCGCGAACATGCTCGAGAAGCCGACCACTGGTACGGCGATGACGAGGTTGATCCAGAACAGGCGCCGGAACTGGGCGACGTGATCCGCGCCGTGGCCGGCGTGGCCTTCGTGACCCGTGTGCGCCGCGGAATCTGCGTGCCCTCCGTGCCCTGCGTGCTCGTGCTGGGAAGGCTGGCCGTGCGTGATCGCCTGGCCCGGCTCGTGGGTGTGCGCTTCGTGCTGTGTGCTCATGTGCTGCTCCTCGGCTCGCGCGACGTGGCGCCCGTTGTTTATACCCCTTGGGGGTATCTGAGGAAACCGGGTAGGGCTTCGGTCTATTCCCATGCTTGACTCTCCGGTTACCGGAGACGGCAGGCTTGAGTCATGCTCAGCATCGGAGAATTCGCGAACACCACCGGCATCAGCGTCAAGGCGCTTCGTCACTACGACGAGACGAAGGCGCTTGTCCCCTTCGAGGTGGATGCGGCGACCGGGTACCGCAGGTACTCCGAGTCGCAGGTGCGCGACGGTGCCCTCCTGCAGACGCTGAGGGCAGCCGGCGTTCCCTTGCCTGCCGCCGCGGGGGCTCTTCGAGACGGCGACGCGGCCGACGTGCTGCGTCGCCACCGGTCGGAAGTGCTCCAGAAGCGCGACGCCGAGGATACAGCCATGACGGCGGCGGATGCAGTGCTCACGGCATTCGCGCGCCCGGCCGCCGTCGAGGAGCGGCATCTTGGGGCCACGCCTTTCGTGGCGCGCGTGATTCAGCTGACCGCCGACCTGGACGCCGCAGGCGTGGATGGCGCTGGCAGGGAAGGGATCGCGCCGACTGATGAGGACGCGCATCGAGCCTTCGCCGACCTGTATCAGCACTGCGTCGAGGCCGGTCTCGAGCCCGGGCCAGCGTTCTGGACGTCCTTGCGGGAGGCCCCCGGCAGCCCGGCGAGGGCACCCGAACTGCAGATGCTGCTCTGCTGGCCGGTCGCGCGCAATCCGGAAACCGGAGACGCGTCGTGGGACGACGAGCGCATCCTCGCCGACGAACTGCCGCCGCGGACCGAGCTTGTTGCCGTGTGGCGGGCGGACGGCGCTGACCTGCCGGACGGCTCCGTGCATCCGGCCGTCGTGGCCCTCTTCGACGCGCTCGCGCAGCGCGGGGTGGCGCTCCAGTCGCAGGAGGTGCGCCAGCGCGTCGTCGGCGAAGGCGAAAGCGACCTCGCCGTGGAAGTCGCCGTCACGCTGCCGTGACGCGGCCCCACCTCCACCTCCACCACCCCGCCGACTACCATTGCGAGTTCGGAGGTCACCACCGGAGGTCACCATGGCGAGAGCGTCGCTTGTTCAGTCGGTCAGCGACCGGCTCCTGGATGACATCATCTCGGGGGAGCTGCCCCAGGGGGCGCCGCTGCCGCGCGAGATCGACCTTGCCGAGCGGCTCGGCGTGAACCGTCTGACCCTTCGCGAGGCGCTCAAGACGCTGCAGGCGCAGGGGGTCGTGCAGCCGGTCCCCGGCACGCGCGGCCGCGTGCTGCCCATGGAGGACTGGACCGGCATCGAGCCGCTCCTGCGCGCCGCGACCTCGACGGAAGGCAAAGCGCAGGCGTCGGTGCAGCTGGTGCAGCTGCGGCGGATGATCGAGACCGGCGCGTGCGAGCTCGCGGCGCCCCTGCGCACGGAAGACGACCTCGAGCGACTCGAGGCGTACCTCGAGGAGATGCGCGCCGCATCCGCCGCCGAGGACGTGCACACGTTCGTGACGGCTGACATCGCGTTCCACGACGTGGTGCTTCGGGCCAGCGGCAACCCGTTCCTGCGTGTGCTGCTCGAGCCGCTCGGCCGCTTCCTGTACGAGCGCCGCTACGAGACCTCGGCGGTGCCGCAGGTGCAGGTGAATGCGATCCGCGAGCACGCGGGGATCCTCGAGGCGCTCCGCTCCGGCGAGCCCGCCGCCGCCCGCGTCGCGATGGAATCGCACATGCAGCAGACCGCGGACGACCTCCAGCAGTACGTACTCAAGCCTCAGGCCTGACCCCGAGGCCGGGCAACCCGGCGTAGATATCAGATATCTCCTTGACAACACTCTTCATCGGGCGCAAGATATCTGATATCCGATTACAAGGGAGTTCTCTGATGGATGAAACCCGACTGCTCGAGCAGTACCCCGCCCCAGTGCACGTCGATGCCGCGGAGGTCGCCGACCGGGTCCGCGAGTCCGGAGTGACCCTCATCGTGCTCGACGACGACCCGACGGGGACGCAGTCGGTCGCCGACCTCCCCGTCCTCACCCGCTGGGAGCAGGACGACCTCGTCTGGGCGCTCGAGCAGGGCCGCGACGCCGTCTACGTGCTCACCAACACCCGAAGCCTGGACGCGGAGTCCGCCGCCGCGCGCAACCGCGAGATCGTCACGGCGGCCCTCGCCGCCGCCGAGCGCCTCGAACGCCGCGTCGCCTTCGTGAGCCGCGGCGACAGCACGCTGCGCGGCCACTACCCGCTCGAGACCGACGTCATCGCGGCGACGCTCGAAGAGCTTGGCGGCCCAGTTCCCGACGGCGTCCTCATCGTCCCCGCCTTCCCCGACGCCGGCAGGGTCACCATCGGGGGCATCCACTACTACCGCCAGAACGGTGAGCTCGTGCCCGTCGCCGAGACGGAGTTCGCGAAGGACGCGACGTTCGGATTCCGCAGCTCGGCCCTGCCCGAGTGGGTCGAGGAGAAGACGAAGGGCCGCTGGGCGGCCGCCGACGTCACCGTGCTCTCGCTCGACATCATCCGCAGCGGGCCGGAGGCGGTCGCCGCCATGCTGCAGGACGCGCGCGACGGCCAGCCGATCGTCGTCGACGTGGTCATCGAGGACGACATCCGCATCGTCGCCCTCGGGCTCGAGCTTGCAGAGGCTGACGGCAAGCAGTTCCTGTACCGCGTCGGGCCGCCCTTCGTGCGCGCCCGCATCGGTCAGGAGATCGCCTCGCCCCTCGAACCTGCCGAGCTCACGCGCGCTCGCGCAGACGCGTCCGCCGCCGGCGGCCTCATCGTCGTCGGCTCGCACGTCGACCTCACGACCCGCCAGCTCGCGGCCCTCCACCAGGAGCACCCCGACCTCCCGACCGTCGAGCTCTCCGTCTCGACGATCATCGACGCCGACCATCGCGAGGCGCACCTCGACGACGCCAAGGCGCGCGTCATCGAGGCGCTCGCGGTCGGGGACGTCATCCTCCACACGAGCCGCGAGCTCGTGAAGACCGACGATGCGGATGCGTCGCTCGCCATCTCGAGGAACGTCTCGGCCGCCGTCTGCGAGGTCGTCGCCCACGCGCTCCGCGAGACGCCGCCCAGCTTCGTCATCGCCAAGGGCGGCATCACCTCGAGCGACGTCGCCACCAATGGCCTCGAGATCCGCCACGCGGTTGTGCGCGGCCCCATGCTCCCGGGCATCGTCTCCCTCTGGCAGGCGGTCGGGGGACCGGCCGACGGCATCCCCTACGTCGTGTTCGCCGGCAACGTCGGCGACGAGGACTCGCTCGCGCGGGTCGTCGAGAAGTTCCACGCGAGCGCCGCGACCGGCGTCGTCCCCGCGGCCGGCGCGGCAGCACCCGCATCCGCACCCGTAGCCAACTGATCAGCAACAGCGCTGAGACCTCAACACGCACCGAGAAACGAGCAACCATGACCTCCTCTTCCTACTCCGTCGCCGTCCTCGGGCTCGGCGCCATGGGCCTGCCGATGGCCACGCGCCTCAGCAGCCAGCTGACCGTCAACGGCTTCGACATCGCGCAGCCGCGCCTCGACCTCGCGGCCGCCGCGGGCATCGTGCCGCACGACTCCGCGGCCAGCGCCGTCACGGGCGTCGACGCCGTCCTCCTCGCGGTCCGCAACGGCGAGCAGCTGCACGACGTGCTGTTCGGCGCGAACGGCATCGCGGACAAGCTCGACGAGGGCGCAGTCGTCATCCTCACGAGCACGGTCGGCACCGACGGCATCGCCGAGGTCGTCGCCCGCCTCGAGCAGCACTCGGTCGAGCTCGTGGATGCGCCCCTGTCGGGCGGTCCCGTCCGCGCGGGCCAGGGCGACCTCCTCATCGTCGTCGGCGCGACCCCTGCCGCCCGCGAGAAGGCGCAGCCCGTGCTCGAGCTGCTCGCATCCACGCTCACCGTCGTGGGCGACCGCCCCGGCGACGGCCAGGCGCTCAAGACCGTCAACCAGCTGCTGTGCGGCGTGCACATCGCCGCCGCCGCCGAGGCGCTCGCCCTCGCCGAGCGACTCGGCCTCGACCCCGAGAAGACGCTCGAGACGCTCGGGGCGGGTGCCGCCGGCTCGTTCATGCTCGCGAACCGCGGGCCGCGCATCCTGGAGGCCTACGACGAGGACGGCGCCGAGGTACTCAGCCGACTCGACATCTTCGTGAAGGACATGGGCATCGTCGGCAAGGCGAGCCGCGCCGTCGGACTCCCCACGCCGGTCGCAGCCGCCGCCGAGCAGCTGTACCTCCTCGGGCAGGCGCAAGGTCTCGGCGCGGCCGACGACTCGGCCGTCATCCTCGCCCTCGCCCCGAAGACCACCGACTAGCTCCCCCAGACACTCCCTCGGCGTGAGCCCCCGCTCTCGCCCCGTCGTTCTCGTCAAAGGAGACGAACTTGTCCACACTGCTGCTGCTCACCATCGGCGTCGGAGGAATCGCATTCCTCCTGCTGCTGATCATCAAACTCAAGGTGCACGCCTTCCTGGCGCTGCTCATCGTCAGCATCCTCGTCGGTCTCGCGACGGGGCTGCCGCTCGTCACGATCCCCGAAACCGACCTGGAGCCGGCGAAGCTCGGCGTCATCGAATCGATCATCGCCGGCATGGGCGGAGTGCTCGGCTCGGTCGCCATCCTCGTCGCACTCGGCGCGATGCTCGGCAAGATCATCGAGATCTCCGGCGGCGCGTCGAGCCTGGCCGGCCGGTTCACGAAGATCCTCGGCCCGAAGCGCGTCGCCGGCGCACTCACTGCGGCGGCCCTCGTGCTCGCGATCCCGGTGTTCTTCGACGTCGGCTTCATCATCCTCGTGCCGATCATCTACGGCTTCTGCAAGGCGGCAGGCGTCAACCCCGTCAAGTTCGGCCTCCCCATCGGCGGCATCATGCTCGCCGTGCACGTGTCCGTACCACCGCACCCGGGCATCGTCGGCGGCTCCGGCATCCTCGGGGCCGACCTCGGCTGGGTGACCATGCTGGGGCTCGCAGTGTGCCTGCCCCTCGCCGTGGTGGCGCACTTCGTCTCCAAGTGGCTCAACCGTCGTGACATCACCATGCTGCCGAGCACCGCGGCCTCCTTCGCAGCGTTCGGGACCGAGAAGGGCACCGAGTCGATCGTCGACGGATCAGGCGCGGGGACGTCGGCGGTCGCGACCTCGACGAAGACCGGCACGGTCGCCCCCCCGAGCTCGGGAATGATCATGGCGCTCATCCTGACCCCGCTCCTCATGATCGCCCTCGGCACGGTCGGAGCCACGCTGCTCCCGGCCGGCGACCCGGTCCGCAACGTGCTCGGCTTCATCGGCGCACCGCTGTTCGCTCTGCTCGTGACAGTGCTGCTCGCGAGCTTCTTCCTCGGATTCCGTCGAGGATGGAACGCAACCCAGCTGGGCGAGGTCATCGAATCGGCTCTGCCGCCCGTCGCGATCGTCATCCTCGTCTCCGGAGCCGGCGGATCGTTCGCCCGCGTGCTCACGGAGAGCGGCATCGGAACGGCGCTCAGCGAGACGCTCCTCGCGACAGGAATGCCCCTCATGCTCCTGGCCTTCCTGATCTCGCTCGCGCTGCGAGCCGCGCAGGGGTCGGCAACCGTGGCGATCCTCACGACAGCCGGGCTGCTCAGCGCGTCGGTCCTCGGAGGCGACTACTCCACCATCCAGGTCGCGCTCCTCGCCCTCGCGATGTCCTTCGGCGCCCTCGGCCTGTCGCACGTCAACGACTCGGGCTTCTGGGTCGTCACCCGCTACCTCGGCCTCAGCGTCGCGGACGGCCTTCGCACCTGGACGGTCCTCACGACGGTGCTCGGCCTCGTCGGCTTCCTGCTCTGCTCCGTCGTCTGGCTGATCGTGGGCCTCGCGTAGCCCCACCCCACCCCACCCGCGCACGCATCCGCCGCCGCACTCGATCGCTGCCAGTCAAGTAGCCCCTCTGGCAGAGGCTGAAGGGCCACTTGGCTGGCAGCGATGGAGTCGTGCGGCGGCGATTGGGCCACTTGACTGGCAGCGACTGCCGAACGGATGCTGCGGGCGCGGGCGTGGGGACGGATACCGGGTGGATACCGCGGGCGCCACCACCCCGCAGCTAGGCTCGGGCCGTGGTCGAGTTCGTCGTGTTCTGCCTCCCCGCGCTGGTCTACGTGCTGGTGCAGTCGCGCGGGGAGCACCGCACGCTGCGCTCAGCGCTCGACAGGCTCGGCGCATCCTGGGGCTCAGCCTCCGCCTACCGCTTGGCGGCGCTGCTCCTCTTGCCGCTGCTCCTCACCGGTTGGCTCGCGATAGTGCTCATCCCGGAGGAGGCGCTCGCCGCGCCCGGAGTCACGGTGACCAGGGTCACGTCGGTCGGTGTCGCGGTGTCGATGGTGCTGCGCGCGGTCGGTGAGGAAGTCTTCTTCCGTGGTCTGCTCGGGGGAGTCTTCGTTCGGCGGCTCGGTTTCGCCGTCGGGAACCTCGTTCAATCGACGCTGTTCGTGCTCCCGCACTCTGCACTGCTGCTCATCGACGTCCGCCTGTGGCCGATCATCCCGGTGCAGTTCGCGGCGGGGTGGATGCTCGGCTGGCTGCGCGAGAAGACGGGCACGTTCGTTCCGGGCGCCGTCGTGCATGTCGTAGCCAACCTCGCGGCTGGCCTCATCGCAGGATGATCCCGTCGCGATCACTGCCAGTCAAGTGGCCCTCATCGAGGGCGCGATGAGGGCCATTCGGCTGGCAGCGATTGAGGTCTGGCTCGCATCCAGGGCCAATTGGCTGGCAGTGATCGCGCGTCGCGGCCCGCGCCGCGCCCCTACGGTGCCCGCGGGCCCTTCTGCACGGGGATGACGCCGGTGCGTGCCGGCGGGTTCGGGAAGAACCAGAGGATGGCGCCGGAGAGGATCCAGATGATGGCCATGCTGGCGACGAGCCATCCGGCGTCGAACCCGGCGATGAGGCCTGCGACGGCGGCGCCGATCGCGGCGGCGGTGACGCGCAGTCCTGCGCCGATGGTGAAGACCTGGGAGCGCACGTTCGGCTTGCTCTCCTTGTCACGCAGCAGCATCATGGCGGCGTTCGCGGGGGCCGCGAAGAGGCCGGCGATGAAGACGGCGGCGAACGTGAAGCCGACGGGGAGCGCTGGGACGGCGATGAGGAGGAACGCGCCCGTCGCGACGAAGCCCATGCCCATGACCCAGACGGGGCCGCGCGTGGTCCAGGTCCTGATGGCCATGAACAGTGCGCCGGCGAGGCCGCCGATGGCGTAGGCCGTGACGATCCAGGCGGCGGATGCCTCCGAGCCGGTGCGCTCCAGGGAGATGGCGATCGCTGCTATGCCGAGCGCCCCGCCGGCGATCTGGCTGACGGTGCCCGCCGTGGTGACGATGGCGATCGGCTTGTGCCGCACGAGGTAGGTCATGCCGCGGGCGATGGTGCGGCCGAGCCCCTCGACGGTGCCCGCCTTTGGGTGCATCCGGATGCCGAACCCGGCCATCGCCCCGATGAACGCGAGGGCTGCGAGGAGCACCATCGCGAGCCGAGCGGACCCGGCGAGCGGGATCGCGAGCGCGGCCAGCGCGGGCCCGCCGACCGACGCGATCGTGTAGGACAGGGCGTCCTGCGCATACGCCTTCCGAACGGGTTCGATGTTGTCTGGCGCGAAGCTCGAGAGGCCGCCCATGTATGCGGGGGTCACGAAGCCGGCGACCGCCAGGATGAGCGCGATGACGCCGATCGGCAGGGTGCCGAGCTGCGACGCGAACAGGTACGCGGCGGCTGTGATGGCACCGCCGATGATGAGGAGCAGGCGGGGTCGGCGCATCCGGTCGAGGAGCGCGCCGACGAGCGGCGCGGCGATGACGCTCGGGAAGAGGGCGACGGCGACGAGGAACCCGCCGACCGCGACATCTCCGAGCTGTTCGACGGCGAGAAGAGGAAGAGCGACGACCGCTCCGGCGTTCGCCAGTCTGAGGGGGATCGAAGTCGACTGGTACCGCCAGATGCCGCTCATCCGAGAACAGAACTCCTCACTGCAACGCCGTCAGAGACGCGGCAGACGATGCCGCGGAAGGCCAGCCTACGTCTCACTGGAGGCGTCGGTCGGCGGTGCGAAACGTGCCGCAACGCGTCGAGGCTGGGCTTGTGACGGGCGGTTCGCGCCGTCCGGTTTCCTCTCGTGCGGCGCTCAGTCGCCCAGCTTCTGGTCGAAGTCCTTCGGCGCGAGGGCGAGGGCTTCCGCCTCTTCACCGCTCAGCTGCTGAGCTTCGCGCCGCGACTTCCGTGCGTTGAGGAGGTAGTGGATGGTCGTGGGCACGACGGTCGCGAGGACGGCGAGGATCAGGATCACGTCGATGTACTCGCGGATGAAGTCGCCGAGCACGGGCACGTAGCCGAGGAGGTAACCGGCGAAGGTGAGGCCGGCCCCCCAGATGAGGGCGCCGATGAGGTTGTAGATCGTGTACTTGCGGTAGTCCATCTTGCCGACGCCGGCCGCGACGGGAGCGAACGTGCGGACGATGGGCACGAAGCGGGCGACGATGACGGCGAGGCCGCCGAAGCGCTCGAAGAAGGCATTGGTGCGTTCGACGTTCTTCATGCTGAAGAGGCCGCTCTCCTTGCGTTCGAAGATCCTCGGGCCGGCCTTGCGGCCTATCAGGTAGCCGACCTCGCCTCCGAGGAACGCGGCGAGGCCGATGGCGAGGCACACCCACCAGATGTCGAAGCCGATGCCCGGGTAGAAGGCGAGGAGGCCGGTGATGAGCAGCAGCGTGTCGCCGGGCAGCAGGAATCCGACGAGGAGTCCGGTCTCCGAGAACACGATGAGGCAGACGACGAGCAGCGCCCAGGGACCCGCGCCGTGAATGATCGTTTCGGGGTCGAGCCAGGGGAAGAGTGTGGGAACCACGGAAGATGCATCCAGTCGCAGAATTCTTGAGGTGAACGAAGGGTATCCCCTGCGGATGGGCGAAGAGGGGGCGATTGTGTCAACCGCGGGCGTCGGTCGTGTTGCGGCTCGCGGTCTGGACGTCCAGGCAGGGGAATCGCTCACCAACGTGCGCGGGTGTCTCCCCGTCGCCGACCTCGTCGATTGGGCGTTCGTCGACGTCGAGGACGTGCCGCCGGGGCCGTGGCTCAGGCTGGTCACCACCTCCGAGGTGCAGTGAGTGGGCCGCTAGCGGGCCGCGGCGGAGAGAATCTACTGTGGATACTCGTATATATGTTCGAGAACATGGTAGGGTGGAGCTGGATCTTGGGGGAGGTCGAGATGTGGGATGAAACGCAGAATCTGCGCGACGACGAGGCTTCGTGCTCGGGCGCTGTGTCGTTTCCGGCAGGTGTTGCGGCGTCCGTTCGCGAGGCCGCTGTCAACGCGACTCCGGGAGTCGAGGCGCTCATCGACGGGCGCCGTCCCGTCGCATCCCTGCTCGATACGGAGTTCTTCGCCGCATTCGAAGAGCTGGCCGCACGCAAGCGGATGCTCGACGCGACCCTCCTCGAGATAACCGCCGAGCTGCTCGGGCGCGACGAGGTGACCCCCGTGGCATTCTCAGGGTCGCTGGTTCGGTGCGGTGGGTTCAGATCGGTGCACGAGGCCGTGCAGCAGACCCTCGGGCTCCGGCGAGGTGAGGCGGGCGCCCTGCGAGAGCTCGCGGAGGCGACTCGCGAGACGATCAGCATGACGGGTGAGCCGCTGCAGCCGACGCGGGGCCATGTGGCGGTCGCCGTCGCAGAAGGGCGAGTGACCCTCTCGCAGGCGTCGGCGATCGCCAGAGGGCTGCGTGAGGCCGATGGTCGCGCTGATGTCTCCGCCCTCGATCGTGCGGAGTACGAGCTCGTGCGGGCAGCCTGCGGACTCACGCCAGAAGACGACGAGCCCGCCTCGCCGGAGCGCCTCGCCAAGCAGGCGGCCGTGTGGGTTGCCTTCCTCGACCCCGACGGTGCGGAGCCGAACGCCGAGCGCCAAGCCGAGAAGCGCGGTCTCTCCTTCACGCGCCGCCCCGACGGAATGGTGCAGGGGCGACTCCTCGCGACGCCTGAGCAGGGCGAGATCCTGCGGCGAGTCCTCGACGCGTACCTCTCGCCGAGGCGCGATCACGCCTGCGACGAGGAAGACGTCGGCCATGACGCCACGCTTCGCGCGTCCGGTGCAGTCGGTGTGGCCGATGCGTCAGGTGTACTCGGTGTGTGCGATGCGTCAGGTGTACTCGGTGTGCCCGATGCGTCAGGTGTACTCGGTGTGCCCGGCACGTCCGGTGTGCACGAGCCTGAGGTGCCGATCCGAGACGAGCGCAGCCCATCCCAACGGCGCATCGACGCTCTCGTGTCGGTGTTCGCGCAGCATGCTGAGTCCCCGGCCGCGCCGCGCACGGGCGGCGAGGCTCCGACCCTGGTCGTCTCGGTCACTCGCACAGGGCTCCTCGGAGCCATCGACAGCCTGGTCGATGTACCGCGCTTCGAACACTCCGGCGAACCGGCCTCGATCGACGTCGCCAGGCGCATCCTGTGCGACGGCATCATCCGGGCCGCCCTCGTCGACGACGACGGAGAAGTGCTCAAGCTGGGTCGCAAGCGACGACTCTTCAGCCCCGCTCAGCGAAGAGCGATCTTCGCCAGAGACGGCGGGTGCCGGGCACCCGGCTGCGTGTTCCCCTTCGACATAATCGAGTTCCACCACGTCAGACCCTGGTGGCAGGGCGGTCTCACCGACACCTGCAACGGCATCGCGTTGTGCAGCTTCCACCACCACGAAGTCCACCTGGAAAGGCTCGTCATCGTGCCCTCGGCCGACCGTGTCTGGAAGGTCGAGCCCGCGACAGGGCCAAGGATCAGTCGCAGCCAGATTCGCTCAAGTGACAGCTCGGCGCGCCCCGTGGAGTTCAGGGCTTCGGCCCCCGACCTCGTCGCAAGTCATGTCGCCGACCCCGTCGCCCAGGAGCTGTCGACCGGCAGCTCGCGAGAATAGACGCATGCCACGAATCCGCGCTCAGCAGTTCCCACCCCTCGAGGTCATGAGGGGCCGTTGGGCCCTGGCGGCCGCCATAGAGACGGCGATCCTCGGTGAGAACAACCACAACGCGCGCGCCGACCACCACGGCTGGTTCTACTCCGACGGCGGCGGCAGCTGGGCCCGCCTCACTCCACTCGCCGACGGCCGCGCCGTCCTCAGCGGCATCGACCGCGACTACTCCGAGACGCATCAGACGGGCATCGACCCCACTGCCGGTCTCCCCGACTGGGCGATCGAACACGTCGAAGCCGCCGTTCGCGACGAATCGGGCAGCGAGTGGTCCAGCGGTGACGAGCAGCCCTGGCTCGGATTCGTCTCCTGGCTCGACCGCGGTCAAGCCGACTGGCACACCGTCGACCACGGCGTCGCCGACGGCCTCGACCGGCACCTGCTGCCCGCGCTCAGCGAACAACGGATGCTCGACGCCGCCGACGACTGGTTCCAAGGCGCCGCCATGGAACTCGACGACCCGGAATCAGCGCCCGAACGCGTGGACACCGAAGCCGTTCTCCGCGCCGCGCAGCTGGGCCCCGACCTCACTCGCGACGCGCTTGTTGCCGTCCTGCCCTTCGAGGGGATGCACGTCGAGGCCGCGCTCCGAGCCGCCCGGGCATTCGCCAACGGGCCAGCTGCCTGAGAGAAGAGCAGAGAAGAAGCTCTCTGCAAGCCGGCCCGTGACGACAGGACGCTAGTCGCGCTGCGGCCCGATGTCAGACGCCTGATCAGGCCCCTCTGCGGCCGATGCCGTCGTCGTCACCGCGCCCGTGCCCGCCGCCGCGCCGACCCGTGCCGTCTCTGCGACACCCGCGTGCGCTGCCCGAGCGCCGCCTCGGGCCGCCGCATCCAGCTCCTCAGCCTCGTCGCCGCCAACCGCCTCACCGCGGGCCACCAGCCCCGCGACATCCGACAGCGGGATCTGCTTCAGGAACAGCGACAGCAGGAACGCGAGGGCGATGAACGGCACGAGGTACCAGAACACGGGCGCCAGCGCATCCGCATACGCCGTGACGATGCCATCTCGTACCTCGTCGGGCAGCTGTGACAACGTCTGCGGGTCGATCGTCGACGTGGCCGCCGCCGCATCCGCCGGGCTGGCCCCGCTCGCCGTGAACACCGACGTCAGGTTCTCGGTGAGGCGCGTCGTGAAGATCGCGCCGAACACCGCCGTGCCGAGCGCCGCACCCACCTCGCGGAAGTAGTTGTTCGTGCTCGTCGCCGTGCCGATCTCCGCAGCCGGAACCGCGTTCTGCACCACCAGCACCACCACCTGCATGATGAGGCCGAGCCCCGCCCCGAAGAAGAACAGGAACACGCAGATCAACCAGACCGGCGTATCCGCCGTGAGGGTCGTCATCGCGACCATCGCGAGCCCCGTGAGCACCGTCCCGATGATCGGGTAGATGCGGTAGCGGCCGGTCTTCGAGATCAGGATGCCGGACGCGATCGACGTGCCCATGAGGCCCGCCATCATGGGCAGCATGAGCAGACCGGACGCCGCCGCCGAGGTGCCGGACGACATCTGCAGGAACGTCGGCACGAAGCCGATCGCCGCGAACATGCCAATGCCCAGCGTCAGCCCGATGGCCGTCGCGTTCACGAAGATCGGGTTCTTGAAGAGACCGAGCGGGATGATCGGGTCCTCGGCGCGCGACTCGACGAAGACGAACAGTGCTGCCGCAACCAGCAGTCCGAGACCCCACGCCCACGTGACCATCGAACCCCAGCCGTGCTCGGCATCCGCACCGAAGTCGGTGAAGAAGATGAGGCACGTCGTTGCGGCCGAGAGGAAGATGACGCCGAGGTAGTCGATGCGCTTCGTCGCCTTCTTGCTCGGCAGCTTCAGTGCGACGACCGCGATGATGAAGGCCGCGATGCCGACGGGGATGTTGATGTAGAACGCCCACTGCCACGTCAGGTGGTCGACGAAGTAACCGCCGAGAAGCGGGCCGCCGACCGCGGAGAGGCCGAAGACCGCACCGAGCGGGCCGAGGTACTTGCCGCGCTCGCTCGCCGGCACGATGTCGGCGATGATCGCCTGCGACAGGATGATGAGGCCGCCGCCGCCGAGTCCCTGCAGGGCGCGGAACACGACGAACGCCCAGAAGCTGTCCGCGAAGGCGCACCCCACGGAGGCGAGCGTGAAGATCGCGATCGCGACGAGGAACAGGTTCCGCCGCCCGAGGACATCGCCGAACTTGCCGTAGATCGGCATGACGATGGTCGTCGCGAGCAGGTAGGCCGTCGTGATCCACACCTGGTGGTCGACGCCGCCGAGCTCGCCGACGATCGTGGGCATCGCGGTCGACACGATCGTCTGGTCGAGGCTCGAGAGCAGCATTCCTGCGATGAGGGCGCCGAAGATCGTCCAGATCCGGCGCTTCGTCAGCAGGAACTGCGGCTCGGCAGGCGCGTGTGCGGTGGAGGTCATGCGTTGGTCCGTTCGAAGAGTGCGGTGGGGGATGCGGCGAACCGCGGGAGGGGGGAGGGTCAGCGCTGCAGCACGGCGCGCATCGCGTCGACGCGCCTGCCGACGATCGCCTCCATGTCGTCGGTGTTGTCGGTCGTGAAGAACTCGAACGCACTCGCCCGCATGATCGACATGAGGATCTGCACGGCGGCGGAGGCGCGGAGGTCGCCGGCGGGGAGCCCCTCGCGTCGCTCGACGAGTGCCACGTCGCGCTTCTCGTCGCTCGACATGTGCTCGAGCACACGCTTGAAGAGGCGCGGCTCCTGGTCGATGACGGCCATGACCTCGCGCACGCGCTCGGGGTAGGGTTCGGGATCGTTTATCCGCCACCGCTCGAGTGCGAGACGGGTGAGCGCCTCGAGGAGGTCGGGGCTCAGGTGCTTGCTCTGCGGGTCACCGCCAGCCACGAAGTCCTCGTCGAGGTGCGCCGTGTCGCGCCGAGCGGAGATGCCGAGAACTGCGTCTTCCTTCGATGCGAAGTAGTTGAAGAACGTCCGCCGGGAGATCCCGACCTGCTCGCAGAGCTCCTCGATCGTGAAGCCGGCGAGTCCTGCATCGAGGGCTCGCCTGCGGGCGGCCGCCGCGAGGTCGCGGCTCATCTGCGCCATCTTGCGGGCGCGCAGGCTCGTTGCACTATCGGTCACAAGTGCAGTATTGCACTTCCAGCCGGAAGTGCAACAAGCCTTCCGAGTGGATGCGAGGCCTCGCCACGCGCATCCGTTGCCCTACGCTGTCCCCTAGTACCCCGAGGAGACCAGATGGCCGAGATTCCGCACATCACGATCAGCGCCGGCTTCATCTTCGCGATCATCGACCTGATCATCCGCGTCATCGCGATCATCGTCGTGCCCCGCAACCGCAAGCCGAGCGTCGGCATCGCATGGCTCATGGCCATCTTCCTCATCCCGTACGTCGGCGTCGTCGCCTTCCTCCTGCTCGGCAGCTTCCGCCTCCCCGCCAAGCGCATGGAGCGCCAGCAGGAGGTCACGACCTTCATCAACATGGCCGTCTCGAGCGTGGAGGTCGAACCCACCGAGCACACCGACCCGCCGTGGTTCGACTCCGTCGTCGCCCTCAACCGCACGTACACGGCGATGCCGCTCATCAGCGACAACGAGGTGGTGCTGCAGGGAGGCTACGAGGAGACGATCCTGGCGATGGCCGCCGAGATCGACACGGCCGAGAAGTGGGTGCACATCGAGTTCTACATCCTCGCCTGCGACCACACCACCCTCCCCATCTTCGATGCCCTCGACCGGGCAGCCGCCCGCGGCGTGAGCGTGCGCATCCTGCTCGACCACATCGCGTCCATCCGAGTGCCCGGGTACCGCAAGCACACGCTGTCACGCCTCAAGGCCCTCGAGCGGGCAGGTGCCGAGTGGCACTACATGCTGCCGGTGCGTCCGTGGCGCGGCGAGTACCAGCGGCCCGACCTGCGCAACCACAGGAAGCTGCTCATCGTCGACGGCAACTCCGCGTACCTCGGCTCGCAGAACGTCGTCGACTCCACATACAACAAGCGCGGCAACATCCGCCGCGGGCTCCACTGGCACGACCTCATGGTGCGCCTCGAGGGTCCGGCCGTGCACGCCGTCAGCGCCGTCTTCATCACCGACTGGTACTCGGAATCGGGCACGATCATCCCCGAGGACCTCACCGACGTCGAGACCATGCCGCAGGAAGCGCGGATGGACTGCCAGATCGTGCCGAGCGGTCCCGGCTACCCCAGCGAGAACAACCTCCGTCTCTTCCTCAATCTGCTCTACGTCGCCCAGAAGTCGATCATCATCACGAGCCCCTACTTCGTTCCAGACGAGTCGATGCTGTACGCGATCACCACTGCAACCGCGCGCGGTGTGGTCGTCGAGCTGTTCGTCTCCGAGATCGGCGACCAGGCGATGGTCTACCACGCGCAGCGCTCCTACTACGAGGCGCTGCTGCTCGCGGGGGTGCGCATCTGGATGTACAAGTCGCCGACGATCCTGCACGCCAAGCACTTCACGATCGACGACGAGGTCGCGGTCATCGGGTCGTCGAACATGGACATGCGCTCGTTCTCCCTCAACTTCGAGGTGTCGCTCATGGTGCGCAGCGCCGACTTCGTCGAGGACCTCCGCGAGGTGCAGCAGGACTACCGCGAGCATTCGCGCGAGCTCACCATGTTCGAGTGGCGCAAGCAGCCGATGCGCTCGACCGTGCTCGACAACCTCGCGCGGCTCACGGCGGGATTGCAGTAGGCGCAGTCTGGATGTTCGCTCCGACCCGGAGTCCGGGCGCGCGGCCAATGTCGGTAGTCGGGAGTAACTTTGCCAGTGGGGTCGACTGGGCCCGGAACCACCGACGCGTGCAGGAGTAGCGAGTCATGCAGAAGATCATCCCGAACCTCTGGTTCAACAAGAACGCCGAGGAAGCGGGCGAGTTCTACGCTTCCATCTTCCCGAAGACGACGACGTCAGTGGAAGCCAGGTATCCCGAGACCGACCTCCTCGACTTCCAGAAGGAGTTCGCCGGCCTCCCGCTCGTCGTGGGCGTGGAGATCGACGAGTACCGGTTCACGCTCATCAACGCGGGCGACCAGTTCAGGCCCAATCCTTCGATCTCGTTCATGCTCAACTTCGACCCCCGCGTGCTCGGTGGAGACGCGGCGTCGGCACGCGAGGAGATCAACCGGGTCTGGGCAGGGCTCAACGAGGGTGGCAAGGCCCTCATGCCGTTGCAGGATTACCCGTTCAGCCCGCACTACGGCTGGATCGAAGACCGGTACGGCGTGAGCTGGCAGCTCATGCTCGTCGACCCCGACGGGCTGAGCACGGCTGACGAGCCTCGTCCATTCATCGTCCCGAGCCTCATGTTCGGTCGCGAAGCGCAGAACAGGGCGCGCGAGGCCATCGACCTCTACGTATCCCTGTTCCCGGAGTCCCGTATCGGCACCGTCGCCGAATATCCGGCTCCGTCAGGCCCGGCTGTGGCCGGGGCGATCATGTACGCCGACTTCCAGCTTGCGGGGCAGTGGTTCGCCGCCATGGACAACGGTGCCGGACAGGAGTTCGGCTTCGACTGCGGCGTCTCGCTCGAGGTCGACTGCTCCGACCAGGCCGAGATCGACCGCTACTGGGATGCACTCACCGCCGTACCCGAAGCGGAGCAGTGCGGATGGCTGGTGGACAAGTTCGGTGTCAGCTGGCAGATCGTGCCCGCGAACATGGGCGAGCTGATGGCGAGGCCAGGGGGGTACGAGCGCATGATGCAGATGAAGAAGATCGTGATCGCCGACTTCTGATTCCTAGCACCCCGAGGTGCGCTGGCCACCCGGATTCGAACACATATTCCCAGCATCCGTCGGGCCGCCAGCCAGGAGCGCCACCTACTGTCGCGGACATGGCAGAGACACACGAAGGTGAAATGCTCGGCGCGACCGAGCCTGGAGAGAACGGTACCGAGAAGGACCCGTCGACGTGGGTCACCGGTGATGAGCCGATGACCGGCGCGCAGCGCAGCTACCTCGACACGCTCGCTCGCGAGGCCGGCGAGGAGATCCCTGCGGACATCACGAAGGCGGAGGCGTCGGAGCACATCGACCGGCTGCAGCACGAGACCGGTCGCGGCGAGAGCTGACCGCGGCGCCTGCCTCCAGAAGGCGAGAACGGCCAGGTCGGAATGCGAACAGCATCCGGCCTGGCCTTCTTCGTGGAGCGGATGACGGGAATCGAACCCGCGCTATCAGCTTGGGAAGCTGAAGTTCTACCATTGAACTACATCCGCGCACCCGCCGGCACTCGGCCTGCGGACTCGACCATCGTACATGCACGCCGCTTCGAGACCGCAAGGGCGCCCGGTCGGCGTCAGTCGCGTTTTGTGACGAGGGCCCGGATCACGAAGAACACGATGATAGCGACCACCGCGACGATGCTCAGGCGGGCCACCATCCACGCCAGGTGGAAGAGCACATCGACAAGCCACCACGCGATGACGACGGCCACGACAACCCCGATGACGGTCCACACGTTTCTGCTCACGGGCTGAGCCTAGCCGTCGGCTTCCGGCGAGCAACTAGGCTGGCGACGTGCTTCTCAGCGATCGGGACATCAAACAGGGCGTCGAGACTGGCCGCATCGGCCTTGAGCCGTACGAGCCGGGGCTCATCCAGCCTTCGAGCATCGACGTGCGCCTCGACCGGTACTTCCGGCTGTTCGACAACCACCGGTACCCGTTCATCGACCCGTCGGAGGAGCAGCCAGAGCTGACCCGGCTCGTGGAGTCGAAGCCCGACGAGCCGTTCGTCCTGCATCCGGGGGAGTTCGTCCTCGCCTCCACGTTCGAACGCGTCACCCTCGGCGACGACGTCGCCGCGCGCCTCGAAGGCAAGAGCTCGCTTGGCCGCCTCGGACTCCTCACGCACTCCACGGCCGGCTTCATCGACCCCGGCTTCACCGGACACGTCACCCTGGAGCTCTCCAACGTCGCGACCCTGCCGATCAAGCTCTGGCCGGGGATGAAGATCGGGCAGCTGTGCTTCTTCCAGCTCTCGAGCGCCGCGGAGCACCCCTACGGGTCAGCGATCTACAGCTCCAGGTACCTCGGGCAGCGCGGACCGACCGCATCCCGCTCCTTCATGAACTTCACGCGCGCGGACGTCTCCGTGACCGAGGCCGGCGCCCCCGGGCAGTGACCCTGAGCCCCGCTCAGGTGCGCCGAACATCTCCGCGAGGTTGCGGAAACCAGGAGGCGCGCGCGTAGCGTTGGCTGAACGTTGCCAACGATGCCCGTGCTCCACAGGGCTCGAGGCATCCGCACGAAGGATGCACGGCCATGCCACAGACACCACCGCCAGTCCCGGGGACCGGGGATCTCACGCGGGAACCCACCTCGGCGGACATCCGCCGCTGGCGCCGCTACCTCGCCGACGAACGCGCCGAGGGTTCCGTCTACCGGGACCTCGCCGCGAAGCGTGAAGGTGAGGAGAGGGAGATCCTCCTCGGCCTCGCGAACGCTGAGGTGCGCCACGAGGAGCATTGGCTGCGGCTGCTCGGCCCTGCCGGCGACGGCGGCGTCCGCGCCCACCTCGGCACGCGCCTCTTCGGGTGGTTCGCTCGCCGCTTCGGCTCCCTGTTCGTGCTTGCCCTCATCCAGCGGGCCGAGTCGAGGTCCCCGTACGAGCGAGAAGCGGATGCGACGCCGGGGATGGCCGCCGACGAGCGCATCCACGAAGAGGTCGTGCGCGGCCTCGCGATGCGCAGCCGGTCCCGCATGTCTGGCATGTTCAGGGCTGCCGTGTTCGGAGCGAACGACGGCCTGGTCTCGAACCTGGCCCTGGTGCTCGGCATCGGCGCGACCGGCGCTCCGACCGTCATCATCCTCGCGACCGGCCTCTCCGGGCTGCTCGCCGGCGCCCTCTCCATGGCGGCCGGAGAGTACGTCTCGGTGCGGTCGCAGCGCGAACTGCTGCAGGCATCCACGCCCAGCCCTGACACGCCGCAGACCATTCAGCGGCTCGACGTCAACGCGAACGAGCTGGAGCTCGTGTACCGGGCGCGGGGCATGGACGAGGCCGAGGCGCGCAGGTACGCGCATCGCGTGTTCGCGCTGCAGGGAGCCGACCCAGCCTCGGGCCCCATCGCCCTGCAGGCAGCCGATGAGGAGCACGAAGAGCTCGGCACCGCGTGGACAGCGGCGCTCTCGAGCTTCGGCTTCTTCGCCGCCGGCGCACTCCTGCCGGTGCTGCCCTACATCTTCGGCATGAGCGGGCTGACGGCCGTCATCGTCTCCGCGATCGTCGTCGGCATCGCGCTGCTCACGACCGGCGCCATCGTCGGCGTGCTCTCGGGCGGCCCGCCGTGGCGCCGCGCGGGACGCCAGCTGCTCATCGGCTACGGAGCGGCCGCCGTCACCTACGTGCTGGGCCTCATCTTCGGTGTTGCGGTTGGATAGGCCCCATGCCGATTCCTGAATTCGTCGCCGACCTGCGTGCCAAGATCGGGCCGGAGCATCCGCTCTGGCTTGCCGGTTCGACCGCCGTCATCATCCGCCCGCGTGCACGCGCGGGCGACCTGTCGCCGGTCGAAGGATCTCGGCCGGCTGGCGAGGCTGTGCCCGCCGACGAGGAGGTGCTGCTGGTTCGCCGCTCCGACAACGGGGTGTGGAGTCCCGTGACGGGCATCGTCGACCCCGGTGAGCATCCCGCGACAGCCGCCGTGCGGGAGAGTCTCGAGGAGGCGATGGTCGAGGTGCGCGTCGACCGGCTCGTGCGGTTGAGCGTCTCGCCGAAGATCGTCCACGCGACGGGTGACCGGGCGCAGTACTGCGACCTCGTCTTCCGGTGCACGTGGGTCTCCGGCGAGGCTGCCGTCGGTGACGACGAGTCGGTGGACGTCGCCTGGTTCCCAGTGGATGCGCTCCCCGCCATGCCCGAGCACCTCGCGTCGCGCGTCGCGGTCGCGGTGGCTGACCGCCCCGAATGCGAGCTGCTCGTCGATGGCGTCGCGCTGCCGATCGTCGGGCCGAACGGGACCGCGTAGCGCCGGCGAGTCAAGGCCTTCGGGCCGAAGGGGCTGGGACGGGCTGTGGCGGGGCCGACTCGGAGCCCGCCTGTCCAAAATGAGTGCGATTTCCAGCCGATTGAAGCTTGGGCGGGCTCAGCGCACTGATATCGCACTGATGTTGGACAGCCTCTTGACCCTGCCGTCTCGCGCGGACGGGCTGGGACTCGGCCGCTTGCCGGTCAACGGGCAGTCTGGAGGCTGGCGGCGTCTGCGTCCTGTGACCCGCGTCCGCTCGGTGACCGGCGGAGGTTACTCGGGCGCGCCGACGACGACCTGGCCGTCGGCGGAGGAAACGGTGACGGTCACCGACTGGTCCTGCTCCGCGTAGGTGAACGTGCACTGGAACTCGGAACCCTGGTCGGCCTTCACCTGCTCCGGGCAGTTGACATCGCTGACTTCCACGAGCCCGAAGTCGTCCTGCAGCACGCGAGTCACCTCCGCCTGCAACGGCTCCGCCGCAAGAACACTGCCGTTGCTCTCCCCGATGAAATAGCCGCCGAGACCCGCGATGAGCGCCGCCGCCGGGATCGCGAGGATGAGCAGCAGTCGTGAGTTGCGGCGCGGCTTGCCGTTCGGAGTGGGGCCGGCCGCAGCGAAGCCGGAACCGGGGGCCCCTGGCGTCGGGTAACGCGTCGGCTGCTGATAGCCAAAGCCCTGAGTCGGAGGAATCCCGGTTGACGGAGCTCCGTTCGAGGAGCCGTATCCACCGCCAGGAACGCCGTACCCCGTGTTCGGTGTGGCATAGCCGGAACTCGTCGCCGACGGTGCGCCGTAGCCGGAGTTGGTCGCCGAGGGTACGCCGTAGCCGGTCCTGGAGCCCGCGCCGGTCGCAGTTCCCGTGCCCGCGCCGCCGGGAGGCATGGCCGAAGCGGCCGAGTACCCGGCCTGCGGATACTGCTGACCTGGCTGTGAGTACTGCTGGTCGGGCCGGCCCTGCTCGTTGCCCCGGCCCGGCCCCGCAGTGTTGGTCGCGCCGTGTTGGCCGTGCTGTCCGGAACCGTACGAGCCGTGCTGATTCTGTTGCGACTGCTGCCCGTACTGGCCCTGCTGTGGGGTCTGGGGGTTGGGCGCCCCGTGCCCGGTTGCGGCGTCCTGCCCGTTCGGCCGACCCTGCCCAGGGTCTTGGGTGCGAGGGCCCTCTTGGGTGCGAGGGTCCTGCTGGGTGCGAGGGTCCTGCTGGTTCCGCGGGTCGCCTGGGTTGCGCGGATCGTACGGCCGCTGCGGGCCGCCCTGCGGTGGGAAGGTCATCGTGCTGCCTCCAGCTTGCTTGCTGCTGCGTTCATGAACCCGGCCAACCCCTAGCCGGTCCTTGCGTTTCCGATGGCGTCCCAGAAGGCACTGGCCTGGTCTGCGGTGACGTTCGTCACGTATTGCGGCGCGAGCGACGCCGGGTCGTCCGGCAGATCGTCGGCGGTCGGCGTTCCCGTGATCTCGAAGCCGAACTGCACCTCCACGTCGAGGGACGCCGCGTCCATCGTGCCGTTGACCTCGATCTTCTGGATGATGCCGTCGGTGCCCACCCACACGTGCAGGGGGAGGAGCGTGCCGAGCTCGTCCTCGCTCAACTGCGAGCGCAGGTCGTCGCCCAGCGTGTACAGCCCCGCCGCTTCCAGGGAGTCGAAGGTGACCGCGGACGTGAAGTGCTTGCTGCCGTCAGCGGAGACCTCGAGCTTCTCGGGCAGCTCCTCGCCGTTGCTCTCCTTCGAGAGCTGCCACGCCTCGACGAGATTGCACATGAAGATGACGGTGCCGAGGATGCACGTGCGCTGAGGGTCGTTCGCCCGGTCGAGGTCGCCCATCGGCAGCCGAGCCCACGGCGTCGCCACGACCGTCGTGTACGCGCTGCCGAAGAGGTAGTACGTGAACCCGCTGCCGGCCATGTGGACCTCGTCGATCGACGTTCCCGGCTCGGCCGTCGATTCCTTCGTGACGTAGGACGCGCCGACCACGGTCGTCTCGTGCTGCGTGCTGAGCGTCGCCCCCGTCGAGGCCTTGCCGTGCGTGTAGGCGGTCGCCGAGAAGTTCTCGACCCCGGCGAGACCCTCGACGAGCGAGTCGCCGAGCAGCTCAGCGCCCGTGTCGGCGTGGTACTCGAGTTTCGCCTCGTGGTTCGCGACCGCCGTGGGCGTCGTCGTCGCGCATCCCGTCAGCACCAGCCCGACGAGCAGCGCCGTCGCGCCCGCCACCAGCCGCTGCGTGCGCATCAGGACCCCCCGAGCTCGTCGTACAGCGAGAGTGCGGTCTGGCCGAGGACCGAACCCTCCCAGCGGAACGGGGGATTCGCGGACGAGAGGACGGTCGACGACGTCGCGGCGACGTAACCGGCGCCGACGACCTTGTCGTAGTAGACGAGCCAGGCCCCGCCGGATCCTCCCGGCGTCATGCTGCACATGTGCGTGTAGCCACCTGCCGAGCCTTCCTTCCACTGGCTGGAGGCGCACATGTACTCCTCCGACCCGTCGTAGGGGCTCGCGCTCGGGTAGCCGACCTGCGTGATCGCCTTGGCGGGCACGCCGAACGCGATGCCCTGGCCGCCCGTCACGTCCTGGATGCGTTGCCCGTCTTTCTCCTCCATGACGAGGAACGCGAAGTCGTTGTTCCATCCGTCGCCGTACACGCCCTGGTCGCCGTAGTTGGCGTTGTCGAGGAAGTGCTGCGGGATGCTGTAGTCGGTGGCCGCCCAGCGCCCGTATGGCTGCTCGGCGCCGTCGCCGCGGTCGCCGGGGATGAAGACGACGTTGGTCGCGACGGCCTTGTTGCTCTCGAAGTCGACGAGGCAGTGCGCCGCGGTGACGACGATGTTGCGCTCGCCCGAGTTCACGACCGTCGCCGAGCAGACGGCGAGGCCGCTCGCGAACGACATGTAGAGGCGACCGAAGGTGGATGCGCCGAGCCCGGCCCGGTCGAACGGCACAGCCTCGGTGACGTCGCCGTAGCCGTTCGGCGACTCCGCTGCGGGCACCGCCGTCGTCGGAGCGACGAACGCGCCCGTCGCGGGGTCGCCGACGCCCACCGTGATGCCGTTGTCTGGAGAGGTGTAGTCGAAGCCCTCGGCGTTCTTGAACATGTCGGGGTCCGACCAGAAGTCGTGGGACTCCTGGGGCGACGACTCGAACGAGTCGCGCAGGCTGACCGTTCCCCCCTCGATGGGGGCGTCCACCGCGTCGTAGCCGTTGGCAGACGGGACGGCAGTTGCGCTCACGGAGCACCCCGCGAGCAACACGACCGCGGCAAGCGCGCCGATGCTCGCGAGCAGCGCCCGCGGTCGGCGACGATGTCGAATCATGGGGTCTCCTTCGGCACGCTGGGTATGCCGTTCCTGGTCATGCTACGCAGGGCCACCGACAGTCAGGCCGCGAACTGGCCGAAAACCCAGGTGACGGGGAGTTCTCCCCTGGAGGCTGCCGAAGTCGTCCAGGAATAGCGGCGGGATGGCGCACGTTGCCCTTGCCATGCCAGGAACGACCAAGCTCTCCGTGCTCGACCTCATCCCGGTCTCCGAGGGGCAGACGAGCGCCGACGCGATCGCCGCATCACGTCGCCTCGTGCAGCGTGCCGACGAGCTGGGGTACCACCGGTACTGGGTCGCCGAGCACCACAACACGGAGCTCGTCGCCTCGACCACCCCTCCGGTGCTGCTGGCGGCCCTCGGAGCGGGGACCAGCCGCATCCGCCTCGGGTCGGGTGGCGTGATGCTGCCCAACCACGCCCCCTTCGTGGTCGCCGAGCAGTTCGCGGCCCTCGAGTCCGTCTACCCCGGGCGCATCGACCTCGGATTGGGGCGTGCCCCCGGCACCGACCCGTTCACGGCCGCCGCCCTGCGCCGCGATCTGTCGCGTGACCGCGTCGACGAGTTCCCGAACGACGTGCTCGAGCTGATGGGATTCCTCGGCGATGTGCGCGACGAGCACGATCGCGAGGTGCTCAACCGTCTCCGCGTGACGCCGGGCGCCGCCACCCACCCCGAGATCTGGCTGCTCGGCTCGAGCCTCTACGGGGCCGAGCTCGCCGCCGCCTTCGGTCTGCCGTACACCTTCGCCCACCACTTCGCGATGCACGCCGACCCGAAGGCCGCGGCAGACCACTACCGCGAGCATTTCGTGCCGTCTCCGGTGCTGGCAGAGCCGCACTTCATGGTGTCGGTCTCCGCGATCTCCGCCGACACCGTCGAGGAGGCCACTCGCCTCGCGCTCCCGAGCCGGGCCGCGATGCATCAGATCCGCTTCGGCCGACCCACCCGTGTCCTCACGCCAGACGGCGCCGCGGCGTACGCCGCGCGCATGCAGGACCGCTCGCTCTTCGACGCGACGACCGGCACGCAACTGGTCGGAACCCCCGAGATGGTGGCTGATGGCATCGACCGGCTCGTCGAGCGGACGGGCGCGGACGAAGTGCTCCTGGCCGCCACGACGCACGACGTCGAGGTGCGCATCCGCACCATCGAGGCGCTCGCCGAGCTCAGGGACCCCGCTGCCTGGGAGTCGCGCGACTTGGCTGATCGGGCGTCGCGCGCGACTGTCGGTGCGCATCCGCATAATTGACGGGTGACTTCCCACGCGCGCCATGCCAGCTCAGCCTCTTCTCGAGACGCCTTCACCTTCGACGACCCGAGCGACGCTCCCGACAGCACCGACGAGGCGCTCCTCCGCGCGCTCGCGGTGACGTTCGCCGAGGTCGGCTTCACGGTCGACGGCGTCGAGTCGCGCCTCGGCGCGGAGGCGGCGGATGCGCTGCACCGGGACCTGCTCGAGCCCGCCTCGTTCGCGCTGTCGCGTGAGCCAGACGACGCGCTCGCAGCGCTCATCCGCCTGTTCGTGCTCGCCGAGCCAGTGGAGGTGGGCGACGTGCCGGCCCTCGAAGAGCTACTGGCGGCCCGGCTCGTCGAACGCCTGCCGCGTGTGGCGCCGGGGGATGCGAGCGGCGAGGAGCTCGCCGACGAGCTCGTGACCGCGCTTGTCGATGTGCGCCCGTACGCGAGCGAGGGTGTGAACGGCGACGTCGAGATGTGGGTCGCCTCCGACCTCGGTGGGGTGCAGCTCGGCCGCGACCGGCCACTGCGCCGCGACCACGTCGTCGGCATCGGGCCGGCGACGACCCTGCTCGCGCAGCTCACCCCGCGCGAGCCGGTGGCCCGCGCGCTCGACCTCGGTGTCGGCATGGGGGTGCAGACCATGCACCTGCTCGCGCACACGCGCCACGTCGTGGCGACCGACATCTCCGAGCGCGCCCTCGCATTCGCGAAGTTCAACCTGCTGCTCAACGCCGCGGCCCTCGGCATCGCGCCAGGCGGCCTCGACGACCGCGTGAGCCTGCGCCTCGGCAACATGCTCGAGCCCGTCGCCGGCGAGCAGTTCGACCTGTTCGTCTCGAACCCGCCGTTTGTCATCACGCCCCGCCGCGAGGGTGAGGAGGGCAGCGACCAGTACACGTACCGCGACGGAGGCAAGCCTGGCGACAGCATCGTCGAGGGGCTCGTCCGCGAGCTCGGCACGGTGCTCGCACCCGGTGGCGTCGCGTGCATGCTCGGCAACTGGGAGGTGCGCGAGGGCGACGCGACCTGGCACTCGCGCATCGAGACATGGCCAGCGGGCGACGTCGACCTGTGGGTCGTGCAGCGCGAGGACGCGACGCCCGTCGAGTACGCCGACATGTGGTTGAAGGACGCGGCCGAGAACGCAGAGCTGTCGAGCTGGCAGCACGCGTTCCGCCGCTACCTGCAGGACTTCGCGAGCCGCGATGTGGAGCGCATCGGCATGGGCATGTTCTTCCTCCGCCGCACGCACGAGGGGGCCGTCGGCGGCCCGCTTCGCCGCTTCGAGCACCTCACGCACGCCCTCGGCCACCCGCTTGCCGAGCACATCCGCGACGGCTTCGAGGCCATCACCTGGCTGCGCGGCCTCGACGACGCCGAGCTCTTCGACGAGCCGCTCATCGTCGCCGGCGACGTCACCGAGGAGCGCCACTCGCGACCGGGCGACGAGGACCCGAGCATCATCATGCTCCGCCAGGGCGCCGGGTTCCGCCGCACGATGTCGATGTCGACCGAGCTCACGGGCTTCGTGTCGGTGTGCGACGGCGAGCTCGTCGGCTCGCAGATCGTCACCGCCATCGCCTCGCTCGTCGACGTCGAGGAGGAGGCGCTGCGCGAGAGCCTGGTCCCCGACGTGCGCGAGCTCGTCGCGCTCGGCTTCCTCGCGCCGCGCTGGCGCTAGGGGCGGAGCCGGCGCGGCGCTCGGCGGTCAGCTGCGCGTCATCTCGACGCCACGATGTTCTCGGGCGTCTCCCCGTTCAGGAGCGCACGGAGCTGCCGTGCGATGAGCGCGACTATGCGAGGGTGCATGGCCGAGGAGGCGCCCCCGACGTGCGGCGTGATAAGCACGCCGTCGAGCCCCCACAGCGGGTGCTCTGGCGGGAGCGGCTCCGGGTCGGTGACGTCGAGGGCGGCGCGGATGTGGCCGGTCTCGAGCGCGCGGACGAGCGCGTCCGTGTCGACGACCGGGCCCCGCGCGACGTTCACGAGCAGCGCGCCGGGTCGCATGGCCGCGAGGAAGGCGTCGTCGACGAGGTGCCTGGTCTCTTCCGTGAGGGGAACCGTGAGGATCACGACGTCGATCTCCGGCAGCAGGCCACGCAGGCTCGAGATGGGGTGCACGAGGCGCGCCCCGCCCGGGCCGCCGGCGCGTGCGGTGCGCGCGAAGCGGAGCACTCGCGCCTCGAAGCCGTCGAGGCGCTTCTCGATGGCCTGACCGACGCCGCCGTAGCCCACGATGGCGACGGTGCGGTCGGCGAGGCTCTGACCGGGGAGCTGCTGCCACCGCCCGCCCTGGGCCGCGATCGAGTACTCCGGGAAGCGTCGCAGCGAGGCGAGCGCGAGGCCGAGCGCGAGCTCCGCCGTCGAGGCCTCGTGCACGGAGCGCGCGTTGGCGACCGTGTGCCCGGGCGGCAGGTGCGCGACGATGTCCTCGTAGCCGATGGTCTGCGCCTGGACGAGCTGGGTTGTCGTTGCCCCGAGGTTCGCGACGAGGTGGGGGTCCTGCTGGTAAGGGAGGACCACGAGCTCGATGTGCGCAGAGGGTGACGGCGTCGCCAGGTCCCAGGTGATGCACTCCACGCGGTCGGCGAGGTCGAGCTGCGCGATGTCCGCTGCGAGTGCCGGTGTCGGCACCGAGATACTGACCCTCGATTCCTGGATCACGATGTGGACCCTTGCTTACATAATGAGTTCATGCACATAATGTAAGCCGGATGCGGACCCAGGCCAAGCCCCCATCCGCTTCCCCTCGAACCGGCCGGGGCACCGCGCGAGACCCACCTCGATTGGACGACAATGACGTCAGAGATCATCACCATCATCCACACCGCGATCGCCATCCTCGGCGTCGTCGTGCTCATCACCCGCTTCCGCCTGAACCCTGCGGTCGCGCTGGTCATCGGCTCCCTCTACCTCGGGCTCGCGACGGGGAACTCGCCGACCGACACGATCGGGACCATCACCGGCGGCTTCGGCGAGATCATGGCAGAGGTCGGCCTCCTCATCACCTTCGGCGTGCTGCTCGGCTCGATGCTCAGCGAGATGAACGCCATCCAGCGGCTCGTCTCGCACCTGCTGCGCATCTTCGGCCCCAAGGGGCTCCCGTACGCCATGGGGCTCACGATCGGCACCGTGCTCCAGTCGATCTTCCTCGACGTGCTCCTCGTCATCTCCGCGCCGCTGGCCCGCAAGATGGCGCCGCTCATCGGCAAGCACGGCACACCGCGCATCGCGACCGCCCTCGCCATCGGCCTCGAGTGCGGCATCGTCTTCATGGTGCCGGGCGTCGCCGCCCTCGCGCTCGCCGGCGTGCTCGGCGTTCCCCTCGGCCAGATGCTGCTCTTCGGCCTCATCGTGATCGTGCCGACCATCGTCATCTCGATCTTCATCATGACGCTGCTGTTCCGCATCGGCTTCTGGAAGGAGAAGCTCGACGAGACGCAGCCCGTCGAGGGAGAAGACGCGGCGGACGACAGCATCGACGGTTCCCCCGAGCCCGTCGGACCGCTCAAGACCGAGAACATCCCCGTCGGCGACCGACTCAGCAAGGTCGGCGGAGTGCCCCGCGGCGTCGCGGTCGCCGAGCGCACCACCAGCTCCGAGCCCAAGCTGATCCTGCTCTTCTCCCCGCTGCTGCTCTGCCTGGCGCTCATCGCCACCGGCGCGATCCTGCAGATCGCCGGCATCGAGATCGACGCGCTGGTCCTCATCACCGACCCGGTCTTCGCCCTGCTCCTCGCGGTGCTCGGCACGAGCGTCATCGGCAGGCTCACGGTCGGCGTCAAGGCCGTCGAGAAGTCGGTCGTCGCGGGCTTCCGTGAAAGCGGCCAGATCCTCATCCTCACGGGCGTCGGCGGCGCGCTCGCCGCGACCGTCGCGGCGACCGGGCTCGGCGACATCCTCGGGCAGGCGTTCGGCGCGCACAGCTTCGCGCCGCTCCTCATCGTCTGGGCCATCGCCGCCGTGCTGCACGTCGCCGTCGGCTCGGTCACGATCTCCGCGATCACCGCGGCAGGCATCCTCGCTCCCATCGCCTCGGTGATCGGGCTCGACCCGATCCTCATCGCCCTCGCTGCCGGTGCCGGCTCCCTGTTCGCCGTGCACGTCACGAGCAACACGTTCTGGCTCCTCCAGTCGCTGCTCGGCCAGACGACACGAGGCACACTGAAGACGTGCACCGTCGGTGTCTCCGTCGCCTCGATCGTCGCGCTGCTGGTGACGCTTGTCCTCAGCATCTTCATCTGACCCGCACGCTCCGACCGATCACCAGTCCGGAAAGGACCGACATGCACACCAACGCCAACATCGCCCCGCTCAAGGGAGTCCGCGTGCTCGAGCTCGGGAACTTCATCGCGGCCCCCACGGCAGGGCGGATGCTCGCCGACTTCGGCGCCGAGGTCATCAAGGTCGAACGCCCCGGAACGGGAGACGAGCTGCGCTCATGGCGCCTGCACCCCGGTTCGACGACGTCGATGCTGTTCCACACCATCAACCGCAACAAGAAGTCGATCACGCTCGACCTCCGCACGGAGGAGGGGAGGGATGCGGTGCGCGCGCTCGCCGCCGACTGCGACGTCATCCTCGAGAACTTCCGGCCCGGCACGATCGAGCGGTGGGGCATCGGTCCCGACGTGCTCGACGAGATCAACCCCGGCATCGTCATCGGCCGTATCTCCGCGTTCGGGCAGACGGGCCCGCTCTCGAGCAGACCCGGGTTCGCGGCGGTCGCCGAGGCGATGGGCGGGTTCAGGAACCTCGTCGGCGACCCGGACCGCGCCCCGGTGCGTGTCGGCGTCTCCATCGGCGACTCCATCGCGGGCGTGTACGCCGCCTACGGCGTGATGATGGCGATGTTCCAGCGCGAGCAGCGCCGTGGTGCCGGCCTCGGGCCAGCTCCGCTCGAGGAGCGGGTCATCGACGTGGCCCTCAACGAGGCCATGTTCTCGATGATGGAGTCCCTCATCCCCGACTACCAGGCTCACGGCGTGGTCCGCGAGCGGGTCGGCGGACGAATGGAGGGGATCGCCCCCACGAACGCCTACGTGTGCGCGGACGGGAAGAGCGTCGTCATCGCCGGCAACGCGGATGCGATCTTCGTGCGTTTCATGGGCATCATCGGCCGCCACGACCTCGCGGGCGACCCTGGGCTCGCGACGAACAACCTCCGCTGGGAGCGCCGCGACGAGCTCGACGCGGCGATCGGCGCGTGGACGGCGACGATGCCGGCCGACGAGGTCCTCGACATCCTCGACGACGCGGGCGTCCCATCCGGCCCCATCTACACGGCCGAGGACATCAGCGAGAGCCCGCAGTACGCGGCCCGCGACATGATCCAGAAGTTCGACGTGGCCGACGGCGAGCAGACGGTCGAGGGGGTCGGGTTCCCCGGCATCGTCCCGGTCCTCGGCGGCGCGTCCCTCCCCATCCGCACCCTCGCGCCCCAGCTTGGACAGGACACCGAGGCGGTGCTCGCCGCCTACGCCGGCCTCGCGCCGCGGGGGCAGCTCGACGACACCAAGACCCAGCTCGACGACGACAGCAAGGTGGAGACACGATGAGCCAGAACCCGATCACCGATGCACGCCTGCGCGACGTCACGCTGCGGGACGGCCTGCAGCTCACCGGCAAGCTGCTGTCGACGGACCGCAAGGTCGCCCTCGCTCGCGAGCTCCTCGCCGCCGGCGTGCCAGAGCTCGAGATCGGCTCGATGGCGCGCGGCGACCTCGTCCCGCCCATGGCCAACACGCTCGAGGTGATCGAGGCGCTCACGCCGGAGGAGCTCGAGCGCAGCTGGGTGTGGGTCGCGACCCCGCGGCACATCGAGAAGGCCGCGGCAGCCGGCGCGAAGAACTTCCAGTACTGCCTCTCCGTCTCCGACGCCCACAACCAGGCGAACATCGGCCGCACCACGGACACGAGCCTCGCCGCCATGCCGGACGCCGTCGCCCTCACCCGTGAGGCCGGCGGGCGCATCCAGCTGTGCCTCGCCACCTCCTTCACCTGCCCGTTCGATGGGCAGGTCGACCCAGACCGGGTCATACAGATCGCCAACGATCCCCGCGCCGAGGGTGCTGCGGACATCGTGATCTGCGACACCCTCGGGCAGGCGCACCCCGGACAGGTGTCGTCGCTCATCTCGCGCGTGGCCACCGAGACGCCGCAGCGCGAGATCGTCTTCCACGGCCACGACACGTGGGGCGCCGGCGTCACGAACTCGATCGCGGCCGTGCTCGCGGGCGCGGCAGTCGTCGACGGCGCGCTTGGCGGCCTCGGCGGCTGCCCCTTCGCTCCGGGCGCCAGCGGCAACACGGCCACGGAGGACCTGCTCTTCGCGATGCGCCCCGAGTGGCTCACTCCGGCGGCGTTCGCCCAGATCGTCCGCGAGTCGGAGGCGCTGCTCGACGACCTCGGCGAGCCCAACCGCTCGAAGGCGCGCCAGGGTGCCCGTTCGAAGGCTCCCGCGTTCGAATGGGTCGTGCCGGCCTCGCTCTGACGGCTGCCAGCCGAGCGCCCGCTGTCAGTCGGTGGCGGGGGCGCGCCCGCCGATCAGGCGAGTCGCGCGTTCGGCCGTCTCGACGAGCATCGGGGCCCACTCCTCGAGCATGTGCGGCTTGATGCGCGCGGCGGGCCCGCTCACGCCCATGGCCATGCGCACCCGCCCGCTCGGCTCGAACACCGGGGCCGCAAGGCCGACGAGCCCGTCGATGCGCTCGTTGCGCGTGATCGCGAACCCGTCCCGTCGCGTCTGATCGAGCACCCCTCGCAGCTCGGCCGGGTCGGTGATGGTGCTCGCCGCGAGGTCCGGGATGGGGTGGGCGAGGATGCTCTCGCGCAGGTCATCGTTCCAGGCGAGAAGGACCCGTCCCGCGGAACCGACCGTGAGCGGCGCGACCTTGCCGACGTGCACATCCTGCTTCAGCTCGTGGCGGGTCTCGTCGACGGCGATGCAGACGCGGTAGTCGTCGTCCGCCCTGAACAGCGTCGCGCTCTCCCCGGTCGCCTGTCGCAGCTCGCGGAGCAATGGCGCGAGCAGGTCGATGGCCTTGATGCCTCGCACGGCAGGCGCCGACCAGTACGCCATCTTCAGCCCGATTCGGAAGCGATCGTCGTCGCGGTCGAGGAAGCCCTGCGCGACGAGGTTCGTGACGAGACGCTGCGTGGTCGAGGTCGGGAGCCCGGTCCTCGACCTGATCTCCGCGAGTGACAGCGACGGCGACTCGAGCGTGAAGCTATCGAGGATGTCGGTGATCTTGCCGAGCACGAGCAGCGGGGCGACCCCGGAGTTTCCGGTGGCGGGCGAGGCTGCGCTGCCGGGATCTGTCATAGGAGAAATCTAGAGCATCCGTCCCCGGCGGAACGGCTCGAGCAGTTCGCGACGGTCGCGCCACGCGCCGGTCGACCAGATCGCCAGCCCGATGAGCAGCACCTGGAACGGGAGGCGGATGAGCCGGGCCGCGTCGGTGTCGAGCCCGAACGCATCCGTCCCCGTCACGTACTGGGAGATGTTGCCGGGGAAGACGGCAACGAAGAACGCCGCGACGGTGAAGCCGACCGCGACCCGCCATCGCCAGGCCGCGATGAGCGCCAGCCCGAGCAGCACCTCGACGACACCGGATGCGAGCACCACGAAGTCCGCATCGAGCGGCAGCCAGGTCGGCACCTGCGCCTGGAAGTCCTCGCGGGCGAAGCTCAGATGCGCGATGCCGGCAAACAGCAGGAACCCACCGAGGACGACGCGCGCGATCGTCCTCGGGAGCGAGGTGCGCTGAACCTTGGCAGGGGGAGTGGTCGGAGGCATCCACCCAGTCTGCTCCCTCGGCGTGGCCGATCCGCTCAGACGGCCGCGTGGAGGGCACGCAGAGCTTCGATGCCGCCTTCCTGGTATGTCTGCCGTTGCCGCGCGGCTCCCGTCCCGAAGCGGAAGAGACGGTCAACGCCCGAGCGGATCTCGTCGCCGTCCCCGAACGCATCCGCGGCAGGACCGACGTGGGAGAGCAGGGCATCCGCGACCGCGCGGGCCCCCGCCAGCTCGCCCGTCACCGGGTTCAGGAGCCGTGCGTCGATCCCATCACGGGCGGCCTGCCAGAGCGACGCCTCGAGCAGCTCGGGAGGCAGGTCGGCGAGGGCGCCACCGGCCTCGCCGTCCTCAGTCGCCGTGACCAAGGCCCGGCAGATCAACGCAAGCAGCACCGTCTCGCGCGTCTCGAGCTGCGCGTCGAAGACCCGGAACTCGATCGTCGGGTGGTTCGCGGAGAGACGCATGTTCCACGCCACCGAGCCAGCATCGATCGTTCCTCCAACCCCGACAAGACGTTCCATTCGTTGCCGATAGTCCTCGGCATCGACGAACACCGGAGGGCAGTCGTGAGTGGTCCACCGCCGCATCTGGATGGTGCGCCAGCTGTCGAACCCAGAATCCTCTCCACGCCAGTGCGGCGAATTGGTGCTCAACGCGAGCAGCACCGGCGTCCAGCCGCGCACGGCGTTCATGATCCGCACACCCTCTTCACGTGAGGAGATCCCCACGTGCACGTGGATGGCGTTGATCTGGTGCTCCCGCACGAGGCCCCGGTACTCGCTCGCGAGCTCCCCGTACCTGGCTGTCTCGGTTGCGTGCGGCTCACCGGGGACAAACGGCACCGCCCCGTGCCAGGGCGCGACCCTGGCATGATCGGCGGCCGAGTTGAGTGCCGCTCGGTAGGCGTTGAGGTGCGTGTGCGCCTCCCGCGCCGACCGGAGCACGGGCGAGCAGTACTCGACCTGCGAGTTGAGGAACTCGCGGGTGACGAGGGAGCGAAGGCGCCCATCGTGGCGGAGCCCCTCGAGCACTTGTGCGGAGGCTGGCCTCGGCTCGAGCGTGCGCGGTTCGACGAGCATCGCCTCCTCCTCGATGCCGAATGTCTCCATCGATGTCCCCTTCCCCCAGACATCCGCTTGGCGATTCGCGTGAGCTCACCGCGGATGCATCCTCGTGGCGGCATCAAAGCAGAGGTGGCCTGAACTTCGTCAGGGAGTTGACGAAGCGGCCGTCGGCTGCGGCCCACGACGGCCTGCGAGCACTTCGGCGGGCTTCGGCGGCGCGAACTGCTTCGTCGCGAGCAGCACGCCGACGAAGATCAGCGGCACGATCCACCCCGTCCAGCCGAGGATCGTGGCCTGCGTCGTGTCGACCTCTTCGCCCGCCGCAGCGAAGAGCAGGTACGAGCCGGCGGCGGCGTTGAACGCCCCGTGCGCGAGGGCCGCCGGCCACACCGACTCCGAGCGGATGCGCAGCCACGCGAACACGGCCCCGACCAGGATGCACATCCCCGTCATCATGGCCAGCGCGAGCCAGCCCGGCGCATCCACGTAGTTGTAGCCGAGCAGGATCAGCGGCGCGTGCCAGACGCCCCAGATGACCCCCGAGATGAGGAGCGCGGGAACGGTACCCAACCGGAGGAGCTTCGGGAGCAGCCAGCCGCGCCAGCCCAGCTCCTCGCCGAGGGCGGGGATCAGGTTGAGGAACGCCCCGAGCGGGATGCTCGCGAGCTGCAGCAGCACGAGCACGGCGACCGGGATGGGGAGCTCCAGATTGCCGACCCCCTCGGCTGCGAGCTGCTCGTCGAGCATCGCCTGGAAGCCGGAGAAGTTCACGAGGTCCATCGCGTAGACGCCGAACAGGGCGCCGATGGGCAGCGCGACGAACACGAGCGCCACCGGGACGACGACGGCGAGCGCAAGGTAGGCGATGAGCCGTCCGACGGGCTTCAGCGGCACGATCCCGAGCGCACGCCATGGCCTCGCCGGACGCTCGATGGCGAAGACCGCGACGAGCGCCGCGATGGCTGGCGTCATCATCATGGCGATCGAGATGACCGGGAACCACGGGTTCGCGAGACCGTCGCCCAACCACAGGGGCAGGGTCACGAGCCACGGCAGGCCGAAGGCCAGAGCGAGGAAGACGCCGACCGAGAGCTTCTCCCGCCCGCTCGCAGTGGTGGTGGTCTGGGCGGTCTGTGGGGTGGGCTGCACCTCACCACCCTCTCGTTTCGCCATGTGCACTGTCAACGAGCGACGACAGGCAGGTGCCGGATGCGCATACAGCTGCACCCGGAAACCAAGGATGCCCCCGCCCGTTTCCGGGCGGGGGCATCCTCGAGCTGGTCTCGACCGTGTCGGCTAGTTCGCAGCGGCGGTCGCGTTGACCTCGCCGACGAGCACCTCGAGGACGTCCTCGAGGAACAGGAGGCCGGTCACGTTGCCCTCGGAGTCGAGGGCCTTCGCGACGTGCGCCCCGCGGTCACGGAGCACCGCCATTGCGTCCTCGAGTTCCGCATCCCGCGACACGGAGACGAGGCTCCGCAGTCGCTTCTGCGGGATCGGGGCCGTGAACACGTCCGGGGCCATGAGGTCCATGACGTCCTTCATGTGGATGTAGCTCGTCGGCTCACCGCGCTCGTCGGTGACGACGTAGCGCGAGAAGCCGTGCTCGGCGACGGCCTTCTGCACGTCGATGGGGCGCGCGCCCGCAGGCAGGAGCACCATCTCGGCGATCGGCACATCCACGTCGCTGACCCGCTTCTCGGTGAACTCGAACGCGCCCGCGAGCGTGCCCGACGCGTCGTTCAGTGTTCCCTCGCGGGTCGACTGCTCGACGATTCCGGCCACTTCCTCGAGCGTGTACGTGCTCGTCGCTTCGTCCTTCGGCTCGACCTTGAAGAGGCGCAGCACGCCGTTCGCGATCGTGTTGAGGCTCCAGATGATCGGGTTGAAGATCTTGGAGACCACGACGAGCGGCGGGGCGAGCATGAGGGAGGCGCGGTCCGGCACCGAGAACGCGAGGTTCTTTGGGATCATCTCGCCGAACACGACGTGGAGGAACGTGACGAGCACAAGCGCCACCGCGAACGCGATCACGCTGATGAGCTCGGCCGACAGCGCGGTGAGCCCGAGAGGGATCTCGAGGAGGTGGTGGATGGCCGGCTCGGAGACGTTCAGGATGAGCAGCGAGCAGACGGTGATGCCGAGCTGGCTGGTCGCCAGCATGAGCGTTGCGTGCTCCATCGCCCAGAGGGTCGTCTTGGCGGCGCGGCTGCCCCGCTCAGCAAGGGGCTCGATCTGCGACCGCTTCGCGGAGATGACCGCGAACTCGGCGCCGACGAAGAAGGCGTTGCCGATGAGGAGGACGAACAGCCACAGGATTCCTGGCAGGTACTCACTCATTGATCATCGCCTCCTTGACTCGCTCGTGCGCTCTGTCGTGAGCGAGCTCCTGATTGCTCATGAGGCTCTGGTCTCCGTCTGGCTCGTTCGGCAGGTAGCGGACCCGCACGATGCGGGTGCCGTCGATGCGCTCGACGCGCAGGGTGCCGGCCTCGATCTCGACCTCATCGCCCAGTTCGGGAAGGCGCTCGAGGGTGTCGGTGATGAAGCCGCCGACGGTGTCGTAGTCGCCGTCCTCCGGAACTTCGATCGCGAGGCGGTCGAGCACCTCGTCGGGACGCCAGGAGGCGTCGAACGTGACCGAGCGGCCGCGCCGGATGAACCCGGTCTGGTGCCGGTCGTGTTCGTCTTCGAGTTCGCCGACGATCTCCTCGACGAGGTCCTCGAGGGTGACGATGCCTGCGGTGCCGCCGTGTTCATCCACGACGACGGCGACTTGGTGTCGCTCGGCGCGCAGCAGGGTCAGCAGGGCGGAGGCGCCCATCGACTCCGGCACGCGCAGCGCCTCGGTCTGCAGCTGGCCGGCCGTGACCTCATCGTGTGTCTCGACGGGCACCGCGAACGCCTGCTTCGCGTGCACGAAGCCCGTGATGTTGTCGGGCGTCCCGTCGACGACGGGGAACCGGGAGAACCCGGTCTCGATGGCGAGGGCGATGATCGCCTGCGCCGTGTCGTCGACTTCGATGCTCGCCATGCGCACGCGGGGTGTCATGACGTCGGACGCGTCGTGCTCGGAGAACTTGAGGGTGCGTCGCAGCAGTGCTGCGTCGTCTTCCTCGAGGAGCCCGGAGAGCGCGGAGTGCCGGATGAGGTAGGAGAGCTCGTCGGCGCTTCTGGCACCGGAGAGCTCCTCCTTGGGCTCGATGCCCATGGAGCGGATGATGGCGTTCGCCGTGTTGTTCAGGAGCAGGATCACGGGCTTGAACACCGTCGTGAAGAGCGCCTGGAACGGGATGACGATCTTCGCTGTCGCCCGTGGGAGGGCGAGCGCGAAGTTCTTGGGGACGAGCTCGCCGATGATCATCGAGAACAGCGTCGCTAGGACGATGCCGACGATGGCTCCGACGACGGGCACGAGGCCCTCGGCCACCCCGAGGCCCTCGAGGGGCTCTGCGAGGAGGGAGCTGACGGCCGGCTCGAACGTGTATCCCGTGAGCAGGGTCGTGAGCGTGATTCCGAGCTGCGCGCTGGAGAGGTGTGTCGACGTGATCTTCAGGGCCTTGATGGTTGGCCCGAGTCGTTTCTCTCCGCGGCTCTGCCGGTTTTCGAGATCGTTTCGGTCGAGGTTGACGAGCGCGAATTCACTCGCGACGAACAACCCGGTTCCTACTGTGAGAACGAGGCCGATGCCGAGCATCACCCATTCGTTCATGCGTGGTGCCTCCAGACTGTGGCGGCCGAAGAGGCGGCCGGAACGTCAAGAGGCTTGGGACTATGACTGGGAGGGTCTTCCATGAGGGGAGATTCTAGTTGCACTTCGTTTGCCTGCAACTCGGAAAGCTGGGGATAAGCCCGGATCAGGATGCCGCGAGCGCCGCCTCTTCGCGGCCCTGGGACGTCCAGGCGGGATCTGCCGAGCGGTTCCCGACGACGCGCTCGGCGATCGAGTCGAGTCGGAGCAGCTGCTCGCCGGCCAGGTCGAGGCCGATGGCCCGCAGGTTCTCGTCGATGCGCTCGGGGCTGCGGGTTCCCGGGATCGGGGAGACCCGTACCCCGAACTCCGCCGACTTCGCGGAGACCCAGGCGAGGGCGACCTCAGCGACGGAGACATGGCGGTCGTGCTGCTCGGTGAGCTGCTGCGCGACGGCCGCGACCTCGCCGGCGAGGGCGCGGTTCGCTGGCAGGTTCTCTGCGAAGAAGCGGGGGAAGTTGGCGCGCACGTTGGGCTTCTCGGCGGTGAGTTCGGCCCACGAGTCGGTGAGCAGGCCGCGGCTGACGGGGGAGTAGGGCACGAAGCCGGCGCCGACCTCGCGGATGGCGGGGATGACGTGGTGCTCGAGATCGCGGCTGAAGATGCTGTACTCGCTCTGGATGGCCGCGATGGGGTGCACGGCGGCGGCGCGGATGATCTCGGCCCCCGTCGGCTCGCTCAGGCCGATGTGCCGCACCTTGCCCTCGGCGACGAGCTCGGCGACGAAGCCGACCGTGTCCTCGATGGGCACGTTGGGGTCGACTCGGTGCTGGTAGTAGAGGTCGATGTAGTCGGTGCCGAGGCGCTTGAGGGAGAGCTCGACCTGCTCGCGGACGTGCTCGCGGTCGCCGCGCACGCCGCGCTTTCCGACGCCGTCGCCCTTCGTGATGCCGAACTTCGTGGCGAGCTGGATGCGCTCGCGCTGCCCCGGGAAGATCTTGGCGATGGTGCGCTCGCTGCGGCCGTCGCCGTAGATGTTGGCCGTGTCGATGAACGTGATGCCCGCATCTACCGCGTGCTGCAGCGTGCGCAGGGCCTGCTCGTCGTCGATGGGACCGTACGCGTCGCTGAGGCTCATGGCGCCGTACCCCTGCACGGTCGTCACGAGGCCATCGCCGAGGAGGGTCGTGGGGAGCTGCGCTGCGGTGCCGTTCGTCTCGTGCGTCATGGCATCAAGTGTCGTCCGCACCACCGACATTCCGCCAGCGAGCCCGGCCTTGGGGGTAACAGTTGCAGAGCGGGCCGCTACGCGCTCGCCTGCTTCACCTTGCTCGGCACGGGCAGCATCATGAGGAATCCCACGGCGAGGACGATGCCGATGCCGATGATGCCCATCTTCGGGTTGCCGGAGAGGAACACGAAGAGGCTGAACAGGGCGGGGGTGATGAAGCTCGCGACCCGGTTCGTGGTGGCGTAGAGGCCGAACAGCTCGCCCTCGCGGCCGGGAGGGGTCGCGCGGGACAGGTAGGAGCGGCTCGCGGCCTGCGCAGGACCCACGAAGAGGCAGAGTGCGAGGCCGAAGATCCAGAACACCGTCTTCTCGGATGGGAGGAAGAGGAGCACGACCGAGAACGCCGTGAGCGAGACGAGCGACGCCATGATCACGAGCTTCGGGCCGAAGCGGTCGTCGAACCAGCCAGCGGCGAGCGTGCCGAGGCCGGCGACGAGGTTCGCGGCGACCGCGAAGTAGATGACCTCGCTGGGCGCGAAGCCGTACACCTGTGCCGCGAGGATCGCGCCGAACGCGAAGATCGCCTGCAGCCCGTCGCGGAACACGGCGCTCGCGGCGAGGAAGAGGAGGAGCTTCGGGTCGCTCTTCGCGAGCTTCCCGATGACGCGGAACAGCACGCCATACGACGCGAAGAAGCTCACCTTTCGGCGGGTCTCGTCCTTCGGGATCTCGGGCACCTTGAACATGACGGGCAACGCGAAGACCACGTACCAGACAGCGGCGAGCACGATCGCGAAGCGGATGTCGAGCGCGCCCCCATCCGCCCCGCTCGGCACCCCGAGGACGCCGTTCCGGCCTTCCGCGCCGAACGACTGGATGAACAGCACGAGCAGCAGCACCAGCAGCACGATGCTGCCCAGGTAGCCGAGGCCCCAGCCGATGCCCGAGATGCGGCCCACGTTCTTGGGCGTCGACACCTGCGACAGCATCGCGTTGTAGTTGACGCCGCTCAGCTCGGCGAAGATCGTGCCGACTGCGAGCAGCAGCGCGCCCCAGAACAGGTACTCCTCGCCGGGCTGGATGAAGAACATGGACAGCATGATGAGCACGGTGATGCCGGTGAAGATGCCCAGCCACAGCTTTCGCCTCCCCGACCCGTCGGAGCGCTGCCCGAGCACGGGTGCGATGAGGGCGACGAGCAGGCCCGCAATCGTGCTCAGGTTGGCGATGACGTTGGTGGATGCGGCCTGAGCGGCCAGATACTGCGGGTCGAGCGGGTTCACCTCGCCCAGCGCCGCGACCTGCGGGTCGATGAAGAGATCGCTCGCTAGGTACGTGGCGAAGACGAAGGTGACGACGACGGCCTGGAAGGCGGAGTTGCCGACGTCCCACAGCGCCCAGGCGGTCGCGCGCTTCTTCAGCTCCTTCGGCGTGACGGCGGCGCCGCCGTCGACGGTCTCGACCCGCCCGCTCGGAGTCGGGTCGCTGGGGGAGGGTGCGCCTTCGTCGGCGCGGCCGGGGTGTGCCATGCGCGGATTCTATGCGCGTGAGGCGGCGCGGAGGGGAACAGCCTGCGCGAGGTCCTGGCCGGTTGAGTTCGCTCGCCGTTCGTCTGCCGTGAACCGCACTGTGACCTGCGCGTGGCACCCTGGCCCGGAAAGCGGTCGGAGCGTGCGCGCGGCTGCGGACGGGAGGCAGCACATGCGACTCAGGACTCGGGTGTGGCTCGCCGCCCTCGTGATCGCGCTCTTCGGCGTCCTGCTCGGCGCCGCGACGCTCTTCAGCTGGATGGTCAACGAGACCCGCTTCGACCGTCCGAGTGCGGAGTTCGATGCCCTCGTCGAACAGGTCGAGGCGATCCCGGGCGTGACCGAGGTATCGGGACAACGGTGGGTTGAAGCGCCGATCTTCGTCGACCCCATCTCGCGGATCGAGCTCGACGTCGAGCAGGAGCACCTACCCGCCCTGCTCGACGAGCTCTGCGCGTCGGCGCATCCCGAGGGTGTCAGCTGGTCGCTCGAGGTGCCCGCCGCCGCGGGCGGCGTGATGTCGCTGCACAGCCAGACCGACTCCTCTGGGCGAGCGCTGTCAGGAGGCACCTGCCCTGACTTCGGCTTCGACGCCGTGTCGCTCGTCGACGAGCTCGACGAGGTCGCGCCCGGCATGGCCGTGCAGCCGGCGATCTGGGAGAACGGGCGCTTCGCCCTCGTCTCCATCGAGGAGACCAGGGACGGCTACCTCCACCTGCTGCCGCTCGTCCAGAACGTCGGGGCGCTGCTTGCCGCCGCGGGCTTGGACCCCGACAGGGAGGTCGAGATCAACTCCACGACGCTCGGTGCCACGATCCTGCCCGGGCAGCAGGAGCCCTACCTCGCGCTACTCACCGACCTCGCCGAAGATCACGAGGTCGAGGCCTTCTGGGCAGACGGCGGGAGCGCGCCGATGGGTGGCCGAGACCACGTGAACGTCACCGCGCCCGCCGCCCAGCACGCCGCGATCGAGAGCAGGATCGGCGCATCCGGCCTGCACATCGCGGACTTCCCGGTGACGTTCCACGAGCCGTGAGGCGGACAGCCGCCAAACTTCGGTGACAACTGCGGCCGAACGCGCTCGAGACGGACGGAAGAGGCCGAATAGTCACCGAAGTTTGACGCGGACGGATGTGCTTTCCCGCTTCGGGCCGCCGACGCGCGGCCTACTGCCCGAGCCAGGTGTCGTAGAAGTACGGGCGGCCGACGGCGTTGGTCTCGATGCCGGACACGTTGGGGCTCGTGACGAACACCTGGGAGTTGTCGACCAGCGGCACCGTGTAGGCCTCCTCGAGGACCGTCTCCTGCAGCTCGGCGAGGTTCGCGGCGCGCTCGTCGGTGCCGTTCGCGGTCTCCGAGACGCCGAGCAGCTGCTCCTCGATCTCGCCGTTCTTCAGCTGGAACTGGTTCGTGTAGTCCTGGCCCCAGTACTGGCGCAGGGTCGTCGCATCGAGGAAGGAGTTGGCGACAGGGAAGATGGGTGTTCCTCCCGCGGCGAAGATGTCGCTGTAGGTGCTCGCATCCGACTGGCGGATCTCCAGCTCGATGCCGACGGCTTTGAGCTGCTGCTTCGCGAGCTCGAGGATCTGGCCTGAACCGTTGACGAACGGGGACGTGTACGCGGGGATCGTGAGGCGCGTGCCGTCCTTCACCCGGTAGCCGTCACTGTCCGTCTCTGTCCAGCCGGATTCGTCGAGCAGCGTGTTCGAGAGGTCCTGGTCGAAGGCGAGATTCTCGCTCAGGTCGACCCAGCCGGGCGTCGCGGCCTGCACCGAGGAGGTGGCGGGCTTCCAGTTGGAGTTGAAGACCGTGTCGACGATCTCCTCGCGATTCACGCCGTGCTGGATGGCCTGGCGTACCTTCACGTCGTCCGTGATCTCTGCGTTGGGGCGCAGCACGAAGTTGATGGGCGTGCCGAGGTACTCGCCGTAGATGACGTTGAAGCCCTCGTCCGTGAGGCGCTGCTCCTCGCTCGGCTGCACGAAGTGCACCGAGTCGACCTGGCCGGCCTCGAGGGCGCCCTGGCGGGCGGAGTCCTCCTCGAGCACGTTGAAGGTGATGGAGTCGAGGTAGGCGGGGCCCTCGTGGGCGAACGCCTCGCTCGCCCAGTTGTAGTCGTCGCGCTTCGTGACGACGATCTCGCGCTCCGGCACCTGCGACTCGAAGACGAAGGGGCCCGTGCCGACGACGTTCTCGAGCTTCGCCTGCTCCTCGAGGGGCAGGTCGATCGTGCTCTCGCCGAGGATGCCTGCGGCGAAGAAGCCGAGGCTCGGGATGAACCCGCGGTTGGGGGAGCTGAGGGTCACGAGCACGGTCGTGTCGTCGACGGCTTCGGCGCTCGCGAACTCGCCGGGCACGATGGGCGAGCGGGTGATGCCCTTGCTCTCGTCGCCGAGGCCCAGCACCTCGAGGTTCTTCGCGACGACGTCTGCGTTGAGCGGCGTGCCGTCCGAGAAGGTCACGTCGTCGCGCAGCTTCAGCGTGTACTGGAGTCCGTCCTCGCTCTCCTCCCACGACTCGGCGAGCCACGGGTGCACCTCGCCGGTGCTGTCGACGTAGACGAGCGTCTCGACGAGCTGCGTCCACACCTGGCTCTTGTGCCAGTTGTTGGACTGCTGCTGCTGCCAGCCGTCGGCGATGGCGGTGACGGCGTGCACGAGGTCACCGCCCTGCCTGGGGGTGTCGGAACCCGCGCTCGCGGTGCTCTGCCCGGTCGCGCATCCGCTGAGCAGGAGGGAGGTGAGGGCGGCGCCGATGACGGCGGCGGAGAAGATGGAGCGGCGTCTGGTCATGACGGTCCTGTCGTGGATGCATGCACGGGTTGGATGCACTGGGAGCCCGGAGGCGGCGCGCTCGGAGTGGCGGGCTGGCGAGAGCGTCGCAGGAAGCTCGGGCGGCGTCCAGGAATCGCGTAACGGTGGGTGCTGGGCGGTCGCTCGGTGACGTTCCGCGCAGAAAAGTTGCCCCACGTGACGGCCACCAGACTTGAGTCGCTCACACTCAACTCTCAGCCACTGAGCTTGACGGTCGGAGCCCGATGAGTAAACTTGAGTGCATACGGCTCAGGTCTGCATCTGTCTCGACGCACACGATCGAGACAGCAACTCGGGCCGACTCAGACTCACACAAGCAGCTCTACAAAAGGAGAACCACACATGTCACGTGCTGTTGGAATCGACCTCGGAACCACGAACTCCTGCGTCGCAGTCCTCGAGGGTGGCGAGCCGAAGGTCATCGCAAACGCCGAGGGCTTCCGCACCACCCCGTCCATCGTCGCCTTCACGAAGGACGGCGACGTGCTCGTCGGCGAGACCGCCAAGCGCCAGGCAGTCACCAACGTCGACCGCACCATCGGCTCCGTCAAGCGCCACATGGGAACCACCTGGACCCAGGGCATCGACGACAAGAAGTACACCGCGCAGGAGATCTCCGCGCGCATCCTCGGCAAGCTCAAGCGCGACGCCGAGCAGTACCTGGGCGACAAGGTGACTGACGCGGTCATCACCGTCCCCGCCTACTTCAACGACGCCGAGCGCCAGGCCACGAAGGAAGCCGGCGAGATCGCCGGCCTCAACGTGCTCCGCATCATCAACGAGCCCACCGCAGCCGCGCTCGCATACGGCCTCGACAAGGGCAAGGAGGACGAGCTCATCCTCGTCTTCGACCTCGGTGGCGGAACCTTCGACGTCTCCCTCCTCGAAGTGGGCAAGGACGACGACTTCTCGACGATCCAGGTCCGCTCCACCGCCGGCGACAACCGCCTCGGTGGCGACGACTGGGACGACCGCCTCGTCAAGTACCTCATCACGGAGTTCAAGTCGCAGACCGGCGTCGACGTCGCGAACGACAAGATCGCCCTCCAGCGTCTGAAGGAAGCGGCCGAGCAGGCGAAGAAGGAGCTCTCCAGCTCCACGAGCGCCAGCATCCAGCTCCCCTACCTCTCCCTCACGGAGAACGGCCCCGCGAACCTCGACACGAGCATCACCCGCGCCAAGTTCGAGGACCTCACCAAGGACCTCCTGGAGCGCACCCGCAAGCCGTTCGAAGACGTCATCCGCGAAGCCGGCATCAACGTCGACCAGATCGACCACGTCGTCCTCGTCGGTGGCTCCACCCGCATGCCCGCAGTCGCAGAGCTCGTCAAGAAGCTCAGCGGCAAGGACGCCAACAAGGGTGTCAACCCTGACGAGGTCGTCGCCGTCGGCGCAGCACTCCAGGCTGGCGTGCTGAAGGGCGAGCGCAAGGACGTCCTCCTCATCGACGTCACCCCGCTCTCCCTCGGCATCGAGACCAAGGGTGGCATCATGACCAAGCTCATCGAGCGCAACACGGCCATCCCCACCAAGCGCAGCGAGACCTTCACGACGGCCGACGACAACCAGCCGTCCGTGCAGATCCAGGTCTTCCAGGGCGAGCGTGAGTTCACCCGCGACAACAAGAACCTCGGCACCTTCGAGCTCACCGGCATCGCACCGGCCCCCCGTGGCATGCCGCAGATCGAGGTCACGTTCGACATCGACGCCAACGGCATCGTGCACGTCTCTGCAAAGGACAAGGGCACGGGCAAGGAGCAGTCGATGACGATCACCGGCGGCTCCAGCCTCGGCAAGGAAGACATCGAGCGCATGGTCCGCGAGGCGGAAGAGCACGCGGAAGAGGACAAGAAGCGTCGCGAAGGCGCTGAGCAGCGCAACATCGCCGAGACCACGGTCTACCAGGTCGAGAAGGTGCTCACCGAGAACGACGACAAGCTCCCCGCCGACGTCAAGAACGAGGTCCAGGGCGACGTCGACGCCCTCAAGACGGCTCTCGCAGGCGACGACGACGCGGCAGTGAAGTCGGCGCTCGACAAGCTCAACACCAGCCAGACGAAGCTCGGCGAGGCAATCTACGCCGCAGCCCAGGCTGAGCAGGCAGCGGAAGCCCCCACGGCTGACGCACCCGCCGGAGACCAGGCGGCCGACGATGACATCGTCGACGCCGAGGTCGTGGATGACGAGGACGACAAGGACAACAAGTAGTCATGGCTGAAGAGCGAAACGAGTCAGAAGCACGCGGTCCCGAGAACTCGGGAGAAGCAAACGAGCCGATCATCAACGACAAGCGTCGGATCGACCCGGAGACTGGCGAAGTTCGCGACCTCGGCAAGGCTGCTGGTGCCGAGTCGGCGGAGTCCATCCCGGACGACACCGACCCGGCGACCGGCGAGGCTGCTGAAGCCGCGGCTGAAGGTCTGAGCGTTGAGGACCTCGAGAAGCTCCTCAGCGGGGAAGGCGCGGAAGACGCACCAACCGAGGGCACGCCTGGCGAGAGCGATCTCGCCCAGGAGCGCCTCCAGGACCTGCAGCGCGTCCAGGCGGAGTACGCCAACTACCGCCGCCGCACCGACCGTGAGAAGAGCGAGGCATACGACGCCACCAAGGCTGAAGTGCTCCGCTCCCTCCTCCCGGTGCTCGACGACTTCGACCGTGCCCAGAAGCACGGCGACCTCGTCGAGGACACGCCCATGGCCGTCATCGCCAACAAGCTCCGCACGGCGGTCGAGCGCCTCGGCCTCACCGCCTACGGCGAGGCCGGCGAGGCCTTCGACCCGCAGCGGTACGAGGCGATCGCGCAGCTCCCGAACCCGAGCGTCACCACCGACACCATCGCCGATGTTGTCGAGCGCGGCTACACGGTCGGCGACCGCGTGGTCCGCGTCGCGAAGGCAGCGGTGTTCGTACCCGCTTCGTAAGCACCGCGATCGGCGCACCCGCACCGATCGAACACGGCAGGGGGCACCGCAGACGCGGGCCCCCTCTCGTGTTCATCCAGAAGACATGCTCATTCCTAGGAACAGAAGGACCATATGGCCAGTCAGGATTGGTTTGACAAGGACTTCTACGCGGTGCTCGGCGTATCGAAGGACGTAGACGAAAAAGACCTCAAGAAGCAGTATCGGAAGCTCGCGCGTCAGTACCACCCTGACTCGCACCCGGGCGACACCGCTGCTGAGGCGAAGTTCAAGGAGATCTCCGAGGCCTACTCCGTGATCTCCGACCCAGAGCACCGCGCAGAGTACGACCAGATGCGCGCGATGGGCTCCGGCGCCCGCTTCCAGCAGGGCCCAGGCGGCCCCGGAGGCGCGGGCTTCGAGGACGTGTTCGGCGGGATGTTCAACGGCGGCGGTGCGCGCCGAGGCGCGTCGAATGCGGACTTCGAGGACCTCCTCGGCTCCATGTTCGGCGGAGGCGGCGGCGGATTCGGCGCCGGCAGCTTCGGCGGCGGCGCAGGTCGCCCCGCCGGGTTCCAGACCGGACCGCAGAAGGGCCGCGACCAGAGCGCATCCACGACCCTCGGTTTCATGACCGCCATCAAGGGCGACACCGTGGAGCTGCAGGGGCAGGACGGACGCGTCGTGAAGGTGCGCGTTCCGGCCGGCGTCGAGGACGGGCAGAAGATCCGACTCCGCGGCAAGGGCGGCCAGAGCCCCAACGGCGGCGAAGCGGGAGACCTGATCCTCACGGTGACGGTTCGCCCGGACCCCGTCTTCACCCGCTCGGGGCTCAACCTCGAGGTCACCGTGCCCGTCTCCTTCGCGGAGGCAGTGCTCGGCGCGACCATCGAGGTACCCACGGTCGACGGCGGCACCGTGCGCGTGAAGGTCGCGCCCGGCACCCCGAACGGCAAGACGCTGCGCGTCAAAGGCCGCGGCATCGAGACGAAGAAGGGCAAGGGCGATCTGCTCGTGCACCTGGAGGTCGCGGTCCCGAACCATCTCTCAAGTGCGCAGGAGAAGGCCCTCGCTGACTTCGTCGCCGCATCCGGTGACGAGAGCCCGCGCGAGGATCTCCTCCGCCTCGCCCGCCAAGGCAGGTAGGGGCGCTCATGGCACTCCCCTCCGACCTCGACGAGGACGCCCCGATCTTCGCGATCGCCATGGCCGCCGAGCTCGCGAACATGCACCCGCAGACCCTGCGGCAATACGACCGGATGGGTCTGGTCACGCCGCAGCGTACTGCGGGCCGCGTGCGGCGCTATTCGCTGCGCGACGTGGCGCAGCTGCGGGAGATCGCAGTGCTCTCGAACGAGGGCGTGAGCCTCGAGGGCATCGCCCGCGTGCTCGAGCTGCAGCGTGAGGTGCTCGGGCTGCGCCGCCGCGTGCGTGCGCTCGAGGCGGAGCTCGCCGACGAGCGCCTCACCCGGCTCGGTGGTCGCGTCTTCGCGGCTGGTGAGCGCGGCGACGTCGTGCCGCTCGCACATGGGCGCCGCACGGCACGCCGCACCGAGGTTGTCGTCTGGCGGCCGGCTCGCGTGCACGAGGCGGAACGCGAAGCCGAGGAGCGCCCACGCCCCGTGCGCAGGCGTCGCCCCACCGCGAAGAAGCCCGCGAACGACTAGGCACGCCGAGGAACGCGCCGTGAGCATCCGTGCATTCCGGTCCCAGCGGTTCCCGATCACCCACCGGTCACCGGAAGAGGTGTGGCGGGCTGCGACCCCCTTCGGCACGGCCACGCTCGTGTACTCGGCCGACCCCTGGCGCGCGACGGCCTCCGGCGACGGGCTCCCGACCGCCGAGCTCATCGCCGACGAGACGCACCACCGCGGGGCGGCCTGGGTCGCACCCGAGGGCGCATTCCGGTTCCCGATGCAGCTCGTCGTCGGCGGTATCGCCGGCGAGGTGACGCAGCCGCATGCTCGGCGATTCGACCTTCAGCTCACTCGCCGCTCGCGCACGGTGCGGGCTCGCATCGGCGGCGTCGACGGCACCGAGTGGACGATGCGCGGCGTCGGCCTCTCGAGCGTTCAGGTCTCCCGCAATGGGGCGCCGGTCGTGACAAGCGGGGCGTCGTTCACGTCGCATCGGCTCGAGGGCGGGTGCACGCCCCAGGACCTCGCCGTCGCGATCGCGCTCTCGCCGCTGCGCGCGACGCTGTTCGTGCTGACGAGTCTCGCCTGAGGGGCGGCGGGAGGCGCGGGTGCCGCGGGCTGTGCCGCGCCTCGGGAGAGGCGACCCGGTGAGCCGCGAGCACCACAGAGTTGTGGCCCGATGCTGTTCCCGTTCTCGGGAGCAGCACCGGGCCACAACTCTGACTGCGTGAGTCTGCCTTCGCCCGCGCGCGGCGCGGAGGATGCTCTGGTCAGCGGGCGCCGTTGCCGCCGTCGACGCGCCACTGCGCGCCGGTCACGAACGACGCCTCGTCCGAGCCGAGGAACACGACGACGCGCGCGATATCGAGCGGCTCCGCGTAGCGGCCCATCGGGATCGCCGCCTGGAAGCCTGCCTTCGCGGCCTCGGTGTCGCCGCCGCCGAATCCTTCCTCGAGGCGCCGCACCATCTGCGTGTTCACGCCGGACGGGTGGATGCTGTTGACCCGAACCCCGGTCGCCGCGACCTCGAGCGCGGCCGACTTCGTGAAGCCGACGACAGCGTGCTTCGACGCGACGTACGCGGAGACGCCTGGCGACCCGTCGAGGCCTGCCTCCGAGGAGGTGTTGATGATGCTGCCGCTGCCGCGCTCGGTCATGACCTTGAGCACGTGCTTCATGCCGAGGAAGACTCCGCGGACGTTGACGGCGAACACCTTCTCGTAGTTGTCGACGCTCGCCTCCGTGAGCGGGCCGACGGCGCCCTCGATGCCGGCGTTGTTGAAGAACACGTCGATGGTGCCGAACGCCTCGACGGTCTCGGCGACGTAGCGCTCGACGTCTGCCTCATTGGTGACGTCCGCAGTGATCGTGATGACGTCCCCGTGTGCCGCGAGGCGCTCGCGCGTGGCCTCGAGCGGCTCGGCGAACAGGTCGACCAGAGCCACGCGGGCCCCCAGCTTGAGGAACTCCTCTGCGGTCGCAGCGCCGATGCCGCCCGCTCCACCGGTGATGAGGACTGAACGTCCGCTGAAATCTGTCATATCGCAACTCCTTTGTCGTCTGGGCCCGCGTGGCTGGCCGCCCGGGGATCCAACGAAGGCTAGGAAGCGCGCATCCATAATCGCTGTGTAGTCACACAGCGACTGGTGCTGCGGTCAGGGTGACGGATGCGACTGGTGCAGGATCCAGGTCTCGCGCACCTCGCCGAGGTGATCCACCATGGCCTTGCTCGCGCCATCGGAGTCGTGGGCTGCGAGACGCGCGACGATCGCCGCATGGGCCCGAGCCACGACGTCGATGCGCCTGGGGTCGAAGGAGAAGGTGGCGATGCGGGTCTGCATGAGTCCCTCTCCGAGGACGTCGTAGAGCGTGACGAAGAAGTCATTCCCGGTGGCTACGGCGAGCCCGCGGTGGAAGTCGTAGTCGTTGCGCGAGGCGGCGGCGATGTCGTCGGAGAACGAGGGCAGCTGTTCGCAGAGGTCGGCGAGCGCGCTGATGCCGGTGTCGTCGATGCGCTCGGCTGCGAGCCCCGCGACGGAGACCTCGAGCGTCGCGCGCACCTCGTGCAGCTGCAGGTAGGGGACGTCCGGTCCGTTTCGGAGGAACATCTGCAGCATCTGGCCGACGTCGTCGATGCTCGCGCGGGCGACGGTGAGTCCGGAGCCGGGAGTCGCGATCACTATGCTCTTCGCGGTGAGCGCCTGGACTGCCTCTCGGATGACGGTGCGTGAGACGCCGTAGGTCTCGCAGAGCTCGCGTTCGGACGGGAGCTTGTCGCCGGGCTCCAGCCCACGCTCCAGGATGTCGTCCTTGATCGCGTCCGCTACCTGGTCGGAGAGCCGCTTCTGGCGAACGATCCCTGTCTGCGGTGTGCGCTGTGTGCTGGCTGCCTCAGGCATCAGCGCTCCCTTCGTAGGTGTGGTTTCCATTCTGCCGCACCAGAGCTGCGGCCCAACTGGTATGATAGGATGCAATCAGTCAGCTTGTCGCGTGCCATCCAGTGCTGGATTCGCACCGCAAGCACCTACCCGCACGCGAAGCAACGCGGCCGTGAGTCGCGGGGAAGAGCAGCCGAATGCGCGCTATCCGTTTCGACGAATCTGGGAAAGCCCAGGTGGTCGACATTCCGAAACCCCAAGCCCGACCAGGCGAGGTGGTGGTGCAGGTGACCTCCACCGGCGTGTGCGGCTCCGACCTGGCTGCGCTGCGCGGCACGCATCCGTTCCGCATCCCACCGCTCATCTCAGGCCACGAGGCGGGCGGGCGCGTCGCCGAGGTCGGATCCGGCGTCGACGGACTCACAATCGGAGATCGCGTTGTCATCGACCCTCAGCGCTCCTGCGGCGAGTGCGCACTCTGCGCAAGCAACCGCTACCACCTCTGCGCGAGCAAGCAGATGCTCGGCATCGCCGCGTGGGACGGCTCCTTCGCGGAGTTCACCGCCGTCCCCGCGACCACCATCATCCCTGCACCGGACGGCATCGCCGATGAGCACCTCGCTCTCGCCGAACCCATCGCGGTCGCGGCCCACGCGGTCGCCCAGCTGGGAGAGCGGGCCCGCACGCGGTCGCTCGTCCTCGGCGGCGGAACCATCGGTGCGCTCGTCGCTCGCGTGCTCCGTGACTCCGGTGCGGAGACGCTCGATGTGATCGAGCCGCGCACCCATGTGCATCCGATGCTCGAGTCCCTCGGGGCGACCGGAGTGCACGTTCCGGACGTCGACCTGGAGTCCCACAGCTACGACGCGGTCTTCGTGGCGGCTGGCGTGCCGGCTCTCCTCGAGCGGGCCTTCGCGGCTGTCGCACCTGGAGGCGCCATCGTGCAGGTCGCCGTCTTCGGTAAGCCCGTGCCGGTTCCCGTGGGCGAGCTGCAGGTTCGCGAGATCGCCCTCCTCGGCACAGCCATGTACACGAAGGCGGACTTCTCGACCGCGCTGGACGTCCTCGACCGGCACCCCGGTCTGGCCGACGCCATCGTCTCGCGGACGACGTCCCTGGAAGAGGGAGCCGAGATCACCACCAGGATGGCCGCAGACGGCCCCGGTGACATCGTGAAGCTGGTGATGGTCCCGTGATCGGCGGCGTCGTCGGCCGGATCTTCACGGGCATCGAGCGTGTACTCCTCACGATCGCCGCCGTTGCGGTCACGCTCATCAGCCTCGTCCTCGTGTTCCAGGTGTTCATGAGGTACGTGCTCAACAGCCCCACGGTGTGGTCTGAGGAGTTCGCGACCCTCATGTTCGTGTGGTGCGTCATGGCGGCCATCCCCGTCGCCGTGCGGCACAGTGAGCACATCGCGGTCACGCTCGTCGTCGATCGCATGCACGGCAAGGTGCGGCGCACCTTCGTCGTCGTCGCCTACGTCCTGACCGCAGCCCTCTTCGCGCTGGTCACGGTGTATGCGGCGATGATGCTGCCCACAGGGGCCCGGCAGCTCATGACCGGCCTCACCATCGCCTCCGGCATGGATGTGACCCTGTTGGCGATGTACCTCACGGTCCCCATCGGCATGGGCCTCTCGTTCCTCTTCTCGTTCGAGAAGCTAGTCGCGGCCCTGCGTGGCGACTTCGACGAGCCCATCGACGTCGTGGCGGTCCTCACCGCGGAGACGAGCGTCGACGAAGCCAAGACCCCAGAAGACAAGGACGTCTGATGCCCGTGATTCTCGGAGGACTGCTCCTCCTGCTCCTCGCTATCGGCGTCCCGGTGGGGATCTCCGTCGGCCTCGCGTCGTTCGTCAGCCTGGCAGTCGAGGGTGTCCCACCTGAAGTGGGGGCCCAGCGCTTCATCGCCGGTATGCGCTCCTTCCCTCTGCTAGCCGTGCCTCTCTTCGTACTGGCTGGCGCCATCATGAACGCAGGTGGCACGACGCAGCGACTCATCGACTTCGCCTACGCGCTCGTCGGGCGCATCCGAGGCGGGCTCTCGGCGGTGAACGTGCTCACGAACGTCACATTCGGTGGCATGTCGGGCTCGGCCGTGGCTGATGCGTCGGCCGTCGGGCGTCTCCTCATCCCGCAGATGCTTCGCCGCGGCTACTCGCCCGGTGACGCGGCGTCGGTGACCGCCGCCGCGTCGATCATCGCCCTCGTGCTCCCACCGAGCATCACGATGATCATCTATGCCGTGGCCGCCGAGGTCTCGATCGGCGATCTGTTCTTCCACGGTCTGTACATCGGTCTCGCATTCGGCGTGGTCTACCTGATCACGGGCTGGCTCATCGCGCGCAAGAAGGGATATCCAGCTGAGAAGTCGACCGACCTGCGCGGTCTCGGAAGGGCCTTCCTCAAGGCGATTCCCGCGCTCCTCATCCCCGTCGTCGTGCTCGGAGGTATCCGCCTCGGTGTCTTCACGGCCACGGAGGGAGGCGCGGTGGCGGTGACGGTCGCCGCGATCATCGGGTTCTTCGTGTACCGGGGGCTGACGTGGGCTCGCATCGTGACGGCGATGCGGGAGACTGCGATGCTCGTAGCTGCGATCATGCTCATCATCGCCATGGCACAGGCGTACTCGTGGGCGCTCGTCACCGGCGGCACCCCCGAGATCCTCGCAGCGGCGGTCCTGGGGATCACCGACAACATCTTCGTGATCCTCCTCGTCGCGAACGTCCTGCTCCTGCTCGTCGGTACCGTGGTGGAGGGCAACGCTGCAATCATCATCTTCACGCCGGTGCTCCTGCCGATCATGACGGCCGTCGGGGTCGACCCCGTGCACTTCGGGCTCATCGTGGTCATCAACCTCGCGATCGGCCTGATCACGCCACCTGTCGGCATCAACCTGCTCATCACGAGCCGCATCGCAGGCATATCCGCCGAGAAGGCGATGAAGGACATGCTGCCGTGGCTCGGCGTGTCGATCCTGCTGCTGTTCATCGTCACCTACGCGCCGTTCGCGCTCGGTTGGTACTGATCCCGATGCGTGCAGCGACATCCACCACCAAAGGAGTTCCCCTCGTGAGTAAAGGAATCAGCGCGTCGCTTCGTCGAGGTGCGGTCGCCCTCGCCGGTGCCGCCCTCATCCTCAGCGGATGCACCGTCGCCCCCTCGGCCTCCGAGCCGGAGCTGCTGCTGCGCCTCGGACACTCGTACGGTGCCGGCAGCCTCCAGGATCGCGCTGCGAACATGCTGTCGGAGCAGGTCGCGGAGTCGTCCGACGGGCGCATCGAGATCGAGGTGTATCCCGCCTCGCAGCTGGGCAGCTGGGAAGACATGCAGGAGGGCCTCGAGTACGGGGCAGTCGACATCGTCATCGAATCCGTGGGATCTCTCGAGCGCTACACGGATCTGGCAGCCATCGAAGGCGTGCCGTTCCTCTACGAGGACGAGGCGCAGTTCCTCGACGTGTGGGAGGGGGAGCTCGGCGACGAGATCCTCGACTCCATTCGCGAGGACACAGGCTTCCAGCTTCTCGGCCAGATGTATCGAGGGGCGCGCGTGCTCAACACCCAGCGACCCGTTGCCGAGCTCGCCGACACGCAGGGCCTGAAGCTCCGTGTTCCCACGCAGCAGACGTACCTGGACACGTGGGAGTCGCTCGGCGCCAGCCCGACCCCGCTCGCGTTGAGCGAGGTGTTCACCGCCATCGAACAGGGGGCGGTGGAGGGGCAGGAGAACCCCATCGACGTGGTGCGGTTCAACTCCTTCTACGAGGTCGCGCCGAACGTCACGCTGACGAATCACATCTACGGCAACTTCCACTTCCAGGTCTGGGCCGAGACCTATCAGGGCTGGCCGGCTGAGTTGCGCGACATCGTCGACGCGGAGATCGCCGATGTCTCTGACTGGTACGAGCAGACCTCCATCGAGGAGCGCGACGCGAACATCGCCTTCCTCGAAGAGAACGGCGTTGAGTTCCACGAGATCGACCGAGCGGAGTGGGCGGATGCGACGAGCGACGTGCTCGAGCACGTCGATCCGCAGGTGGTGGAGTGGGTCGAGAAGATCCGCGCGAGTGCCGAGGCGAGGGGCTGACCGTGCTGGGAGCGATTGCCGATGATTTCACCGGGGCCACCGACCTGGCCGGCAACTGGCGCTCACGTGGGCTCTCGACTGCCGTGGTGCTCGGCGTCCCGGAGGCCGATGGGCTCGATGCGCTTCGCACGCACGCCGCCGTCGTGATCGCCCTGAAGATCCGGTCGGTACCAGCGGAGGAGGCTGTCGCTACGGTGCGCGAGGCCGCTGCTGTGCTGCGGGAGCTCGGGTGCACGCAGGTCTACGACAAGTACTGCTCGACGTTCGACTCGACGCCTGAGGGCAACATCGGCCCCATCGCCGACGCACTGCTTGAGGAGACGGGGGCGAGGACCGCGGTTGTCGTCCCTGGCTTCCCGGACGCGGGTCGCACCGTGTACAAGGGGCATCTGTTCGTCGGGAACGATCCGCTCGACCGCAGTTCGATGAGAGATCATCCGCTGAATCCCATGTGGGACTCACGCGTCTCGACGCTCCTCGCCGCGCAGACGTCACACGCTGTGGCGGAGGTCCACATCGATGTCGTCCGGCGCGGGTCGGTTGCGCTGCGCGCGGCCATCGATGCGGCGGACGCAAGTGGTGCGCGGTACGTCGTCGTCGACTCGATCGACGGCGCCGACCTCCGAACCATCGCGACGGCGACGGGTGGCGATCCGCTCGTCACCGGCGGGTCCGGGCTGGCGCTCGGGGTCGAAGCGAAGCAGGTGGCCCCAAGCGATCTCGCGGCTATCCCGGGCAGGCGCGTCGTGCTCGCGGGCAGCGCATCCACTGCGACGCAGGCGCAGGTGCAGGATGCGCGTCGCACCATGTCGAGCCGGAAGCTCGATGTTCGCACGCTGGTCGACGACATGGCTGGGGAAGAGCAGCGCCTCCTCGACTGGTTCGTCGAGCGCTGGGCGGATGACCCGGACCGGCCGGTCATGCTGTACTCGGTCGGTGACGCCCGCGACGTGGCGGCGGGACGGGCTGCCTCGCCTCGTGCATCGGAGCTCATCGAGACCCTCTACTCGCGTCTCGCGCCCCGCCTGGCAGATGCCGGCGCCTCGCAGTTCATCGTCGCAGGGGGTGAGACCTCCGGCAGCGTCGCTCAGGGGCTGGGGGTCTCCGTGCTCGAGGTCGGGCAACTCCTCAGCCCGGGCGTCTCCTGGCTCCGCGCGCGCCGTCGGTCGGCGCCGGAGCTGAACCTGGTGCTGAAGTCCGGGAACTTCGGCGACGTCGATCTCTTCTCCAGCGCTTGGGAGAGGCTCGCATGAGCGATCTCGTCGATGAGCTGATCGAAGCGGGGCGTCTTCTCGCGGAGATGGGGCTCTCACCGGGGAGCTCCGGCAACGTGTCGGTGCGGTTAGGGAACGAGATCTGGATGAGCGCGAGCGGTACGACGCTCGGCACCCTCGAACGGGCCGCGTTCGCGCGTGTGAGCGTCGACGGTGAGCCTCTCGATCCGCAGGGGCCGACGGCGACGAAGGAAGCACCCCTGCACCTCGCCATGTACGCGCGGAACCCCGCTGCGACGTGCGTCGTCCATCTCCACTCGCCGAACGCGGTGGCTGCGTCCTGCCTCGCGCCTTGGCGCGCGCACAGCGCCCTCCAGCCGATCACGCCGTACCTCCTGATGCGCGTGGGCAACGTGCCGCTCGTGCCGTATGCGGCGCCGGGGGACCCGGCGCAGGCCGCGGCCGTGCGGGCGGGTGCGCTCTCGTTCCATGGCGCGCTGCTGCAGAATCACGGATCCATCGTCAGTGGAATCACGGTGGCGCAGGCGGTCGACCGCGCCATCGAGATCGAGGAAGCCGCGCGCACCCGGCTTCTGGTCGGAGGGCGGGAAGACCTGCGCCCGCTCACCGACGACGAGGTGCAGGAACTCGTCGATCGCTACGGGCAGCCGTGGGGTGACGGCTGAGTCGAAGCGGCCGCGGGGTCCCCGACCTGGGCGTCAGGCGTCCGCGGTCAGGCGCTGGGTGCCGAGCACGGAGAGCAGCTGCAGCCTGTCGTAGCTCTCGGTGCCGGGCGTCGCCGTGAGCACCAGCAGGGTCTGGCCCTGCGTGGGGTCGACGAGGAACTGGCACTGCACGGTGATCACCCCGGTCTCGGGATGCTGCACGCGCTTCTCGAGCTCGTGCATCGCATTGATCTCGTGGTCGGCCCAGATCTCGGCGAACTCCGGGCTTACCGCGAGGAGGGCGTCGATGACCCGCTGGGCGCGAGAGTCAGGACCCTGCTGGGCCGCGAAGCCACGGGCATCCGCGGCGAAGGCGCGCGACAGCTTGTCATGGTCGCTTTCCGGGTAGACGTGGCGGGCGCCGGGGTCGGTGAACCAGCGGTAGACGACGCTGCGGGCGTTGCCGGTGAAGCGGGTCTCGTCGCCGAACAGCGCCCGCGCCGCTGGCGTCTGCACGAGCGTCTCGCCCATGGCCGTCATGACCTGGGCTGGGGTGTCGGCGAGCCGGTCGAGGATGCGCATGAGCCCCGGCGCGACGTGCTCGCCGCTGATCGTGCGCTTCGGCGGCTGGTGGCCGGCGAGGTGGAAGAGGTGGTCGCGCTCCGCCACGGTGAGGCGCAGACCGCGGGCGATCGCGGCGAGCATCTGCTCGGACGGCTGCGGGCCGCGGCTCTGCTCGAGTCGGCTGTAGTAGTCGACCGACATGTCGCTGAGCGCCGCGACCTCCTCGCGCCGCAGGCCCGCCGTGCGCCGGCGGGGCCCCTTCGCCAGGCCGACGTCGTCCGGCTGCAGCGCCTCGCGGCGGCTGCGGAGGAAGTCGGCAAGCTGGGCTCTGTCCATGACGCGAGGCTAACGGGTCGCGTGCTCGGCGACGAGCTGCTCGGACAGCTCCCACAGGCGGCGCGCATCCGCCTCGCTCGTGACTCGCGAGTAGAGCTTCTGCTCGGCGGGGCGGCCGCCGATGTGGCCGGGTCCCTTCGGCCCATACAGGCGCCCACCCTTCGCCTCCGGGCTGGTGGCCGCGAGGATCGCGGGGAGGGCGGCGCTCTGCGGGGTGCCAGCGAGGCCGATGCGCGAGAGCACGCGGATGACCTTCACCTCGGTGGTGTCGCTGGCGCGGCCCATGCCGGGCTGCGCCGCGAGGAGGTTCGTGGGGGAGATGCCGGGGTGCGAGAGGTTGCTCGTGATGCCCCAGTCGTTCGCCTCGCTGAGGCGGTGCAGGTGCATCCCGAGCAGGCCGGTGGCGATCTTCGACGAGCTGTACGAGCGCATGCTGCTGTAGCTGCGCTCCCAGTTGAGGTCGTCCCAGTTCACAGCGCCCTGGTTGGCGGCGACGCTGATCTGCGTGGTGACGTGCGCTCTGCCCTCCTTGAGACGGGGGAGGAGGCCGGTGGTGAGCGCGAAGTGGCCGAGGTGGTTGGTGCCGAACTGCAGCTCGAAGCCGTCGCTCGTCGCGCGACGCTCTGGCGGCGTCATGACCCCGGCGTTGTTGATGAGGATGTTGATGGGGCGTCTCTCGGTGACGAGCTCCCCCGTGAGGGCGGCGACCGATGTCAGCGATGAGAGGTCGAGGTCGCGCAGCTCGAGCTTCGCGCTCGGGTTCGAGGCCCGGATGCGCGCGACGGCCTTCTCGCCCTTGTCGCGGTTGCGCACGGGCATGATCACTTCGGCGCCAGCGCGGGCGAGGCGGCCAGCGATGTGGAAGCCGATGCCGTCGCTAGCGCCCGTGACGAGGGCGAGCTTGCCGTTGAGGGACGGGACCTGGATGTCGATGTTCTTCGGCACGGGATTCTCCTGAATTGTGCGGGCGCCAAGCTCGCGAGTGGTGATGAAGCGAATCTGCAGTCTGGTTGCTGGAACCAGTGTGATGCTTCGATGTTCTTCGATTCAGGACTCGCTCATCCAGGGATTCCCGATCCCTGGATGAGCGCACAGCGCCGAGCTCAGAATGTCGGCGGCTGGGAACATACTGGCGACAGCCAATCGAAAGGAGCGACCATGCTCGGGGTTCACACCTACCTGCACTGGACGGATGCTGACGGCACTCAGCGCAGCCTGCCTGGTTGGAGCAGTCAGGACATGGTTTCGGTCCAGGACAACTCGGCGTGTGAGGGGCGTGACTTGGGCGGCACGTGCAGGTGCGATGCACCGCATCCGTGGCGAGGACTTGCTGAGCGGGAGGCGGTCCTCTCCCACGGCGGTGATGGCTATCCGACGCGGTACGAGCTCGCCGTTGAGGGGCTCATCGATCTCTACCTGCGAGCTGAGCGTCAGGCGATCCGAGAGCTCACGCTGGAAGGTGGCCCGGTCGACACGGCGACCCGGGTTGCGGAGTTGCGGGCGCTGGCGCCGGGGACGATCGTCGTCGTCAAGGAGTGGGATCAAAGCTGACATGAACGGGGCGGTGGAGTGCGATGGGTCTTTTTGACGGGGACGCGGGCAACTTGCGTGAAACGGTGCGGCAGATGGGCCAGGAGGTCCAGGTCGCGCTGCTCGCGCGGGGTTGGGCGGTCACGGACCCCTGGGTCGATGAGGACCAGCCGATGGAGTTCTTCTGGCCGCCGACGGCACCCCATGGGTACGGTCGGCGACCCCCAGTGCCTGCCGCGGTGGCCCGAGACCGGGCGAAGTTGAGCGAGCCAGAGGCGACTCCGTGGCTGGCACCAATACGGATCGCGCGGGTGGATGATGGCTGGCGAGTCCAGTACGGAGAGGCAGCAGCGGCGAGGCCGGCCGAACTGGCTCTGCATCGGGACGACGTCTCGCTGCTCGCGGACATCGAAGGCATCGAGTGCTGGCCGATGAGCGTTGAGGAGTCCCTTCAGATCCGAATGGAACGCGTCTTCCAAGCGACCTACGCCGCCGCGCACAACGAGCACTATCCCGGATTCACCTCCACCGAGCCCTACGTGACCAGGTACAACCTCGTGATGCGGCAGCTGCGTCTCGAGAAGGCTCAGGGAGGTGTCCCCGGTGCCGTCGCGGTGCCCGCTCCTTCTCGTCCGCGGGGTGACCTCAACGCGCAACTGCTGCTCATCGACGCGGAAGCCTGGGCCTCCGCGGTGCGCACGGCGCGAGCGGGAGGGGAGCGGCGAGACCGGTGAGACCGGGTGGCCCAGCGGGAGGGCCTGCTCCTCGGCGACGATCGGCGTCACGGGCCTGCTCCTCTCCCGGATCTCGGCGCAGGCATCCGTGCTGGCCGGCGCCATCGTGACTCTGCTCAGTCTTGTGCTCATGGCCGCGGCGAGCGTGTTCGGCTCCTTGCCGCTGTTCTTCGGTTGGTGCCTCGTCGGAGGCGTCGCCTACGCACTCGCATTCACGGGCGGGCTCGGCCTCATCAACCGGCTCGCGCCCGCGCATCACCGAGGCGCGAGCCTGTCGCTGCTCTACGTCATCGCCTACGCACTGCAGGCGGGCACCGCGATCGGGGTTGGGGCCATCGCCACGGGTGGGACGCTCGCCATGGCTGTCCTGGTCGCCGCGACGGTGCTCGGAACGATGTGCGTGGCGGTCGTCGTGCTGATCGTCGTGGCGCGGAGGGGCGGGCGTCTCTAGGGGGTTCGTGCGCAGGTGTCTGTCGATCGCCGCCTCGGACGAAGCTCTTGACAAAATAACTGAGTCGACTCAGGATTGAGTACGCTCGGCAGATGTCGAGCGATTCACCGACGCGATCTCGAATCCGGAGCCTCACCCATGCGAGCGTTCACCCTCTCCAAGTACAAGACGCCGCTGCGCGAGGCTGACGTCGCCGAACCGGTCGTCGGCGACCACGATGTGCTTGTCCAGGTGCAGGCCGCCGGCGTGAATCAGCTCGACGAGAAGATCCGCATCGGCGAGTTCACGCAGATCCTGCCGTACAAGCTGCCGCTGACCCTCGGCCACGACGTCGCCGGAACGGTCCTCCGCGTCGGCGGCGCCGTCCGCGCGTTCCGGCCTGGCGACGAGGTCTACGCGAGACCCCGCGACCACCGCATCGGCACGTTCGCCGAGCGCATCGCCATCGATGAGGCGGATGTGGCGCCGAAGCCGTCGTCCATCTCCATGGATGAGGCGGGCTCGCTCCCGCTCGTCGCCCTCACCGCCTGGCAGGCGCTCGTCGAGATCGGTCGGGTGCAGCCCGGGCAGAAGGTCCTGATCCACGCCGGAGCAGGCGGCGTCGGGTCCATCGCGATCCAGCTCGCCAAGCACCTCGGTGCCGAGGTCGCCACCACGGCGAGCGCGGCCAACGCCGAGTTCGTCCGTGGCCTCGGCGCTGACGACACGATCGACTACCGCAACGAGGACTTCGAGCAGCTGCTCAGCGGCTACGACTTCGTGCTCGACAGCCTCGGCGGCGAGAACCTCGAGAAGTCGCTCCGCATCCTGAAGCCAGGCGGGATCGCCGTCGGGATCTCAGGTCCGCCCACCCCGGACTTTGCCCGAAGCGCGGGCCTGAACCCCGTGCTGCGCCTCGCGATTGCCGGGCTCAGCGGCAAGGTGCGCAAGCAGGCGAAACGCCTCGGCGTCGAGTACCGCTTCCTCTTCATGAGAGCGAGTGGTGAGCAGCTGCGGGAGATCTCGGCGCTCGTCGAGAGCGGAGCGATCAAACCCGTCGTGGGACGAGTCTTCCCCTTTGACGGGACTGTGCAGGCGCTCGAGTCGCTGGGAGGCGGCGGCATTCGCGGCAAAACGGTCGTCAGTATCCCGTAGCGAGTGCCGTCCGCACCGCCTTCGTCGAGATTCAAGAGAGAACACCATGAGCACCGCATCCAATGAGCCCGTCGTCACCTCGTACGCGCTCGCCCCGGCGAAGAGCATCACCGTGGGCGGCATCAGCTACGCCTACCGTGAGCTGGGCCCGAGGGAAGACATCCCCGTCATCTTCTTCGTGCACCTCGCGGCCACGCTCGACAACTGGGACCCCCGCATCGTCGACCCCATCGCACAGAAGCGCCACGTCATCACCTTCGACCAGCGGGGCGTCGGCGCCTCAACGGGAGCCGTCCCGAGAACCATCGAGGAAGCCGCCGACCACGCGTACGAGTTCATCACCGCCCTCGGCTACGACAGAATCGACATCTTCTCCTTCTCCATGGGAGGGATGATCGCGCAGGACCTCGTCGTCAAGCACCCCGACCTCGTGCGCCGGCTCGTGCTCACGGGCACCGGTCCGCGCGGCGGCAAGGACATGGACAAGGTCGTCGGTGTCACCTACCTCGACCTCGTCCGCTCGATCCTCACCCGCTCCGACATCAAGGAGTTCCTCTTCTTCAACCGCGACGATCGCGGCAAGCGGGCCGCGAAAGCGTTCGTCGCCCGGCTGTCCGAGCGCACGGTCGACCGCGACACGTCGATCAGCCTGAAGGCGTTCCAGACGCAGCTGGGGGCCATCCAGCGCTACGGCCGTTCCGCGCCCTCCGACCTCTCGAAGGTCAGGCAGTCGACCCTCATCGCCAACGGTGACAACGACCGCATGGTGCCATCGGTGCTCTCCAACGACCTGCACAGGCGCATCTCCGGCTCCGAGCTCGTCATCTACTCCGACTCGGGCCACGGCGGCATCTTCCAGTACCACCACCAGTTCGCGCCGGTCGCCGTCGAGTTCCTCACCCGGTAGCGCTGGGGGGCCTGGTCAGATGCACGCAGGAATGGCGCGGCTTCCAGAGAGCTCTGGGAGTCGCGCCACTCTGTATCCGGGGGTCTGCTGCTAGCTGCTTGACCCACCGAGCTGCGGGTAGACCGCCTCGAGCGGGGCGCTGAGCCCGGCCTTCAACTGCACGGACGTCTCGTCGGCGAGCAGCTCGTACTCGCCGGCCTCGGTCGCGTCGAAGACCTTGGAGACCAGCGCGGCCGGGTCGGTCTTCGGGTCGTCCGTGTGCGCGGCCATGGCCGTGTCGACCCAGCCCACGTGGACGCCGACGACGTGGACGCCGGCGGGGAGCAACTCGAGGCGCAACGAGTTCGTCGCGGACCAGAGCGCAGCCTTCGTGGCGCTGTAGATGCCATTGACCGCGTACCAGCTGAGGGCTGAATGCACGTCGATGATGGCGGCACCCTCACGGTTCGCGAGAAGTGGCGCGTAGGCGCGCGCGAGGAAGACGGGTCCGAGGAAGTTGGTCGCGACGTTCGCCCGAATCTCTTCATCGCTGTGGGACAGGATGCCCGGGGACGAGACCGAGGCACCCGCGTTGTTGATGAGCACGGTCACGTCCGGCGCCGCGTCGACGACTGCGGCGATGGATGCCGAGTCGGTGACGTCGAGGGTGAGCGGCACGATCCGCGCGTCGTCCCAGCTGCGCGGCGTGCGGGCGGTGGCGTAGACCCTGGATGCGCCGCGGGCGAGAGCCTCGCGCACGAAGTTCGTGCCGATGCCCCCGTTCGCGCCGGTGACGAGGACAACTGCTCCGTTGAGTGAGGGCATAGGTGGTCTTTCTGTTGCTCGGGTCGTCTGGTCAGTGATGATGACGAGGTCCTGGGGCGGCGTGGAAGAATCGGCGTGAGCACCGGTCCTCAGTCGATAGCGACTAAACTCATAACTGAGTCTGCTCAATGTCTATTCCCGGAGGAGATCCGATGACCACCGACGGCCGGCCATTGGGACGCCGCGAGCGGAACAAGCTCGACAAGCTCGAGCGCATCACGGCGGCGGCTGGCGAGCTCTTCGCCGAGCGCGGGGTCGACGACGTCACAACGCAGGAGATCGCTGACCGGGCCGACATCGGCACCGGCACGCTCTTCCTCTACGCCAAGACCAAAGGCGAGCTGCTGCTGCTCGTGCAGAACTCCATGTACGAGACCGCGCTCGAAGAGGGCCGCGCGGCCTCAGCTGAAGCGACTGGGGCCCTCGACGGCGTGCTTGCCGTGCTTCGCCCCGTCGTGGCGTGCAACCGCAAGCAGGCCGAGAACGGCCGCACCTACCTGCGCGAGATGGTCTTCGGTGATCCCCAGGAGCCGCGGCACGCCGAGGCGCTGAAACTGACGAGCCAGACGCAGGACCTCGTCGCTGACGTCATCGACCGCGAGACCGCGGCGACGGCCGACACCGCGCGCGCACTCGCGCAGGTCGTCTCCGCGATCATGTTCACCACCATGGCGGCGTCGGTCAACGCCTCGCTGTCGGACGACGAGATCGTCGAGCAGGTGCGGGCGCAGGTCAGCGTGGTGCTGCCCGCCTGACCCGACTGACCTGACTGGCCCGTCCCGACCCGGCGTGCCGGTCCGGGAGCTCCCGAACCGGCACAGTGTGCTGCGTCTAGCGCTTCGCGCTCGCCACGAGCTCGCCGAGCGCCGACTCGTCGAGGGGGCTTCCTGGGAACGCAGCGACGCGCCCGAGCGGCATGGACCCGATCATCTTGAGCATCTCCGGGTCGGCCAGCATCCCGGCCAGTCCGCTGTCCCCTTCGAGGAGGGCGGAGCGGAGCAGCGGGCCTCCACGCTCGTCGTCCAGCCATTCGGCGATCGTCGACGTCTCGTCGAGGGTGAGCGCGAGCTCGTCACCCGCGACCGACACCCGCGTCGAGGCGCGGATGTCGCGGCTCGAGGCACCCACCTCGATGCGGTATTCGCCGCCTTCCACCGTCCATTGCCCGGCGACCGGGTGGAAGTAAGCGAGCTCAGAGCGCGGAACCTCGATGGTGACGGCTGCCGTCGAGCCGGCCGCGACCTCCACGACCGAGAACGCGGTCAGCGAGCGAATCGCGCGCGGTACAGCGGAGCCCGGGAGGCCCGTGTAGACCTGCACGACCTCACGCCCGTCCCGGCTGCCCGTGTTCGCGACCTCCACCTGGATGCGCAGGCCGCCGTCCTGGACTTCGACGGCGAGGTTGTCGTAGGCGAAGCTCGTGTACGAGAGGCCGTGGCCGAACGGGAACGAGACCTCGGTGCTTCGCGCGTCGTAGCCGCGGTAGCCGACGAAGATGTCCTCGCCGTAGCGGACGTGGCCGAACGCGCCGGGGAACCCGAGGTGGGCCGGGGAGTCATCGAGGCGCACCGGGATGGTCTCGGCGAGGCGCCCAGAGGGGTTGACGACGCCGAAGAGCACGTCGGAGGTCGCGCCGCCGCCGGCCTGGCCGAGCAGCCAGCCCTCGACGATGGCAGGCGCGAGGTGCTGCCAGGTCGAGGTGCGCACGATGCCGCCGTTGGAGAGCACGACGACGACGTTCTCGTTCGCGGCCTGCACCGCGGCGAGGAGCTCGAGTTGGTCGGCGGGGAGGTCGATGTGCTCACGGTCGAAGCCCTCGGACTCCTCGTGCGCGGGGAGGCCGAGGAAGAGCACGGCGACGGATGCGCTCGCGGCGGTCTTGACCGCATCCGCTCGCAGCGCTTCGGTGTCTCCGGAGTCGTCGAGCGTGAAACCGGGCGCGAACCGCACCCGGTCGCCGGCGACCCGGCTCAGCTCGGTGAGGGCGTCGTCGAGGCGGGTCGGGTTGATGAGCGAGCTGCCGGCGCCCTGGTAGCGGGGCGTGCGCGCGAACTCGCCGATGACCGCGAGGGTGTCGTCGGAGCCGAGGTCGAGGGGCAGGAGGTCGCCGTCGTTCTTGAGCAGCACGATGCTGCGTCCAGCCGCCTCGCGGGCGAGCGCGTGGTGCTCGTCGGCGTCGTAGCTCGCAGACTCGTCTGCGCCCGCGACGATCTTGTCGACGAGCTCAAGCGCACGGCGGGCGGCCGTGGTCACGTGCTGCTCGTCGAGGTCGCCGGAGCGCACCGCATCCACGAGCTGAGCATCCGTGCGTCCGCCGCTGGACGGCATCTCGAGGTCGAGCCCGGCGGCGACGCCGGTGACCCGGTTGTCGACGGCGCCCCAGTCGGAGACGACGAGGCCCTCGTAGCCCCACTCCTCCCGCAGCACGGTCGTGAGGAGCCAGTGGTTCTCGGAGGCGTAGACGCCGTTGATCTTGTTGTACGAGCACATGACCGTCCACGGCTGCTGCTCGGTGACGACGCGCTGGAAGGCGCGCAGGTAGATCTCGCGCAGCGGGCGCTCGTCGACGTCAGCGCTGATCCGCAGCCGGTCGGTCTCCTGGTTGTTCGCGGCGAAGTGCTTGAGCGAGGAGCCGACGCCCTGGCTCTGCAGCCCGCCCACGAGTGCTGAGCCCATGACGCCGCTCACGAGCGGGTCCTCCGAGAAGTACTCGAAGTTGCGGCCGCAGAGCGGGGAGCGCTTGATGTTGATGCCGGGGCCGAGCAGCACGCCGACGCCCTCCGCCTTTGCCTCCTCGCCGAGCGCGACTCCGACCCGGCGTGCGAGGTCCGCATCCCAGCTCGCGCCGAGCGCCACGGCGGGCGGGAAGCAGGTGGCGGGCACGCTGTCAGCGAGCCCGAGGTGGTCGCCACCCTCACGCTGCAAGCGCACGCCGTGCGGGCCATCCGTCAGCGTCACCGCCGGGACGCCAACTCGATCGACCGCCTTCGTCGACCAGAAGCTGCCACCACTCGTCAGGGACGCCTTCTCCTCGATGGTCAGATCGTCGAGGTGCTCGGCGTGGGTCATCGTGATGCTCCGATCGGTCGTGCGGGGGAGTGCTCGCGGCCCGGAGATCAGGGCGCGTGCCGTTCCAGATAAGCGTAGATCTCGCTGTCGTCGACGCCTGGGAAGCGGCCCGCTGGGAGGGATGCGAGGATCTGCGCGTGCAGTCGCGCGCTCGGCCACGCGCGTCCCGCCCAGCGGGCCGCGAGCGCCGGGTCGGGTCGCCGGCAGCAGGTCTCGTCGGGACAGCGCGAGACCTGGCGGTTGTCGGTGTCGCGCCCGCGGAAGTACTTGGCGTCGTCGAACGGCACCCCGAAGGTGATCGAAAAGACCCCCTCGGCCGACTTGCCGGTCGGGATGGTGCTCCAGAACGTGCCGGCAGGGGTGTCCGTGTACTGCCAGAACTCGGTGGTGCGGTGCTCGATCTCCGTCGCCCGCCGCGCACCCCATCGTCTGCAGACGATCTGCCCCTCGACGGCGCCGGTCCTCCCTGCGGTCGGAGCGCCGGCTCACCGGACACCTGGATCCCGATCGACCGCGCGTAACTGCTCAGCCAGCCCCGGGCAGGACTCCGGCGTCGCTCTGCGGACACGCTCACCAGGTACTCCGCCGCCGTTCAGCACGCGTTCCTACGATGCTGCAATGGCACAGCTCAGTGACGAGAACCTCATCGAGACCATCGCCGAACGACTCGCGGAGACGGGCCGCACGCTGAGTGTGGCCGAGTCTCTGACCTGCGGGAGGGTCGCCTCCACGCTCGGCAGCGGACCTGACACGAAGACGTGGTTGCGCGGCGGGGTCGTCGCTTACCAGACGGAGGTGAAGCAGCGCGTCCTCGGCGTGACGCCCGGCCCGGTCGTCTCGGCCCGGTGCGCCGAGGAACTCGCGGTCGGCGTGGCACGGCTGCTTGAGTCCGACATCTCCATCGCGACGACCGGTGCGGGCGGCCCCGGACCGGAAGAGGGCGAACCGGAAGGCACCGTGTTCCTGGGATGGAGTGTCGACGGTGTCGTGGGCAGCGAACGTCACGACTTCGACGGGGAGCCCGCCGAGATCCTCGACCAGACCGTCCGTCAGGTGCTGGAACGACTGCAACAGCTCCTGACCGGCGGGAAGCACTAGCCAGCACCGAAACGACGGCGCACGACGAAGCGGCAGCCGACCCGAAGGTCGACTGCCGCTTCGCTGTGCTGGTGTGAGCTACTTCTTGAAGGCGTCCTTGACGTCTTCGCCCGCCTGCTTCACGTTGGCCTTGGCCTGGTCGGCCTTGCCTTCGGCGATGAGCTGCTCGTTGTCGGTGACCTTGCCAACTGCTTCCTTGGCCTTGCCGCCGAACTCTTCAGCTGCGTTCTTGATCTTGTCTCCTGCGCTCATGGCAGTTCCTTTCTGTTGGGGGTTGCGGTGCCGTCGAATCGCGGTGCCGCGGTGGGGAGTTGTGGTGGTGAGTCCTACTGGAGGCGCGTCGACTGCTGCACTCGGGCGCGGAAGCCGCCGCTGAGCTGGAGCAGCACGGGCACCTGCCGGCCGAGGAGTGCATCCAGGGCCTCGAGGTTCTGCTCGACGATCTCCGTCGCGTCTCGAGGTGAGACGCCGCGTCGGCACGTGGCCGACACCTTCAGCACAGGGGTGCGTTTCACGTCGTACGCGGAGACGCTTGTCGTGAGGAACTCGTCGCGGGCGTCGAGCGCATCCGAGAGGGCGTCGCGGGCAACCGACACGTCCACGATGGTGCGCCCGGTGTCCGGCGTGCGGTCGCTGACGATCGTGCCGGTCCGTCCCTGTCCCTGGCGGAGGGCGAACACCAGGAGCAGGATGATGGCGATCGCGAGGATCGCGACGACGGCGATGAGGAGCCAGCTGAAGTCAGCGCCCGGGAACGGGGTCTGCTGGAGCCAGCTGCTGGTCTGCGTGTTCACGCCTTCGGAGATGGGAGTCCAGGTGTCTTTCGCTCCGGGCAGCCATGCGCCGATGGATGCGGCGGCGCCGATGATGAGGAGGAGGAGGCCTGTGGCGGTGATGAGGAGCCGGTTCAGGCCTCGGTTGGTGCTGTTCATGCGCCGACCTTCCCGTTCTCTGCGACGCGCACCTTGGCGGTGACGCGGGGGTTCAGCTCGTACCGTTCGAGCTGCTGGTTGACGGCGGCCGTGATGGCGGACGCGTCGACCGGGAGCCCGGATGCGGGGGTGAGGTGCACGTCGGCGCGTCGGTGGGACACCGACACGGTGACGTTGTCCGGGCTCACGTTGCCGGCGTGCGCCGCGTGGCGGGCGAGGGCGGACGCGATGACCGCGTTGTCCGCGACCGTCGCGGTGCGGGTGGAGGTGAGCGTGTGCCTGGCTCGTCGTCCGGGGGCGAGGCCTGCGATGAGCAGCACGAGGCCGATGATCGCGACGACCACGCCGGCGATGCCGACGTACTGGGCGGGCTGCTCGAGCACGCCGAGCGCCGAGGCGAACATGTCCGCCGGTGCGACGAGCAGCGCCGGGAGGGCGAGCAGCGATAGCACGATCTCGGTGCCGATCCAGGCCGCGACGAGGATGAGGAGCACGGTGAGGGTGATCGCGAGCGCCGAGCGGGGCGAGTGCGTCTCTCGCCGGGAGAGGCGCGAGTACAGGGAGGTGTTGGTGCTCATCTGACTCGCTCCTCTGCCTTGATGTTGAGCCCGGTCACGCGGATGGTGACGAGGCCGACCTGGGACCCGCTGAGGGTCTGCACGCGGTCACGGATGGTGGTCTTCGCGGTCTCGACTCGCTCGAGGAGTGGGCCGCCGCTGCGCTCGAGCGCGCTCGGCTGCTCGCGGATTCGGGCGAGCGAGGGAACCCGGATGGGGGTCCTCACGCGCAACGCGAGCTTGCCGTTGTGGTCGTCGAGGTCGACGCTGACGCTGCCAGCGTCGACCCCGAGCGCGTCACCGGCGACAGCTGACGCAAGACGAGTCAGGGCCTTCGCGGTGAGTCGTGTTGTGCCTCGCTGCGCCGCGCCGCTGAGTGTGGTCGCGGCGGCGCTCATGAGGAGGTGTTCCGTCCTCGGATGACGTCAACGAGGGCGGTCGCGTCGAGCTTTCCTTCGAGGATGCGTCCGATGACGCCGCCGATGATCATCGCGATGGCGACGAAGAAGAACGCCCAGAAGCCGAGGATGATCCAGGTGAGCGCGAGGACCGCGCCGATGAGGATGCCGGTTCGGGTGAGGGATGCCGTGTTCACTGGACTCGCGCTTCTTCCGTCTTGTCGTTGCTGTCGTCTTCGGAGGGGAGGTGCACGTCGTTGACCGTGACGTTGACCTCGGTGACCTCGAGGCCAACGATGGTCTCGATGGCGCGGATCACGTCGGCGCGGACGCCGTCGGCCACGTCCTGCAGCGAGACGGGGTACTCGGCGACGATGGTCACGTCGACCGCGACCTGCTTCTCGCCGACCTCCACGTTGATGCCCTGGCTCTGGTCCGTCGCGTTGATCGCGTTGCGGATGGCGCCGATGGCGCGGGCCGCGCCGCCGCCGAGGTCGTAGACGCCGCGAGCGTCACGAGCGGCGATCCCTGCGACGCGAGCGACGACGCTGTCGACGATCGTCGTCGTGCCGCGTCCGCCCGAGGTGTTCGTGGGGACGACGCTGCTGGACGTCTGAGCCGTCTTGGGGGCGGTAGCGGTGGTGGGTGTCGTGTTCGCCATGATGCTCTTCTTTCTGGTCTCTGCCTGGTGCCGGTGCACCGTGTGGGCTTGTACAGGTGAGACGCAGGCGACCCCCGATGTGTCACAAACTCGTTTTGCGTTTTCAGGAATCGCTCAGGTTCGGGGCGCGGGGCGGGCCTGGAGGAGCGCGTCGAGGACGACCGGCAGCGAGGTCACGCCGGTCGCTTCGAGGAAGTGCCCGGCGCCCGGTTGCACGCGGACCTCGGCGAAGAGTCGGCGCGCGAGGGCATCGGATGCGCCGGGAGGCACGAGGGTGTCGTTGTCCGAGCGGATGACGACGCGAGTGTTGATGCGGTCGGCGACGCGTTCCGCATCCACGTCGTCGGCGAGGTACTCGTCGAGGTCGGGGAGCGTGTCAAGCGTGCCGGTGAAGCCGGACACGAAGACGACGCCGCCGAGACGCCAGTCACCGAGTTGCGCCGCCAGCGCGCGGAGCGCCGTCACGGCGCCGAGCGAATGGCCCACGATCCAGGTCCGCTCGTCGGGGGTTCCCAACGCGAGCGCGACCTCGCGCTGCCAGTCGGCGGCGTTCGGCGCCTCCGGCAGCGGAAGTTCGACGCTCGTCGCCTCGATGCCCCGGTCGGCGAGGGCTTCCCGTAACCACGGGAACCAGTGCGCGTCGACGTTCGCGCGGAAGCCGTGGACGATGATCACGCGGGCCGGGAGGTGGACGGGGTCAGTGGATGCGGGTGCCATGGCACGCAGGCTAGGGGCAGGAGTTGCGAGCCGGCGTGATCGAGTCGAGCGGCGTCCGAATCGTTGTCGATGTCGCAGGCGGGCGCTCGCGCCGAGGGGGCACCCATCGCGGGGTCGTATTCTGCCCGGCATGAGAGTGATGCACCTCGACGGCTCGTCGGATCCCGCTCGAGTCGAGGATCTGCCGGCCCTCCTCCCCGAACTCGACGGTGCGAGTGACGATGAGCCGGACGTCGGTGCCGGTGACCCGTACGGCTGGTTCGTCACCGCCTACTCGTCCGGGACCGTGGTGCTCGCGCACGCCGCACGACCACACGACCCCGAGCTTGTGCTCTCCGATGTGCCCCGGAACGAGGCTCTCCTGATCTTCGCCGAGGTTGTACGCGGTGAGATGGACGCCGTTCTCACCCGGCCCTGGGTCGAAGAGTAGGGGCCGGCTTGGGAGCCGGGCAGCTGTGGTCCCGTCAGCCCAGCGGATGACGCGGGTCCTTCCAGCGCAGGACGCGAGCCGCCGAGTTCCCGGCTGATGATGGGTCGTCGCGCCAATCCCGAGATCCGGGCCGCGCCGCGAAAGGCCCGTCTTGACCTCCCTCTCTTCCCCCGAGCGCATCTCCGCCGCGCCCGACGCATCTGCTGCCCTGCCTGCATCCGGCAAGCGGATCGCTGCCCTCGACGTCATCCGCGGCGTCGCCCTCTGCGGCATCCTGTTCGTCAACATCGCCCCGCTTGTGCACTTCGGCTACGACACCGGCATTCCCCAGCCCACCAACCTCGGCGACCCGAGCGGGTGGCTGCAGCTGTTCGTGCAGCAGCGCTTCTTCCCGATCTTCTCCCTGCTCTTCGGCATCGGCTTCGCGCTCTTCTTCGAATCGGCGAAGCGCCGCTCCCCACGGCCAAGGCTGGTCCTGCTCAGGCGACTCCTGCTCCTGCTGGCCATCGGCATCCCCTTCGAGCTCCTGCAGAGCGGCTCGGCGCTGTGGCCGTACGCGATCGCCGGCCTCATCGTGCTGCTCCCCAGCACCTGGCTGCCGCGCTGGGCCGTTGCCGTGGGCGCCGCGGTCCTCATCGGCGCGAGCTTCGCGCTCACAGGTGGCGGCCTCACGCTGATCCCGGGCGTCTTCCTTCTTGGAGCGGCCCTCACCCGCTACGGCATCGTGCAGGGGATCGGGCGGTCCCGCGCCGGCTCAGTCGTCGCGCTGCTCGCCTTCACCGTTGCCTCGATCCCGCTCGCGCTGTGGCAGGCGGGCGACATAAAGATGTCGGGCTTCGACCTCGCATCCGGGCTCGCCGGATTCGCGATGGCCGGCGCCTACGTCGCACTGCTGTCGCTGCTCATGACGACCCGCGCCGCCCGCGGCCTCCAGCTCGCGTTCGCGCCGCTCGGCAAGATGGCACTCACCAACTACGTCGCCGCCGCTCCGCTGATGCTCGCTGCTGGCCTGCTCTTCAACCTGCCCCGCAGCACTTCCTGGACCCTGCTGCTGAGCATCGTCGTCGGCATCCTCGCGCTCCAGTGGGTCGCGAGCACGCTCTGGCTCCGGTTCTTCACGCAGGGCCCACTCGAATGGTTCTGGCGCTGGGGAACGTGGGGCACACGTGGACCTCTCCGGAGGGTGCACACCGGAGAGGCCACGCGGGGGGAGTGAGGGTCAGCGCTGGGCGGGCGAGCGCAGCAGCGTGAACGACCCCTCCTTGACCATGAGCGTCGTCACGGGGTCGCTGACCAGCTGCTCGCTGTCGCTGGAGAGCGCCAGCTCCCAGGTGCCGTGCGGCGCATCCGGGACGGTGAACTCGACGGCGTTCTCGGCTGCGTTCAGCAGCAGGGCGAAGGAGTCAGCTCCCGTGTGCGAGAACACGAACGCGATGGAGCGCGCCTCCGGGTTGTCCCAGTCGGCGTCGTCGAAGCCAAGCGCATCCGACCGCAGCACGTCCACCGTGGCGTCTGCGCCCGTATCCGGTGCCTGCCTGAACCAGACTGGGCGCAGCGCCGGATGCTCGGCGCGCAGCGAGATGAGCGTGCGCGTGAACTCGAGCAGGTCGGCGTCCACGGCCTCCCAGTCGAACCAGGAGATCTCGTTGTCCTGGCAGTAGGCGTTGTTGTTGCCGCCCTGCGTGCGGCCGAGCTCGTCGCCGCCGAGGATCATGGGCACGCCCGCCGAGAGCAGCAGCGTCGCGAGCAGGTTGCGGCGCTTGCGTCCGCGCCGCTCGTTGACGGCCTCGTCCTCGGTGGGGCCTTCCGCGCCGCCGTTCGCCGAGCGGTTGTCGCTCTCGCCGTCCTGGTTGTCCTCGCCGTTCGCGGCGTTGTGCTTGTCGTTGTACGAGGTGAGGTCGGCGAGCGTGAACCCGTCGTGCGCGGTGATGAAGTTCACGCTCGACAGAGGCGAGCGGCGGCTCGCCTCGTACACGTCGGGGGAGCCGAGGATGCGCTGCGCCGTCGTGCCGAGCGTTGCGTCGCTGCCGTTCCAGTAGTCACGGGCGTCGTCGCGGAACTTGCCGTTCCACTCCGACCAGTCCGCAGGGAACCCGCCCACCTGGTAGCCGGCCGTATCCCACGGCTCGGCGATCATCTTCACGGGCGCGAGCACCGGGTCCTGCTGGATGAGCGTGAGGAACGCGCTGTGCAGCTCCGCGTCGCCGCCCTGCCTGGTGAGGGTCGTGGCGAGGTCGAAGCGGAACCCGTCGACGTGCATCTCCGTCACCCAGTAGCGCAGCGAGTCCATGATGAGGCCGAGCGCCGCCGGATGGCTGACGTTGACGCTGTTGCCGGTGCCCGTCGTGTCGAAGTAGTGGCTCTCGTCGCCGTCAACCAGCCGGTAGTAGGCGGCGTTGTCGATGCCCTTGAACGACAGCGTCGGGCCCAGATGGTTGCCCTCGGCGGTGTGGTTGTAGACGACGTCGAGGATCACCTCGAGGCCCGCGGCGTGCAGGGCCTTCACGAGCTCCTTGAACTCGGCGACCTGCCCGCCGCCGTCACCCGCCGCGGCGTAGTCGCCGTGCGGCGCGAAGAACCCGATCGAGTTGTAGCCCCAGTAGTTGCGGAGCCCCTTCTCCTCGAGGTGACTGTCTTGCACGAACTGCTGCACGGGGAGCAGCTCGACGGAGGTCACGCCGAGGTCGACGAGGTGCTTGATGGCGGCGGGATGAGCGAGGCCGGCGTACGTTCCGCGGATCTCCTCCGGCACCTCCGGGTGGAGCTGCGTGAACCCCTTCACGTGCACCTCGTAGATGACGGTCTGGTCGAGCGGGACGCGCGGCGAGGCGTCGTCACCCCAGTCGAAGCTCGGATCGGTGACGACGCTCAGGGGCACGGAGCCCGCCGAGTCGGTGTCATCGCGCTGCTCGGGCTCGTTCATGTCGTGGCCGAACACGGCCTGCGACCAGTTGTACTGGCCCTCGATCGCGCTGGCGTGGGGGTCGAGGAGAAGCTTGTTCACGTTGTGCCGGAGGCCCTGTTCCGGCGCCCACGGGCCGTCGACGCGGATCCCGTAGCGGGAGCCGACCTGCAGCGCGTCGACGAAACCGTGGAACACGTGGCCCGTGCGCTCCTCGAGCAGGGTGCGCGTCTCGGCGCCCGACCCGTCGAACGTGCACACGTATACGGCGTCGGCGGTCTCGGAGTAGACGGCGAAGTTCGAGCGGCCGGCGACGGTGCTGAAGCCGAGCGGATACGGGCGGGAGCGATCGGAGTGCGACAACGGAAGGCCTTCCAGTGGCGGGGGAGCGGAGCCCCGGCGCGGAACCCCGCCGTTGAGAGTAGGGCAATCGGCCCGTGGCTCTGCCGACGTTCTCCCAGGTATGCGCGGCGCTCATCCACAGGCATCACCGTTCTCCCAGCCTGTGGGGCGACGCTTCCCGTCTCCCCACTCGCTACCCATCGGAGGAAGCATCATGAAGGCAACTGTCAACGGAACCGTCATCGCCGAAGCGCCCGAGTCCGAGCTCGTCGGCATCGAAGGCAACCACTACTTCCCGCCGTCGTCGCTGACGTCAGGGGCATTCACCGAGAGCGCGACGCAGTACACGTGCCCGTGGAAGGGGCACGCACAGTACTGGGACGTGGTGACGGATGGCGAGACGCACCGCGACGCCGCCTGGAGCTACCCGGAGCCGTTCGCGGGCGCGGCCGAGAAGGTCGGGCACGACTTCGCCGGCTACGTCGCCTTCGACAAGTCGCAGGTCAGCATCGGCTGACCGACTCCGAGACGGAGTCTGCCTGGGAAGTCAAGGCCGTGCGGGACGTCGGAGCCGCCGCGTAGCTTCGGGAAGGTGTCGAGCCCGAATCGCTTTTCCCCCATCCCATCGGTCACGGACGGCTGGAGATCCGCGCAGGCACGGCGCTTGGGCATCGGCCTTCTCGGCGCCGGAGCGGCGCTCCTCGCCTACCGCCGGCACGGAGGCGTGGGGTCACGCGGCAACGACAGTCGGGCACGGTGATGGTGCGGGACGACGCGGCGACGGTCCGACCGAAGCTGCTCCGACCCGCCGCGCTGGGGCGTCGCACGCTCGACGAACTGATCGAAGAGTTCGGCGGAGAGCACCTCAGCCCGGCCGAGGATGCCGACCTCGAGGCGACCGTGCCGCTGGGCGGGCTTGCCGTCGCATCCCTCGACGTCGCACCCGGCGACCTGTTCGTCGCCCTCCCCGGGCGCCACGCGCACGGGGCCCGCTTCGCGACGGACGCGGCGACGGCTGGAGCAGTTGCGGTGCTGACGGACCAGTCCGGTGCGCAGCTCGCAGCAGCCTCCGGCCTCCCCGTCGTGCTGCTCGAGCGGTTGCGGGCACAGCTCGCCGCGATCTCGTCGTGGATGTACCAGGACGAGCGCGCGCCCCCGCAGCTGTTCGGGGTCACCGGCACGAACGGCAAGACCTCCACCACCTACCTGCTGCACGCCCTGCTCGGGCAGCTCGGTGTCGTCGCCGGGCTGAGCAGCACCGCCGAGCGGCGCATCCGGGGCCGTGTCGTCGCGAGTCGCCTCACCACCCCGGAAGCACCGGAACTGCAGGCCCTCCTCGCGGCGATGCGCGAGGAGGGCGCTGAGGCGATCGCCGTCGAGGTGAGCGCCCATGGTGTGAGCCGCGCACGGGTCGACCACGTGCTGTTCGACGTCGTCGGATTCACGAACCTCAGCCACGACCACCTCGACGAGTACCCGAGCATGGACGCGTACTTCGCAGCCAAGGCCGCGCTGTTCACGCCCGCGCATACGAGGCGGGCCGTCGTCTCCGTCGATACCCCGTACGGGCAGCGCCTCGCCGCCGAGGCGCGCGTTCCGGTGACCACCATCTCCTCGCATCCAGGTGTCAACGCGGCCTGGCGGCTGCGAGTCACCGACTCGAGCGCGGAGTCCACCGGCTTCGAGCTCACGGCGCCGGACGGACAGCAGCTGCGCAGCAGAGTCTCCCTGATCGGGCGTCACATGGCGGCCAACGCGGGCCTTGCCATCGCGATGCTCGTGGAGGCCGGCTACCGCCTCGACGCGATCCGCGACGCACTCGCCGCGGACGGGCTCCAGGTCGAGGTGCCCGGGCGGGGCGTGCGCGTCTCCGGCGCGACCGGGCCGCTCGTTCTCCTCGACTTCTCGCACAACGGGGCGGCGTTCGAGCACACGCTGACCGGACTGCGCAAGGTGACGCCGGGCACTCTCACGATGGTGATGGGTGCCGACGGCGACCGCGACCCGAGCAAGCGCGAGCTGATGGGACGCATGAGCTCGCTGCACTCGGACGTGCTCATCGTCACCGACCATCATCCCCGCCACGAGGACCCGTCAGCGATTCGTGCAGCACTCCTGGCGGGAGCCGCACGCGCCGACGACCGCGCCGAGGTCCTCGAGATCCCGGACCCGGCGGCCGCGATCCGCACCGCCATCGCCAGGAGTGGACAAGGAGACACGATCCTCTGGGCCGGCCCCGGCCTCACCGACTACCGCATCATCGGAGCCGAGCGGCTGCCGTACTCACCCCGCGAAGACGCACGGCGGGCGCTCGACGATGCTGGCTGGCCGACCGTGAGCTGACGCTCGGGCATCGCCGAGACGTTTGCCCGATCACCTCGCATCTCGGATCCCGCCTGATCGAGGCGTCGACGGCAAGAAGGCCGAGCGCCGGCCCGAGAACGTCAAGATCAGGGCAACCGCGCCGAGAACGATCATCGCGCCGGGAAGCGACATCGCGCCGTACGCCCCCAGCAGTCCGGCGCCCAGTATCCCCGCTCCGAAGATCGCGAGGTTGAAGGCGACGGGGAGGAAGGAGTTCGCGACGTCGGAGTTCTCTCCACCGGCGCGAGTGAGCGCGCTCTGGAGCTGGGGCGAGGCACCTCCGAAGCTGACACCCCAGAGGGCTGCGGCGGCAAGCAACGCCGGTACCGAGGCCCGCCCCGCGAGCAGCACCACGCCCGCCGCGACGAAGGCCAGGACGCTCAGGTGCAGCAGCGCCCGCGGGTGTCGGTCGAGGAGCAGGCCCGTCACGGCCACGCCGACGAGCGAGGCGACTCCATAGACGAGCAGCATGAGGTCCGGCGTGATTCCGGTCGCTGTCTCGCGAAGATATGGAGCAACGTAGGTGTAGATGGTGCTGTGGGCGAGCATCCACACGAAGATGACCGACAGCACGATCGGCACACCACGCAGCCCGAAGACCTTCACCAATGGCAGTCCAGCGACCGCTCGCTGCCCGGGGGCGTCCGGCACCCAGAGGATGACGGCGACGGCGACGACGAAAGCAAGCACAGACAGGCCCGCGAACGACCAACGCCAGTCCGAGACGGCGCCGATCCACGCGCCGAGCGGCGTGCCGAACGCGAACCCCAGGGGTGCGCCGATCGACACGATCGCGAGAGCGGCACCGAATCTAGCGGGTGGGCTGATGCGGATCGCATACGGGGCGAGCATGCCCCAGATGACGCCAGAGAACGCCCCCGCCACGAACCGCGCCCCCAGCGAGAAGGCGATGTCGGAGGAGATCGCGGTGACCGCATTCGCGACGAGAAGCCCCGCGATGCCGACCAGGAGAAGAGGCTTGCGGCGGAATCGACGCGTCAGCGAGATGGCCGGAATGGTCACGACGACGGTGCCAAGGGCGTAGGCGCTCACGAACAATCCGATGATTCCCTCCGAGGCGCCCAGCTCGCCGGCGATCTCGGGCAGGAGGCCCGCGGGCATGGTCTCCATGGCGACGAGGATGAACCCCATGAGGGCGAGCACGACGAGCGCCATCAACCGGAGCTTGGTGGGCTCCGCGCTGTTCCGGACCGTCGGGACGTCGGAGGTCGGCGACTGCAGGGAGGTCATTCCGCGGACACCGTTCCAGTCGACGGCGCTGCGTCACGGACCGCCTCGACGCCCTCGAACGTGCCGAGGGGGATGATGCCCGGGTAGTAGCCGACCGACTCGTAATACAGGACGAGGCCCTGGTCCGGCGCGTAGTACCCGAGGGTTCCTGCTGGTGCATCGCTTCCGGAGGGCAGCCCGTCCAGCGAGAGCGCCGTCGGGAGCGTCGCGATCTTCTCCTGCCCGCCGAAGTCCTCGAAGGAGAGCTCGTGGGGCAGCTGCGCGATGAGGTCGGCAGTCGTGGCGTTCGCGTCGAGCGTTCCGCGCACCGTGGTGTCACCCATGGTGATGGTGATGTTCGTCGTCATGTTCGTCAATTCCTCCGATTCGGGGACCTGGCTCTCCGTGGGCGAAGGCTCGTGGTCCGTCACCTGGCCCGGGTCGGTCGTCACCGCCGCCGTGGTGCTGCTGCCTGGCGCTGCGGTGCTCGCGCATCCGGTGAGCAGGGCGCCCACTGCGAGCAGGACGACCGGGAACGAGAGCCGTCTCGCTGTTCCGATTGGCGCGATGGTGCTCATGTGCTCCTCTCCGAGGGACCGAGGCTCGGTTCTCTCATGCCTGCAGTCAACGCCTCGTGCGAAGAAGGAGGGAGGGGCGGGCCAAAGGGGTTCCAGCAGAGGTACCCCTAGGCTCGGGTCCGCGTCGTAGCGTGACCTTCATGGACAACCGGAGCGAAGTACGAGAATTCATCAGCTCCCGCCGCGGCAGGCTGACACCGGAACAGGCGGGCATCGACCCTGGGACGACGCGACGACGTGTCACCGGGCTTCGCCGAGACGAAGTCGCGCGCCTCGCTGGGGTGAGTGTCGAGTACTACACCCGTGTCGATCGCGGGAACCTGACCGGCGTCTCCGACAACGTGCTCGATGCCGTCGCTCGAGTGCTGCAGCTCAGCCGCGCCGAACACGATCACCTCCGCGACCTCGCGCGAACCGCGAACTTCGGGGCGCAGGTGCGCCCCGCGAAGCCGCGTGCCACCGGGTTGCGCCCCACCGCGCAGCATCTCCTGGACTCGATAACGGGAGCCGCCGCCATCATCGGCAACAACCGCATGGACATCGTGGCCGCCAACGACCTCGGTTTCGCCCTCTACTCCGAGATGTACCGGAGCAGCGCGCGTCCGGCGAACCACTCCCGGTTCATCTTCCTCGACCCGCGGGCGCACGATCTCTACCCCGACTGGGAGCGCGCGGCGAACGTCAACGTCGAGATCCTTCGCCGCGAAGCCGGCCGATCCCCGTTCGACAAGCGGCTCACCGACCTCGTCGGTGAGCTCTCCGTCCGCAGCGACGAGTTCCGCACCCGTTGGGCCGCGCATGACGTCCGCCGCCACTACTCGGGGGCGAAGCAGTTCCAGCATCCAGTGGTCGGACTCCTCGAGTTGAACTACCACGCCATGGACCTCGAAGACGACCCCGGCCACACGATGACCGTCTACACGCCACTCCCCGCAAGCCCATCTGAGGAAGGCCTGCGGCTGCTCTCCTCCTGGGCGGCCACCGAGAACATCAGTGCCATCGCCCGAGACCCCGCGGTACGCAGGAGCGCGGCACGCGCCTGATCGAGCGACATGGCTCCCGCTGCCGCCCATACATCCCAGCTGATCGTTGGGTCAGTTTCAGCCCATCCCGAGGCCGCGAACGGGCGTAAAGTGACCCACCGCGCATGCGGGGGCGGCGATCGCGAGCCGGATGACCACGCCCGGGTCCGGACGCGATGGGATACTTGCGACATGGCAAGGCTCAGTGGTTCAACAGCTCTCGAGGGTGTTCGCGCCCTCGCCGCCTCGCTCTCGCCAGGCGAGCTGCTGCCCTCGGAGCGCACGCTCGCAGCGGAGCTCGGAGTCGCGCGGATGACGGTGCGTGCAGCGATCGATGTCCTCGAGCGCGAGGGCCTCGTCCGCACGAAGCGCGGCATCGGCACGGAGAAGCTCGCCCCGCCCGTGTCCCTGCAGGTCCGGCTGCGGTCCTTCGCGAGCGCCGTCCGCGAGCACGGGATGCGCGCCGAGACCCAGGTGCTGTCGTTCGTCCGGAGCTCCGACCGCCCGGCCGAAGTGGATGAGCACCTGCAGCTCCCACGGGGCGCCGAGACCATCCACCTGCGCCGGCTGCGCCTGGGCGATGACCGCCCGCTCGCGCTCGAGGACGAGTGGCTTCCCGCGGCGCTGGTTCCCCAGCTCAACGAGGAGACGGCGAAGGGCAGCCTCTACGAGATGCTCGAGACCCTCGACCTGCTGCCGACGGAGGGTGTCGAGGTGGTGACCGCCACGCTGCCGAGCCCGGAGGAGATCGAGGTGCTCGGCATCGCCGCGAGCTACCCGGTTCTGCGCCTCACGCGAGCCGCGATTGCCCGTGGCCTGCCCATGTCGTACTCGCGTGCGACGTTCCCGGCGGATCGTTTCGAGCTCACCTTCCCCCTGCAGGAGCGCCTCACGCTGCCCTTCTCGTGAAGTAAACGGCACCACCGACGAACTCTGGTCTATACCAGGGCGGATTTTCCAAGTAGAGTCCCCCTAACTTTTCCTTTGACCACGGAGTCTCGTCATGAAATATCTCCAGAAACTCGGCAAGTCGCTCATGCTGCCGGTGGCTGTCCTGCCGGTAGCGGCCATCCTGTCCGGTATCGGGTACTGGATCCTCAACACGGCCGGTGAGAACTTCGTCCAGGCCTTCTTCACTGCAGCGGGAGGCGCGCTCCTCGACAACCTGCCCCTGCTCTTCGCGCTCGGCGTGGCAATCGGCATGGCATCGAAGCCAGACGGTACCGCCGCGCTCGCGGGACTCGTGTCCTGGCTCGTCGTCACGCGGCTCCTGAGCCCTGAGACGGTCGCAACCCTGCAGGGCGTCGCCGTCGAGGACGTGAACATCGGCTTCGGTCGCATCGAGAACGCGTTCGTCGGCATCATCTGCGGCCTCATCGGCGCCTACTGCTACGACAAGTTCAAGGACGTCCAGCTGCCGGCCGCCCTGTCGTTCTTCTCGGGCAAGCGCTCCGTCGCGATCGTCACGACCGGCGCATCCCTCGTCGTCGCGCTTGTCCTCTACTTCGTGTGGCCGGTGCTGTTCGGCGGCCTCGTCTCGTTCGGCGAGTGGATGGTCGGGCTCGGCCCGGTCGGCGCCGGTCTCTACGGCTTCTTCAACCGCCTCCTCATCCCGCTCGGCCTGCACCACGCGCTGAACGCGGTGTTCTGGTTCGACGTCGCCGGCATCAACGACCTCGGCAACTTCCTCAACGGCACGGGCACGGCGGGCGTCACCGGCCAGTACATGACGGGCTACTTCCCGATCATGATGTTCGGCCTCCCCGGTGCCGCACTCGCCATGTACCTCACGGCCAAGACCAACCGCCGCAAGGTCACCGCGGGCATCCTGCTGTCTGGAGCCTTCGCGTCGTTCTTCGTCGGCGTCACGGAGCCGCTCGAGTTCGCGTTCATGTTCCTCGCGCCGGCGCTGTACGTCGTCCACGCGATCTTCACCGGAATCTCGATGTTCATCATGGCGCTGCTGCCGGTGCGCATGGGCTTCGGCTTCTCCGGAGGCTTCATCGACCTCATGCTCGGCTGGGTCAACCCGCTGGCGCAGAACCCGTGGGCCATCTTCCTGGCGGGCGCCATCTGGTTCGTCATCTACTTCGTGTCGTTCTACTTCATCATCAAGCGCTTCGACCTGAAGACGCCGGGTCGTGAAGACGAGGAAGTCGAAGTGGATGAGACGTCGACAGGGTCGTCGAAGTTCCTGAGCCAGGCCTCCGCGATCCTCAAGGGGCTCGGCGGCAAGGACAATGTGCTCGAGCTCGACAACTGCGCCACGCGGCTCCGCATGGAGATCGCCGACGTGTCGAAGGTCGACGACGCGGCGATCCGCCGCGCGGGGGCTGCGGGCATCATGAAGCCGGGCGGGAAGTCCGTGCAGGTCATCTACGGCCTCGAGGTGCAGTTCGTGAAGGACGCGATGGAGGACCTCATCGCCGGCCGCGTCGAAGCTCCAGCTCGGGCAGTCGCCGCGCCGGTCGTCGCGGCTGATGCAGGCGCGGGCGAGGTTTCGCAGGGCGGCGTCGCCACGAAGACGGTGCTCACGCTGCGTCAGCCGGTCGCCGGCCGGGTCGTGCCGCTCTCCGAGGTTCCGGATGCGACCTTCTCCGAGGGCATCATGGGGCCAGGCGTCGCAGTCGAGCCGGCGGGCGACACCGTGTGGGCTCCTGCCGACGGCACGGTCGCTCACCTCTTCCCGACGAGCCACGCGGTCGCGATGACGCTCGGCGATGGCACCGAGGTGCTTGTCCACGTCGGCGTGGACACCGTGGAGATGAAGGGTCAGGGGTTCGAGACCCTCGTCTCGGTCGGGGATGTGGTCACCGAGGGCACCCCGCTGCTGCGGTTCGACCTCGAGGCCATCCGTGCGGCCGGGCATCCCGCCGTCACGCCGGTCATCGTGCTCGGCGGCGGCGACATCGAGCTGAAGCTGCGCTGAGGCTGACCCGTCGCCGGGGTCGAGAGGTGGGCTGCCGGGTTCGGCAGCTCACCCCTTCCGTTCTTCTGGACTAGACCACTCGGGGGATTGTCGGTAAGGTGATGCGCAACACGCCTCGCTGATCAGGCTCGCGATCCATGAGACTGGGCTGAGGAACACCGATCTTCGTCGATCCCTAGGAGCAGCGCATGGAAGTTGTCATCATGGCCGGGCCGGCAGAAGTCGGTGCTTTCGCAGGCGGACGCATCGCGGATGTCGTCGCGGGAAACCCGGAAGCAGTGCTGGGAGTCGCCACGGGCTCGAGCCCCCTGGAGACGTATCGGACGCTCGCCGCCCGCAGGGACGCGGGACTCGACTTCAGCCGGGTGACCGCCTTCGCGCTCGACGAGTACGTCGGCATCCCCCGATCGCATCCGGAGTCCTACCACGCAGTGGTCGGGCGCGAGGTCGTCGAACCGCTCGGACTGAACCCTGCACGCGTGCACGTCCCAGACGGGCTCGCCTCCGACCTCGACGCGGCCTGCGTCGACTACGAGGCCAAGATCCTCGCCGCGGGAGGCGTCGATGTGCAGCTCCTCGGCATCGGCGCCAACGGGCACATCGGCTTCAACGAGCCCACGTCCTCGCTCTCCTCGCGCACCCGCGTCAAGACGCTCGCCCCGAAGACGCGTGACGACAACGCGCGCTTCTTCGACAAGCCGGAACACGTGCCGGTGCACTGCCTCACCCAGGGACTCGGCACCATCCTCGACGCGAGAAGCGTCGTGCTCGTCGCCCAAGGCGCGTCGAAGGCGCGCGCCGTCGCAGCCATGGTCGAAGGCCCCGTCTCCTCGATGTGGCCCGGCTCCGTGCTCCAGCTGCACCGCCGCGCGACGATCGTCATCGACGAAGCCGCAGCATCCGAGCTCACCATGGCCGACTACTACCGGTACACGGTCGAGCACCGCGCCGGGGTGCAGCCGCAGGCGTAGGCGGGCCCACCTGGCCGGTGGCGCAGATCGGCTGTCGCAGGCCGATCCGCGCCACGGGCGTTCGTGGTGGGTTCTCGCGTCGCTGGTGGTTTCCGCGCCCGAGTTTGATGGGTTCCGGCGACGCTGATGGGTTTTCCGGATGCGCGTGATGGGTTTCGGTGACTGGTGATGGGTAAAAACCCATCAGAGTTAGCAAAAGCCAACACGGTGCAACGGCTGAGGCGGTTCGACGCCGGGGGTGGACGCGGCCTCAGCGGGCCGCGGCCGAGCGGTGACGCTCAGCGCACCCACTCGCCGCGCCGCATGACGCGCTGCACGCCAAGCGACGCATCCAGGACGACGAGGTCGGCAGAGTTCCCGGCGACCAGCGCACCGACTCTCTCGAGCCCGAGGGTCGCGGCGGGTGTCGCAGTCGCGGCGCGCACGACGTCGACGAGCGGCAGGCCGGCGACGCCGACGGCGTACTGCACGGCCTGGGCCATCGTGAGCGTCGACCCGGCGATGGCGCCGCCCTCCGTAAGGCGGGCGACGCCGCCCCGCACCTCGACATCGAGCGAGCCGAGCACGTAGTCGCCATCGTGCATGCACGCCGCCGACATGGCATCGGTGACGAGCATGAACTGGTGCGGCTTCGCGACCGCGGCGAGGCGGAGGGCCGCGGGATGCAGGTGCGTGCCATCCGCGATGAGCTCGATCACCGCGTCAGGGTGCTCGAGGAGCGCCGCGACCGGGCCGGGTTCGCGGTGGTGCAGCGTCCGCATCGCGTTGAACAGGTGCGTGCCGACCGTAGCGCCCTGGTCGAGTGCGTCACGGGCGACGTCGTACGTCGCATCCGTGTGCCCGATCGCCGCGACCACCCCGGCCTCGGTGAGCGTCCGGATGGCGTCGAGGCCACCTGGCAGCTCAGGCGCGAGCGTGACCATCCGCACGTGACCGCGCCCGGCCTTCAGGAGGGTGGCGATGTCCTCGCCGTTCGGCGCGATGAGATGCTGCTGCGCGTGGGCGCCCGGGTGCAGGGGGCTGAGCCACGGCCCCTCGAGGTGGATGCCCGCGAGCGTCCCCTCCTCGACGAGCGTCGCCAGGCCCGAGATCGAATCGCACATCGCCGGGACCGCGTCCGTGACGAGGCTCGCGACGAGCGAGGTCGTGCCGTGCTCGAGGTGCGTGCGTGCCGCCTTCGCGGCGGAATCCCGATCGCCGCCATCGAACGAAGCGCCGCCGCCGCCGTGCACGTGCGCGTCCACGAAGCCGGGCGCGATCGTCGCGTCCCCGAGGTCGACGACGTCGCCCCGGTCGGCCGGGGGCCGCCCCGCGGCAACGCTGAGCAGGGAGTCGCCGTTGATCTCCACCCAGCCGGGCGAGAGATGACGTTCCTGAGTGATGACGTTCGCGGCGCTGATGATCATTCTGCGGGCTCCGCTTCTCGAGATGACTCACTGGTCTGTACCAGTTGTACTTTTGTCCGTGAGGACAGCGGTGTCAAGTCGAGGTGCGTCGAAGCAGCGCCGCCGGTTCAGCCTCGCGCGACGCCCGACCGAGCCCAAGCTCTGCGCTCGGGAGGGCCGCCGCGGGCGTGCGTCAGGAAGTCGGTCAGCCCGTGACGAGGCGGTGCTCGTAGGCGAACACGACGATCTGCGCGCGGCTCGACAGCTCCAGCTTCGCGAGCACGTTGCGCACGTGCGTCTTCACGGTCGCCTCGCTCACGAACGCGGCTGCCGCGATCTCGCTGTTGCGCAGCCCCTTCGCCGCGAGGAGGAAGATCTCGCGCTCGCGGGGTGAGAGGGCAGCGATCGCGAGGTCCGGGCGTGGGGCGATCTCGGCGGGATCCGCGGTCGGGGCGGCGCCGCGGGCGATACGCCCGACCGGCATGGTCGGGGCGTCGCCAGCGTGCACGGCGCGGATCGTGTCGAGCAGCATCTCGGGCGTCGCATCCTTCGTCACGTAGGCGCTCGCGCCGTTGTGCATGGCCTGCAGCACCGCTTCATCCTGCCGGAACGTCGTCAGCATGACGATGCGCGGGCGCGGCCCGGTCTCATCGGCGTACGGCGCAGCTTCCAAGATGCGCCTCGTCGCGGCGATGCCGTTGAGGCCCGGCATGCGGATGTCCATGAGCACCACGTCGGGGCGCTCAGCAATGACCAGCTCTACGGCTTCCTCGCCATCCGCCGCGGTGCCGATCAGCTCGAGGTCCGGCTGCGACTCCACGAGCATCCGCATGCCGTAGACGAACAGCTCCTGGTCGTCGACGAGGGCGATGCGGATGCGCGGGGGCTGCTGCGACTGCGCCCCGACGGCCGTGACGGGCTGAGTGGGGGCGTCGTCCATCACGGCTTCTCCTCATCGGATGCGGTCTCAACCGTGGCCGCCGCGGCACCTGGCTCGTCCTCGGTCGTAGTGACCTTCGGCACGATGTCCTGCGTCGGGATGAACGCCGTCACCACGAACGTCTGATGGCCGCTGGTCTGGTTCACGGAAGGCTCTGCCCCGGCGGTCAGCCAACCTCCCGCGAGGCGAGCGCGCTCGCGCATCCCGGCCACGCCGAGGCCAGAACGTTCCGCGGGTTCGGCCTTGGAGTCGTCGTCGCCCACTCCCATGCTGACGATGTTCAGCGAGAGCCCCGCCCCGCGCCAGTCGAGCGAGACGGTTGCCGACGCCTCGGAACCGGCGTGCTTCATCGCGTTCGTGAGGCTCTCCTGCACGATGCGGAACACGCTCAGCTCCTGCACCTGCGACAGGCGCTTCCGTTCTCCGAGGTTGCGCAGTTCAACGATCAACCCGGTCTCTGCTGCCTGCTCGACAAGCGCGTCCAGCTCGTCCAGCTTCGGCTGCGGCGCGGACCCCTCGCCGCCGATGCCTTCCAGCAGCCCCTGCAACTCGAGCAGGGTGCTGCGGGCGTTGTCGGCGATCTTCTGCAGATCGTCGGCGGGCTCCCCGCGCGACTCGCGCAGCAGCCGCGAGCCGTCGGCCATCGAGATCGTCACGGTCAGCGAGTGGGCGAGCACGTCGTGGACCTCGCGAGCGATGCGGGAGCGCTCCTGGAGGACGAGCACCTCCGCGGAGGACGCCGAGAGCTCGCCGGCGAGGGCGGCGCGCATGGCCTGGTCGCGGCTGCGCTTGATGGCGTACTGGATGGCGACGCCGAGAACCCAGGCCGCCGCGGCCACGAGCGCGAAGATGAACGCCAGCTGCGCGGCCGTCTGAAGCATGAGCTCGGACATGGGCCCACCGACGCTCATGAACTGCATGTTGCCCTGATCGTCGGACATGACCTGGGCGACGTTGTTCCCCTCCGTCGGTCCGTCCCAACCCTCTTGATAGACGAGCTCGCCGCTCGGGGTGTAGTTGTTGACACCGGAGAGGTACCCCATCGTGCCACCGCCGAGCGGCCCAGACCAGAGGAGCCACTGGCCCGCATACACGAACAGGAACGCGATCCCGATGCCGTGCACGACGCCGGCTCCCAGCGCGATCCAGCGGGTCAGACCCACGGTGCTCAGCGCGACGAAGAACACCACGATGGGCATGCCCAAGTGGACGGGCCAGCCCGTGGAGTCCGCCATCGGGATCGCCCAGGTCAGCTGCAGGGGCGGGACGAGGAGCCCGATGCCGATCGCTACCCGGGGGAACCGCCGCGAGATGCCGATGGCGACGCCGTAGATCAGTGGCGCGGCGTAGAAGGGCAGGTAGCTGCCCCACCGGCCGACTTCGGCAAAGCACCACATCGTGACGAAGAGTGCCCCAGCCGCGGGTTCGAGGAGCCACCGCAGCGCGGTGGCGGCGGTGAGGTGATCACGCAGTCGGAGCATGCTCACCAAGCTAGGGGTGATTCCGAACCCGGATGGTCGCGAGCGCGCATCCGGTCATCGCTTTCATCCGAAGGGGTGAGCGGGCGGGCGAGCCACTCCCGACTCTTTGGCTGATGCACCGCATCCGCGCCCGTGATGTGCATTTCGGGACGTTCGCGGCCAGGCTGGTGAGGCCAGCGTCGGCACCGGCGCTCCCTCCAAGCCGAAGGTCGAGACCTCCCGATGACCGACAACCGCGCAGCGTTCGAGCACTGGGACGTGCTCCAGCCCGTGCCCGCAACGAGCGTGCACGACCACCCCATGTTCTGAGCGGCCAGAAAGCTCGGCCTGGGCTACTGCGACGAGCGCGGGTCGATGAGGATGTCGAGCTCGTTCCACAGTCGCTCGGCCGCGTCGATCCGCACCTTGGTGGCCTCCGGGTCGAGCTGGGCGAGCGTCGCGACGAGCCCCTGCTGCACGGCCATCGGCACGGTGAGCGACGGGAAGAACGACGTGCCCTCCGCCGGGATCATGATGAGGTCATCCACCGCCCCTTCGAGCTGCGGTGGCAGGTAGTCGGTGAGGGCCACGACCGTCGCACCCTGGCGGTGCGCGGCGTTGGCGGCCGCGACGATCGTGCGGTAATGCCGCCAGTAGCTGCAGACGATGAGCAGATCACCGTCGCCCATCTGGGCGACGCTGTTCGAGAGTGCGCTGTCGCGGTCGAGGAGCGCGTGCACGTGGTAGCCGGCGATCTGCAGGTTGTGGACGAGCGCCTGCCCGACCGCGGCGAAGCTGCCCATCGCGGTCACGTGCACCCGCTTCGCTGACTGCACGGCCGCCGCGACGCGGGCGATGGCCACGTCGTCGACGTCGCGCATCGTCGCGGCGAGCAGCTCGGAGTCGTTGCGGAGCGCGTTCTGGAACGGGGTGTCGGTGAGACCGTGGATCTCGGCGATATCGACCATCGAGAGCTGCGCGAGGTAGCGGGTGCGGAGCGCCTGCTGCAGGTCGGGCCACCCCTTGAAGCCGAGCTGCTGTGCGAGGCGCGTGGTCGTGGATGCGCTCACCTGGGCGGACGCGGAGATCTCCGACGCCTGCGCGTAGCTGGCCGCGTTGATGTTCGTGACGAGGTAGTTCGCGAGCTTCTGGCTGGTGGGGCCGAGATTCCGGGCCGCGAGCATCCCGCGCAGCCAGGCGTCGGGAGAGAGTCGCGTCTCGTCTGCGGTGGGCGGCTCGGCGGCGGACATGCCCTCATTTCAGCACGGATCCGGCCCGGGATGCGTGGGGCGGGGCTGAGGCGGCGGTTCTTCTGCAAGAGATTTCGCGTGGGTTACATTTCTGCAATCTGTATTGCATGATGGTGATTGCTGGATCAAGCTTTCTCGAACACCGACGTTCCCGATCCCCAGGAGACTCCGTTGTCACTCACCGCACGGCTCGATCGCCTGCCGATCAGCAGACCCCACTACGCGCTCCTGCTCATCGGCGGGCTCGGCTACACCTTCGACGGCATGGACGGCGCGATCGTCGCCTTCCTCATGCCGAGCGTCCGCGACGTGTTCGGCTTGGAGGCCGCACAGCTTGGCCTCGTCGGCTCGGCCGCACCGTTCGGATTCCTCTTCGGCGCGCTCCTCGCGGGCTACCTCGGCGACAAGATCGGCCGCAAGAAGGTGATGATGTGGTCGCTGGTGCTCTACGCGGTCGCCTCCCTCGTCGCGGCACTCTCGTGGAACTTCGAGGTCTTCCTCTTCATGCGCATCCTCGCCGGCATGGGCGCCGGTGCCGAGAGCGCCATCATCGCGCCCTTCCTGTCGGAGTTCGTGCCCAAGCATCGCCGCGGCTGGTTTGTCGGCACCCTCGCCGGGTTCTTCTCGTTCGGGTTCGTCGCCGCAGCCCTCATCGGCCGCTTCGTCGTCCCTGCGTCCGACGACGGCTGGCGCTGGGCGCAGGTGCTCACCTTCCTCCCCATCGTCATGCTGCTGTGGTGGCGGCGCTCGCTCCCCGAGTCGCCGCGCTACCTCGCGAGCGTCGGCAGGCACGCGGAAGCCGAGGCCGTCGTGGCGAGCTTCGAGGACCGGGTGCGAGCATCCACCGGCAACGACCTCCCGGCCGTCGACCCGAACGCGCCCGAAGAGGAAGCGCCCGTCAAGTTCGGCTTCATCAAGGCCGTGAAGTTCCTCTGGGGCCGCACGATGTGGCGCATCACGGCGACCACCTGGCTCATCTGGTTCGTCATCACGTTCTCGTACTACGGCTTCTTCACCTGGATCCCGACGCTGCTCGTCGACCGCGGCATCGACGTCACCACGAGCTTCACGTACTCGCTCTACATCTACCTCGCGCAGATCCCCGGCTACTTCAGCGCCGCCTACCTCAACGAGAAGCTCGACCGGAAGTTCACGATCGCGCTCTACCTGATCGGCTCCGCCGGGGCCGCGCTGTGGATGAGCCAGGCCAACGACCCGATCATGGTCACCGTCGCCGGCATCGTGCTCTCGTTCTTCCTCAACGGCACCTACGCCGGCGTCTACGCCTACACACCCGAGGTCTTCCCGACCTGGCTGCGCGCCACGGGCGTCGGCATGAGCTCCTCGTTCGGCCGCATCGGCTCGATCACCGCGCCGATCATCATCGGCACCTTCGCCGCCCAGTGGGGCTTCGTGGGCGTCTTCGGCATGACGACGACCGTGCTGGTCATCGGCGTCGCGTGCACGCTGCTCTTCGCGGTGCGCACGGCCGGGCGCTCGCTCGAGGACATCACCAACAGCGGCAAGGGTGCCATCACCAAGACCGACGACAAGGAAGGCACCAACGCATGACCCCCAACGGCGCACGAGTGCGAAGCGGACAGCAGGGCCAGAGCGGGCAGGGCGGTGAGACGGCACTGGATGCGGTCGACTGGGCGAGCATCCACCACACCATCGAAGAGGAGGTCGGGGTCGTGCTCTTCACGGTGCTGCGCTTCACCCAGGGCGGTGAGGTGATGGAGCGCATCTACAGCTCGCACGCCGACGAGTACCCGGTGGGCGGCACGAAGCAGGTCGCGACGCAGGTCTCGCCCGACTGGGTGGCCGCCTGCCGCGACTCCGGTGAGCCGTTCCTCGGCGCAACCCCGGCAGACCTCGACCGCATCTTCGACGACGCCAGCACCATCAAGGCGCTCGGCTGCGGGTCGATCCTCAACGTGCCCATCCCCGGGCCCGACGGGGCGCCGCTCGCGACCGTCAACATGTGCGCACCAGAAGGCACATACACCCCGACGGCGCAGGAGCGCGCCGTTCAGATCATCGACACCGGCGTGGAGAGCGCCAAGCAGCAGGGAGCATCCGCATGACCGCAGACCTCAACATCCGCAACGCCACCTGGCTCGACGTCGACGCGGGGGAGTACCGCACTGGCGATCTCTCGATCCGTGGCGGGCGCTTCGAGCAGATCGGCGGCGAGGTCGCCGCGGCCGACGGGGTCGAGGAACTGGATGCATCCGGTCGCTACCTCCTGCCCGGCCTCATCGACTGCCACGTGCACGTCACGGCGCACACGGCCGACCTGGCCTCCATCGGCGAGGAGTCGCCGAACTACGTGGCGCTGCAGGCCGCGAAGCTCATGGGCGACATGCTCAGCCGGGGCTTCACGACCGTGCGCGACGTCGCCGGCGCCGACTTCGGCCTGCACGACGCGCAGGTCGACGGACTCGTGCGCGGTCCGCGCCTCTTCTTCGGCGGCAAGGCGCTCTCCCAGACCGGCGGGCACGGCGACCCCCGCTCGCGTGGCCGCGACAGCCACGACGGCGAGTACACCTGCTCGCACATCGGCCGGGTCGTCGACGGCATCTCCGCCGTCCGCCACGCGGCCCGCGACGAGATCCGCCGAGGCGCCCACCACATCAAGATCATGGCGGGAGGCGGGGTCGCCTCGCCCACCGACCGCGTCGACTCCACGCAGTTCTCCGTCGAAGAGATCGAGGCCGTCGTCGAGGAGGCGACCGCCGCGAACCGCTACGTCACGGCGCACGCGTACACGGCCCGGGCCATCAATCGCGCCCTGCGGGCGGGCGTGCGCGGCATCGAGCACGGCAACCTCCTCGACGACGAGTCGATCGAGCTGTTCCTCGAGCACGACGCGTTCCTCACCATGAACCTCGTCACCTACTGGGCGCTCATGGAAGAGGGACGCGAGCACGGGCTGCCGCAGGACAACTGGGAGAAGGTCTCCGACGTGCTCGAGGGCGGCAAGGTCGCACTCGAGAAAGCCCACAAGGGCGGCGTGAACCTCTGCTACGGCAGCGACCTGCTCGGCGGCATGCAGCGCCACCAGGCCCGCGAGTTCGAGGTGCGCGCCGAGTTCATGCCGGTGCTCGACATCGTCCGCAGCGCCACGACGACCGCGGCTCGCCTGCTGCAGCGCGAAGGGGAACTCGGCGTGGTCGCACCCGGCGCGCACGCCGACCTGATCGCCGCATCCGCCGACCCGCTCGACGACGTGAGCGTGCTCGCCGAGTCGCGCCTCGACTGGGTCATGCAGGGCGGCGTCCTGGTGTAGCGGCACGGTCGCGAGCTGGCGCTCAACGCCCCTGCTCCGGCCAGCCCTCGACTGGGTTGTGGCGAAGTGCCGTCTGGGCGTGATCGGACAGCATTTCGCCACAACCTTTGCCACGGCGGCGCAATGGCTACGCGGCGCAGCGGCTACGAAGTGCAGCCGCTAGCGGATCTGGCGTACCTGGAACTGCATGCGCGGGTTCGCGAACGCATCCTGAGCCGCGACGATCTGCAGCTCGCGCTCACCCGAGTCGAGCGTGATCTGCAGCAGGTCGAAGACGCTCGAGACCGTCGCGGCGAGCGCCTCGGACGCCGAGCCGGACGTGCGGTAGTGCGCCGTGAAGAGCGCCGAGGTGACGTCGCCCGATCCGTTCGCCTTGAACGGGAGGTACGGGGTCTGCACGATCCAGGCGCCCGTGTCGTCGACCGCCATCATCTCGATGGTGCCTTCCGGGCGGTCTGGGCGCTCGACGCTCGTGACGAGCACCGTGCGCGGGCCGAGCTCGCGTGCCAGGTCGACCGATTCGAGGGTCTCGTCGATCGTCGAGGGTGTCGTGCGCGTGAGGAAGCCGAGCTCAAACTGGTTCGGCGTGAGGATGTCGGCGACCGGCACGACCCGCTCGCGGATGAGCTCGGGGATGGCGGGGGCGACGAAGCAGCCAGACTTGGCGTTGCCCATGACGGGGTCGCACGTGTACGTCGCAGCGGGGTTGAGCTCCTTGGTGCGCTTCACCGCGTCGACGACGACGTCGACGATCTCCTCGCCGCCCAGGTAGCCGGAGAGCACCGCATCCACCTGCGCGAGCGCGCCGCGCTCCTCGACCCCGAGGATCACGTCGCGCACGTCCGACGCGGGGAGGAGCGGGCCGCGCCAAGCGCCATAGCCCGTGTGGTTCGAGAACACGACGGTCGAGACCGGCCACACCTCGTGTCCGAGACGCTGCAGCGGGAACACCGCAGCCGAATTGCCCACGTGCCCGTAGGCGACCGATGACTGGATCGACAGGATCTTCATCCTTCGATCTTCCCACGCCGAACCCCGGCTTGCCGCCGGACGACGCCGTGCGACGGATGCGCGCTCCGTGCGCCATCTCCGGCGGGCGGCGGAGGCATCTCCGGCCCACGGTGGAGGCCGGTGTCGGTGGTCGCTCGTAGCGTTGGAGGGAACAGCGAAAGACCGTAGCGAGCGCAGATCGAGAGCAAGGGGAAGCGCATGACACACGAACGCCAGCAGCAGAACCCGGCGGGGGCGCAGTATCCGCAGTTGCCGCCTCCGCCTCCTCCCGCGACGGGCGCGGCGACCGGCGCACCCGCTCCGGGCGGTGACGAGACTCCCCGGGGCCCGGCCAAGCGCATCCTTCTCATCGCCGCCCTTGTCGCGGGGGTCGTCGCGGTTGTGCTCGGAATGCTCGTGGGGCCGCAGCGCCAGGTGCTCGGCACGCAGACCTCGGGTGATGAGGCCCTCGCGGCGCGGGTCGTGGATGCGGTGGGCGGCCATGGCGGCTTCCGGTCGGTGGTCGTCGCCGAGGTCACGCCGGAGGGCACCACGTGGGCGGGTGTCGGCAAGACAGGCGAGGGTCGCGACGGCCCGGCTCCCACGGACGAGACGCTGTACGAGCTCGGCTCGGTCACGAAGACCTTCACGGCGTCGCTGTTCGCTGACGCCATCGACCGCGGCGAAGTGACCGCGGAGGACCCGCTCTCGGCGCACATCCCGGAGCTCGAGGGGACCCCGGCCGGCGAGGTGACGCTCGCGAGCCTCGCGCAGCACCGCTCGGGTCTCCCGCGCCTGGGGCCGACCTTCGCCGTCGAGTCGCTCGCGGCGTCGCTCTCCGGCGGCAACCCGTACGGGCCGCAGACCACCGAGGTCATGATCCAGGATGCGGCGGCCGCGCCTGTCGACCCAGCGCAGGGTCCCGTCTACTCGAACCTCGGCGTCGCGCTGCTCGGCACGGCGCTCACGAACGCGGCGGGCGCCGACAGCTACCCGGCGCTCCTCGAGCAGCGGGTGCTCGGGCCCGTCGGCATGGAGTCGACGAGCATCGCGACGACCGAGGCCGAAGTTCCTGCGGACACGACGCCCGGATTCCTGACGAACGGCATCCCGACCGACGACTGGTGGGGCGAGGGGTACGCGCCCACCGGCAGCTCGACGACCACCACCGTCGCCGACCTCGCCGCGTGGGCGTCCGCGAACCTCGACGGCACGGCACCCGGCGTCGCATCACTCGAACCGACGGCGCAGTTCGCCGAAGGCAGCGAGATCGGCTGGATCTGGCAGACGACGCAGGTCACCAACCCGAGGGCGACGTCGAACCCGAGTCTCACCTGGCACAGCGGTGGAACCGGTGGATTCGCGTCCGTCGTCATGCTCGACCGCGAGGCCGACAGGGCGGTCGTGGTGCTCGGCAACACGCAGCAGATCGTCGACCCCATCGCTGTCTCGCTCCTGACCGAGGCGGAGGTGCCCGACCTCGGCGCCCAGGGGTCGCTGCTCCTGTGGATGACGTTTGGGTTCGCGCTCATTGCGTCCGGTCTCGCGCTGCTCTTCGCGTTCCGCTCGAAGGCCGCCCTGCCCATTGTGAACTGGCTGCTGCTCGCGGCATCCGGCCTCGTGAGCCTCTGGTTCGCCGGACCCTGGGCAGCCGTCGGCGGCTGGGCTTTCGGGCTGGCCCTCGCTCCCGCGCTCGCGGCGGTTGCGGTCGGGGTGCTGCGCTCCCCGGCGCTCCGGTTCCAGCCCAAGAGGTGGGCGTGGCTCAGCTGGGTCGGCCTCGCCATCGTGCTCGTGATCCTCGTGGCCACCCTGCTGGTCGTGTGACGTCGGGCCGGGCGGTCGCCATCCGTTGGGACGGTGACCGTCTGGCGCCGCGACGGCTACCGCCCGCGCCCCGAAAGGCCCGGTTACGCGCAGCCCTCGAGCACGTCGCGCATCGCGTCGTGCTCGGCCTGCGTGACCCAGAGGTTGTAGGTGGCCTTCACCACGATCTGACGGGCCACGTAGGTGCAGTGGTACGACTCCTGCGGGGGCAGCCAGTTCGCCGCATCCTGGCTCTTCTTGTCGTCATTCACCCAGCCGGCCGTCGCCTGCAGGTTCATGGGGTCGTTCGACAGCTCGACCCGCTCCACGAACGACAGCTCCTTCGCGCCCGTCCGCCACGCGTTCGCGAGCGCCACCACATGGTCGATCTGCACGAGCGGACTCGTGTCGGGGCCGCGCTCGAAGTCGATCTCGTCACCCGAGTACGGGTCGACGAAGACGCCCGTGTCGACGCGGCAGCCGTCGCGGTTCAGGTCGACGTCGGTCATGGATGCGGCCAGGGCGTCGTTGCGTGCATCGCACCCGTTGCCGTCCGGGTCCTGCCAGCCCTCGCCGAACGATCCCTCGCGGTCGAACTCCTCCCACTCATCGCGCGGTGCGACGTCGAGCTTGCCGAGCACGTCGAGCGCATCGGCGGCGAACGACGTCGACCCGTCGCCGTCAGCGGAAGCCGCCTCCACCTCGTCGGTCAGCGCCACCAGCTGGCTGGCCTCGGGCGACGAGGCGCCGTCGGGTGTCGTGGACTGCGTGCCCACGGGCGTGCATCCGACCAGCAGGGTCGCGGCACCGGCGAGGGCGAGCGCTGCGAGCGTGCGGCGTCTTGATCGTCTGGTGGCGGCGGCGTGAGCGGATGCAGGAAAGGGAAGCACTGGGAACTTTCTCGAGCGGGGTGGCCGCACCAGACTGCCACAGAGAATGCCCGGCGAGGCGAGCAGGCAGCGGAGACGGTCGGCCGACGCATGACACATGTCACGGGTTCTCGTGACGCCGGGTCACTGGCGTCACCTCGCGAGGTCCGGTGAGCTTGGAGTATGTCCTCAGCACCAGCAATGAAGGGTCCCGATACTCCCGTACCTCTCTGGCGGCGACCATTTCACCTCATCCGCACGAACCTGCGGGCCTACCTGCTCGTGAACGTCTTCGCCTACGGGCTCTTCACCGTCGGGTTCATCGTCGGTCTGATGTTCCCGGCGCTCAACGCGGCGCGATCCGTCGCGCTCGAAGACGACGGCACTGCGGGACTCGTGCAGGGGTTGGTCGCAACGCCACCGCTGTTTGCGCTCGTGATCCTGGCGGTGAACGTCGGCAAGCTCAGCTTGGCGACGATCGTGCTGCCGTCGCTGGTCGTGCCCTTCGCCGGGTTCGCCTTCTTCGGGTACTGGGCGGTCGAAACCGGCATCACGCTGGCGCCCACGACGCCGACCGCCTGGGTGCAGTTCATCCCTCACTCGCTCACCGTCGTCATCGAACTGCAGGCGTATGTTCTGCTCCTGCTCGGCACATGGCTCCTCGGCCGACATTGGGTGTCGCCGACAACGGTCGGCGCCACGACCCGAGGTCGCGCCTACCTCCGCGGCCTCGGACGCGTCGGCATCCTGGCACTGGCCGCATTCGTTCTTCTCGTCGTGGGAGCGCTCTGGGAGGCCTACTCCCTGCGGTACTTCCTGTACCCACTCACCGAGTGGCTCCTCTGACCCGCTTCGGAGGGGCTCGTCGGATGCGCGGTGGCAGAATGTGGGTGCCGCCGCGTTCCGCGGTCGCAGAGTGCAGAACCCGGGGGACCATCCATGACTCAAGCAGGCCACGTCGCGTCACCTATCGACGGTGAGCGCGACGGCGAACGCCGACGGCCGGTCGCGCTCGTCACGGGAGCGACTCGCGGCATCGGCGAAGCCATCGCCCACGAGCTGAGCCGCACCCACCACGTCCTGGTCGGCGGGCGCGAGCCACGCGCCGTCGCCGAAGCCGCCGCCCGCATCCCGGGCGCGACGCCGTTCGTCGCAGACCTCACCGACGAGCGCCAGCTCGCCGAGGCGGCCCGCAGCATCCGCCGCCTCGACGTGCTCGTGCACTCGGCGGCCGTGCTCGGCGGGCACGACGCCATCGCTGAGAGCTCGCGCGAGCGATTCCGCCGCGCCTTCGAGCTCAACGTGTTCGCCGTCGCCGACCTCACCCGCCTCCTGCTGCCGCTGCTTCGAACGAGCGAGGGCACGATCGTCATGATCAACTCGGGTTCCGGCTACGCGAGCGGCGCGGGCACCAGCGTGTACAGCGGCACGAAGTTCGCCCTGCGCGCGCTGACCGACGCGCTCCGCGAGGAAGAACGCCAGCACGGCGTGCGCGTGTCCAGCATCCACCCGGGCCGCGTCGACACCGACATGCAGCGTGAGCTGCGGCAGCTCGAGCAGGGCAGCTACGAGCGCGAGCGCTACCTGACGCCGCAGGCGGTCGCGCAGGCGGTGCGTCTCGCCGTCGACACCCCGGCTGGTGGGGCGGTCGACGAGCTCAAGATCCGGCCGATGCGCTGAGCTGACGCAGTCATGGCCGGCACCAATCAGATCTTCACCATCGTCGCGTTCGCGCTGATCGTCGTGCTCGTGCTCGGCCTCGGTCTGCTCGTGGCGATCCTCGTGCAGCGTCGCCGAACGAAGAAGGCCAAGGCCGCGTCGGAGCTCCGCAAGGCCGAACGGCGCAAGGCGGTAGAGGCGGGAGTCGCGGGCCTGCACGAAGACACCGACACGAGCGGCGGAATCTCGCTCCTCGGGCTATCTGTGCAGCAGCCGATCCCGGATGCGGCTCCCAGCTCGCCCAGCGCTCCCTCGCCCTGGGCCGCCGCGCCTCGACGGACCGAGCGGCCAGCGTCGTGGCTTCCCGCGTCGGTGCAGCAAGCCTCGGGATCGCAGGGTTCAGCGCCCCATGCCCCTGCGCCGCACGCGCCTGCTTGGCCAGCGCCTGCCTCGCCTGCGCCTGTCTCGCACGCGCCTGGCTCGGAAACATCGCCCAGCGGACCCGAACCGACGCCGCGACCCCGTGATCTCGGACCCGCGCCGACGCCGCACTCCTACGGCTCGACGTTCTCCGGAGGCGGCACCCGCAAGCACTGACCCGCCCGTGGTCGCGCCTGCACCAGCTCGCTTCCGCTTCCGCATCCGCATCCACACGAGAAATGCCTGTTCCCTTGCTCAGGAACAGGCATTTCTCGTGTGAATGTCCCCCACCGGGGTGGGGCGGATGCGTCTGGCAGTCGAGCTGCGCGGCCGGGAGGACTAGGCGTGCGAGGCGACGTGGTCTTCGACGGCGTGCTCCGCCTCGGAGTCGTCGCCCGCGATGACGGCGTCGAGGCTTTCGCGCACGATGCGGAGGCCCGTCTGCAGCTCCTCGCTCGTGAGCGTGAGCGCGGGGAGGAATTTCAGGACTTCCTCGAAGGCGCCAGCGGTCTCGATGACGAGCCCGCGCTGGAACGCCTCAGCGGAGACGCGCGACGGCAGGTCGCGGTCACGGAGGCTGACGATGCCGTACATGAGGCCGCGGCCGCGGACTGTGAAGTCGAGCTGCGGGTAGTCGGCGGCGATCGACTCGAGGCCCGCGCGGAGCTCGGCGGAGCGCTCGGCGACCGTCGTCATGAAGGCGTCGTCGGCCCAGTACTCCTCGAGGGCGACACGCGCCGTGACGAACGCGAGGTTGTTGCCGCGGAAGGTGCCCGTGTGGGCGCCCGGCTTCCACACATCCACCGCCGGGCGGAGCAGCACCAGCGACATGGGCAGTCCGGATGCGGAGATCGACTTCGACACGGTGACGAGGTCGGGCACGATGCCGGACTCCTCGAACGCGAAGAAGGAGCCGCTGCGCCCGATGCCAGCCTGGATCTCGTCGAGGATGAGGAGGATGCCGCGCTCTTCGGTGATCTTGCGGAGGCGTCGCAGCCACTCCGGGCTCGCGACGTTGATGCCGCCCTCGCCCTGGATGGCTTCGACGATGACAGCGGCGGGCAGGTCGAGGCCGCTGCCGGTGTCGTCGAGCATCTTCTCGAACAGGTCGAGCGTGTCGAGCTTGTCGCCCAGGTAGCCCTCGAAGGGGAGGCGGGTGACATCGCCGAGGGTCGTGCCCGCGGCGTCGCGGTACTTCTTGTTGCCGGTGACGGCGACGGCGCCGAGGCTGAGGCCGTGGAAGCCGTTCGTGAACGCGACCACGTTGGTGCGGCCGGTGGCCTGGCGGGCGACCTTCAGGGCGGCTTCGACGGCATTCGCGCCGGTCGGGCCCGTGAACTGGATCTTGTAGTCGTAGCCGCGGGGCTCGAGCACGTACTGCTCGAACGCTTCGATGAAGGCCCGCTTCGCAGATGTCGCCATGTCGAGCCCGTGCAGGATGCCACCGTGTTCGATGTACTCGACGAGGGCCTTCGTGAAGAGCGGGTTGTTGTGCCCGTAGTTGAGCACGCCGGCGCCGGCGAAGAAGTCCAGGTACTCGTCGCCGTCCGCGGTCACCAGGGTGGAGCCGGACGCGCGGTCGAAGACCACGGGGAACGAGCGGATGTATCCGCGGACTTCTGACTCGCGACGGTCGAATACTTCAAGGGGCGAGAAGTCGCTCATGCTCAATTCACCTTCTGCTTGTTGACGTGGCCTGTTTTTGACGAGCCGGGCTTGCCTTGGAAAGAGGCGGAGGGCGGAAGCGCAGGGCGGGTTGCCGCGCATCCTGAGATTCCGAGCTTACGGCCATGCCCGGGAATCCGGAGGCTGGCTTGCTACATTGTGGCCGTTCGGGCGGCCTTCGCCCGCGGAGAGATGGGGGTTCCATGACTGATTTCACAGTGCCTGCACCGGTGCAGGCTCTTGTCGACGCGATCAACAGCGGAGACGAGCAGGCGTTTGTCGAAGCGTTCGCCGAGGATGGCTCGGTCGACGACTGGGGTCGCGTGCTCGAGGGGCGTGAAGGTGTCAGCAGCTGGTCGCAGAGCGACGCCATCGGGCAGAGCGCCCAGATGGTGATCAAGGACGCCAGCACCGAGGACGACACGACCGAGCTGTTCTTCGACTGGCGCAGCAACCGCTTCAATGGCACGTCGCGTGCGTTCGTCACGGTCGAGGGCGACAAGGTGAAGACGTTCCGTATCCCGTCACACCGCTAGGGGTGTGGATGCGCGGGCCCGCCCCGACGGCGCGGGCCGGAGGGTCCGCGCACGCCGAGCATCCGGCCACCGGCGGCGTCAGCGCACAGTGAAGAGGAACCCGTCGATGAGGTCGGTGAGCTGCTTCTCGGTCAGCCGTTCGCGGGCTGTCGACAGCCACTCGGGGCGGATGTCGTCGAGCAATCCCTCGCGCACCATCGCGTCGGCCTGCTGCGCGTAGCCGCGCGCCATGTCCTCTGACGACCCGTATCCGACGATGTCTGCGAAGCCGAGGTTCTCGGCGAACGCGTCGAGGTAGACGATTCGAGTGGCCCCGGTGCCGCGCTCGTCGAGGGGGAGCTCGTGCAGGTGCTGGCTCTCGGTCCGGTACCGCTCCCAGAGCTTCGTCCAGCGTCGCTGCAACGGTGGGCGGATGAACGTGAGCACGATGACCGTGGCAAGTGCGACGAGGAAGATCGGAACCGCCCATGCGGGGAGCCACGGGGTGAGCAGGAGCAGCCCGATCGGCACGATGATCAGTCCGGCGAACGCCCGACTGTACGGGCTGGCGAGCAGCCGTGAGACCCAGCCGTCGCGGTCAGTGCGGTCGACCCCGGCGCGGTCGAGCTCGGCGACGACCGCGGACTTCATGGCGGCGCGGCGGGTGGAGTCGTCTCCACCAGTGCGGTCCACTCGCGCGCGGTTGCCGCGGGCGCGCCTGCCGCCAGGGAAGTAGGCGTCGATGACGGCGCCGGACCATCCAGGGAGAAGCGGGTCCGCGCCGAGCCACTCGATCTCCCATCCGGTCGATCGTGGGGCGCGGTAGCCGGCGTCTCCGATCCGCTGCGCGGCCCCCGCATCCGCTACCTCGTGGATGCGAAGCGCGCCGCGGTGGGCGAGCCACACGAGTTCGCCCGCGAACGCCGTCTCCCAGCCACGACTGTCGTCGTCGAGGCGGGTCAGGCGGTGCTGCGCTGCGAGCGGCGTGAGCAGCAGTCGCGAGCTGGGCCGGATCGGCAATCTTGTGAACAGGAGCGCGATCGCGCCGGTGGTGACGAGCGCGAACACCACGAGAGCGAGGGCGCGCACGAAGGTCTCGGAGGCGGGGTCGAAGATGCTGGGCTCATTTCACGAGGCGGTAGGGGCGGTCAGATCCGCTGGGTGCTCGGCCGTCTGGTGCGCTTCGGGATGCGGGGGAGGGGCAGGCCGGTGCTGCTCGACCCGCGCTCCCTCCCGCGCGCATCCGCTGCCCGACGAGTCAGCGCTTGCCGCCGCCGAGCAGCCCGCCGAGAATGTCTCCCAGGCCTCCGCCGAGTCCTCCACCTGCTGGCTTGCCGGAACCGCTCGCGCCGCCGAGCACCTGCCCGAGGATGTCACCGAGTCCGCCGCCCGCCCCGCCGCCCGCGTTCGCGGAACCTGCGGAGGAACCGGACCCACCGCCCAGGATCCCGCCGAGAAGATCCTCGAGCCCGCCGCCCGAACCCGAGCCCGCGGTCGTGGATGCGCCCTGCTGGCCGCCGAGGAACTTCTTCGCGAGCCACGCGAGCACGATCGGCGCGAGGATCGGGAGCAGCTTCTGCACGAGCCCCGAAGTCTGGCCGCCCGGTGCTGAGCCGAGGGCTGCCGCGACCTGGTCGGTGTTGCTGCCGAAGACGTTCTTGACGATCTTCTCGCCGTCGTTGGTGTCGATGTCGGCGAGCGAGACGCGGCCCTCGACGAGGGATGTGTCCTTCTTCTCGAGCGCGTGCTCGAGCGACTTGGCACCTGCGGGATCGGCCGCGTTCGCCTGGAGACCGCCGATGAGGGTCGGCAACGCTGCCTGGATCCCCTGCTGGGCGGTCTGCTTGTCGACACCGAGCTGGTTGGCGATGTCGTCGACTGGAATGAGCTTGAGCAGTTCGTTGATGTCGGTCATGGGTTCCCCTTGTTCGATGACGCGACACCGATCATGGGGTCGCGTGACCACGAGGGTAGCGCTGGGGGTGGTGCATTCGCCGCAGATCGTGCTGAGCTTGTCGGACAGATCGTCGACGCGTCGTGCGTCGAACCGACACGGCGTCCACCCAAACGGTAGGTAAGCAGGGTAGACACGAAGCAGCAGATGGCCGTCAACCCCCACCCGGAGGACATCAATGACCACGTTCGATCGAGCGGAAGCCGAGATCAGCGAGGAGCGCATTGCCGCGTCTCTCGCCGGAGCGAAGGCGACGACCTACTGGCTCGACGACCCGGCTCGTCCCGCCGCGTCGCCGCCGCTTCGAAGCAACCACACTGCCGACCTCGTGATCGTCGGTGGCGGATACACGGGGCTGTGGACAGCGCTGCTCGCGAAGGAACGCGACCCAAAGCGGAAGATCATGCTGCTGGAGGGAAAGCGACTCGGATGGGCCGCATCCGGCCGCAACGGCGGGTTCTGCGAGGCGAGCCTCACCCACGGGGAGTCGAACGGCAAGGACCGGCTGCCGCACGAGTACTCGAAGCTCGAAGCGCTCGGCCTCGAGAACCTGCGCGAGATCGGGGAGACCGTCAAGCGCTACTCGATGGACTGCGACTACGAGGAGACGGGCGTGCTCAACGTCGCGACCGAGCCCCACCAGGTCGCCGAGCTCGAGCAGGCGGCGGTCGGCGACTCCGGCCTCGAGTTCCTCGACAGGAAAACGCTCCAGCAGGAAGTCGCCTCCCCGCTGTTCCTCGCCGCGAACTACGAACGCGAGGGCACCGCCCTCGTGAACCCCGCGAAGCTCGTGTGGGAGCTGCGCCGCGTGGTGCTCGGCATGGGCGTCGCGATCTTCGAGAACACTCCCGTCAGGTCGCTCGAGGCAGACGGCGGCGGCATCACGGTGACCACCGACGAGGGGAGCATCTACGCGCAGCGGGTGGCACTCGGCACGAACGCCTTCCCGGCGCTCATCAAACGCGACCGCTTCTACACGGTGCCCGTCTACGACTACGTGCTCATGACGAACCCGTTGAGCGACGAGCATCTCGAATCGATCGGCTGGAAGCGGAGGCAGGGCATCACGGACCTCAACAATCGCTTCCACTACTCGCGGCTCGTCACGGACGCCGACGGCCGCATTCGCATCCTCTACGGCGGGTACGACGCCGTCTACAACTACGGCGGCCGCATCAAGCAGGAGTACGACCAGCGCCCCGAGACGTTCGAGAAGCTCGCGGCGCACTTCATCGCCACCTACCCGCAGCTCGAGGGTCTCGGCTTCTCGCACAAGTGGGGCGGCGTCATCGACACGTGCACGCGGTTCTTCTCCTTCTTCGACACGGAGTTCGACGGCAGGGTCGCGCACGCGGCGGGCTTCACGGGGCTCGGCGTCGGCGCGACGAGGTACGCGGCGAACGTGCTGCTCGACCTGCTCAGCGGCGAGGAGACGGAGCGCACGCGCATGGACTTCGTGAAGAAGAAGCCGCTGCCGTTCCCGCCGGAGCCGTTCGCGTCGATCGGTGCGAAGGTGTCGCTCGCCGAGATGGCGCGCGCCGACCGCAACGAGGGCAAGCGCGGACTGTGGCTGAAGACGATGGACGCGGTCGGCCTGGGGTTCGACTCGTGAGCGCGGGCGGTGAGAGCGCAGCCGATGAGGCCGCTGCCGTGACCGGTGCCGGTGGTGTGACCGGGATGCAGCCCGGATCCGTCGTGCACGCGCGGGGCGCATCCCTATCACACGAACCCGTCGAGGGATGGCAGAAGGTGAGCGGCGAGCCGACGACCGCGGCGCACGAGCTCGGCGCCTTCGCGGGCACGGAGTTCGGGCTGTGGGAGATGTCGGCCGGGTCGATGCTCGACGTCGAGGCCGACGAGGTGTTCCTCGTGATCGGCGGCACGGCGACCGTCGAGTTCCTCGAGCCCGAGCTGCCGTCGATCGACCTCGAACCGGGTTCCATCGTGCGTCTCGGCGAAGGGATGCGCACCCGGTGGACCGTCACCGGAGCACCCCTGCGCAAGCTGTACGTCGTGGAGGGCGGGGAGTAGGTCGGCTGCGGTTCCTGAAGCTGCGCCCACTTTGATGGGTTCCTCTGACTCGTGATGGGGCGTTACCCACCACCGGTCGGCAAAACCCATCGAAGTCTGGCGCAGGGCTCGTCGGCCCTTCACATTGATGGGTTTATCTGACTCGCGATGGGGGGATTCCCATCACGACTCGGCGAAACCCATCAGGATGATCCGCCGGGACGGGCTGCCGCGACCTTCGGTATCGCTTTCAACGCACCTTCGGGCTGTGGATATCTCGGAAGACAAGCTCTGCATCCCCCTACCCTTGGCCCATGTCTGAGCCTGAGGAGATGCTCTCCGGAGTGGGGAACGAACCCTTCGCGTTCAGGGATGGGCTGCGCGCGGGCCTGACACGGCAGGAACTGAACGGCCCCGAATTCTCCAAACCTCACCGCGGCGTGCGGGTGCGAGGGGCAGTGCGGTCTCCTCTTGAGATCGCACGCGCCTTCGTGCCGAGGATCAAGGACCGCTGTGTGCTCGGCGGGCTGACAGCGGCGAGAATCTGGGGTCTGCCCGTGCCCCGCCGACTTGACCGCGACTCGACCGTGTACCTCCTCGTGCCGGCTGGGAGGAACCGGCCCGCCGGTCTGGGGGTCAAGTCGCGAAGCATCAGGGCGTCGCTGTGGGATGCTCGCGAGCTGCGCGGCGCACCTGTCGCGTCGCCCGCGCTGACCTGGGCAACCTGCGCCCGCCACCTCGACGTCAACGAGTTGGTCGTGCTGGGGGATGCCCTCGTCGCCACATCCACGAACTATGAGGGCATCGTGCGGCCCGAGGAGCCACCGGAGGGAGCGCGGACGGCGCCGCCCCTCGCGACGCTGGAGGACCTCGAGGAGATCGCGCGAACCTGGGGCAACGGTGTGGGTGGGGCCTCCTTGCGGGCGGCCGTTGCACGGGTTCGTGCAGGCGTCGAATCACCGATGGAGACCTGGACGCGGCTGGTGATCGTCGCTGGCGGGCTTCCGGAACCGGAGGTCGGCGTCGAGGTCTGGAACGGGTCGGAGTTCGTGGGGCGTGTCGACCTCGCGTATCGGGCTCAGAAGATCGCCATCGAGTACGAGGGGGACCATCACCGCACCGACAAGCGCCAATGGCGCAAGGACATCGGGCGCGTGAACCGTCTGCAGGAGATCGACTGGTTCGCGATCCGGGCGACCACATCGCAACTCTGGCCCACGCCAACGCGTTTTGTCGAGCAGGTGCGCGCGGCGTTGAGCAGGGCCACGGACGGCGGAGGACCATAGTTCTCGCAACTCGGCTATGTCAGATACCAGGCTCCGTCTGATCGGACGCGGAGCTGGCTCTTCGATTGCTCTCGTCCGGACGGGGTGATTGTTCGTCTTGAGGAGGAGGCCGAAGGCCGCGACCGGCACGTCCGGTTCTTTGCACGTCCGCGATGTGCGGAGTCCCGCGCAGCGGACGGTGCTCAGCGAGAGTCTGTGCTTCGGAGCAGTTCCTCCACGCGATCGCGGTCGATCTCGAGAAGCAACGCGATATCGCGGTTCGCGTACCGTTCGCGGTGCATCGCGGCGACAGCAGTCCTGAGGCGCGTATCAGCGACGAGATGCGCATGTTGCGCTTTCTCGATCGCTTTCTTCGCCGTGTCGACCGCTTCTGTGAGCGTGCCGAGGTCGAAGGTGATGCCGAGGCTGGTCGCACTGTGGTCAAGCCCGGGCTCGCGCGTCTCGAGGTAGTCGAAGACCTGCCGTGCAACGTCACCGAGCGTCGCTCCTTGCGTCACGTCCTCAGGCCCGAGGTGGAACTCCCATCCGCCGCGCCACCTCTTGGCAACTACGTGCACCACTGACATGTCGATCTCCCCGTGCTCTCCGCGCGGCATCCCCGGCCGGCGACTCATGTGAGACCCCCAGTCTGTCCCTCCGTGCGGCGGGAAAACGGACCGCCTGTCTGCCTGGGGATAAGTCGCGCGGACGCAGGGGGAGGCCCTCAGCCCTTGCGCCCGACCATCAGCGTCCGCGGCGAGTAGTCCTGCCCTCTCCAGTACAGCATCACGCGCTGTCGTCCGATGCGATACTCGTCGCGGCTCCGCTCCTCGTCGTCCGGAGGCAGGAACTCCTTGGGCTCCCCGAGATGCTCCAAAACTCCTTCGCGAGTGAACGTCGCAAGCCCCTCGATGAGGTGCGCCGTGCGCGGGTAGTTGGCTTCCGGGGCGTTGCGGTGCGGGTGGAAGGTAAATTCGACGCATTTCACGGCGCCTCCCTTCATCCCCACGATCAGGGAGCGGTCGGCGCTCCGGTAGGCGCACTGGTAAGCGCCAGAGCGGTTGATCTCGATGGGGCCGTCGATGAGTCCGAGGAGAGCGAGGGCCGCCGGATCCTCGATCTTCTTGCCGAGCGCGGCCGCGGCCAGGGTGAGGTCTCCCGCCACCGTGCGCTTCGCGTCGCCGTTGACGCGCATTTTCGGCGGTGTGGATGCGGTTGCGTCGAGCGCGTCGACGAGTGCGGTGAGACGAGCGACTTCCAGGGCATCCTTGTCAGCCTCGGCCTCCTGGCCGGCGCGCTCGCGAAGCCGGGCGGCGGCTCGTGCCGCGTCGCGGTGATGCGCGAACCGCGATGCCTCGGGGGTCTCTTCGGCGGGCACGAGCTGCGCTTCGACGATGCGGTGTTCGTTGAGGAGCGCGAGGGCGCGTTCGCTGACCAGCAGCGTCCCGTCCCGCTGGGCGAAGTCGTCGTTCCCATCTGCGCGGCCGGTCGGCTCGAGCCGCTCCCAACGCTCCGGGAGACCGCCGGCGTAGGAGACGAACTCCGGCGACGTCGTGACGGTCGCCTCGCGCAACTCGAACCCCGAGAGGTCGGAAGCGCGCAGTGCATCGGCGAGTGAACCGGCCACGATGAAGTCCGGATGGACGCCGACGAGCTCGTCGCCGAGCCAGCCCGCGAACTCGCACCGGAGCGGATCCGTCTGGGTCCTCGATCCGGATGCGTCCTGCGTCCATACGGCGCCGTCGCCGACGGTTCCCGTGGCTTCTGGCTCCAGAGTGTGGTGGTTCATCGGGATCCTCGCGTCTCTTCGGAGTTCGGGGTCGGGCGGTCTGCTCGCGGCTCAGGAACGCGCCGGAGGTTTCGGCAGATCCCAGACGTCGGCGAATCGGGCCGAGACGATCGGCTGGGCCCAGATCAGGGAGAGTCCGGTGGCAACGGACGAGATCTCGTGCAGCTCGGGCGTGAACACCACGAACTCGTGAGTGATGGGCCTGCCGGCGCGGTCTGTGCGCCCTTCCGGGTCAGGGAAGCGCAGCGCCGCCCTGTCATCGCCGAGGTGCCAGAGCTCCGAGTCATCGCCGAGCTGCGCGAAGGCTCTGTCGTATTCGGGGAGCGGGTCCGCGAAGCCGCCGTCGAGGAGAAATCGGTGCCCCCACGTGCGCCCACGGGTCGCCCAGATGAGCTTCACTTCTTGCTCCTGACGAGGATCCCCTTGCGTTCTGCCTCTTCGAGGTCGAGTTTGAAGCGGGTGAGCATCGCGGTCAGGTAGTCGTGCTTGGCGAGCGCTTCCGCGTTGACAGTCTTGAGCTTCTCGCCGGCGAGTGCCGCTCCCCGCTCGATGGAGTCCTTCGAGACGAGTGACGCCGCGAACCCCGCAATGAGTCCGAGGGGGCCAGGCAGCTTGATCTTCTTGACGACGAACAGGGCCCCCATCGCGGCGAGGCCGGCCATCCCGCCCGCCTTGCTGAAGATCTTCTCCGCGACCTTCCCGCCATCGTGGAGCTTCTTCGCCCAGCTGACGTGGCGTTCGAAGGGCAGGATCGCGGCGAGTGGGAGGACGGCGTCGACGCCGACGCGCTCCGTCACCTCGATCTTGCCCGGCTCGAACTTCGCGGAGGACAGCAGGATGAAGTCCTCGGCGAACGACATCGCCTCCGGCACCTGAACGAAACCGCGAAGCTCCTGACGCAGCTGATCGAGCTCGTCGCTGACCTTCTCGACGAGCAGCGCTTTGAAAGCGTGCGCATCCATCTGGGGAAGAAGGTCGGACTTCGAAACAGCGAGCACCCAGATGCGAGGGAACTGCGCGAGGGGCTTGCCGTTCTTCAGGAGCTCGGGCTTCAGGCGGAGCAGTTCGGAGCGGATGTTCGTCAGCAGCGACTTCAGGTACAGCTCCTCTGAGCCCTCATTGTCGCGGAGCAGCTGACCGTCGACGAGCAGGAGCGCGACATCAGAGCTCAGGAGCGCCGTGAACGTCTCGACACGCCTGCGGCTCTCCTCCTCGCCCTCCGCGGACTCCTCGAACCATTCGCCGGGGTAGTCGTGCCACACGAGGCGGAGTGCGTCGAACGGCTTCGAGTTCTTCGCGCGTTCCTCCGACCAGGCCTTTGGCCTCACCAGGAACGAGTACGCGGTGTGGGTGAAGCGGGTGGATGCGGGCACCTTCGCGGCGTTCTTCATGCCGAGGTAGCTCTGGTACAGCTTGTCGCTCTGCCCGGTGTCGTCGGCGACGACCTCGTAGAGGTTCTCCTTCGCGAACTGCGGCTCCTGCGTGGGGCCGTAGAAAGACGAGACGAGCACGGTCTTGCCGCTGCCGCTGCCGCCGAACACTGCGATGTGCTGCTCACGGGTTCTGCTCTTCGCCGTTGCCATGGGCACGTCTCCTGCCGGTGGGGTGTTCGACCATCCGCCGGTGCTGGCGGATGTGCTGCGCGGGAGCCTATGCGCTCGCGGAGTCGTCGTCCTGTGAGCGCTCGGCGTCGCCGCTCGCGAGCTCGGCGAACTTGCGCGCCATGGTGGGGTTGCCGCGGGTGAGCTTCTTGATGGTCACGTCCTGCGCCTTGTCGTTGGCGAGGCGCAGGTTGCGTTCGGATCCGAGCAGCGCATCCTTCACCTTCTGGAGTCGCACGATGGCCTTGTCGATCTCGTCGATGGCCTCCCCGAACCGGCGAGAGGCGAGCTCGTAGTTGCGTCCGAACGCGTTCTGGAACTCATCGAGGCGCTCCTCGAAGTCGGTGATGTCGACGTTCTGCGCCTTCACGGACGCCAGCTCGGTCTTGTACTTGAGTGCGTTCATGGACCCGTTGCGGAGCAGCGTGATCATGGGGATGAAGAATTGCGGCCGGATGACGTACATCTTCGGGAAGCGGTGCGAGACGTCGACGATGCCGGAGTTGTAGAGCTCGCTGTCGGGCTCGAGGAGCGTGACGAGGACGGCGTACTCGCAGCCCTTCTCCTGCCGGTCCTTGTCGAGCTCCTTGAGGAAGTCCTCGTTCTTCTTCTTCGTGGCCGTCGTATCGGCCTCGTTCTTCATCTCGAACATGATCGAGGTGATCTCGGTGCCGCCCGCGTCCGAGTCGCGGAAGATGTAGTCGCCCTTGCTTCCGGTGCGAGCGTCGTTGTCCTTCTCGAAGTAGGCCGTCGGGAACGCGGTGGCGCGGATCTGGTTGAAGACGGTCTCGCAGTGCTGCTCGAGGGTCTCGCCGAGCATCTTCGTGGAGAGGCGAGCCTTCATGTCCTTGAGGCGCTCGATGGCGTCGTCGCGGTCGCGGAGCTGCGTCTCGTACTTGTCCTTCAGCGACGTCTCGACGAGCTGCCGTTCCAGGGCGGCCCGCTCGAGGGTGCCCTTCAGCTCGTCGCGTTCCTTCTCGACCTTCCCGACGGCTTCGTTGACGGCGAGCTTCTGCGTGATCTCGAGGCTGTCGAGCTTCGACTTGAGCGCCTGAACCTCGGCTTCCCGCTCGGCTGCAGCCTTCTGCAGGTCGCTCACGCGCTTGGCCGCCGCGAGTTCCTCTGCGGCGATCTTGTCGTGGCGGGCCTGCTCGAGCTCGTTCGCGAGCGTGTCGCGCTCCTTCTCCACCGACTGCAGCGCCTCGCTGACGGCGAGCCGCCGCTTGACCTCGCCGGCCTCGAGCTTCGCCTTCAGCTCCTGCAGCTCGATGTTCCGCTTCGCCGCGGCCGCCTCGAACTCCTGCGCGACCTTCGCCTGCGCCAGCTCGATCTCGGCGCGCTTCGCCGCCTCGGCCAGCTCGAGCCGCTCGTGGAGGTCCTTCTCGAACTCGCCGTCCCGCACCTGCTTCAGGATGTCCGCGTAGCCGGCCTCATCGATCGTGAAGGCCTTGTGGCAGTGGGGGCAGGTGATCTCGTGCATGGGATTTCCTCATTTGACGTGAATCGGACCCGTGCTGCGCTGCTGACCGGTCAGTGACCGAATCTATCGAGCGGAGCGTGGCTGGCAGCGAGCGACAACGACTGCCCAGTGCAAGCGTATTCGTGAAGGCTCACGCTGGACGAGCCCGTGAGCGGAACTGTGCATCGGAGTGTTGGCCCAGCGGCGCGATCGCGGCGTGCGCCGTCGCAGCCGAGGTCGAGCGAAGCCTGCGCCTCGGTAGGGTTGCTGCGTGACGAAGCCAGCATCCTCGAACACCGCCGCTCCCGACCACCCTCGCGTGCGCCTCCACTGGCTCGCCGTCGCGTTCTTCATCGTCGCTCCGCTGCTGATGCTCTTCGGCGGCCTGACGGTCGCCGGGACGACCCGCGCCACCTTCGACCTCGCGGAGACACCCACCAAGGTGGGCACGGTCATGTTCCTGGTCGGACTCGCCATGCTCATGGTCGCGTTTGTGCTCGTCGGGGTGCGCTCAGCTGCTCAACAGCAGCTCGATCTCCTGCTGGATGCGCGCCGACGCTGACCTGCGTCCGCGCGGGAGTCCAGGCATCAGGCGTTCAAGCGCCCGATCACCACATCGACGCTGTCGCCGACGTCCTTCTTCAGCTTCTTCCGCAGCGCCGCGCTGACCGAGATGAAGTGGTCGCCCTGCCCTGTTGGCATGAGTGCCGACGTCACGACGACGCCGTCGACGGTCGTGTCGGCTTTCACCGACTTGCCGGTGCCGAAGTAGTCCTTCGAGCCGGGCACCTCGATGACGGACCACGAGGGCATCCACTCGGGGTTGACGATTTCACCGGTGAAGACGAGCTTGTCAGTCATGAGGCGAGCGTAGCGGCGTTGCCTCAGTCGCCGCGAGGGGTCGTGACCGCGGCTGCGACCTGCGCGACGGCAGCCTCGAGACCGGCCCTCGCCGCATCCGGGTCTTCCGACTCGCGGATGAACGCCTTCGCCCCTCGGGGCATGCCGCAGTAGTCGAAGACCCCGTGCTCGATCTGCGTGCTGAACGACTCCTCATATCCGTGCCGCGCGAACGAAGCCTCCGAGAAGCCGGACACGGGCAGCAGGTGCGCGGTCAGATGACCCAGCTTCGGCACGACCCGGTCGTTCTCGCCGAGCTCGAACGCCCAGCCGGTGATGAAGACGCGGTCGATCCACCCCTTTAGCAGCGCGGGCATCGACCACCAGAAGACAGGGAACACGAGCACGACATCCGTGGCACGGTCGAGGCGAGCCTGCTCCGCGAGCACGTCGGGCCCAGTGATCGAACCGCCCTTGTAATCGGCCCGGTCGTTTGCCGAGAAGCGCGGGTCGAAGCCCTCCTGCGCGAGGTGGGCCACGTCGACCTCGACGCCCTCCGCTTCGAGGCGTTCTCGCAGCTGCTGCGCCGCCGTGTGAGTCAGGGAATCTTGATCGGGATGCGCGGTGACGATGAGAGTAGGCACCAGGAGAGTCTGCGCGGGCGACCTTGGAGCCGCGCTCAGGGAGCACCGTCGGCGGCCGCGGCGAATCGCGCGGCAAGAGCGGCGGCGGCCTCGGCCAGCTCCGGAGGCCCGAGCACGTCGAAGTCGGCGTCGAACCTCGCGATCGAGGCCAGCAGGCCGGTCCACGACCACGAGCCGAGTCGGACCAGGCAGGAAGTCTCATCTACTTCGGTGATCAACGCATCCGGCAACCAGCTCGCCGCTTCGAATGCGGGCACACGCAGCAGCACGTCGCCCGTGCACGGCCACTCGTTGGCGTCGCTCGCCCCCTTGAATCGGGCTTCGAGGAACGTGCGCGCGTCACCGGTCGGGATGCTGCGTTCCTCGAACTGCGCCCCGAGGGGTTCCTTGGGGGTGATGCGGTCGAGGCGGTACACGCGCCACTCGGCGCTGTCGAGCTTCCAGGCCACCAGGTACCAGCGCCCGCCGCGCGCGATGACCGCGTGAGGTTCGACCCGGCGAGGGGCGGGCGGTGTCGAGACGGCGGTTGGGGCGGATGATTCGGTCGGCGCCGCGGTGTAGTCGAACCGGAGAACGAGGCGATCGCGGGTCGCCGTGCTCACGATCTCGAGGACGTCAGGGTCCACGCGCATCTCGACCATCGCCGCCGCTGACCCAGTGAACCGGATGCCGTCGACCCGATGCCGCAACCGCGACGGCATGACCTGCCGCACCGTCTGGAGGGCCCGCGCTGCAGCCTCGTCGATGTCGACGCCCAGAGCTGGCGCGCCCCGCAGCGCCACGGCGATCGCGACGGCCTGCTCGTCATCGAACCGCAGCGGTGGCAGCTCAGAGCCCGCAGCCAGGCGATACCCGCCGGCCGGCCCCTTCCACCCCTCTATGCGGTACTCGAGCTCGCGCAACCGGTCGATGTCGCGGCGCACCGTGCGCGGCGTCACGTCGAGGCGGTCGGCGAGCTCCTGCCCAGACCAGTCGCGCCGAGTCTGCAGCAGCGAGAGCAGCGTCAGGATGCGCGAAGAGGTAGCCGAGGTCATGCGCCCAGTCTCCCAGCAGTAGCGGACCGAACCCGTCCTCTACTGCTGGGAGGCTCACCGCAGCGGCAGGTGCCGCGGCCAGCACATCACCAAGGAAGCGGGAACACCATGAGCATCACCACGACAACCCACCTCAACTTCACCGGGACGGCCCGGGCCGCGCTCGAGTTCTACGCCGAGGTCTTCGGCGGCGAGGTCTCCATCGCCACCTACGCGCAGTTCGGGATGCCCGCCGAGTTGCCCGGCGCATCCAACGTCGTGTTCGGGCGAGTGGATGCGCCGAACGGCTTCCGCGTCCTCGCCTACGACACCCCGGGCCGGCCAGGGGAGGGGCTCGCCGGTACTGCGGGGGAGACGAGGCGCGAGCAGGGCGCCACCGTCACGAGCGCGCCGTTCTTCCTCGCGGCGAGCGGCGAGACGCTCGACGAGGTCACGGGCTACTGGGAAGCGTTGTCGGGTGGGGCTGACGTCATCAAACCGCTGGCCGCATCCGCCTGGTCGCCCGGTTTCGGGATGCTGCGCGACCGGTTCGGCGTGACCTGGGTGCTCGACGTGGTTGTCACTCCCTGACCCGAGGCTGGAGTGGTACGCTATCCGGTACCATCTGGAGGTGCGTTATGGCAGCTATCAGCGTCACGGAAGCACGCAAGGGTCTGTTCGGTTTGATTCAACAGGTGAACGAGGATCACGCACCCGTTGAAGTCGTCTCAAAGCATGGAAACGCAGTCCTGATGTCGAAGGACGACTACGACGCCTTGGCGGAGACTGCGTACTTGCTGCGCAGTCCTGCGAACGCGAAGCGGCTGCTGGAGTCGATGGAGCGCGCTCGAAACGGTGATGTCACGGTACGCGACCTCATCGAAGAATGAGTCGTCAGCTGGCTTTCGACGCGCACGGCTGCGAAGACTACGTCTACTGGCAGGCTCAGGATCGGAAGACCCTCAGGCGCATCAATCAACTCGTCGGTGATGTCCTTCGTGATCCATTCTCCGGAATCGGCAAGCCAGAGCCCCTCCGCCACGTGCTCAGCGGTGCGTGGTCGCGCAGGATCGACGACACCAATCGGCTTGTGTACCTGGTCGAGGACGAGCGGATCGTCATCCTGCAAGCACGGCATCATTATTGACGGATGCGCGACCCGGTCGATCGCGGAGGAGTTCTGCAGCCAGCCGAGGTGCACGTGGTGGCGCACCCACTGCGACGCGTGCCCTACTCGGGTTTCCAGGTGCTGTCGTCTCTCCACAGGGCGAGGTCGACCTCGTTGCCTTCGGGATCGGCGAGCGTCCAGTACTCGGGGGCGGAGGCGTCGTTGACGACCCGCCCTCCGGCGGCGAGGGCCGCCTCGAGGCGCGCATCGACCTGGTCGCGCGGCACGTAGACGTCGACGTGCATCGTGTTCCGCTCGGTGCGGGGCGCGTCGATCTGCTGGAGCCAGACGTTGGGGCCGACGGCGATAGGGTCGGCCAGGTCTTCACCACCTCGCCGCTTGTATGCGAGGACCGCCTCCCAGAAGGGGAGCACGGCGTCGAGGTCCACCACATCGATCGCGATCTGGATGCTCTGCACCGTGTCCGGGGACGCCTCGATGCCCAGCCCGCGTGCGATCTCGGAGATGCGTGCCGCGAGGGTGATGTCGCGTTCGCTGAGGTCGCCGACGTCGTGGCTGATGAGGCGCACCATGACGGAGCCGTAGCGGAGGTCGACGTCCGGGTGATGGTTCGCGTCGTCGGCAGCCCGGGCGATCTCGGCGACGAACGCGGCCCCCTTCGAGAAGTCCCCGGTCCGGAAGTTCGCGCGGGCGCCGTCGCCGACGACCCGCCAATCTCCGGTGCCGTCGGCTTGGCGGAACTCGCTAGGTGAGACTCGATCGCTCATGGCCGCGATTCTCCTCGACCGACCCGAGAAGCGCCCCCTGAAGTCTCGGACGGCTCAGGAGAGGTGGGCACCGCAGCCGCATTGCCCACTTCTGCCGTCGCCTTCGACTCGGCGGCCTCCGAGTTCGGCGGCTGGGTCTCCGCGTACGACTTCGACAGGAGCCGGTACTGCGGTGACGCGAACGCGACGATCACCAGTCCAAGCAGCAGGATGCTCGCGATCAGGAAGACCAGGGCGATGCCGCGAGCGTCCCCGTCGCCGAGCAGCCACCCGAGCGACTCCTGACCCTCGCGGGTCTCCATGAAGGGGATGAGCCAGAACTCGGCGATCGGGCCGATCATGAACGCGCTGATCGGCGTCGACGCCGACTCCACGGTCGCCGCGAAGCCGAACACCCGACCTTGCTTCTCGAACGGAACCACCCGCTGGATGACGGTCTGCTCGGCGGCCTCCGCGATGGGCATGATCGCCATGAACAGGAACATGCCGACGATGAACAGCCAGCCGTACTCGCGGATCGTGAAGGCCGCCCCGAGGAGCGCGACGCCGATGTTCACGAGCAGCAGCGTGCGGACCGGGTTCTTGCCGAGCCCGAACTTCGCGACGAGGCCACCGCCCACGATGAAGCCGATGCTCGTGACGCCGAGCCAGACGCCCCACATCTCAACGGAGAAGAGGGTCAGACCGTACGGGTCCATGAGCGCCATGAAGACGCCGCCGACGAGGTTGTTGAGCGTTGTGAAGAGGATGAGCGCAAGCAGGCCGGGCACGAGCATGACCGCGGGGATGGCGCCGCGGAAGTTGACCTTCGCGGCTCCGGCAGCGGGGTCGTGTGCGATGCCGCGCTCGGGGATCGACACGAACAGGAGATGGGCGAACGCAACGGCAGTCGCGACGATGGCGATGAACACGGTCGGCCCCATGCCCAGGAGTCCGACCGAGAGCCCCGAGAACACGCTCGTGACCATGAAGGCGATTCCCTGCACTGTGCCGACGAGGCCGTTGGCCTTGTCTCGGCGATCGGCGGGCACGAGCAGCGTGACCGTCGTCGAGAGGGCGATATTGCGCAGGTTCTCGACCACGCCGCCGACGAGGATGACGCCCGCGAAGAGCCAGAACCAGATGCCGTTCCAGTCGACCAGCGTCTCTTCGGGGAAGCTCAGGTAGAGGACTCCAGCGAGGAGGTAGGTGATGAGTGTGACCGCGCTCGAGATGAGCATGACGGCCTTCTTCTTCAGATGGTCGACGATCGCGCCGAAGATCATGCCGAACACCGCGACGAGCAGCATGTAGCTGCCGCCGATGATGGAGGTCGCGAGCACAGAGCCGGTCTCGAGGTAGGCCCAGAACGTGAGCGCGAACCACAGGTAGCTCGTCGTGACGTTGGCGATGAGCGTGTTGACGAGCACCTGGTAGAAGCTGCGGAGCGTCGCGAGCGTCGGCACGTCCTGGTGCGGGAGAGCGGGCGGGGTCGACTGATCGGTCATGAGTGTTCCTGGTCTCGTGAATCGGTGATCTCATCATTCACCTGGCCGCCGACATTCGGAAGCGGTTCGGTGATGGTTGCAGGACTGAGGTTTACAGCCATTGCGGTCAGTGCTTGACCGCAATGTTCGTACGATGGATTCATGTCCACCGGCTCCCGCATGCTGCAGCTCCTCACCCTCCTCCAGAACCACCGGTTCTGGGCCGGAGAGGAACTCGCGACGAAGCTCGGGGTGAGCCCGCGCACCCTGCGCCGCGACGTCGAGCAGCTGCGTGAGCTGGGCTACCCGGTGGAGACCACGCGCGGTCTCGGCGGCGGCTATCGGCTCAGCGCGGGAGGTTCGCTGCCGCCGCTCATGGTCAGCGATGAGGAGGCGCTCGCGATCGTGCTCGGGCTGCGGGCGGTGACGGCGAGCGGGGTCCAGGGGGTCCAGGATGCGGCGGTCGGTGCGCTCGCGAAGATCGTCCCGGTGCTGCCGATGCATGTGCGCAAGCTGGCGGCGGGCATCGGCTCGACGGTCTCGGCGGCGCAGGCGCGCGACGGTGCGCCGCAGGTGGAGGTCGCCGTGCTCGCGAGCGTCGCCACGGCCTGCCGCGACCGCACGCTGCTCGCTTTCGCCTACGAGAAACGCGACGGTGCGCTCTCGGAACGCCTCGTGGAGCCGCACGCGTTGGTCCCCGTCGCCAGGCGCTGGTACCTCGTCGCGTTCGACGGTGACGCCGGCGACTGGCGCACATTCCGCCTTGACCGGATGCGCCGTGTCGAGTCTCGGCCAAAGCGCTTCGGGTCCCGCCCCATCCCCGGAGGTGATGCGGATGCGTTCGTGCAGGCCAGCATCCGGAACCTCCCTGCGCGATACGAGGCGGTTGTGCGCGTGAAGGTGCCGGCCGAGCTGGCGAGGGCGGAGGTCGGCCAGTGGGGAGGCGTCAGCGAGCTCGAGGGTGGCTGGAGCGAAGTCCGCATGCGCACTGACGAACTCGACTACGTGGTCTACCTGCTCGCCCGGCTCGAGGCGCCCTGTGAAGTGGTGGGGCCACCGGAGCTCGTCGACCGGCTCGAAGATTGGCGCCGACGGCTCTCTCGGGTCGCAGGGGTCGGCGGGGTCACGGAGCGGGCCGCGCAGGAAGACGAGCTCACAGGTAGTCGTTGATCGCGGCCTGCGCGATCGAGCCGTGCTCGACCTCATCCCAGCTCAGCGCTGTTGCGACGTCAGAGGCAGGTGCCTGCATGATCCGATCGTGGATGCGCTCGGCAAGCGTCCCGGGATCGACTGCGTCGGTGACGACGAGGAAGGTGACGACGACGTAGTCACCGTGCTCGCGCGCGACCTGCTCGTGGATGCGATTGGCTGCCTGGTCTGCCCATCTGAGGACGAGTCGGGACGGGAGCGTCGGGTTGTCCAGGACGACGACCACGTGGTGAAGCGCCGGGAGTCGCGACGACAGCTTGATCGCCGTCCTGATCGTGGAGTCCAGCGTCCACGCGAGCTGGCGTCGCGTTGTCGCGGAGGAGGCGTCGGCGCCGATCACCGCGGCGGCTGGATTCTTATCGAAAAGCACCGAATTCGGTGCCGGGCAATCGGTGGGGGAATATGTCGCCGAGAATGCGGAAAGGCACGGCAGGGCGTCGCCGAGCAGAAATAGACGCATTTCGCGACGACGAGGTCCGCGAGAGATCGCCGCGAAATCTCCGGCCGCCTCGGGCGAGGTCATGGCGTGACTCCTTGTCCACAGCAGTGACGCTTCACAATGTATTGATCGACGATTCCGGCGAGCTCTGGCCGTCAGCTCGAATCGCACTGGCGCGGCCGGCGGCGGAGTGGGGTGGGCGCAGTCGCACCGCGGCTGCGCCCGCCCGGCGGGCTAGCTCTTCCGCTTGAACGGATCGGCTGCCTGCGTCTTCTCGCGCTTCTGCGCCCGACGTTCCTTCAGGGTGAGCTGCGGTGCCTTCTTCGCGCTTTCCCTGGATTTTCTCTCTGCCATCGAAATACTCGCTTCCCTTTTCTTCAGCTGGCGGTATCCGGATGACCATAGCCCATTTCAAGGAATATATCTCGGCCGTCACCAATCGCTCGCTCCGGTGCCTTCTGGGCTAGGCTGGGGGTTTTACCCGCGCCGCGTTGCGGCATCACATGGAGGACGTCGTGGAAAAGATCTGGATGACGCCGACGGCATTGCAGCGACTTCAGGAAGAACTCGCCGAATTGACGCGCGGAGGTGCCCAGTCGTCGGCGCGAGCCCGCGAGCTGCGTGGGCTCATCGAGCACGCCGAGGTGGCGGCGAAGCCCGACGACGGCCGTGTCGAGCCGGGCATGCAGGTGAGCGTCCGCTTCGAGAGCACCGGTCGGGAGGCGACGTTCCTGCTCGGCAGTCGAGCGCTCGCCGGGCTGGATCCCACGGTCGAGGTCGATGTCTATTCAGCCGACTCGCCTCTGGGCCGGGCGCTCGTCGGCAGCACGGTCGGCAGCACCGTGACCTTCACGCCACCGGCGGGACAGCAGCGCGTCAGCGTCCTCGCAGCGGTGCCGTTCGCCTGAGCTCGACGGGCGTGAGAGCCCTCACCGGTCGGCGATGAACCGCCTCGTGACGGCGATGTCCCGCTCGCCGAGGCCAGCATCCACGAGCTCGTCGAAGGCCGCCCGGAGGGTTGGGAGCAGCACGGTGTTCGTGCCTGTGGCCGACGCCACGTCGGCGGCGAAGGTGAGGTCCTTGACCATGTACTTCGCGACGCCGGAGGGGGAGTCGTCGCCGGAGACGAGCTTCTCCCGCCTGCTCTCGAGCAGGTTCGAGCCGGCGTAGCCGCCGCCCAGCAGATCCCAGAGCACGTCGAGGTCGATGCCGCTTCGTTCGGCGAGGACGCTCGCCTCCCCGAGGGCCAGGATCGTGGACGAGACGATCATCTGGTTGCAGGCCTTCGCGACCTCGCCCGCGCCGAGCGGACCGAGGTGCACCGGGCGGCCGCAGGTGTTCAGGATGCTCGCGGCGGTGGCGACGTCGTCGTCCGGGCCGCCGAGCATGATGGAGAGCGTGCCGGCCTTCGCGCCGTCCTCCCCGCCGGAGACGGGGGAGTCGACGACGCGCACTCGGCCGTCGGTTTCGGCGGCGAGGCGGTCGGCCAGCTCGCGGAGCCCGGTCGGCGACACGGTCGATCCGACCATGATGAGCAGTTCGCCGGCGCCGGCGAGGAGTCCGTCTTCGCCGCCGAGCACGGCCTCGAGCTCGGGCAGGTCGGGCAGCATCACGAGGACCGCGTCGCTGGCGGCGGCCAGCTCGCGCGGTGTCTTATGCCAGGTGGCCCCGGCGGAGACGAGCTCGGCCGCTCGCTCGGGGCGGCGGCCGGTGAGGTGCAGCGTGCCGTGTGCAGAGAGCAGGTGGCCCGCCATCGGCAGGCCCATGGCGCCGAGGCCGAGGACGCCGACGCGAGGGGAGTGAGCAGCAGTGGTCATGAGCACACCCTAGCCCCGAGAACATTGTGTAGGACAGTGTTCACAGTGTTGAATCAGCGTAAGCTCTCCCTGTCGCCACCGAATCGAAGAGGATCCTATGACTGACAGCCCCCAGACACTGCGCGCGGTCGTCGCCGTCGACCTGAGCGAAGAGCTGTGCCAGCTCATCGAGCGTCTCGAGCCCCGCCTCGAGGTCGTGCGCGACCACTCCTTCTACCGTCCGATGCGCGGACCCGCCGACTGGTCCGGCGACCCGAGCGTCACACGCACTCCTGAGCAGCAGGCGGCATTCGACGAGCTCGTCGACTCGGCGGACATCCTGTTCGGGCTTCCCGATGTCGACCCCGCCTCCCTTGCGCGCACCGTCGCCGCGAACCCGCGACTCCGCTGGGTGCACGCGACCGCCGCTGGCGGCGGCGGGCAGGTGAAGGCTGCCGGTCTCGACCAGGATGCGCTCGAGCGCATCGTCTTCACGACGAGCGCCGGCGTCCACGGAGGAACCCTCGCGGAGTTCGCGCTCTTCGGTGTCCTCGCCGGGGCGAAGGACCTCCCGCGTCTCCAGCAGCAGCAGGTGGCCAAGCGGTGGACGGACCGCTGGGAGATGCGCCAGCTCGATGAGATGACCGTGCTCATCGTCGGGCTCGGCGGCATCGGCAAGGCGGCCGCAGCGAAGTTCTCGGCGCTCGGCGCAACCGTGCTCGGCACGACGCGCAGCGGCGAGGCCGTCGAGGGTGTCGACCGCCTCGTGCCCATCGATGAGCTCGCGTCCGCGGTGTCCGAAGCCGACGCGATCGTCGTCACCCTCCCCGGAACCGACGCCACGACCGGTCTGCTCAGCGCCGAGGTCTTCGCGAACGTGAAGCCAGGCGTCATCGTCTCGAACGTGGGGCGTGGAACGGTCATCGACGAGTCCGCGCTGCTTGAGGCGCTCGATGACGGCCGCGTCGGCTTCGCCGCGCTCGACGTCTTCGAGGTCGAGCCGCTGCCGACCGGGAGTCCGCTCTGGTCGCATCCGAACGTGCTCGTCAGCCCGCACACGGCCGCACTCTCGAGCGCCGAGGAGCCGCGCATCGCGAAGCTCTTCGCCGAGAACGCGCGCAGGCTCCTCGACGGCGAGCCGCTCAAGAACGTTGTCGATATCGTCGAGTTCTACTGATTCCACGGCCGGTGCTCGTCGCAGCGTGACGAGCACCGGACGTTTCACCACGAGGGGCGGCGCCGTGCCAGACGCAACGGATGCATCACCGAAGACCGGCGAGCAGGACGCACCGGAGCGCGACCTCGCGCCCGCCGTCACGCGCTCGCTGCGCATCCTGACGCTGCTCGCCGAGGCGGACGGCGCGCCCATGACGCTCAGCGATATCGCGAGAGCCCTCGGCATCGCGAAGTCCTCGACGGCGAACCTCGTGACGGTGCTCGAGGAAGGGCGGATGCTGCAGCGCGTGCCGCAGGGGTACCAGCTCGGCAGGCGCACGGCCGAGCTCGGCGGAGCCTACGCGCAGCAGTTCAACCAGATCCGCGAGTTCTTCGGGGTGTGCGACGCATCGCTGGTGCTGCGCAGTGAACTGGTGCAGGTGGTCATGCTCGACGGGCCTGACACGGTCTACCTCGCCCGGCACGAGGGGCGGCGACGCTATCAGCTGGGCACTCCGCTCGGGTCGCGCCTGCCAGCGGCTCTCACCGCGTCCGGCCGGGCATTGCTCATGCGCCTGGACGACGAGGAGGTTGTCGACCTCGTGGGCGCATCCGCACCCTTCCCGAAGCTGACGCCGCAGAGCATCGGCACGACGCAGGAGCTGCTCGACTGCCTCGCGGTCGCGCGTGAGCGCGGCTACTCGATCGACGCGAACGGCTCGGTCGGCGGGGTGACGGGGGTCGCGGTGCCGCTCGCTTCCTGGTCGCCGAGCGATCCTCCGTTCGCGCTCGGGGCCGCGCTGCCGACGGAGCTCGCGAGTGAAGAGCACGTCGCGAGGGTCGGCGAGGCGCTCATCGAGGCTGCCAAGGAGCTCACGAACCCGCTCGCCGGGAGGTAGTTCCCCAGGTCTCACGAAACCGTCGCGTTCAAAGTGTTGAACGTCGTCCAGTGGAGTGTTAGCTTGGGGTGAGAAGCATGCACCACCGGACGCCTCGGTCACCCACGCCGCGGCAATCCGCACATCAAAGGAGATGTTCCGTGACTGAGACCCCCCGGCCCCCCGTGCCGTCCGACGACCCGGAGTACGCCGACAACCTGCGCCGAGCCACGCTGGCCTCCAGCATCGGCTCCGCCCTGGAGTACTTCGACTTCGCGCTCTACGGGCTCATGACGGCGCTCGTCTTCAACAAGCTCTTCTTCGACCAGAGCGACCCGGCCGTCGCCGTCATCGGCGCCTTCGCGATCTACGGCGTCGGCTTCGTCGCCCGCCCCTTCGGCGGCCTCTTCTTCGGCACCATGGGCGACCGCCTCGGCCGCAAGGGCGTGCTCGTCATCACCATCCTCCTCATGGGCGGCGCCTCGACGGCCATCGGGCTTCTCCCCACCTACGAGACCATCGGCCTCTGGGCTCCAGCGCTGCTCGTGCTGCTGCGCCTGGCTCAGGGCTTCGGCGCCGGAGCCGAGCAGGCCGGAGCCACCGTGCTCATGGCCGAGTACGCCCCCGTCAAGCGTCGCGGCTTCTTCTCGGCGCTGCCCTTCGTGGGCATCCAGGCCGGCACCCTCCTCGCCGCCGTCGTCTTCAGCCTCCTGACCCTCATGCCGGACGAGGCGTTCCTCTCTTGGGGCTGGCGTGTGCCGTTCCTCGCATCGTTCCTGCTCATCCTCGTCGCGCTCTTCATCCGCATGCGCCTCCGCGAGACGCCGACGTTCGTCGAGCTCGAGAAGAGCGACCAGGTCTCCGACCGCCCCATCCGCGAGATCTTCACGCGCGGCATGCCAGGCGTCATCACCGGCATCGGCCTTCGCATGGCCGAGAACGGCGGCTCGTACATCTTCCAGAACGTGTCGCTCGCGTTCGTGGCGGGCACCTTCATCGCGAACCCCGTCGACCGTGGCGTCGCAACGTGGGGTGTCACGATCGGCTCGCTCATCGGCATCTTCTCGGTGCCCCTCACCGGCCACCTCTCCGACAAGTTCGGCCGCCGCGCCGTCTACCGCTTCGGAGCGGTGTTCATGCTGCTCTTCGCCTTCCCTGCCTGGTGGATGCTCTCGCTCGGCAACGGGCCGCTCACGATCGCGGTCATCGCGGTGGGCATCGGCGTGGCCGTCAACTCGATGCTCGGACCGCAGTGCGCCATGCTCCCCGAACTGTTCGGCAACAAGCACCGCTATCTCGGTGTCGCGATGGCACGAGAGATCTCCGCGGTGCTCGCCGGCGGCCTCGCCGGTGTGCTCGGCACCTGGCTGCTCACCCTCACCGGCGGAAACTGGGTGGTCATGGGGCTCTACCTCGCGACGCTCGCCGCCATCACCACCGCAGCGACGTTCCTCGTCCCCGAGACGAAGGGGCGCGACCTGCTCCGCAAGGAGGACGCGATCCGTGTCTCCACCGACGAAGAGGACACCGGTTTGATCGACCTGCAGGATGTCTACGAGGCCGCGCCGGTTGCGGCCGGGAGCGGGCGATGAGCCTGCCGGTCGGACTCAAGTCGTTCGATCTGACCGGGCGGACGGCCCTCGTCACGGGGTCGAGCCAGGGCATCGGCCGCGCACTCGCGGGCGGTCTCGCAGCAGCGGGCGCGCGGGTGGTGGTGCACGGGCGCGACCGAGCGAAGGCAGAGCGCACCGCCGCATCCATCGCCGAGACGCTCGGCCTCGCGGGCACAGCGTCCGAGCCGATCGTCTCGACCTTCGACGTGACCGACGCGGCGGCGGTGGATGCGGGTATCAGCGAACTCGAGGCGAGCATCGGCACCGTCGACATCCTCGTCAACAACGCGGGCATCCAGCGGCGCGCCCCGATCGCCGAGTTCTCCGATGCCGACTGGCACGAGCTGCTCGCCACGAACCTCACGAGCGCGTTCCTCCTCTCGCGACGGGTGGCCAGAGGCATGCAATCGCGGGGCAGCGGGAAGATCGTCAACATCGGCAGCGTGCAGTCGCAGATCGCCCGGCCCTCGATCGCGCCGTACAGCGCGACGAAGGGCGCCATCGTGATGCTCACGAAGGGGCTCTGCGCCGACCTCGCCCCGTCGGGGATCACGGTGAACGCGCTCGCGCCCGGCTACTTCGCCACCGAGCTCACCAAGGCGCTCGTCGACGACGCAGAGTTCTCAGCCTGGGTCGCGCAGCGCACCCCGGCCGGGCGTTGGGGCCACGTGGATGAGCTTGTCGGTACGCTCGTGTTCCTCTCCAGTGACGCTTCGGCGTTCGTGAACGGCCAGACGATCTATGTCGATGGCGGAATGACGGCGGTTGTGTGATGCGAATCTCCAGGATCCAGACCAGTGACGGAACGGTCACGCACGCGTTCGCCGAGGGCGACTCGTGGGTGCCGTGCAGTGACCCCTACGAGGCCTTCGCGCGCGGGGAGGAACCCGCGCGGCAGGGCGATCCGGTCGCCGACGCGACGCTGCTCGCGCCGGCCGAGCCGCGCATCGTCGTCGGCATCGCGCAGAACGGGCCAGAGCATCCCTCACCCGTGCAGGCCTGGCTGAAGAGCCCCCGGACGGTCGTGCCGAGCGGCACCCCCGTCGAGCTGCGCCGCAACGTCGGCAAGGTCGTCATCGAGGGGGAGGTGTGCATCGTCATCGGTCGTGACGCGGCCGACGTGCCCGCCGAGGACGCCCACACCGTCATCTTCGGCCTCACCGCCGTCAACGACATCTCCAACCCCGAGCGCGGCAGCGTCGACCCGCGCAACTTCGAGGGCAAGGGCGGCGTCGGCTACACGCCGCTCGGACCGTGGATCGAGACGAGCGCCGACCTTGCGAGCGCCGAGCTCGAGGTCCGCATCAACGGCGAGCGCAAGGTGCTCACCGGCAGCCATGAGCTGCCCGCCGGCGTTGCCGAGTGCGTCGCCTACGTCACGAGCTGGGTGCCACTCGGGCCCGGCGACATCATCATGACGGGCGCCCCCAAGTCGGCGTTCCCCGCCCAACCGGGCGACCTCGTCGAGATCACCGTCGCGGGCGTGCCCCTCGTCACCCCGTGCGTGTGAACCAGGCGCGCCCCGACACCAAGGGAGGGTGCTCGTGACCCAGGAGAACCTCGCAGTCGTCGCCCACGGCAAGGGCGACCTGCGGCTCGACGCGCTGCCCGAGCCCACGCCGGGCGCTGACGAGGCGGTCGTCGCGATCGCCTACGGCGGCGTCTGCGGATCCGACCTGCACTACTGGATGCACGGTGCTGCCGGCGAGTCCATCCTCCGCGACCCGCTGGTCCTCGGCCACGAGATCGTCGGCACCGTCCTCCACGCCGCCGCCGACGGCAGCGGCCCCTCCGTCGGACAGCGCGTGGCGGTCCACCCGGCCACGCCCGGCGACGACGGAGAGACGCCCTTCCCGGCCGACCGTCCAAACCTCTCGCCGGCCGGCACCTACCTCGGCTCGGCCGCGCGCATCCCGCACACGCAGGGGGCCTTTGCCCGCCGAGTCGCCCTCCCGGCACGCATGCTCCGCGTGCTGCCGGACCGGCTCGACCTCAAGCTGGCGTCGCTCGCAGAGCCAGCCGCTGTCGCGTGGCATGGCGTCGGGCAGGCCGGCGAGGTCCGGGGCAAGCGGGTGCTCGTCATCGGCGCCGGCCCGATCGGGGCGCTCGTGGTCGCCGTGCTGAAGCACCAGGGCGCGGGCGAGATCATCGCGAGCGACCTCCACGAGCTGCCGCTCGCCGTCGCGACCGAGCTCGGCGCCAGCCGCGTCGTCGACGCGCGCGATGCCGACGCGATCGCCGCAGTGCACGCCGACGTCGTCATCGAATCGTCCGGCACCGTGCCCGGGCTCGCGAGCGCCATCCGCGGCGCGGGGCGGGGTGGGCGTGTCGTCCTGCTCGGCCTGCAGCGCAGCGGCGAGGTGCCAGCACTCCTCTCTCTCGCGATCACCCGCGAGCTGACCCTCGTCGGCTCGTTCCGCTTCGCCGACGAGATCGACGCCGTCATCGACGCCCTCGCCGACGGATCGCTCGTCGTGGATGCAGTGCTCACCCACGAGTTCCCCGTCGAGCAGGCGCTCGACGCGTTCGCCGTCGCCGGCGATGCATCCCGCTCGTCGAAGGTGCTGCTCTCCTTCGACCCCGAGGACGATGGATCACCAGAAGAAAGGGGTGCCTCGTGAGCTCTGACCAGGCCGAACAGCGGGCGCGCGCAACCGCAGCCGGGCATCCCGCCCTCACCCACCCGCCCATGATCGTCATGGGTGTGCAGGGCACGGGCAAGACGACGATCGGTTCGGCGCTCGCGCAGCGGCTCGGCGTGGCCTTCATCGACAGCGACGACCTGCACCCGGTCGCCAACAAGACGAAGATGGCGGCCGGGACGCCGCTCGAGGACGAGGACCGGGTGCCGTGGCTCAAGGTCGTCGGTGCGACGATCGCCGCCAACGCGGCGGAGGGTCGGACGACGATCGTCGCGTGCTCGGCACTCAAGCGCTGGTACCGGGAGCTGCTGCGCTCGAGCGTGCCCGAGCTGCAGTTCGTCCACCTCGCCGGCCAGCGTGACCTCGTGGCCTCCCGCCTCGCGACTCGTCAGCACGAGTACATGCCGACGACCCTCCTCGACAGCCAGTTCGAGGTGCTCGAACCGCTCGCCGCCTGGGAGGCGGGGGTCGTGGTCGACGTCGACGATGCTCCTCCAGTGATCGTGGACCGAGTCATGGCCTTTCTGGAGGTCCGGGAATAGTTCCGCTCGCACCACGTTGTATGCATATGCATGGAGTTGGGACTCAGGATCCAGCCCCTTCCGGACCTACCAGCCCCATGCACCAACAACGAAAGGGCTGATCATGCAGTTCGGAATCTTCTCCGTCAGCGACATCACACGCAACCCGGTCACCGGCGAGACGCCGAGCGAGGCCGAGCGCATCGACGCGATCGTCAAGATCGCCCAGAAGACCGAAGAGGTCGGCCTCGACGTCTTCGCGATCGGCGAGCACCACAACCCGCCCTTCTTCTCCTCATCGCCCGCCGTGCTCCTCTCGCACATCGCGGCCCTTACCAAGACGCTCCGGGTCTCCACGTCGACCACCCTCATCACGACCAACGACCCCGTGCGCATCGCGGAGGAGTACGCGATGCTCCAGCACCTCTCCAAGGGCCGTATGGACCTCATGCTCGGCCGCGGCAACACCGCCCCCGTCTACCCGTGGTTCGGCAAGGACATCCGCTCCGGCCTGCCCCTCGCCCTCGAGAACTACAACCTGCTCCACCGCCTCTGGCGTGAGGACGTCGTCGACTGGGAAGGCAAGTTCCGCACACCCCTGCAGGGCTTCACCTCCACGCCCCGCCCCCTCGACGACGTGGCACCCTTCGTCTGGCACGGCTCCATCCGCACCCCGGAGATCGCCGAGCAGGCCGCGTTCTACGGCGACGGGTTCTTCGCGAACAACATCTTCTGGCCGAAGGAGCACTACATGCGCCTCATCGACTTCTACCGCCAGCGCTACGAGCACTACGGCCACGGCAAGGCGTCGCAGGCGATCGTCGGCCTCGGCGGGCAGGCGTTCATCGCCAAGAACTCGCAGGACGCGAAGGACCAGTTCCGCCCCTACTTCAACGAGGCGCCCGTCTACGGCCACGGCCCGCGCATGGAGGACTTCATGCAGCAGACGCCGCTCTCCGTCGGCAGCCCGCAGGAAGTCATCGACAAGACCCTGACCTTCCGCGAGCACTTCGGCGACTACCAGCGTCAGCTGTTCCTCATGGACCACGCCGGTCTGCCCCTCGGCATGGTGCTCGACCAGCTCGAGCTGCTCGGCTCCGAAGTCGTGCCCGTCCTGCGTCGCGAACTCGAGGCGCTCCGCCCCGCCGAGGTGCCGGACGCCCCCACCCACGAGTCGCTCGTCCTCGCCAAGTACGGCGACGCCGCCCCGCGTCAGCCGCGCCCCAACGAGAACCGCGGCGACAACGTCACGGGCTCCTCGCCCTACCAGGACACTGCGCTCGTCGCGTAGCTCCCGCCGTTGAGCGGATGCGCGGGGCCGGCCCCGTCGGCCGGCCGCGCGCATCCGCCCGCCCAGCACCCTCTTGGCTCGAACATGTTCGGAAGGACTCTCATGACCAACGCACAAGGCGCCTACCGGCTCGTCGTCGTCAACGCCGGCATCAGCGACCCGTCATCGACGAAGCTGCTCGCCGACCGCATCGAGCGCGGCGTCGCGAAGCTCGCATCCACTCGCGGACGCGATGTTGTATCGACGCACATCGATCTGCGGATGCTCCTCCCCGAACTCCCAGCCGCCCTCGGCTCGCAGAGCTTCGGCCCGCAATTCGAGCGTGCCATCAGCGCGCTTCGCGACGCCGACGGCATCATCGCCGCCGCGCCCGTCTACAAGGCCGGGCCCAGCGGACTCTTCACCTCGTTCTTCCAGACGCTCGACAACGATCTCCTCATCGCGAAGCCGGTCGTCCTCGCCGCGACGGCGGGCACCGCGCGCCACGCGCTGGTCGTCGACGAGCAGATGCGGTCCATGTTCGCCTACCTGCGCACCATGACCGTGCCGACGTCGCTGTTCGCCTCCACCGAGGACTGGCAGGACACGGGCCTCGGATCCCGCATCGAACGCGCATCCGTCGAACTGCTTGCCCTCATGGAAGCCGGCGTCGAGCAGACGATCCGCGGCGACAACTGGGGCGGCTACCAGCACGAGCTCGGCAGCGCGGGTGGAACCGAGCTGGGCATCGAGCTGGGCTCCGACCTCATGCGCATGGCCGCAGGCGGCGGCGCGAGCTAGCCTCACTCGACTCGGGATGGCAACGTCACTTCGTTGAGGAAAGTTCTCCGAGGCGAAGTGACTTCGCCATCCCGAGTCGGTGGCTGTGCGGCCGGTGGCTGCGCCGTCATTGGATGCGCAGCGGCTGCGGCGGATGAAGCGCCGACGGGCCGACGCGGAGGGTCTGGTCAGGTGCACTCGCGAGACTGCTCCTCATGACTTCCCAGAGCAAGGCCTTCGGCAAGCGCGCGATCCTCTCGACCGGGCAGGGGCTGCTGACCGCCGCCTACTACGCCACCCCCGACTTCATCCCCTCGAAGGCGGCTCGCGGCGTCCTGAAGACCGCGATCACGCTCGGCATCACCGGGCTGGCGGTTCTCGAGTACCGCGACGCGAAGCAGGGAGCCCTCGAAGACTCGGATCTGCTCGTGCAGCCGGCGGCGCAGGCACCCGGCGAGCTCATCGGCGGCCCGCGCGACGAGAACGACGCGCCGCATCCAGCCGAGGGATCCCGTGACGAGGGCGGCACTGGCTCGACGGAGAACAGCTTCTCCGCGTTCTGGCTCTCGCTCACCCCGGCGAGGCGGGCAGCCCTCAGCGGAGTCGGCGTCGCGGGTGCGCTCGCGACCGTCGTCGGAATCGCGGCCGCCGAGCGTGGGATCTATCGGTTCGGCGAGCGCCGCGCCGAACGAGGAGTGACTGCCGCGCACACCAAGACCGGGCTTGCCATCGGCGGCATCACGACGCTGATCGCGCTCATCCCGACGCCCAAGGGCAAGTAGCGCGCGTCCCGCGGCCGACGCACGCGAACCTTTGCGGGCGCCTAGAAGCCCACGAGCACCTCGTCGATGATCGCGATGCCACGGCGTGCATCCGCGTCGGCGATGACGGCGGGTGGCACGACGTGGATGCGGTTGTCGGCGACGAAGGGCAGCAGGCCGCGCGCGACGAGCTGCGACTTGATGGTGGCCATGTCGGCGGCGGCGAGCGGCGACCGGGTCACGGGGTCGCTCACGAGCTCGATCGCCCAGAAGACGCCCTTGCCGCGCACTTCCCCCACCACCTCGTGGCGGGCCGCGAGCTCGTGCAGGGCTGGCCCGATGACGTCACGGCCGAGGCGGGCCGCGTTCTCGACGATGCCCTCCTCTGCCATGGTCTCGAGCGTCGCGACGATCGAGGCGGCGGCGAGCGGATGCCCCGAGTAGGTGAGACCGCCGGGGAAGACCTGCTCGTCGAACTGGGCCGCGATCTCCTCGGAGATGACAACCCCGCCGACGGGCACGTATCCGGAGTTGACGCCCTTCGCGAAGGTGATGAGGTCGGGGCGCACGTCGAAGGCGTCGAACGCGAACCACTCCCCGGTGCGCCCGAATCCGGCCATGACCTCGTCGAGGATGAGGCGCACGCCGTAGCGGTCGCAGATCTCGCGCACACCCGCTAGGTAGCCGGGCGGCGGCATGAGCACGCCGGCCGTGCCCGGGATGCTCTCGATCAGGATGGCGGCGACCGAGGCGGGCCCTTCGGCCTGGACGACGCGCTCGAGGTGGTGCAGCGCGCGTTCGCTCTCCTGCTCGGGCGTCTCAGCCCAGAACTCCGAGCGGTACAGGTACGGCCCGAAGGCGTGCACGTGCCCGGTTGCATACTCGTTGGGGATGCGCCGCCAGTCACCCGTCGCGACGATCGCCGCGCCCGTGTTGCCGTGGTAGCTGCGGTACAGGGAGACGACCTTGTCACGCCCGGTCGAGAGGCGGGCCAAGCGGATCGCGTTCTCGATCGCATCCGCTCCGCCGTTCGTGAAGAACACCTTCGAGAAGCCTTCCGGGGCGTGCGACAGGATGAGCTCCGCGGCCCTCGCCCTGGTCTCGTTGGCGTGCGCGGGGGCGATCGGGATGAGCTGCGCGGCCTGCTCCTGAATGGCGGCGATGACCTTCGGGTGCTGGTAGCCGATCGTGACGTTCACGAGCTGGCTCGAGAAGTCGAGGTACTCGTTGCCGTCGTGGTCCCAGAGCTTGGCGCCCTCGCCCCGGGCAATGGGGAGCGGGGAGATCTTGCCCTGGGCAGACCATGAATGGAACACGGACGCGAGGTCGCGGTCACGAACGTCGGTGTTGCTGGCGGCACGGCTCACGGTTGGGGCGGTCATGCGTCAACTCTGCGGCCGCGGATGCGCGGAGCAGGTGAACAAATCGGCGAGAATGGGTGCCATGACTCGACAAAAGCGTCACGCACCCCCGACAGGGTGGGGCCTGTCATGAGTGTCTCGCTGCGCGAACTCGTCGAAGAGACGGAGTTCAAGCTGCGGGTGCTGCACGCCGCAGACGACAGTGCCCTCGAACGCGCGGTCGTCTGGGCGCACAGCTCCGACCTGGTCGACCCCACGCCGTGGCTCGAGGCGGGCCAGCTCCTCCTGACCGACGGAATGCAGTTCGCCGTAGCCGAAGCCCCGGAAGACCCGGAAGCGTCCGGCCTTGATGCGGCGGTGGGCACGTCCGCCGCGATCTCCCGCGCACCGGTCTCGCGCTCACCGATCCTGCGCTCACCCGTGTCGGCGACGGCCACCGTGCGGTTCCAGGCGCTCGCGAGTGAAGGCTTCTTCGACGCCTACGTGGCGAGGCTTCGCGCAGCGGACGTCGCTGCGCTCGGCTTCGCGACGGAGGTCATCCACGCGGAGGTGCCCGCCGACCTCGTCACCGCGTGCACGCGTCACGGCCTGACGCTGGTCGAGGTGACCGAGCGGACCCCGTTCATCGGCATCATCCGCTACCTCGCCGACCAGCGAGCCCTGGAGCAGCGGGCTCGCCTCGAATGGTCCCTGCAGGCGCAGCGAAAGCTTGCACGAGCGGCGCTCAGGCCCGGCGGGCTCGGTGCGATCCTGGTCGAGCTCGAACGGCAGCTGGAGAGCTGGGTCGCGCTCTACGACTCGACGGGGCTTCGTGTGGATGCGCCGACGCGCATCCGCGTGCCCGAGAGCGAGGCGCCCGAGGTGGAGCGGATGGTGCAGAGCCTCCTCGCTCGCGGGGGTCGATCGGGCGCGCGTCTGCACGGTGACAGCGGCGACGTGACGCTGCAGACGGTCGGCCAGCACGGGCAGCTGCGCGGGGTGCTCGCCGTCGGCGGCCGGGCGCCGCTCGACCTCGCCGGCAATGATCTGGTGGCGAGCGCCATCGGCCACGCGTCGATTGCGCTCGAACAGAATCGGGAGCTCGACGCAGCGCGCGGGCATCTCCGCGTCGGCCTGCTCGAGCTGCTGCTCGCTGGCGAGATGGAGGTGGCGAGGCGCACCGCGGAGACTGTCTGGGGCGAGCTGCCTGCGGCTCCCGTCCGCGTCGTGCAGGCGAGGGGCGGGGAACCCGGCCAGGCGCTGCTGGACCGACTCGAGCGACTTGCCGGGTCTGGCGGCGAGCCCCTGTTCTTCGCGGCGAGGGAGCAGGAGCTCATCGCGATCGTCCCCGCTGGCGGCGGGGCCACTCTCGTCGAGGCCCTCGCCGACGCTGGCTTCTCGGCGGGAGCATCCGCACCGGGTGACTGGGCCGAGCTGCCTCGGCTGCTCGCGGAGGCGCGCAAGGCGGCGGAACGCAGCACACCGAGCCGGCCCTCGGTGCGCTTCGAGGACCTCGCGACAACCGGCATGCTCGGTGCACTCGAGGCCGCCGACGGCCGCGTCACCGCACGCCGTGTGCTGCAGCCCCTGCTCGAGCACGGAGAACAGGGTCGACTCCTCCTGGACACGCTCGCCGCGTGGACCGAGGGGAACTGTGCGTGGGACCCGGTCGCGAAGTCGCTTGGCATCCACCGGCACACACTGCGCAGCCGCGTCACGACCGCCGAGCAGCTGCTCGGCATCGACCTGCAGACCTTCGCCGGGCGTGCCGAGGTCTGGTCGGCGATGCGGCTCCTCGACGACGCCTGAGCTGCGGCTGCTTGGCCGCGGCGCGACGCGGCCTGAGACTCGGCTCGGCCGTGACGTGATTCGGCTGGCGGCCCGCGCCGGGCCGTCAGTGCTCGTCGCGGAGCTTCGCCGCGAGCTGCCGCATGCTGAGGGCGCGCTTCTGCCAGAAGGCCCACATGCCGAGCCACACGAACGGGGTCAGGAGGCCGGCGCCCATCTTCAGCTGATCGCGGTAGAGCGTGCGGCCGCCGGGCAGCGGCGAGACGACCATCCGGTGATCGAAGGTGGTCATGACGGCCATGAGCCCGGATTCCGGGTACCCGCGGTCGCGGAGCTCGTGCATCCCGTCTCCCAGGTCGCGGTACTGGCCGTCGATGACCTGCGTGCCCAGCGGGACCACGCCGAGCAGGCGGATCTCGACGCGGTGCGGGCTGTCGGGTGACCAACGCTCGGGGAAGCCGCCAGGTTCGAGCGAGCGCACTTCCGCGAGGGGGCCCGCCACTGCGCGGAAGGCTTCCGGCCGCTGGAGAGCGTCGGCGAGCAGTTCGGTTGGGCAGTCGAGCTCGAGCTTCAGGAGGATGCGCACTGGCACATCCTCACCTGCTCGCCTCGGAAGACGCCCAGGCTCCGGCAGGCCCGGGGATGCGCATGCACGCAGTCACAGACCCCGGGCTTGCACACGCGCGCAGTCGCAGACCTCGGGCTTGCGCATCCGGATTGCTTGCGAGGGACGCACAATCCCGAGGTCTGTCCCGGCGTACGCACGCACGCAGTCACAGACTTCGGGCTTGCGCATCCGGATCTCTGGAAACGGATGTGCAAGCCCGAGGTCTGTCCCGGCCTGTCGTGAACGGGGCTCAGCCGTTCTGGGCTGCTCAGTCGTTCTCGGGGAAGCCGAGGTTGATGCCGCCGTGCTTGGCGGGGTCGAGCCAGCGGCTGGTGACGGCTTTCTCGCGGGTGT
>NZ_PSTZ01000017.1 GCF_002931555.1 Pseudoclavibacter sp. RFBB5 | reverse complement strand
TAGAGGTGTACACACAACATGAAAAAATTTATTCCATTACTTATTGCATTGATTCTAGTTCTAGCAGCATGTAGTTCAAATTCTGGTGAACAACATTCTAAAAATCATGACAAATTGAAGGTTGTCACAACCAATTCCATTATTTATGACATGGTCAAACAAATCGGTGGTGACAAGGTAGACGTTCATAGTATCGTACCTGTAGGACAAGACCCGCATGAATACGAAGTGAAACCGAAAGATATTAAACAACTTACTGATGCAGATGTTATCTTCTACAATGGTTTCAATTTAGAATCTGGTAACGGTTGGTTTGAAAAAGCTTTAGAACAAGCAGGCAAATCTACAGATGATAAGTCAGTATTCGCGGTGTCTAAAGGCGTTAAGCCTATCTATTTAAATGGTGAAACAGGTAATAAGGACAAGATTGATCCACATGCATGGTTAAATTTGGATAATGGTATTCAATACGTTAAGAATATTCAAGAACAACTTGTGAAAGCAGATGCCTCACATAAAGCAGACTATCACAAACAAGGTGATGCTTATCTTGCTGAACTTGAAAAGTTAAACAAAAACAGTAAAGATAAATTCAATGATATTCCAAAACAAGAACGTGCTATGATTACAAGTGAAGGTGCCTTCAAATACTTCTCAAAAGCCTTTGATATCAAGCCAGGCTATATTTGGGAAATCAATACTGAGAAACAAGGTACACCGTCACAAATGAAACAAGCTATCAAGTTTGTTAAAGACAATCACATCAAACATTTATTAGTTGAAACAAGTGTAGATAAAAAATCTATGAATAGCTTAACTGAGGAAACTGGTAAGCGCATTTACGGAGAAGTCTTTACCGATTCAATCGGAGAAAAAGGCTCTAAAGGTGATTCATATTATAAAATGATGAAACACAATATCGAAACAATCCATGGAAGCATGGAATAGACTTAATTAAAACAACGCAATTAAGAAATTAAATTAATATATTATTATCATCCTCCTATTAAAATAGCCAGTAAATGAATTTATGAAAACTCATTTACTGGCTATTTTGCTAGGAATTATGTCTCAGGCTCTTTCCTACGATTAGTCAAGTACTTATAATTAAAATAAGCATTACTTAACTAAACCGTTCATTTTAATTTTTTTGAATAAGGTGTTAAACTATATTTGATTGTACGTTTGGCTAATGTGGTGACATTTGATAATCGTACAATTTATGATTCATTACAAGATAATGAATTGTTTTTAATAATCGATTTATACAAGCAATGATGGCAGTCTTATGAGGTTTCTCATTAGGCTGCTTTCTTAGTTTGTAGTAATAATCGACGACATGATTGTCATAATGATGCTGCCCTCTTATTATATTCATAATCACCCAAAATAAAAGTTTTCTCGCTTTTTTATTACCACGCTTGTTGATGGTATCTCTACAGTGTGTATGACCTGATTGATATCGTTTGATATCAATGCCAACAAAAGCATTGAGTTGTTTATTTGATTTAAATCGCTTAATATCACCAATCTCCCCAATAATCATAGCTGTGCTTAGCTTACCAATACCAGGTATCGAATGAATATTTTCAAAATAATCGAGTTGTTGTGCTAATTGAATCATGGCATCATCTAATTGTTTGAGATGATGAATAGATTGTTTTAATTGTTGAATAAGTAAGCGTAATTTTTCGACTAGAAAGGAATGTCTATCGACATTAGGATAGCTTTCTTGAGCAATCACCCTTAATTGAAGTGCATATTTTGTAGCTTTATCCATTGACATTCCCTTATCTGTAGAATTGAATATATGTGTAATCAGTACCTCCTTGTCGATATCAAGAACCATGTCTGGATGAGTAAAGATTTCTGCGATGTTGAGTGCAATGATTGAATATCGACTACTAAACAATCTTTCTAAACCAGGGAATGTTTGATGGAGTAATTCAAGGATCTGAAATTTAAGTCGATTTTGTTCATTCTCGATTTCTAGATGAAAACGGACGCGTTCTCTTAATTCAAAGAATATTAACTCATGTATAGGTAAGCTGTCTGTTTGTTTAAGCGTCGGTCCTAAACAAGCAAGCTTATGAGCATCTGCCTGATCAGTTTTCCATGATCTTAGAGCGCTCGTTTTAAATTTGGCTTCTAACGGATTCATTTGAATATAGTTAATTTGATTTACACTACAAAATCGTTCCATACCTCTTGAATAGATACCTGTAGATTCAAAAATGAGTTGTGGGTGGTCTAAGTCATTCAAATACTTGAGTAAATAATTGTAACCATTTTTATTATTTTGGATGAAAAACTCTTTTTGGAATTTTCCATTTTTATAATGTGCAACTACACTACTTCTTTTACTAATATCAACACCTAAGTAATCGAAAAAAAAACCTCCTTTGAATAATTGAGAAGCTAAAAACTTTACTTAACCTTTCTCATTTCATTTTCCTATACACGGTTTCAAGAACCCAACATACTACAAACGAATTTCAAAAGGCGAGAGTAAAGCTGACTTGTTTTTTATACGGATTTAAAATCCAAGAGTCTGGACAGTCTACTTCTCTCTATAACTATAAAAAATAGCTATGAAAAAATCTATCGTCATAGATTTCTTCATAGCTAATCTTAGTATGTTTTGTATTTTAATTATTCATATGTTGTTTAAAGCTTTCAGAAATTTCTTCGATTTGTTTATCAGTAAGAGGGTGCTTAGATAAATCGATAGCTTCCTCAATTACTTTTTCAAGTGATATCGGTGTAGATACGGTGTCGACGTATTTATCACTCTCGTCGGATCCTTCAATAATATTAACGCTACCATCACTAAAGTATATGACGC
>NZ_PSTZ01000012.1 GCF_002931555.1 Pseudoclavibacter sp. RFBB5 | reverse complement strand
CGTTCTGGGCTGCTCAGTCGTTCTCGGGGAAGCCGAGGTTGATGCCGCCGTGCTTGGCGGGGTCGAGCCAGCGGCTGGTGACGGCTTTCTCGCGGGTGTAGAAGTGGAAGCCCTGCAGGCCGTAGGCCTTGGAGTCGCCGAAGGCGGAGTCTTTCCACCCGCCGAAGGAGTAGTAGGCGACGGGTACGGGGATGGGCACGTTGATGCCGATCATGCCGACCTGGATCTCGTTCTGGAAGCGTCGTGCAGCGCCGCCGTCGTTGGTGAAGATCGCGGTGCCGTTGCCGAACTGGCCGGTGTTGATGAGCTCCACGCCCTCCTCGAACGACTTGACGCGGACGATGCCGAGGACGGGGCCGAAGATCTCTTCCATGTAGGCGCGGCTGGTGGTGGGGAGGTTGTCGATGAGGGTCGGGCCGAGCCAGAACCCGCCGTCGGCGCCTTCCGCCTTGATCTCGCGGCCGTCGACGAGCACGTCCGCGCCGTCGTCTTTGGCGATCTGGATGTAGGAGGCGATCTTGTCGCGGTGCACTTCCGACACGATGGGGCCCATGTCGGGCTCCGTGTGGGTGTCGGTGGGGGTGCCGTCGCCGATGCGGAGCTTCGCGATGCGCTCCTTCACCTTCTCGATGAGCTGGTCGGCGACGGGCTCGATCGCGAGGACCACGCTGATGGCCATGCACCGCTCGCCCGCGGATCCGTAGCCGGCGTTGATGGCCTGGTCGGCGACGAGGTCGAGGTCGGCGTCGGGGAGCACGAGCATGTGGTTCTTCGCCCCACCGAGCGCCTGGACGCGCTTGCCGTTCTTGGAGGCGGTCTCGTAGATGTACTGCGCGATGGGCGTGGAGCCGACGAAGCTGATCGCGGCGACGTCGTCGTGGTTCAGGAGGCCGTCGACGGCCTGCTTGTCGCCGTGGAGGACGTTGAAGACACCGTCGGGGAGGCCGGCTTCCTTCCAGAGCTCCGCGAGCCAGAGCGCCGCGGAGGGGTCCTTCTCGGAGGGCTTGAGCACCACCGTGTTGCCGACGGCGATCGCGATGGGGAAGAACCACATGGGCACCATCGCGGGGAAGTTGAAGGGGCTGATGATGCCGACCACGCCGAGCGCCTGCTTGATGGAGAACACATCCACACCGGTGGACGCGTTCTCGGTGAAGTCGCCCTTGCAGATGCTTGGGAACCCGGTCGCGAGCTCCACGACCTCGAGGCCGCGCTGGATCTCACCGGCCGCGTCGGACACGACCTTGCCGTGCTCGGACGTGATGATCTTCGCGAGCTCGAGCTTCCGCTCGTTCAGCAGCTCACGGAA
>NZ_PSTZ01000018.1 GCF_002931555.1 Pseudoclavibacter sp. RFBB5 | reverse complement strand
GCCTACCTCGACTACCAGGAGCGACTCGGGCACGTCAGGATCGACCGAGCCCCGCTCATCCCCCGCGGAGACGGCTCGACGCTCTTCACGGGAAGCGGCATGCAGGCCCTCCTCCCCTACCTCCTCGGCGAGGACCACCCGGACGGCACACGCCTCACGGACAGTCAGCCCTGCGTCCGCGCGCAGGACATCGACGACGTGGGCGACAACCGGCACACGACCTTCTTCGAGATGCTCGGCAACTGGAGTCTCGGCGATTACTTCAAGGCCGAGCAGATCCCTGCTTTCCTCTCGTTCCTCGTCGACACGGTGGGCCTCGACCCGAACCGCCTGTACGTGACGGCCTTCATCGGCGACGAGGCTGCCGGCATCCCGCGCGACGACGAGGCGGCCAGCATCTGGCAGAAGGCCTTCGCGGAGCGCGGCATCGAAGCTGGCATCGTCGAGATGGGCAGCCAGGCCGACGGCGACGCACGCGGCGTGCAGCCCGGTGAGCGCATCTTCTTCTACGACGGCAGCGAGAACTGGTGGTCGCGCGGCGGATCGCTGCAGGCGACGCCCATCGGAGACCCCTGCGGACCAGACAGCGAGGTGTTCTACGACTTCGGACCCGAGCACCACGACCCGTCCTACGGTGCGGCGCACCCCGCGAGCGACAGCGGCCAGTTCATGGAGATCGGCAACCAGGTCTTCATGCAGTACCGGCGACAGGAGGACGGATCGTTCGTCGAGCTGGAGCGACGCAACGTCGACTTCGGCGGCGGCCTCGAGCGCATCGCGGCGGCGGCCATCCACTCCCCGGACGTGTTCCGCATCTCGCTCCTGCGCCCCATCGTCGAGCAGATCGAGCAGCTGAGCGGCGAGAGCTACGAAGCGCACACGCTGTCGATGCGCATCATCGCCGACCACCTCCGCGGCGCCACCTTCCTCGCCGTCGACGGTGTCGTGCCCTCGAACAAGGAGCAGGGCTACGTCATGCGGCGCCTCGTGCGCCGCGCGATCCGCGAGGCGCTCATCCTGGGCATCTCGGACAACTTCTTCGCCGAGCTCGTTCCCACGATCGCCGACCTCTACGTCGACGACTACCCGGAGGTGCGCGAGCGCCGCGACCAGGTCGTCGCGGTGCTCGTCAAGGAGGAGCGCTCGTTCCGCCGCACCCTCAAGGGTGGCCTCAAGGCGCTCGCCGCCTACAAGGGCTCGACCCTCACCGGTGCTGATGTGTTCCTGCTCTCCGACACCCACGGGTTCCCCCGCGAGCTGAGCGTCGAGGAGGCGAAGCGCCAGGGCATCGAGGTCGACCCCGCCTGGGA
>NZ_PSTZ01000003.1 GCF_002931555.1 Pseudoclavibacter sp. RFBB5 | reverse complement strand
GAAACTGACAAAAAACAAAACAACACCAAACCCGAAGGCTCAGTACTGACTTGTATTGTCCAAATATGTTTCCAAAAGGAATCCTTACCCCTCCAAAAAAGGAGAGGCACGGGATCAAATTGGCATTTGACATAGTGCACGCTGTTGAGTTCTCAAGAATCGGACGCTTCTCGTTTCCGGCCTATTCGACCATCTCCCGAGAGCAACCTCTCTAACCTACATCAGGCTTGGAACCTTGTCAACTTGAGCTGTGCGAGATTCGCAATTGCTACTGGACGTTCCTGGTCCTGATGTTGAGTTATGTGCGCTTCTTCCTGGCCGGTTTCCCTGCCGCTCGGAAGCAACCTGTGTAACTTACCCGCGTTTTGATCCAGAGGTCAAACCATCCTTGAACCCGGGCGTGTCGCGCCAGTGGTCGGGCTCGCGGACCGAGCGCCTGCGGGCGGCTCCGGGCGCTATTCCACCAGGCCGTGGCGGGCGAAGGCCGTGGAGATGCCGTCTTCCAGCACGGTGGTGGTGACCTCATCAGCGAGCTTCTGCAGTTCGGGGTCGGCGTTCCCCATCGCGATCCCGACGCCACACACGTCGAACATCTCGATGTCGTTCCAGCTGTCGCCGATGCCGATGGCATCAGCACGGTCCAGCCCGAGGTGCTCGAGCACCTTCTCGATGGCGGCGCCCTTCGTGGTGCCCGGAAGACCGACCTCCCCGTCGGAACCACCAGGCAGCGGCATGCTCCCGCGCACGATGTGGAAGCGCCCGCCGAACTCGGCCTTCGCCCGGTCGACGGCGCCGGGCTGCTCCGTGAAGAACACCGCCTTCGCGATCTCGGTGAGCGGGGCGTCCTCGATGGGCTCGGCAGAGAACCCCTCTTGCGGCGACGTCTGCGGTTCGACCTTGCCGACCCGCGCGGCCTGCAGGTGCTGCACGAGCGCCGCCCGGGTGGCTGCAGGTGCGTAGACGCGCTTGTCGCTCTGCAGCAAGTAGTGGAGGTCGTGCTTCTCGAAGTGCGCGATGAGGGCGTCGAGCTCGGCCCGCGGCATCGTCTCCTCGTGCACGCGAACGTCTCCCGCGTCCGCGAAGGCCCCGCCGTTGGTGACAGCCCCGTCGAACCCGATATCGAGCACCGCCTGCGGGATGTGCCCGGCCGCTCGGCCGGTGCAGAGGTAGACGAGGTGCCCCGCGGCACGTGCCTCACGCACCGCTCGCACCGTCGAAGGAGCGATCCGACGCCCGTGGTCGAGGATCGTGCCGTCGACATCGAGGAAGGCGATCTTGGGACTGCTCGAGCGTTCTGGCATGTGACCTCACGTTGGTTCGGGAGTGCAGGGGCACTGACCAGCCAACCCTATGCCGTGCGCGACTCGCCAAGACCGGCGGGTGGTCGCACCACAGGTGCCGCCGCTGGAGACACGAAACCCCGGCTCCGAGCTTGGCTCGGACCGGGGCTTCATCTTGGTGTTCTCTGCAGAGCGGAGACGAGGGGATTTGAACCCCTGGTCCCCTCAAAGGGGACTCCACCTTAGCAGGGTGGTGCACTCGGCCGGACTATGCGACGTCTCCAAGACTCACCTATCGTAGCGGGTCGCGAGCCAAGTTCCGAACCGAGCGGGAAATTGGCGTACGACTGCTCGTGGCACGCGCCGGCCAAGCCGAGACGAGCGGCTATCCGAAGAGCGTCGTCGGGTTGGAGCACGACTCCTGGTCGGCTGCCTGGCCTGCGAAGGTCGGCGCCGGAGTCGCGACCGGCGCGTTCGGGTCGACGGGCGCATCCGTGGCCGTGTCCTCACCGGTCGTGCCGTCGCCGGCCGCGCCATCCTCACCGGTCGCGCCATCCTCACCGGTCGGCGCCCCGGCAACCGACAGAGGCTGGTCGGCAGCGAGCAGATCCCACATGGCGGTCGCGTCGGGCTCGAGTGGCATGACCCGAGCACCGTCGTAGTCGGCCGCCGGCAGCTGCACGAACGCGATCTTCGACAGATCGACCTGGTTGAGCGCTGACGCCATGCCCATGAGCGTCGGCACGTCGGCGAGCGATTTCGTCATCTTCATGTTCTGCGTGGCTGCGACCCCGAGGCCGTACAGCTTCGTCGGGTTCGCGAGGGTGCCAGCGCTCTTCACCTCACGGATGAGCGATGAGAGGAACACCTGCTGGTTCGCGATGCGCTGCAGGTCGCTACCGCCCACGCCGTGGCGGGTGCGGAGGAACTTCAGCGCATCCTCGCCCTGCAGCGTGTAGTTGCCGGGTTGCAGGTAGAGGCCCACGTAGTCGTCGCTGATCTCGTTCGCGACGCACACGTCGACACCGCCCACCGCGTTCGACATCTCGATGACCCCGAGGAACTGCACCATCGCCGCGTACGGAATGTCGAGGCCGCTCATCGCCTCGACCGTCTCGACGACGCAGCCCATGCCACCCTCGCCGAGGATGCTGTTCATGGGCACCTCGAAGCGCTCCTCCTGAGCAACACCCTGGTCATTGGTGCACGCCGGCTGGTCGACGATCGTGTCGCGGGGGATGCTGACGACGGATGCGTGCGTGCGGTCGGCAGAGACGTGCAGCAGCATGTTCACGTCGTTGAGCACGCCGGACGCGTCCTCGTCGCCCTCCCCGTACTCGGCGCCCTGACCCGTGCGGTCATCGCTGCCGACGAGGAGGATGTTGAAGCCGCCCTCGATCTCATCGAACGCCACGGTGTCCTCGTCGTCTCCGCCGGGATTCGGCAGCACGTCGAGCCGCCCCCAGAGGCCGGCGACAGCGATGCCGCCGATGGCGAGCACGCTCACGAGCGCCACCGACAGCGCGATGAGCAGCCCCTTGCCAAGCGAGCGAGCCGCTGACGTCACGGGCAGCCGGCCGTGCTGGGCGACCCCGCCGCGCGCATCCGGGTGCAGGATGCCGTCGTCGCCGGCCCGGTCGAAGCGCTGAGCGCTGCTCCCCCGTCGTCGAGAAGTCGTCACAGGTGCGGGCCTCCCCCGAAGCGTACGTGGAGTTCGTCAGCATAGGCCTCGCGAACGTGGATCACCTGACCACGCCCGAGCAGCGCTCGCCGCTGTTCACCGAGCTCAGAAGAGCGACGTGCTCGCGTTGGAGCACGACTCCTCATCGGCGCGCTGACCGGCGAGCGTCGGCTGCGGCACGGCCGTCGTTGGCGCCGTCTCAACCGGAAGGCCGGTTGCCGGGTCGACCGGGATGCCCGTGGCCGGGTCGATCGGGAAGCCCGTCGTCGGGTCGATCACCCAGCCCGTCTCCGGATCGATGTTGACCGTCGCGTTCGGGTCAGGTGTCTCCGTCGCTTCTGGAGCACCGGCGACCTCGAGCGACTGGTCGGTGCGCAGCAGCTCCCACATGGCCGTCGCGTCCGGTTCGAGCGGCTGCACTCGCGCCGAGTCGTACTCGCCCGTCGGCAGCTGCACGAACGTGATCTTGTCGAGCGGCACCTGCGAGAGCGCCATCGCCATGCTGACGAGCGTGTTCGGGTCGGTGAGCGAGCTCGACATGGTCATGTTCTGCGTCGCCGCGACACCCAGGCCGTAGAGCTTGACGGGGTTCGTGAGCGTGCCCGCGCTCTTCACCTCGCGGATGAGGGAGGACAGGAACACCTGCTGGTTCGCGATGCGGGTGAGGTCGCTGCCGTCACCGACGCCGTGGCGGGTGCGGAGGAACTTCAGCGCATCCTCGCCCTGCAGCGTGTAGTCACCCGGCTGGAGGTACAGGCCGACGTAGTCATCGTTGATCTCGTTCGCCACGCAGACGTCGACGCCGCCGACGGCGTTGGACATCTCGATGACGCCGCGGAACTTCACCATCGCCGCGTAGGGGATCTCGATGCCGCTCATCGCCTCGACCGTGGAGACGACGCAGTTCATGCCGCCCTCGCCGAGGATGCTGTTCATGGGGACCTCGTAGGCCTCTTCCATGGCGACGCCCTGGTCGTTGGTGCAAGCGGGCTTGTTGACGATCGTGTCTCGCGGGATGCTGACGACGGATGCGCTCGAGCGGTCCTCCGCGATGTGGAGGAGCATGTTGACGTCGTTGAGCACACCGTCCGCGTCCGCTTCGCCCTCGCCGAACTCGGCACCCTGCCCCGTGCGGTCATCGCTGCCGACGAGCAGCACGTTGATGCCGCCCTCGATCTCGGCGAAGTTCGCGGGCTCTTCCGAACCTGACGGGTCGGCGATGTCGAAGGTCGTGACCTTCGACTGCAGGTTGATCCAGGCGAGCGCCCCGACGAACATGACGCTGACGAGCGCGACGCACAGGGCGATCGTCCCCGTCTTCACCACCGAGTTCGTCGGCGTCGTCACGTGCAGCTTGCCGTGGCGCGCCGAGGTGACCTTCGGCGCTTCGTCCTTGACGCCCTGGCCCGGGACGAAGCCGCGCCGTGCGCGGGAAGGTCCGGAGTGCGTCACAGGCGGGGTTCCTCACGTCAGGGGCTTGGTGGCGGAGGGCGTGGGATTCGAACCCACGAGACATTGCTGCCCACTGGTTTTCAAGACCAGCTCCATCGGCCGCTCGGACAGCCCTCCAGGATTGCTCACAACGATTCAGTATCGTTTTCGAGCTTGTCGCGTGTCCATGGTAACCGAAAGTGAAATGTCTGGTTACCCGGGGAGGACCCGCGACCTCACGGACGCTGCCGCGAGTACTGACGCGCCGGCTTCCCTGACAGAGCCAGCAGGGACAGGATATCCAGAGCCGTGAACGCGAGGGTAGTGCTGAACCTGATTTCCTCGTCGCCGGCCCACCAGCTGCCGAACTGCAGTGCGATCGACGCCGCCGCGTAGAGCAGCAGCGTGATGCGGGCCCAGTTGACGCCGCGCAGCACGAGCACACCAAGCAGCAGCGAGGTGAGGACGATGATGGCGCCCGCGATCATCGCCACGATCCAGGCGGGCTCCGCGAGCGTCGCCGCATCGGTGCCGGAGAGGTCGGCATCCGTGAGCACCTCACGCATGCCGTCGGGCCCGAGAAGGGCCAGCGCCCCGAAGAAGAGCAGGGCGAGCACCCCTCGCCCGAAGACGACGATGGCACCGAAGGTCGTCGTGATCGGCCGGCCGTGCCGTCGCACGGCCTCGCCGACGGAGGCCTCGACCGGATTCGACGAGCTGAGGGGCTCGAACGCGGCGTTCGCCAGCGGCTCGAGCACCGGGGACGAGACGCCCGTCGCAGCATCCACGGCGCTCGGCAGCTGCAGCACCGGGAGGTTGCCGTCGGTGCGGATCGAGTCACCGCCCCCGTTGCGCGAGTGGTACCCGGTGGAGAAGTCCTTCAGGATCGCGACCGACGCCCGCGGCGTGCCCTGGAGCACGGTCGCGACGATGTGGTCCCGCTCGACATCGGTGTCCGCATCGATCTTGTGCGTGACCTGCAGCGTGAAGAGCGAGAAGCCGACGGCACGATCGAAGGTGCCGGCCGCGAGCCAGTCGACGCGCGTGCCGCCTGGGAGGAGCCAGCCTTCCGGACACTTCCAGAACCGCACGTGGTGCCGCTTCGCGGGATTCCCGGCGACTTCCTGCTGGTAGGCGAAGTCCTGCTGCCGACCGAAGAGGAAGAGCGGGCTCACCGGCGCCTCGTCGTAGCTGCGCCGAGTGACGGTCGAGGAGATGATCCCGAGGCTCGTGCGCAGCGAGATGTCATCGGCCCGAGTCCAGCCCGCGGCCCGCATGGCCTCATGCAGCTCGGCCTCGTGACCGAGCAGCCCAAGGTTGATGGGGTCGCCAAGCAGGCCGTCGCTCGTGCGGGCCCTGCCGATGAAGTAGTCGGGCACGTACACGGTCGTCAGGATGCGGTGCATTCGCGGCAGCACCAGGTACGCGAGGAGCGCCCAGAAGATGACCAGGAGCAGGATCCCCCACCAGCCGACCTGCAGGGAGTCGTCGGCGACGAGGAACGCGAGCCAGATCGCGGCCAGCCCGGCGAACACGAAGAAGAAGCCGTCGAGCCCCTGCCCGATGGCGGCGAGCGGCCGCTTCCGCCTCCGTGGCACGTCGACGGTCACGCTCGTGCCTAGCTGAGCTTGCTCAGCGCCACGCCGAGGCCGTCGTGGGCGAAGTCCGGCGCCAGCACGTTGCCGGCGTCGATGACCTCCTGAGGCGCGTCGCCCATCGCGATGGCCGTTCCCCCGTTGGCCGCCCACTGCAGCATCTCGATGTCGTTGCGGCCGTCGCCGGCGACGACGACCCGCTCCATCGGGATGCCCAGCTCGCGACGCACACGCTCGAGCGCGGTGCCCTTGTTGACGCCGTCCGGCGCGATGTCGAGCCACGCCGTCCACCCAACCGAGTAGCTGACCTCGTGCAACCCGAGCCGTTCGATGACCGCCGTGAACTCCTCGATCGAATGGTCGGGCGAGATGACGACCAGACGCGTCGCCTCGGCGTTGAGCAGCTGCTCGAAGGGGACTTCCTGGCCCCGAGCCTCGAAGCTGCCGTCGGGGAAGTGCCCGCTGTACTTGAACACGCCGTGCGGGTCCTCGACCGCGAACATGGCGTTCTCGAGTGCGCCGCGCAGGCTCACGAGCACCTCGGTGGGGTCGAAGGTCTCGATCCACCGGGTCGCGTATCCGCCCTGGGCGACGGCATCCCGCTCGAGCGTCATGGCCCCGTTGGCGGAGACGTGGAACCGCGAGTCGAGGCCGAGGCGCTCCGCGATGGGGCGCGTGTCCGCCCAGCTGCGGCCCGTCGCGAGCATGACCTCGTGGCCTGCCGCCTGCAGGCGGCGAACCTGCTCGAACGTGGCGTCTGGGATCGCGCCGTCGATGCCGAGGATCGTTCCGTCGATGTCGAGCGCCACGAGCATCCGCTCGCCTGCGGCATCCGCCTCGTTCGAGGTGCCCAGGCCCGTCAGGCTCTCCGCGCTCACGCGACGGGCTCCATGACCTCGAGGCCACCGAGGTACGGGCGCAGGGGCTCGGGGATGAGCACCGAGCCGTCCGCGCGCTGATGCGTCTCGAACAGGGCGACGAGCCAGCGAGTCGTCGCGAGCGTTCCGTTGAGCGTCGCGACCGGCGTCGTCTTCCCCGACTCGGTGCGATGGCGCGTCGACAGGCGCCGCGCCTGGTAGGTCGTGCAGTTCGACGTCGAGGTGAGCTCGCGGTACGCGTCCTGCGTCGGCACCCACGCCTCCACGTCGAACTTGCGAGCAGCAGAAGAGCCGAGATCTCCAGCGGCGGTGTCGATGACGCGGTAGCTCAAGCCGAGCGACTGCAGCACCTCCTCCTGCCAGCCGAGGAGCCGCTCATGCTCCGCCTCCGCCTCCTCCGGCTTCGCGTAGACGAACATCTCGAGCTTGTTGAACTGGTGCACGCGGATGATGCCGCGAGTGTCCTTGCCGTGCGAGCCGGCCTCGCGGCGGTAGCAGGTCGACCAGCCGGCGTAGCGAAGCGGGCCGGCCTCGAGGTCGAGGATCTCATCCGAGTGGTAGCCCGCGAGCGCGACCTCGCTGGTGCCCGTCAGGTACAGGTCGTCGTCCTGCAGGTGATAGACCTCGTCGGCGTGCTCGCCGAGGAACCCGGTGCCGCGCATGATCTCCGGCTTCACGAGCGTCGGCGTCGTGAGCATCACGAAGCCATTGCGGATCGCGACGTCGAGGGCGTACGACATGAGGGCCAGCTCCAGTCGCGCGCCGATGCCGCGGAGGAAGTAGAAGCGTGCACCGGAGACCTTCGCGCCGCGCTGCATGTCGATCGCGCCGAGCAGCTCGCCCAGCTCGAGGTGGTCGCGCGCCTCGAAGTCGAAGCTCGGCCGCTCCCCGACGGTCTTGAGCACCTCGAAGTTCTCCTCGCCACCCGCGGGGACCCCCTCGATGACGAGGTTCTGGATGCGCCCGATCGCGACGTCCGCGGCGGCGCTCGCCTCGTTGGCGGCCTGGCTCGCGGCCTTGACGCTCGCAGCGAGCTCCTTGACCGAGGCGAGGATCGCCGGCTTCTCCTCCTTGCTGGCCTTCGCGACCAGCTTGGACGCCGCGTTCTGCTCAGCACGCAGACGCTCGAACTCGGAGATCGCCGACCGGCGAGCCGCATCCGCCTCGAGGGCCGCGTCGACCGTCGCCGGGTCGTTGCCGCGCGAGAGCTGCGAGCGCTTGAGAAGGTCGGGCTGGTCACGGAGAAGCTGGGCGTCGATCACGCGCCAAGCCTAGCTGGCGCAGGTGACACGGGCACGAGCGGAGCTCGGCGCTGACGCACACCATGGCTGACTTAAGCTCACTGCATGCCGCATACCGCCCGACAGGGTTCAGACAAGCTCGCCGCCATCGTCGTCAACCCAGTGAAAGTCGACACGAAAGCGCTGCGCGCAGCTGCCGCCGAGAGCGCCGAGCGGTACGACTGGCCGGAGCCGCTCTGGTTCGAGACGACCGTCGAGGATCCTGGCGCCGGGCAGACGAAGGAGGCCATCGCCGCCGGCGCGACCATGGTCATCGCCGCCGGAGGCGACGGCACCGTCCGGCTCGTCGCCGAGACGCTCGCGGGCACCGATGTCGCCCTCGGCGTCGTGCCAGGCGGAACCGGCAACCTGCTCGCCCGCAACATCGGCATCGAGGTGGCCGGGGGTGTGACCGACACGGTCTCGGAGATGGTGCAGAGCGCCTCCACCATCCTGCCGGGCGCAAAGCCTTCCTCGCTGCCCATGACCACCGTCGCGCGCGCCGTGGAAGTAGCCTTCGGCGGAGTGGACGCTCGCATCGACCTCGGCTGGGCCGCCGTCGAACGCGAGGACAAGACCCGCGAGCGCATGGCCTTCACCGTCATGGGCGGCGTCGGGATCGACGCAGGCATGATCGCGAACACCTCAGAGGACCTCAAGAAGAAGGTCGGGTGGGTGGCGTACCTCGGGGGCATCATCCGCTCCGTGGCCAACGGGCCCAACTTCCACCTGCGGCTGCGGGTCGACGGCAAGTCGCACGCCAGCACGCTCCGGGCCGCCACCGTGATGGTCGGCAACTGCGGCCTGATGCCCGGCGGGCTCCACCTGCTCCCGGACGCCGAGATCGACGACGGGCGACTCGACCTCGCCATCATGCGCCCGAACGGGCTCCTCGGGTGGCTGCAGATCTATGGGCGCATCGTCGTGCAGTCCGGCATCATGCGTCGCACCGACGTCGGCCGGCGCATCCTGCTGGAAGGCCGCAAGCACGTGCGCGCGCTCACGTACGCCCAGGTCGAGGAAGTCACCTTCCGCCTCGACTCGGGCCCGGAGGAGTTCGAGGTCGACGGGGATGCGGCCGGCCGGATCACGGCTGCGCGCATCTGGATCGAGCCCGCGAGCCTCACCGTGCGCACCCCGAAGCCCATCCCCGAGAACGAGGGCCTGCGCACGCTCGCGCGACGGCTCGGCCTGGCTGCAGAAGAGAACTCGCCGAAGAAGCCTGCGCTCAGCTGAGGCGGCGCGCCCGGGAAGCACGCTCGAGCCGGGCGTGCGCCGCGGTCGCGCGCCTCACTTCTCCGCCGAAGCCGCCCGGAGTGCTTGCATCCTCTCGGAATCAAGCGCGAGAATGCTACTTATAACTCTGTAGACTCATGAGTAGCATTCCTCCATCATTTGGGACATGGTCGGTGAACTCCAGCGAAGCGTGGGCAAGAACATCCGTCGAATCCGGCTCTCGCGCGGCATCAGCCAAGAGGCCCTCGGCGCGGTCGTGGGACTGCACCGCACCTACATCGGCTCCGTCGAACGAGGCGAGCGGAACATCACCCTCCAGACGCTCGAGGGCATGGCGGAGCTCCTCGGCGTGGCCCCCATGGAACTCCTCGACGACGACACCTCAGCGCGAACGGATTCGACCCCCAGCGCCTGACCTCGCAGCCTCACCTCACCAATGTCGGTGGCAAGCCGTAGCTTGTCGGTGCAGGGCAACGAGAACAGACTGTGCCGGGTCCCCTCGCTTCCCTCCCGCTGATCCGCCGACACCTGGAGCGATCGATGACGCACACCACCGGCACGAACACCTGCCCGACCTGGTGCATCGCGTTGCACCTCGACGGCGACACCCTGCACCACGGAGCGAGCATCGAGCTCCCGGTCATGCGGCGCCCCAGCCCCGGCGAGCGCCTGTTCCGCCCAGAGCTGTCCGCGACGCCGATGACGCTCGAGCTCGTCGCCCACCAGGAGACGGGTGAGCCTGCGCCGTGGATCGCGGTTCTCCACGAGGGCGCAGCCGTCCTCGACCTCACGACGCTGAGCGCCGATCACCTCGCCGCCGCACTCCTCGCCCTCGCAGCCGACGCGCGTCGCTGAACGTCGCGAAGACACCCGAGGGTGTCAGTCGGAACGGGCCGCTCCCCCACCCGACTCATCGATCTCATCCCGCTCCGCGCGCGCACGCCGCCGCATCCACACGACGAAGGCGACGAGCAGCACGACGATCACCCCGGAGAGCACGACGATCGTGACCACCGCAGCGCGGGGAACAGACTGCTCCGCAGCAGCCGAGGCGACCTCGACGGCCTGCGCCTGCATGGCCCCCCAGAGGAGCAGCGCTGCACCGAGGAGGACGGCGATGACGGCGAGTCCGACGCGACGAACGCGTTGACGTGGGGTCTGGCGAGGGCTGTGGCGAATAGCTGACGACACGTCTGTCTCTTCTCCGGGTACGGCTGCGGACGCAAGGACACGCGCATCCGGAGACACAACTGCGTCCTTCCGCGCGCGAAAAAGGGCGGCCCACCCCGTGTCGGGGTAGGCCGCCCAGTCTCTCAGACCGGCGTGCGCCGGACCTGGATCTGCTGGCGCTTAGGCGTCCTGCTTGCGCTTCTTCTGCGCGAGGAGGAGCACGGTACCGGCGAGCAGCACCGAACCGGCGATGCCGAACGCGAGCGCGGCGTCGAACTCTCCACCCGTGGTTGCGAGCGTGTCGTCGCTGCCAGCGGCCACCGCAGTCTCAGTCGGGGTCGCCGACGTCGACGCGGATGCCGAAGGCGAAGGCGTGACCGTGATGGTCGTGCCGGGCGTCGCGGTCGGCTCGGTGGTTGCCGTAGCCGTGGGCTCCGTCGTTGCCGTAGCCGTGGGCTCCGTCGTCGCGGTTGCCGTCGGCTCCGTCGTCGCCGTAGCCGTGGGCTCTGTCGTCGCGGTTGCCGTGGGCTCCGTCGTCGCCGTAGCCGTGGGCTCCGTCGTCGCGGTTGCCGTCGGCTCCGTGGTCGCCGTAGCCGTGGGCGTCGGAGTTGCCGTTGCGGTCGGCGTCGCCGTTGCGGTGGGCGTCGCCGTGACCGTCGGGGTAGCCGTCGGGGTCGGGGCCACGTCGAAGCCGAGGGCGATGCGGATGTTCTTGCGCAGCTCGAGCTGCTCCGCGTCGCTCCACAGGAACTCGAACTTGTCGGCGAGCACCGTGTCACCCGTGGGCTGGACGTCGGTGACGACGAACGCCGCCCAGGTCTCGGCGTAGTCCTCGACGATGTTCATCGCCGCGTAGTTGCTGACGTAGTCCGACTCGTGGGTCGCGTACCAGGCGTTGGCGACGTTCCAGTCGTAGTTGTCCTGCGGGGGAGCCGCGTCGCCGTAGGGCTCCCAGAAGTTCTCGTGGAAGCCGAGGATCTGCGAGTCGGGCTGCGGGCAGCCTTCCCAGAGCTCGAGCTTCTCGCAGGACGCGTAGGTGAGGTCGACCTCGTCCGTGTTGAGCGAGAGCACGTGGGCGAACTCGTGGATGAGGGTCTCGGTGAGGATCGCCTGGTCGTCCGCGTAGGCGAGGTTGACCTTCAGCTGCCACTTGGAGGGGTCGGTGCTGTCCTGGTTGACCGAAGCGGCGGTGTTGCTGCTCGGGTTGTTGTAGGTCTCGTACGTCGACATGTGCTCGTTGATGAACGACGGCGTCGCGATCTTGACGTAGATTTCCCAGATCGCGGCCTCGTCGGGCGTGACACCCGCTGGGAGCTCCGCTCCCGGCTGGATGACGTAGTTGCGCACGGGCTCCGTCGAGCGTGAGAGGTGCGAGCGGGTGTCGTCGCCGTGGCGCGACGGTGCCGCGACCGGCTCCGTCCGAGATCCGGTGAGGTCTTCGCTCGGGGTGTCTGCGAGCGCAGGGGCCGAGCCGAGACCGGCAGAGATCGCGACGATTCCGCCGATGAGTCCGATGGACGCGAGCGTCTTGCGGACGCCGCCGCGAGCCGACATCGAGCGCGAGCCCGTCTCCGACTCAAGCTGTTCGAGCTGCTTCTTCAAGCGTGGGCCCCTTCGTTGGTTGCGGGTCGTGTCGGTGCTGCGAGGCGCTGCGTCGCGAGAGGCGACCACCCGCGTGGTGATCGCACTCCGGCTCTGCGGCGCTGAGGCGGTGTCCCGCCAACCCACCGTCGCCGTCCCGAAACCGGGGTTGGGTAGCACGCGAAGATGGGAGCCAGCAAAGTGCCTGTCTAACGTAACAGGAACGTGACCTTTTTCAAGGGGCGAATTTCGGGTACTTCTCCCCCTGGCGTTGGGACACGCGGTGCGCTACGTGGTGCACGGCGGCGGCGTGTGCGACCGGTCGAGTGGCAGACGACACAGAATGTCGGCGGTCACTTCTACGGTGTCCGAACAGCCCAGCATCCGCGTCGCGCGGCAGCCGCCCCGGCTGTGCCGGACCGGGGCAGCCCCTCCGCGTGCACACCAGAGGAGAACGCGCATGATCACGCGATCCGGCACCCCGCTCTGCCCAGCATGGTGCATCGCCCTGCATCTCGATGCCGATGAGACCCTGCACTACGGCGCAAGCAGAGAGGTCTCCGTGGTGACGCGAGCGCCGGCGTCCCACCGCGAACGTCAGCATGCGTTCGCCATCGACACGCTGGTGCTCGTCCAGCATCAGGAACGCCACGAACGCGTTGCCTGGCTCGCGGTCCTCTTGCGAGACGGCCCGGTGCTCGATCTCACGGTCGACAGCGCACGCCGTCTCGGCGCGAACCTCACCGAGGCCAGCGCGCGATGAACCTCAGCCGCGCAGCGAGCTCAGCCAGTCGACCGCTTCGCCGAAGTGCTCGTCACCCCACTTGGGGTCGACGACGACCGGCTTGCGATCCGCCCGCGGGTACGAGCCGAGGAAGATGACGTGCGGGCTGAAGCGGCGAAGGCCGAGCAGCGCATCCGCAACCCTCGCGTCGTCGATGTGGCCATCGAGGTCGAGCACGAAGCGATACGAGCCGATGCGGTCAGGTAGAGGGCGAGACGTGATCATCGAGAGGTTCACGCCGCGAGTCGCGAACTGCTCGAGCATCACCATGAGGGACCCCGGGAACTCCTCAGGAAGCTCGACGATGAGGCTCGTCTTGTCGGCTCCCGTCCGAGCCGGAAGCTCACGACTGAGGCTCACGAGCGCGAACCGTGTGCGCGCCGTCTTGTTGTCCTGGATGCCCTCACCCAGCACCGACACGTCGAAGCGATCCTCGACCCCGCGCGGCGCTATCGCGGCGTCGATGTCGCCGCGCTCGTCGAACAGCGCGTTGACGCTCGAGATGTTCGAGTTCGCGACGACGTGCTCGTGCCCCGGGATGTTGCCGTGCAGCCACCTGCGGCACTGGCCGTACGCAACCGGATGCGCCGACACCGTGCGCACATCCTCGAGACGCGTTCCGGGCCGGACGACGAGGCTGAACGAGATCGCCACCTCGTACTCGCCCGCGATACGAAGCCCCGGGATCGTCGCGAGCGCATCCTGAGACGCCGTGACGCCGCCCTCGATGCTGTTCTCGATCGCGATCATGGCTGCCACGCTGCGCCCGGAGGTGACATCGGCGAGCGCCTCGCCGACGTTGCTCACGGGACGCCAGATCTGACCCTCGGCGGCGGCGACCTGGCCGAGCGCCGCCTCCGTGAACGTGCCAGCCGGCCCGAGGTAGGAGTACGTCTCTCGCTCATCTGGCACGGTGCTGGCTTCGGTCATGGGGTTCAGCCTATGCCGATGCATGAGTTCCTCCCCACGAGGCACCGCGCGGTGCCAGACTGAGGGCATGCACGATCGCGCTGGCAGCCTCGCCCTTGAAACTGACCTCATCGATCTCGACGCACTCATCGCTGCGTACGCCGAGAAGATCCCCGACCCCGCCGTCTCGACGCAGCGCGTCGCGTTCGGCACGAGCGGCCACCGCGGCTCGAGCCTGAACTCCTCGTTCAACGAGACGCACATCCTCGCCATCACGCAGGCCATCGTCGAGTACCGAGCGGCTCAGGGCATCACCGGCCCGCTCTTCATCGGACGTGACACGCACGGACTCAGCGAGCCGGCCGAGCGCAGCGCCCTCGATGTGCTCGTCGGCAACGGCGTCACCGTGCTCGCCGACCTCGACGACGAATGGGTGCCGACCCCCGCGCTCTCGCACGCGATCATCCGCTACAACGCCGATCCGGGCAACACCGAGCAGGCAGACGGCATCGTCGTCACCCCGAGCCACAACCCTCCGCAGGACGGCGGCTTCAAGTACAACCCCCCTCACGGCGGGCCGGCGGACAGCGACGCGACCGGGTGGATCGCGAACCGCGCCAACGAGCTCATCGAGGCCGGCCTCGAGGGCGTGAAGCGCGGCACCCCAGACGCGAGCAACGTGGGCCGCCACGACTTCAAGGGCGACTACGTGCGCGACCTGAAGAACATCATCGACGTCGACGCCATCAAGCGCGAGGGCGTGCGCATCGGCGCCGACCCGCTCGGCGGTGCCAGCGTGCGGTACTGGCAGGCCATTGCCGACGAGTACGACCTCGACCTGATGGTCGTGAACCCGGACGTGGATGCGCGCTGGCCGTTCATGACGCTCGACTGGGACGGCAAGATCCGCATGGATCCGTCGTCGCAGTCCGCCATGGCCTCCGTGCTCGCGCGACGCCACGACTACGACATCCTGACGGGCAACGACGCCGACGCCGACCGCCACGGCATCGTCACCCCTGACGCGGGGCTCATGAACCCCAACCACTACCTGGCCGTGGCCATCGACTACCTGTGCGCGAACCGCCCCGAGTGGTCCGCGTCGGCCGGCATCGGCAAGACGCTCGTGTCGAGCACCATGATCGACTTCGTCGCCGCCTCGCTCGGCCGCACGCTCGTCGAGGTGCCCGTCGGCTTCAAGTGGTTCGTCCCCGGCCTCATCGACGGCTCCATCGTGTTCGGCGGCGAAGAATCTGCCGGAGCGTCGTTCCTCCGCAAGGACGGCACCGTCTGGACCACTGACAAGGACGGCATCCTCCTCGCCCTCCTCGCGGCCGAGATCATCGCCGTCACCGGCAAGACGCCGTCGCAGCGGTACGAGGAGCTCGTCGCGGAGTTCGGTCGCCCGGCCTACGAGCGCGTCGACGCACCAGCCACCCCCGCCCAGAAGGCGGTGCTCGGCAAGCTCGACGGCGACGCGATCTCAGCGGTCGAGGTCGCCGGCGACCCCATCACGGCACGTCTCAGCCACGCCCCCGGCAACGGAGCGGCCATCGGCGGGGTGAAGGTCACCACCGACAACGCGTGGTTCGCCGCCCGCCCATCCGGCACCGAGGACGTCTACAAGATCTACGCCGAGTCGTTCAAGGGGCCTGAGCACCTGAAGCTCGTGCAGGCGGAGGCCAAGGCCATCGTCGACGCGGCGCTCAGTTCCTGACCGCGCGTACCGCACCACCCGCCGCTAGAACGCCGCCTGCGTCTCCAACCTCTGGACGTGCTCGAGAGGGTGGAAACGCAGGCGGCGTTCTGTGCCGGCGGGCGCCGGCGGCGCCGGCGGGCCGCTACTGGCCTTCGGCGGGAGTCGGGTTGGTCGCGCTGAGGCGGCCAGCCTGTCCGACGCCAGCGGAGAACTCGACGCTCACGATGTCACCCGACGCGTTGAAGCAGGTCACGCCGGTCTCGAAGGTGATCTCACACACGAACTCGCCGAGCACCACGGGCGAGTTGTAGGGCTGCACGACGGCACCCTCAAGCGGAATGTCGTCCGTGAGGCACGGGAACGTGTAGCCGTTGGAATCGAGCCCCACGACGACGCCCGTCGCGCCGGCCTGGCACGCCTGTTCCGGAACCGGGAAGTCGACGGTGTACTGCTGGCAGGTGACGCCCGTCTCCGGGGTGATCTGGCAGCGGATGTTGCCGGTCTCGCTCGTGAAGGTGACCGGAGCGAAGTTGGGGTCGGCGACGGCGGCCGGCCCAGCGGGCGGTGCCGGCTCCTCCGTGGCGGGCTGCTCCGCGGCGGTCTCGCTCGCGGAGGGGTCGCCGCCAGCGATGGGGTCGTCTCGGTTCGCTCCGACGACGTTGCCGATCATGATCGCCGAGATGATCAGAAGGATCGAGCCGACCACCGAGAGGGCGATGATGCCGAGACGTCGACGGTTGCGGTTGTCGAGGCCACGCACGGCCGCACCGACGCGTCCACCGCCTCCGCCGCTCCCGCCGCCGAGCGCGGCACCCACTCGGTCGAACGGATTCCGATCGGACGGCTGGACGTCGGGCTCGTCACTGACCGGTCCCGAGGAAACAGGCCCCGTGGACCGCGGCGGGGCGGCAGCAGGCGCACCCGCCCCACGCGGCGCGGGCCCGGGACGGCGAGGCGCACGAGGCGCTCGAGGCGCTCGAGGCGCTCGCACGCCAGCGGACGCCGGGGCGGACGACGACTCGTCCGCGTCGTCCTCGTCGAACCAGCTGGAGAGCAGCTCCTTGGCAGGGTCCTGCTCGCGCTGGCCTCCCTGAGGCGTCTCGGGCGGAGCGAAGCGCGCATCCCGGTCGCTGTCACGATCCTGCGCGGAATCACGATCCTGCGCGGAATCCTGATCCTGCGCGAAGCCCCGGCCGTGGCTGACACCCTGGCCCTGGTCGACGTCCTCGCCGAAGGCGGGCCCGGTGTGCTGCTTCGGCAGCGCGCGCGTCGGCGGCTCAGCCTCCGGCGCACTCGGTGCCTGCGCTGCACTCGGGACCTGGGCTGCGGGCTCTGGCATCTGCGGGGTCTGCGCTGCCGGGGCGCCGGAGGCACCGAACAGCTCGGCCGCATCCTGTCGCTCGGAGTCGCGCGCTTCACCGAAGCTCTCGCGCTTGCGAGACGGCAGCGGCACGATGCCGGTCTGCTCGAAGTCGCGCGACACGATCGGGCGATCGGAGTCATCGAGGACGCTGCCGTCGCTGCGCTCACCGGCAAGCAGCTCATCGAAGGCGCTCTTCCCGGCAGGTGCCGCGCGGGGCGGCTCGCCGGGAACGACCGCTGGCCCGCTCGGGAAGACGGGGGCAGCGGATGCGCCGCGGAACGGGTCTCCCGTGGCGGGCATCGGCGGCGGTGAGGGGACGACGCGCGGCATCGGGAGCGCCGGCGGCTCGGCGCGGAACGAGGGGATACGCGGGGCCTCGTTGGTGGCGCCCGACTGCGCACCGGCACCCTCGAGATCCGTATCGGTCGAGGCCGGCGTCGCAACGTCAGCCGATGAGCTGGGAGCGGCTGCCCGCTGGTCGGAGTCGGCGGTCTGCGCCGCTGCTGCCCGCTCGGGCGGCCTCCCGAACTGCGGTGCGGCGCTGGCTGGTGCAGCGCTCTCCGGAGCAGCGGTCTCCGCGGGCGCCTCACTGCGCGGTGCGGGTGCGGCCGGGGCGGGTGCGGCCGGCTCCACGGGCGCGGGGTCGCCCGTGCCCTCGAGGTCGGAGAACCAGCTCGGCACCTGTCCGCGCGGCTCGCTGTCGTCTGCGCCGGGCATGCCGGGCTGGGACGAACGTGCCGGCGGGGTGTTCATGGGGAGCACGTCGAACTCGGTTGTCGGCGGCTCGAACGCGAACGCATCCCGCACTGGACCCGTCGTGTTCGGCGTCGACGCTGCGGGAGCCTGCGGAGCCTCAGCGCTCGCAGCTTCTTCAGCGGTCGGCGCCTCGACGGGCGGCTCAGCTGGCGCGGGGGTGCGTGGGCGCGCCGGAGTGGGAGGGATGACCGTCTCGGGCGTGACGATGCCTCGCTCACCCGTCGCGCGCAGGTCGGGGTTGAAGCGGCGACGCGAGCGGAGGAACGACGGGGGCTCCGGAGCCGCGGGTTCCGGTTCGCTGCCGGCGTCGTCCGTCTCGGGCGCGCTCGGCGACGAGGCCTTCGGGCGGTACCGTGCGAAGAAGTCGTCGCCGTCAGTGGGCGCCGTCTTCTGCTCCGCCTCTTCGCGAGCGCGGCCCACGACCTCCGAGGGCGGAGTGGGGGCCGAGGCGTTCCAGCGGAAGCCGCCCGCACCGATATCAGCCGGTCGGCGCGGAGCAGCGTTGCTGCCGTCGCTTTCGGCGGCGCGAGGGCGCACGGCCGTCAGCTTGGTACCGCACTCGGCGCAGAATCTCTGTCCGACCTGCGCTTCGGCACCACACGTGGGGCACGTTGCCATCTCGACCTCCTGGTCTTGGAGTGCTTCTGCTTCCAAAGCTCTGGCAGAACTCTACCGAGCCTGGCCTCTTCAGTAGCCTGGCGCCGCGGGAGCGCCCAGGAATTCCTCGTACGTGCTGGTGCCAGCCGCCTGCATCGCGGCGGACGTCTCCGTGCCGACGTAGCGGTAGTGCCAGGGTTCGAACTCGTACCCGGTGGTGGCGGTCGCCCCGTCCGGGAAGCGCAGGATGAAGCCGAAGCGGTGGGCATTCGTGGCGAGCCACTGACCACCCGCCGTCGTCGAGAAGCACTGCTCCAGCACGCATCCCTCGCCCTGCGACGAGATGTCGGCGGCGAGCCCGGTCTGATGCTCGCTGTACCCGGGACGAGCCGACGTGAGGTCGGCTGCTTCCTGGCCGAGGTCGGCGACGTACCCGGTGTAGAGCTCGGTCTGCAGCCCGTAGTCGCGGTACCCGCTGGTCATGTCCAGAGTGAGCCCCGCCTCGGCGCTGGCCGCCGCGAACATCGTCTGCACCGCGGTCGCCGCCTCCGAGCGGAGCGAGTGGCCGTTGGCGGAGGGGACGCCGATCTCCGACATGGCGACGAGGTCGGCGGGCGCGTAGTCGGCGGGAACCAGCGGTGTCTGCTTGTTCACAAGCACCGTGATGCTGTTGGGGTCCGTGATGTTGAGCACCGAGGCCGGTGGCTGCGTCTCGGTCGGAGTCGGCTCGGCCGTCGCGGTCGGCTCCGGGGTCGGTGTGGCGGTGGGAGTCGGGGTGGCCGTCGGCGTCGCGGGGGCCGAGGTGGATGCGATGGTCGGCACGCTCGCGTCACCGTTCGATGCGGCGGTCACGGCCCAGTAGATGAAGCCGCTCCCCAGGAGCACGACAACCGCGAGACCCGCCGCGGCGATCTTCCGGTTCCGGCGCACACGCGCTGAGGCCTTGCGCTTGCTCCGCCCGGCACGTTCGGCGCGCCGCCCCTGATCATCCGGCGCCTGAGCCTCCGACGCTCGGCCGTCCGGCGTATGGTCCTGCTGCTCCTCAGTCACCGGTCAACCCTCGCACAGGCGCTGGCGGGGTCGTCCGGGACTGGCCGAGGGTGCGGACACTGATGCTCGCACTCGGCATCGTCGGCGTAATCACTGAGTCTTCTGCCGGTGGGACGGCGTAGCCTCTGCGCATGTCAAATTCCGTCCAGCACCAGCAGGATCGTTCGCGCTTCGCCCTCAACGACGGCGACGGCACCGAGATCGGGTTCCTGAGCTACGTCACGACGGCCGACGCGATCGTCATCGATCACACGGTCGTCGACCCCGCCCATCAGGGGCAGGGACTCGCCGCGGTCCTGACGGATGCGGCGCTGACGACGCTCGGCGAGCAGTCGGCGCTCACCATCGTCCCGCAGTGCCCGTACGTGGCGGCGTTCATCCGCAAGCATCCCGAATACCAGCCGCTGACCACCCGCTGAGCGACGCAGCAGGCCAGACACCCACCGAGCAGCCGCCGCCCCGTCAGGCGCGCTCGGGGAGGTTCGCGAGCTGCACGACCGCGGGAGCCTCTCCGCGTCGCACGTACTTGCCGCGGCCCGGGGGCATCCGCTCGGCGTAGAGGCGCGGCGCGATCTGCCCCTCGCTGCGATCGCCGGAGAGCAACAGCAGCGCCCCGCCCGTATCCCGCGTGCTCTGCAGGAACGGCGCGTACATGGCCCTCGTCGACCCGGCGACGGGCCTCGTGACGACGATGTGGATGCCGAGGTCGCGAGCCGCAGGCAGGTGAGGGACCAGCGCCCCGAGCGGGTCGGTGCCGCCGGCCGCGACGATGTCGTAGTCGTCGACGAGGAGCACGACTCTCGGCGTCTTCCTGAGCTCCTCGGCGGTGCGGCCTGGCCGCTCGGCGAGTTCGCTGGCGATGGACGCGGCGAGCCCGCTCGCCTGCGCCGCCGACTTGGCGTGGGCTGCGAGGTACTCCTCGGGGATCACGCCGGGCACCTTGCCGCGCGGGTCGACGACGGCGATCGCGAGCTCGTCTGGAGTGAACCGCTCGACGAGGCCCTTCGCGATGACGCGCAGCGCCGTCGACTTGCCGCTCTTCGCATCCCCGAGCACGACCAGGTGCTGGTCGGAGTCGAGGAAGTCCCACAGCGCGGTGTCCATGGTGTCCTGGCGGAGGCCGAGGGGCACGGCGGCGGGTTCGTCGGCCGCGTCGGGCAGGCTCGACGGGTCGACGACGTTCGGCAGGAGGCGGATGGGCGCTGCGGCCGGCCCGCTCCAGGATTCCGCCGCTCTGGCCGCGAGTTCCTCGAGGGCGTCGCCGACCTGGTCGGGGTCGACGGCTTCGAGCGTCGGGAGCGCGAACTGCGCCAGGGTCTTCGCGTCGGTGAGCGCGCGCCCCCTGGAGTCGGCCGGCACCGATTTGGCGAGCTTGCGGTCTATGGCCGAGTCCGACGGGTCGTTGAGGCGCAGCTCGATGCGCGTCCCGAACAGCGACTGGTGCGCCATGCGCAGCTCGCTCCAGCGGCCGAGCGTCACGATGAGGTGGATGCCGTAGCTCGATGCCTGCAGCATGAGCTTCGTGAACGGCCCGTCGAGGTGCTCGAAGTCCTGGCGGAGGGCGCCGTAGCCGTCGACGAGGAGGACGATGTCGGCGTTCGGCAGTCCGGGCAGCTTCCCCGCGGCGTGCATGGCGCGAAGCTGCGCCGTGCTGTCGATGCTGTGCCGTTTGAAGAGCTCCTCGCGCATCCGCAGCATCGCGGCGAGCTCCTCGACGAGGCGCACGAGTCTGGAGTCGTCTCCTCGCGTGGCGACGCCGCCGACGTGCGGAAACGCCTCCAGCCTGCGGAGGCCGCCGCCTGTCAGGTCCATGCCGTAGATGCCGACGGCGCCCAGTGCGCCGCTGAGGGCCAGCGATGCCGCGATCGTGCGCAGGGCCGTGCTCCGCCCAGACTGCGGGCCACCGATGATGGCGACGTGGCCACCCGATTTGGTGAGGTCGAGCACCCACGGCTCCTGCCGCTGATTCGCGGGTTCGTCCTCGACCCCGATGACGAAGCGAAGCGGATGCGCTCCCCCGGGGTTTGCGGGGCCGTGGGGGTGTTCGCCGGAATCGCTGGGGTCTGCTGAGCTGTCCGCGCCGGCCGCGAACGCCTCGCCGAGCGAGATGCGCTCGGCGAGCGGGGGCAGCCAGACCGGTCTGACCTTCTCCGGCCGGTCGAGCTGGGCGACGAGGTCGTCGATGAGGGTACGGCGGGTCTCCGGGGCGCGCAGCACGAGCGGTGCGTCAGGGTCTCCCCCGCTGTCGATGCCGTTGAAGAGGGGCACCTCGACGATTCGCGGTTGCTCGTCGTCCGTGACCGGGCGCGCCTCAGCCACCTCGTCGATGGGACCGGAGACGTAGCCGGCATGGAAGCGCTGGTAGACGCTCGTGTCGACCTTCAGGTAGCCGTAGCCGGGGATCGGCGGCAGGTGGAAGGCGTCACCGGAGCCGAGCACAACCTGCGACTCCGCCTCGCTGAACGTGCGCAGACCGAGACGGTAGGACAGGTAGGTGTCCAGCCCGCGCAGCTTGCCGCCCTCGATGCGCTGGCTCGAGAGCAGCAGGTGCACGCCGATGGACCGACCGATGCGGCCGATCTGCAGGAACAGGTCGATGAAGTCGGGTTCCGCCGTGAGCAGCTCGCCGAACTCGTCGATGACGACGAAGAGGTGCGGCATGGGCGCGAGCTCGGGGCGAGTGCGGCGCAGCTCGCGGTAGTGCGAGATGGACGGTGACGAGTCCGCGGCCTTCAGGAGCTGCTGTCGGCGCACGACCTCGCCCTGGAGCGAGGCCTTCGCTCGCACCGTCAGCTGCGGGTCGTCGGCGAGGTTGTCGATGAGGCCCGCGAGATGCGGGAGTCCCTCGAACGGTGCGAAGGCCGCCCCGCCCTTGTAGTCGACGAGGATCATCGCGAGGTCTTCCGGCGGGTGGGAGACGGCGAGCGACAGGATGAGCGTGCGCAGCATCTCCGACTTCCCGGAGCCGGTCGCGCCGATGCAGATGCCGTGCGGGCCCATGCCCTGCTGCGCGCTCTCCTTGAGGTCGAGGTGCACCGGGCGGCCCTGATCGTTGACGCCGAACGCGACACGGAGGAACTCCGAGGGCTGTCGCGGCGCCCAGACGCGCTCGAGTGCGACTGGCTTGTCGAGGGGAACGCCGAGGATCTCGGCGATGTCGGCCGCGGGTCCCTCGTCGTCGCGGGCCCCCGCGGTGGCGAAGGTGCGCCGCGCGGCCAGGGTGCGGGCGAGGCCCTCGAACGCGGTCGACGTCACCTCGTCGGCTTCGAATGAGAGCGTGCGCTGCTCGCTGCCGCCCGCGTTGTGCGTGAGCGCCGCACCGCCGTCGGCATCGAGCTCGATGCGCACGTCGACGTCGTCCGGCTCGTGGAGGCGATCGTCGACGAGGTGGACGATGGTCACGCCGATCTCGCTCGGCGTGTAGCTGCGGTCGGGGAGCTGCAGCGGGCGGGCGGGCTCGCCGTGGCGGTCGTCGACCACGACGAGACTGGTCAGCGTCGTCGCCGTGCCACCGCGGCGCCTCGCGGCGGCGGCCGTCTGGGTGCGGTCGAGGAGCTCGCTCCCGATCACGGCGGCGAGCTGGCGGAGGTCCGGCGCGACGCGACGCGCCGGCATCGGACCGTCGAAGAGGCGCGGGTTCTGCGCGTGCGGGAGCAGGTCGAAGCCACGCCAGTCGTCTCCGCGGTCCGGAGCGAAGGCGGCGGCGAGCTGCACGTCGTCCGGGAGCTGGTGGCTGGCCAGCTGGGCGACGAGCCCCCTCACGAGGGGCACGGTGCGCTCCCGCGGTCCGATGATCGCGACGACGGATGCGCCCCGAAGCTCCGCGACGGCGGGCATCCCCGGCACCTCGCTGTGCGTCTCGGCGAGCAGCTGCGCCTCGCGAAGCAGGATGGGGTCGGCGGGCTCGGTCGGCGAGTCCTCAGCGGAGACCCCGAGTTGGAACCACGGCACGGTCGCCGTGCCCACGCGGGCCTGCAGGTGGTCGGGGTCGCCGCGGCGCCTGTCCCAGAGGCGAGCGGGATCCTGCACCAGGGAGGCGAGGCCGCTGCGGTCGGGATGCACGAGCCTCGCGGCCCGCGCCGCCCCGGCCGCCTCGTCGCGCAGCTCGGTGCGCTGCCGCTCGAGGTAATCGAGGTAGCGCTTGCGGCGGATGCGCAGCGCCCGGCCGGCGCGACCCCTGGCCGAGATCGCGAAGCCGACACCAGAGACGATGGCGACGACGAACACGATGCCGGCGATGAAGAGGAACAGCGGCTGCCCGTTGCGCATGACCACCATCATCGTGACGGACGTGAGCGCGCCGACGACCGGCAGCAGGAACTGGAATGGCGTCGCGCTGGCCTCGTCGCTCAGCGTGGGCGGCGAGGCGAGCTGGCGGGGCTCGGGCCTCTGGGCCGGGAAGACGGTCCGGGTGGGTCGGTGTGCGTCGCGGATGCTCACGGTCGCCTCCCTGGTCGGTCGGAGGTGGATGCGGGTCGGTTGGGCGCTGGGGGAAACACGGGCGCCTGCGCGGGCGGCGCGACGGGTGCCGGCGGCGCGTGCGGGATCGGAGCCGAGGGCGCGACCGGGGTGGGCACCGGCGGTGCCGCCACCCCCGCTGCCGCATCGATGACCCTGGCACCGAGGCGCAGCATGCGCACGCCGTCGAGGCCCCGCCGCGCGCTCTCGCGCAGCTTCCGGTCGTGTCGCAGGAGCACAGACGGGAAGGGCAGGTTGTCGACGAGCATCTCGGTCGCGAGGCCGGCGACGCGCTGCACGTCGACCGCGACGAGGACGACCCTGGTGTGCGCGCCGATCGCGGCGGCGACGTCGAGGGCCTGCTGGACGCTCGACCGGTCCGCCGGGGTCACGAGGCAGAGCACGTGCGAGTGCTCCGCGAGGTCGCGGAGGCGCTCCAGCGGAGTCGCGCCCCAGTCCGTGACCGTGAGGTCGTAGGCGTCGCTGGACGCGCGGTGCAGCCGCCACCAGGCGTCGACGTCGGCGGGCCACTCGGCCGGCGACAGCTCGAGCGCCTCGACGGCCGTGCCATCGAGGCCGCGTTCCGGGCGGGCGCTGCCGCCCTGCGCGCTGACGAAGCGCACCCGGTCGCGCCGCACTGACGACAGGAACCTGGCGAGCTCCACGGCGACCGTCGTGCATCCGGCGCCGACCGCGAGCGAGGCGACGCCGACACGACGGCGGAGCGCAAGCGGCACGGCGGCACGCTCTCGGAGGTCCCGCAGCTCGGCCGCCCCGCGCGCCGTGAACGCGTGCGGCCAGGCCAGGTGCAAGGCGCTCGGTCGGTTCAACGGAACGCCTCGAGGAGGTCGGCGAAGATCCCGAACGAGCCGAGCGCGAGGGGCACAACCGTGAGCACCACGAGCAGCTCCACGATGTCGGCCCAGCGCCTGAGCTTGGCGGCGACGACCCCGCTCGGGCTCCACGCGGCGGTGGCGACCGCGAGCAGCGCCACGACACCCGCGGCGAGGGCCTTCTCACCGTCGCCGAGGAGCGGCGTCGACAGCAGCCACAGGATGCCGGGCACGGCAGCGGCGGCCAGCAGGGCGAGACGGGGAGGCGCGAGCGGGAACGTGCGCATGCGGAGGAGCGCGACGATGGCGAGGGCCGCGGCGAGCCCCTGCCGCCATGGGTCGCCCGAGAGCAGCAGCTCGGTGAGCGACAGCGCGGCCACGACCGACACGGCGATGACCGTCCAGGTGAGCTGCGCGAACGACTCCGCGATCGCAGCCCGCACGTCAACCGTCGACGCGCGCTCGCCGCGCATGATGCGGTCGTCGTAGGACGTGAGGCCGCTGAGGGAGAGGGCGGCGCCAGGAAGCAGGCCGAGGGCCGCGACGCTCAGCACGGACACGATGACCGCGACGCCACCGCGATCGAAGCCAGCCAGGCTCAGGAAGAAGAGGATGCTGCCGGCAATCAGGCCGACTGCGGCGCCGTACCTCGCCGAGCCCCGCTGGAACCCGATGCCCCACACGAGTCCGAGCACGAACCAGGCGGACATGGCGGCGACGAGCACCGTGTTCGGCAGGAGACCCGCGACGCCGCCGGCGCCACCGTCCCTGCCGACCTCCGCGGCGAGCCCGAACGCGGCGGGCAGGGAGACCCCGATCGCTGTGCTCGCGACGGCGACCGCCGCGAACCGCTGGCCCGACCGAGCGAGTCCCGCGCCAGCGGCCGCGAGCAGTGCCGCGGCGGCGAGCATCCACTGCGCCGGAAGCGCGAACGCGCCCATGGCCCACATGGCGGCACCCGCGGCGGCGACCCCGGCGGCGACGGCCAGCGTCGTGCGCGTGTGCGCCTCCCCCCAGGCGTCCCGCCTCGTGGCCCCGGCCTCCGTGATGGCGTCGGTGATGTCGATGACCTCTGGCGCCTGCGGTGCGTCGTCGGCGGTCGTCACGCGCAGCATCGCGCCCGGCCGCACCCCCTGCTCCTCGAGGGTCGCGTCGAAGTCGAGGGATGCGCCGGTGAGTGTCGTCAGGATCAGCACGTCACCGCCGTGCGGGTGCTCGTCGAGCAGCTCGAGGACGTGAGGGAGGAGCACTCCGACGGGCTCGGTGCTCGGCAGCGCGAGCTCTGCCTTCCGCTCGCTGCCGATGACGGTGAGTCGCGTGTACGACACTCAGTGCTCCTCAGGGTTCTGTCGCCGGGCATCGGGGTTCGCTCGCCGGATGCCAGGGCTGGCGCTGCTCACTCGACCACCGTCAGCGTCTGCGGGTCGATCGTGATGCCGCTCGTCGGGTTCGTGTAGTACCCGGTGGCCGGGTCGATGTACCAGCCGATCCTCGTGTCGATGAGCTTGCCGGCCGGGTCCGTCGCGTAACCGGTGGCGGGGTCGACGACGAAACCCGTGCGCGGGTCGGTGTACTGGCCCGTCGCCTGGTCGAGCAGGAAGCCGGTCGCCTCGTCCTGCACGACCGTGCCGCCTGGCTGGACGGGGTTCGCCGCGGCCGCCGCCTGGAACGCGGAGATCGCCTCCTGCTGCTTGCGATCCTCGAGCAGGTTCACGACGAAGCTCGTGCCGAGGCACGCGCAGCAGATGACGGCGCCGAGGATCACCGAGCCGAGCAGTCGACCCACGTTCGTGTTGACGGTGCGCCTCGTCGCCTGCGGTCCGTGCGCGAGCGCGCCGAGCATCCGCTCGCGGTGCGCGCGCGTCGTGTCGATGAGCGTGCGGTCCGTCTCACTCACGCGGCCACCCCCGTTCCTGGCACGCCGGGCCGACCGAGGCGCACGCGCCTCGAGCCGAGGGCCAGCACCGTGCCGAACGGAACGGTGACGGCCGTCTCCGCCTGCAACCGCTGCGGGTCGCCGCCCGCGAACGCCCACGTGCCGGAGACGCTGCCGAGGTCGGTGACGAGCACACCCTCGAAGTTCGGCTCGAGGCGCACGTGGGTCGGGGCGAGGCTCCGTGAGAAGTCGGGCACGGCGACCGGCCGCTGGCTCCTCGACGAGACCTGCGGGGCGCGGCCCACGACGATCACGCCGCGGACGACGTGACGCGAGCCGTCATCGAAGTGCAGCTCGAGGTCCGGGCTCGAGAATCGCTGGGGCACGCGAGTCGGCGGGGCGAGCTCGATCGCGGCCGGCACCAGATGCAGCGGATCGCGCCCCGTGCGGACGTTCATCGTCGCGCGTGCGCCCGTGAGCGGATGCGCAGGCATGCCCGTCGACCGGGCGACGGTGCGGAGCCCCAGCAGGGCGTGGCCCGCGCTCGTGCCGAGCGCAGCGCGCATCCACCACCAGACCGCGAGCAGGACGAGCGACACGACCACTCCGACGAGCACCGCGAACGCGAGACTGTGGGCCGCGGCCAGCAGCGAGAGGCCAGCGACCACCGCGAGCCCGAGCGCCACGTCGAGCGCGATCGACCAGGCGAGCTGGGCGGTCGCCGCTGGGAGATCGGCCGTTTTCCACACGAGTCGCAAGGCTAGTCGGCCAAACCTGACGCCGGGAGGGGAGAACTCCCCGGTGAAAAGTTGGACGACGGCAGGCAACCCGTGCTGGACTGACATCTCCCGATAAGAACGCGCGCCGATCGCGGTGCTGGAGAGGATGCCATGAAGTTCGCAATGGAAGACCAGACCCTGGTCACGCTCGGCAACAAGTCGCAGACCGAATCGGACGACCTCGGCGAGCTCGTGAAGCAGCTCTTCGACGCGGCCGAGCCGCTCTCCTCGACCTTCAACGGGCCCGCGAAGGCCAGCTTCAACAACTTCAAGTCGAAGACCGACGAGATCTCGAACGCCCTCAACTCGGCGCTCGTCGGCATCGTCACCTCCATCAGCGGCCAGAACAAGGCCTTCGTCGCCGCCGCCGACGACGGAGCCGCGACGCACGAGGCCGCGGCCGGCTCGACCGACTTCAGCTCTGAGTCCTTCCTGACGCGCATCCGCCCGCAGGCCTAGCGCTCAGACACCGACGCGACGAGAACGAGGAGAACACGCATGTTCACGAACCAGATGGATCGCAACGACTACAACATCGGCTCGTCCGAGGCGACGCAGGCGAACTTCGAGCAGGTCGCCGCCCGTCTCGAGTCGGCGCTCGACCGCCGCGACGCCGACGTCAAGTCGGCCATGGCCGACTACCAGGCCGACGGCGTCTCGGACGAGTACGCGCACCTCGAGCAGCAGTGGAACTCAGCCGGACAGCAGGTGCGCGACGTCATCGCCGCCATCCGCAACTCGCTGGTCGAGAACGACGACGTCGCCCGCCGCGCCCTGTCCGCGGCACGGGCGTCGATCCCGAGCTAGGCAGCGACTCAACGCACCGACATGAGCGGCGGCGAGCATCCGGCACTGGATGCTCGCCGTTGGCGTTCTCAAAGACGCGGTGGCCGCGAACGGTGCTGTGCCTCGGATCAGATGGCCTCGCCCGGCACTCGGCCAGGGCCGATGCCCGACCGCTCCTCGCGGCGCTCGATCTCAGCGTATGCCGGCTGGAGCGCGATGAGCGCCACGCTCGTGTCGAGCGACTTCAGCCACAGGCGCCCGCCGTTGTCGAGGTCCCAAGCGATGTCGCTGCCCTGACGTGCGGATCCCTCACCGAGGATCTCCGCGAGCTCCGCGCCGAGGTGGCGCCGGGCACCTGCGACATCGACTGCACCACTGGCGTCCGCACCGCTGAGCTTCACCTGGATCTCGGTGACCGACTCGTCCTTGACGGAAGCCGAGGCGTTCGAGACGCGTTCGGGCGACTCGATGTATCCGGTCCGGTAGCGAGCGCTGAGGCTTGTCGACCGAGCTTCCGACCATCCCAGCTCTGCAGCTACCCCGGTCAGCTCTTGCTTCGAGACCGGCCAGTTGAGCTCCGTCAGCACCTCACTCAGGCGGGCAACGGTGCTTCGGTCGGCGATGTTCTGCGTCGTCATGGCGTCGTCTGCTTCCCAAGCCCGAGGTCGAGCTCATTCGGGTGCGCGCCCCGACCCGGAGCGTCACGGGTGACGCGCGGCGCGCGCTTCCTCAAGCTTGGCTTTCAGCCATGCGGGCTGGTTGACCTCGTCTCGCGGGAACTGCTCGAGGTCCGTCAGGTACGCAATGGCATCGACTGGCGCATCCCACTCTGGCTCGTCGTCGTAGTTGTACTCCGCCGAGACCGCCCCTTGGGCTGTCACTGAGACCTTCGCGCTGAACCAGGTGCCAGCCCCTTCGCGGTAGGTCGCCGACCGCAGGTCTCGGACGGCGTCACGCAGGGTTTCCGTGAACGGGAGCGCATTGAACTGCCCGTCGCTCATCTTGTACTTCCCGTTCGGGTTCGCGGCCCGCACGCGCTCCGACGTGACCGGGGCGAGCACCGTTCCGAGATACTCGGCGCGTTCGTCTCCCGGACCGATCAGGCCGTGCAGCTCTTTCGCGACCCGCGTGAGGGCTTCCTGCTCAGCGATGAGTCCGCGTTCATCTGACATTCGAAAACTCCTTGTTGATCGGCATCTCGCCGTTGACCGAGTACGTCACCTGCACGCGATCCGGCACCGTGCTCCCGTCCGGGTAGTGCGGCTTGATCGAAACCTCGATCATCGTCGAGGGGTCTCTCTGCAGGAGCTCACGCCACGAGTTCTCCAGGTTGAAGTAGCTGTCGCCACCACCCCTGTTGATCTCTTCCAACATGGCGATGAGGTTGGCGTCCTCTGGGCCGCCACCGAAGCCGTTCCCGAACAGGTGCCCGCCATCGTACCCATCGCCGCCTTCGTCTCCGATGCGCGACTGCACGCTTGGCGACCGGTCCGCGTCTCCGAGGGCCAGCTGCTCCGTGTGCGCACCGACGGTGCGGCCGGCGTGATCCGTTTCGAAGACGTGGGCGGCGCTCGCCCCTTCAGAGACTTCGCCGACGTTCGGATGCACGACGTACGTCGCGTTCGGCTGAGGGTTGATCAAGTCGGCGTTCAGGTTGCCCGTCGTCCCGTAGTTCGCCTCGACGTAGACGACCTTGCCGTCAGCGTCCGTGTAGAAGTCGCCACGGCCCTCGACCCGGTACAGGCTGTTCGGCGCCAGGTCGCTGCTCGCCGCGAACGGCGTGCGGGGCCCGGGTGCGTCCGCCTTCGGCACCTCGACTGTCTGGGTCGGCTCGGGACGCGGGTACTCCGTGGGTGGCTCCGGGTAGGACGCAGCGGCGGCCGGTCCGGGCGGCGTGCCCTCTGCGTGAGGCGCCACCTGCCCACCGTTCGCGTCTGGAGCTGGCGTCGCGCCCGGCGCATCTTGCTGGCCATTGCCATTCTGCTGGTCAGGCGCGTTCTGCTGGCCGCCTGCATCCTGCGTGCCGTTCCCTGATGGATGCTCGGCGTCACCCTCAGGGGTCCGAGTGGGAGCCACCTCAGGGTCGCGCACCCCGTTCGGGCCATCAGGTGTGCCAGTCGTGGCATTGGTGCCGCTCGGAGAGGTGCCGGAGCTCGACGGTGCGCCGGTCGCACCAGAACCCGGCGAGTTCTGCCCGGTTGACGCAGACCCGGCACCCGACGGCGACGCGCCGTTGGTCGACGGCCCCTCGACCGAGGATGTCGGTGTCGGCGCACCGGGCGCGGACGAAGGCGAAGCAGCACCGGGCGCGGACGAAGGCGAAGCAGCACCAGGCGCGGGCGCGCCGGCCGCTGGGTTCGGCGTGGCTACGGGGCCCGCGGGCCCAGACGGGGCCGCCGGAGCTTCAGGCGCGTCCAGTCCGAAGTGAGACGAGACCGGAGGCACTCCACCGGACGGCGAGAGCGCATCCACGACCCCCGTCGCGCCCACGTACGGCGTGATCTTCAGGCCGTCTGGCGAGAACTTGATGCCCTTCGTCACGAGGCCGACCGCGAGCGAGCCGCCGGGAATCGCGAAGTCGGCGGCGACCCCGCCGACACGGGTCACGATCGAGCCGACCTTCCCGGCCGTCGACACGCCCTTCGCGACGTTCGCACCTGGGATGAAGAAGGTGCCGATGTTCGCGATCGTCTCGGTGCCCGTCGCGACCGCGTCCTCCTCCCACGCGTGGAAGCCGTTCTCGCCCGCGAGCGCGGCCTGGTGGTCGTAGCCGATGAGGCTGCCCCATCCGGTCGCGGCGACGTTGACGCGGTCGTCGAACCACTGGTCTGCCTCTGAACCGGGCGCCACGAGCTTCACGGCCCACGTCGTCGGGGACAGCACGACGGCCGTCGAGAGGGCGAAGTTGCCGAGCCCGCCCCACGCGGCGCCTGCCTTGTCCCAGCCCCAGTCGCCGGTGACGGGGTCGCGGCCGATGAGCGACGCCGCCCCCGTCCACGTGCCGTGCCAGAAGTTCCCGGCGCCGTGCGCGACCGACTCCGAGCAGTTGCGGTCCTCCTCAGACGGGTAGCCCCACGGCAGCTCCGTCGACGCCATGATCGCCTCGGCGGTGATGGCCTCGTCCTCGGTGACGTAGCTTCCGGTGCTGAGCGTCTCGAGGCCAGCGGCGCAGGTCGTCGCGGCCGCCGAGACCGTTTCGATGATCGCCGCATACTCGGCGAGCAGCTCCGTGTTCTTCTCCTTCGCCGGGCCGTGCTCTGTCCAAGGGATGTGCTCGGACTTCTCATCCATGTCGCTGAAGGAAGTGGTCATCCACTCCATCGACAGGCCGTGCGCATCCCACACCGTCACGTTGTAGCCGGCCAGCGCCTCCTGACGGAACGCCACCGCGCGGTCCTCGAGGTCCTTGAGCGTCGGTTTCACCGCTTCCAGCGCCTCCGCGTAGGTGTTCAGGTAACCGGCCGCGCTGGAGAAGCTGGTCTCCACATCCGCCGCCGCGTTCGTCGCGGGCGTGATCGCCGCATAGACGGACTCCTGCTCCGGCGCCTGATAGGAGGCGCCGATGCCAGACCACGTCGTGCTGATGGTCGACACCTTCTCGACAAGACCAGACCCCATGCCCTGGAGGGCCGTGGCAGATCCTTCGATCAGCGACGTGTCCAGATCGGCGCTCTTCAGGACGAACGCCGACGGGTCGATGAGACCGTCTCCCGTGCAGACTTCGATGGTCATGCGTCCCCCCGGTAGCCGTGCTGCTCGAAGAAGCTGAAGTCGCCGTCGGAGCCGTCCGCGATGGCGCCCTGGAACTCGAGCGCCATCTGCTCCTGCCCGTTGTTGTAGGCGTAGACGGCGTTGGCGACGCCCGTGACGCTCGCGTTGACGGTGTTGCCGACGGCCGTGACGTTCGACTGCTGCTCGGTGAGCAGGCCGGCGAGGGCCTCGGAGACACCGGCCGTGATGCCGCCGCCCCATGCGACGCCCGCCACGACGCCGTTCATGCCCGCTTCCGTGATGACGGTAGCGAGCTCACCCTGCGTGGTCTGCACGCTCGTGAGCACCGTCTGCACCCCGGTGGGGTCGATCTTCCAATCCGACACGTCACACCCTCTCTGTCACGGTTCCGCCGACAGCGGCGGCGATCTGCTCGGCCAGGGCACGGCCGCGCTGCGGCTCGCTCCTCGGCACGGTCACGTCTGTCCACAACCCGAACGCTGTGGGCGGATGCGCGATGGCGGCGACCGCACTCGTCGGGTCGACGATCGGCTGGCTCTCGAACACCGTCAGCAGGGACGCTCCCGTCCCGTCGACCGCGTGGCGCACGGCGCCGTCCTCGAAGGAGACGAGCTGCCCCTCCGGGTGGGTCTCGGCGATGGCGCGCGCGATGGCCTCGTCGCTCGGTGCGACCTCGCTCAGCAGGACCAGTTCGATGGGCACGGTCAGCTCCTTCCGACGTTCGCGTCACCCGTGGCGAACTCCACGGCGAGGGCGGATGCGAGGCGCTCCTGGTCGAGGTCCGTCGCGAACGCGCGCAGCTGGTACCAGAGCGGGTCGCCGCCGGAGAGCCGCACGATGAGCGCTGGCGCCCGGCGGAGGCCGACGGTGGTGACGTCGTGGTGCTCGGCCAGCGCGTCCACGTCGATCGCGAGGTCGCGCACGGCGCGTGCGCCGAGGAGCACGGCAAGCGGCTGCTCGGGGCGGCGCACACCGGGCAGGCGGCCGAACGAGCCGTCGCGCTCCTCGACCTCGCCGCAGGAGAGGAGCGCGACGTTGACGCGGCTCGTCTCGGCGAGCTCGCGCAGCGTGTCGAGCACGCGCGGGTGCGCGGCGAGGGAACCGCGGGGGTCGCGGGCCAGCGCCGTGAGCTCGGCGCCGCGGATGGGCACGGCGCCTCGCACGTGCTCAAGGATCCCCGACTTCGTGCGCGAGACCGCGAAGCTGACGGCCGAGCCGTCGCCGCCCGCCGCGTAGTGGCGTTCGGTGACGGGCATCTGCCGGCGCATGGACTCGGTGACAGCGGTGTGCGACCAGCGCTGCGCGAGCGGCTCGACGAGGCCCCAGCGCTCGAGTGCGCCCCCGCCCAGGCCCGCTACGAGGAGGTCGGCCGTGCCGCCGATGAGCGTGCGGTCGTCCGCGCGGTCGCGCACGTACACGTCGAAGACGAACGACGGCGTCGTCTGCTCGCGCAGGCGCGAGAGCATGGGGTGCGGTTCGGGCAGGACGCCGGGCTTGGGTGCCCAGAAGTCCCCGAAGCTGCGGATGCGCGTTCCCCGGAACGCGTCGAACATCGCGCTGCCGTGCGACACGGCCCAGTACCCGCCTGCCGCCTGGAAGGCATCCGCCACGAAGCTCGACACGTGCGCCTGGTCGGTCGTCACGAGGATCGGGCGGAGGCGCGAGAACTGCGCGTCGATGAGGAACCGCTGCAGCGGCCTCGAGAGCGTGACCCGCTCAGCGGATGCCCAGTAGACGGTGTAGCCGCCGCCCGCGCCATCAGGGCCGCGCTCGTCGGAGAGCGGGTCGATGAACGCGGTCACGAAACTGTGTCCTGGGAGACGGGAGCAGGATTGCACATGTGCGGCACGGGGATCCTCCGGAGAATTCTCGGATGAATCGCCAGCGTAACCACGCTTCCAGCGTTACGCGATGGGTACTTCTCCCCTCACCGGGTCGTTGAATACGGCGCGCGCCGAGGAACGGGGAGGGGCGCCTACAGGTAGTCGCTCTCGTCTCCGGTTCTGCTTGCCCGAGGGTTCCCCGAGCACCGACTTCAAATATTGAGCTCCATTGCTCATGTCCATCTCCATGCGCCACCCGAGGCCATCCGCCAGGCGCTTGCCGTCCTCTATGGGAAGCGGCCAGACGACGTCTCGAAACGCGGCAACGATACTCGGACTGCGTCCCATCCGGGAGCACCTCCCAACCACTGATCTGCGACTGATACTCCACCCCCCTTCTCCGAGGTCGGTGTCACATAGTCATGCCCAGGCACCCCAGAATCCGGATCCCACGTGCGCTCAGGAATCGACGGCGGATACTCACCAGGGTTCGTCCCATCCCCAGACGCGTACGTCTCACCAATCGCCGGATCATAGCCAGCTTTCGGCGCACGCGAACCAGGCTCCACAAACCCCTGCCCAGGGTTTCGAGCCACAAACTCGCCCGCCTCACCCGCCTCCGGGTCCCACTTCAAGTGCCACTTCTGTGGGCCATCCTCCCCGACACCACTCAGCGGCTCGCCCGTCCGCGGATCGATCGGCACACCGTCACCATTCTTCGGCGCACGCTCCAACGCCGCCTCGTAATCGTCAGGCTTCACCGGCTTCCGCGGCGCATCCTTCTGATCGATCGCCGTATCCGCGTGCGGCGGTTTCGACTCGGGCGCGGTCGCCCCGTCCACACCAGTCCCGGAGTACCCGCCTGACGAATCTCCCCCACCCGAATCAGAACCCGGCGGACGACCAGACACACCCCCGGGCGCCACATCAGTCTCACCCACGGCATCCAACGCGTCGAGGGCTCCGTGCCCACCAGACGACGACACCGGCGAGGTCAGCCCCTTCGCTTCCGACAACGGCGTCACTCCAGGCTTGTTCCCCACCAGGAACGACCCCGCCTTGCTGAACGCCGACGCTGTCTTCGCCGCTCCTGCCGCGACCCCGTCAGGGAGCTTCGCGACCATGCCGGGAACGCGTGCCGCGACCGTCCCGATCTTCGCCGCGTTCACGCCCGGGATCAGCATCGCTAACCCACCGAACACCACCTCAGCACCCGCCGCGACCCCATCTTCCTTCCACTTCGCCCAACCATCACCACCAGCCAACCGACGTGCACCTGCCCGTAAGTGGACCGGGCCGCCCTGCGGACAGTGATCGGCGCTCAGACCAGGGCGTCCCACTCACTCCAAGCTGGTTCGGCGGCGTACATCTCATCCACGAGAACCTGGTCCCGATCAGCTCGCATCCGCGATGGCGGGTTGAACTCGACGAAGTTGGTCCACCCTGTCCCGTCCTCGTTGTTGTGCGACTGAACTTTCGCCACAGGCTGGAACACCTGCGGCGGCAGCTGTGGGTTGTAGATCCCGTACTCGTACACCGATGCGATGTGGGAGAACAGGCGACCGTCCCCCAGGCTCTTCCACCAAATCTCAGAGGCTTTCGCTCCTACGCCGAACGCAGGGGACACCTGCTGCACGACAGTGAAGGACGGATGCTCGCGCGGAGTTACGACGATGTAGTACGGCGCGATGCCCGTCTTCACATCCACGGGCGGCACCAACGTGAGGCTCTCGCCCGACGTTCGGTAGCGCCTTCGCGCCTCTTGCTCGTCAATCCAGGAGTGCTCGTCCGGCGCCGCATCTCGGGTCCACGGGTTGAATCTCCGGCAGAAATGCCATTCGATCACTTCTTCGTCCCATGCCCTGTTGCAGTCGACGTTTCGATACGCAGCGGCGATGCGCTGCACGTGCGCGGTGTCGGCGACGATGAGTCGGGGTTTCGTGTCTCCTGCTACGGACACGGTTGCTCGGTAAACCTTCGACAAGCCACGACCTACAGGTAGTCGCTCTCGTCGCCGGTCCCTGGGATGCGATCGTCCGGGATACCGAGGCGCTCCTCGGCACGTTCGATGTCCGCGTAGCGAGGATGCAGCACATGTAGAAGGACCGTGTAGTCGATGCTCTCAACCCAGATACGACCGCGGCTCTCCAGGTCCCAGAACGCATTTCCGCGCTGCTTGCCACTCGGCTTCCCCAGCACCGTCTCGACGCATTCGGTCATGCTCTTACGAACCGCCAAGATGTCCCCGCTCGAGTGTTCCCGGGAGAAGTTGGACAACTTGACGCGAACCTCGGAGACGTTGCCGTCTGAGCTCGAGACCCCTACGTCTGAGTGTCCGCCCGCGGCATCAAGCATCCCGGAGTAGTAGCTCGCGCCTCTGGCTCGCTGACGATCTAATCGCCAGCCCAACGCGCTCGCGATTTCGCGCTCACGCTCCGCGGAGAGCGGCCATTCGACGTCTCGAAACGCAGCGACGATCCGCTGCACCTGTGCCGTGTCGGCGACGATGAGTCGGGGGTTCGTGTCTCCTACTTCGGACATGGTTACTCGGTAAGCCTCTGACAAGCCACCACCTACAGGTAATCGCTCTCGCTGCCAGTTCCCGGAACCCGGTCCTCAGGAATACCGAAGTGCTCCTCAGCCCGCTCGATGTCCGCGTAGCGCGGGTGGAGAATCTGCAAGAGCACAGTCAGGTCGATGTTTTTCGCCCAGATCCGCCCGCGGTTCTCCAAGTCCCAGTAGGCGTTCCCTCGCTGCTTGCCCGACGGCTCCCCGAGCACAGACTTCACACACGCCGTCATCTGCTTACGCACAGCGAGCATGTCCTTCCGCGCGTGCTCCTTCGAGAAGTTGCACAGGTTGACCTTGACCTCGGCGACGTCGACGTCCAAGTAAGAGACGAGCACATCCGCGGTGCCACCAGCAGCGTCGAGCATGCCTGAAAAATACTGAGCCCCGTTACTCAGGTCCATCTCCATGCGCCACCCGAGACTATCCGCCAGGCGCTTGCCGTCCTCTACGGGAAGCGGCCAGGCGACGTCGCGAAAGGCCGTGACGATTTCCTGCACGCGGGCCTCGTCGGCCATCACCAGTTCCACCATGAGTTCTCCCTTACTTTCCGAGTCCGAGGTCGAGCGCGTTCGGGTTCAACACAATTTCTTGCACGGTGACGCTACCGTTTTCCTTCGCTTTCACCAGCTGGTACGACACCTTGATGGACCCATCGGCGAGCCCTTCGGCAAGCGCAGGATTCTCCGCGAGGTGTTGCTGCAATTGCTTGTCCACGCGGAACACGTCGTTGAAGTACATCGTCGATCCTTGCGGAGCGCGAGTCCCATCCGGCAAGACACGCCCAGCCTTGCTCAACGAGGAGGCACCACCCTTCGCTTCCGTGATGACCAGTGTGGACCCGTCCTCCGACAAACCAACCTGATCGAACGAGTGCTTACCCGGCTTCGACTCATACAAAAGCGACGCGTCCTGCGAAGCAATCACATCCTTCGCTGCCTGATCGCCCATATCCTCCGAGAGTTTGAGCTGCGCAGTCAAACCGTCCCGCTCCGCCCAGGACAGCTTTTCGAGCTCAAGCAGTTTCTGAGCGAGATGGGCCTTGACCTCTGGCGCGAGCATCGGATCCGCATTCACATCACCGATTTGTGCGGCGATTGTCTTCTCGATCGTGCCCTTGGTCAGCTCGCTCTTGCTGACGTCGATGCCGTGCTCCGCGAGCTCGGCGAGTTTGGCGTTCTGCGCGGCAACCGCTTCCACACGCGCAGCCGCAGCCTCTGTGCGGTCGTCGAAGAGCTTGTCGAACGCGTCGGAAAGCTCCGGCACCGTGTCGTTGACGCCCAGCGTCGCCTTGTACGGGTCGACGCTCGTCGGATCTGGGATGCCACCATCGGAGGCTGGGACGCCCGACTTGAGCGAGGCCGACTCTGGATCGCGCGCGTCGGGCTTTCCGTCACCGTCTAGTTCAGGCCCGCGACCACTCGGGTCACGCACTCCCCCGTGGTCGTCAATCAGCCCGCCCGGTGAGCCCGGGGTTCGGCCCGGCGCGGGAACCTCAGGTCCGGAGCCGTTTGGCGAGGCAGGGGTCCGCCCCTCCTCGGGGACGTCCACACTCGCATCGTCACCTGGTTTGCGCCCCGCCCCGTCACCCAGCGCCGGATTCGGGTTTCCCTCGGGCTGCCGAACCGGCACACCAGAAGGCACCCGCTCGGGGGCGTCTGGCCCGCGACCAGGTCCACCCCCGGACTCGCCCAACGCGTCGAGGGCCGCGTGCCCACCAGCCGACGACACCGGCGAGGTGAGCCCCTTCGCTTTCGACAACGGCGTCACCCCGGGCTTGTTCCCGACCAGGAACGACCCCGCTTTGCTGAACGCCAACGCGGTCTTCGCCGCGCCTGCCGCGACCCCGTTCGGGAGCTTCGCCACCATGCCGGGAACCCGCGCCGCCATCGTCCCGATCTTCGCCGCGTTCACCCCGGGGACGATCATCGCCAACCCACCGAACACCACCTCAGCGCCCGCCGCGACGCCGTCTTCCTTCCACTTCGCCCAGCCATCACCACCAGCTAGGGCCGCCTGATGATCCCAACCGACCATCCCACCCCAACCCGTCGCCGCGAGGTTGATGCGGTCGTCCAGGAAGTCGGTGAGGTCGCTCTTGCCGGTGGTCTCCTTCAGCAGCCATGAAGCGGGCACCGTCAACACGAGCGCGGCGCTCGACACCAGAAAATCGGCCGTGCCACCAAGCGTGGTCACGATGTTCGCCACCGACCACTCACCCGTCACCGGGTGGAACCCCAGCAGCGCTTTACCGCCTTCGAACGTGCCACCGACGAAATTGTCGAAGCCTTTCTGAATGGACTGCTGAACGCCTTCCGCCTCCTTCGACGGGGAACCCCACGCCATCGGTTCGTCCAGTGAAGCCAGCTGCTCGGCCGTCACCGGCACCAACGGCGCCGCGCACACGCCCGTCAGCAAGCCGTTGATGCTGTTCGCGCACGTCGTCGCGGCCGTCGAGATCGACTCGAGAATGACGTTGTACTCGGCCAGCAGAGCGTCGTTCTTCTCGACCGCGGGCGGATGCTCCTCCCACGAGCAGTCCACGAGCACGTTCGGCTTGTTGTAGCTGAGCGACATCTCGGGCACCTTGCCCTGGCTGTCTACGTACCTCTTGTACCCGGCGAGCGCTTCAGTCCGGAAGTCAGCCGCTCGCGTTTCAAGATCAGCCAGCGTGGTCTTGATCGTCGACAGCGACGACGCGTACGTGTCGATGTGCCCCTGCGCCGACGTGAATCGCGAGGACACGTCGCCAGCCGCATCCACCGCTGGCGTCATCAGCGCGTACACGCTCTCCTGCTCCGGCGCCTGGTAGGGCTCGGCGATCGGAGTCCACGCCGTTTCCACGGCATCGACCTTCGACTTCAGGTTCGTGCCCATCGACGCGAGCTGGTCGCCGCCCGACGCGATGGTCTCCGTGTTTAGGTCGGCAGACTTGCAGGGGAACAGGGCCGGGTCGATGAGGCCGCCCGGGTCGGCGCCGTGTGCCTCAGGCACCTTGATATCCGTACTGGTCGAAGAACGAGAAGTCCCCGTCCTCTGCCGACGCCATCATCTCCGACTGGAAGGACGCGGCCATGGCCGTCTGCCCCGCCTCGTACGCGAGCGTCGCGTTCGACACACCTGTCACCCCTGCGGAGATCGTCTGGCAGATGGTGTCCACGCTCGCCTGCTGGTCTGTCACCAGCCCCTGCACCGCCGAGCCCACACACGCCGTCCACTCGCCACCCCACGCCAACGCGCTCAGCACCCCGGCCACGTTCTCCGCGCTCACCGTGGGGAGCACCTCAGACTCTGCCCCGATCACCGCGGTCAGCACTGTCTTCACACCGCCCGGGTTGATCTGCCACTCCGCCATCGCGTCACACTCGCTCTCTGATCACACCTGCAGTCGCCGCAGCGATCCGCTCCGCCAACTCGCGCCCCGGCGCCAGCTCCCCCGCTGGCACCGTCATCTCCGTCCACAACGACAACGACAACGACGCCGGAGCACCACGAATCGACGCCCGCGCCCCCACCGAATCGAACACCGGCGCCGTCTCGTACACCGTCAGCAACGGGCACCATTCGGCGTCGAAGTACTGCAGCACCGCGCCGTCCAGGAAGTGCGCCACCTGACCATTCGGGTGCAGCCCCTTCGCCGCACCGAACTGCAACTCCTGCGACGGCATCACATCGCTCAACATCACCAACTCCAGAGGCACGTCACACACCCCCAAGCTCAGCCGACAGCGCCATGCCGAGACGCTCCTCGTCGAGGTCATGGGCAAACGCCCGCAAGCGGTGCCAGAACGGCGCCAGCTCGCTGAATCCGACAATCAACGACGGAGCACGCCGCGAACCAACCGGCACCGCACCGAACTCCTCGCGAACCCGATCCACGTCGATGCGAAGGTCGCGCACCGCCCTCGCGCCCAGCAGGGCCGCGATCGGCACATCCGCAGGCCGAAGACCCACGGACTGCCCGACTGAGCCCAGCCGCTCCTCCACCTGCACGTGGGAGACCAGCACGACGTTCGGCACGAAGCGCTCACCCAGCTCCACCAGCGTCGGCAGAACTGTCGGCACCGCCTCCAACGACAACCCCGCACCGTCTCCAGGCCGCTCGTACGTGCCGATCGGCACCACGCCGCGCGCCTGCACCAGAACACCGTCGCGGGAACGCGCGGCCGACACACTGCCCACCGCGCCGCCACTCCCGGCCACATACCGCCGCCGGGCTACCGGCATCTCGCGGCGCAGCTCCTCCGTGAGCGCGTCCTCCGACCACGGCTGCGTCAGCGGGTCATAGCGCCCCCACCGCTCAGGGGTCTCGCCACCCAGGCCAGCAAACAGATGGCGCACCACTGCCCCCACACGAGCCTGCTTCTCCGCCCGTGTGCGCACATGCATATCGAAACTCAGCGCCCCAAGCCCGCTCGACCGAGTCGCCTCGAAACCCTCGAGTCGGTGTCGACCAGCAGGCACCCCCATCCAGAGCTCCGAGAACCCGCGAAGCCGATACCCCGAACGCGTGTCGTACACCCCCGAGCCGGTATCGACTGCCCACTGGCCGTTCGCGGCGCGCAGTTCCTCCAACACGAAGCGAGAGACGTGCGCGTCAGCCCTCGTGACCAGCACCGGCCGCAGGCTCGCCGAACGGCTGTCCATGATGAACGCCCACAGCGGCATCGACAACGTCACCCTCGACGACGACGCCCGGAAGACGTTGAACTCGGCCGTGAACTCGTCCGCGATCGGATGCGACTGCTTCATCGCGGGCCCCCGGCCGAGGCGACTTGCCCACGTTCACCTGATCGCCCACGTGGCAGCGGATGCCGAGCAACCCCCACGGCGCGCGGACGCGCGAAAACACCTACTCCTGCGCCCATCGGCCCCCCAAGTGAATCGCCTGGCCAGGCTACGGGCCTTGGCGGATCCGCGCGATGGGGACTTCTACCCGCCGGTAAGCCTGAAAGCAGACCACAGGAGTGAATTCGCGTTCTTCGCTCGACGAGCATCCCGTCGTTCGCTCGCGTCTAGACTCGCCCCGTGAGAGAACGCCGCACGGAATCCAGAACCGGCCCGCACCTGAAGTGGGCGGCGGTCCTTCAGCTCGTGCAGGGAGTCCTGATGGAGGGCATCCCGTTCCTCGGCCTGATCGTCCTGCTCGCCGTCGATGCCGACGCATCCGTCATGGAGCGCGGCTTCTCGTTCATCGTGCCGTTCTTCGACGAGCACCTGTACCTGATGATGGCCATGAGCGGGGTCTTCGCGGCCCTGCGCATCGTCGGCGCGATCGGTCTTCTGCGGAACCGCATGTGGGGCTTCGCGCTCACCCTCCTGAATTGCTTCATCACGCTGACGCTCATGATGTTCATGCTCCCTGCCGGAATCGCCGACGGGCTCCTCGCCGGGAGCGCGCTTGTCCTCCTGCTCATGGCGCGATACGGGACAACTCCCATCGAAACCCGACCACGCTGATTCGCGCCAGCACGGCGAATCAGCTGCGCATGACGGTACTGCACGCGACCACCGCAGCGTCCGAAGCTACGGAACCCGGTGCGTCCACTCCCTCGACGCGAACTTCGACTGCGCCAGCTCACGAGCCCGCGCGAGTTCCTCGTCCGACAGCTCGGCGGGCGTACCGCCATAGTGCTCCACAAACGTCGTCTTGAAGTGGTCGATGATCGCCGAGCGCTCCATGCCCGTCTGCGACCGCAGGGGGCTCACGCGCTTGTTCGCGGACTGCGTGCCCTTGTCGCTCAGCTTCTCGCGGCCGATGCGCAGCACCTCCGTCATGCGGTCGCCGTCGATGTCGTAGCTCAAGGTCGCGTGGTGCAGCACCGCGCCGGAACCCAGGCGCTTCTGCGCGGCTCCACCGATCTTGCCAGACGGGCTCGCGATGTCGTTGAGCGGCTCGTACCTGGCGTTGATGCCGAGGCCGTGCAGCGCATCCAGCACCCACGAGTCGAGGAAGGCGTACGACTCCGCGAACGACATGCCGTGCACAAGATCGCTCGGCACGTACAGCGAGTACGTCACCACCGAGCCGGCCTCCATGAACATGGCGCCGCCACCCGTGATGCGCCGCACGAGCTGCACCCCGTACTTGTCGAGGTTCTCCTGGTCGACCTCGTTCTTCACCGACTGGAACGAGCCGAGCACGACGGCCGTCTCGTCCCACTCCCACAGGCGCAGCGTCGCGGGGCGTCGGCCAGCGCCGACCTCCTCGGTCAGCACCTGGTCGAGAGCGACATGCTCGCGAGGCGTCAGGGGCCCCGGATGCAGGATCTGCCAGTCGTACGCGCGCCAGTCGCGGGCACCGAGCACGGCCCGGCGGACCACCACGCCGACGGCCTCAGGCGTGACGCCGAGCAGCTGCGCATCCTCCCGAAGACCATCGCGCACCGCGGCCGTGATCTCCTCCGCGCTCGCGTCCGCAGGCAACCCGTTCAGCGCGCCGTTGATGTCGTCGAGCGCCTCGTCTGGCTCGAGGAAGAAATCGCCCGCGAGGTGCGCGTCGACGATCCGACCGCCCTCCACCTCGAGGTCGACTGTGACGAGCTTCCCGCCAGGAACCTTGTACTCACCGTGCATGGAAGCACTCTACGGCGCAACCGCTACAAGAGCGGCGGGATGCGCGCATCCAGCCACGCGACGATGTCGGCGATGACCTCGTCACGGTTCAGCTCGTTGAGCAGCTCGTGCCGCGCCTCCGGGTAGATCTTGAGCGTCACGTCGCTGAGCTTCGAACGCTTCCGATACAACCGCGCGAGGGCACGAGGCCCGCGCTCGCCGTAACCGACCGAATCCTCCGAGCCGGCGAGGATCAGCACGGGCACGTCGTCGAGCGTCCCCGAGGCGGCACGGGGTGGGACGTGAATGAGCTGCAACGCGCCTCGCGTGGACCACACGGGCGTCTTCGCGATGTCGAAGCACAGCTCGTCGTCGGCGAACGCTCGCCGCGCCTCCGGGTTGCGGCTCAGCCACATGAGGCCGGTCTCGTCGGGCTCGAACCGCTTGTTGAGGTTGCCCGGGTTCGTGAAACCGGGCAACGCGAGGGCCGTGCCGGTGAGGATGCACGCCGAGAAGAACGCCGAATCGCGCACCAGGAGCTGCTGCGCGAGCAACGAGCCCCACGAGTGCCCCTGCAGGATCAGCGGGAGCTGCGGGTAGCGGTCCCGAACCCAGGCGGAGATGTCCTCGAGCGCCTCGAGCGCGGCCCGATTCTCGGTCGCCGGCAGCGCCGAGAGCCCAAGAGAGCCGAGGCCCGTCTGCCCGTGCCCGAGCTGGTCGTGCGCGACGACCGCGTAACCCGCGGCTACCAGGTCGCGCGCATACGCGTCGTAGCGCTTCGCGTGCTCACCCGAGCCGTGCGACAGGTGGAGCACGCCGCGCGGCGACACGCAGGCCCACTCGTAGACGTGCACGTCCACGCCATGACCCGTCGGGACCACGAACGTCGCCGGCGCACCGGTCGGGTCGGGCTTCGGTGCGGCCGGACCGCGCGCATCCGCACGACCCTGCGAGCCGCCGTGCGAACCGCCGGCAGATCCGCCCTGCGGGCCGGTGCCCGAGCCCGGCATGACTAGGCCTCCCGCGTGATGTCGACCTTCACGAACAGCTGCGAGGAGAACGGTCCCGCGTACACGCCGCGCAGTGGAGGCACGTCGTTGTAGTCGCGGCCGCGGCCGACAAGCACGTGGCGCTCGCCGATCGGGATGTCGTTCGTCGGGTCCCAGCCTCGCCACTCGCCGTCCCAGTACTCGATCCACGCGTGCGACTCGCCGCTCACCGTCTCACCGATCTCGGCGTTCGGCCGCGGGTGCAGGTAGCCGGACACGTAGATCGCGGGAATCCCGGCAGCTCGAAGCGCTCCGAGCGCGATGTGCGAGATGTCCTGGCAGACGCCGCGCTTGTGCTCCCACGCCTCGGCGGCCGTCGTGCGGACGCCCGTCACTCCGCCCTCGTAGGCGACGGCCTCGTAGACGAGGTGCAGGATCTCCATCGCCGTGGATGCCGGTCCGGTGTTCGCGCCCTTGACCTCAGCCGCGAGCGCCTTGACATCCTCCGGCGGCATCGTGAGGCGCGTCTGCGCCGTCTGCTCGACGAGCTCGACGCTGCGGAGCCGCTCGCGCGCGAGCTCATCCCAGCTCAGCGACAGCTGCCCGGCCTCGGGACGCTGCCGCACCTCGACGAGGCTCGACGCCGTCAGCGACAGCTCCGAGTGCGGGTTCAGCACCTCGAACGCCGTCACCTTCGTACCCCAGTAGTCGGAGTAGTTGTGCGTCGACGAGTGCGGCGTGACATCGAGGTGCCCGAACAGCACGAACTGGCCGTTGTTGGCCATCGGCAGCATGCGGGCCTCGTTGTACGAGGTCGTGACGTCGCCCTCGTACCGGAAGCCGGTGGAGTGGCGGATGCGGATGCGGCTCATGAGTTGTCTCCCACCCAGCTCGGGGCTGTGATCGACGGGAAGTAGCGCTGGCGGATGGCCTCGGAGGCCCGAGACACCGCGTCCTGCACGCCATCCATGTAGCGGGGCAGGTCGGCCAGGGTGTCGTGGATGGGCCGGTACTCGAGGTCGGACGAGATCTGGCCGAGCAGGCGCTGTGCCTGGTCGGTGACTCCGACGCGGCCGCCGCGCTCGTGGCGGGGCTGGATGTCGTAGAGGCAGGAGAGCGCCGTCGACACCGAGTACTGGATCGACCGTGGGAAGAGACGGTCGAGGAGCAGGAACTCCGCCGCGTTCGCCGCGGAGGGCATGCCGTGATAGGTGCGCAGGTACGACTCATACGCGCCGCACGAGCGGAGGATCGTCGTCCAGGAAGCGCCGGACGCCTCCGTGAGCGAACGCGTCGCGAGCAGGCGTGCCGTCATGTCGGCGCGCTCGAGCGAGCGGCCGAGCATCATGAACTGGTACGCGTCGTCGCGGCTCGCCGCCGAGTTGACGACACCCACCGCGAGCGCCGAGCGCTCGCGAACCCACGCGAACAGGTCGTGCACCTTCTCCTGGCGCACGCTGAACGGCATGCGCGAGTAGGTGGCGTTGAGGCACTCCCACAGCTCCGTCGACACGATCTCACGGGCGCGGCGAGCGTTCTCGCGGGCCGCGTTCACCGAGTAGGCGATCGAGGCGGGCTGCGAGCGGTCGACGGCCATGAGGTTCAGCACGTCAGAGCGGGTCAGCTCGGCATCCGGCTGCACATCCGCAGCGCCCATGACGCTCAGGAGCGAGCGGCAGGCCGTCGCCTCGTCGACCCACGGGTCCTCGAGCAGCAGCTGCAGGTGCACGTCCAGGATGCGCGCGGTGCCGTCGGCCCGCTCGACATAGCGGCCGATCCAGAAGAGCGACTCGGCGATACGGCTCAGCATGCGTCCGTTCCCTTCTGGTTCGTGTCGGCAGGCCCAGCCGCGACGGGCGCTTCCGAGCGCGCCTGCTGCTGTTGCTGGATCTGCTCTGACTGAGCGTGCGAATGCGACTGAGCCTGGGAGGCCCGCCCCTGCGTCTGCTGCTGCGTCTGCTGCTGGTCGCCGCGCTTGGGGGCGTCCTGCGGCATGTGGTCCTGGCGGTGCGGGATGACGCGAAGCACACCCGTCACGGGGTGCGGCGTCTCCGACATGTCGGCCTGGTCGTCGAGCAGCTCCTCGACGCCGTGAGGCTGGGGCTTGGAGAAGCTGCGCTCGGCGCCGACCACCCACGTGTCCTTGGAGCCGCCGCCCTGGCTCGAGTTCACGACGAGCTGCCCCTCCGGCAGCGCGACGCGGGTGAGGCCGCCGGGCAGCACCCACACGTCGTGGCCGTCGTTGATGGCGAACGGGCGCAGGTCGGCGTGACGCGGCCGCATCCCGTCTTCCACGAGCGTCGGGATGGTCGAGAGCTGCACCACGGGCTGCGCGATCCAGCCGCGCGGATCGGCGAGCAGGCGCACGCGCATCTCGTCGAGCTCCTGCTTGCTGGCGCTCGGGCCGATCATGAGGCCCTTGCCGCCCGAGCCGTCGACCGGTTTCACGACGAGCTCGTCGAGGCGATCGAGCACCTCCTCGAGCGCGTCCGGCTCCTCCAGACGCCACGTGTCGACGTTCGGCAGGATCGCCTCCTCCGACAGGTAGTAGCGGATGAGGTCGGGCATGTACGTGTAGACGAGCTTGTCGTCGGCGACACCGTTGCCGACCGCGTTCGCGATCGTCACGTTGCCGAGCCGCGCCGCCATCATGAGGCCGGGCGAGCCGAGCATCGAGTCGCGGCGGAACTGCAGCGGGTCGAGGTAGTCGTCGTCGACACGGCGGTAGATGACGTCCACGCGCTGGGGGCCGGCGGTCGTGCGCATCCACACGCGGCCGCCGGAGCAGAACAGGTCGCGGCCCTCGACGAGCTCGACGCCCATGAGGCGGGCGAGCAGCGTGTGCTCGAAGTACGCGGAGTTGTAGACGCCGGGCGTGAGGACGACCACGGTCGGGTCCTCGATGCCGTCCGGCGCGGATGCACGCAGCGCGCCGAGCAGGCGGTTCGGGTAGTCGCCGACAGGGCGGACGCGCATGCGGGAGAAGAGCTCCGGGAGCGTCTGCGCCATGGCGCGGCGGTTCGAGATGACGTACGAGACGCCCGACGGGACACGCACGTTGTCTTCCAGCACGCGCATCTCGCCGTGCTCATCCCGGATCAGGTCGATGCCCGAGACGTGGATGCGCACCCCGTTCGCCGTGCGGATGCCCTTCGCGACGCGGTGGTAGTGCACCGAGGAGGCGATGAGGCTCGCCGGGATCACGCCGTCGGCGATGGCCCGCTGGTCGCCGTACACGTCGTCGAGGAACGCCTCGAGCGCGCGCACGCGCTGCTTGATGCCGGCTTCCGTCTTCTGCCACTCGGCGCGCTCGATGACGCGGGGGACCACGTCGAGCGGGAACGGACGCTCCTCGCCGGCGAAGTCGAACGTGACGCCCTGCGCGAGGTACGAGTCGGCGAGCGAATCGGAGCGGTGCCGGATCTGCTCCTGCGTCATCCCCGAGAGGACGTCGTAGAGATCTCGGTACGTGCGCCGCGGATCCAGCTCGCCCTCGGGCGCCTCCCCCATGAACATCTCGTCGAATGGCGGCGACAGCGCCGCTTGGGATTGCCTGGTCAGAGCCTGGCTGTAGCCGTCGAAGAGGTCACCCATGTCCCGAGACTAGTGGACGGAATGTGACGCCCTTGTTTCGCGGACGATCCTCCTGGACGGCACGCCCGAGGTCCCGCAAAATTTCCCGTCAATTGGGAACGCGACCGAGCGGCGGCGCGGGCTACTCGGTGAAGACCTTGCCCGGGTTGAGGAGGCCCTGCGGGTCGAAGAGGCGCTTGATCCCGCGCTGCAGCTCGTACTGGCGCTCGCCGAGCTCCTCACCCAGCCACTGGCGCTTGAGGAGGCCGACCCCGTGCTCCCCCGTGAGCGTGCCTCCGATCGAGATGGCGTATGTGAAGAGCTCGTCGGCCGCATCCCACACCGCCTGCGGGACGACACTCTCCGCCCGGTCGTAGATGAACGTCGGATGCAGGTTGCCGTCGCCGGCGTGCGCGACCGTGACGATCGTCGTGCCGGTGCGCGCCGCGACCTCGTCGATCTTCGCGAACATCTCAGGCAGCTTGTCGCGGGGCACGGACACGTCCTCGACCAGCACCTTCCCGAGCGCCTCCTTCGCCGCATACGCCTGGCGCCGCACATCCACGAGCGTCAGCGCCGACTGCGCATCCGTGGTCATCGAGACCGTGCCGCCGTTGGCTCGCAGCACCTCGACGATGCCCTCGGCCTCGGCGACCGCGTTCGCGCCGTCGGTCTGGATCAGCAGGTACGAGTCACCGTGCGAGGCGAGATCGACACCCGTGTAGGCGGAGACGGCGGCCAGCACGCCCCTGTCCATGAGCTCCATGATGGCCGGCTGGATGCCGGACGCGGTGACGGCGGCGGATGCACGGGCCGCGCTCCCCACGTCGGTGAAGTACGCGCCGATCGTCGGCACGACCCCGGGCACGAGCGGACGCAGCTTGAGCGTGCACTCGACGATCACGCCGAGCGTGCCCTCCGAACCGACCATGAGCGCGCACAGGTCGAGGCCCGTGACGCCCTTGACCGTTCGGTGGCCGACCTCGATGACCGAGCCGTCGATGAGCACGACCTTGAGCCCGAGCACGGCCTCCCGCGTCACCCCGTACTTCGCGCACAGCAGGCCACCCGCGTTCGTCGCGATGTTGCCGCCCACCGTCGAGATGTGCTTGGAAGCCGGGTCGGGCGCCCACCAGAAGCCGTGCCCCTCGAGCTGCTCGTTGAGCGCGCCGTTCAGGATGCCCGGCTGCACGACCGCAAGCTGGTTGGCGGGCGAGACCTCGAGGATCCGGTTCATGCGCAGGGTCGAGAGCACGATCTCCCCCTCGCCGCCAGCCCCACCTCCCGCGAGGCCCGTGCCGGCTCCGCGCGTGACGATGGGGACGCCGAGCTCGCTCGCGATGCGGCACGCCGCCTGCACATCCTCAACCGACTCCGCCTCGACCAGCGCGAGCGGGACTCCGGCCGCGACCACGCCGGAGCGGTCGACGCGCAGAAGCTCAAGCGCCGCCAGGTCAGTCACCACTCGGCCAGGCAGCTCGCGGGACAGGGCCTCCAAGGCTCGCGCAGGGTCAGGCGTTCGCGGGGAGTCGGGGGTTCCGTCGGCGTCGACAGTCATGCGTTCGATCGTAGGCGACCGGCACGGAGGACACCCGTATCCGCTCGCTCAGTCCTTTGATGACCGAGGTCGTGGCGGCCCTCCCACGCGCGGTCTGCCGCCGCGTGCGGGGTTTCTCCGACTGTGATGGGTTCTACGGATGCGCGTGCGGGGTTTCTCCGACCGATGATGGGTAAAAACCCATCACGCTCGCAAGAAGTCCGCACGGTCCTTGGATGGACGCGCTCGGCACATCCCAGCAGATCGGCGTGCCCCCATCCCACGAAGCGCTGCCTCGGCGCGGCTTCTGCGACATCCGCCCCACGCCTGACCAGCATCAGTGCGAAATCCTCGACTGAAACCTTCCAACCGCGATCTCAGCTCGAAATCGCACTGATGTTGGACAGCGCTGCCGGGACACCTGAGCGCACTACCCGCGGGACTTGATGGGGCCCTGCGTGATGGGCGCGTCCGGGTCGATGGTCTGCTCGTAGGGGAACAGCTGCTGCATGCGCGCGTCGGGGTGCCCGTTCCGGTGCGCGGTGATGGAGATCGCCTGCTCGCGGAGGAACGGGAGCGCCTCGATGCGGCCGGCGGGCGTGACCGCGTCCGACCAGATGGAGATGTCCGGGTCGCCTTGGAGGGCGTCGCAGAACTCTCGCCGCCTGCCGCCGATGAGGCGCACGCGCAGCGTCTCGATGCCACCGGTGCGGGCGCGCTCGGCGAACTCGGCGTCGGTCTCGCGCTGCACGGTCAGGCCCTGCGCGTGCAACTCTGCGAGCACCGCATCCGGCACCTCGATGCCCGACGTGATGACGGGCTTCGAGCGCACGATGCGGGCGGCGACGATGACGCGGATGAGGTCGGCGAGCGTCGCGTCCTCGGCCGCGCGGACCGTGGCGCGCGCCGGGATGTATCGCATGAGGTTGCGCTCGAACTTCAGGTTCGAGACGTCGGAGACCTCGCCGAACTCCTCGTTGAACGCGATCTGGTCGCTGAGGGAGGCGCGGCGGAGGCGGTCGAAGGTCTCGTAGTCCATGAACGGGGCCGCCGACTCGATGAGCGCCGTCGCCTGCTCATCGATGCCGCGCAGGTGGAGGGTCTGGGACTGCTCGCCGTGGTTCGGGCGCCACGCGCCGAGGGAGAGCAGCGAGTTGGGGCCCCCGAACTTGGTGGCCGTGCCGACCATGGAGCGGAGCCAGCCGCCGAACGGCTGACGCTGGGGCGTGTTGCCGAGGATGTCGCGGTTCACGTACAGGTTGCCGGCCTCGACCCGGCGCAGCCATTCGGCGATCTCGGTGCGGTCGAGCGAGTGGATGCCCGCCGTCAGCCCGTACTGAGTCGAGTTCTGCAGGCGGATGGCCTCATCCAGGGTGTGCGTGTGCATGACGCTCAGCACGGGTCCGAAGAACTCGGTGACGTGCTGATAGCTGCCCGGCTTGACGCCGACGCGGATGCCGGGCGACCAGAGTCGGCCGGTGTCGTCGAGCTGCCGCGGCTCGACGAGCCACGATTCGCCCTCGCCGAGGGACGTGAGCGCGAAGCGCAGCTGCGAGTCGGGCGGGGAGACGAGGGGCCCGACGACGGCGCCGGGGTCGCTCGGGTAGCCGATGCGCAGCGACGCGACGGCGTCGGCGAGCTGCTCATGGAAGCGCTTCGAACGGGCCACGGAGCCGACGAGGATGACCGTGCCGGCGTGGCCGGGCCGCTGCCCCGCGCTGAGGAACGCGCTGCGCGCGACATCGAGGGCGGCCCGGTCAAGGTCGGCGCTCGGCGTGATGATCATGGAGTTCTTGCCGCTTGTCGCCGCGATGAGCGGCAGGTCGGGGCGCCAGCGCAGGAACGAGCGCGCCGTCTCCCAGTTGCCGCTGAGCAGCACCCGCTGCACGCGGTCGTCGGTGATGAGCATCTGTCCGAGCTGCTCGTCCGAGAGGAGGCTCTCGTCGCAGATCGCGAGCTGCACGAGGTCGCGTGGGATGTCCGCATCCCACAGCACCTCGGCGAAGACGGCCGCCGTGCGGCGCGTGCGAGGCGATGGCTTCAGGACAACCGCGCTGCCGGCCGCGAGCGCCTGCGCCGTGTGCCCCGCGCTGCCTGCGACGGCGGGCACCCAGGACGGCGTGACGACGGTGACGGCGACGGGTTCGAAGTCGGCGCCCTGCATGCGGTCGAGCTGGCGGGCGAGGTGCGCGTAGTAGTTGGCGAGGTCGATGCAGCGGCTCACGTCGGCATCGACGTCGGGGAGTGGGGTCCCCGTCTCTGAGACGGCCACCTCGATGAGACGCGCTCGGTTCGCTTCGAGCGCCTTCGCCACCTTCTCGAGCACGGCTGCCCGCTCCCAGCCCGGCTTCCGGGCCCAGGGTTCGGCTGCGCGCTCTGCGCGCGAGAGCAGCGCATCCACGTCGCCAGGCTCGTGCAGCAGGTGCCGCTCGACCTCGTCGATGCCGAGCTCGCTGCGAGGCACTCGACGCTGGATGGAGAGGAGCCAGTCGCGGTTGCTGGCGAGCGACGGGTCGGTGCCGGGCGAGTTGCGGAACGTGTTGCGCAGGAGTCGGCCGCGCTTCAGCCCGAGCACGACTTCGGTGAGGCGAGGGCTGGGGCCCGTGTCGGCAGGGTTCTCGGTGACTTCTTCGTCGTCGTCGATGACGGGCTTCGAGGCCGGCTTCAGCTTCTTCACGCGCGCCGGCCGTTCGGCCGCGGGCTCCTCGTCCTCGAAGAGGCCATCTGGGAACAGCTCGAGCTGGATGCTCGCCGTCACGGTGGCGGCGTCGTCGGCGAGCACGCGGTCCTGTTCGCGGTTCGGGCCTGAGTCGATCTGCCGCATCCGGGCAGTCGCGCTGAGGAGTCGCTCGTCATCGGGATGCACGGCGTCGGCACCCGCACCGGCCGTGACGGCGGCGGTCGCGGATGCTGCGTCGGCCGGCTCCGCGCCGAGCTGCCTGGCCCGCACGTCGACCCGGTGCTGCAGGTAGCTGGCCGCGTGGCGCTGCGTGGTTCCGTCGACGACGGGGGTGCGCTCGACGAGTTCGACACCGGCCGAGCGGATGCGAGCGAGGGTCGCGTCGTCTGCCGAGCGAGGAACGACGACCCTCACCGGTTTCGGCAGCCCTCGAGCGTTCGCGATCGCGGCGGCGAGTGCCACGTCGCGGCGCGCATCCGCTTCGACCTCGACCCGGAACGCTGCGACGTGGTCGATCGCGAGCGCCTCGTCGAGGAGGCGCGCGAAGTTGGCGTCGACGTCGGCGTCCGACGCGTAGGTTGCGAGGCGCCAGCCGTTGATGACGGCGTCGGCGCGCTCGAGGTCGTGGTTCGCGTCTCGCGTGATGGCGACCGTGATGTCGGAGCCGAGGTCCTCGCGGCGCATGTGCGCCCATCCGCCGATGCGGCGGAGCAGGCCGGGCGTCTCGGGGAACTGGGCGGGCAGGGAGATGCCCACGTGCAGGCCGCGCAGCTCCTCCTGCTCGAAGGCGCGCATGAACGCCTGCACGGTCAGCTCGAGATCGGTCGACGACTGAGCTCGCAGCATGAGCAGCGGAGGCGTCGGCGCGGTGAGAGCCGCCCGGCCGAGCGCGGACAGCTTGAACACGACGCGCTCGAGCGTTCCGTCGAAGTCCCAGAGGGCTGGCTGCGCTTCGATGTCGACGACACGAAGTTCGAGCTCGCGAATCTGGCCGGCTGCGAGGAGCTGCGTGTAGGTCTCGAGGCGCGCGTTCGAGGCGCGCTCGCCGAGCACCTCGTCGCCGAGCAGGCGGATGCGGGAGACGGCCCCTCGAGACGCGGCTCGTTCGACGGCGGCCGAGAGGTCGGCTGGTGCGTTCCGTACAGTGTCCTCTCCGAAGAACGCCGCTGTCGCCCGACGCATGAGCGGCACCGCGAGCCATGGGACTCCGGGGCCGGCGAAGGCGCCGAGCTGGAACACGCGCTTCGTGCCGGTCGAGAGGCTCGCGGGGAGCTTCGGGGCGAGGTCGCCGAGGCCGTTGCCGGCCGCGATCGCGTCGTCCGGGCGGATGACCTCGTCGATGAGGGAGCGGAGGAACACCTCGCCGTCCGGCCCGCTGAGCACACGGTCGAGCTCGGAGGTCGTGTCGGCTCGCCGCTTCGCTCGAGTACTCGAAGCGGCCTCGACCGCGGCGGCCCGCTTCGCGTCGGCGTCGGCCACCTGCTCGCGCCAGCCGCGGAGCAGGGCGAGCGCAGCCGGCAGCGCTTCGGAGACGGGGACGTCCCGCAGCTGCGTCACGACCGGCATGGCCGCGGTCGGCGGGGCCGCGTCGGCGGGCGGCCGAGCCGTCGCCTGACCGGGCTGGGTGCCCGTGGCCGGGCCCTGCGCTGCGACGCCGGCATGACCGGTGTCGCGGTCCCCCGTCGCCGTGCGGCCTTCCGCCCGGAGCGCCGCGACGATCGAGTCGTCGACGGCGACGGTCTGGTCTGGACGCGGTGCGGCACCCCGTCCAGCATCTCGATCGCCCGTCGCGGTTCGCCCCTCGGCACGCAGCGCGCTCACGATCGAGTCGTCGACGGCGACGGTCTCATTCGAGGAGGGCTGCGCGACCGCATCCGCTCCCCTGGGTTCGCGGGTCGTCTCCCCGTCTGCCGGCATCTCCCCGTCTGCCGGCGTCTCCACGTCGCCCGCGTTCGCATCCGCGTGGGCGTTGGTGACTGGCTCGCCGGGAGTCGAAGCGCCGGTGGCTGCAGCATGAGGGGCGGCAGCGCCATCGGCTGAGCCATCGCCGCCGGCTGCAGGGCCATCGGCTGCAGAGCCGTCAGCCGTCGCATCGGCGGGATCCTGAGTGGCGTCGCCATCATCCGCGCCACCGTCGCGCTTCGCGAGCACCTGCTTCACGAAATCTGCGCGCTGCACCCGCCTGGCGTCGACCTCCTCGAGTCCGCGCGCGCGTCGGTCGGTGCCACCGCGGCCGACCGCGCCGCCACCATCCTTCGAACTGGCACCGCCAGCCGATCCGCTCGGTGGAGGAGTCGCGCCGTCGTGCCGTGATCCTTCACTTGATTCCGACGGGATGCGCATGCGAACGAGCGTAACCAGCGCACCTTCAGCGCAACCCGAGCCGCGCCGCGACACGCCGCAGCGATCAGGCCAGCGCCCATACGATCAGAGGGTTGCTGATCTTCCCGAAAGGAAGCACCATGCCCGTGCAGAAGCAGTCGAAGGTCGCGATCGTGGGGGCTGGCAGCGTCGGCACCTCGCTTGCGTACGCGTGCCTCATCCGTGGCGTCGCCCGCGAGATCACCCTCTACGACATCGACACGAAGAAGGTCGAAGCGGAGGTGCTCGACCTCGCGCACGGCACCCAGTTCACGGGTTCGAGCGTCATGACCGGCTCCAGCGACATCACGACCGTCGCGGGAGCCGACGTCGTCATCATCACGGCGGGCGCCAAGCAGAAGCCCGGGCAGACGCGCCTCGACCTGGTCGGCGTGAACGTCGGCATCCTCGAGTCGCTCATGCCGCAGCTCGTGGAGCTCGCACCCAACGCCGTGTTCGTGCTCGTCACGAACCCGTGCGACGTGCTCACGGTCGTCGCCCAGCGCATCTCCGGCCTGCCGCCCGGCCGGGTCATCTCGTCGGGAACGGTGCTCGACACCTCCCGCCTGCGCTGGATCATCGCGAAGCTCGCTGGCGGTCTCGCGCCCACGAGCGTGCACGCCACCATCGTCGGCGAGCACGGTGACAGCGAGTTCGCGCTGTGGTCGCAGGCCACGATCGGCCCCATCCCCATCCTCGACTGGGAGCGCGACGGCGAACGCCCCTTCACCGAGGACACCCTCGAGAGCATCACCCACGATGTGCGGACGGCCGCGTACAAGGTCATCGAGGGCAAGGGCGCCACGAACTACGCGATCGGCCTGTCCGGCGCCCGCATCGCCGAGGCCATCGTCAACGACGAGCACGCCATCATGCCCGTCTCCACGCTGCTGCAGGGGCAGTGGGGCATCGACGACGTCGCCATCTCGACCCCCGTGATCGTGGGCGCCAACGGCGTCGAGCGCATCCTCGACACCCCCATGTCGCCGAGCGAGCTCGAGAAGTTCCTCGCGTCCGCCGAGGAGATCCGCTCCACGGTGCGCTCCGTCAGCTAAGCCCGCCAGCCCGGCGCCCGCACCCATCCACTGTTCCCGAGTGGACCGCGATGCCGCCGCGCGCGAGGGGCTTAGATAAGCGGATGCGCTCCATCGTCCGCCTGCCCCGTCGCGCCACGCAGCTCGTCATCGGCATCGTCCTCTACGGCCTCGCCATCGCGATGATCGTGCGGGGTGAGCTCGGCGTCTCCCCGTGGGATGTGCTGACGCTCGGCATCCAGGTGCAGTCGGGGCTGCCCTTCGGGCTCATCACGGTGCTCATCAGCGTCGTCGTGCTCCTCATCTGGATCCCCCTCCGGCAGCGGCCGGGGTTCGGGACGCTCTTCAATGCGCTCTTCGTCGGGCCCTGCGCCGACCTGGGGCTCTGGCTCATCCCCGAGGGCCTCGATCTCTGGTGGCGCATCCTCCTGCTGGCCGGGGGCATCCTCACCCTCGGGCTCGCGACGGGCCTCTACATCGGCGCGCTCTTCGGGCCGGGGCCGCGCGACGGGCTCATGACGGGCCTGCACCGCGTCACCGGCTGGCGCATCTGGATCGTGCGCACGAGCCTCGAGGTCATCGTGCTCGCCATCGGGTGGATGCTCGGCGGCGACGTCGGCATCGGCACCGTCGCGTTCGCCCTGCTCATCGGCCCCATCTGCGGCGTCACGATCCGCTGGTTCACGGTCGACATCGGCGGCGCCACCGAAGCGCAGACGACCGCGGAACGGGACGCACGCGGCAGCGTCGAACCCAGCGACCCCGAGACCCTGCCAGGCGACTCCCCGGCGAGCTGACGGGATCACCCACGTCACTTATGAACACAAGGTGAACGGGACGTGTGACGCCCCCTACCCTTGCTCAGTACCGACCTCGAGGCGCCCAGCGCGCTCCTCCCTCATGTGCTGACTCTTCAGCGAACGCGCGACGCCCGGGGTTCCCTTCACCAGGAGAAACGTGATCCATGACGTCCCCAAGCGCTGACGGCCAGATTCCAGAAGGTGCCGCAGCACCCCACACCGAGGCCGTCTTCACCGAGAAGGGCCGCGACCTGAGCGAGCGTGGCCACCAGTCGCGCCGCGGCCCGGCCGTCGAGCAGGGCGAGGCCCTCGCCAACACGCTCAAGCCGCGCCACCTGTCGATGATCGCCCTCGGCGGCGTCATCGGCGCGGGCCTCCTCGTCGCCTCCAGCACCGCGATCCTCGCGGCCGGCCCCGCCGTCATCCTCGCCTACGCCCTCGCGGGCGTCGTCGTCGTGCTCGTCATGCGGATGCTCGGCGAGATGGCCTCCATCTCCCCTGAGACCGGATCGTTCTCGGCCTACGCGACGCGATTCATCGGGCCGTGGGCCGGCCTCTCCATCGGCTGGCTCTACTGGTGGTTCTGGGTGGTCGTCGTGGGCATCGAGGCCACGGCCGCCGCCGTCATCATCAGCGGCTGGCTGCCTGAGGTTCCCCAGTGGATCCCGGCGCTCATCATCACCCTCGTGTTCCTCATCGCGAACCTCATCAGCGTGAAGTCGTTCGGCGAGTTCGAGTTCTGGTTCGCGTCGATCAAGATCGTCTCCATCATCATCTTCATCATCGTCGGCGCGCTCCTCATCGCGCACGTCATCCCGAACAACACGGCCACGTTCGGGAACCTCGCGCCGGCCGACGGCGGCTTCGCCCCGTTCGGCGTCGCTGGCATCCTCGCCGCGCTCCTCCCCGTCATCTTCTCCATGTTCGGCGCCGAGGTCGCCACCATCGCGGCCGGCGAGTCCGAGCAGCCAGCCCAGGCGGTGCGCAAGGCCGTGAACTCGGTCGTGTGGCGCATCCTGCTCTTCTACATCGGCTCGATCCTCGTGGTCCTCATCGTGCTGCCCTGGGACCAGATCACGGCAGGCGTGAGCCCGTTCGTCACGATGCTGAACGCCGCCGGAATCGGTTGGGCAGCCCTCGCGATGGACATCATCGTGCTCTCCGCGCTGCTCTCCACCCTCAACGCGTCGCTCTACACCGCGTCCCGCATGGCGTTCTCGCTGTCGCGTCGCGGCGAGGCGCCGAAGGCGTTCCGCAAGGTCTCGAAGCGCGGCACCCCGTACGTCGCGATCCTCGCATCCGCCGTCGTCGGCCTGCTCTCGGTCGTGCTCAACTACACGACCCCCGAGTACGTGTTCTCGTTCCTCGTGAACTCGACGGGCGCCGTCGCGATCTTCGTGTGGATCGTCATCGCCGTCTCCCAGCTGCGCTCGCGCCGCATCCTCGCCGAAGACGCCGTCGCCGCCGGCGAGGACCCGAACGCGATCACCAAGGGCGCCATCCGCATGTGGGGCTTCCCGTGGCTCACCTGGGTGGTCATCGTCGCGCTCTCCGCGCTGCTCATCTACATGTTCTTCGCGGGCGAGACGCGCCTCATCGAGGTCACGACGAGCTTCATCATCGCTGGCATCTCGATCGTCGCGGGCGTCTCCGTGCAGCGCAAGCAGAAGCGCGAGCGCGCGGCGGCGGCAGTGGCGCCTGCGTCGGGCTCGGCTTCGGGCCCGGCGTCAGCGGCCTCGTCGGAGTAGTTGCCCCACCGGCCCACGGTTTCGGGATGGGGAAATCACCTCGTTGCGGGAAGTTCCCCAGCACGAAGCGACTTTTCCATCCCGAGACCGCCGGGAGGTCGCGGCCTACGCTTCAGCGGCGGGCGGCAGGTCGTCGTCCGCGGCGAGGAAGCTGCCCGTGACGCGCACCGTGGCGGCCGCGACGGCCATCGCTCGCTGCAGCACTCGACGCGCATCCGCCGCCTCATGCGGCACCCCGCCTTGCGCGATGGAGGCGACCGCGGTCGCGAAGACCGCGTCGCCGGCCCCCATCGTGTCGACGATCTCACCTGGCAGCTCGACGATCGGCTCGGCCACATCGATGCCGGCCCGGTTGACCCAGCGCCCGCCGCGCGTGCCCTCCGTGGCGAGCACGTGGGTGGCGCCGAGGTCGAGCATGTCGCTGGTCGCCTCGTCGAGGGGCGCTTCGAAGAGCAGGTCGGCGTCGTTGTCGGACAGGTGCGCGAACAGGGCGCTGGACACGTGCCGCTCGAAGTTGTCGAGGAACGCGCCTGGGTCCTCGACGAGCCCCAGGCGCGGATTCGGGTCGAGGAGCAGACGCTCCTGCGGTCGGATCACGGCCTCGAGGAGCCGCCTGTGCTGCTTCTTGTCGTCGAACGCGAAGCCGGAGATCGCGACGAACGGCGCCGCGCGGATGAGCGCCACCTGCTCGTCGTCGAAGCGGATGCGGCGGGCCCGGGCCGCGTCGTCGAACGTGTACAGGGGCTCCCCGTCTGCTGGTTCGCCGAGGGCCCGCCCGGTGCCCGCGAGCGACACCGACGGCGCGAACTGGATGCCCCGCTTCCGCAGGTGGTCGCGGATGCGAAGCCCGTCCGGGTCGTCGCCGATGCTCGCGATGAGGGCGACGGGCACCCCCAGGCGCGCGAGCGCCATGGTGACGTTGAGGGCTGAGCCGCTCACGTAGCTGCGGCGGGTGAGTCCCCCACGCGCCTCCGTCTCCTGCAGTTCCGTGACGATGGCGTCCCCGATGACCACGACAGGCGCGTCTGGAGTGGGGCGGGCCTTCGCTGTGGGTTTGCTGCTCATGTCCCCGATTGTGCCTTGCATGGATGGACCCTGACTGTCTGTTCGAAGTGCGCGCTTATCCTCGTTGCATGTCCACTCCAGCTACCAGCCGAGAGGCAGCGCACGTGCTGCTCGACGCCGTCTCCGTCACGGAGGTGTCGCCAGATGCCGCGGCGCTCGCCTATGAGCGACTCGTCGAGGTCGGCGCTTTTGTCGTGCAGGTCGAGCAGGGGCAGGGGCTGGACTCCGACGGCGACCCGGATGCGGAGCTGCCGGCTGACGGCGGCCCCAACCAGGTGAAGGTCAACATCGAGCTGTCGAACCTGCTGCACGCCAACTACATGACGCTCGACTGGCTCATCGAGGAGCTCGCCCACGCCCGCAACACGACGCGCGACGACATCATCATCGCGCTGCGAGAGCATCTCGACAGCGTCGCCGCCAAGTAGCGTCTACCCGGTTCGACGGCGAAGGGTGAGCGAGCCCAGGATGAGCGCGCCGACCGCGAACGCGAGGATGACGAGGACGGGCGCCCACAGGTCCCATGCCGAGCTCCCCGCCGTGACCGCGTTGATGGCGTCGATGCCGTAGCTCAGCGGCAGCCAGTCGGAGATCGCCTGCAGCGCGTCCGGCATCTGGTCGCGGGGCATGAGGATGCCGCCGAGCAGGATCTGCGGGATGACGAGCACGGGCATGAACTGCACTGCCTGGAACTCGGTGCGCGCGAACGCGCTCGCGAGCAGCCCCAGCGCGGTGCCGAGCAGCGCATCCGCCACCGCGACGAGGCCAAGCTGCCACAGCGGGCCCTCCACGCTCAGGCCGCACACGATCACGGCGAACGCCACGGTGACGATGGCCTGCGCCACCGCGGCGACGGCGAACGCGAGCGCGTAGCCGACGATGAAGTCGCCCTTCGCGAGCGGCGTCGTCATGAGCCGCTCGAGCGTGCCCGAGCGGCGTTCCCTGAGGGTCGTGATGCTCGTGATGAGGAACATGATGATGAACGGGAACAACGCCAGGATCGCCGGGCCCAGCCGCTGGAACACGCCGTCCTGCTCGGAGAACAGCCAGGCGAAGAGGCCGACGAGCAGGCTCGGGGCGACGACCATGAGCACGATGGAGCGCGGGTCGTGGCGGAGCTGCCTGAGCACGCGCCCGGCCGTCGCGAACGTTCTGGTGGGGCTCACGATGCGGCCCCTTCCTCGGACCCCGCGTGTCGCCCGTGGCTCGTATCGCCGCGTTCGATGAGGGCGAGGAAGGCCGCATCCGCGTCGCTGGTGCCTGTCTCACGGAGGAGCTCCGGCGGGGTGGTGTCGGCGATGAGGTGGCCATCCCGCATCAGGATGAGGCGATCGCAGCGCATGGCCTCATCCATGACGTGGCTGCTGACGAACAGGGTCGCGCCATCGTCGGCGAGTGAGCGGAACAGCGCCCACAGGTCCTGGCGCAGCACGGGGTCGAGGCCGACGGTGGGTTCGTCGAGCACGAGCACCTCCGGGTCCCCGAGCATCGCCACCGCGAGGGAGACGCGGTTCTTCTGCCCGCCGCTCAGCGACTCGACCTTCTGCCTGGCCTGCCCGGTGAGCCCGACGCGGTCGATGAGCGCGCCGAGGTCGGCGCGCCTGCTTCCGAGCACGCTCGCGAAGTAGCTGAGGTTCTGCGCCACGGTCAGGTCGTCGTAGACGGATGCGGCCTGCGTCGCGTAGGAGACGCGGGAGCGGAGCTGCCGCGATCCGGCGGGCTCGCCGAGCACCGTCACGGTGCCACCCGCCGTCTTCTGCACGCCGACGATGGCGCGCATGAGGGTCGTCTTCCCACATCCGGATGGGCCGAGGAGACCGGTGATCTGCCCGCGGGGAATCGAGAGCTCCAGCCCGTCGAACACCGCCTTGCCGCCGCGTCTGACGTGCAGCGCGCTCACGACGACGGCCGCCTCGCGGCTCGCAACGTCATCGTTCGCGCTCATGCTCGAATCCTACGAGCGAGCACCGACATCGGGGCCGTATCGCGGGCCTAAACTTGCTCAGCCATGGCCGAGTCCCCCGCGTCCCGCGTCGCCCCACTCATCGCCACCGCCGTGCTCGTCGTCGCGGCGGTCGTCGTCGCGGCCACCGGTGTGCTGCCAGCTCCCGAGCTGCTGGAGCTGGGCGAGCGGGTGATACCCGTGCTGGCGTTCGTCGTGGGCATCACGATCGTCGCGGAGCTGGCGAGCGAGGCCGGCGTCTTCTCGGCGCTCGCCGACCGGCTCGCGAAGCTCGGCCGGGGCCGCCTGTGGCTGCTGTGGATGCTCGTGCTCCTGCTCGCTGTCGTGAGCACCGCCTTCCTCTCTCTCGACACGACCGCCGTGCTCGTCACCCCGGTGGTCGTGCTGCTCGCCGTGCACGTCGGCGTCTCACCCATCCCGTTCGCGCTCGCGACCGTCTGGCTCGCGAACACCGCATCCCTCTTCCTCCCGGTCTCGAACCTCACGAGCCTGCTCGCGGCTCGGTCGTTCGAGGGCGGGCCTCTCCAGTTCCTCGCGCTGACGTGGGCACCGGCGCTCGTAGGCGTGGTCGCGAGCGCCGCCATCCTGTCGTTCGTCTTCCGCCGCCAGCTCGACCGGCGGTACCGCATGCCGACGCCCACGAGCATCCCGGATCGGCCGCTGCTGATTTTCTCGTCGGTCGTGACTGCCCTGCTGCTGCCACTGCTGGTCTCCGGCGTCGAAGTGGCGGTTCCGGCGGGCGCCGCCGCGCTCCTGCTCGTCGGCGCGTTCGCCGCGCGTCGGCGGGATGCGCTGCGCTTCGGCCTCGTGCCCTGGCAGGCGCTCGGCATCGCCGGGTCGCTGTTCGTGCTCGTCGAGGCCGCCCACGCGCACGGGCTGAGCGAGCTGCTCGCCGCCGTCTCGGGGCGTGGCGACGACCCGCTCAGCCTCCTGCAGCTGGCGGCGATCGGCGCCGCGAGCGCCAACGGCATCAACAACCTGCCCGCCTACCTCGCCCTCGAACCCGTCGCCGACAGCCCCGCCCGATTGGTCGCGTTGCTCATCGGCGTCAACCTCGGACCGCTCGTCACGCCGTGGGCCTCGCTCGCGACGCTGCTCTGGCACGAGCGTCTCGTGTCACTGGGCGTGACGATCTCGTGGTTGCGCTTCGTCGCGCTCGGACTCGTGGGGGTCGCGATCATCGTGCCCCTCGCGACGCTGGCACTCGCCGCGACGGTGTGACTGCTACTTCTTCTTGCTCGCCATGTCGTCGAAGGCGGCCTGCAGGGCGATCGCGAAGCCGACGCCCAGAGCGATGCCCGTCATCATGAACGCGACCGTGAAGGCCGGGGTCATCGCCAGGATGACGGAGATCACGATCCCGATCGCGACGCCGATGGCGATGCCTATGGCCCAGGGCGCGAGCCGGGGGCGGTAGCTGCTGACGGGGTCCCTGTCTTGCTTCGGTGCGGTCACGGTCTTCTCCGGTCCTCGTCGACAGCTGTGCGCCAATTCTGGCCTGACCGTCGCCGCGGTTGGTCCTCGCGGGTGAACGATCAGCGTCTGTGCGGGTGACGCCCAGGTGCGGGATCGGCGTGCTCCCGGCCAGCGTCGGCGAGGGCCACTCATCGCAGAACCCCCAGGGAACCTCCCGTGGATGCTGGACGGACCGCTCGGGTAGGTTCGCGTCATGCAGAAGACCAGGTGGGCCATCCTCGGGCCGGGTGCGATCGCGGAGTCGTTCGCGACGTGGCTGCCGAGCTCCGAACATGGCGAGCTGCGAGCGGTCGCCAGCCGCGACGCCGAACGGGCATCGGCCTTCGCCGCCCGTTACGGGGCAGCGGTCTCCGGGACCTACGCCGAGGTCCTGGCGCGCGATGACATCGACGCCGTCTACGTCGCTACCGTGCACACGACGCACGCGGAGCTCGCGATCGCAGCGCTCGAGGCCGGGAAGGCAGTGCTGTGCGAGAAGCCGCTGGCCCCGAGCGCCGCCGAGACGGAACGGGTCCTTGAGGCTGCCGAGCGCGCCGGCCTGCCCGTCGTGGAGGCCTACAAGCAGCGCTTCAGCCCGCTTGCCCGTGCCGTCGACCGTCGCCTCAAGTGGGGCCAGGTCGCCGCGCCCCTGCACGTGCACGCCCAGTTCGGCTTCGCGGCCGGCAGCAGGGACGGGCGCCTGTTCGACCCGAAGCTCGCGGGCGGAGCGATCTTCGATGTCGGCGGCTACCCCGTCTCCTTCGCCGTCAGCACCGCGGCCTCCGCCGGCATCGCGCTTCCGGAGCTACACCTCGCGAACCCGCACGGACGCATCGAGGCTGGAGTCGACGTCTACTCCTCCGCCAGCGTCGAGGCGGACGGCTTCACCGCCTTCGTCGAATGCTCCATCGATACCCAGCTCACGAAGCGCGCCGACATCGTCGGAGATGGCGGCTGGATCACCCTCGAGAACGCCTTCGGCGACCGCGACCTGTCGCCGAACGTGCTCAGCCACATCCACGAGGGGCAGAGGCGTCGCATCGAGGTGGCGCAGGTGCACCCGTTCGCGGCCGAGGCGGATGCGGTGTCGCGCGCGCTGAGGGACGGTCGCCTCGAGTCACGCGCCATGCCGTGGGAGCAGACGCGCACGGTCGCGCGTCTCCTCGACGCCTGGCACGCTGGCGTGATGGAGGCGCAGGCGTGATGGCGTCCGGGACGTCGGCCTGACCAGGCCCAGATGGCAATGACGCGAGACATCTGGTGGATGTCTCGCGTCATGGCGTTCGTGGCGAGTGAGGGATTCGAACCCCCGAATGCTGAGCAGTCTGATTTACAGTCAGATCCCTTTGGCCGCTTGGGTAACTCGCCAGTGCACAGCGCGAAGCGCAAACGTGCAGGCTAGAGACTACCGACTTCCACCCGGTTTGTCGAAACGACGCGGACGCACCCCCGCTCACGAGATTGTCGGCGGTCCTCGCTACCATGGTGGGCATGGCAGATTCCTCGTTTGATGTCGTTAACAAGGTCGACAAGATGGAGGCGGACAACGCCGTCAACCAAGCGCAGAAGGAGCTCGAGACGCGCTATGACTTCAAGGGCGTCGGCGCCTCGGTCGATTGGTCTGGCGAGAAGCTCCTCCTCAAGGCCTCCAGCGAAGAGCGCGTGAAGGCGGTGCTCGATGTCCTGCAGACCAAGTTCATCAAGCGCGGCTTCTCGTTGAAGACGCTCGACGTCGGTGAGCCGTACGCCTCCGGCAAGGAGTACCGCATCGAAGCCTCCCTGAAGGAGGGCATCGACCAGCCGAGCGCGAAGAAGCTCACGAAGCTCATCCGCGACGAAGGCCCCAAGAGCGTGAAGGCGCAGATCCAGGGCGACGAGCTCCGTGTCTCGTCGAAGAGCCGTGACGATCTGCAGGCGACGATGGCGCTGCTCAAGGGCGCCGACGTCGACGTCGACCTCCAGTTCGTCAACCGCCGCTAGTGCCCCCGGGGGCGCCGATGGCCGCGCTCGACCCGAGCACGGCCATCGGCGCGCTCATGCCCTGGTACCCGGAACTCGGCCTCACCGGATTCTGGCTCGGCGCGGTCGCCACGGTCTACGTGCTCATCATCGTCACGTCGGTCGTCGTGATTCCCCGAAACCGGCGACCCACGACGGCGCTCGCCTGGATCATCACGATCATCCTCATCCCCTACCTCGGCGTCGTCCTCTTCTTCCTGTTCGGCACGAACCAGCTGCCAACTCGCCGCCGACGCATGCAGGCTCAGGTCGACGGCATCATCCGCGACGCCACCGACCAGATCGCCCCGGCCGAGCAGGTCATCACGAGCCCCTCGTGGTTCGCCCAGGTCACCAAGCTCGGCGAGCACCTCACCGCGATCCCCCTCGCCGACGGCAACCGACTCGAGCTGCACGGCACCTACAACCGGGCCATCCGTCGAATGGCCGACGAGATCGACGAAGCCGAGAGCTACGTCAACGTGCTCTTCTACGCCATGAGCCACGACGACGCCACCGCCCCGTTCTTCGACGCGCTCGAACGCGCCGTGCAGCGCGGCGTGACCGTCCGCGTCCTCTTCGACCATGTCGGCTCGATGCGCTACCGCGGCTACAAGAAGATGAAGCACCGCCTCACCCAGATCGGCGCCGACTGGCACCGGATGCTCTCGCTCTACCCGTGGCAGGGCGGCATGCAGCGCGTCGACCTGCGCAACCATCGCAAGCTGCTCGTCGTGGACGGCCGCACGGCCTACCTCGGCTCACAGAACCTCATCTCCCGCGACTACCACCGCGGCCCCAAGCCGGGCGGCGACGACCTCAAGTGGAAAGACCTCATGCTCCGCATGGAGGGGCCCATGGTCACCGGCGTCAACGCCGTCTTCATCTCCGACTGGTACGCCGAGACAGAAGAGCTCCTCACCGACGTCTTCGAGAACGACCCGGTCACCCCGGAACCCGACGAGGCGGAAGCCGAGATCGAAGCCGGCGACCAGCACGACGTGTTCCCCTGCCAGCTCGTCCCAAGCGGCCCCGGCTACGAGAACGAGAACAACCTGCGCCTCTTCAACCAGCTGCTCTACGCAGCGCGGGAGCGCATCGTCATCGTCAGCCCCTACTTCGTGCCAGACGATTCACTCATGTACGCCATCACGACGGCCGTGCAGCGAGGCGTCAGCGTCGAACTCTTCGTGGGCGAGATCGCCGACCAGTTCTTCGTCTTCCACGCCCAGCGCTCCTACTACGAGGCGCTCCTCCGCGCCGGCGTCAGGATCATGCTGTACCGGCGCCCCTACATCCTGCACTCGAAGCACATCACCTTCGACGACTCCGTCACCCTCATCGGCTCCAGCAACATGGACATGCGCTCGTTCACCCTCAACGCAGAGCTCATGCTCATGGTGCACGGCGAAGAGTTCGTGAACCGGATGCGCGAAGTCGAGAACGGCTACAGGCAGCGCAGCTTCGAGCTGACCCTCGACGAGTGGCGGCAGCGGCCCATCCTGACCCGCGCGCTCGACAACGTCGCCCGCCTCACCAGCGTCATCCAGTAGCGGCGCCCCATTGCGCCAACTGCGCTGATCTTGCCGAACGGTTCCCGGAACCGCCCCGGCAAAGAATCTCCAGCCGACGGCGAGCTCCCCCAGTGTCGCGCCGCGGTCAGAACGACCATTGCGACGCGGCTCAGCCGCCGGCTGAAGTGTTGACTCGGACCGGTTCAGGCCCGAAATCTCTTCCGCTCTCTGTGCGTACTCCGAGCGTACGAGGTGAACGAGCGTTCCGCGATGGGCAGAACTCCCCACTTCTTGAACGGCGACCAAAACCCCTATTCGCCCCGGGAAATCCTCGTCATCTCGTCTCGATCCACAACCTTGATCCGCTCACGGCCATTCGCCTCGCCGAGGGCAAGCTCGTGCGCATCGAGACGACGCCACCCAGCGAGGTCGGTGAAGCGCACCCCACGCGATTCGAGCAGCTCGACGACGGAGGCCTCGCTCGCATCGGCGGGAGTCCACCAATTGCCCTGATCCGCGACGAGGTGCGTCACCGTCTCAAGTGCGTCCGACTTCGTGTGCCCGATCAGGCCGATGGGGCCGCGCTTGATCCACCCCGTCGCGTACATGCCGTTGACCTGCTGGTTGTCGTCGTCCCACACCTGCCCCTCATGGTTCGGGATGACGCCATGATGCTCGTCGAACGGCACGCCGGGGAGCGGCGAGCCGAAGTAGCCGATGGCCCGGTAGACGGCCTGCACCGGGTACTCGACGAACTCGCCGGTCCCGCGCACGCCGCCCTCGGCGTCCGGCTCCGTGCGCTCGATCCGCAGCGCCCGGACGCGCTCGCCGTCTGGCCCGTCCTCCGTGAGCACCGCATCCGGCTTCGAGTAGAAGTGCAGGTGCAGGCGGCGCGAGGCGGTGAGCTCCCGTTCTCCGCGCCACTTGCCCATGATGCGCCCGATGACCATGAGCTGCTTGTTCGTCTTCGCGAGCTCGGCGGCCGCCGGGTCGCGGTCGAAGTCGTCCTCGTACACGATGACGTCCACGTCGGGCACCTCGCCGAGCTCACGCAGCTCGAGGGGTGTGAACTTCACCTGCGCGGGCCCGCGTCGCCCGAAGACGTGCACGTCGGTGACGGGGCTCGCCTCGAGGCCCTCGACCACGTTCTGCGGCACCTCGGTGGACATGAGGTCCTTCGGGTGCTTCGCGAGCATGCGCGCGACATCGAGCGCCACGTTGCCGTTGCCGATGACGGCGACCTCGCGAGCGTCGAGCGGCCACGTCCGGGGCACGTCGGGGTGCCCGTCGTACCAGTTCACGAAGTCCGCGGCACCGTAGCTGCCCTGCGCCTCGATGCCTGGGATGTCGAGGGAGGCGTCGCGGATGGCTCCCGTCGAGAAGATCACCGCGTGGTAGTGCTGCTTGAGGTCCTCGAGCGTGATGTCCTTGCCGAACTCCACTCCGCCGAACACCCGCATGACACCGGATTCGAGCACCTCGCGCAGGGCGTTGATGATGCCCTTGATGCGCGGGTGGTCAGGGGCGACCCCGTACCGCACGAGCCCGTACGGCGCTGGCAGCTTGTCGAAGAGGTCGATGGACAGGTCGAACTGGCGCTCCATCTTCTGCAGGATGTCGGCCGCGTAGATGCCGGCTGGTCCTGCGCCGACGATGGCAAGGCGGAGCGTGGTCACATGTCCTCCAGGAAGGGTCGAGGTGGAGGCTCGCGAGGTGTCGTCCTCCGGAAGGGGTCAGGGGTGGGACGTCTCGGGACGTCTCGGTCAGCGATCGCGGCTGACGACCTCCGCGGCGAAGCGCTCGAGCGCGTTCTTCGCCGGGCCGGCTTTCAGCGGCCGCAGGGCTTCGACGGCGAGCGTCACCCAGTTCTGGGCTTCGTCGATCGTGAGCTGCGTCACGCGGTGCTCGCGGAGTTCGGTGATGATGCTCGAGATCTCCTCCTCGCTCGCGCGAGTCTCCTCCGGTTGCTCGTTGACGCCGGCGACGCGGGTGCGGATGCGCTCCAGCAGGTCGCGGCTCGCTTCGTCGGTGGCCGCCTGGCGTTCCAGCAGCAGCACAGGGAGGGTCTCGACACCCGCACGCAGGTCGGTGCCCGCGAGCTTGCCCGTCGTGTCCGGGTTCTGCTGCAGGTCGATGACATCATCGGCGAGCTGGAAGGCGACGCCGACTCGCTCGCCGTATTCGGCAAGCGCCGCGACGACCGGCTCTGGTGCGTTCGACACGATCGCGCCGAACTGAGCGGCGGCGGAGATGAGGGAGCCCGTCTTGTCGGCGAGGACACCCACGTAGTGGTCGATGCGGTCGGTGCCGGCCGACGGCCCGGTCGTCTCACGCATCTGCCCGAGCACGAGCCGCTCGAAGATCGAAGCCTGCAGCCGGACGGCGCGAAGGCCCAGCTCGGAGAAGAGCAGGCTCGAACGGGCGAAGAGCAGGTCGCCGGCGAGGATCGCGATGGAGTTGCCCCACTGGAGGTGCGCGGCGGCGACGCCTCGACGCAGCTCGGCCTCATCCATGACGTCGTCGTGGTAGAGCGATGCGAGGTGCGTGAGCTCGACCGCGGCAGCTGCCGTGATGACATCGTCGGAGCCCGGCGTCTCGCCGAACTGCGACGAGAGCACCGTGAGCATGGGGCGCAGGCGCTTCCCGCCGGCGTTGAGGAGGTAGCGGGCGGTGACGTCGGCGATCTCGTCGGCGTACTGCACCTCGGCGCGGAGGCGGGCCTCGACCGCGGCCAATCCAGCGTCGAGCCGCTCTCGCAGCACGTCGGACTTCGGACCGTCGAAGAGGTCGTCGGTTCCGCCCGGCACCACGGTGCTTCGCGCCTTGCGGCGCTGTTCGGTCTTGGGGAGCTCCACGCTCATGTCTCCTGGTGGTTCAGGTGTTCCGTCCGAAGGAGATCTCCGCACGAACTGGGTTGGGGTGCAGGTGGCGCTGGGCCGGTGCCTGCTGGCTTCCGTCTCCCCTAGCTGGGGGCGCTGCCGGTTTCGGCGAGCGGGACGAATGCCTTGTGCAGCGCGACGACACCGGCCGAGAGGTTGCGATACTTGACCCGTTCGAAGCCCGCCTCCCGCAGCCAGGATGCCAGCTCACGCTGCGCGGGCCACGCGATGATCGATTCGTTCAGGTACGTGTATGCCTCGGGGTCGCTGCTCACGAGCTTCACGATGCTCGGCATCGCGAGCTGCATGTAGGCGCGGTAGCCCGTGCGGATGATGGCCTGCGGCGGCGTCGAGAACTCGGCGATGACGAGGCGTCCGCCCGGCTTCGTGACACGCAGCATCTCCCGCAGTGCGACTTTCGGCTCCTGCACGTTGCGCAGGCCGAAGCTCACCGTCGACGCGTCGAACGTGTTGTCGTCGAAGGGGAGCTTGGTCGCGTCACCCTGCACGAACTCGATGCGTGGGTTGGCACCGTGGATGCGCTTGCCCTCCTCGATCATGCCGGCGGAGAAGTCGAGGGCGGTGACCTTGGCACCAGCGTCGGCGAGGACCTTGCTGACCGTGCCGGTGCCTGCGGCGACATCGAGGATCTTCTCACCCGGCTGCGGGGCGATCGCGTGGCGGGTCTGCACACGCCAGCGCGGCGCGTTGCCCATGCTCAGGATGTCGTTCGTCTCGTCGTATTTCTTGGAAACACGGTCGAACATCGACGACACTTGCTCGGGTCGCTTGTTCAGGTCGGCTTTGGTCACCGGATCATCCTACGTTGCGGCGCAGGCTTCGCCCTGGCCGCGTTCAGGCGGACTCCCGGGGCCGCCCTTCCGCGCCGGGTCTAGGCTTGCGGTCGTGCCAGCTGTCAACGCTCCCCGCTTGCGCGCCCGGACCATCGAGGTGCCGCATTTCGGCGATCTCCTCCGCTTCGCCTCCCCGACCTCCCCCCTCGTGTGGCTTCGGCAGGGCGACGGCATCGTCGCTTCGGGACGTGCCTGGCGGGGCGAGTTCACCGGCGAGGCGCGCATCCCAGACTCCGCCGAGGCCTGGCGGCAGGTTGTCGAGTCGGCCGACATCGACGACACCGTCAACACCACCGGCTCCGGCCTCGTCGCCTTCGGGGCGTTCGCGTTCGCGGCCGAGTCCGGGGCGCGCAGCGTGCTCGAGGTGCCAGAGCTCATCGTCGGTCGCCGCGGCGCGGTCTCCTTCGTGACCGCCATCACCGCGGACGGATCAGAGCCGAAGCCACGCCTGCCCGAGGCTCAGCCGTTCGGCGAGACGGACGCAACGGCGATCCTCGAGGACGGCCTCATGTCGTCCGACGAGCACCGCCGCGCGATCGACCGGGCACTCGACCTCATCCACACGGGCCACCTCTCGAAGGTCGTCCTGGCACGCGAACAGCACGGCAGGCTCCCAGCTGGCGCCGACCGCCGCCGCCTGCTCGCGCGCCTCGCGTCCGCGTATCCCGAGTGCTGGACCTACGCCGTCGACGGCCTCACCGGCACCAGCCCCGAGACGCTCGTCCGGGTCCTCGAGCGTCAGGTCTCGGCTCGTGTGCTCGCCGGCACTGCACCGCGCGGTGCCGACGAGGAAGCGGATGCACGCGCAGAGGCGCGGCTCCGCCACAGCGAGAAGAACCTCGCCGAGCACCGCTACGCCGTCGAGAGCGCGCTCGCGTCCCTCGAGACGCTCGACACGCACGACGACCCCGGCACAGGTCTCACGAGCAGCCGCGTCCCCTTCACGCTCAAGCTGCCGAACCTCTGGCACCTGGCGAGCGACATCCGCGGCACCCTCCCGACCGGTGTGACGGTGCTGGATCTTGTGGACGCCCTCCACCCGACGGCGGCGGTCGGCGGCACCCCCACCCCGGCTGCCCTCGACGCGATCCTGGCTCTCGAGCCGTTCGACCGGCAGCGCTACGCCGGCCCCGTCGGCTGGGTCGGCGCCGGCGGCGACGGCGAGTGGGCAGTCGCACTCCGCGGTGCGGAGATCGACGCGAGCGGATCGATCACGGCATACGCGGGCGGCGGCATCGTGGCCTCCTCGGACGCATCGGACGAGTACCGCGAGACGCAGCTGAAGTTCCGCCCCATCGTGGAGGCGCTGCGCGGCGAGGCGGAGGACGAGCCGCGGCCTCGCGGCGCGGAGGTGATGCGGTGACGGACGCGACCAGCAGCGGCAGCAACAGCAACCAGGCGCTCGGACGCACCGAGCTCCCGAGCGTCGACCGTGCGGCCGCCGCCGTGATGTGGGACGAGTACCGCGCCGCCAACCAGAGCGCCGCCGCGTCGGCGTCCGACTACACGGTCGAGTACTTCGGGGACAGCGTCGAGCTCGCCGACGAACTGCTCGCGCTCGTGACCCACGGCCCGAAGCGCGCGACCGCAGGACTCGTCGAGGAGTTCGCCGAGGAGAGCGAGCCGCTCCCCCGCATCGGTTCGCACTGGATCGCCTGCGATGGCCGCGGCGCGCCAGTCGTCGTGATCCGCAGCACAGAGCTGCGCATCGGCACGTTCGACAGCGTCGACGCTGCCTTCGCCTACGACGAGGGTGAAGACGACCGCAGCCTCGACAGCTGGCGCCGCGAGCACCTCCGCTACTGGGAGCGCACGCGCGCCGCCGCCGGCCGGGAGTTCACTCTGGAGCACGAGATCGTCCTCGAACGATTCAGCGTCGTCTGGCCGCCCGAGCTCGCCGGCTGAGCGGGTGTCAGGCGCTCTCCGCCAGGCGCCGCTTCTCGGTCTGGACGTCGAAGTCCGCGGCAGGCCACTGCAGCTCGAAGCCGCGCAGCGCATCCAGCAGCAGCCCCTTCACGACAAGCCGCGAGAACCACTTCCTGTTCGCCGGAACGCAGTACCACGGGGACGTCTCCGTCGACGTGCGTCGCAGCGCGATCTCGTAGGCATCCTGGTACTGGTCCCAGAGGAGGCGCTCATCGACGTCACCGGGGTTGTACTTCCAGTGCTTGTCCGGACGCTCGAGCCGTTCCGCGAGCCGAGCGCCCTGCTCGTCCTTCGAGATGTGCAGCATCACCTTGATGAGCTTCGTCCCGGATGCGGCGAGCTCGTCCTCGAAGTCGACGATCGCCCCGTAGCGCCGCTCGATCTCCTCCGGCGGTGCGAATGAGCGCACGCGCTGGATGAGGACGTCCTCGTAGTGCGATCGGTCGAACACGCCGATCTTGCCTGCCGCGGGCAGCTGCTTGCGGATGCGGACGAGAAAGTCCTGCTCACGCTCTTCAGGCGTCGGCGCCTTGAACGACGCGATCTGAACGCCCTGCGGATCGACCCCGCCGATGACGTGACGCACGATTCCACCTTTGCCGGACGTGTCCATCCCCTGCAGGAGGAGGAGCACGGAAGGTGCCGCCCGGCCGGCCCGCGCGTTCGCGAACATGCGCTCCTGCAGCTCGGCGATCTCCTCGTCGTGCTCGGTGAAGAGGGCGGCCGCGTCTGCCTTCTTGCCAGTGAAACCAGGTGTCGAGTCGGGGTCGACCGAGCCCAGATCGAAGTCGGGGGCAACGCGCAGCACTGCGGCGTCTTCGGTGGTGAAGTGAGGCATGAGACCAGGCTAACGCCACCGCCTGGCACTAGGCTTTGGCACCGCGACGGCTTCCACGACGGAGCGGGAGCGGCGCTCGAGCGAGGGAGAACCACATGGGCATCGAAGACATCACCGGCAAGGCACAGGAGTTCCTGAAGGACCCGCGCGTCACCGAAGCGCTGAAGAGCGAGCAGGCGGAGGACATGAGCGACAAGATCCTCGACGGCGTCGCGGATGCGGCCCAGAAGGCCACCGGTGACAAGTTCACCGATCAGATCAAGGGCGCCCGAGACGCGGCCGACAAGCAGGTCGGCAACCAGTAGCGCCGCAGCTCAGCTGCACGAGGAGGGCGCTCGGGAGACCGGGTGCCCTCCTGCGCGTGATCAGCGTCGCTCCTCGCCCGCCGTCGGGACCGCGATGGTGCCGGTCTTCGGGTGCGTCGTCGGCATCCGGTCGCGGGCGTAGGTGATGGTCGAGTAGCCGTGCGGCTCGGGGGTGCCCTCGTCGCCGAGGCTCACGAAGACGATCTTCTCGATGGAGAGGATGGTGCGGCGCGTGATCATGTTGCGCACGACGGCTCGCATCGTCATGGAGGTACGCCCGAAGTGGGTCGCGACGAGGCCCATCTCGATGAGGTCACCCTGCTCGGCCGACGCCTCGAAGTTGATCTCCGAGATGTACTTCGTCACGCACCGGTAGTTGCCGAGCTGGATGATCGCGTAGATCGCGGCCTCTTCATCGATCCAGCGCAGCAGGCTGCCGCCGAAGAGCGTGCCGTTGGCGTTGAGGTCTTCGGGGCGCACCCACTTCCTCGTGTGGAAGTTCATGGCACCGTCCGCAGCCGCTGGTGCCTCTGGGGTCGTAGATGAGGGGGCCATCGTTCCTCCGGGAATCGTCGCTGGACATGCCAGATCAGCATATGTCCTGACATACGTACTCCCTGGATCCGTCAAGCCTCGCTCATTAGCCTTCGGGAATGTCGACTGAGGAGGGCTCCACCATGCGAATCCCACGATCAGCACGAATCCCCGCCGCCATCGCGTTCCTCGCCGCCGCATCCCTCGGCATCAGCGGGTGCGCGGCGACCACCACGCCACAGACCGCTGAGACGACACCAGCCGCCACGGTCACCGTGACCGCGACGACGACACCCGCCCCCGAGAGCGAGCCGAGCGAAGCACCCGCGCCGGAGACCGCCTGCACGGACTCGACACAGGCCGCGGCCCTCGAAACCGCACTGCCTCAGGTGGAGGCATACCCGGACTTCCCCGACCTGCCGTGGGTCGCGGCCGAACCCGACCGCGAGACCTGGGATGCGTGCGCGCCCCTCTCGTACGTGGTCGTCACGCTCGAGGGCGGCACCGCGTCCACCCCGCACCACATCCTGCTCTTCCACAGCGGTGCGTACGTCGGCACGGCGACGGCCGATGCCTACGGCTTCTTGCCCGAGATCGGGCAGCTCTCCGACACCCTCATCACCGTCACCTACCGCTACCCGCTGCCCGGCGAGCCGAACGCTGCCCCGACGGGCGAGGCGGTCGCCACCTTCGCGTGGGATGCGGCGACGCAATCCGTCGTGATGGACGGCGATCTTCCGCCCGCCTGAACCGCGGTGGCGCGGCCTGCTGCGCGCCTGCCTCGGGCCTCAGCCTCGAGACAGGGGAACCTCGATCAGGATGCGCTCGTGCTCGCGCGAGACAAGCGCGCCCTGGAGGTCCGCGCGCGTCTCCGCTCGGCAGTAGCTCCAGCCGTACGCGGTCGCCAGCGCCTCGAGGTCGACCCTGGTGGGCGTGTAGAGCACCCGCGTGTGCGCCTCCGCGGCTGCGGTCCGAGCCACCTCGAGGTCGTCGAAGATGGTGCCCCCGCCGTCGTTGCCGACGATGAGCTGCACGCGTGGGGCCCACTCGCCCCCCTGCCCGATCAGCAAGGAGGACGCATCGTGCAGCAGCGTGAGGTCGCCGATCAGCGCCCGCGTCACGCCGCCCTGAGCTGACACCGGACCGCCGAGCTGGCTGCCGACGGCGACTCCGAGCGTCGTCGCGATCGTGCCGTCGATGCCCGCGAGACCGCGGTTGGCGTGGACCCGGATGGGCTTGCCCGCCACCTGGGCGTCGAGCGAGCGGATGAGCGTCGACGCTCCGAGCACCAGGCGGTCGTGCGGCCACGTCGCGCTCCACACCGCCTCCGCGAGCATCCGCCGGTCGACCTTGGTGCGAGCGACCGCCAGTTCCTGCTTCGCGAAGCGGCCCCGCACCGCGGTGTCGCTGGAACGAGACGCCTCGATGTCGGGTGCGGGAGTCTGCTCGGCATCCGCCTCCATCAGCTCTCGACTCGCGAGCACCCACTCGCGGAGCCACGCGCGAGATTCGGTTCTGGCATGCGCGTCGGCGGTCGGCACCGGATGCACCCGCACGGCGTCGACGTGCGCCGCGACCGCGTGCCCCGGGTTGTACGGCTCGCCGCCGGTCGGCCCGACGACCACCGCGTGGACGTCATCGCGTGCGATGAGCTGGGGAATCTCGCGACTGAGCGTCGGATGGCCGAAGACCAGGACCCGCTCGATGGCGTCGCGGAGGTCTGGGCGCGGGGAGGTCGCGCCGAGGAGCTGACGGTAGGCGAGTACGAGGTTGCGGCCGTAGCGAGAACCGCTCGTGGCCTCGGCGATGAGGGGCCAGCCACCGTCGTGCGCCACCTTCTCCGCTTCAGGGCCGGCAGCGGCGCCTGCGATGACGAGCGTGCGGGGCCATTCCGCCGCCTCGATGTCGAGCGTCTCGGCTCCGGAGGCGGGTGGCTCGTCCTGCCCTGGTGCAGCCCGACCCTGGTCCGCCGCGACTCGGTCGGCGGGGGCGAGGGTTGCCACCCCTGCGGCCCACGCGTCCAGTTCAGGAACGGCGACGCTCAGCGGGTCGCGGAAGGCGAGGTTCAGGTGCAGCGGCCCACGCGTCGCGGCCGCCCGCATCGCGAGGCGCTCGGCGAGCGATGCCTCATCGGCGGCCCCGACCGGCGCTTGCACGGCATCGTGCGGGACGTTGGGGCCGAAGATGCCCGGCTGCGTCGTGGCCTGGTTCGCGCCGATTCCGAGGAGCTCCTCCGGGCGGTCCGCAGTGACGGCGACCAGCGGCACGGTGGCATGGAACGCCTCGAGCATGGCCGGGAGGAGGTTGGCGACCGCTGTCCCGGACGTCGTGATGACGGGGACCGCTCGCCCGGTCTCGGCGGCGAGGCCAAGCGCGAAGAAGCCGGCGGAGCGCTCATCGATGCGGACGTGCAGCCGAACCGCGCCGACGCGCTCCAGCTCGGCCGCGACCAGCGACAGCGCCTGCGAGCGAGACCCAGGGCAGACGACGAGATCAGTGATCCCGCGCTGGACGAGCTGGGCCAGGAAGTCGAGACTGAAGTCCGTCGCCGGGTTTGCGGTGCGCGGCAGCGAAGCGGGCACCGGCGTCGAGGCAGCCGACGCATCGCCCCCTGCGGGGTGCTGCGAGTGGGGAGGTTCGGATTCGGCGTGCCGATCAGGCACGGGACGACCCGTCACCCTGAGTCCAGTCGTCCTTGTGCTCGATGGGTTCTCCATCATGGCCGGCGTCGCCGGCGTCGCCCTTGCGCGGCTTCTTGCCGCCGAGCTCCGGCTTGGCGGGCTTCTCGGTCTTATCAGCCTTCGAGGCCCGCTCACCCTTCACGGGCTCGTCTGCCGCATCCTCCAGCGCCGTCGCAGCGCCGCCTTCGGTCACGGGGCCCTTCGGCGCGGCGGCCGGGAACTCCACGTCATCGAGGGCCTTGAGCTCTTCCTCCAGCTTCCGGATGCGTTCCTCGCTGTCGGACTCGATGCCGATGGACTTCAGGAACGTCTCGTCGTCGTCCGGCGTCGTCTGCACGGGCTTGACGGCGGTCGCGTTGCCGCGGACCTTGCCGAAGAACAGCCACAGGAGCGGGCCGACCACGGGGACCAGCAAGACGACGACGACCCAGACGGGTTTCGGCAGCGCACGAGTGCGCTTTGCGTCCGTCATCGCGCAATCGACCACGGCGAAGATGGTCACCGCGACGACGATGACTGCGGCAGTAATGAGGAGGCGAGACATGGTCCCCCGAGGATACGCGACTTGCCTCCACCCGACCTGGTGGTGCCTGTGCCCTGGGCGAACCTGGGATCACCCGGTCGCTCGTAGAATTGCGGGATGAACTCGAAGCGCGCCTGGCTCGTCTACTCCGTCATCAGACTGCTCGCGTTCGCGGTGCCATTCGCCGTCGTCATGCTGGCCCTGCCCGCCTGGCAGTGGAACTGGCTGGCCGGCGCCCTCATCGGTGCCGTCATCAGCGCGTGCATCTCCGTCATCTTCCTGCGCGGCACACGCCAGCAGATGGGCGACGACCTGCAGCGCCTCACCGAGCGCAAGGATGCGCGCACCGCCGACGACAAGGACGAGGACGCGGCCTTGGACTCCACCGCTGAGACCGAGGCGGCCGAACCAGTCAAGGCCACGTCCGAGACCGAGCCTGCCGAGGCCGACCCCGGTGAAGAGCCGACGCCCGACTCTTCGCCGCAGCGCTCACCGAGCAGCTAGCGCACGTACCCGCTGAAGACGATGCCGAAGCCGAGCAGCAGCGCGTAGGCGAGCGTCGCGAAGCTCGTCAGCATGAGCGCGAGGATCAGCTCTTTGGGCTTGCGGGCAGTCGATGCGATGAGGACTGCGGGAGCGGCGAGCAGCAGCGCGAAGAATGTGAAGATCGCGTTGCGGTACGCGATGGCGAAGAGGATGGCCAGCACGAACGGCGCCAGCGTGAAGACGCCGAAGAGCCAGCGCGAGACGACGGGGCCGACGAGCACGGCGAGCGTTCGCTTGCCGGCGAGGCGGTCCTGCTCGATGTCACGGATGTTGTTGACCATGAGCACAGCGCAGGAGAAGAGGCCGATCGCGGTGGCCATGATCCACACGTTCGTGGAGACGCTGCCTATCTGCACGAACGTCGTGCCGGCGGTCGCGACGAGGCCGAAGAACACGAAGACGAACACCTCGCCGAGCCCCGCGTATCCGTACGGACGCTTGCCACCCGTGTAGAACCAGGCCGCCAGGATCGCGACCGCGCCGACGGCCAGCAGCCACCACTGCTCGGATCGCCAAACCAGGAAGAGACCGGCGAGGGCGCCGAGGCCGAAGAAGATGAAGGCGACGAGTCGCACGCGCTTCGGGTCGACGAGGCCCGAACCGGTCAGACGGGCGGGGCCGACGCGATAGGCGTCGGTACCGCGGATGCCGTCGGAGTAGTCGTTCGCGTAGTTCACGCCGATCTGCAGGCAGAGGGCGACCGCGAGACAGGCGAGCGCGCGCACCCAGTGGTACTCGCCGAGCGGCCCGTCGACGATCGCGCCAGCCGTGCCGAGCAGCACCGGTGCGATGGCGAGCGGGAGCGTGCGCAGCCGGGCACCTGAGATCCAGGCGCGCGCATCCAGCTTGCGCACCTCGCCGGCTTTCGGCCGGGGCCGCTGCGTCGGGTTCGCTTGCTGCTTCCGCTGTCTCTGCTTCTGTTTCTGCGCCACGGAGCGATTCTAGAGGGCGGCGCGCGGCCCGCATCCCTGCGACGACGGTTCGCGGCCCCGAGAAGCGAGCTCGCCATCCCGTTCCCGGCCAGCGTCACGGTGGCACTATGAGACCATCACCTCCCATCCCCCGCACGACGTCCGCTCCACAGGAGATCCATGACTTCCCGATCACGCGTTCGCGCGGCGGCCGTCTGCCTCGCGGCCGCAGGTATCGCCCTCCTCGTGGCCCCCGGGGCCCTCGCGGCGCCCCTCGGCGATCCGACGGTAAACGGAGGCACGCAGGGGCGTGAGTACATCGCCTTGGGCGACTCGTACTCGGCCGGCTTCGGGCTCGTGCCGTTCAGCGAGGAGCCCGCCGCCGGCTGCTTCCAGGCGCTCGCGAACTACCCGCACCGCATCGCCGACTCGCTCGGCCTGACCCTCGACGACCGCACGTGCAGCGGCGCCGTCACCGCCGACATCCGCGATGTCGAGCAGGTCACCGGGGCTGGGGCGAGCGCACCAGTGCAGTCGGCGAGCCTGTCCGCCACGACCGAGATCGTCACCCTGTCAATCGGCGGCAACGACCTGCAGTTCTCGGACATCGCCGCCTCGTGCATCGCAGCGAGCTCCCTCGGGCCCCTCGTCGCCGATCAGACCACGCCCAACTGCCGTTCGAAGTACGTCGTCAGCGGAGGAGGCGTCGAAGTCGACACCTTGAAGGACCGCATCGACTCGCTGGTCGCCCCTGCTCTGGCTTCGACGTTCGCCCTCATCACCGAGAAGGCACCCAACGCCGAGATCGTCGTCGTCGGGTACCCCGCCATCACCCCGGACCCCACGAACACGCCGGTCGGCGGCTGCTTCTCCCCAGCCTTCACCTCGGCGGGCTACCCGGAGAACTCCTTCCCGTTCACCGACGTCGACACCGCATACCTGCATGAGACGGAAGTGCGCCTCGACGCGGCCATACAGACGGCGGCCGAGGCCATCGGCGCCACCTTCATCTCCACCCTCGAGGCGACGGCCGCCCACTCCGCCTGCACGACCACGGACCCGTACATGAACGGCATCACGCTGGAACCCGGCGAGGGAACGCCGACCACACCCGGCGCATCCCTCAAGCTCGGCGCACTCCATCCCAACGAGGCCGGCGTCGCCTACCTGGCGGAGGCCGTCGGGGCCGAGCTGCAGGCGATCTTCGAGCCCGGCACGCCAGAGGCGACCGCGCCGACTCCCGCGGCCAGTGCGACCGCCACCGCCCAGCCGACGGCCCCGGCACCGGCCGCGCCGGCCGCGCCACTGGTCATCGTCGGCGTGCTGGTCCTGCTCGGAGCCGGAATCGGCACGGCAATCTTCGTCCGACGACGATCGGCCGCCGCCAACCGCACACACAAGCACGCCCCCGAGGCCTGACTCCGCAGAGCGCAGGGCCGTCGTTCGCCGCGACCTGGGCTGATCGAACCCCCTCAGGTTCGACGTCCGGCCGCTGTGCAGCACCATCATGGTGCAGCGCATGGTGCAGCCGCCGACGGCCGGCATCGGCGACAGGCTCAGGCCTCGTCGGCACCTCCGTGGGCGAGCCGCGCGACCAGGTCCTCCAGCGATCGACGGTCCGGCTTCCCACTGGGCAGGAGCGGGATGCTGCGCGCGACCACAAGGAGCGCCGGACGAGCCGCACGGCCGGCGGCCGCCGTCGCCTCGCGGATGGAGCGCCAGCGCTCGTCGGCTGCGAGCTCACGCGCATCCAGCAACGTCGCCGCGACGCCAGGCTGGGACGCGTCGGGCGCCCACGCGGACGTCTCCACCACCAGCGCGGGCACCTGCCCCCACTGCTCGGACGGCGCGGCGACGACAACGGCCCCCTCCAGGCCGGGCAGGCGGCGCACGATGCCCTCGACCCGGTCGAGCAGCACCTTCTCGCCACCGGAGACGATGACGTTGTCGAGTCGACCCGTCACCACGAGTCGTTCGCGGCCCGTGGCCTCGTCGATCTCGAAGCGGCCGCCGTCGCTCGTGCGGTACCAGCGCACCCCGTCGTCCTCGACGAACGCCTCCGCGGTCCGGCGCGGGTCACCGAGGTAGCCGGCGCAGAGCACGGGGCCCGCCAGCTGCACCTCGTCGTCGCGGATGCGCACCTTGACTCCGTCGAGCGGCTCCCCGTTGTAGAGGCTGCCGCCGCTCGTCTCGCTCGAGCCGTAGCTCGTCGCGAGGTTCCAGCCGAGCTCCCCCGCCCGCGACCGGAGGGCTGGTGGCAGCGCCTGCCCGCCGACGAGGATCGCGTCGAAGCGCGCGACGGCGCCCGCGATCGGACCAGCGCCCAGCTCGGCTTCGGCGGCGTCGAGCAGCCGCACGAGCTGTGCCGGGACGAGCGACACGTACCGCCGCTCGGCGGTCAGCTCACCCGCCGCGCGCGCGAAGCCCTCGGCGGTGAAATGCTCATCGCCCAGCACAACAGGCTCAGTTCCAGCGATGATCGAACGCATGAGCACCTGGGCGCCCGCGACGTAGGAGGCCGGCAACGTCAGCAGCCACTGTCGCGTGGGATCGGCTCGCTGACCGGGGGCGCCGAAGAGCTCATCGAACCTGGCGTACGTGGCCGCCGCGGACGCGCGCAGTGCGCTCTCCGCGAGCATGACCCGTTTCGGCTCAGCCGTCGAGCCGCTCGTCTCGATGACGAGCACCACGTCGTCCGGGACGCGCTGGAGGACATCGTCGTCGGGACGGTCGGCGTCCAGACCGGGCGTGGCTGCCGAGGCGCGTGAGGATTGCGAAGGGCCTGTCGTCGGCAGAACGGCCGGACCCCCGCCATCCAAGGCCCGGTTGAGCGCCGCGGTGACCGCGTCCGGGTCGCGCGCATCCACCCGAACAAGCCGCCGCAGGCCTGCGCCGTCCGATGGTGCGGCCGTCATCGCGAGGACCCCACCGCCGAACCGCGCCGGCCGGCGGGTGCTAGAACTGCCACGGGAACGGCGACCAGTCAGGCTCGCGCTTCTCGAGGAACGAGTCGCGACCTTCGACGGCCTCATCGGTTCCGTAAGCGAGGCGAGTCGCCTCGCCGGCGAACACCTGCTGGCCCACGAGGCCGTCATCGACCGCGTTGAACGCGAACTTCAGCATGCGGATCGCCGTCGGCGACTTCGTCAGGATCGTCTCCGCCATGCGCACAGCCTCGACCTCGAGCTCCACGTGCGGCACCACCCGGTTCACGGTGCCCATCTCCATGGCCCGATCCGCCGAGTACTCCTCCGCGAGGAAGAACACCTCGCGCGCGAACTTCTGCCCGACCTGCTTCGCGAAGTACGCGGAGCCGTAGCCGGCGTCGAACGACCCGACGTCCGCATCCGTCTGCTTGAACTTCGCGTGCTCGCGCGACGCGATCGACAGGTCGCACACCACATGCAGGGAGTGCCCGCCGCCGGCCGCCCACCCCGGGACGACCGCGATGACGACCTTCGGCATGAAGCGGATGAGGCGCTGCACCTCGAGGATGTGCAGGCGCCCGTTGCGGGCCGCGTCGATCGTGTCGCGCGTCTCACCGTCGGCGTACTTGTACCCGTCGCGACCGCGGATGCGCTGGTCGCCGCCCGAGCAGAACGCCCAGCCGCCGTCCTTCGGGCTCGGCCCGTTGCCGGTCAGCAGCACCACGCCGACGCGTGGGTTCATGCGCGCGTCATCGAGCGCCCGCGCCAGCTCGTCGACCGTCTGCGGCCTGAACGCGTTGCGGACCTCAGGCCGGTTGAAGGCGACACGGGCGATGCGCCCCGTGACATCCAGGTGATACGTGAGGTCGGTGAGCTCCTCGAAGCCCGGGACGGTGCGCCAGCGCTCGGCGTCGAAGAGTTCGGAGACGAAGGCAGTCATGCCCCAACGCTAACCGACTCGCGGCCGTGACCAGACGGCTGTCGGCCGAACAGGGCCCGGCTCCGTCAGGAACTACCAGAGAGGCGGCGCAACGGGCAGCGTGCCGCCGTTTGCGATGAGCTGGACCAGCGTGTTGCCGACCAGCCACGCGGGCGGCGCACCGAACGGCAAGCCGAGGATGAGCGCGAAGATCGCAGCCCCCCTCGCGCTGTTGAAGATGATGCCCCAGAGCGCCAGAGCGATCGTCAGGAATCCGGCGATTCCCGCCGTGAGCAGCCACATCTCGATCTCGAACTTGCGGTCGATGCCGAACAGGTTCGACGCGTAGAAGAACACGAACACGTCCGCGAGTACCGTGATGAGCACACCGAGCAGCGCCCAGTGCCCTGCCGACCAACGGCGCGGGTTGAACGCGATCTCGTACCAGGTGCGCTGGACGAGCGTGCCATGCCGGTGCTGGGGCTTGTCGTATCCAGGCTTGCCGACGACCGACACAGAGCGCGCGGGCTGTCGTGCCACCGGCGCCGGGCCGAGGAGGCCGTCGTCGAAGTCCTCGTCAGCCGGCGGAGGGCTGAAGCGAGGTGCGGGGCTGGAGAGATTCGTAGACATAAGGGTTTCGCGTCCGGTGTGACGGATCGATGCCTCAGCCTAGCGCGATCCGGACGGATCGCACCCAGCTCGGCCGCTTGTTCCCGTCCGGCGCGACAGCGGCACGAGCCAGCAGCTGCGGCTCGGACCAGTGACCGCCGCGCCAGCCGTCGAGAAGCGCGAGAGAATGAGCCCATGCAGCTGCCCGACCTGGACGAGCTCCTCGCTCGCACGCACATCGTGACGCTCCCCCTGGTGACGCGTTTCCGGGGCGTGGATGCGCGGGAGGCCGCGATCATCCGTGGCACCCAAGCCTGGAGCGAGTTCTCGCCGTTCCTCGAGTACGAAGACGCGGAGGCCGCGAACTGGCTGCGCGCGGCCCTCGAGTTCGGCTTCGACGCTTCCTTGCCCCGGCGCTCTGACGGGGAGGTGTGGGTCAACGCGACCGTGCCCGCCGTCGAGACGTCGAAGCTCGACAGCGTGCTCGCGCGCTTCGACGGCTGCCGCACGGCGAAGATCAAAGTCGCGGAGCGCGGGCAGGTGCTCGCCGACGACGTCGCCAGGGTGCGAGGGGTACGCGAGCGACTGGGCGCCGACGCACGGCTGCGCATCGACGCGAACGGCGGCTGGTCGGTCGACGAGGCAGTCCGAGCGCTCCGCTCGCTCTCGCGCTTCGACCTCGAATACGCGGAGCAGCCCTGCTCGACCGCCGTGGAGCTCGTGCAGCTTCGGGGGCGCCTCGCTGGCGAGGGAATCGCCGTGCCGATCGCCGCCGACGAGTCCATCCGCAAGGCCGAGGACCCGCTCGAGGTCGCGCGTCTCGGTGCGGCCGACGTCATCGTCGTGAAGATGCAGCCCCTGGGAGGCGTTCGCCGCGCCGCCGAGATCGTACGCGCGACGGGGCTCCCGGCCACGGTGTCGAGTGCCCTCGACTCGTCCGTCGGCATCGCGATGGGCGCACAGCTCGTCGCGGCCCTCCCCGAGCCGAGGCACGATGCCGGTCTCGGCACGGCGTCGCTCCTTGCGGACGACGTCGTGGCGGAACCACTCCGCCCACGCGCCGGGCGCATCCCGCTTGCCCCGGTGACGATCGACGAAGCAGCGCTCGACCGCCTCGCGTCCCCGGCCCCGCGTCAGGACTGGTGGCGCGCCCGCATCAGTCGCTGCCACGCGCTGCTCGCCGCTTCGGCCTGACCTCGGCCGGAGGTCGGCCTGAGGGCTCGCGGGCCTACAGGCCCGAGTAGGCGTGCAGCCCCTTGAAGAAGACGTTGACGACACCGAAGTTGAACATGACTGTGGCGAACCCGGCGATGGCCAGCCACGCCGAGGGTGAACCGCGCCAGCCGCGCGTCGCGCGGGCGTGGATGTAGCCGGCGTAGACCACCCAGATGATGAAGGTCCACACCTCCTTGGTGTCCCACCCCCAGTAGCGACCCCAGGCGCGTTCCGCCCAGACTGCACCAGCCATGAGGGTGAAGGTCCAGAGGATGAAGCCGACGATGTTGATGCGGTAGGCGAGGTTCTCGAGGCGCACCGCATCCGGCAGCGCCGAGAGGAGCTTGAGCCGCGACGGGAGACCGGCGCGCACGCGGGCGACGCGACGCGTCTGCAGGAGCTGCGCGACGCTCAGGCCGGCACCGATGGCGAGGCACCCGGTCGCGAGGGAGGCGACGAACACGTGGATGACGAGCCACACCGACTGGAGTGCGGGTGCGAGCGGCACGACGTCGACGTAGAAGCCGAGCGTGGCGATGCCGAGCGTGATGACGGTGAAGCCCGTGATGAAGGTGCCGAGGAAGCGCACGTCCGCCCAGAAGCGGGCGAGCAGGAAGACGAGCACGATGAGCAGCGTCGAGGTCATCGAGTACTCGAACATGTTCGACCAGGGCACACGGTCGGCGGCGATGCCGCGAAGGACCGTGGCCGCGAGGTGCACGAGGAAGGCCGCGACCGTGAGCCACATGGCGATCCGAAGCGACGGGGTCGCCCTCGTGTCGCGCCAGGCATCACCCGATTCGGTGCGAGTGGATGCGAGCGAGACGGAGCTCGAGGGATCCTCCGTCGTGTAGCTGGCCGGTTCCGCCATCTCTCGCTCGCGCGCTGCTGTGTCGTACGTGCTCGCGCCCGCCGAACCGGCGGCCGCGCCGACGAGTGCGTTGCGACGCGCGGCGGTCGCTCCGACGGCGGACTGCCGCTCGGTGCGTTCGGCGGCCCGCGCGCTGCGTCCCGCCAGATCCAGGGAGAACGCGATGAACGCGACCGCGTAGACCGCCATGGCGATGTAGAGGAGCAGGTTCGACCAGCTGGACAGCGTTTCGATCATGGAGCTTCCTGAGTGGGAGAAGAGGCGAGCGCCGCACCTTGGTTGCCGGCGCCGGGTTCTGAGCTTTGGGTGGGCTCTGTTCGTTGAGAGCCCGAAGCGTCGCGGGCCGGCGACGCGGGTTCGGCTAAGCCTACGATTTTTCTCGTGTGCAGGTCGAGGAGATCGTTGACGGCCGCTGCCAGCTGCGGGTCGTCGCCGCGGGCGAGGCCCGCGTACTCGACGAGCACGGTGCCGTCGGCGCGCGTGGTGGCCTTCACCCACAGGCGGCGCCGTGGCACGAGCAGTGACGTGAAGAGCCCGCCGATGATGAGCACCGCGAAGATGAGGACCGGGATCTGCGTCGGGTCGTCGTGCACGTCGAACGAGGCGTAGCGGGGAACCTCGCCGAGTTCGATGGTGCCGAGACCGTTCGGGAGCTCGGCCGTCTCCCCGGGGCGCAGCTCGATGGGCTTGACGTCGAGATCACGGGCAGCGATCGGTGTGAGCGTATCGGTGTCGAGCGTGTAGACGGACCTTGGCACCCCTTCGTCGAGGCCGAGGTCGCCCGAGTAGACGTTGAGCGTCAGCATCGGGTCGCGAAGGTCGGGGTGGTTGGAGGTGAGGGCACCCGACTCGAGCTCCACCGCCGACGGGTAGAAGAAGCCGAGCATGCCGATCTGCTCGTCGAGTCCATCCGGCACCTTCACGACGCCCATGGAGGTGAGGAAGGAGTCCTGCGGAAGGAACGGCACGAAGTCTGAGAACACGGCGTTGCCGTCTGGGTCTCGCACGGTGATCTCCGGGGCGTACCCGTTGCCGAGGAGGTAGCTGTCGGTGCCCGCGAAGCGAAGGGGGTCGTTGACGCGGACGGTCTCGCTTCTGGCTTCGCCGCCCGGTGTGTTGACGGTCACGTTCGCCGCGTAGTCGGTGGCCTGCCCGATGGCGTTCTGGTTCTCTTCCTCGTACGTGATGTCGAAGGAGTCGAGGCGCATGGAGAACGGCGCGAGCGCGTCCGGGGTGAAGAAGCGGCCAGGGTTGAACGACGAGTAGCTGACGAGCCCGTTCACGAAGGTCTGGCCTTCGACGAGCACCCGCTGCCCTGACCAGGTGTAGCCGCCGCCGATGCCGACCGCGACGATGATGCCGACCATGGCGGAGTGGAACACCAGGTTGCCGGTCTCGCGCATGTACCCGCGCTCCGCGGAGACCGAGACCCCGCGCCTGCCGTCGTCGAAGATGACCGTGCGGTACCTCTTGTCGCGCAGCACCTTGGCGGCTTCGTCGATGACGGCACCGCGCTTCGGGTCGAGAGAGGCGTCGAGCACCTGCGTCGAGTAGGCGTCGAGCCGCGAGAGGCGCGCCGGGGTCTTCGGGGGCTTCGAGCGCAGCGCGTCCCAGTGGTGCTTGATGCGCGGGATGATGCAGCCGATGAGCGAGACGAACAGCAGCAGGTAGATGGCGGTGAACCACGGCGAGCTGTAGACGTCGAACATGCCGATGTCGTCGAGGAACGGAGCGATCTCGGGGTACGTGTCCTGGTAGACGATGACGCCGTTCGGGTCGCTCGAGCGCTGCGGCACGAGCGAGCCAGGTACGGCCGCGATCGCGAGGAGCAGAAGCAGCAGGAGCGCGGTGCGCATGCTCGTGAGCTGACGCCAGGCGGTGCGCAGCCAAGCGACGAGGGCGGACGCACGGCCGGGCTTCTTGACGCCGCCCGGCCTGTTGGACGTCGTCGCGCCCGCGGCTCCGGATGCGGTCTTCTTCGGCTGCCGATCGCGGGCTTCGAAGCCGTCCTTGCCCGCGTCGAAATGATCAGAGGGGCGCGACATAACCGGGGAGCGTCGCGGCGAACGCGAACATGATCTGCTGCCAGACGCCGATGAGCATCAGGAATCCAAGGACGATGAGGAGGCCTCCGCCAATCAGGTTGATGGTTCGGATGTGCTTGCGGAGCCAGTTGACTCCCGTGGTCACGCGGCCGAGCCCGAGTGCGATGAGGATGAACGGCAGGCCGAGCCCGACGCAGTAGAAGAACGCGAGCAGGGCGCCCCTGGACGGGGAGGCCGTCTGCGCCCCGAGGGCCATGATCGCGGCGAGCGTCGGGCCGAGGCACGGGGTCCACCCGATGCCGAAGACCACGCCGAGCAGCGGTGCACCCAGCAACCCGGATGGGGCGAACTTCAGGCGCGCGGTGCGCTGCATGAACGACACCTGGCCGATGAAGACGACACCCATGAGGATGACGATCGCGCCGAGCACCCGCATGACTGCGCCCTGGTACTGGATCAGCCAGATGCCGATCTGCCCGAACGCTGCGCCGGAGAGCACGTAGATGACGGAGAACCCGAGCACGAACAGGGTCGCGCCGAACGCGACCCGGCCTCGACCGGTGGTGAGGCGGGTGACGAGGGAGGGCTTCGCGGGCGCGGTCGACGCTGCGGAGGAGCCTGTGCTCGAGCCACCGCCCACCGCTGCTGCAGCAGAAGCCGCGCCTCCTCCGGTGCCCCCTGCGGCCACTGCTCCGATCGGGGTGCGCGAGGTGGTCTTGGCTGGCGCATCCTGAGCGACAGCCCCGACGAGCCCGAGGTACCCGGGGACGACCGGGAGCACGCACGGAGACGCGAAGGAGATGAGGCCCGCGAGGAGGGCGAGGGGGATCGCGAGGAGCAGCTGCCCGCTCACGATCGTCTCGCCGACCGCGTTGCCGGGTGCGATGGCGGTCAGTGCGGATGCAGCGAAGAGGGCAGTGGTCACTTGCTGCTCTCGGCGAGGGTGTCGGTGATCATCGAGCCGAGGATCGACGGGTCGATGGGGCCTCGGATGACCGACGCCACGCGGCCCTCGGCGTCGAGCACGAGCGTCGACGGAATGGCCTGAGGTGGCACGTTGTCCGCGAAGGCGAGGCGGACGCTCGCGTCGTCGACGTCGAGGATCGACGGGTAGGTGATGCCCTGCGTCTCGGCGAACGCCTTGGCCGTCGCGGCCTGGTCGTAGATGTTCACGCCGACGAACTCGACGCCGTCGCCTTCGTGCTCTTCCCACAGCGCCTGCAGATCGGGCGCTTCGAGGCGGCACGGTGGGCACGCCGCGTACCAGAAGTTCACAACGGTGACCGACCCTGCGAGGTCCTCGCTCGACAGCTCGTCGCCGAACTCGGTGATGCCACCGAATTCGATCGGCGCCTGGCGCTCTTCCGCTGGGAAGATCTCGTAGCTGCCGTCGCTCGCCACGGTGCCTGCTCCAGCGTCGCGTGCCTGATCGGCGAGGTCTTCGCTCGGGGCGCACGCGGCCAGCAGGAGCATCGTCGCAACACCCAACGAGGCGAACGCGACGCGGAGGGGTCGGGCAGAGCGCGACATCTTCACGCTCTCTGAGCGGATGGTCACACGGCTCCCTCATCGGTGGCGGCGCTGAGTTCCTGCGCCGCCGGTTCGCGGTAGTCGGCTTCCACGAAGCCGGTTGCGGGGTGGTACTCCAGCGTCGTGATGCTCGAGAGCGAGCACCGCCGGTGCTTCGGGTTGTGCGGGAGCGGCTCTTTCGAGAGCGCTCGGTGCACCATCCAGATCGGCAGCTGGTGAGAGACCACGATAACATCGCCGCCGTCAGCGAGCTCTGCGCCGTCGAGCACCGCCTCGCGCATGCGGGCGACGATGGACTTGTACGCCTCCCCCCAGCTGGGACGCAGCGGGTTGACGAGCTTCGGCCACGATCCTGGGCGACGCAGCGCGCCGTACTTGCCCGTCATGCGCCTGCCCTCGAACGCGTTCGTGGGTTCGATGACCCGCTCGTCGATGACCGGTTCGAGCCCGAACAGCTCGGCGATGGGCGCCGCAGACTCGCGGGTCCTCTGCAGCGGAGAGACGACGAGTCGGGTCGCCGGTACGGCACGGGCGTGCAGGTCTTCTGCGGTCACGCGCGCCATGCGGGCGCCGAGCTCCGAGAGCCCGAAGCCTGGGAGCCGCCCGTAGAGGAGCCCGTTGGGGTTTTCGACCTCGCCGTGGCGGACGAGGTGGATTCGCTGTGCCGCCATGCAATCCAGTCTACGAACCGCCACCGACACTCAGGCACAGGATGCGCATCCGCGACCCAAGCCGTGCCTTGTTCTCTTCCCGCTCGCACGCACGTGCGCCTCGGGTACCCTTGACCGGTGACTGATCGCGCCCTCATCTCCTCCCTTTCCACGCTCGAAGACGGCCCCGTGCTTGTGCAGGGGTGGGTCGATACGGTTCGAGACCAGAAGAAGGTGCAGTTCGTCGTCCTCCGTGACGAGAGCGGCGCCGTGCAGCTCGTGAACCCGCGTGCCGAGGGCCGTGAGGCGATCTCCGACACGATCTCCGCGCTCGCGCAGGGCAGCTTCATCTCCGTGCGCGGCCAGAAGAAGGCCGACGAGCGCGTGAAGCTCGGCGGGCTCGAGGTCAAGGTCGACGAGATCGTCGTCGAGACCGCCGCGCTCCCCGAGACACCCATCGCCGAGGACACGTCGATCGACAAGCGCCTCGACTGGCGCTTCCTCGACCTGCGCATCCCGCGCAACGCCCTCATCTTCCGCATCCAGACGACGTTCGCGCACGCGTTCCGCACGTACTGGGTGGAGAACGGCTACGTCGAGCTCTTCACGCCGAAACTCATGGCGTCGGCGTCCGAGTCGAAGGCGGAGCTCTTCAAGGTCGACTACTTCGAGACGAGCGCGTACCTCGCGCAGAGCCCTCAGTTCTTCAAGCAGATGGCGATGAGCTCGGGCCTCGGGAAGATCTTCGAGATCGGGCCCGTGTTCCGAGCCGACCCCTCCTTCACGTCGCGCCACGCGACCGAGTTCACCGGCATCGACGCCGAGGTGAGCTGGATCGAGTCGCACGAGGACGTCATGCAGATGCAGGAGCAGCTCATGGTTGCTGGCCTGCAGGCGGTCAAGGATGCGCACGGCGAGGAGATCAAGGCGCTCTTCGACGTCGACATCGTCGTTCCGTCGCTGCCGTTCCCGCGCATCCCGCTGCTCGAAGCTCGCGAGATCGTCGAGGCGCGTGGCCACAAGCTGGAGCGCAACGACCTCGACCTCGACCCCGAGGGTGAGCGTCAGATCGCGGCGCACGTGCAGGAGACGTTCGGCCACGAGTTCGTGTTCCTCACGGACTACCCGGCATCGATCCGCCCGTTCTACCACATGCGCCACGAGGGCGACGAGTCGCTCACGAAGAGCTACGACCTCATCTGGAACGGCGTCGAGATCTCGACGGGCGCCCAGCGCGAGCACCGTGTGGACGTGCTCGAGGAGCAGGCGAAGCAGAAGGGCATGGAGGTCGACGAGCTCGGCTTCTACCTCGACTTCTTCCGCTACGGAGCACCGCCCCACGGCGGGTTCGGCATGGGCTTCGCGCGCATTCTGATGCTGATGCTGCACCAGACGACGCTGCGCGAGGTCACGTACCTGTTCCGCGGCCCGAACCGCCTGCAGCCGTAGGTCTCATCGCGCTGCGCGCAACCAGGCAGCGACCTCAGAGCCGTCCGCGATCTCTCGCGGGCGGCTCTGCTGCGTCCGACGTCAGCCGCACTGCGTCACCTCGTGGCCTGGCGGGGGTGGTGCGCAGGGCAGGTCGTCACCGCGACGGCTGGTGCTGTCGCGCACGTCGGGGCTCGACTCGAAGGGGCCATCGGGGCTGAAGAGCACGCCGAGGTGGTAGTCGGCATGGTCCCGGAACCAGAGGCAGGCGCCGCCTGGCGAGTCCTTCAGCTCTTCCCACGCCTCCCAGAGCCCCCCGAGACGGAGCACCGCCTCGGGTGAGTCCCACCAGCGGGCCGACCAGACTCGCGTGCGCCCGTCCACTCCGCGGGCGCACGCTCGGCTCACGAACTGGCGCACGAAGTCGTCGAGGCACGCGAACTGGCTGGCGGACGCGCTCCCACCGCCTGGGTGCGTCTCATCGTCGCTCATCGCCGCTCCCCCGCGCGCACTGGTGCGTCCAGAGCTGGGGCGGGATCCTCACCGGGGCCGTGTTGCGCGATCGAGGCGCGGATACGGGTCGCGTGCGGGCCCTGCATCCACGATCTGGTCTTGATGAGGGTCGGGCGCGCGCCGGATGCGAGGACGAGTGCACGCCCGCGCGGGAGCGCGGCGAGCTCGGAGACGTCGAGGATGCGTTCGCGGTGGAGCTGCCTCGAGACGGTGCGGTGGCCTCGGCCGTAGCTCAGCGAGGAGAGTTCTCTGTCGTGGTCTCCGACGAGTTTGGACAGCTCCTCGAGGAAGGCCGCCTCGCTGACGCCCCCGCCGTAGACCTTGACGTTCGCGGCGGACCAGAGCTTTCGCATGCCTGCCTCGCCCCAGACTTCGACGCCCTGCGACCAGGACTGGAGGATGGTGATGAGCACGATGCCGCGCGAGCCGTAGTGGCTGTACAGGTCGGGGAGGGTGCGCCACCGGCAGACGTTCGCGGCTTCGTCGAGCACGCCGAGCAGCGGCCGGGTGAGTCGACCGGCCGGTGAAACCGCGGCGAGTTCTTCCGCTGCCTCCGCCACGGCGACGGTGAGGGCCGTGACGAGCGGGCCCGTGCTCCCCTGCCCCTCGCGGGAGAGCGAGTAGAGGGTGTCGGTGCCACGCACGAACTGATGAGGGTCGAACCGCGGTCGGCCGTCAGAACCGGTCCCCGGCGTGATCCAGGAGGCGAGGGCCCTGCCGGTCAGGCACGAGGCCATCTGCTGGGCCGTGCCGTAGATGCCGCCGCGCTGCCGCTCGGGGGCGCTGATGACCCCTTCGAGCTGGTCGGCGATGAGCCGAAAGCCGTTGTCCTGCAGGATGCCGATGGCTTCGTCGTCGCCGGGTCGCGTCACCCACCGGTACACCTCGGTGATGGGCTTGCCCGCGAGCGCGCCAGCGAGCAGGAGCGCCGCGAGGAGGTCCTTCGCGGCGGGGTCGAAGAAGGCGTCGGCCCTGGAGCCGGGCTCCCTCGACCCGCTGGCGAAGTGGTCGGCGAGCTTGCCTGCCTGCACCTCGTCGGTGACGTAGCTCAGCGGGTCCCACCACCATCGGGCGACCTCACCCGCAACGGACTGCGGGTCGAAGACCCACACTCGGCCCGTGGCAGCGCGCACTCCGCGGGTCGCGTCGACGACGTCGCGTTTGTTGGAGGTGACGATGACCGCACCTGGTGCCTCGACGATGGCTGGGATGGCGAAGGCGGTCGATTTCCCGGTGCGCGGGCCACTGATGTTGATCTGCATGTCCTCCCACCCCGCGTACACCGGAGCCGGCCCCGGGATGCTCGTGCCGAGGCGGACGCCGATCGGGCCGTCGACACCGAGGCGCCGGCTGCTGGCCGTGGCTCCGCGAGCGCTGATGGCAGCGATCTCCTTCCCCCGGCCGAGCAGGGCCGCGGCGCGGTCGAGTCGGCGAGCGCCGGATCGCCGGCGCCGGCTGAGGAGCGTCGCCGCGGTGCCCGCGAGCAGGAGTCCGAGGCTCATCACGACGGCGAGCGCGGTCGCGGTCTCCGTCCAGTGGATGCGGCCTCGCAGCACCTCGAAGAACAGGGCGAAGAGGTTGTCCGGCAGAGCGGACCCCGTGCCATCGACCGCGTTGGCGGCGCGCACGCAGACGTTGGTGCCGCCGACGGCGACGACGACCGTGCCGAGCGCGACCCACAGCACGACGGCCTCGGTCGCCAGTCCGCCCGGCCCGCGCTTCCGCGGCGCGCTCACGATCTCGCTCGATCCGGCTCGTGCCCGCGGTCGATCCCCGGAGCGTCGCCGGTCGCCCTGCTCGCCTCGTGCCAGAGCTTGTTCGTGTCGTTGATGCTCGCCTCCGCGGCGGTGAGCTGCACGTCGACCGGGATGCCTGGCCGGCCGCCGACCTTGACGAGGAACTTGCCTCGTCCCGGCGGTTCGGCCTCCCGGCCGCTGGTCGGGTCCCAGGCGGGTGGGTCCTGCCACCCGATGAGCAGCTCCTGCTCGGCCTGCGACAGCCGTACCGCGGAGGTGAGGCGCGGCATCTCGGCCCCGGGCAGGCCGCCGCAGATGACCATGCCGGCGCGTTCCACGAACCCCTTCGCCTTCATCCGCTCTGATTCGGTGGGCAGGGCGAGGAGGTCGCTCATGGTGTGCGAGATCATGGCCATCCCGACCCCTCGCTGCCGGTTGAGGCGGGTGAGCGCGTCGACGCGGTCGACCATGCCCTTCCCTGCACGGAGCGCTCGCCAGAGCTCATCGAGGATGACGAAGTAGTGCCTGCGGGGTTCGAGCCCCGCATCCGCGAGCACGTTGGCGACGTTGACGGTGCCGAACCCCGCTGACCAGCAGGCGAGGAGCGCCGCCGCCTGCAGGTCGACGTCGGAGTCGTCGATCGAGGAGACGTCGTACACGACGGGCGCATCGCGTCGCATCGGGTTGGTGGTCTGCCGCGAGAAGGTCTCGCCGAGCCTGCCGCCACCGACGAGTCCGATGAGCGACGCCTCGAGGTCTTCCGTGATCGCCTTGTACCGGCTGTCGTCTCCTCGGTCGAGCGCGACCGCGCGCACCTCCGGTGGCCCTGCCTGGACGACTTCGAGGAGGTCGCCGAGCACGGGCACCCCGTCGTGGTGCTCGTCGAGCCATTTGAGGGCCCGGTCGATGATCGTCTCCTCGCGGTCGCTCGGCGGCTGGAGCCGCATGATCGTGAGGAGAGCGGCGACCATCGTGTGCCGGCGACCGTGGGCGTCGGCGAGCACCTGGCTGGCCTCGGCCTCGAAGCCGTGGGCCCTGAGCCGCTTCGCGGCCGCCGTCGCCTCGCCGGGGTCGAGCACGTTGAGGTAGCCACGTCCGCGTCCGAGCGAGATGACCTGGCCCCCGAGGGCCGTGATCATGTCGACGTGGTCGGGCTTCAGGTCGCCGAGCACGAGCGGCATCACGCCGTAGCCGGCGAGACCCGTTGCCATGCGCCGCACCAACGACGACTTGCCGAGGCCTGGTTTGCCGAGGATGAACGCGGACGGGTTGCTGATGAGCTTGGCTCGTTGGAACCACGAGATGGGGTCGCAGCAGAGGGTGGCCCCGGTCTGCGTGTGGCGGCCGAGGGGCACCCCGATCATCGGGGTGCCCGTCCCGACCGCGAACGGCCAGAGCCCGCAGACCTGGACGGTCGTGCCGCGCCATTCATCCGGGGCCTGGACGTAGGTGGATGCGCCGCTGCCGGCGCCGCTCCAGCCTCGCGCGCCCGGGCGCGCTTGGGTTCTCTGGCGCGCCTGCGCGGGTCGCTTCGCCGTCTTCTGGTGTGATCGCTTCATAGCTTCTCTCGCAGTTCGCTTGGCACTCGCAGGTGCTTGCTGAGGACGAGGCCGAGCGGCAGCGCCGCGGCGAAGGCCGAGTCCTGGGATCCGTAGACGGGTCGGAGGCGGAGGCGTGCGGTCGCGGCGAGGTTGTCGATGGCCGCTCGCGCGTCGAGTTCGTGCTCCGCGTCGAGCACCGTCGCCGTGACGAGTGCCCCGAAGTTCACGAGGCCTGCTCCGGAGGCCTCCTCGCTGGCGGTCGCCGCCGCCGCCCGCACGGCGAGCGTGTCGCGGGCGGCGGGCTTTGAACGCGACGTCTGCCTGAACTGGGCGGCGCTGAGGTCGGCCTCGACGAGGGCGGCAGCGCGGGCCGCGTCGATGGGCCGGTAGAGCAGCGTCACCCGTTTGCGGGCGATGTCGCGGTGCGGCGCGAGCAGCCGGGCGAGCACGCTCGACTGCACGCTGCCCCTCGGCGCCACGGTCATCGCCCAGGTCGTCGAGTAGGCGGAGTCGTGGCGGTAGCCATCCCAGCTTGCTCGGGCTGCCGCCGGGCCCACGTCGCTCCAGCTGAGCTGCGGGGTCTCGCCGGCGGCGTGCGCTTCGTCGATGAGCACGGCGACGGCGGGGTCATAGGCGACTCGAACGATCTCGCAGACCTCCTGCGCCGTGAGCGGTTGCGCGGCGCCGGCGCCGGTCGCCTGCAGTCCCGCGCTGAGGCCGGGGAGGCGGGCCGCGAGCTCTCGCGCCATCTCGTCGGGGGCCCGCCGGCGCCCTCCGGTTCTCAGCGACCCTTGGAAGGTGAGCGCGACGAATGCCTTCACGGTGGATGACCCCTCCGGGTAGTCGGCGACGGTCTCCTCGAGCACTGCGCGCGCGAAGGCTGGCGCGTTCGGGTCGATGTTCATGGCGACCTCGCGCCGCAGGCGCGTGCCGGAGTCCGGCGCGGTCTCGATGGTCACCGAGGCCGCCTCGATCCCTTGCTCGTCACCGAGGCTCGAGAGCCAGTGGCCCCACTCGGCAACCCACGAGTCGATCTGCTCCTGATCGACGAGCGCCGCGCCATCCGGTTCCGTACCGAACACCACCGTGTAGCTGCCGGCGGCCGGCGTGAGGAGCAGGGCGAACCGGCGTCCGTGCGAGTCGCTGTGCTCGCTCAGCCTCGTCGGCGCCGCGATGCCGGGCAGCTGGAAGGTCGCCCACGGCACGCGGCCGATCGGGCCGGACCGGTAGCTCGCCTCGCCCCTCGCCCGTGACAGCGCCCACCCTGAGCGGGCCCCGAGGCGGGACAGCGTGTTCTTGCCGTGCGCGTCACGCACGACGAGCAGCAGCAGGCACACGCCGATCGCCGTCGCCACGATCAGCGCCGCGACGATGCCGGAGATCATGACGGCGACGACCACGAGCACCAGCCCGCCCAGGAGGAGCGCCGTGCCCACGGAGCCGAGCCCGAGGAGGCCTGCGGAGGTCGGCTTCCGCCAGTTCCCGTACGTGCGCACCTGTCGTGCCATCGAGCTATCGACCACCGCTCGGCTCCTCTCCTGTGGTCCGCTCCGCGACTGTGATCGCGGCGTCCGTGCCGTATTCGATCGCCTTCTTCACGGGCTGGACGGCCGTGAGCGCCGCCGCAGCGTATGGACCACCCGCGGCCTTGCCGACTGCCGCCACCGCACCGCCTCCTGACCCTGCTCTCGGGGACGCGGGGGTCCTCGCGGACCCCGGCGACGGCACCGGTGACCCCGGGGTCGACGGAGATCGGGGCGGCGTCGCCGATGCCCCTGGTGCCCGCGCCCCGCTCCGTGGCGCCCCGGTTACCGCCCGCGAAGCGCTGCTGCCCTGCGGCGCAGTGCTCGGTCGGGGTCGCGCGCCTTCCGGTACGCGGTCCGCGACCGCGTTGGCGATGGATGCGCCCCCGCCGCTCGAGGCGAGCGCCCCGACCATGGGCGTCACGAAGCGCATGAGCGCGGGGAGCGCGACGATGGCGAGGGCGAGAATGACGAGCCCCGTGTAGGTGGTCAGAACGGCGCTGCCCTCCGAGGTCGGGGCGGCCCCGCTCATGTGGAAGCCGGCGGCGTAGACGATTGCCGCGGCCGGCTTGTAGAGGATGAACGCGGTCAGCCAGGCCACGCAGCGCTGGAACCACCCTCTGCCGAGCTCCGTGTTCGTCGCAGAGGCGGCGAGCGGCAGGATTCCGGCGAGGATGACGAGCATCCCGCCTCGCACGATCATGAGGAGCACCTGCACCACCGAGACGAGCCCGACGATCACGCCGATGAAGAGGCCGTTGCTGACCCCACTCGCGATCGCTCCGCCGGAGCTCCCGGCAGCACCGCCGGCGAGGCCCGCGACGGATCCCCCGAGCATGACGCCGACGTTGTCCTTGAAGCAGTTCGGGGCCCCGTCGAGGTCGCACTCGAGCGACTCGTCGATGATCCAGGTCGAGAACGAGTCCCCCGCACGCACGAGCAGCCACACGATCGTGAGGCCGACGCTTGCGACGACCACCAGCGTGAGCAGGCTCTTCAGGAGTTCCTGCCCCGGCCGCGCCCGCTGCTCCCACGCCATGCGCGCGCCGCCGATCATGACGGAGACGATGGCGCAGACACCCGCGATCCACCACGTCGAGGACTGCAGGAACGTCGCGGTGTTGGTCGACGCCGCCGGGGCCGTGGGGATGAGCGCAGACACCAATGAGGAGGCGCCCGCGATGAGGACACCGCCCGCGAGCACGGCGAACAGGCGGCCGTGGAACGGAACCCCGTCGCCGGAGCGGATGCGGAGCCCCACCATGACGGCCAGGAACACGAGCCCGATGATGGCGACCGTGCCAGAGATCCAGCTGACGTACCCGAGCACGGTGCCGAGGTGCGCTTCGACGTCGCCGGTCGGCGCGGCGGCAGCTGAACCCGCCGCGGCCCCCGTCGTCCCGAGGTCGGGTGTCGGCACGTCGACCCACATGGTGCCGAGCGTCGAGATCTGCTCGGCCACCCACTCGTTGACGTCGTTCTGGAGGGCCTCACGTGTTCGGCTCCACACCGTCGAGGCGATCTCCTTCGAATAGCACTCGAAATCGCCGAGCCCGCAGTCAGCCATCAGGCGCCCCACCGCACGTAGCCGCCGACGTCGCTGAGCGCCTGCAGGCGCACCGGATGCGGCTCGTCGGTCGGGATCCGCCAGTCGCCACCGACCCACTGGAGGTCGACGACGGCGGCGATGAAGTTGCTCATGCCATCGACGGTGACGCGCTGCGCGACGTCGACGCGCGCGGCCTGGCCGTCGAAGGCGAGCATCCGGTAGCCCACGATCTGGAGCCGGATGAGCTCACCCTCGGAGCCCGACTCAGCCCCCGACTTCGACTCTGCGAGGATCGCCTCTCGGTGGGGTCCAGGCGCCAGGGCGTACTCGAGGAGCGGGGCCCGGAGCCCCGCGGTGTTCGACTGCACGAGGAAGTTCGCGGCCGCGAACAGCGCACCTTCCGGCGAACGCTGGAAACAGGACGCGACCCCATCCTCATGCGTCTCTCCCGGACCCGCGGCCGGTGCGCTCGGGGCGAGGTTCACGTCGACATCCCGCCAGTTGGTCTCCGGCGCGATCGCGAGTCGCCATTTCCCCGACTCGGCAGGGTCCGACTCCCCAGATTCGGGCAGCCCGCAATGGCTGGGTGACAGCGTGTCGTCAGCAGCGACGGGCTGGGGACCAGCGCTCGCCTCGAGCGTCGGCGTGGAAGTCGCTGACTCGGCCCGCGCATCCGCACCCCCACCGGGAGCCTCACCCCCGAACGCCGCGAGGGCTGAGACGACGACACCGGCACCCACAAGGAGCGCGACGCCGAGGGCGGCCACGACGAAGCCAGGACGTCCCCATGACGTGCCCGAGCTGAGGCGGCCAGATCGGCGCGGCCTCTGCCTGCTGTTCGGCATGATGCTCGCCCGCCGCATGTCAGACGAAGAAGCCGACGAGGCTCGTCGCCGCCGAGATGATGATGACCCCGCCGAGCGCCATGCCGATCTTGCCCGCGTGCTCGCCGCCCTCGCCTCTGCGCGACTGGATGGCCATCATCGTGCCGGCGGCGATGAGGCCAAGCACGCACACCGCGAGCCCGATCCACTTCACCCAGCCGAGCAGGGTCGTGAGGCCCTCGGTGCCCGGAGGCTGCACCGGGTCAGGGTCGGGCAGCGTCGCCAGGTGCGCGGTGGTGTCGAGCAAGATCGCGAGTGCGACGGTCGTCATGATCAGAGGTCTCCTGTCGAGATGAAGGCGCGAGAACGCGCGCCGAAGAGCGACCCAGGTAGGCGGGGTCGGGCGCCGCCGGGGTCGGACCACAAGCGATCGCGTCTGCGCGCCGTGCCTCGCCCCGGTGTCTGAGCCGAACCGTCGACGCCCTCAGATGGCTCGTCGGTGCTGGTGCCGGCTCGGTACAGGAATGGACTCTACGCACGGCCGAAGGGACCGCAGGGAGTTATCCACAGGCCGAATTCGGGGCGCTCCGAGCGACCTAGATTGGTGCTCGCCGCAGCCGAGCTGTGGCTGGGAAGGGGTGCTCGATGCGCCGGAAGATCGCAGTTGCTGCGCTGGCAGCGCTGGCCCTGGGAGTGAGCGGATGCTCGACAGCCGACGGGCCGCCGACGACATCGCCGAGCCGACAGGCGCTGTCGGACCGGTCGTCTGAGCTCACGGATGGGTCGCGGGGCGAGCACATCGAAGCGGAGGACCCAGAGCCGTCGCCGACACACGATGGGGAGTCGGACGCCGACGCGATCAGCGTCGCTGCCGCGACCATGGCGGCGTACCAGCGTCGCGATGTCTCCCAGCGGGACTGGCTCGAGGGGCTCGAACCCCACCTCACCACGGCGGCGGTCGTCGCGCTGAGCTCCGTCGACCCGGCATCGATCCCCGCGCTGACAGCTGGCGGGAACATCGCGGTCGAACGCGACGCAAGCGGCTACCTCGCCCGCGTCGCCGTCTCGACCGAGGGTGGTTCCTATCGGCTCCTGCTCGTGCGCGACGGTTCCGGGCCCTGGCTCGTCAGCCAGATCGCGCCACCGGACGGAGCCTCGTGAGCGCGCGAACCGGTGCATGGTGGGGAATCGCGATCGTGATCCTGCTCGCGCCGGCGCTGCTGCTCGGGGCCCTGGTCCTCACGACGATCGCGAGCACATCGCTCGCGAGTGCGGCGGCCTGCGCCACCTCCGGGTTCTCGGTGCCGGTCGTTCCGCTCGGCACCGAGACGGAGACCGGCACGGTCGGTTCAGGAGCCGCCGCCGGTGCCATCCAAGCCGACCCGATCTCAGCGTCGCGGCTCACCGTCAGCACCACGATCGACGGCGAACCGGCCGAGTTCGCTGGCGCGCAGCTCTCGAATGCCGCACACATCCTGACCGCGGGTCGCGAGGCCGGCCTCGGGGTCCGCGACCAGGTCATCGGGGTCATGACCGCCATCGGCGAATCGACCCTGCAGGTGCTCGACCACGGCGACGCGGCCGGTCCCGACTCACGCGGGCTCTTCCAGCAACGCGACAACGGCGCGTGGGGAAGCTACGCCGACCGAATGGACCCGCACGCAAGCGCCGGCAGCTTCTTCAACGCCCTGCTCGCAGTTGCCGAGCGTGACGCGCTCGCACCGTCGGAGGCCGCACATCGCGTCCAGGGAAATGCCGACCCGCAGCACTATGCCAAGTACTGGCAGGCCGCCATTGCCGTGAGCGAGACCATCAGCGGAACCAGCACTGGGCTGGGCACAGGGATGCCGCCCGCGAGCGGAGCGAGTCCGGACGCAGACGGAGGGTGTGGGGCGGCAAGCGCGGCTGCCGCGGCCGCCGGTGGAAGCACCGCGAACCTGAGCCCCTCGGGCTGGGCGGCACCCGGTGACGGCGGGCTCACCGACACGTTCGGGAACCGGTTCCACCCCACCGACTTCGAATGGCGCATGCACAACGGCATCGATCTCGCGGCGGGCGGCTGCGGCGGGCAGATCTGGGCCGCGCAGTCCGGGACCGTCGTCGAAGCCGAACCCGACAGCTCCGGGAACGGCACCATCCGAGTCGACCACGGCGGAGGGCTCGTCACGAAGTACCTCCACATGGAATCGGACGGCTACCTCGTCGGAGTGGGGGCGGTCGTCACCGCCGGTCAGCAGATCGGCATCACGGGTACAAGCGGCCAGTCCACCGGCTGCCACCTTCACTTCGAAGCGCTCGTCGACGGCGAACGCGTCGATCCGCTTCCGTTCCTCGACGCGCGCGGGGTGAGCTTCTGATGGCGGGAAGACGCACGAGTCGCCGGCCAGAACCGGGCGAGGCCGTCCCCACGTGGCCGCGCGTCACCGCGCGCCTCGATGCGAGTGGCGGCGGCATGCTGTCGTGGAGCTCGACCCCGGCTGAGATCTCCGCGGACGACCGTGATGCCGCGCTTGCAGCCGTCGTCGCCCGATGCACACGCCTCGCGCAGACCATCGCCCGCGCGATCCGACTCGAGCTGCACGAGGGGAACCGGATGCAGGAGTTCGCCGTGCATCCATCTGCGATCATGCAGGCGATCAGCGCCGACGGACTGCCGGAGACCGATGCTGGGAGCGAGCCCGAGCTCACCATCATCACCGGCACGTGCGTCGCCTGCGCCGCAGCCGCGTCGGCAGCCGAGACCAGGTGCCGGAGGTGCGGCACGCCAGAACCGCTGCTTCGAGGCGGCATCTCCCTGCAGAGGCGCGCTGACCCCGAGCCGGACCAGCCAGCCGTCACCGAGCCGCGCTCCGGGCGCCGGGCGCTGCGTCGGGCATCGTCGCAGGCGTCGAGAGCAGGAACGGGCGCCGGGCTGGATGCCGGGACGTCAGGGGCACCGGCGCCCGCGCGAGCCAACGGAACCGAGACGAGGGCCGACCCGGAGACCGGGCCGGATGCCGGGCCCACCACCGAGTCGATCTCAAGGCCTGGACCCGAGCGACGGCCGCGGCGATGGTCGCGCCGAACGACGGCACGGCTGCCCGCAGCGCCCCGGACCCTCGTCATCGAGTTCGAGGACAGCTCCCGTGCGGTACTGGCCGGCAGCGCCGCGGTCGGCCGTAACCCGTCACCCGTCGACGGCCGCATCCCGGTCCGCGTCGACAGTCGAGACAACACCGTGTCGCGCACCCACGCGCTCGTGGACCTCGACCGATCCGGACGCATCCTCGTCACCGACTACCACTCGACGCACGGAGTGCACCTCAGCGGTGCCAGCAACTCCACTTTCTCGCCGGGCGTCGTCTACCGCGTTCCGAGCGGCGCCCGACTTCGCCTCGGCGACGTCGTCTGCCGCGTCAGCACCGAACCCGCCCTGACGGCCTGAACCCGCTGGTCGGTCCCCCTCAGGCTCGGCCCGCGTTCACCCCCGGGCCGCGGCGGCAGACACCGCCGCATCCAACCGCTCGGGCTCGACGAACCACTGCGAATGCTGCACGCCATCGATCAGCACGACCGGGATGAGCTCGCCGAAGCGCTGCTGCAAGGCTGCGTCGTCCAGGATGCTCAGCACCGACAGCTCAGCGTCGTGGCGGGCGGCGACCTCCCGCACCACCGGCTCCGCGTCCTCGCAGAGGTGGCAGCCCGGCTTGCCCAGGAAGGTGATCGTCGGAACGCGTGCATCCGTCATGCCCTCGAGTCTCGCAGACACCACGCGGACGAGAGCGGTCTTGTGGTCGTCAAGACGCGCGGGAGCGACCACAAGCCCGCTCACGGCCAGAGCAAACCCGCGCCTTAACGCAGAAAACGCCTGACCCGAGGGCCCGGCGCTCTGCGTCGTCGCGACTACTTCTTGTTGCGACGCTGGTGGCGAGTCTTGCGAAGCAGCTTGCGGTGCTTCTTCTTCGCCATGCGCTTGCGGCGCTTCTTGACTACTGAACCCATAGGAACATCCTTTATCTACAAGTACGAGGTGCGCGCAGCGGTGGGCTGCGGCATCGCTGGCGCCAGCTTACACGTCACCTGGCGGTAACCCTGTGTTCGAAAGAAAACCCAGGGTCCAGCAGGACTCAAGCGGTGTGCTGACCGAACTCGTCACCGCGGCCGGACTGCTTGATGGCCTCGGAGACTGCCGACTCCGGCACCCGGAACGAGCGGCCGAACCGCACCGCGGGAAGTTCACCGGAGTGCACAAGTCGGTACACCGTCATCTTCGAGACCCGCATGAGCTCCGCCACCTCGGCAACGGTCAGGAACCGCACATCAGACAGGTCGTTTGCCATGTGTTGCAGCTCCAAGGTGACGGATGATCCGCGCGTTACGGAAGTGAAGTGAGTGTCAGTTGAATACCTTATGGCCCAGAGCACTGCAGAAACAAGGTGCAGAGCGAATCATCCCGTGCCACGTATTCGCGATTCCACGCGCGAGGAGTAGCATGACCGACGCCTCGCGCACGTGAGGCGTCGGTCGACTGTGCTGTGAAGTGGGGATGTGATGCGCACACCGCGGGCCTCGAGCATCCCCGCTCCCGTGGACACGGATGGGTTGCTGCGGCGCATCGTCTCCGCGGTCGGCCGGAAGATCGATGACTTCGCCCACCACACGCCGTCGCGGTTCGCGGTGATCATCTTCACGAGCATCATCCTGCTGTGGACGACGATCTACATGCTGCCGATCTCGTCCGCCGACGGAACGGTGACTCCGTTCCACGAGGCGCTCTTCACGGCGGTCTCGACGATCTGCGTCACGGGCCTCTCCGTGGTGGACATGGCGACGCACTGGTCCGGCTTCGGCCACTTCATGGTGTTCCTGGGCATGCAGGTCGGCGCGATCGGCGTGCTCACACTGGCGAGCATCATGGGCGCGATCGTCACCCGGCGCCTCGGCCTGCGGCAGAAGCTCGTCGCCGCCAGCGACAGCAACGCCCTGCGCACGCACGCTGGCCCGGTCTCCGAGTCGCAGGCCGTGAAGCTCGGCGACATCGGCGGCATCCTCGCGACGGTCGCGATCTCGCTCGTCATCATCGAGACGTTCATCGCGCTGCTCATCATCCCCCGCCTGCTCATCGCCGGGGAGCCGCTGTGGGATGCGATCCTCGACGGCTTCTTCTGGGCGACGTCCGCCTTCACCAACACGGGTTTCATGCCGACGAGCACCGGCATCGAGCCGTTCGCGACGGATGCGTGGATGCTCACCTGCCTCGCGACCGCAGTGTTCCTCGGCAGCCTCGGCTTCCCCGTCATCTTCGCGCTCACGCGCTGGGTGAAGACGAAGCAGCGCATCTCCGTGCACGTGAAGCTGACACTGTCCACGACCGTGCTGCTCTTCGTTCTCGGCGCGATCGCGATCTACGTCCTCGAAGGCGACAACCCCGCGACGATCGGGGCGCAGGAGCCCGTGTTCCGTCCGATGACGGCGGGCTTCATGTCCGCCATGACCCGCTCAGGCGGGTTCTCCACGATCGACCTCGCGAACGCCGACCCGGCCACGATGCTGGCGATGCAGATGCTCATGTTCGTGGGCGGTGGCAGTGCATCCACCGCTGGCGGCATCAAGGTCACCACGCTGGCCATCCTCTTCCTCGCCGCGTTCGCCGAGGCCAAGGGCGTCAACGACATCCAGGCGTTCGGTCGCCGCATCCCGAACGACGTTCTCCGCCTCGCCGTCAGCGTGACGCTGTGGGGCGCGACGATCGTGGCCGTCTCGTCCATCTCGCTCATGCACTTCGCCTCGGTGCCGTTCGACGAGGCGCTCTTCGAAGCGATCAGCGCGTTCGCGACCTGCGGCCTCTCCACGGGCCTCACCGGCGACCTGCCGGAGCAGGGCGCGTACATTCTCTCCATCACCATGTGGCTCGGCCGCGTCGGCACGGTCACCATGGCCGCAGCCCTCGCTTCCAGCGAGCACAAGCAGCTCTTCCGGCTGCCCGAAGAAAGGATCATCGTTGGGTGAGCCGATTCCACACAATGCGCCGGTGCTCGTCATCGGCCTCGGCCGATTCGGCGCCGCGACTGCGGGCCAGCTGCAGCGTCAGGGGCGAGAGGTGCTCGCGGTCGACACCGACGAGGGACTCGTCCAGAAGTGGGCGGAGCGGGTGACGCACGCCGTCCAGGCGGATGCGCGCAACATCGAGGCCCTACGGCAGATCGGCGCGCACGAGTTCGCGGTCGCCGTCGTCGCCGTCGGCACGTCGCTCGAGTCGAGCGTGCTCGTGACGGCGAACCTGTCCGACCTCAAGGTGCCGCAGATCTGGGCGAAGGCGATGTCGGCGACGCACGGCAAGATCCTCGGCCGCATCGGCGCGCACCACGTCATCTACCCGGAGCGCGAGGCCGGCGAGCGCATCGCGCACCTGCTCTCGGGTCGGATGCTCGACTTCATCCAGTTCGACGACGACTTCGTGCTCGTGAAGCTGTACCCGCCGAAGGCGATCCGCGGGGTGCCGCTCATGGAGTCCGGGGTGCGCACGAAGTACCGCGTGACGGTCGTCGGTGTGAAGAGCCCCGGCAAGCCGTTCACCTACGCGATGGCCGACACCGTGGTCTCGAACCACGACCTCGTGATCGTCTCGGGTTCAGCTTCCGACGTGGAGCGCTTCGCCGCCCTCACGTAGCCGCACCGTCAACCCAGGGCACGTGGCCGGTGCGGCGCTGGCTGCTGTCGAACACGTGCCCCATGCGCTTGCTGTAGTGGAGCATGATGCTGCGTTCGACGACCCGAACGTCGGCGTCCTGCACGATCTGCATCTCGACCTCTGGCGCTTCCGCCAACGAGCTCAGCCAGACGACGACGTACAGGTTCGCGCTGCCTCCCGCGAGCGCGGCGCACGCGCGCACGGACTGCCGCTGGCTGATGCGCGCGGCGGCCGCGTACAGGCGGCCGGCCGGGACGACCATCCACAGCACCAGCGAGTACGGCCAGCGGGGCTGCTCGAGCTGCACGTCGATGCGCTGCACGATGTGCCCGGACCGCACGGCGCGGTGCACGAACCGCCTCGCGTGCGCCTCAGAGACGCCGAGCGCTGACGCCAGCTCGCTGCTGGGCGCTCGTCCGTTGCGCTCGAGGATGCTGATGGCCTTCGCGAGGGCGGGCGAGAGCGGCGCGGCGGGGGACGTGCTGCCATCTCGGGCCTCCACCTGCCGGGAGGAGGCGCCGAACCCGGACCGCCAGTGCGAGCCATCCAGGAACATCCGCGTCACGAGCATGGTGCGCATGCGGGCGACGTCGGCATGCGAGGTCAGGCCGAGACGGAGGAACCGGCGCAGCTCGTGCACGTCCGGGACGAGGACGGTGAGCATGAGGTCGTGGTCGCCGGTGATCTCGGCGATCGTCACGACCCGCGGATGCGTGACGAAGGCCTCGATGACGGTCTCGACGGCCCCTGGTCGGCACTGCACCGCGACGATGGCGGTGACGACCCCGGAGTTCCAGCCGACGTGCGTCGTGACCCAGGCGGAATCGTCGGCCTGGAGCCGCTCCCAGCGGCGGCGGGCGGTGGGAGCGCTGACCCCGATGGTCTGACCGATCTGCGCCCACGGTGCGCGCGGATCCTCCTGCATGACGTCGATGAGCGCGAGGTCCGATTCGGACAGCACCGGGGACACTTCTCGCGTCTGGAGATCCATATCGAACATATTGGACCAATATCTGGCCCGATGCGACCACCGTAACAAAGCCGTAAAGCAGAATCAGAACACTCAGGACAGCGAAGTCCCCTCGAACATCGGAGTGCACATGACTCGGACTGACACCACGGAGCTGACGCTCGCGGAGGCGCCAGGGCTCAGCGGAAGGATGCTGCGCGGCGTTGAGCGCATCGGCAACCGACTCCCGCATCCGTTCTTCCTCTTCCTCATCCTCGCCGGCCTCGTCGCCATCGCGTCGGCCATCGCGGCAGGACTGGGGGCGAGCACCATCGACCCGGCGACGGGCGAGGTCATCCCCATCCGCAGCATCCTCTCGGCGGAGGGCCTCGTCTACGCGGTCTCGACGGCGATCGAGAACTTCATCACCTTCCCGCCGTTCGGCCTCATCATCACGGTCATGCTCGGCATCGGCGTCGCGGAGCGCACGGGCCTGCTGAGCACGTTCATGCGCGCCACGGTGCTCTCCGCGCCGAAGTGGGCCGTGACGTACGTGGTCGTCTTCGTGAGCCTCATGGGCAACCTGGCGTCGGACACGGCCGTCATCATCCTGCCCCCGCTCGCAGCCGCGGCCTTCCTCGCCGCGGGTCGGCACCCGCTCGCCGGGTTCATCACCGCGTACGCCGCCGTCATCGCCGGCTTCAGCGCGAACGTCGTCCCCGCTGGCACCGACGTGCTCATGTCGGGCATCACGACGAGCGCCGCCCAGATCGTCGACCCGGGCGCCGAGGTGTCGGTGCTCGCGAACTACTACTTCTTCGCGTCGTCGACCGTGATCCTGTCCATCACGATCACGTTCGTCTGCCAGCGGTTCCTCGAACCGAAGCTCGGCACGTACGTGCCCCCGGAGACGAAGCTCCTCCCGGGCTCGCTCACGCCGGACTCCACCACGAAGCCGGTCACCACCACGGAGCGTCGCGCGCTCCTCATCGCGGCGGTCGCGATCGTCGCCTACCTGGCTGTCCTCGTGGTCCTCCTCCTGCTGCCGGGTTCAGCCCTGCAGGGCGAGGGCGGCGCCATCCTGCGCTCGCCGTTCATGTCGAGCATCCCCATCTTCATCCTCTTCATGTTCCTCATCGGCGGCATCACGTACGGCGTCATCGCAGGAACCCTCACGAGCTGGGCGCAGATCCCCAGCATGATGACGGATGCGGTCAAGGAGCTCGTGCCGTTCATCGTCGTCATCTTCACGGCGGCCCAGGCCATCGCCTGGTTCTCGTGGTCGCAGATCGGCCTGCTCCTCGCCACCGGCGGGGCGGACGCGATGGAGGCGACAGGGCTCGGCGGCATCGGCGGCCTCATGATCTTCAGCGTCTTCGTGTTCGTCCCCGCGCTGCTGCTCACGAGCGGGTCCGCACTGTGGACCCTGCTCGCGCCGATCTTCGTGCCCATGTTCATGCTCAACGGCGTCGACCCCGCTTACGTGCAGGCTGCGTTCCGCATCACCGACTCGGCTTCGAACCCGCTCGTGCCGATGAACCCGCTGCTCCCGGTCGTCCTCGGCCTCATGCAGAAGTGGGCGCCGAAGGGCGGCCTCGGCACCCTGTTCAGCCTGGTCATGCCGTTCACGATCGCGATCTGGGGCGTCTGGCTGCTGCAGCTGCTGGTGTGGGGCCTCTTCGAGCTGCCCGTCGGCCCCGGCCATTCCCTCATGATGGGCGGCTGATCTGCGCGCCCGTCGACCCGACTCCGACCCCGAACCAAGTGGAGGAACACCGAATATGAACATCCGCACCGACCACGTGCCCGCCATCGTCGACGAGCTCGGCGCACACCTGCCGGCCCGACTGCCCCTGCTCGTCGACGTCGCCGCCGACCTGCACGCCAACCCGGAGATCCGCTTCACCGAGGTGCACGCCGCGGCGCGGCTCACGTCCGAGCTCGAGTCGGCCGGGTTCGCGGTCGAACGCGGGTTCGCGGGCCTCGACACGGCATTCGTCGGCCGCTGGTCGACCCCGGATGCGGGCGACGAGACCCCCACGATCGCCGTGTTCTGCGAGTACGACGCCCTCGAGGGCATCGGCCACGCCTGCGGACACAACATCATCGCGGCCAGCGGGCTCGGCGCGGGGATCCTGCTGAAGGACGCGCTCACGGCCACCCCCGGGACCCCTGCGCACCTGGTCGTGATCGGCAGCCCAGGCGAAGAGGGGGCCGCTGGCAAGGTCCCGATGATCGAGGGAGGGGTGCTGAACGGCATCGACCTCGCGATCATGGTGCATCCTGCGGCGACGAACACCGTCGGCGGCTCGACGCTGTCCCGGGTGGCGCTCGACGTCACGTTCACGGGGCGCGCCAGCCACGCTGCCGCGAGCCCGGAGCTGGGCATCAACGCGCTCGACGCCTCCACGCTGTCGCTGACGGCGATCGGCCTGCTGCGGCAGCAGCTGACCGACGATGCCCGCGTGCATGCCATCGTCACCGACGGTGGGCAGGCGCCCAACATCATTCCCGAGCGTGCGGCGCTTCGTATCTTCGTGCGCGCCAACGAGCGGGACCATCTGCTGGAGAACATCGTGCCCAGGGTGCGTGCCTGCTTCGAAGGTGCCGCGCTCGCGACGGGATCCTCGGTGCTGATCGAGGAGAACACCCCCGCCTACTACTCGCTCATCTCGAACCCGGTGCTCGCGGATCTCGCCCACTCGGCCTACGAGCGGATCGGGCGGCCGGTCACGGAGGAGCCCATCACCGGGTCCACCGACATGGGCAACGTCAGCCACGTCGTCCCGTCGATTCACCCGATGATCCAGCTCATCCCTGGCGGGGTCACCCACACGAGGGAGTTCGCCGAGGCCGCGGATGGTCCGAACGCCTCGGCGACCATCGCTGACGGGGCTCGGATGCTCGCGGCGACCGCCCTCGCCGTGTTCCGAGAACCGAGCCTCGCGGCCGAGGCGAAGCACGCGTTCGACGCCCGCTGACGCGGAGAAGCCCCTCGCGATGGACGCTGGTTCCATCTCGAGGGGCTTCGTCGTACCGGGGGTTCGGCCGAGCGACCGGCGCTACTCGGGACGCTGGTTCGTGCCAGCCGGCGGCGTCGAACCCGGCTGCGGCTGACCCTGGTTCGGGGCCTGGCCGTAGTGCTGGTTCGGCACCTGGCCGGGCTGCTGGCTCGCAGCCTGACCGTAGGCCTGATTCGGCGCGTCGCCGTAGGTCTGCATCGGCTGCTGCGCGGCCTGCTGTGCGAGTTGCGCCTGCTGCTGAGCGTGCAGTTCGTAGGCGGCCCGAGCCTCGGCCTCGCGACGCTGCTTCGCGGTGACGAGCGGGGCCGTCGTGGTCTCGATGCCGTCCTTCTTCGCACGCCAGATCACAAAGGCGGCGACGATGGCCAGGAACGCGGCCGGGAGGAGCATGATCGGTCCACCCGCACCCGCGGAGCGGTCGATGCCCTCGCTGAGCTGGCCGGTCAGCACGGCCGGGATGAACAGCATGACGTTGTTCGCAGAGTGGATGAGCACGGCGCTCTCGAGCCCGCCCGTGTACTTGACGGTGACCGACATGATCACGCCGAAGAAGAAGTAGTACCCGATGAGCCACCAGTCACCCGCGCCGTGCGCGAGGCAGAAGAGCGTCGCAGAGAGGGCGGTTCCGACGATGAAGGAAAGCTGCGGGCCAGCGAACCACGAGCCGGCCGCGCGCTGGAAGCCGCCGCGGGCCACGTACTCCTCGGAGGCGGCCTGGAAGGGCGTCGTGAGCAGCACGAAGACGAGCATGAGCATCGCCGTGCCATCGATGTTGAGCTCGGCGGGCTCGAGCAGGAACAGCGCGGCCGAGTAGACGGCGAAGACCGGAACGATCACCAGGGCGAGCTTGCGGAACCAGGCCCAGCGGAAGCGGCCGGTGACCGACGAGATGGTGCCCGGTCGGACGCCGAACAGCATCCGCTGGCCGAGGTAGGCCAGCGGGAGGAGCGCCGCGAGCGCGAGGTTGTTGGTGACGAAGATCGCGGGCGTCATGGGGATGACGCCACTCTCAACCGCGTCTCCGAGCGCCTCCGGGCTGAGTTCACCGGTGAGGGTGGAGATGAGGATGCCCACGGCGCCGATCGTCATGGACGTCACGAAGAAGCCGACGATGAGGAACGCGATGAAGAGGACGCCCCTCCACCACCCCTTCCCGCGGCCGATCGGGCTCAACGCGTGGTCGTACGTGAGTCTGCTGCTGCCGGAGGCGGACTGCTCGGTGAGCGGAGCACTGCCGGTCGGGGTCGGAGTCATGCTGTGGTTGCTCATGCTTCGACGCTACTCAGCGGTGGATGCCGTGGGATCGGTCGCACGAATGATTCCGTGGCGCTGTCTGTCGGCTGCGCGACGGAGGCCGGGTCAGCGCTTGTGCGCGATCAGGTCACGCAGCAGCAGCCGGTCGACCCGGTTGCCGTCGCCGGCGAGCCAGTCGCCGACTTCGCGCAGCAGCGACTCCGTCGTGGCGAGGCGAACTCGCTGCCAGGTGAGCGCGTTGTCGACCTCGAGGGGCCCCTCGCGTTCCGCGACGACCGTCATCCAGCCGCGAACCTCGGACATCTCCCCGAACAGCTCGTGGAAGCGCTCGACGGCGTGCGGGAACTCGGCCGCGGGTGAGGAGAAGGCGACGCCGTTGTGCGTGAGCTCACCGTCACGCGAGATGCCGTACGTGCCGGGCGCCCACAGCTCGTCGTTGACGAGCGCGACCCTGCGTCCGCTGACGATGGCGTGCGCGATCGAACCGGCATTCTGGCCGGGGACGCGCAGCCCGTGCACGACGCGAACGCCCGGGATGCGGAGAAGCTGAGCGAGCGGCTCGCCGACGGAGCGCTGGGCGAGGAAGGCGCGCATGGGGTTCGTTCCGCCGGCAGTGCCGCCCGCATCCATGGCCGTCTGGCCTGGTTCACCCCAGACCCGCCTGCCACCAGCGGCAGGCGGGGCTGACTCGTTCGCGAGCTGCACCAGCAGCCGTTCCCTGGTGACGGCGATGCGCCGCTGCGCGAGACTCGACCACGCGAAGTAGCCGGACACGGCCGCGGCGAGGTAGATGGCGGCCTGCACGAGCAGGCTCGCGAAGGCCGGGTTCTGCATGCCTGCCGTCGTGGCGAACAGGGACATGACGCCGAGGGTCGCCGACAGCACGCTCGCCGCGATGGCGATGACGAGGGTCGCGAGCCACATGGTCAGTGCCCAGCGATTCGCGCGGACCCTGAGCCGCAGGACGAGCCAGGCCGCGCTCAACCCCACGTAGAGGAGGACGGCGGGCCACATCGTCGGCTCCGCGCCAGGCCCGAACGTCGGAACGGTGAGCCGCGCGAGCGACACGTCGAGCACGAGGAGGAGGGCGCCGATGACGACGATGGCCGCGTGCACCGAGACTGCCGTCAGCTCGCGCCGCGTGAACGGACGCGGAGCGGCCGCCGCCGGCGGCCAGTACACGGGGTGCTCCGGCCAGCGCGTGCGGAACCAGGCCATGCGTCGGACGTCGAAGTTCTGGGCTGGGATGCGGGCAGGGGGCGGGGCGTCGCGGGTCGCGGGTTCCGCGTGCGCGCTGCGGCGCGGGGCTGAGGTGGCGGATTCCTTCGTCGCCCCGGAGCGAGGCGGCGTGCGGAATCGGCCGCCGCCACCCGCCGAGCGTCTGCTCGTCGGAGCCCATTGAGCTCGCTGCTGTGAGCGGACGCGGCGCGAGCCCCCGCCGGAGAGCCAGGCGTCATGCTCTCGGCGAGTGCTCTCCTCGGTGAGCACCTCGACCGCGAGGCGGACCCGCACGAAGTCGTCGGAGCTTCCACCGAGGTCGGGATGCGATTCCCGCTGCCTCGCGCGCCCGACTCGTCGGATCTCCTCCAACGACGCGCTGCGGGAGACGCCGAGCACGAGGTACAGGTCTTCCGTGAAGACATGCTTCCGACCGCTCATGGCCGCCCCTCCCGCTGTTCGTTCAAGTCATCAAGCCTACGCATCCCTGGCCCCACGGCCCGCCGCCGTGCGGGAGAAGCGTGGGGACGCTCAGGAGTTCTCCGCGGCGAGCTCGGCCGAGCGTCGCTGGTTGGCGGCGAACGCCCGCTCGAAGAGGCCCGCGAGGTCGCCGTCCTGCAGCTCGGCGACGGAGCGCTCGGTGGTGCCGTTGGGGCTGGTCACGCGCCGGCGCAGCTCGGCCGGTTCGGTGTCCGGGTCGCGGACGACCATGCCGACGGCCCCCTCGAACGTTCCGACCACCAGCTCCTTGGCGAGGTCTTCATCGAAGCCCAGGCGCTTCGTCGCTTCGAGGTACTGCTCGATCAGCAGGAAGACGTGCGCGGGCCCAGAGCCCGAGACAGCCGCGAGCGCGTCGATGCGGTCTTCGCCGACGGTGGCGACGCGTCCCACGCTCTCGAAGAGCGCGACCGCGACGGCGAGCGACTCCTCGCTGGTCGACGCGTTGGCGGCGAGACCCGTCACGCCGAGTCCGATGCTCGCGGGCGTGTTCGGCATCGATCGGACGATCTGGGAGCCCTCCGGCAGCCGGGCGGCCAGGCTCTCGAGGCGCACACCGGCCGCCACGGAGATGACCACGGCATCCGGCTTGAGCGAGGACGCGATCTCGTCGAGGAGCTCCCCGATGAGATAGGGCTTGACGCCCAGGACGACGACGTCCGCGCGCTCGACTGCGGCCAGGTTCGCCCGCGGGTCGTTCTCGAGCGCGGTCGTCGAGACCCGATCGTCGCGCTCAGCGGCGGCGGCCGAAGCCGCCGACCTCGTCGTGACGTGGACACGCGCGCCCTCGCCGAGGGGCGCATCCAGCAGCCCGCGCAGGATCGCGCCGTTCATGTTGCCGCCGCCGAGGAACGCGTATGTCAGTGCCGTCATACCCGGATTGTACGGATGCACCACCGACAACGCTCGAATGCAGCACCTGCTCTGACAGCCGTCAGGGTGGTCTCGGTATGCTGGCCGTTACTCGTCACCGTCGAAGGGGAACTCGTGCCGAATCCGGAACTCGCCGCACACATCCGCGAACTGCTGCTCGAAAACCCGCACGTGGGTGAAGTGCTCCAGGTGCGCAGCGTGGAAGTCGATGACCGAGTCACGCTCGTCGGCGTGCGCGTCTCCGTGCTGAACCTCCCCCAGGTGCTCGACCTTCCCCCCGTCCTCGCCCAGCTGCGCGCCCTCGTCCGTGAGGCGGCGCCTCACGCGGAGGCGATCTTCGTGGAGCCGGACGTGACGGAACGCCACAACGTGCACGTCAGCACCGAGTCGATCGTCATCCGCTCCGTCGACTAGCCGACAGCACTCGGGGAGTCAGTCACGGAAGAATCCCCGCACGAGGGCCGCGCATTCCACCTCGCGCACTCCCGCGATGACGACGGCGCGTTCTGGGAGCCGTCGATCGCGCACGAGGTCATAGCGCGACCCCACGGCACCCGCCTTGTCGTCCCAGGCACCGTAGACGAGGGTGCCGATGCGAGCGGAGAGGATCGCGCCCGCGCACATGGCGCACGGCTCGAGCGTGACGACGAGCGTGCATCCGTCGAGCCGCCACGTGCCGAGCCGTACAGCTGCGCGGCGCAGGGCGAGCACCTCGGCGTGACCCGTCGGGTCGCCGGTCAGCTCGCGCTCGTTGTGGGCCGTCGCGATGACGGCGCCGGATGCGTCGGTGACGACGGCCCCGATGGGCACGTCCTCGCTCGCGAGCGCCAGTTCGGCCTCGCCAAGGGCGATTCCCATGAGCTCGTGCAGGCGCTCGTCGACGTGAAGTGACACGCCGCCCATCCTCCCACCGCCGGCGGCCGCCGGTCTGCGCGGATGTCACCGGGATGCCTCCGGCTTCGTTACTCTGTATTTCATGCGCCTGCACGTAGCCGACCACCCGCTCATCACCCACAAGCTCTCGGTGCTGCGGGACAAGAAGACCTCGTCGCAGCAGTTCCGCTCGCTTGTCGAGGAGTTGGTGACGCTGCTCAGCTACGAGGCGACCCGTGACGTGCGCACGGAGTCCTACGAACTGCAGACGCCCGTCGCGAAGACCACGGGGCTCCGCATGACCGATCCCGTCCCGCTGGTCGTGCCGATCATCCGCGCTGGCCTCGGCATGCTCGACGGCTTCCTCAAGCTCGTCCCGAACGTCGAGGTCGGCTTCCTCGGGATGCGTCGCAACGAGGAGACGCTGCAGCCGGAGACCTACGCGAAGCGACTTCCCGAGAATCTCGCGAACCGCCAGTGCTTCGCGCTCGACCCGATGCTCGCGACCGGCGGTTCACTTGTCGCCGCGATCGACTTCCTGTTCGACGCAGGCGCGGTCGACGTGACGGCGATCTGCATCGTCGCGTCGCCGGAGGGCATCGAGCGGATGCGCGAGGCGTTCGACGGCCGGAACGTCACCGTCGTCGTCGGAGCGCTCGACGAGGGCCTGAACGAGGACGGCTTCATCGTCCCGGGCCTCGGCGACGCTGGCGACCGCCTCTACGGTGTCGCGGAATAAACTTCGCGTCACCTGTTGACATGCGCGGTCACGAAGAAACATACTGGCCGCATGACGAACCCATCGCGCACCCTGACCGCCTTTTCGGCGACGGGAACCGCTGGCATGATGATGCCCAGCACCGCGATGTCCTGTCGAATGTGTCGCTGACTCCGAATTCTGCTCGTCGAGTCGCCGCATTCTTCGCCCCCTTCTCCGTGAAGCTCGCTCTCGAAGAAGGAACACTGCGCCCCTTGGGCCAGCGTGACCGCTCTGCTCTCTGCACCCGGTCGCATCCCGCCGAGGCTCCAGCCCCTCGGCATCGTTCGCGAACCGTCGCGAACCAGCCCCGCCGACACGCGGGCGCTTCGAGCATCATCACCTCCAAGGACTTCATCCAATGTCTCTCGCAACCGACTTCCGCCGCCCCCGCACCCTGAATGCCGTGACCCAGATCCCAGAAACCCCCCGCCCCGCCTATGTCCAGGCGGTCCCCGCCGCGCCTGAAGCGCGCGGTTTCGTTCTCTACGTCGGCCTCGACGAGGCCAAGGCCACCCTCGACGGAACGACGCTCACCGAGCTCGTCGAAGCGCTCAAGCGCGTCACGGCCGAGGTCGCGCCGCACGCTGAGACGCACGCCGCCGTGGCGCTCGCCCCCAAGGGCGCGGGCGGTCGCGACGTCGAAGTCGTCCGCCTCGCGCTCCAGGACCCGCAGGCGCTCGCCGCGCGCGGTGTCGAGGAGGACCACCAGCCGGACCCGGCCGAGGGTGTCACGATCGACACGACCCGCAAGCGCGTGAGCGTCTCAGGCGAGAACGCCGGCCTCACCTACAAGGAATTCGAGCTCCTCCAGGCGCTCGTGCTTCGCGAGGGCCGTACCGTCGACCGCACGGAGATCATCGACATCCTCTGGCGCGACAGCGACGAGGAACGACCAAACGAGCGCACCATCGACGTGCACGTCCGACGCCTCCGCTCGAAGCTCGGCGCGTATGGCGACATCGTGCGCACGGTGCGCGGAACCGGGTACCGCTTCGACCGCCACGCCGACGTCGATGTCCTGTACCCGAACGCGCAGTCACCCGACCGTCTCTGAGCGCACGCCGAACCGGTCGCTACTCCGCATCGGAACACCCGGATACGGGCAGTCCTGCCCCATCGTCGCGCCGGATTCCGCCGAGCAATGTACTGGCCAGTACACTCGACGGAAGCTGCCGAGACGAAGAAGCAGGAGGCCCGATGCCGACGACAAGCAACCCGGTAGAGGCTTGGGAATCGCTGTTTCGTGCGCAGGTCTCCATCATGCGTGAGCTGCGTGGCGAGTTCGCGAGCAATTCGATGTCGATGAACGAGTACGACGTGCTCTTCAACGTCGTCCGCGAACCGCAGGGGCGCATCCGCCTGCGAGACCTGAACCGCAACGTGCTCATCACACAGTCGTCCGTGTCGAGGCTCGTCGACCGGCTTGTGCAGCGCGGCCTCCTCGTCAAGATCGACGACCGCCTCGACCTGCGCTCCACGCTCATCGAGATCACCCCGGATGGCCGCGCCGAGTTCACACGCGCGGCGCGCACCCACATGCGCAACATCCAGGACCGCATGACGAGCGCGCTCGATCCCGACGAGCTGCGCACGCTTCAGTACCTGTGCACCAAGCTGCGCCTCGGGCAGGTGGGCGGGCGTGGTCGTGACTCCGACTCCTGACTTCGCGTGGCCCGGTGACGCATCCGCGGCTCCGCTCGACGCTGCGGGCGCCAACGCGCTGGCTCACGGACTCCAGGTCCTCGCCGACCCGACGAGGCTGCGCATCCTCTCGCTCGTCGCGGCGAACCCCGACCGGCCGACGACGGTGACCGAGCTGGTCGCCGCCCTCGGATGCGCGCAGTCGACCGCCTCGCACCACCTGCGGATCCTCGTCGACGGCGGGTACCTCAGCTATGAGCGCAGCGGCACGTGGGGGCTGTACCGTCTCGAGGCGCCGAGGCTCCTCGAGACGTCGGCCAGCATCCGTCCGCGCTGAGCGGTGCCGCACGCGCGGCTCCCCCAGCCAATGCCTCCTCGACGCTCGGGATGGAAAGATGACTTCGTTGTGGGAAGTTCCCCAGCACGAAGCGACATTCCCATCCCGAATCGTCGAGCGAGGCCCGGGCGAGCCCGCGGGTCAATCCGCGGGTCAGCCGTCGAGGTGGCGCTCGTCGACGCCGTTGTAGACCGCGAGTGGGCGGATGAGCGAGTTGGCCGCCGCCTGCTCCATGATGTGAGCCGTCCAGCCCGTGATGCGCGCCGCCGCGAAGAGCGGCGTGAAGGTCTGGGTGTCGAACCCCATGAGGTGGTAGACGGGGCCAGCCGGGTAGTCGAGGTTGGGCTTGATGCCCTTCCGCTCGCCGAAGCTCTTCTCGAGGGCCTCGGCCAGCTCGAGCAGGTCGCGTCGGTCGTAGTGCTCGACCAGCCGCTCGAGCGCCGCGTGCATGGTGGGCACGCGTGAGTCGCCGTTCTTGTAGACGCGGTGCCCGAAGCCCATGATCTTCTTCTTGCTCGCGAGCGCGTCGTCGAGCCACGCCTCGACGTTGGCGGCCTCGCCGATCTCGTCGAACGTGTGCATGACGGCCTCGTTCGCGCCGCCATGCAGTGCACCCTTGAGCGCGCCGACGGCGCCGACGACCGCCGAGTAGAGGTCGGCCGTCGTGGAGGTGATCACGCGGGCGGTGAAGGTGGAGGCGTTGAACGAGTGCTCGGCGTACAGCACCATCGAGACGCGGAAGGCGTCGACGACCTCGGGGGCGGCCTCCTCACCGAACGTCATCCAGAGGAAGTTCTGCGAGTAGTCGAGATCATCGCGCGGTTCGACGAGCTCCAGCCCGTGCCTGCGCCGCTGGTCGTACGCGACGATCGCGGGCAGCGCGGCGAACAGCGCCTTCGCCTTCGCGAGCTCCGCATCCGCCGACGGGTCCTCCGCATCCGGGTCGTTGGCGCCGATGATGCTGACGGCCGTTCGCACCACGTCCATGGGATGCGCCGACGTCGGCAGCGCGTCGATCACGGCACGCACGTTGTCCGCGAGCGCACGACCCGCCCGCTCCTGCGCCACGAACTCGGCGAGCTCGGCCTCGCTCGGCAGCTCGCCGCCCCACAGCAGCAGGGCGACCTCCTCGAAGCTCTTCTGCGCCGCGAGCTCCTGCACCGGGTAGCCGCGGTAGAGCAGGGAGTTCGTCTCCGGATTGACCTTCGAGATGGCGCTGTAGTCGACGGGCACCCCTGCGAGGCCCTTGTAGATCTCCTGCTCAGTCATCGTTGACCTGGCCTTTCCTGAACGCTGAAATTGAATACTCCGCTGTCGAAGTGGTTATACCCCTCGTAGTCGACAAGGTCATACAGCTCCGAGCGGTGCTGCATGTCGTCGAGCTTGCCGGTGAGGGTCCCGTTGCTGATGAGCTCGTCGAGCGCGCCCGCCGTCGCGCCCATGGAGATGCGCAGGGTCGAGACGGGCCAGATGACGAGGTTCATGCCGACGTCGGCGAGCTGCTGCACCGTGAAGAGCTCGCTCTTGCCGAACTCGGTCATGTTGGCGAGCAGCGGCACGTCCACCGCGGCGCGCATGGCTTCGAACTCCTCGAGCGAGGCCATGGCCTCGGGGAAGATGGCGTCGGCGCCCGCATCGACGAGCTTCTTGGCTCGGTCGATGGAGGCGTCGAGCCCCTCGACGGCCCGGATGTCGGTGCGTGCCATGACGAGGAAGTTGTCGTCGCGCCGCGCATCCACCGCCGCTCTGATGCGCTTGAGCGCGGTCTCCTCGTCGACCACCTGCTTGCCGTCGAGGTGTCCGCATCTCTTCGGGTTGACCTGGTCTTCGATGTGCATGCCGGCGAGCCCCGCATCCTCGAGCTCCTGCACGGTGCGCGCGACGTTCATGGGCTCGCCGAAGCCCGTGTCGGCGTCGATGATGGCGGGCAGCTCCGTCATGCGGGCGATCTGCTTGCCGCGACCGGCCACCTCGGTGAGCGTCGTGAGGCCGATGTCGGGCAGCCCGAGGTCGGCGGAGAGCACGGCGCCCGAGATGTAGACGCCCTCGAAGCCCTTCTGCTCGATGAGGCGGGCCGAGAGCGGGTTGAAGGCGCCGGGGAAGCGAAGCAGATCGCCGCTCGCGAGGCTCGCGCGGAACGCGGCACGCTTGTCGGCGGGGCTGGTCTTGGCGTACAGCATCAGAAGATCCCCCCACCCTCGGTGTACTCGATCGTGCCGGGCAGGGCGACGAAGCCGAGCTGGCCGAGCTCCCCGGGTGCCAGCTCCGGGAGGCGCTGCGCGGTGTCGAGGAACCGCTCGATCTCGCCCTCGTCGACGACTCCGGTCGCGAGGGTGCGGAACTTGTCGACGTACTCGGCCCGCGCGAACGGCCTCGCGCCGAGCGGGTGCGCGTCGGCGACCGCGATCTCGTCGCGGATGACGGTGCCGTCGGTGAGCGTGATCTCGACGCTGCCGCCGAACGCCTTCTCGGCGATGTCGAGCGAGTGGTAGCGGCGGGTCCACTCCGGGTCCTCCTCGGTCACGACGCGCTTCCACAGCTCGACCGTGTCCGGCCTCCCCGCGCGCTCGGGCGCGTAGGAGCCGACGTGGTGCCAGGCGCCGTCCTGCAGCGCGACCGTGAAGATGTACGGGATGGAGTGGTCGAGCGTCTCCCGGCTGGCCATCGGGTCGTACTTCTGCGGGTCGTTCGCGCCGGAGCCGATCACGAAGTGCGTGTGGTGGGAGGAGCGGATGAGGATGCGCTCGATCCGGTCGGGAGCCGTCGCGAGCTGCGGGTGCTCGTTGTGGAGCTTGCGGGCGAGGTCGATCCAGGCCTGCGCCTGGTACTCGGCCGAGTGCTCCTTCGTGTAGCTGTCGAGGATCGCGGTCTTCGACTCCCCCGCGGCGGGGAGCGGCACCTGGTAGCGCGCATCCACGCCGCCGAGGAGCCAGGCGATGACCCCGTCTTCGCCCTCGTAGATGGGGGTCGGGCTGGTCTGGCCCCGCATCGCGCGGTCGACGGCCTCGACGGCCATCTTCCCGGCGAAGGCCGGCGCGTGCGCCTTCCACGTCGAGATCTCGCCCTTGCGCGACTGCCTCGTCGCCGTGGTCGTGTGGAGCGCCTGCCCGACGGCCTGGAAGATCGTCTCCGTGTCGAGGCCGAGGAGCGTGCCGATGCCGGCCGCGGCCGACGGGCCGAGGTGAGCGACGTGGTCGATCTTGTGCTCGTGGAGGCAGATGCCCTTGGCGAGGTCGATCTGGATCTCGTAGCCCGTCGCGATGCCGCGCACGAGCTGCTCGCCGGAGATCGCCCGCTGGCCCGCGAGGTGCTGGGCGACGGCGAGGATCGGCGGGATGTTGTCACCCGGATGCGAGTACTCGGCGGCGAGGAACGTGTCGTGGTAGTCGAGCTCGCGCACGGCGACGCCGTTCGCCCAGGCCGCCCACTCCGGGGACGTGCGCTGCGCATCCTCGAGCCCGAAGAGCGTCGAACCGGCGCCGTGCCGCGAGACGCCGTGCGCGAGCGCCTGGTCACGGGCCGCGACGATCGGGGCGCGCGTGAGGGAGGCTGCTGCGACGGCGGCGTTGTCGATGACCCGGTTGATGACCATGTCGGTCACGTCTGCCTGGACGGTGACGGGGTCGGCCGCGACTTCGGCGATCTTCCACGCCAGCTGGTCGTGGCGCTCGAGGTTCTCGTCGCTGCGGTGGACTCGGACGTCGTGGAGGTTCACGTGGAGAGGATCCCTTCGGAAGGAGATGGCTGAGACAGGGTCGGGTGCGGCGCGGTCGGCGGCGGACCATGCGCCTGCAGTGAGGCGAGGGCGGTCGTGAGGCTGCGATGCAGGTGGAAGTGGGTCGCGTGCGACGCGAGGCGCGGATCCCTCGCGAGGATCGCGTCGACGACGCCGAGATGCTCGCTCGCCGCTTCCCGGAGTCGTTCCGGATTATGGCTTGAGAGCCTGCGTACTCGTGATGAGTGGAGGCGGCACGACTCGAGCGCCACGCTCAGGTACTCGCTGGCGGCCGCCTCGTCGATGGCGCGGTCGAGGGCATCCACCAACTCGAAGTACTCGATGACACCTGCGTCACCGAGCTCGAGCAGCTGCGGCGCACCGAGCAGCCGGGTGCGGATGGCCTCGAACTGCGTTGCTTCACGGCGCATGGCCGCGAGCGCCGCTGCCTGCGTCTCGAGCGCTTCTCGGAGCTCGTAGAGCTGCACGACCCGCTCGGTGCTGATCTCGGAGACGACGAGGACCCTGGGCGACTGACTGCGGACCAAGCCGTCGGCGAGAAGCCGAGTGAAGGCGCCGCGGACCGGCGTGCGGGAGACATCGAGGCGACGTCCCTGCTCCACCTCGGTCAGGACGGTGCCGGGTGGGAGCGCGCCCGCGAGGATCTCCTCGCGGAGCACCGCGTAGACCCGATCACTGGCGCGCATGGAACCTCCTCGGTCGAACACCCCTCAATGTATGCATTAGGTGGCTTTCGGGCAAGCACCTCCCAGGCATTGCCAGCTTGTGCATACATAACCGTGCGCCCCGAACGTGCCCTAGCCTTGGCGAGCAGACGCCCTCCCTGGTGAGCGCATCCCCTTGCTGCCGAGGAGGCACCGATGTCCGACCCAACCCGACCGGCACTGTCCAAGACGTCCGCCGACCTGTTCCGCAGGAACCCCGTCATGTGGGGCTTCTGGGTCGCCATCGGACTGCTGCTCGCGGCGCTCCTCGCGACCACCGTCATGCAGCTGTCCTCCGTGCTCGTGTCGATCTTCGTGGCGTTCTTCATCACGCTCGGCCTCGACCCACTGGTGCGCTGGCTGCAGCGAAAGGGGCTGAAGCGCGGGATGGCGATCGTCGTCGTCATCCTGGCCTTCACCGCGATCGTCGTCGGCCTCGTCTGGGTCGTCGTGCCCATCCTCGTCTCGCAGATCACGCAGCTCGCGACGACCGTGCCGCAGGAGATCGACCGCCTCATCGCGGAGGGTTGGTTCGACGACGTCAACAAGGCGACCAACGGCGCCGCCCAGAACGCCCTCGACTGGGCTCAGGACACGCTCGTCGACCCCAATACCTGGGCCACCGTCGGCGGCGGCGCGCTGCAAGTCGGAACGACCATCGTCAACGGGGTCTCGAGCGGCATCTTCATCTTCATCCTCGTCATCAACTTCGTCGCGACGCTCGGGAAGATGAAGCAGGCCGGCTACTCGCTCATCGACGCGTCGGTGCGACCGCGCTTCGAGGACTACGCCGAGCGCATCATGGCGTCCGTCGGCTCCTACCTGAGCGGCATGGTCGTGCTCGCGTTCATCAACTCCGTGTTCAGCGGCCTGCTGCTGTGGGCGGTCGGCGCCCCGTACCCCTTCATCGTCGCCGTCGTCGTGTTCTTCATCACGCTCATCCCGCTCATCGGAACGATCATCACGACCGTCGTCATGACGATCATCGCGCTCTTCGCGTCGCCGATCTCGGCGCTGATCGTGCTCATCTCGATGCTCGTCTACATGCAGGTCGAGGCGTACATCCTCACGCCGCGCGTCATGTCGAAGGCCGTGCAGATCCCCGGCTCCGTGGTGCTCATCGCGGCCCTCGCGGGCGGCACGCTGCTCGGCCTGCTCGGCGCGCTCGTCGCCATCCCGATCTCCGCAGGCATCATCCTGCTCATCCGCGAGGTCGTCATCCCCCGCAAGGCACGCAACTGACCTGCGCGCGCTTTCCAGTTCCTGCGCCACTCGGGATGCGGGACGTTCGGTTACCTCCCGCGGACGCACGATCAACCACGAGACGCCGTCTTCGGCGAGGGTGAGGGCATGACCACCGGAACCATCCCCATCGTCCCCGCGACGCAGGCGCCACGGACGCAGATTCCCGCGAAGACGGCGTGGGCCGCCATCGCGGCCATGATGGCGACGAGCTTCGTGCTCGTCCTCGCCGAGTTCCTGCCACCGAGCCTGCTGCCCTCGATGGCCGCGTCGCTCGGCATCACCGAGGGGCAGGCGGGTCAGACCGTCACGGTGACCGCGTTCGTCGGGTTCCTCACCGCCCCGACCATCGGCATCCTCGTCCCTCGCCTCGACCGCCGCACCCTCCTCGTGATCCTCGCCGGGGCCGCGGCGCTCTCGAGCGCGATCGTGGCCGTCGCGCCCGGCTTCGTGCTGCTGCTCGTCGCGCGCCTCCTCCTCGGCGCCGCGCTCGGCGCCTTCTGGGCCATGTCGATCGCGATCGCCGCGAGCCTCTCGCAGCCCAGGCACCTGGGGCGCGCCATCATGCTCGTCAACACGGGGACGACGGTCGCGACCGTCGCCGGCGTGCCGCTCGGCAGCTACCTCGGGACGATCATGGACTGGCGCCTCATCTTCGCGAGCGTCGCCATCGTGACCGTGGCGGTCGCCATCGCCCTGCGCGTCGCGCTGCCCCACGTGCCGCCGACCGCGTCGAGCGGCGGCCTGCGCTCGCTGGTCGACACCCTGCGCGTCCCGGGCATCCGCGTCGGCCTGACGGGGCACATCCTCACCGTCCTCGGGCACTTCGTCGCGTTCACGTACATCCGCCTCGCCATCGACCGCGTCCCAGGACTCGACAGCGTCGGCGTGGCCGCGCTGCTCGTCGCGTTCGGGGTCGGAGGCGTCGCAGGCAACTTCCTCGTCGGCCTCCTCGTCGACCGGCACCTCGCGGTGCTCCGCTTCGCCGTGCCGCTGCTCATCGGCATCTCCATCGGCGTCGTCGCGCTCGCGCCCGGCGAAGTGTGGCTCGTCGCGGTGGCCGTCACCACGTGGGGCATCGGGTTCGGCGGCTGGCTGACGACGCTCGGCACCTGGATGGGCCGGCTCGTGCCCGACCGCATGGAGTCGGGCGGTGGGCTCTCCGTCGCAGGGTTCCAGCTCGCCATCACCCTTGGCGCCGGAGTCGGTGGGCTCCTCATCGACCTGATCGGCGTCACGCCCGCGCTCGTCGTCGCCTCGGCGTCCGCGGTCGTCGGCGGCCTGATCTTCGGCAGCGCGCGGTTCCCGGGCCGCGCCGACTGAGGTCGCTCCGGATGCTGGCGTCGGCTGCGCGAGGGTGCCGCGGGCGCCAGCATCCACCCGCGCGGGGTCCAGGCCACGCCTTGGAGCGGATGCCCGCTACGCGCTCGCGCGCCCCCGCTGGACTGCCCCCGACCGCGCCTCGACCCGCCAGCGACCCGGAGTCGACCCGGTGTGGCGCTGGAACGCGCGGCTGAAGCCAGCCTGCGACTCATAGCCCAGCCCGCTCGCGACCGCGCCGATCGTCAGCTCGCTCCGCAGCAGCAGCCCCTTCGCCGTCTCCATGCGCACACGCGTGAGGTACCCGATCGGCGTCTCCCCGACCGCCTCCTGGAACCGCAGGGCGAACGCCGAACGCGACATCCTCGCGACCCTCCCGAGATCGTCGAGCGTCCACGGGCGGCCCGGCTCTTGGTGGAGCGCCTCGAGCGCGGCCGCGATGCGCGGCTCGGTGACGTCACGCAGCCAGCCCGCCGGCGCGCATCCCGCCTCGTTCCAGGCCCGAAGCGCCGTCGACACGATGGTCGTCGCGATGCGGCTGCAGATGACGGCGTCGCCCGCGCGAGGGTGCCCGGTCACGCCCCCTCGCCGACCGGACTCGCTGTCACGGCCCCAGGCGCACGCCATGCCATCGATGAGGGCCACCATCGACGGCTCCTGCCGCGCGAAGTCGCGCACGACCAACGCGGCGGGCAGCGTCTCGGCCGCAGCGTGCGCGAGCGGGGCCGCCTCGAAACCCACGTCGATGAACTCGACGTCACCCGTCGCCAGCACCGACATCGAATGCGCGCGCGGGAAGAACACGAGCTCCCCCGCCGCGAGGTCCTCGCTCGGCGCGCCCTGCACCGTGAGGCGCGCGACACCGTCGAAGACGTAGACGAATCCCGGCCCATCGTGGCGTCGCGCGAACGGCTCGCCGGACGTGAGCTGGTGCCGGTGCGAGCCGACGAGCGTCCATTCGAGCGACGCGAGGGCCCGATCGAGGGCATCGCTCGGGGGTGCGTGCGGCGTCAGAGTGGTCACGTTCATTCGAACGCCCGGGGGCAAGCGCTTGTTCCGCGGCTCACCGAACGCGACGACACAGTCCGGCCGGTCAGGTTTCGCCCACCGCCCTGGGGTGATCAGGCCAGCAGGTGCGCCTGTCCGAACATGTCCGCGGTCGCGCGCGCGGACGGCGTCCCCGCGTCGAGGTCGGCACCCGCATCCCGAAGCAGCCGCACGATCTCATCCTCGCCCTTGAAGAGAGCACCAGCGATCGGCGACTGGTCGCGCGCATTGCGCAGGTCGACGTCGGCCCCGCGACCGATGAGCGCCTCGACCGTGCCCGCGTGACCGCTGTACGCGGCGAGCATCAGCGCGGTGTTGCCGGCCGCATCCTGCAGATCGACGGGCATGCCCTGGTCGATGAGCTCCAGCAGCGTCTGGCTGTCCCCGCGGCGAGCGCACCCCATCGCGAGCTCCTTGAGGGCCACCACTTGTTCTGGGGTCAGTTCGGGCATGCCGACAGGGTATCCGCTCGCTCGTGTGACCCTGGGAGGGCGGTTCCTCCGCGGTGAGCCGCGCGGCCTGCGCGCCCGAGGAGTGCGTCCGCTCCGCCACACGGTGCCCGCGAGGGGCCCTCCGATCGTCCGCGCCCAGTCGCTACGATGTGGCCATCCCCCTGAGCATCGGAGCCCTCGTGAAGACCATCGGCGTCAGCATCGCAGTCGCGGCAGCGGCTCTCCTGCTCCTCACCGGATGCGCGGCTCCCGCCGCATCCGCAGCCGGCACCTGGGGCACCCCGAACTCGAGCGGGCAGGGCGAGCCGGGCCTCAACCTCGCCGACGACGGCAAGGTCACGGGCAACGACGGCTGCAACCGACTCATGGGCGAGTGGACGGAGACCGACGGCACGGTCGAGTTCGGGGCGCTCGCCTCGACGATGATGTTCTGCGAGGGCGTCGACACCTGGCTGCTCGGTGCGAGCACCGCCGAGGTCGACGGCGACTCGCTCGTGGTCTTCAACGAGGCCGGTGACCAGATCGGGACACTGCCGCGCGGTTGACGCGCGGACGCGCTGCCGGGCTGCCAAGCTGCCGCGTTCTGGCCCGCCGCCTGCCGCTCCGGCGCGCAATCCGGTGAGCCCCCACGCTCCGAACACCACCCACAGAGACGAACACTGACCGGAGGGTAGGATTCTGCGTTGATCATGCTTTCCTTCTCCCAGCCTCAGCCAGTGCACTCGCGCATCGTCGGAGTCGGCTACGAGTCGCCAGAGCGCGTCGTCACCAACGACGAGCTGTCGCTGACTCTCGACACCAGCGACGAGTGGATCACCTCGCGTGTCGGCATCCGCGAGCGACGCCTGGCCGCAGAGGGGCAGAGCGTCACCGACCTCGCGGCAGCCGCCGGCGTCAAGGCGCTGCTCTCGGCGGACGTGCATGGCACCGACATCGACATGGTCATCGTCGCCACGATGACGGCCATGGACCGCTCGCCGTCGACGGCCGCCCAGGTGGCGACGCGCATCGGCGCCACGCACCCCGTCGCGTTCGACCTCAACGCCGCGTGCGCCGGCTTCTCGCAGGCCCTCGCCGTCGCCGACCAGGCGATCCAAGCGGGCTCCGCGAGCCGTGCCCTCATCATCGGTGCAGAGCGCATGAGCGACTTCATGGACTGGACCGACCGCACCACCGCCATCCTCATGGCCGACGGCGCAGGCGCCGTCGTCCTCGAGCGCAGCGAGACGCCCGGCATCGCACCCGTCGCCTGGGGTTCGCAGCCCGAGCTGGGCAACCTGGTGCGCATCCAGCAGCCCTCCGGCCGCTTCGAGCAGGAAGGCCGCAGCGTCTTCCGCTGGGCCATCACGCAGGCGCAGCACGTCGCGATCGACGCCCTCGCGAAAGGCGGCGTGCGAGCGGACGAGCTCGTCGCGTTCGTCCCGCACCAGGCGAACCTGCGCATCATCGACGCGCTCGGCAAGCAGCTCGGCCTCGCCGACGAGGTCGTCGCGCGCGACGTCGTCTACTCGGGCAACACCTCAGCCGCATCCATCCCCATCGCCCTCGCCAAGCAGGTCGAAGCGGGCGTCGCCGAGCCAGGTGGGCCGGCCCTGCTCCTCGGATTCGGCGGCGGCTTCTGCTACTCCGGCCAGGTCATCGCGTTCCCCGAGGTCCGCAACCCCGCCTAGTCGGGAGTGTCGGCCGGGTTTTCGGCATCCAGTCCCGGCGGTCCGCCGCCCTCGGGATGGGAACCTCACTTCGTTGGGGGAAGTTTCCCGCAATAAAGCGAGAAACCCATCCCGAGAAGCGGGCGAGGCGCCGTGGCCAAGCGCACAGCCGCACCGGGGCGGACGCCGCCAATGCCGTCTGCGGATGGGTTGCGCGCTTCCGGATGGCGTGCACGCCATCCGCATGCGTGCATGCCATCCCGAGTCGCAGGGCACGATGACGGGACCTGCCCCGAGAGCCCGATCACGCAATCTCGGGAAGGGAATCTCACTTCGTTGGGGGAAATTTCCCGCAATAGAGCGAGAAACCCATCCCGAGAAGCGGGCGAGGCGCCGTGGCCAAGCGCGCGGCGCAGAGCCGCGCCGCGTCAGCGGTGCAGGTGGGCGCGTTCGATGAGCGCCTGGAACTGCAGTTCCGCGGCGCCGATGAAGAGCAGGTCGCTGCCGAGCCCGGCGCGCACCACTTCGACTTCGCCGTAGTTCGGGGCGAGGGTGTGCTCGGCGAGGATCTCGAGGAAGTAGTCGCGTTCGAGGTCGAGGAGCACGCCGAGGAACCCGCCGAGGACGACGCGTTCGGGGTTGAGGATGTTGATCATGTTGCGCACGCCGACGCTGAGGACGCCGAGCTGCCGGTGCGTCTCGAGCTTCACGGCGGGGTCGATGCTCTGCTGGAGCATGCGCTCGAGCTCGTCGTCGCTCGCGCTCTTCGTGCCGAGCGCGGCCAGGAGTCGGCGCCTGCTGACGACGCGTTCGAGTTCGTCATCGCCTGAGTTGCCGAGCGCCGCGGGGGTCGCGACGAGGTTGTGGCCGAACTCGCCCGCGTACCCGGCGACACCGTGCAGGAGTCGGTCGTCGGCGATGATGCCGCCGCCGATGCCGCTCGCGCCGCCGTTCATGTAGAGCATGTTGCTGATGCCGCGGCCCGCGCCGAAGATGTGCTCGGCGACGGCGCCGAGGTTGGCGTCGTTCGCGGCGAGGACGGGGAGGCCCGTGGCTTGCTGCATCTGCTCGGCGAGTGGCACGTCGCGCCACTCGAAGTGCGGCACCCAGCGCACGAAGCCGTCAGATGCGCGGACGAGGCCGGGCACGGCGACGCCGATGCCGACGCATTCGTAGAGGGTGTCGAGGCTCTCGCTGAGGCCCTCGACAAGCGCCTTGACGATGGCGACGGCCTCTTTGGCGGTCGGCGGCTTCTCGGTCTCGAAGCGGATGCGCTTCAGCAGCTCGCCGCGGAAGCTCACGACGCCGACGTTGAGCGCATCCACTTCTGGGACGACGGCGACGGCGACGATCTTGTCGCACAGGTTGACGATGGGGCTGGGCCGTCCGACGAGGTTCGTGGCGACCGGTTCCTGCTCCTCGACGATGCGCCGATCCGCGAGCTCTGCGACGAGCGCGGCGATGGTGGAGCGGTTGAGGCCTGTCTCGCGGGTCAGCTCGGCTCGGGAGGCCTGGCCGCCGCGGTGGAGGCGCTCGAGGATGAGGGAGAGGTTCGACGACGCGACGCGATCGGTGGGCATGCGCGTCCTCTTCTCTCGCTCGTCGTCGTGGTGATGCTGGTCTTCTGCTGTCCTGGTTCGTGCACGTCGGCGCTCGGCCGAGCCGCTCCGCCGCCAGCGCCGGGTGGGCGCGGGCGGCGGAGCACTGATCAGCTGCGTCCGCCCCGGCGCTTGCCGAGGACGTCGATGGCGACTGCGAGCAGCAGCACGAGGCCCTTGATGACCGACTGCCACGCCGAGTCGACGGAGAGGATCGAGAGTCCCATGTTGAGGACACCCATGATCATCGCGCCGATGACTGCGCCGATAACCGTACCAACTCCACCGGTCACGGCCGCGCCGCCGATGAAGGCAGCGGCGATGGCGTCGAGCTCGTACGTGTTTCCGGCGGAGGCGACGGCGCCTCCTGCGCGGGCGGTCGTGACGATGCCGGCGAGGGCAGCGAGCACACCCATGTTGACGAAGATGAGGAAGTTGACGCGCTCGGTGCGCACACCGCTCATCTTGGCCGCGAAGAGGTTGCCACCCATGGCGTAGACGTTCCGGCCGAAGACGGTGCGCTGGAGGATGAACGTGTAGAGCATGATCAGCACGGCCAGGATGATCAGGATGATCGGCAGGCCCTTGTGTGCGGAGAGGAGCCACGCGAAGGCGAGGACGGCGACCGCGACGATCGCGAGCTTCGCGATGAGGGCGGCCCCCGGCTCGACGGGGAGGTCGAGCTTCTTGCGGCGGGCGCGGGTGCGCAGCTGGCTTCCGATGACGGCTGCGACGACGACGAGCGCGATGAGCATGGTGACGACGTCGTGTCCGCCGAGCATGGTGCCCATGGACTGGGGCAGCGAGCCCTTGCCGATGGCGACGAACTCGTCGGGGAGGGCGTTGATGGTGCCGCCGGTGAGGAGCACGAGCGTGAGGCCTCGGAAGAGGAGCATGCCGGCGAGCGTCACGATGAACGCGGGTATGCCCACGTAGGCGATCCAGAATCCCTGCCAGACGCCGATCACCGCCCCGGCTGCGAGGCCGATGAGCACGGCCGCGAACCACGGCAGGCCCCATTGGGTGATGGCGATGGCCGTGATGGCGCCGACGACGGCGACCACCGATCCCACTGACAGGTCGATGTGGCCGGCGATGATGACGATGATCATGCCGACCGCGAGGATCAGCACGTACGCGTTCTGCTGGATGAGGTTGTTGATGTTGGCGGGGAGCAGCAGCTTTCCGCCGGTGAGGATCTGGAACAGGATGATGATGACGGCGAGTGCGCCGAGGATCCCGTATTGGCGGACGTCGACGGACATCCTGACTTTGCGGGTGCCTGCTTCGCTCGCGGCCTCGGTGTTCGTGGTGGTCACGACTCGTCCTTTCCAGCGGTCATGTACTGCATGAGGAGTTCCTGGGTTGCGTTCTCCTTGGTGACTTCGCCGGTGAGGCGGCCTTCGGAGATCGTGTAGATGCGGTCGGCGAGACCGAGCAGCTCGGGGAGCTCGGAGGAGATGACGACGACGGCTCTGCCCTGTTCGACGAGCTTGTTGATGAGTCCGTAGATCTCGTACTTGGCGCCGACGTCGATGCCGCGCGTGGGTTCGTCGAGGAACAGCACGTCCGGGTCGGTCTGCAGCCATTTGCTGAGCACGACCTTCTGCTGGTTTCCTCCGGAGAGCTTGCCCGTGAGCGTCGCGACGCTTGCCGTCTTGATGTTCATGGACTTGCGGTAGCCCTCGGCGACGCCGTTCTCCTTGATGCCGTCGACGACGCCCCAGCGGGCGACCTTCTTGGCGGCGGCGGCGGAGATGTTCGCCTGGATGTCGCCGATGAGGTTGAGGCCGAGGTGCTTGCGGTCCTCCGTGGTGTAGGCGAGGCCGTTCTTGATGGACTCGTCGATCGTCTTCGTCGAGATCAGCTGGCCCGACTTGTACACCTCACCGGAGATGTTGGTGCCGTAGCTGCGGCCGAAGATGCTCATCGCGAGCTCCGTGCGGCCCGCACCCATGAGGCCCGCGAAGCCGATGATCTCGCCGGCGCGCACGTGGAAGGAGATGTCGTCGACCACCTTGCGGCTCGGGTCGGCGGGGTGGTGCACGGTCCAGTTCTCGACGCGCAGCTTCTCCTCCCCGATGACCGCGTCGCGGGGCGGGAACATGGAGCTGAGCTCTCGGCCGACCATGGCGCGGATGATCCGCCCCTCGGTCGCGTCCTCTTCGCTCATGTCGATGGAGTCGATGGTGGCTCCGTCGCGGATGATCGTGACGCGGTCTGCGATGCGTCGGATCTCCTTGAGCTTGTGGGAGATGATGATCGAGGTGATGCCCTGCTCGCGCAGCTGCTCGATGAGGCCGAGCAGGTGGGCGGAGTCTTCGTCGTTGAGGGCGGCGGTTGGCTCGTCGAGGATGAGGAGCTTCACGTCCTTGGAGAGCGCCTTGGCGATCTCCACGAGCTGCTGCTTGCCGACGCCGATCTCGCGGATCACGGTGGCGGGGTTCTCGTTGAGGCCGACCCGCTTCAGCAGCTCTGCCGCGCGGCGGTTGGTCTCGTCCCAGTCGATGATGCCGAAGCGCTGCACCTCGTTGCCGAGGAAGATGTTCTCCGCGATCGACAGGTAGGGGCTGAGGGCGAGCTCCTGGTGGATGATGACGATGCCGTCGTGCTCGCTGTCGTTGATGTTCTTGTACCGCACCTCGCGGCCATCGAACTCGATGGTCCCCTCGAAGGTGCCGTGGGGGTAGACGCCGCTCAGGACCTTCATGAGCGTCGACTTGCCAGCGCCGTTCTCGCCGCAGATGCCGTGCACCTCGCCGCGCTGGACTTCGATGTTGACGCCCGAGAGGGCCCGCACACCGCTGAATTCCTTCACGATGTTCGACATCTTCAGGATCTTGTCGTCTTGCACCATTGCTCCGTCTCGCTTTCCGAGCTGCAACGCTCGGTGTTGCTCTGCGCGTTCAGGCGCGAGCTGTCACGGAAGCGCGCTCGGGCTGGTGTGGGGGCACAGCCAGCCCGAGCGCGTTCCGTGTGTGTGTCGGTGACTCGTTAGAGTCCGACGTCCGATGCCTTGAGGAAGCCGCTGTCGATGAGCTTCTCCTGCACGCTGTCCTTCGTGACGACCTCGGGGTCGAGGAGGTACGAGGGGACGACCTTGACGCCGTTGTCGTAGCTCTCGGTGTCGTTGACGTCGACCTCGGTGCCGGCCTTGAGGGACTCGATCATGGCGAAGACCTGGTCGCCGAGGAGGCGGGTGTCCTTCCAGACCGTCATGGACTGCTTGTCGGCGAGGATGTTCACGACGGACGCCTTGTCAGCGTCCTGGCCCGTGAGGATCGGCCACTCGGAGCCCGGCGTGTAGCCGGCGGAGACGAGCGCCTCCGAGATGCCCTGGGCGAGGCTGTCGTTCGGCGAGAGGACGACGTCGACCTTCTTGTCGCTGTAGTTCGAGGCGAGACGGTTCTCCATCTCGTCCTGAGCGCCAGCGCTCTCCCAGCCCTGGATGCCGACGGAGGCCCAGTCGTCGTTCGATGCGGGTGCCTTGCCCGAGGCGACCTCGAGCTTGCCCTCGTCGATGTACGGCTTGAGGACATCCCATGCGCCGGAGAAGAAGAACTTGGCGTTGTTGTCGTCGGGGCTGCCGGCGAAGGGCTCGAGGTAGAACGGGCCCGGCTGGTTCTCGAGGTCGAGCGTGTCGACGATGTACTCGCCCTGCAGCTTGCCGACCGCGTAGTTGTCGAACGTCGCGTAGTAGTCGACGTTCTCGGTGTCGTTGATGAGGCGGTCGTAGGCGATGATCGTGACGCCTTCGTCAGCCGCGTCCTGCAGCACCGGTGCGAGCACCGAGCCGTCGATGGCGGCGACGACGAGCACGTTGACTCCGGACGCGATCTGGTTCTGGATCTGCGAGATCTGCGTGTCCGGGTCGTTCTCGGCGTACTGGAGGTCGGTGGTGAAGCCGGCCTCGTCGAGCTTGCTCTGGAGCTGCGCGCCGTCGTTGATCCAACGCTCGAGCTCGCGGGTCGGCATCGAGATGCCGACGCTCTCGACCTCGACTGCTGCTCCTGCTTCGCCGGTTGCTGCTGGGTCTGCTGGCGCGTCGCAGGCGGTGAGGCCGAGTGCGAGGCCTCCAACGACTGCGAGACCGAGCAACTTCTTCGTTGCTGACATGAAGGTCATTTCCTCTCTGAAATGTCTTGCCCTAAGTTGTCGCGCCAAACATATACCTACTTGGGCTTGCGCGCGACCTCTTCGGAGAGATTCGTGACCGAACTGCGACGTACGGCCACCTTGTATTCGGGGCCTAGCCTGCCGTCCTGCGGATGCTGCCTGTCAAACGCCTTGGTTGTCTCCTCCAACTTATTCGCGGCCTACCCCCGAAATTTGCCGGTTGCGGATGAGATCAGACAGCCACAGGCCGCTGTTCTTCACGGTGCGCCGCTGCGTCTCGTAGTCGATGTGGACCACGCCGAATCGCTTCGAGTACCCGTACCCCCACTCGAAGTTGTCCATGAGCGACCAGACGAGGTACCCGCGGAGGTCGACGCCGCGATCCATGGCGCGACGCGCGGCGGCGAAGTGACGCCGCAGGTAGTCGATGCGCTCCGGGTCGTCGACGACCTGCCGATCTCCGTCGACCGTCACGACGTCGGCGAAGGCTGCGCCGTTCTCCGTGATCATGAGGGTCAGGTCCGGGAACTGCTCGGAGAGCGAGACGAGCAGCTCCTCGAGCCCGTCCGGCGCGATGTTCCAGCCCATGTCCGTGTACGGGCCGGCCTGCGGCAGGAAGTCGATGTCCGGGCTTCCTGGCCACGGGGATCCGCCCATATCCTTGTGGCCGTCGTTCTTGACCCGCTCGCTCACGCCGTCCCAGGTGCGCACGGTGACGGTGGAGTAGTAGTTCACGCCGAGGAAGTCGAGCGGCTGGTGGATGCGCTCGAGGTCCCCCGGCTCGACGAACGACCAGTCCGAGACCGAGGCCGTGTCCCGCAGGAAGTCCTCGTCGTATCTCCCTAGGAGCATGGGAGACGTGAACGCGCGGTTGGCGAGCGCATCCACGCGTCGCTTCGCGTCGGGGTCATCCCCTCGCGTCACGTGGAAGTTCAGGGTCGCCGAGACGTCGGGGGCGTTGCTGGCTGCGCCACGGATGGCCGACACCGCGAGCCCGTGGGCCAGGTTGAGATGGTGGACCGCCGCGAGCGCGTCAGCGCCGTCGGTCCGGCCAGGCGCGTGAGCGCCAGATCCGTAGCCGAGGTAGGCGGAGCACCAGGGTTCGTTGAGGGTCGTCCACGTGTGCACCCGGTCGCCGAGGTGCGCCGCGGCCACGTGGGCGTACTCCTCGAAGCGGAACGCCGTCTCCCGGTTCGCCCAGCCGCCGGCGTCCTCGAGCTCCTGGGGCAGATCCCAGTGGTACAGCGTCGCGATGGGTCTGATGCCCCGCTCGAGGAGCCCATCGACGAGGCGGTCGTAGAACGCGAGGCCTCGCGGCTCGACCCGCCCTGATCCGCCCGGCTGCACGCGCGGCCAGGAGATCGAGAAGCGGTAGGCCTCGAGACCCAGCTCCGCCATGAGTTCCAGGTCGGCCTCGACGCGGTGGTAGTGGTCGGCCGCGACGTCGCCCGTGTCGCCGTTCCAGGTCTTGCCAGGCGTGTGGCTGAAGGTGTCCCAGATCGACGGGCCACGCCCATCCTCACGAGCAGCGCCCTCGATCTGGAATGCCGCGGTGGCCGCCCCGATGAGGAACCCGGGAGGGAAGTCCGCACCAGCGCGGCTCATCGTTCGATCCGAGCCGCTGCGCCGTCGGCATCCACCCGGGTGTCCCCGAGCTGCAGCGACCAGGTGCTCGTGGTCGGTCCGGTCGCACTGACCGAGTCGTCGTCCCAGCTCACGACGAACTCAGCGCTCGCCCCATCCGGTGTCGTCACGGTCGTCACCGCGGATCCAGCGCCCGCCCCCGGGTACGCGGAGATGACGACGCCGTCGAGGTAGTCGTGGTCTGGGCGGTCGAAACGCTCATGCCGCGCGATCACCGCACCCTCGCGCACGTACAGCGGGAGGCTGTCGAAGCCGTGCCGTTCGCGCCGCCACGTGCCTCCCTGCACGGTCGTGCCGTCGAGCAGGGACGTCCAGCGGCCGGCGGGAAGGTAGAACTCGACGTCCTCATCGGCCGAGAAGACCGGGGCGACGAGGAGGTGCTCGCCGAGCAGGTACTGCCGGTCGAGGTACCGGCAGCTCGGGTCGTCGGGGAACGCGAGCACCATGGGCCGGAGCATCGGGATGCCGCGCTCGTGCGCCTCCAGGCCCGCCGCGTAGAGGTAGGGCATGAGCTGCAGCTTCAGCCGGCTGAACTTCCGCAGCACCGAGACGGCGCTCTGCGGATCGGACTCGTCGAGCCCCTCGGCCTCGTCGAACACCCACGGCACGCGGTACGAGCTCGAACCGTGGAGCCGCGAGTGGCTCGACAGCAGGCCGAACGCGACCCAGCGCTTGAAGACGCCGGCGTCAGGCGTGCCCTCGAAGCCGCCGATGTCGTGGCTCCAGAAGCCGAATCCACTGAGCGCGAGCGAGAGGCCGCCGCGCAGCGTCTCCGCCATCGACACGTAGCTCGACGTGGAGTCCCCACCCCAGTGCACCGGGAGGCGCTGACCGCCCACCGTCGCCGAGCGCGCGAACAGCACCGCGTCGCCCTCCCCCTTGGCACCCTCGAGCACTTCGAACACCGCCTCGTTGTACCGCTGCGTGTAGAAGTTGTGCATGCCGACGGGGTCGGAGCCATCCGCGTAGACGACGTCGACGGGGATGCGCTCGCCGAAGTCGGTCTTGAAGCAGTCGACGCCCTGGTCGATGAGCGCGCGGAGCTTGCCCTGGTACCAGGCGGTGGCCTCCGCGTTCGTGAAGTCCACCAGTGCCATTCCTGCCTGCCACTTGTCCCATTGCCAGACGTCGCCGTTGGGTTTGCGCACCAGGTAGCCGAGCTCTTTCGCCTCCGCGAACAGGTGCGAGCGCTGTCCGATGTACGGGTTGATCCACACGCTCACGCGCAGGTCCTTCGCGTGGAGCCTCGCGAGCATCCGCTCTGGCTCCGGGAACGTGCGCGCATCCCACGTGAAGTCGGACCAGTTGAACTCGCGCATCCAGAAGCAGTCGAAGTGGAACACGCTCAGCGGCAGCTCCCGCTCCGCCATCGCGTCGATGAACTCGGTGACCGTCGTCTCCTCGTAGTCGGTCGTGAAGCTCGTCGACAGCCAGAGCCCGTAGGACCACGCTGGCACCTTCGCGGGGCGTCCCGTCAGCTGCGTGTAGCGATCGAGCACCGCCTCTGGCGAGCCCCCGCCGATGACGTAGTACGTGAGGCGCTCGCCCGGCACCGAGAACTGCACCCGCTCGACCGCCTCGGACCCCACCTCGAAGCTGACGTGGCCCGCGTTGTCGACGAGCACCCCGTAACCCCGGTCGCTGAGGTAGAAGGGGACGTTCTTGTAGGCCTGCTCGCTCGACGTGCCCCCGTCGGCGTTCCAGACCTCGACGTTCTGGCCGTTCTTGACGAGTGGCCCGAAGCGCTCGCCGAGCCCGTAGATGAGCTCGCCCACCTCGAGCGACAGCTGCTCGTGCACATAGTGCTCAGCGAGCGGCAGCGCCATGCCGGACCGCGGCGACCCGACGACTCCTGCGTCGACCTGCGCATCCGCCTGCAGGCCCGCGTACCCGACTGAGCGGTGCCCGCTGCTCGTGAGCACACGCCCATCCGATTCGAACGAGAGCGACCACGGCTCACCGCGAGCAGCCCGCAGCGTCAGGCTGCCGCTCGTGAGCGTGCCCTCCGTCTCGCCCACGCTGACTTCCGCGTGACCGCTCGTCGCACCCGGCAGCGAGAAGCCCAGCGGGGGCTTGCCGCCCTGGTGGTGCTCGATGGTGACGCCGATCACGTCGGGGAGCGGCGAGTGGATGGAGACGGTGAGGATCGGCCTGTTGAGGGTGTCGCCGCGCGAGCCGATGACCTTCGTGGGGGCCGTGATCTGCAGGCCCTGCCCGTCGGACGACTGCTCGAGGTCGTAGACCTCCTGTGCGTAGAGGACCTCGACGCCTGGTCGGATCTGCCAGAACCCGTCGGTGAATTTCATGGTTGCCTTTCGCCTTACTTGACCGCGCCGGCGGTGATGCCGCGCGTCAACGTGCGCTGGAAGATGAGGAAGAAGATGAGCGTCGGGATGACGCCGAGCAGGGCGGAAGCACTGGTCGTCGTGACGTCCATCATTCGGTCGCCCTGGAGCACGCTGACCGCGACGGGGACCGTCTGGGAGGCGTTGCTGACCAGGAAGGTGAGGGGGATCAGGAACTCGTTCCAGGTCCAGATGAAGAAGAAGATGATGAGCACGCTGAGGGTCGGCATGCTGATCGGGAACACGACGCGCCACAGCACCGTCCAGCGACTCGCGCCGTCGAGCGCGGCGGCCTCGAGGATCTCCTTGGGGAACGTGCCGAGCACCGACGCGAGCAGGTAGGTGCCGAATGCGCTCTGGATGACCGTGAAGATGATCACGACGCTCCACGGGTTGTCGTAGAGGCCGACCATCTTGAACATGTTGTAGAGCGGGTAGAGCAGCGCTTCCTGCGGCAGGAGGTTCGCGAAGAGGAACGCGACGATGATCCACATCCGCCCCCTCACGCGGCCCACCCCGATGGCGTAGGCGTTGAGGAACGAGATGAGGACGGCGGCGACGGCGACCGTGCCGGAGATCCAGATCGAGTTCCACAGCTTCTGCGGGAAGTTCGTGCGTTCCCAGAACGCGACGATGCCGTCGAAGTACAGCGACGACGGGAACGCGAGCGGGCCGCCCTCGCTGTAGTCGCTCGGGGACTTGAACGAGTTCAGGAGGATGAGGATGAACGGGAAGAGGATGATGAGCCCGCCGATCACCGTGAGGGTGATCGCGATCCAGTCCTTGCCGTTCGGGGCGAGGTACTTGGAGCGCGGCCGCTTGGGTGCGCGCTGCTTCGACACTGCGTCTGCGGTCATAGTCCCGCACGCTCCTTCCGCTCCACCGAGGTCTGCGCTCGGATGAAGAAGATCGCGACGATCGCGATGACGATGGTGAGGGCTGTGGCGATGGTCGCCCCGTAGCCGACCTGCTGGGATTGGAAGAACTCGCTGTACGCGTAGTAGCTGGGGACGAGCGTGCTGGTGCCCGGGCCGCCGCGCGTGAGCACGTAGATGGGGCCGAAGACCTTCAGCGCCGCGATGGTGCAGGTGAGGGTGACGACGAACACCTCGGGCCGGATCTGCCCGAGCGTGATCGCCGTGAACCGGTCCCACCATCCCGCGCCATCGAGTTCCGCCGCCTCGTACAGCTCGGGGTCGACGCGCTGCAGGGCGGCCATGAAGATGACGATCGGGTAGCCGAGCTGCACCCACACGAGCACGAGCATGATGCTCAGGAGCGCCGTGTCCGGACTCCCGAGCCAGTTGCTGGCGAGCCCACCGAGGCCGACCGCTTCGAGCATCACGTTGAGCGCGCCGTTCTCCGGGCGCAGGATCCACCCGATCACGATGCCCGCGATGGCCATGGGCAGGATCTGCGGGAGGTAGTAGGTGGCGCGCAGGAAACTGGCGATGCGGCCACCGAACTTCTTGCCGATGACGTCGAAGAGCACGACGGCGACCAGCAGGCCGAGTGCAGTTGGGACCACGACCATGGCGATGATCATCGCGATGGTGTTCCGGAATGACGCCCAGAAGGCGGAGTCCCCGAAGAGCTTCACCCAGTTCTCGAGCCCGATGAACTCGGGCGGCCGGATGCCCCGGTACTCCGTGAAGCTGAGGTAGACGTTCCAGAAGAGGGGAACGACGATGACGACGATGAGCAGGAGCGCCCCGGGGACGAGGTAGAGCCACCACCCCCAGCGGGAGGCGCCTCGCTCCGGGAAGGAGCTGACATCGGCGGGGAGCGGGCGACGCCCTGGTTTTTTCGCAAGCGGCAGCTGAGCCATGGTTGGTCTCTTTCAGAGTGGGCGGGGCCGGCCGACGAATGGCGTCCGGCCCCGCGTCTGATTACTCGCGGAAGTCGACCGCGTACGAGTCGTACGACTGGCCGAGGCTGTCGAGGACCTCATCCGAGGTCTTCGTCTTGTTCACGAGCTCCTGGAGCTGCGCGACGAGTTCGTCGTAGAAGGTCGGGGTCGGCCAGTCCGGGTAGAACGCCAGCCCGTCCTTCTCGTTGATGTCGTTGAAGGCCGAGATGAGCTCCTGGCTCTTCGGGTCGGTGATGTCGTCGACGTTGGCGGCGACGGGGAGGCCGCCGTTGTTGCCGATGAGCGCCTGGATCTCGGGGCGCATGGTGATCTCGATGAACTGCGTGGCGAGGTCGGGGTCCCCGGCAGCCGCTGGCACGACCCACATGTTGCCGGCCGAGCCGAGGCTCAGCTCGGTCTCGGGGAACGGTACGATGCCCCAGTCGAAGCCCGAGATCTCGTCGGCGAACCGCCCGTACCACCAGCTGCCGGACACGAAGATGGGTGCGTCGCCGTTGATGAACGAGACTCCCGCGTCCTCGGCCTTGAGCCCGGAGGCGTTCGGGGAGATGTAGCCGGCATCGACGTACTCGACGACCTTGTCGGTCGCGTTCTTCATCGCGTCGCTCTGCCAGTCGACTTCGCCTTCGTAGAGCTGGTAGTCGTTGACGAAGTCGCGGTCGGATTCCTGCAGGAGGAACTGGTACCAGAGCTGACCGAGGGGGTACTCGAGGCCTGCCTGCGCGAGCGGCGTGATGCCCGCATCCGCGAAGGTCTTGAGTGCGCCTTCGAACTCGGCCATCGTCGTGGGCACCTCGATGCCCTGCTCGGCGAACGCCGCCTTGTTGTAGTAGACGGTGACGAACTCGCCGTAGTTCGGCACGCCGTACCACTCGCCGGATCCCATGACCCCGTCTTCGCTGTAGCGCGCAGTGGTCTGCAGTGCGGGCGCGAGCTTGTCTGCCCAGCCGTATTCCTCGACGGATTCGGTGATGGGGGTGAGCAGGCCCTGGCTGGCGAGGAGGCCGGCCGTGGCATTGCCCTTCGTGTACTCGAGAATGTCCGGCGCCTGGTCCGAGTTGAGGACCTGGCTTGCGGTCTGGCGGATCTGCTCGAAGCTCTTCTCCTCGAACTCGACGGTCGCACCCGTCTCCTCTTCGAAGACCTTGATCGCCTCGTCCCAGGCGATGCCCATCGCACTGTTCTCCGCCTCGAAGTGCCAGAGCGTCAGGACTCCGTCGCCTTCAGGAGCGCTTGGACTGCAGCCAGCCAGTGCCAGGCTGCTGACCGCGATCACGGCCGCGGCTGCCCATTTCTTTCGCATGAGTGAACTCCTTTGTTCTTCCTGCAGACGCGTCGGCGGGGGCCGACGATTTGACGCCAGCCCTCCGAACCGAGTGCCTCGAACTGACGTGACGGACACTTCCTTTGGGTCCGACGGGCACCAGTTTGAAGTCACCGCAATGTTTTTGTCAAGCAGTGAAACAAATTAGGTTCGCGAGGTGAGCAGCCTCCGGATGGCCACGACGGCGGCACCCTGCGCGTAGCTGTCGAAGTGGAAGTCAGGGCGCTCGATCCTGACCTGCGAGAAGTCGACCTGCTCCAGGTACTCCGTCGCGGCCGAGACGAAATCATCCGGCGCGAGGTCGAGCATGTGGCGCCCCTCGCCCATGATCGCGACGATCTCCGGATCGACGGTGTTCACGGATTCGGCGACGGCGACACCGAGCGCGAACGACGCGCTGCGGAAGGCCGAGAGCGCCCGCTCGTCACCCGCCCGAGCGCGCTGCAGGGCAAGCTCGTACTGCCCAGGATCGACGCCGGCGTTGGCCTCGATAGCAGGCATGGTCACGAAGCTGTGGATGCAGTTCTGGTGCCCCTTGGCACACGTCACACCGCTGCCCGGCATCCGACTGTGGCCGATGCGACCGGCACGGCCGTGGGCACCAGGCGCCGCGTCGTTCGCGACGACGAGCCCGCTTCCGATGCCTGCGCCGAGGCCGTAGACGACGAGCGATCGATGCGCTCCGAGGCCGCCGAACCAGTGGAGGGAGGCCGCGAGCGCGTGCACGTCGTTCGACATGGACGTCGGCAGGCCCGTGGCCTCCGCGACCAGGCGAGACAGCGCGATCCCGTCCCAGCCGAGGAAGTTCGAGCGGTGCAGCACCTCGACGCCGCCCACGTTCGAGACATCGCCCGCGACGCCGATGCCGATCGCCGCGACGAGCGGGAAGCCGACGGACACGTCCGCGACCAGCCCGGCGACGAGCGCGACCACCGCATCCACCGACCGATTCGGAAGCGGAGCAGACACCTTCGCGACGACCTGCGCCGTGAGGTCGGTGATCACGACGTACGCGGCCTCACCCGTGAGCTTCACGCCAACGAAGTGGGCACGCTCCGGACGCAGGAACAGGCTCTCGGAGGGGCGCCCGCGGTGGCCGGAGGGCTGCAGCTCCCCCTCGCCGAGCAGGCCCGTCTCGATCAGGTCCCTGGCGATGCGGGTCAGGCTCGTGCGCGAGAGGCCCGCCGCCTCGGCAAGCCGGGCACGCGACCTTGGACCGCCGAGGAGGAGCTCGAGCAGGATGACCCCCTGCGTCTCACCGAGCTCGGGCCACGATTCGAATGAGGCGGGTAGCGCGTCGTTCATTGCGCGAGCTTAGCCCCGCGCCGAGCCCGGCTCGCACTCGAGACACCCTCGGGACGCTCCGAGGGTGGCGATCTCGGCCGCGAACGTATATGTTGGCGACGGCAACAATTTTGTTCAACGTCGAACCAGGAGGACCATGTCCACGCCAGCCCCCACCCCCGCAGACAAGTTCTCGTTCGGTCTGTGGACCGTCGGCTACAACGGCACCGACCCGTTCGGCGGCCCGACGCGCGCCGACCTCGACGTCGTGCACGTCGTCGAGAAGCTCGCCGAGGCCGGCGCCTACGGACTCACGTTCCACGACGACGACCTCTTCCCGTTCGGATCCACCGACGAGGTGCGCGACTCCCAGATCTCCCGCCTGCGCGGCGCCCTGGATGCGACGGGCCTCGTCGTTCCCATGGTCACCACGAACCTCTTCTCCGCCCCCGTCTTCAAGGACGGCGGCTTCACGTCGAACGACCGCGATGTGCGCCGCTTCGCGCTGCGCAAGGTGCTCCGCAACCTCGACCTCGCCGCCTCGCTCGGCGCCGAGACGTTCGTCATGTGGGGCGGCCGTGAGGGCGCCGAGTACGACTCCGCGAAGGACATCCGCCAGGCCCTCGAGCGCTACCGCGAGGCCGTCAACCTGCTCGGCGACTACGTCACCGACAAGGGCTACAACATCCGCTTCGCCATCGAGCCGAAGCCGAACGAGCCCCGCGGCGACATCCTCCTCCCCACGGTCGGCCACGCCCTCGCCTTCATCGAGACGCTCGAGCGTCCAGAGCTCGTCGGCGTGAACCCTGAAGTCGGACACGAGCAGATGGCTGGCCTCAACTTCGCCGCCGGCATCGCGCAGGCCCTCTACCAGGGCAAGCTGTTCCACATCGACCTCAACGGCCAGCGCGGCATCAAGTACGACCAGGACCTCGTGTTCGGTCACGGCGACCTGCAGAACGCGTTCGCGCTCGTCGACCTGCTCGAGAACGGCGGCCCCAACGGCGGCCAGACCTACACGGGCCCGCGCCACTTCGACTACAAGCCCTCGCGCACCGAGGACGAGACGGGCGTGTGGGAGTCGGCGGCGGCGAACATGCGCACCTACCTGCTCCTCAAGGAGCGCGCGGCGGCATTCCGCGCCGACCCCGAGGTGCAGGAGGCTCTCGCGGCGTCCCGCGTCGACGAGCTCTCCACCAACACGCTCGGCGAGGGCGAGACGTACGACGACTTCCTCGCCGACCGCTCCGCATACGAGGACTTCGACGCGAACGCGTACTTCAACGGCAAGGGCTTCGGCTTCGTGCGCCTGCAGCAGCTCGCGCTCGAGCACCTCATGGGCGCCCGCGGCTAGTCCCGCCCCTCGCCCCACGGACTCCCCCGTCCCCCTGACAGAGCTGTGGCGGATGCACGCACGTCCAACGACGCGCATGCATCCGCCCCAGCTCTGTCGTGCACCCCACCCCAGCACTACAGAAAGCAGACCACCATGCTCGTCGCCGGCTTCGACTCGAGTACGCAGAGCTGCAAGCTCGTCATCCGGGACGCCGTGACGGGCGAGCTCATCCGCCAGGGTCGCGCGTCGCACGCCCCCGGCACGGAGGTGGACCCGGAGAACTGGTGGGCCGCCGTCCAGGACGCGACCGCGGCGGCTGGCGGGCTCGAGGACGTCGCAGCGCTGTCCGTCGCCGGCCAGCAGCACGGCATGGTCGCGCTCGACGCCGATGGCCACGTCGTGCGCGACGCGCTGCTCTGGAACGACACGCGCAGCGCGGCTGCCGCCCGTGACCTCATCGCGGAGTTCGGGCAGGAGACGCTCGTCGAGCGCACAGGCCTCGTGCCGGTCGCCTCCTTCACCATCACGAAGCTCCGCTGGCTTCGGGATGCCGAGCCACAGAACGCCGTGCGTGTCGCCGCCGTCGCACTCCCCCACGACTGGCTCACGTGGCGGCTCCTCGGCTACGGCCCCGCCGACGAGAGCCCCCTCGGCCCCGACCTGACGAAGCTCACGACCGACCGCTCCGACGCTTCCGGAACCGGCTACTGGTCACCGTTCACCGGCGACTACGACCGCGAGCTGCTCGTCGCGGCGCTCGGCCACGACGTCATCCTCCCGCGCGTGCTCGGCCCGTCCGAGGTCGCCGGCAAGACCCCGGCTGGCGTGCTCGTCGCCGCGGGAGCCGGTGACAACGCGGGTGCCGCGCTCGGTCTCAACGCCCGCGCCGGCGACGTGGTCGTCTCCATCGGCACCTCCGGCACCGTGTTCTCGGTCGCCGAGCGGCCGGTTGTCGACCCGAACGGCGGTCTTGCGGGATTCGCCGACGCGACGGGCGAGTTCCTTCCCCTGTCCGCCACGCTGAACGCGGCGCGCGTCATCGACACGACCGCAACCGTGCTCGGCGTGGACCACGCGGAGTTCGGTCGGCTGGCCGCGTCCGCCCCCGTGGGCTCCGGCGGGCTCGCGTTCGTGCCGTACCTCGACGGCGAACGCACTCCTGACCTGCCGGACGCGACAGCATCCCTGCTCGGCATGACGCGTGGATCCTTCACACGCGAGAACCTCGCCCGCGCCGCGGTCGAGGGCATGCTCGGCAGCCTCGCACAGGCCCTCGATGCGCACCGCGCGCTCGGCGTCGACGCAAAGCGCGTCATGCTCATCGGCGGCGCCGCTCTGAGCGAGGGCGTGCGCGCCGTCGCCCCGACCCTCTTCGAGGTTCCCGTCGAGATCCCCGCGCCCGGCGAGTACGTCGCCGACGGCGCAGCCCGCCAGGCCGCCTGGATCGCGACCGGCAGCCGCCCCGACTGGCCCGTCGAGACCATCGCCCACCTGGAGCCGGCGCCTGATGCGGCGCTTCGAGCCCGGTTCGCGGCGGCCGCGGAGCTCGCGCGGGACTCCGAGAAGTCAGGCAAGGGCCTGCGTTCCGTCTGAGACATCGCGAAGGGGGGCAGTGCGAGATCGCACTGCCCCCCTTCTGCTGCGTCGCCTGTCGGCTACGCCTGGATGGTCTCGACCTTCGTGCCGGTCTCGATCTCGATCTTGCGCGGCTTCGCGCGCTCGCTGACGGGAACCGTCACGGTCAGCACGCCGTGCTCGTAGCTCGCGGCGATGCGCTCGGTGTCGAGGCCCTGGCCGAGCGTGAACTGGCGCAGGTAGCTGCCGCCGTTGCGCTCACGCACGAGCCACTTGGCACCCTCGGCGTTCACGGTGCTGCGCTCGGCGCGGATCGTGAGCTGCTGGCCGTCGAGGTCGACGTCGATCGAGCTGGGGTCGATGCCGGGCAGGTCAGCGGTGAGGATGTAGTGGTCGGCCTCACGGTAGAGGTCGATGGGCATCGAACGCGGACTGTTCGGTGCTCCCTGGAAAAGTCGTTCCATCTCCTGGAACGGATCGAAGACGCGTGCCATGTCGTTTTCCCTTTCTTGTACGCACCCTCACGATCGTGAGCGACTGCGGTGAACTTGAGTCGACTGGTGTCAACTTCCTTGCTCAGAAAATTAGCACTCGACCAGGCCGAGTGCCAGAAAGTTTGCTGAAAACCGCGTCAGCCGTGGGCGAACGACCCCCGTCAGTGGAAGCGGTGGTCCTGCACGGTCATGCGCGCGCCGTGCTTCGGGCGCGGGTTGCCAGCCAGCTTGATAAGGCGCACGACGCGCTCGCGATGCCCCCGCCACGGCTCGAGCAGCTCCCGCATGCCGTCGTCGTCGACGTCGCAGCCCGCGAGCGCCCACCCCACCATGTTGGGGATGTGGTAGTCGCTGAAGCTCGGCGCGTCCGGGTCACCGTGCGAGCGCTGCACGGTCTCGTTTGCCGTCCACACGCCGACGCCGACGATCGAGCGGAGGCGGCGCAGTGGCTCCTCCGACCCTGTTGGCAGGCTCGCCGTGCGCTCCAGCGCCGACGCGACCGTCGCGGAGCGGATGACCGTACCCGTCCGGGAGTGATCGACGCCCGCCCGATGCCAGTCCCAGCTCGGGATGCGCCGCCACTGCTCCGGTGTGAGCGGAAGCCGCAGGTGGCGCGGCACGAGGCCGGCCGGGCCGGGCGCGGCACCCGCGTAGTCGCGGTGCAGGATGTCCCACGCTCGATGCGCCTCGAGGCCCGTGATCTTCTGCTCGATGATGGCGGCGCTGAGCGCCTCGAACACCGCCCCCGACTTCGGGAGCCGGAGCCCCTCGTTGCGACGCCGCACATCCGCCAGCTCGGGGAGCGCCTCGAGGCGCAGCTCGCTCCAGTCGTCATCGCGACCAAGGAGGACCGGGGCTTCGTCGACCGCGATCTCGGCGGCCTCGCCCCACGACACGATGCGGACCCCGTCCCGCGCCTGCCGGAAGACAGTCGTCGCCCCGCCCGCGAGCGCGTGCGACGTGCGCCACACGTCCCTCGAGACCGGGTGCATCCAGCAGGTCGGGTCGCGCCTGCCCCGCATGAGCGGCGACAGGGTCTGCACGACATCGACCGGCAGCGCCGGCCGATAGAGCGTCATGACCCGATCTGGCATGCGGCAAGGGTACGCAGACCCACCGACATCCGCGCCCCCTCGACGCTCGAAGCCCCGCCGCTCACCTAAAATCGACCGCATGGCTGTCCCCAAGATCGTGCTCTACTACGCCTTCGCGCCCCTCGCCGATCCAGAGGCGATCCGCCTCTGGCAGCGAGACCTCGCGGCGTCGCTGGGGCTGCGCGGGCGCATCCTGATCTCGAAGGACGGCATCAACGGCACCCTCGGCGGGGAGCTCAACGCGCTCAAGCGGTACGTTCGCACCACCCGCGAGTACGCGGCGTTCAAGGACGCCGACTACAAGTGGTCGGAGGGCACCAGCCTCGATGAGAACGGACAGAGCCTCGACTTCCCGCGCCTCAGCGTCAAGGTGCGGGACGAGATCGTGAGCTTCGGGGCGCCCGGGGAACTGGAGGTCGACGAGCACGGCGTGGTCGGCGGCGGCACCCACCTTGCCCCGGACGAGCTCCACGCACTGGTCGAGTCGCGCGACGACGTCGTCTTCTTCGACGGACGCAACGCCATCGAGGCCCAGATCGGCCGCTTCGAGGGCGCCGTCGTGCCAGAGACGGGCACAACCCGTGACTTCATCGCCGAGCTCGAGTCCGGCAAGTACGACGAGCTGAAGTCGAAGCCCGTCGTCACCTACTGCACGGGAGGCGTGCGCTGCGAGGTGCTCTCCGCGCTCATGGTGAAGCGCGGCTTCAGCGAGGTGTACCAGCTCGACGGCGGCATCGTCCGCTACGCCGAGCAGTTCCGCGACGAAGGCCTCTGGAAGGGATCGCTCGCCGTCTTCGACGCGCGCGAGCACCTCGAGTTCGGGCCGAACACCGAGATGCTCGGGCGCTGCCGAGAGTGCGCGGCGCCCACGCACCGCACGCAGAACTGCAGCGACGCCTCGTGCCGCGAGCGCTTCGTCGCCTGCGAGCGCTGCGGCGAGCTGCCGATCTTCTGCGCTCGGCATGCTCTCGCGCACGCGACCACCGGCAGCGGGGCACCATCCGGTCGGTGACACGCCGAAGGCGACCACGTTCTTCCCGAACCGAGGATCTTGGCACCATCCGCAGTCTGTGAACCGCTGAGCCACCACATTTGTGGTGACGTAGAACAAAATTGCGCGTTCGGGCGCCTCACGGCGCACAGCGGCACTCCCGCACCGCTATCGTGTGTAGCGGCAAAGAAACATTGCCGATACAAATCATCCGTAGATTCGCAGAGTGGCGAATCCTCGCTTGCAGCAATAGCAGTTCCAGAATCTCGTTCAGTCGTCGTGCCCAGCCCGACTCGCACTGGAGGTACTCCGTGCCCCTTCTCCTCAGTCCGCTTCCGCCAGCCGGATCGCGCTCAGCGACCGCCGGGCGTTCCCGGCTCACCCAAACGCACCGAATGCTCGCGGCCCTCGCGATGTCGCTCTTCGCGTTCCTCGGCGTCTTCTCGATGGCCGGACCCGCAAACGCGGAGTCCGAGCCCCCGGAGGAGTCGGCGTACTCGATCAGCGGCATCCTCAACTTCGAGAGCGAACCCGTCGAGGGCGTCTCGCTCACCGTCGAAGGCGACGGCTACACCGAGACGGTGGAGTCGGGTGAGGACGGACGCTGGCGCGTCCCCGTCCCCGGCCCCGGCAACTACACGGTGACGCTCGACACGGAGACGCTGCCGGACGGCGTGGACCTCCGCAACGAAGACGGGGCGACGGCCGAGGTCACGGAGGACGAGTGGTCGACGACCAACGTCGGTCGCCTCTTCGCGCTCGGCGAGGACACGAGGCAGAGCAGCAACTTCGGCTCGCAGCTCATCGAGCGCCTCGTCGCGGGGCTCAACTTCGGCCTGCTCATCGCGCTCGGCGCGATCGGCATCACGCTGATCTTCGGCACGACCGGGCTGAACAACTTCTCGCACGGCGAGCTGGTCACGTTCGGTGGCCTCATGGCCTGGCTCTTCTCCGTCTCCATGGGGCTCAACATCTTCGTGGCGATGATCATCGTCGTCCTCCTCGGCGCGGCCTTCGGCTGGGTTCAGGATGCGACGCTCTGGAAGCCACTGCGCAAGCGCGGCGTGCGCCTCGTGCCCGCCATGATCGTGAGCATCGGCCTCGGCCTCGCGCTGCGCTACATCTACCAGCTGTTCTTCGGCGGAGCGATCCTCCCGATGAGCTCCGTGGGTCTCAGCGGGGCCGTCGAGTTCGGCCCCGTGCGCATCACGACAGGCTCGCTGCTGAGCATGGGCATCTCGATCGTCACCCTCCTGCTCGTCGCCCTGTTCCTGACCCGCACCAGGGTCGGCAAGGCAACCAGAGCCGTCTCCGACAACCCGTCGCTCGCGAGCGCATCCGGTATCAACGTCGACCGCATCATCCGCATCGTCTGGACCACGGCAGGTGGCCTCGCCGCCCTCGCCGGCGTCATGCTCGCCCTGTACCGCCAGTCGTCGTGGGACATGGGCTTCCAGGTGCTGCTGCTGATGTTCGCCGCCGTCACCCTCGGTGGCCTCGGCTCCGCGTACGGCGCGCTCGTCGGATCGCTCGTCGTCGGCATCTTCGTCGAGCTCTCGACCCTCTTCATCCCCGCCGACCTCAAGTACGCGGCGGCGCTCCTCATCCTCATCCTGGTCCTGCTCGTCAGGCCCCAGGGCATTCTCGGCCGCCGCGAGCGAGTCGGCTAGGAGACGAACATGGACTGGTCAAACATCCTGAGCAACGCCGTCGGCGAGCTCCTCAGCCCCACCACCGCTGCCTACGCGCTCGCCGCGATCGGCCTCGGAATCCACTTCGGCTACACCGGCCTCCTCAACTTCGGTCAGGCCGCGTACATGCTGATCGGCGCGTACGCGTTCGCGATCCCGACGATCAGCCTCGGCTGGCCGCTCTGGGCCGCCGTGCTGTGCGTCATCGTGGTCTCGGTGATCTTCTCGTTCATCCTGGGTGTCCCGACACTGCGGCTGCGAGCTGACTACCTGGCCATCGTGACGATCGCCTCCGCCGAGATCCTCCGGTACATCGTGACGACGACGGGCCTCACCTCGGTCACGGGTGCCGCCAACGGCCTCAACGGCTTCAAGGGCACCTTCGCGGCGATCAACCCGATCCCGGACGGCACCTACGGCTTCGGTCCCTTCACGTACAACGCGTACGACTGGTGGACTCGCATCGTCGGCTGGGGCATCGTCCTCCTCGCGACGCTCCTCGTCTGGGCCCTCATGCGCAGCCCGTGGGGTCGCGTGGTCCGCGGCATCCGCGAGGACGAGGACGCCGTGCGCAGCCTCGGCAAGAACGTCTTCGCCTACAAGATGCAGGCCCTCATCACGGGAGGTCTCCTCGGCTCGCTGGCCGGCATCATCTTCATCCTGCCGAGAGCCGTGCAGCCCGCCAACTACACGACGGGCCTCACGTTCTTCATCTGGACGATCATGCTCCTCGGTGGAGCCGCGACGATCTTCGGCCCCATCGTGGGCGCCATGATCTTCTGGGTGGTCCTCTCCCTCACGCAGGGCGTGATCAACGGACTCATCGAATCCGGGGCGATCACCTTCCTCTCCATGACGCAGGGCGCCCAGCTCCGCTTCATCATCGTCGGAATCGCGCTCATGCTGCTGGTGGTCTTCAGACCCCAGGGCATCTTCGGAAACAAGAAGGAGCTGAGCTTCAGTGCCTGAGCAGACGAGCCCACCAGCGGGCATCCTCCCCACCCACGAGTTCGTCGACGGCAAGGTCGGACCCGGCTGCAAGAAGGTCGACCCGATCGTCATCGCCGACGGCGTCACCCGCCAGTTCGGCGGCAACACGGCAGTGGATGTGCAGCACCTAGAGATCCCGCGCGGCAAGATCACCGCGCTCATCGGTCCGAACGGCGCCGGCAAGACGACCATGTTCAACCTGCTGACGGGCTTCGACAAGCCGAACACAGGCACCTGGTCGTTCGACGGCACCTCGCTCGCGAACGTGCCAGCCTTCAAGGTGGCGCGCTCCGGCATGGTCCGCACCTTCCAGCTCACGAAGTCGCTCGGCCGCATGACGGTGCTCGACAACATGCTGCTCGGCGCCGACCAGCAGGGCGGCGAGGGCATGCTGCGCGCGCTCTTCAAGCCGCTGTGGCGCGAGCGCGAGACCGAGATCACGGCGAAGGCAGACGAGCTCCTTGCTCGCTTCAAGCTCGACGCGAAGCGCGAAGACTACGCGGCGTCCCTCTCGGGCGGACAGCGCAAGCTGCTCGAGATGGCCCGCGCGCTCATGAGCAGCCCCAAGCTCATCATGCTCGACGAGCCCATGGCCGGCGTCAACCCGGCGCTCGTGCAGTCGCTGCTCGGCCACGTCAAGGAGCTCAAGAACGACGGCACCACGGTGCTGTTCGTCGAGCACGACATGCACATGGTCACCAACATCTCCGACTGGGTCGTCGTCATGGCCGAGGGCCAGATCGTCGCAGAGGGCCCACCCGAGACGGTCATGAAGGACCAGGCCGTCATCGACGCGTACCTCGGCGCGCACCACGACCAGGACCTCGGCGACCTCGACATCAAGGAACTGGAAGTCGAGCGCATCGCCGAGGAACAAGGCGTCGAGGCGGCCGCCGAGTACGAGGCCGAGGTGCTCGGGACGACCTCGATCGCCGAGGAGATCGCCGAGACCAAGGCCGAGACCAAGGAGAGTGACAGCAAATGAGCGAGACGCAGCCCACCGCATCCGCTGCACCGGCATCGACCGCGCCGCGAGGCGACGCAGTGCTGTCCACCATCGACCTCGTCGGCGGTTACCTGCCCGGCGTGAACATCCTCAACGGATGCTCGATCGACGCCTACCCCGGTGAGCTCATCGGCATCATCGGCCCCAACGGAGCCGGCAAGTCGACGGTGCTCAAGGCCATCTTCGGGCAGATCAAGATCCGCGGCGGCAGCGTCATGCTGAAGGGCGAGGACATCACCGGCCTGCGCGCCGACAAGCTCGTCGCCAAGGGCGTCGGCCTCGTGCCGCAGAACAACAACGTCTTCCCGTCGCTCACCATCGAGGAGAACCTCGAGATGGGGCTCTTCCTGCGGCCCAAGGTCTTCAACGAGCGCTTCGAGTTCGTCGCCGACCTCTTCCCCGAGCTGGGGAAGCGTCGCAAGCAGCGCGCGAGCTCGCTCTCGGGCGGTGAGCGCCAGATGGTGGCCATGGCCCGCGCCCTCATGATGGACCCGTCGGTGCTGCTGCTCGACGAGCCCTCCGCGGGCCTCTCACCAGTGCGCCAGGACGAGACGTTCCTGCGCGTGCGCCAGATCAACCGCGCTGGCGTCTCGGTCATCATGGTCGAGCAGAACGCGCGCCGCTGCCTGCAGATCTGCGACCGCGCCTACGTGCTCGACCAGGGCAAGGACGCGTACACGGGAACCGGCCGCGAGCTGCTCAACGACCCGAAGGTCATCGCCCTCTACCTCGGCACCCTCGCCGCGGACGAGCAGGCGAAGGACGGCGACGCGGCCCACTAGCCGCCAGCATCCACGGCAGACGGGCGGGGAAGCCTCCAGCAGACGCGCTGGGACCTCCCCGCCCTTCTGCGTGCGCGCCGCGAGCCCCTGCGCACCCCACCGAACCCCACCGCTGCCAGTCGAAGTGCCCCTCCCCGCGCTGCTTTTTGATCGCTGCCAGCCAAAGCGCCCAATCCAGCACCCCAGAGGGGCCACTTGACTGGCAGCGACCGCAAGAATCGCGCTGCACCAGCGGGCCCCCGAGGCCATGCGGGCCGGACGGGCGAGCGGAACCCGAAACCGCACCTGCCGCGCATCCACACCCCATCGCTGCCAGCCAAAGCGCCCATTCCAGCACCCCAGAGGGGCCACTTGACTGGCAGCGACCGCAAGAATCGCGCTGCACCAGCGGGCCCCCGAGGCTATGCGGGCCGGACGGGCGGGTGAGCGGATGCACCTCCTGGGCACACGGAAGGGCCCGGGATGCGTGCATCCCGGGCCCTCGTTCAGCGAGTCAGCTTAGAGCTGGCCGGCCTCTTCTCCGATGTTGGAGTAGGTGTTGCCGCTGCCGTACTGGTAGATGCCGATCGTGGCCTCTGACGGGTCGCCGTTCTCGTCGAACGAGATCGGGCCGGAGACGCCGTCGTAGTCGATGTCGGTGCCAGCTTCGAGGAGCGTGACGCAGTCGGCGTAGGTGGTGCACTTCTCACCATCGACGGAGACCTTCTGCATGTTGTCCTTGATGGTGGTCGGGTCAGCTGCCCCACCGGCCTGCGCCGCGAGGGCAGCGAGGATGACGGCGTCGTACGACTCAGCGCCGTACGTGTAGTCCTTCAGGTCGGGGTCGATGCCGAGGAGCTTCGCGCGGAAGTCGTCGGAGGCGACGACGCCGGGGATGGTGCCCTTGGCGCAGTTCAGCGTGCCCTCTTCGAAGTCAGCGGAGTAGTCGGCCATGTTGCCGTCGACCATGTACAGCTTGTCGGCGGGGAAGCCCTTGGTGCCGATGAGCTGCGGGACGATGGTCGCCGTCTGGTCGAACGCGACGAGCGCGATCGCGTCGGGGTCGGCTGCCGTGACGGCGTCGATCTGTGCCGAGAACTGGCTGTCGCCCTCGTTGAAGGCCTCAGAGGCGACGACCTCGCCGCCGGCGGCCTCGACGGCCGTGGTGATGCTCTCGGACAGGCCCGAGCCGTACGCGTCGTTCAGGTAGATGATGCCGACGGATGCGTTGCCGTCGTTGACGATCGTGTTTCCGTTGACGCGGCCCTGGAGGATGTCCGAGGGGGCGGTGCGGAAGTAGAAGCCGTTGTCTGCGTACGTGGAGAACTCGGCCGACGTGTTGGCCGGGGAGATCTGCACGACGCCCGCGCCGGTGATCTGGTCGATGACCGTCATCGAGACGCCGGACGATGCGGCGCCGACGATGGCGGACACGTTCTGGCTGAGGAGGTCGGTGACCGACTGCGTGGCGATGTCGGTCGACGTGTCACCAGAGTCGCGGTGGACGACGCTGATGTTGCCGCCGAGCACGCCGGACGGCGATGCGTTGATCTCGGCGACGGCGAGGTCGACGCCCGCGATCTCGGGCGGGCCGAGGAAGGCGAGGGTTCCGGTCTGCGGAAGCAGCGAGCCGATCTTGAGCGCTTCGGAGCGCTCCTGAGCGGTCGGGGCTTCGACGGGCGAGACCTCGGTTACGGTCTCAGCCGTGTCCGGGCCACAGACTGCGGCAGCGGCGTCGCCGTCCGCGGCTGGTTCGCCACCATCTGTCGTCGAAGAGCACGCGGCCAGCATGAACACGCCGACGCTCATGGCGGCGATTCCTGTGGTGATGCGAAGCTTCCTGGAGGGAGACGACTTGGCAAGGTTACTCATGGTGCTCCTTTATACGTAAGCAGAGAGCGAGCGCCGCGCAGCGGCGCCCGGATCTCAAGTTAGCCGCGGCACTGCGACGAACTGATTCATGCTTGTTACGAGCGAGTAAATCATGAGTGGGGGCTCGATGTGTATTTCACCATCGGGACATGGGGAATGTCGTCCTCGATGAAGGTGTCGCCGCACCGTTCGAAGCCGAATCGCGCGTACCAGGCTTCGAGGTGCGCCTGCCCGTTGAGGGCCGTTGCGACCCCCTCGCTGTCGGCGATCTCGATGAGGTGACGGATGATCTGGGCCGAGTATCCGAGGCCCCTTGAGTTCTCGGCGGTGACGACTCTGCCGATCGCGCGCGCGTCGGTCGGGAGGTGCTCGTCCGGCCAGCCGAGCGGCAGCAGGCGCGCGTAGCTGTGGGGGTAGAGGGGGTCGTCGCCGACGAACGCGTGCTGGGTGCCCTCTGCGAAGTCGGCGGTGTCCGGGTCGAGGTAGACGCAGTCCTGCTCGACGACGAAGATGCTCGAGCGCAGGTGCAGGATGCCCCACAGCTCGGCCGCGCTGAGTTCGGGGAAGGTGCGAACCGTGATCATGTCAGCCAGTGTCGCAGAGGTGGAGTTCGGAGACTGGCCACCTACGATGGCGCCATGGTTCGCGGATACCTGACGACGAAGTCCACTGACGCGGCGGGCAAGCCTCGCATCGATGTCGCGTTCGACGAGCTCGACGATGAGCTCTTCGGCGGCGGTCACCTGCGGCGAGACCAGGTGCTGGTCGACGTCGCCTATACGAGCCTCAACTACAAGGACGCGTTGCTGCTCGCGGGGAAGCCCGGCGTGAGCCGGGCGGATGTGCTTGTCCCCGGCATCGACGTCGTCGGGGTCGTGCGCGAGTCCCGCACCCAGAACTTCGTGCCCGGCGATCGAGTGGTGCTGAACGGCGCTGGCCTCGGCGAGACCCGGCACGGTGGCCTCGCCGAAGTGTGCCTCGTGGACGACGAGTCCCTCATCCACCTGCCGGAGGCGATGTCGCTGATCGACGGTGCTGCGATCGGCACGGCCGGTTACACAGCGATGCTCTCGGTGCTCGCACTGGAGAAGCAGGTCGAGCCTGGTGATGGCGACGTGCTCGTGACCGGCGCGGCCGGCGGGGTGGGCAGCGTCGCGATCGCGTTGCTGGCGGGCCTCGGCTACCGGGTGGTGGCCTCCACGGGCCGCGGGGACGAGGAGGGTGACTACCTGCGGAGGCTCGGCGCGGCCGAGATCATCGACCGGCGCGAGCTGTCGGATGCGGTGGGCAAGCCGTTGCAGACCGAACGCTGGGCGGGCGCCGTCGACGCGGTCGGCTCCACGACACTCGCCAACGTGCTCGCCCAGACGAGACGCGAGGGGATCGTCACCTCATGCGGCCTCGCACAGGGCACCGACCTGCCGACGACGGTGATGCCGTTCATCCTCAGGGGCGTGACGTTGCGAGGAATCAACTCGGTGGTGCAGAGCGTCGAGGTGCGGGCGGAGGCGTGGAACCGGCTCCTCGAGCTCGACAGCGAGCTGCTGGAGTCGATGACGGAGGTCATCGCCCTGGAAGAGGCGCTCGACCACGCGCAGCCCATCCTGGACGGCAAGGTGCGTGGCAGGACGGTTGTGCGCGTCCGCGGCGACCTGTGACCCGTTCGGCCCACTTCGGGGCCATAGACCCTGGGCGAGGATCAGCTCGAGCGTGCCGGTTCGAGGTTCTCTGACGCCCACGTGCCGAGCTGCTTGAGCACCGGGATGAGGCGCTGGCCTGCCGTCGTGAGCTCGTAGCTGACCGAGACAGGCGGCCCGTTGCTGACGGTTCGTTCCACGAGGCCCGCGGCCGCGAGCTCGCTGAGACGATCGGAGAGAACGGCGTCGCTGATGCCGGTCACAGCGCGGCGCAGCGCGACGAAGGTTAGCGGCTGCGAGCCGAGCACGTCGATGATCATGCCGTTCCAGCGCTTGCCGAGCAGGGTGAAGGCAAGCGAGATGGCGCCGTCGCACGCTGCCGCGCTGTGCACCTGCACGTTCTCTGCCATGCCGTCAGTGTACCCGTGCTAACCTCCACAGAGTCGCTCTGGTTTTCAGAGTGACTCTGTGAATCAGATTGGAGCACCATGTCCCTGCTGCGTATCGACGCGAGCCTCATGCCCGCCACCTCCGCGAGCCGTGCGCTCGGCGACCTCGTCGAGGCCGAATGGGTTGCAGCCCACCCCGATTCCGTCGTGACCCGCCGCAACCTCGTCGACTCCCCCATCCCCGCCGACGCCTGGCAGAACGCCGTCTACGCAGGCTTCACCCCGGAAGAGGACCGCACCGAGGAGCAGCGCGCCGCTGTCGCCCTCGCCACGCAGCTGGCCGACGAGCTCATCGACGCCGACGCCCTGCTCTTCACCGTCCCCCTCTACAACTACGGCGTCTCCCAGCACTTCAAGCTCTGGTTCGACCTCGCCTACACAGACCCGCGCATCAACCCGGGCAGCACGACCCTCAACGGCAAGCCGGCGACGCTCGCGACCGTCCTCGGTGGCAACTACGACGAAGGCACCCCGAAGGCCGGCTGGGACCACTCCACGCCGTACCTCACGCGTCTGCTCGAGGACGTCTGGGGTCTTGACCTCCGCGTCGTCCAGCGCCCCTTCACGCTCGTCGGCGTGAACCCGGCACTCGACCAGTTCGCTGACCTCGCCGCCGACCTCAAGTCGGACGCCGAGACGAAGGCAACCCAGTCCGGGCGTGAGCTCGCCGAGCTTCGTGGCAAGGCGGACGCGGCCTAAGCAGCGCATCCGCCCTGCCAGGCCCCCGGCCAGGCAGACCCCGGGCCTCGCTCACCGAGTGGCCTCTTTCGGGATGGGTTTCGCGTTTCGGGATGGAGTGCACCCCATCCCGAAGCGAGCAACCCATCCCGAAACGCGCTTCGGGGGCGGGCTCAGTTTCAGGGGCGGGCTCAGCTGGCGACGTGGTGCGCTTTCCGGCGCTCCGCGAGCTTCTCGAACCAGCCGTTGACGAGCTGCGCGAGCACGCCGAGGGCGATGGCGGTGACCACGGCAAGCGCCATCATGAGGAGCGGGTTGCTCTGACTCCACGAACCGAACGCCGCGCCGATGAGCACCGCGTAGCCGACCCACACGGCGCTGGCCAGCACGGAGAGCGGCAGGAACCGCGGCATGGGCATGCGGGCGTCGGATGCGGCGAGCACGGTCGCGATGCGGCCCATCGGCAGGAGCCTGACCGTCACCATGACCCACTTCGGCCGGGTCTTGAGCTGGTCGCCGACCCGTGTGCGCACGGCGGTGAGCCGTCGCCCGTTCATCCAACTCCATTTGCCGAAGCCGATGCCTCGCGCGAGCCAGTACGTGCCGATGTCGCCCAGCACCATGCCGGCGACGCAGAAGACGAAGAGGCCGAACAGGTTGATGAGCGCCGTCCAGCCCTGATCCCCGGCCGTCAGCGCGGAGAGCGCGACGACCAGCGACTGGCTGGGCAGGAACGTGACGACGCCGCCGATGAGCAGCACGAGCGCGGCCACCGCGAAGCTCCACCCGGAGCCGCGGAGGCCGAGCACCCACTCCGAGAGCTCTTCCACGCGCCCCTACTCTGGCGCCACGGCGTCTGCCGCGGCCTTCGCTGCGGCGGGCAGCGCCGCGAGGACTCGCTCGATGGCCGCGTCATCGTGGGCCGCCGACACGAACCACGCCTCGAACACGCTCGGCGGCAGGTTGACCCCCGCGTCGAGCATGGCGGCGAAGAACGGCGGGTAGCGCCAGGCTTCCTGGCGCTTGACCTCGTCTTCGTTGCGCGGGCCTCCTCCGGTGCCGGTCCAGCCGAGCGCCGCGCCGTCGCCGAAGGTGAAGCTGAAGAGGTTGCCGACGTTCTGCACCGAATGGGCGACGCCAGCGGCGCTGAGCGCCTCGGAGGTGGCGGCGCGGATGCGTTCCGCGGCCGCATCGACCCGTGCGTACACGTCGGCGTCGGCAAGCGCGAGCGTCGCGATGCCGGCCGCAACCGCAACCGGGTTCCCCGAGAGGGTGCCCGCCTGGTAGACGGGGCCCTGAGGGGCGAGGTGGCTCATGATCTCGCGTGAGCCGCCGAGCGCCGCGACGGGCATGCCGCCGCCGATGACCTTGCCGTACGTGTAGAGGTCGGCCTGCCACCCACCCGAGGCCTCGCTCTTCTGCTCCTCACCCCACCAGCCGGCAGGGCCCGTGCGGAAGCCCGTGAGCACCTCGTCGCAGACGAGCAGTGCACCCTCGGCCGAGCAGAGCTCTGCGAGCGCGCGGTTGAAGCCGGGCTCAGGCGGCACGACGCCCATGTTGGCGGGCGACGCCTCCGTGATGACGGCGGCGATCTCGCCCGGATGCTCGGCGAACGCGGCACGCACGGCGTCGAGGTCGTTGAACGGCACGACGATGGTCTGCGACGTGATGGCCTCTGGCACCCCGGCAGAACCGGGCAGCGCGAGCGTCGCAAGCCCAGAACCGGCCGCCGCGAGGAGACCGTCGGAGTGCCCGTGATAGCAGCCGGCGAACTTCACGATGAGATCGCGGCCCGTGTACCCGCGAGCGAGGCGAAGCGCCGTCATGGTCGCTTCCGTGCCCGTCGAGACGAGACGCACCTGCTCGATCGGGGCGATGCGCTCGACGACCAGCTCTGCGAGCTGGGTCTCAGCCGGAGTCGGCGCGCCGAACGAGAGCCCGCGGGCCGCGGCGTCCTGCACGGCGGCGACGACCGCCGGGTGCGCGTGCCCGAGCAGCATGGGGCCCCATCCGCTGACGAGGTCGACGTACTCGTTGCCGTCGACGTCGGTCAGGTACGGGCCCGTGGCCGAAGCTGCGAAGGGAGGGGTGCCGCCGACCGAGCCGTAGGCGCGGACCGGGGAGTTCACACCTCCCGGAGTGACGTCGAGGGAGCGGGCGAACAGGGCTGCTGAGGCTGCGTGGTTCATCGTGCGTCCACTCTGCCATGGGCCGCCGACACTCCGGTGCCCGCCTGCAGGTTCAGGGTGCGGGCGAGCTCGCTCGCGTAGTAGGTGAGCACGGCGTCGGCCCCAGCGCGGCGGATGGAGGTGATGGATTCGGCGATCGCGCGGTCGCGGTCGATCCAGCCGTTCGCGGCGGCCGCCTCGATCATGGCGTACTCGCCGCTGACCTGATACGCCCAGACGGGAACGATCGACTCCGCGGCGACGTCGGCGAGCACGTCGAGGTACGAGCCCGCAGGCTTCACCATGACCACATCCGCGCCCTCGTCGATGTCGATGAGCGCCTCGCGCATGCCCTCGCGACGGTTCGCCGGGTCGAGCTGGTAGGTGCGGCGGTCGCCCTGGAGCTGCGAGTCGACGGCTTCGCGGAATGGGCCGTAGAAGGCGGACGCGTACTTCGCCGAGTAGGCGACGATCGCGACGTCGGTGTGCCCGGCCGCGTCGAGGGCCGCGCGCGCGCTGGCGACCTGGCCGTCCATCATCCCGGACATGCCGAGCATCGCGGCGCCCGCGTCTGCCTGAGCGATCGCCATCGCGTCGTAGCGTTCGAGCGTCGCGTCGTTGTCGACTCGGCCGGCGGCATCCAGCACCCCGCAATGCCCGTGGTCGGTGAACTCGTCGAGGCAGAGGTCCGTCTGCACGACGATGGCATCCCCGAACTCCTCCGCGAGCACATGCGCCGCGACGTTGAGGATGCCGTTCGGGTCGGTGGCGCCCGAACCGACCGCGTCACGTGTCTCCGGCACGCCGAAGAGCATGACCCCGCCCACACCGAGCCCCGCCGCCTCATCGACGACGCGACGGAGCGAGTCGAGCGAATGCTGCTGCACGCCGGGCATCGACGAGATGTCGATGGGCTCGCTGACCCCCTCGCGCACGAACAGGGGCAGGATGAGGTCGTTCGGGTGCACTCGCACCTCGCGGACCTGGCGGCGCACGGCGTCGCTCTGGCGCAGACGGCGGGGCCTGCGGCTCGGGGAGATCATGCGATCGTGTCCTTCCTCAACGTTCAGCGTCGGCTTCGCGACCGCGATCCGACCCTGCCTTCATTCCGATTCCGGCGCCGTGCTGCGATCGAGCAGCTCAGCGGTCGCCGGGAGTCTGACCGCGACCCTCGTCGAGCGCGGGGATGTCTTCCTTCGGCACGGGCTGGTTGTCGTGCTCTGCCTGCAGCTCGGCCTCGAACGCCCGGACCGCCTTGAGATCGATCGCCTCGGTCACTGGCATGTCGCTGCCGCTCGCGAGCCACTCGAGGCCGTCGAGCAGCGACGCGACCGAGCGCTGCTTCGCCACGACGTCGACGCGGAGGCCGAGCTGCCTGGCGTCCTTCGCGGTGCGCGGGCCGATCGCGGCGATGTAGATCTCGTCGGGGATGGGCGAGAACTGCTTGTCGACCTGCTCGGCCACGGATCCGCTCGTCACCAGGATCGCTCGGATCCGGCTGTTGCGGATGTCGTACTGGATGCTCTCCGCGGCGGGCACGCCCACCGTGCGGTACGCGACGACCGAGTCGACGAGGTGCCCGCGCCTCGCGAGCCCCTCAGCCAGCGTGGGACGTGCGACCTCCGAACGCAGCCAGAGCACCGAGATGGGAGGCTGGTGGCGCGCCGCCTCGGCCCACTCGAGCAGCAGGCCCTTCGCGGAGTTGTCGTGCGTGGGGACGAAGTCGACTCGGTAGCCAGCCGTCGTGAGCGACGCGGCCGTCGTCTCCCCCACCGCTGCGATGAGCGTGTGATCCGGCACCTTCACGCCGAGCGAGTGCATGACGTCCGCTGCGGTGGCGCTCGTGACCGCCACCCAGTTGTAGTGACCGCTCTCGAGCAGTCGGATCTTCTCGGCCAGCACCCTCGAGTCGCTCTCGTTGGGGCTCGCGAAGTTGATGAGGGGGGCAGTGATCGGGAAGGCGGAGCGAGCCCGAACAGCTTCGGCCACGTCACCGCCCCAGACGCCTCCACGGGGAACGAGGATCTTCCAGCCCTTCAGCGGTGCATCCATCGTGGCTCCTCCGTTCAGGCCATCAGCGCGAGCGCACCCTGATCGAAGAGGTCCGTCGAGATGAGCGTGACCAGTTCTGCCTGGGCGGCATCGAATGCGCGGGGGTCGGAGACCTCCACGGCACGTCTGCTGGACACCCGCGAAGATCCGTCTACTGCATACACGGTAGCCCACGCCTCGAGCTTTCCGTCGGCGTATCGCGCGGAGGCGCCGACGGGGGCGGCGCAACCGGCCTCGAGTGTCGCGAGAATGCCGCGTTCGACGAGGACCGCGGCGCGCGCTGTCGGGTCGTCGAGCTGGGAGACGCCGGCAGGAGTTTCGCCGTCGCGAACTTCGATGCCGAGGCATCCCTGGCCTGGGGCGTTCGGGAAGGTCTCGAGGTCGAAGCGCTCGGTGATCGCCGCTGCGAACCCGAGGCGCTCCAGGCCCGCCGCTGCGAGCACCACGGCGTCGAGCTCACCATCGGTCACGAAGCGGAGTCGCCGCTCGACGTTGCCTCTGATGTCGCGGATCTCGAGGTCTGGCCGCAGTGTCAGCAGCTGCGCCACGCGACGTGGCGAGCCGGTGCCGACCTTCGCGCCGTGCGGCAGCTGCTCGAGGGTCAGACCGGATGCGCCGCCGAGCGAGCAGAGCGCGTCGCGCTGGTCTTCCCGCACCGGGTAGGCGGCGACGGTGAGGCCGGGGGCCTTGGCCGTCGGGAGGTCCTTCAGGGAGTGGACGACGAGGTCGCATTCACCTGCGAGGAGTGCGTCGCGGAGTTCACTCGCGAACACTCCCGTGCCGCCGAGCGACGAGAGCGCCGCGCGGGTCACGTCGCCGTGTGTCGTCACGCGCACGAGCTCGGTCGGCTCGCCCGTGATGCGTTCGAGCTCCCGCGCCATGGTCGAGGTCTGCGCGACCGCCAGGGCGCTGCCCCTCGTGCCGATCCGGAGCGTCACGGCAGGAGTCCGGACACCGCCGGCTTGAAGCCGAGGCGCTTGTTCGCGCAGCAGCCGGGGCGGCACACGTCGAACCAGGGGCCGATGGTGGTCATCGCCGGTCGCTCTCCGACGGGGATCGCGTCGCGACGTTCGAGGACGAGGTCGACGAGGCCCTCGACGTACTTGGCGTGGATGCCGGGCGTGGGGGTCCTGCGGAACGCGAGTCCCGCATCCGCCGCGGAGTCCTTCGCCTCGTTGTCGAGATCCCAGAGCACCTCCATGTGGTCGGAGACGAAGCCGATCGGCACGACGACAACCGCCTTGACGCCCTTCGAGGGCAGCTCCTCGATGACGTCGTTGATGTCGGGTTCGAGCCAGGGCTGCGAGGGCGGTCCGGAGCGCGACTGGTAGACGAGCTGCCAGGAGAGCTGCTCCGGCACCCGGCCGGCGAGCGTGGTGTCCTCGATGAGCTCATGCTGCGCCGCAAGGGCGACGACCTCGGCGACAGCGAGGTGCTGAGCTGCGTACGCGCCGCTCTCGCCGAAGCCGGCGCCGGGAGGGCCCGAGTTCTCGGCGTCTGCCAGGGGCACCGAGTGCGTCGTGAAGAGCACCTCGACCTCGGTGGCGAGGTCGAGTTCACTGTGCTCCTGCGCGAGGCTGAGCACCGCGTCGCGGACACCCTCGATGAAGGGCGCCACGAATCCGGGGTGGTCGAAGAAGGCGCGCACCTTGTCGATGGTCAGCTGACCGCCGAGGCCCGAGTCCTCGAGCGCATCCGCGAAGTCCTCGCGGTACTGGCGGCAGCTCGAGAACGACGAGTAGGCGCTCGTGGCGATCGCGATGAGCGCCGAGCAGCCCGCCTCGCGGGCATCGAGGAGCACGTCGTTGAAGTACGGTTCGGAGTTGCGATTGCCCCAGAAGACGGGCAGGTCGATGCCGCGGCGCTCGAGCTCGCGCTCGATGGACGCCTTCAGCTGGCGGTTCTGCTCGTTGATGGGGCTCACGCCGCCGTAGTGGCGGTAGTGGTGGGCGACCTCCTCGAGGCGCTCGTCCGGGATGCCGCGACCGGCCGTGACGTTGCGCAGGAACGGGATGACCTCGTCCTGCCCCTCAGGTCCGCCGAAGGAGGCGAGCAGGATGCCGTCGTATGCGACGGGCTCGGTCGTGTGCTCCGGCCCGAACCTGGCGGCGTCGGATGCTGCGCTGACGGCCGCGTTGACCTCGACGCGCGTGAACGTCGCGGGGTTGGGCTTGCGTCCGGGAGTGCGCTCGCCGGTCTGCCGCGGGGCGACGTCGGTCACTGCAGCACCTCGACGATCTCGGAGGTCTGCACGAAGCGACCCGTGTAGAACGGCACCTCTTCGCGCACGTGCCTCCGAGCGTCCGTCTGGCGCAGATCGCGCATCATGTCGACGAGGTTGAGCAGGTTGTCGTCCTCGAGGGCGAGCAGCCACTCGTAGTCGCTGATGCCGAAGGCCGCGACCGTGTTGGTGAGCGTCGACGTGTAGGACGAACCTGCGCGCCCGTGCTCGGCGAGCATCTGGCGACGCTCATCCTCTGGAAGCAGGTACCACTCGTAGGAGCGCACGAACGGGTACACGGTGACCCACTGGCGCGGCTCCTTGCCGAGCATGTACGCGGGCATGTGGCGTGCGCTGAACTCCGCCGCGCGGTGCACGCCCACGATCTGCCACGACGGGGTGAGCGGTGCGATGAGCTCGCTGCGGCGGATCTGTCGAAGACCCCACTGCAGGCTCTCCGGCGCCTCGCCGTGCAGCCACACCATGAGCTCGCCGTCGTGTCGGAACCCGGAGACGTCGTAGAAGCCGCGAACCTTGACGCCGTTCTCTGCGAGCTCGGCCACGATGCCATCGAGCTCGTCGACGGCCTTGATGGCGTCTCGCCCTGAGAGCACGAGCTCGTTGAGGGTCTCGCGACGGAACACGGAGATCATCGTGTACTCCGTGAGCGTCGTGCCCCCACCCTGCTCTTCATTGCCCGCTTGCGCTTCTGGAGCGGCCTGGTCTGCCTGCTCTGCGGGGACTGCTGACGTTGCATTGGGCTCGGCCGCGTAAGCCGGGACCTCGTTCGAGTGGGTCATGGTCCTATTCTACGAAATGTCGAGGAATGATTCGGGGTGCGCGTGACGAGCGCCGGACAGCTCAGCGCGAGCGGCGGTACAGCGTGACGGCGGCCGTGATGCCGCCGGCCACGACAACCGCTGCACCGGTCGCGAGACCCGCGAGCAGCAGCGGATTGTCTTCCTTCAGGCGCTGGATGCTGTGCCGCGTGGAGTTGAGGAGCTCGCGACCGCGGATGCGCGGGTCGACCTTCACCTCGATCGCGTCGAGCGTCGCCGCCAGCTCGCGCCGGGTCTTCTCGATATCGGCCTTCAGCTGGCCGTCGTTGCGCTTGTCTTCCTTCTTCGCGAGGGTCGCCTCGCCGTTCTGCTCACTCATACTGTCCGAGCCCCTTCACTGCGTTGACATCCTGCTTGACGCTGGCGATCGTTCGCTCCGGCGCGAGCTTGCCCGCGCGCTTGAGCGCGACGTAGCCGGCGAGGCCGAGCACGATGACGAGCAGCAGGAACGCGCCTGCCACGATGAGCGCGGAGAGCCACGGCGCGAAGACCGTGTTGAGCCCGAGGACGGCAGCGGTCACGAGCACTGCCCACAGGGTGAGCGCGAAGAATGCCGCGGCGGCGAACAGGCCGACCGCGATGCCGTACTTCGTGCCCGTCGAGATGAGCTCCCGCTTGCCCTGCTCGACCTCGTCGCGCACGAGCTTCGTGAGGAGCTTCGGGACGTCGGTCACGAGCGTGCCGAGGCTCGCCCTCGACTTCGGGTTGGCCCTCGTGCGGCCGATGCCGGGGAAGGGCCCGCGGATCGGCGTCTTTTCTGACGACTCAGACATGAGTGTGTCGCTCTCTGCTGGGAGTGCTGGTTAGGATGCGTCGCTGCTCGGGTTGCCGACCGTGCCGGTGGGGGCCGGCGGCTTCGACTTCGAGGAGGAGCCCTTCTTGCCGTTGTCCTTGACCGCCTTCGTGACCTGCGCGGTCACGAGCTTCGCGCCGCTGACGGCCGCGTCTGCGACCTTCGGAGCGAGCTTGCGGGAGATCTCGTCGACCTCTGCGCGCTTGGCGCGGACGAGCTTGGTGTCCCAGACCGTGTGCGCGACCGAGGAGATCTGCTCATAGCGCTTGCGTCCCGCGCGAGCCCCGAGGACGTACCCGGCACCGAGGCCAAGCACAAACACGAACTTCTTCATGAAAACTCCTATCGTTCGCCGGTGCGCCCGCGACCGGTCGATCGGGCGCTGTGAAGCCACGAATCAAGCCTAGCCCCGCTCGGCATCTCAACTCGCGCTAAGCCTGTGCGTCCGCGGGGAACAGCCCGTCGACCGCACGGAGCACACCGGGCACGACGCTCGCGAGCCCCGTGCCGTCGATCCAGGTGCCCGCGAGCGCGAGACCGACCGACGCCTCCGCCGCCGAGCGTGCGCCGCGCAGCGTCTCAGCGCGGCCGAGCCGTGCCGCAGGAGGTGGAAGATGCCACACCTGCCTCGCCATGGCCACGACATCGTCGGCGGCGATGGCGGTTCCGAGCAAGCGACCGGCGTCGGCGCAGGCGAGGGCGAGAAGCTGATCGTCGTCGAGTCCACCGGTGAGCGGCTCGGCTCCCCCGCTCACCTCGGGGCCGTACGAGAGGCGGAGCACGTGCATCCCCGCGCCTGCCGCCGCCTCCTGCCAGGCCCACTTCGCGGTGACGTGGGTGAGCGCCTTCGCGCGGATGCTCGTGCTCGGGTCGCCGACGAGCACTCCGGTTCCACGCGGTCGGGCATCGAGCTGCGGGGCGCGGACGAGCAGGGCGACGACCTCGGCCGGCACGGGGCGTTCGCCCGGTGACGCCGGCTCCGATGTCGGGACGGCGACCGTCGACAGAATGCGCTGCACCAGCACGCTCGCCCCGTCTTCGAGCTCCACGCTCCAGGACTCGTCGCCGGAAGACAGCCCCGCGTGCTTCCGCACGGCCACGACGCGCGTGCCGAGGCGCACCTCCACGCCGAGCTCGGCGAGCTCGCGCTCGAGCAGCGCCACGACCCGGTGCATCCCGCCTGTGACGGTGCGCACGGCAGCACCCGGGGGCGCGCTCTTGCGCAGCGCGGCGACGGCGCCTGCGAGCGAGCCGTGCTCGAGGAGGCGATCGGCGAGGCCGGGGACGAGCACTCGGTGGTCGAGGTCCGAAGGGTCGAGCGAGTAGACGCCGCGAGTGACCGGCGCCACGAGCCGTCCCAGCACGATCGGCCCCATACGGGCGAGGACCAGCGCCTCGAGGTTGCGCGCGTCGGCACCGATCTCCGGATCGAGCCGCCGATCGCGCTCGAGCTCGGCGATGCCTGCGTCTCCGACCGCCGCGTGCACGGCCGCCCGAGCCTCGGCGTCGAGCAGCGACGCCTCGCCGGGAATCCCGAGAAGTCCCCCCGCCGGCATGGGCGCGGCCGTGCCGTCTGTCACCACCCAGGATCCGAGCGCGCGCGGCTCGGCGACGTCGTCGAGCATCCCGAGCTCCTGGAGGAGCGCCGCGAAGGCGCCACCCTTCGTCGCGAACGCCTCAGCGCCGATATCGATCGGCAGGTCGCCGAGGTGGGCACGGCGGATCATTCCGCCGAGCTGGTCTCCGGCCTCGACCAGAAGCACCCGGACGCCGCGGCTCGCGGCTCGCCTCGCGGCGAGCATCCCGGCGATGCCCCCTCCGACGACGAGGAGTTCGGGCTGCTCCGAGTGTCGCGGGTTCACTCGACCCGACCGCCATTCGGCAGCGAGTGCGCGAACTCCACGAGTCCGGTCAGGACGGCAGGGTCGGCCGAAGGCGGGACCCCGTGGCCGAGGTTGAGGATGTGGGCTGGCGCGGAGTTGCCGCGTCGGACCACGTCGCGCACATGCGCCTGCAGCACCGCGTCACCCGCGCCGAGCACGGCTGGGTCGACATTGCCCTGCAGCGGCACGTTGCCGCCCAGGCGACGCGACGCCTCATCCAGAGTGATGCGGTCGTCGACACCCATGACGTCGGCGCCGATCGCGTGCATGTCCGGCAGGAGCTCGGCCGTGCCGACGCCGAAGTGGATGGTGCGAACACGCTCACCGGCGGGCGTGCGCAAGGCTCTCACGCGCTCGAGCGCGAGCCCGCTCGAGGCGGCGATCGACCTCTGGTACCGGTCGCGGCTCAGCGATCCCGCCCAGGAGTCGAACAGCTGCACTATGCTCGCGCCAGCCCGTACCTGCGCCTCCAGGAAGGCGGCGGAGAGCTCGGCGATCGCGCCGGAGAGGTCAGCCCACGCCTCGGGGTCCGCCTGCATGAGGGTGCGCGTGCGGAGATGGTCCTTCGACGGGCCGCCCTCGACCACGTACGCGGCGACCGTGAACGGGGCGCCCGCGAAGCCGATGAGCGGGGTCGCGCCGAGTTCCGCGACCGTCAGGGACACCGCCTCCGAGATGGGAGCGAACAGCTCGGGACTGATGCGCTCCCGAACGCGGGCCGCGAACTCGTGCGCCTCCTTCGAGGTCCGCACCGGGTTCTCGAAGACCGGGCCCGTGCCCGGCACGATGTCGACGGCCTCGCCGATGAGCTTGAGCGGCACCACGATGTCGCTGAAGAAGACCGCCGCGTCGACACCGTGCCTGCGCACGGGCTGCAGCGTGATCTCCGCGGCGAGCTCCGGGCGGAGGCAGGAATCGAGCATCTCGATCCCCGTGCGCAGCTCGCGGTACTCCGGCAGCGAACGCCCCGCCTGCCGCATGAACCACACCGGCAGCGTCTCGGGGCGCTCGCCGCGTGCAGCCCGGATGAGCGGCGCGTCGGCCGTGAGGCCGGAAGAGAGGGGGTGCGAATCGCTGAGTGGCAGGGGTGCGGGAGCTGTCTCGGTCACCACACCATTCTCTACCCGGCACTCGAGCGGGGAGCACAGCCTGCCACCGCGCGCATCTCGACCTATTCCCGGACCGCAAGCAGATTAAGGGAAGGTATGGCTCAGAAGCGGATGCGCCAAGAACTTCTACAATAAGTAATCGTGTTGCTGTGTCTGAGTGCCAATCACCGCACCGCGAGCTTCCCAGTTCTTGAAAAGCTCGCGGCCCGCGAGGACGGCGAACTAGAGTCCGCGCTCCGCGGCGCCCCCGGTGTCGACGGAGCCATCGTGCTGGCCACCTGCAACCGCTTCGAGATCTACCTCGACATCGACACGGCCAAGCCCGTCGCCCCGGAGCTCATGCCGACCATCGCATCGGCACTCGACGTCTCGGTCGAGACGCTCCGCGCCAACATGGCCGTCATCCACGACACCCAGGTGCCCGAGTACCTCTTCGCAGTCTCGAGCGGCCTCGAATCCGTCGTCGTCGGCGAGGGCGAGATCTCCGGCCAGGTTCGCCGAGCGCTCGAGGAGTCGCGCGCCGCCGGAATGTCGACCTCCCAGCTCGAGCGCCTCTTCCAGTCGGCGTCCACCACGTCACGCGGCATCAAGTCGGGCACGAAGCTGCAGAGCGCCGGCCGTTCGCTGGTTCGCCTCTCCCTCGAGCTCGCGGCGTCTCAGATCGCTGACTGGAGCACAGCGCAGGTTGTGCTGGTCGGCACCGGCTCGTACGCCGCCGCCTCCTTGAAGGCGCTCCAGGACCGCGGCGTCACGCGCGTCGGTGTCTACTCCCCCTCGAACCGCGCCCACAAGTTCGCGGAGCGAGACGGGGTCTTCGTCATCGACCGCGAGAACCTCCCCGAGTACCTGTCGAACGCCGACCTCGTCGTCACCTGCTCAACTGCCGACACGGTGGTCATCGACTACGACCTCATGCTCGGAGCCCGCCTCGCGCCCGGCTGCGCCGAGTCGACGCTCATCATCGACCTCGGCATGCCCCGAAACGTCGACCCGGCCGTCGGGCGCCTCGACGGCGTCTCGGTGCTCGACCTCGAGACCATCCGCATCCACGCTCCCCTCGAGGAGCTCGGCGCAGCAGATGAAGCCCGCTGCATCGTCTCGCGCGCCGCCAGCGAGTTCGTCGAGCAGCAGGCCGAGACGAGCGTTGCCGAGGGCATCGCCGCGCTCCGCTCGCACATCACCGACATCGCACGCGCAGAGACCGAGCGCGTTGCCAGCAAGGACGATGCCGGGGTCGCCGAAGCCGCCCTGCGTCGCCTCGCGAACACGCTCCTGCACAGCCCGTCAGTGCGCGCCAAGGAGCTCGCCCGTGCCGGCCGCGGCGACGAGTACCTCGACGCCATCGAGCTGCTGTTCGGCATAACCGTCGAGCGCGCAGCCCCGAAGACGCCCGCAGCACCAGCTCTCCCGACGCCGCTTCCCCGCGTCGTCGACGCGGAAGACGATGGGGCCCTCGAGTGCCCCGTCCACACGTCCTAGCACCGAAGCCTCTGCCCGCGCCCTGGCTCGGGTGACCCGTTCCGCGACCCTTCGGCCTCCCCGGACTCGAGGCCCCGGTCCTCGCGTCGGTCTTCATTCCGGTGCCATGCCTATACCGGCCTCGGCCGCGACTCGGGATGGAGAACTCTCTGTCTTGTGGGAAGTTTCCCTCAACGAGGTGACTCTGCCAGCCCGAAAGCGCGGCCGGCGACCGAGATGACGGGTGCAGCGGCTCGACCGCCGAATGCACGGGCACGCGGACCGGCTGACGCTCATCCTCGAACTCGCGAGGGACAATCGTCGGGCGCTGGCAAGCTCGGGCGCCGCGCCTCGTCGGAACCCGCGGCGAGCGTTCCGAGCCGACCGCCAGGTGCACGCTCCGTCGATGGGAACCCTTGCGAATGCTCCGCGATCACCGTTCGAAACTGCTCACTGCCGCCGCTGCCCTGACTGCGCTGCTGGCGCTCAGCGGATGCGCGGGCGGCGGGCAGGATGGCGACGTCGCGCCTGATGAGGGGATGCAGGCGCCGGGCACGGCGATTGCGGACGCGCTGACGGAGAACGAGATGGGTGGGACGCTCGATTTCGGGGCGCTCCTGCCAGGCGGTGCGACTGGCGCCGTCATCGCCTGCCCTGCTGACACGGTCGACACGCTCGCCGAGAGCACCGGCATCGACGCGGGCAACTTCGAGCTGGCCGATGGCACGCTTCCCGTCGCCGACGGCTCGTTCGCGCTGCTCTTCGGTGATGCAGAAGACCGCATCACCTCGTCGGCGGTGTACGCGGCGGACTCGGTGGACCTGTGCGCGGGTGATGCTGTCGCATCCACCTACCTGGGCTCCGGGGCGCTGGTCATGCTGTCGAAGGTCGGTGACATCTGGACGCCGAACGGCGTCGAGTAACTCCTCGTCGGCGAGGTACGCGCTGGGACGAGGACACCCCTCGCGATGGAGTCGGCTCCGTCACGAGGGGTGTCCTTGTCGAGGCGTGGGCCGCCTGGGCCTGCTACCAGATGGTGACGCGTGCCTCCGGGGCGAGCCAGAGGGCGTCGTTCTCGGTGACGTCGAACGCGTCGTAGAAGGCATCCACGTTGCGCACGATCTGGTTGCAGCGGAATTCGGCCGGCGAGTGCGGGTCGACGGCGAGCAGCAGCTTGGCGTATTCGGGGCGAGCCTTCTGCTGCCAGGCTTGCGCCCAGCTGAGGAAGAACCGCTGCGCGGCGGTGAGGCCGTCGATGGTGTCTTCGTCGTCTGGGCTGAAGCCAGCGTGGGCGCGGTAGGCGCGGTACGCCTTCCAGGCGATGCCGAGTCCGCCGAGGTCGCCGATGTTCTCACCGATCGTGAGCTCGCCGTTGACCTTCTGCCCTTCGGTGCCCTCCGGGGAGAGCTCGTTGTACTGGTCGATGAGGGCGCGCGTGCGCTGCTCGAACGCGACGCGGTCGTCGGCGGTCCACCAGTCCTCGAGGCGGCCGTCTCCGTCGTACTTCGAGCCCTGGTCGTCGAAGCCGTGCCCGATCTCGTGGCCGATGACGGCACCGATCGCGCCGAAGTTCGCGGCGGGGTCACGGTGCTCGTCGAAGAACGGCAGCTGCAGGATGGCGGCTGGGAAGACGATCTCGTTCTCGCCCGGCGAGTAGTAGGCGTTGACGGTCTGCGGTGGCATCATCCACTCATCGCGGCGAACGGGGGTGCCGAGCTTCGCGAACTCGTAGGCGGCCTCGTAGACGGATGCGCGGCGCGAGTTGCCGACGACGTCGTCGTCCTTGATCTCGAGGTCGGAGTAGTCGCGCCACCGGTCGGGGTAGCCGATCTTCGTGACGAACTTCTCGAGCTTTTCGAGGGCGCGCTGACGGGTCTCCGGGCTCATCCACTCGAGTTCGGTGATGGATGCGCGGTACGCGCCGGTGAGGTACCCGACGAGTTCGAGCATCTTGGCCTTGGCGGTCGGCGAGAAGTGCCGCTCGACATATGCCTTGCCGATGGCCTCCGGCAGCTTGCCTTCGGCGTGGCCCGTGCCGCGCTTCCAGCGCTCCCGCTGCTCCGGCGTGCCCTGGAGGGTCTTGCCGTAGAACTCGAAGTTGGCTGCGGAGGTCGAGGGGGCGAGGATGCCCGAGTACTGGGATGCGATGCCCCAGACGAGCCAGTCGCGCCAGGCCTCGAGGCGATCTTCGGTGAGGAGGCCGGCAACGCCCTCGAAGAAGTCGGGCTGACGCACGATGACGCGGTCGAGGGCCCCGGCGGGTGCACCCCAGCGGCCCGTCCAGTCGGCGAAGTCGACGTTGGAGTAGGCGGCGCTGAGCTCGTCGAAGGTGCGCGGGTTGTAGGCGAGTTCCGCTTCGCGCGACTTCACGACGTCCCAGTGGAGCCCCGCGATCTCGGTCTCGAGAGCGAAGACCCGCGCGGCGCGCTCCTCCGCGTCGGGGAGACCGGCGAGGCCGAGCATGCGGGCGATGTGCGCCCGGTACTGCTCGCGGATCTCCGCGTACTGCTCCTCGCGGTAGTAGCTCTCATCCGGCAGGCCGAGGCCGGACTGCTCGAAGTAGAGGGCGTACTCGGCGGGCGACTTGAGGTCGGGGTAGACGTACGCCGACACGAAGGAGCCGAGGCCCGTGCGCTCGAGGTCGCCGAGCACGGCGAGGAACTCGTTGATCGAGGAGGCGGCGAGGGCGCGGTCGATGTCGGGGCGGACCGGGTCGAAGCCGAGGGCCTCGAGCTTCTCCTCATCCATGAACGCCGCGTAGGCGTCGGCGGCCTTGCGGAGCTCTGAACCCGGCTCGGCGTCCTTGCCGCTCTCGAGGATGTCGAGGACCGCCTTCTCGGCGTCTTCGCGCAGCTGGATGAAGCTGCCGTAGGCCGGCAGGTACGCGGGCACTTCCGTGGCGGCGATCCACTTGCCGTTGGTGTGCCGGAACAGGTCGTCGGCGGGGCGGACCGAGGCGTCGAGCGCCTCCAGGTCGATGCCCGAGGGGAGCTGCTCGGATGCGGGAGCGGTGGAGGCGAGGTCGTCCGTCTGTGACATGCCTCTCAGGCTAGGACACACCACCGACACTGACGCTGGGATCATCTCAGGGCGAACAGGTAGCGCGGTCGGCTTGCCGACGCTCTGCGACAATGACCTGGTGCGCGCATCCGACGGCCCCTCCCCGCGTGACCGCACCGACGCTCGCACCCTCGACCGGAGCATCCTGACGCTCGCAGTGCCCGCGTTCGGAGCACTCGTCGCGGAGCCGCTCTTCCTCCTCACCGATACGGCCCTCGTCGGCCACCTGGGTGACACCGCCCTCGCCGGCCTCGGCGTCGCCGCGACGATCCTGCACACGGTCGTCGGCATCATGGTCTTCCTCGCCTATACGACGACTCCCGTCGTGGCTCGTCTGCTCGGCTCAGGCGACCGGCCGGGGGCGATCCGCGCCGGCATCGAGGGGATGTGGCTCGCAGCCTTCTGCGGCCTCGTGCTCCTGGTGGTCGGCCTGCCGCTGAGCGCGCCCCTCGTCGGCGTCTTCACGAGCGACCCCGGCGTCATCGAGGCGGCGAACACCTACCTGTCGCTCAGCCTGTGGGGCCTCCCGGCGATGCTGCTCGTGATCGCCGCCATGGGCCTTCTGCGCGGGCTGCAGAACACGAAGGTGCCGCTCGTCGTCGCCATCGCAGGCTTCGCCGTCAACGCGGCGCTCAACGCGGTCTTCATCTACGGCTTCGGCTGGGGCATCGCAGGCTCGGCGATCGGCACGGTCATCGCGCAGTGGGGCATGGCCATCGTCTACATCGTCATCGCGATCCGGGCGGGCCGGGAGCTCGGCGTCTCTCTGCGGCCCGGCATCGGCGACCCGCGCATCGTGTTCTCGGCCAACGCGTTCATGGTGCTCCGCACCCTCACGCTGCGCGCGTCGCTCGTGGTGCTGGTCTGGGCAGCCGGCCAGCAGGGGGTGGCGGAGCTCGCGTCACTGCAGATCCTGCTCTCGATCAACAGCCTCATCGCGTTCACCCTCGACGCGCTGGCGATCGCCGGCCAGGCCATGGTCGGCCACGCGCTGGGCGCGGGCGAGATCAAGAAGGTGACGGCGATCTCTCGCCGCCTCAAGCAGTGGGGCTTCTGGTTCGGCGTGATCCTCGCGGTCGTCTTCGCGGCCCTCGCGTGGGTGCTCGGGTACGTGTTCACGAGCGACCCGGCGGTCTTGGCGCTCCTGCCCATCGGGCTCCTCATCCTCGCCGCCGGCACGCCGATCGCCGGATTCGTCTACGTGCTCGACGGCATCCTCATCGGGGCTGGCGACGTGCGCTATCTCGCCCTCGCCGGCATCCCTCCGCTGCTCGTGCTCGTCGCAGGGGTCGCGATCGTGCTGCCGCTCGGGATGCAGGGAGCCGCGGGGCTCGGACTGCTCTGGGCGTCCTACGCCGTCGGCACGATGGGCGCACGCGCCCTTGTGCTGGGCGCCCGCGAGCGCGGAACGAAGTGGCTGGTGCCAGGGGCGGCCAGGTAACTTCTCCTGCCCACAGCGCGAGAAGTGCTCGCGCGCCGCTGCGACGGGCGCTAGGTTCGCGTCATGGTCCCGTTCGAAAGCCTGCTCGCCTTCGCTGTCGCGTCGGTGCTGCTCATCCTGATCCCGGGACCGAGCGTGCTCTTCGTCATCGGGAGGTCGATCGCGCTCGGTCGCCGTGCGGGCGTGCTGAGCGTGGTCGGCAACGCGATCGGCATGATCCCGGCGGTCCTTGCCGTGGCCCTCGGCGTGGGGGCGCTTGTCGCGTCGTCGGTGCTCGCGTTCACGATCATCAAGATCGTCGGCGCCGTCTACCTCGTGTGGCTCGGTGTGCAGGCGATCCGGAACCGCAACGCGCATCTGACCGCGGAGGCTCCCCGACCCGCGAGCGCCGTCAGGCTCCTCCGGCAGGGCTTCATCGTCGGCAGCACGAACCCCAAGACGATCGCGTTCTTCGTGGCGGTGCTGCCGCAGTTCGTGTCGCCGGGCGCCGGTCCGGCCTGGACGCAGCTCCTCGAGCTCGGCCTCTGCTTCCTGCTGCTCGCCCTCATCTTCGACGGCACGTGGGCGCTCACCGCCGGAACGGCCCGCGCGTGGTTCGCGAAGTCGCCGAAGCGCATCTCGGGCATGTCCGCAACGGGCGGGGCCATGATGATCGGGCTCGGCGGGGTGCTCGCCCTGTCGGGAGCGAAGAGCTAGGCCGCGCCCTCCGGCGCGTCTGCGAGCGGTCGGCGCAATCGGTCGCCGATCCCGGGGATCACCCACCGTGCAGCGATCGACGAGACGGCGACGAGTGCGACGAATCCCGTGATGAGCTTGTCGGCCAGCGAGTTGACGAGGTTCGACCCCAGCACGGCGAGGCCCTGGGGCTGCCCCAGCATCTGCAGCGTCCAGACGATGCTCTCCCCGGCATGGCCCACTCCGCCGTGGAAGAGGCTGAGCAGGATCGGAACCGCGACCGCAGAGCACGACAGTGCGACGAGGATCGTCAGGATGAAGTAGCGAGGGAGCGTCGACGCCATGCCGAAGCGGCGCGCCCCGTAACCCCAGACGAGAGCGCCGACGAGGTTCACGAGCGAGAACCAGATCGAGTGGGGTCCGCTGAGCCACACACCGCCGGTGTTGGTGACGATCGCGACGACCACGCCAGCCCACGGGCCGACGACGATGGCCGTGACCGCTGTCCCGATCATGTCGAAGAACAGGGGCAGGCGCAGGAAGTTGACGATGAGATGGCCGGCGAGGTTCAGCAGGATGCTCGCCGAGATGACGAGGATGATCTGCCGCGGCCCGAGCTGTCGGCGCGTGCGCGCGTCGCTGGAGGTCTGCGTGCCAGGTGCGGTGCCCACGGCCAGGGGCCGTCCGCTCAGCTGCTCGCCTGCCGGCTGGGACTCCTCGGCCTCGGCCGGGACGGCATCCGAACCCTCCGCTCTCGTCCCCTGCACCGCCAGTTCGGCGTGTGCCGACGGGATGGCGCTGCCAGCCCTGGCGACCCACTCGGGGATCGTCGCTGGCGGGGCACCCAGCACTTCCACGATCTCGCCGATGAGTCGCGCGTCGAGCCGAGATCTGCCGGGTCGGAAGGCCTCGAACACCGTGGTCCGGGCTGGACCCGACGCATCGGAGCCAGCGCTGCGACGGTTGGCCTGGATGCGCGAGGCGATCTCCGCGAAGGGCCTGCTGCCCGACTCGGCTCGCAGTCGGCGGAGGTCCGCGACGACCGCATCGCAGGTCTCACGATCTGCATCCGCCACGATGAACCTCCCCGCCCAGGCTGAGGGCTGCCTGCCGATCATCACCGTATCAGCGCCGGAAAGCCGGATATCGCGGCTCGGCGTCGGCCGGCTTCTTGGTCCGTCGGCGCCTGGATGCCGTCACTCCGGTCCCTGCCGGACACCGGCGCGCGCGGCCGTCCGTCGCGTCTCGAACGATTACCCTCGACGGGTGCGTCTTGTCATTGCGAACTGCAGCGTCGATTACATCGGCCGCCTCACCGCCCACCTGCCCATGGCCCCTCGCGTGCTCATGTGCAAAGCCGACGGCAGCCTCCTCGTGCACTCCGACGGGGGCAGCTACAAGCCGTTGAACTGGATGAGCGCGCCCTGTTCGATCGTCGAAGAGGCACCGGATGCGACCCAGGCCGACGCCGGCGTCACGGCGCTCTGGCGGGTCACGCAGACGAAGACCGGCGACCAGCTGCTCGTCACGATCGGCGAGGTCTTCAGCGACCATTCGCACGATCTCGGCAAGGACCCGGGGCTCGAGAAGGACGGCGTCGAGGCGCACCTGCAGAAGCTGCTCGCCGACCAGATCGAACTGCTCGGTGAGGGGCACGCGCTTGTGCGCCGCGAGTACATGACGGCCATCGGTCCCGTCGACATCCTCGCGCGTGACGAGACCGGCGCATCCGTGGCCGTGGAGATCAAGCGACGCGGTGGCATCGACGGCGTCGAGCAGCTCACGCGCTACCTCGAGCTCATGAATCGCGACCCGCTGCTCGCCCCCGTCTCCGGTGTGTTCGCGGCGCAGGAGATCGCCCCGCAGGCCCGCACGCTGGCTGAGGACCGCGGCCTCCGCTGCGTCATCCTCGACTACGACGAGATGCGCGGCGTCGACCCACGCCACATGCGCCTGTTCTGACGGGCCACCCCGACCGTTCAGCTGTCTGTCGCCTTGCGCTCGGGCGCTCCTCACTACACTGGCTCGGACATGACGCACACAAGCTCCACTGAAATGACCGGTCCGGTCCCCACCGCACCCCAGTCGACCGAGGTCGTCCAGCCGGCAGAGACGCCGGGAACGCGACGGGTCGACCTCGAGCGCGGAACCGGCATCGCCCCCTACACGGCTGTCCTCTGGGACCTCGACGGCACCATCAGCGACTCGGCACCCGGCATCCTCAACAGCCTGCGCGCCGTGCTCTCCAGCTACGGCCTCCCGATTCCCGGAGACGCCGAGCTGCTGAAGCACGTCGGCCCGCCCATCCACGAGACGTTCGCCGCCTACGGGCTCGACCCGATCGAGGCCACAGAGCGCTACCGCACCATCTACCGCGAGTCGGATTCGTTCATCGGCGACCCGTACCCGGGTGTCCTGCAGGTCATCCGCGACGTGCACGCGGCGGGCATCCCGCAGTCGACGGCGACGAGCAAGCCGGAGAGCTCCGCGGCGGTCATCCTGGAAAGCTACGGCGTCGCCGACCAGTTCCTCACGATCACGGGAGCCTCGGACGACGAGGTGCGCTCGGCGAAGGCCGACGTCATCGAAGAGGCGCTCAGGCGGCTCGACGTCGCGGGCGTCGACCTCAGCAACGTGCTCATGATCGGCGACCGCTTCTACGACGTCCAGGGGTCAGCGGAGCACGGCGTGCCCGCCGTCTACGTGTCCTGGGGGTACGGACGCCTGGGTGAGGAAGCGGGCTCCGTGGCGGTCGCCGATTCGGCCGAGCGGCTTCGCACCTTCCTCGCTCTCGACTGACCCCCGCGGCTCCCGCCGCTTTGTCGGTGCTGCGTCGTATCCTCATGGCATGCGCGTAGAGAGCTCTTTCACGATCGAAGCCTGGGATGCGAACGGCCGTGCCGTCGGCATCGAGACCGCAGCCCCGCTCGGGGGTGCGTTCATCGTCCGTGCCATCTCGGGGGGTGACATCGAGGGGCGCAGCGAAGTGCTCTTCGCGGGTGCCTTCAACGAGAAGCACGGGTCCGGCACCTACGTCGCGATCGACGCCTTCGAGGGCACGATCGCCGGCAAGTCGGGCACGCTCGCCTTCTGGCACGCGAACACGGTCGCGAGGGGCCGTCCGGCCGCAGGCGGCGGGCTGCTCCACATCGTGCCCGACTCGGGCACCGGAGAGCTGGCGGGTGTGAGCGGCACCGGCGAGATCATCGCCCGCGGTGACGACCACACGCTCGTGCTCGAGATCCGGTTCGACGACACCGACGAGGTCGAGATCGACGGCGAGGTGTTCGCGGGCGAAGTCGAGGCGGGCACGTCCGAGCCCTCGGCCTGACCGGAAGTCGCGGTCCGGTGCCGAAGCAAGCGGGAGGAGCATCCGCGCCCCCGAACCCGTTCACGCCGTCCTTCGGGGTCACGCCACCGCTGCTCGTCGGGCGGTCTGCGATGCTGGCCTCCTTCGAGGCGGCGATCGACGGCACTCCCGGGGAGGTGGGGCGGGCGACCCTCGTCACCGGTCTGCGCGGGGTGGGCAAGACCGTCATGCTCAACGCGCTCGAGGACATCGCCGTGTCGCGCGGCTGGCTCGTCATCTCCGAGACGGCCACCAAGGGACTCGCGGAACGCATCACCACCGAGGCCCTCCCGAAGTTGCTCGCCGAGCACGACCCGCGGGCCAGCAAGCGGCGCATCACAGGAGTCACGCTGCCGATGAGCTCCGGCGGGTTCATCTCGACCGTCGAAGACCGGCACAGGCCAGTCGCCAATCTGCGATCGCAGCTGACGGCACTCACGGGCCTCCTCGCGCCGAACGGCACCGGCGTCCTCATCACGGTCGACGAGATCCACCGAGGTGCCATCGACGACCTCCGCGAGATCACGACGGTGGTGCAGCATGCCTTCCGCGAAGGCCTTGACGTGGCCTTCGTCGGGGCTGGCCTCAAGCCGAACATCAACGAGCTTCGCAGCGACCGGATGCTCACGTTCCTCCGCCGCGCGCACGTTCAGGAGCTCGGGCAGCTCAGCTACGAGGCCTCAGCACGAGCGCTCTCGGAACCCATCGTCGGCGGGGGTCGCAGCATCGACGACGAGGCGCTCGACTACGCCGTGCGGGGCACGCAGGGGTACCCGTTCCTCGTGCAGTTCATCGGCTCGAAGTCGTGGCAGGAGGCCGGCGGCGCCGAGCGCATCGACCTTCAGCACACGCGTCGCGCTGTCCGCCTCGCGCGGCAGGCGATGGGCCAGTACATCTACGAGCCGACGCTCGCGGCCCTGTCCGTCGGCGACCGCACCTACCTCGCCGCGATGGCGAGCGACGACGGTCCATCGCTCTCGAGCGAGATCCGCCAGCGGATGCGCGCGAAGGCAGGCTACGTCGGCGTGTACCGGCAGCGTCTCATCAACGCCGGCATCATCGAACCGGCGGGTTACGGCCGTGTGCAGTTCACGACGCCGTACCTGCGCGAATACCTGCGCGAGCATGTGGTGAGCGAGGCGATCGCGCTCCCCCAGGGCCGCGCGTTCCCACCCCCGCCTGCCGACGACGAGTAGCGAGGCCGAAGGGCTCAGCCCAGGGCCGCTCAGGGAACGCGCACGCCCGTGAACGGGGTGGCGCGGCGCAGCTCGAAGCCGAGCTTCTCGTAGGCGGTGATGGCGCCCGTGTTGCTGGCCGCGGCGTGCATGAGGGCCTGGTCGCCGCGTTCCTGGATGTGGAAGGCCACGTCGAGCACGAGGCGGGAGGCGAGGCCCTGGCGTCGGTAGTCGGCGTCCGTGGCGACGGCGCTGATCTCAGTCCATCCAGCCGGGTGGAGCCGCTCACCCGCCATGGCGACGAGCTTCCCGTCGCGGCGGATGCCGATGTAGCGCCCCATCACGTACGTGCGCGGGAGGAACGGCCCTGGCTGATTCCGCTCGACGAGCGCAAGCATGTCGTCGGCGTCGTCGGCGCCGAGTTCCACGACCTCGTCATCCGGACTGGTCTGCAGGCGCGGCGTCTGCACGAGCTGCACGCCTTCACCGCGCCAGGTCTGCGCCCATCCGGCCGGAACCTCGGGGTCTGCGTGCGAGATCGCGAGCTCGGCCCCCGAGCCCAGGAGCTCGGCGATCGCGTCCCACACGCCCGGCTCCTCCCAGGAGCGCACGCCGAGGAACGGCGACACGTCCGCCGGGTATCGCTTGACGAGGTCGCCGCCGATCGCGAGGTGCGCGTGCGCGCCGGTCAGCGAGTGCCAGGCGGGGTTGTCGAGCACAGAGGTGGAGGCGATGGCGGTGTCGGTCATGTGGTCCTCGAGACGGTGGATGTGTCTCCGATTGTCACGCACGCGAGGGCCACCCCCGCGCGGCGTGACCGACCGTTACGGCTGGTTGCCCCGCTGTGTCGTCCTCCGTCGTCAGACGCCGAGCTGCGAGCGAAGCGCCTGCACGTGCCCATCGGGGTCGACGTCGTAGGCCACGTACGACAGCTTGCCCGCTGCGTCGACGATGAAGCTCGAGCGGATCACGCCGGTGCCCGCGATGCCGGCGACGGGACGCTCGCCCCACGCGCCCCACTCCATCGCGGTCGCCCCGGAATCGCTGAGCAGCGAGTACGGAACCTGCTGCTCCTCGCCGAAGATCGCGAGTTCTCGCGGCTGGTCCAGTGAGATGCCGAGCACGGTGACGCCAGCGCCGCTCAGGGCGTCGAAGTTGTCACGGAAGTCGCACGCCTGCTGCGTGCACTTGGTCGTGCCCGCCTTCGGGTAGAAGTAGACGACGACGGGCGACCCGGTGAGGTCACTGAGCCGGATGATCTCGCCGTGCTGGTCGGTGAGCGCAAAGTCGGGGGCGCTGTCGCCGACGCTGAGAGTGGTGACCAAGATTGCTCCTCGCTCGGGAATCTGACGTGCCGACTCTAGCGAGCGCGCATCCACACTCTCCTGGGAACAGCGAACGGGCCGCCACCCCACCGGCGAACGAGGGGCAGGCGGCCCGCAGGCCTTCGGTCGAGCTGTCGGTCGGGTGCGACTAGACCTCGACGGTGATGCCGAAGGCCTCGGCGAGGCGCAGGATCTTGCGCGCGCGGCCGAGGCGGGGCAGGTCGCTGCCGTCACGGACGACGCCGCCAGCAGCGTCGAAGTCCGCGAGGAACTCGCGGGCCCAGAGGATGTCGCTCGTCTGCGGGCAGATGACCTCGTTGACGACGGCGGTCTGCTCGAGGCGGAGGCAGAGCTTGCCGGTCATGCCGTGCTCGAGCGTCCACTCGGACTCGTTGCGCAGGACGCGGAGGCTCTCATCGGTGGTCGGTCCGTCGACGGGGCCGGGCAGGCCTGCCGCCTTGGACGAGACGGTGAGGCGCGAGCGGGCGTAGGCCATGGCCTCGCGGGTCGCCCACATGCCGGTGTCGCGACGGAAGTCACCGCTGCCGAAGGCAAGGCGGAAGGCACCGTCGGCGCGGGCGATGTTCGTGGCTTCCTCGAGTCCGAGTGCCGATTCGATGAGCGGCACGACGGGAATGCGCGCGCCGAGGCGCTGGTACGTGTTGACGACCTGCTCGGCCTGCTCGGTCTTGGCGAGCACGACCCCGAGGAGTCCGGGGACGCCCGCGAGCTCGTCGACGTCGTCGGCCCAGAAGTCGGAGAGGGTGTCGTTGATGCGAACCCAGGCGGAGTTGCCGGCCTTGAGCCAGGAGATGACATCGGCGCGTGCGGCGGCCTTGTGCTTCGGGTCGACGGCATCTTCGATGTCGAGGATGACGACGTCGGCGCGGGACTCCGCTGCGGCATCGAACGCTTCCGGCCTGGATGCCGGGACGAGCAGCCAGGACCTGGCATCCGCCGGCGGCACGACGTGACCGGCTGTTGACTTGGGGTGGGGGCTCGCTGGAACGTTCAGAACTCTCGCCTCATTCATCGACTGGATGCACGGGCCGGCTCGACCACGCACGGCCGCGTTTTCCGCAGCCAAGGTGTGAGCTTAGTACGACGAAACGCGCTGTCCTTCTGCGGACCCCTACAAGAACTTGCCCGGATGCTGATCAGTAGGAGTACGGAATCAGCCCGAAGAGGAAGTAGAAGATCGCTGGGACGATCATGACGACACCCAGGACGGAGCCCACCGAAGCTGGCATGTTGCGCCATCCGCTGGCACGCAACGCGAGCACTCCGAAGACGATGGCTGCGGCCGCGCTCAGGATCTGCAGGATGGTCAGCACCGGGTTCAGGACTGCGTAGATCTCAAAGCTCCCGGTCCGCGCGACGGCGCTCATGATGAAGGAGAGCAGAGTCGTGAGGAGCCACCCGCCGAGCGCACTCGCGAGGGAGATCATGCCGAAGCGATTGGTCGCGAATGAGAGCTCTTCGCGGAGCGTCGAGAAGGTGAGCACCCGACGCGGTGGGGTGTTCCCGGGCTGCGAGTAGTCCCCGGGCTGCGAGTAGGCCCCTGGCTCCTGGTAGGCGCCCGGCTGCTGGTACTCCCCGCCTGCCGGCTGCTGGTAGCCGGCGGGCTGTTGGGCTTGCTGCCCGTACGCCTGCTGCTGCCCCTGAGCCGCCTGGCCGAACCCGTTGTAGGCGGAAGGTGGGCCGCTTGGCGGCGTTCCATAGTCGGGGGTGCCCTGCCCGGCATTCGCCGCGAAGTTCTGCGGCGAGTTCGGCTGGCCGTCCGGTCGCTGCTGCCCGTTCCACTGGCTCGGTGTCGTCATGCCATCACCCTAAGACTCTTGGCGTGCTTCCGGCTCGGGCACCTCTCCCCGGAGTGGGAGGGCGTTGTCGCCTGACTGCAATACGATTCGGTACATGACGACGACGTTCTCCCCAGCGCCCGTTCTTGCCATCGATGCCGGTCAGAGCGGCATCCGCTCGCAGATCGACGCGGGCGAGGTGCGCTCCTTCGCCGCGATCCGCACCGACCTGCCGCTGGCGCCGCAGCTCGCCAGCGTCGTCGAGCAGTCGCTGCGGGAGTCCGGCCTGACGGGCGTGACGGTGTCTGGCGGCGTGTCCGGTGTGACGCACGCGCAGACCGTCGCGGATGAGCTCGCCCTGCTGGTGGAGCCGTTCGGGGTCGCGAGGGTGTTCATCGCGCACGACTCGATCTCGGCGTTCCTTGGGGCGCTCGGTTCTGAGCTGGGCGCGGTCGTGGCGGCTGGCACCGGCGTGGTCACGCTGGCCGTTGGGGAAGAGCGGCTCGCGCAGGTGGATGGCTGGGGCTACCTCGTCGGTGATGCCGGCTCCGGCTACTGGATCGGCCGTGCGGCACTGGATGCGGTCATGCGCGCGTTCGACGGTCGCGGCCCCGAGACGGCACTGACCGAGGTCGTGCTGGCTCACCACCCTGATCTCCCCAGCATGTACGTGTCGCTGCAGACCAACGAGGGGAAGGTGCGGCACATCGCCTCGTTCGCGAGGTCGGTGGGCGACCTCGCGGAGACGGATGCGGTCGCCGCCGAGATCCTCGCGGCTGCTGGCTCGCAGCTCGCGGCCTCGGTCGCTGCCGGGCTCGCGCGCGTCGGCCTGCCGGGGTCGCGTGACGAGGTGCAGGTCCGCGCGATCGGCAACGTGTTCTCGTCGCCGCACGTGGCGGCGGCGTTCCGCAGCTCGCTGCTCGAGCGCGTCCCTCAGGCTCGCGTGGCGGTGGGCGAGAGCCACCCGCTCGACGGTGCGGCGATGCTCCCCCACCTCGAGCAGGACCACGCTCTCATCGCGTCGATCGGGGTCGTGACGCTCTAGCGTCCTGACGCTGGCGTTCCTCGGGGCTCTCTAGATCGCGAAGATCCGCTGCGACGTCTCGAGCTTCTCGCCTGGTTCGAGCCAGGCGAGGTCGAGGCCCGAGTTGAAGGCGTCTGGCGCACAGGTCATGGGCTCGACCGCGACGGCCTTGCGGTCCCAGTCGATGCCGGGCTGGTCGCTCGTGAAGACCTGCACCCACGGCGCATCCGTGCCCCAGGTCATGCCGACCCCCGTGCCGTCAGCGGTGGTGAGGGTCACCGTGGCGGTGGTGCTGTCGCCGAAGACGTCGGTGAAGGCGTGGTCGATCTCCATCTCGCCGATGCGTCGCGCCTCGCGGTAGTCGAACGCCCCGGCGACTTCCTCGACGGAGACGACGGAGCCGGGGAGCAGGCGCGCGCCGTGCGCGTGCATGAGCTTCTGCGCCGGCGACTGCAGAGTCCAGTCGTCGATCTGCCCTTCGCCTGCGACGAGGTAGGAGTGGGTGGATGCGCCAGCCGGGGCGGTTCCGGCGCCCACGTTGCGCAGCTCGATGGTGGTCGTGAGGCCGTCCTCGCCGAGCTGGTACCTCGTGCGGACCTCGACGCGGAACGGGTAGCCGGTCTGCGGCTCGATCGTGGCGGCGAGGAGCACGAAGTCGGTGCCGACGTCTTCCGGCTGGAAGTCGAGCCAGAGGGCGAGCCCGTGGAGCGCGTGCCCGCGCTTCGGCTCGGAGAGCGGGAGCTGCAACTCCTGGCCGTCGATGCGGTAGCGGCCGTCGATGATGCGGTTCGGCCACGGTGCGAGCGTCGCCCCCTTGTACGCCGGCCGCACTTCGTCCATGTCGAAGCCGTGCACGAGGTGCCTGCCGTGGTGCGTGAGCTCGCGCAGTGTCGCCCCGATGCTGGAGATCGACGCCTCGTATCCGCCGTGGGAGAGGAAGTAGGAGGAGCCTGAGCGCGGGGTGATCGACATCGGTGGGGACTCCTCGGTGCTGTCAGGGGAAGGACGAATGGCAGTCTTTCACGCCGACTCGGATCCGGCGCTCTCAGCCCGCGTCACTAGCCTGGGGAGATGACCTCAGCTCCTCAGCCCTGGCCGCAGACCGCTCTCTGGTGGCATGTGTACCCACTCGGGTTCGTGGGCGCGGACACGACCGGCGGTGATCTGCCTGGATCCGTTGAGCATCGCCTCGACCGCATCACCGCCTGGCTCGACGAGCTTGTCGGCCTCGGGCTCAACGGCCTGCTCCTCGGTCCCGTCTTCGCATCGCAGACCCACGGCTACGACACGGTCGACCACCTGCGCATCGACCCTCGGCTCGGCGACGACGCCGACTTCGACGCGCTCATCGCCGCCTGCCGCGAACGCGGCATCCGCGTGCTCCTCGACGGCGTCTTCAATCACGTGGGCCGCGACCACCCCTGGTGGCGCGAGGCGGTCGAGGCCGGGCCGGATTCCGCCGCGGCTGCCAGGTTCGCGAGAGGGTCGGATGCGCGCGAGGTGGACGGCCTCGCCGTGGACGTGTTCGAGGGTCACGACGCGCTTGTCGTGCTGAACCATCAGCATCCCGAGGTCATCGAGTACGTCTCGGGCGCCATGGCGCACTGGCTGGAGCGAGGCGCCGACGGGTGGCGACTCGACGCCGCCTACGCCGTGAGTCCGCTCTTCTGGCGCGCGACCATCGACCCGCTGCGTGAGCGGTTCCCCGACGCATGGTTCGTGGGCGAGGTCATCCACGGCGACTACGACGGGTACGTCGCCGACTCGGGGCTCGACTCGGTCACGCAGTACGAGCTGTGGAAGGCGCTGCGCTCTTCCGTGCAGGAGCAGAACCTCTTCGAGCTCGACTGGTCGCTGCAACGCCATAACGACTTCACGGCGCATTTCCTGCCGATGACCTTCCTCGGCAACCACGATGTGACGCGCATCGCGAGTGCCATCGACGACGAGCGCAACCATGCCGCCGCCATCGCCATGCTCTTCTTCTTCCCCGGCACCCCCAGCGTGTACGCGGGTGACGAGCGCGGGCTCGAAGCGGTCAAGGAGGAGCGCGCGGGTGGGGACGATGCCATCCGTCCGGAGTTCCCGGCCGACCCCAGCCAGTGGCCCGAGAACCCCTACTCCCAGGCTCACCGCGACGCGATCGCGTTCCGGCGCCAGCACCCGTGGCTCGCGACGGCGAGGATCCGCACGGAGGACCTCTCGAACACGGCGGCGCTCTTCGTCGCCGAGGGCGACGACGGTGAACTCGCGAGGCTCGCGGTGAACCTCGGCGACGACGCTGTGCAGCTGGGAGGCCGGGAGGTCGGCGGCCACGGCTTCGAGCGGTGGAGCGACGCCGGCGAGTGACCGCGGCCGGCTACGCAGCTCAGGCCTGCGTTCAGCCGAATGGCTGACCAACTTCAGTGCAATTTCCTACCTCGGGCGCGTGTTCTGCGCCAGAACGCCGGATATTGCACTGATGTTGGTCAGCCGCGAGCGCAACACCCCTGGGCCTCGCCCCGTGCAGCTGCCTCGGCTGCCTCAGTGCATCGAGACGAGCGCGTCCTGCTCCGAGGCCTCCTGGTGCACGAGCGGGCGGTCCTTCGTGCCCCTGATCATGAAGCCGGCGATGAGCGCTGCGAGGAGCATGGCGCCCGCCGCGGCCAGGAAGACGGCCGAGTAGCCGTTCGTGAAGGCCTGCAGCTGGGGTTCGCCTGCTTCGAGACCCGCGGCGACCGCGTTCGCGTAGAAGACGGTGAAGACCGAGAGGCCGATCGACCCGCCGATCTGCATGGTGGAGTTGACCGTCGCCGCCGCTGCGCCGGCGTCGTGCGGCTCGACACCCGTGAGTGCGAGGTTCTGCAGAGGAACGAAGATCATGGCGAGGCCGATGCCGAGCAGCACGAGTCCGGGCAGGATGTGCGTGACGTAGCCGCCGTCGACGGTCACGCCGGAGAGCAGCAGGAGTCCGCCGGCGACGATGATCGGGCCGACGATCATGAACGGACGCGGGCCGAACTTCGGGAGCAGGCGTGCGCAGACGGGAACGCACGCGAGGATGACCACCGTCATGGCGACGTTGGCGAGACCGGCGACGAGCGGCTCCATGCCCATGACGATCTGCAGGTGCAGTGCGAGGTACATGGTCGCCCCGATGAGCACGCTGCCGATGACAGCCTGGATCAGGAACGCTCCGCCGCGCACCCGGTCGAGCACGACCCGGAGCGGGAGCAGCGGCTGGGCGACCCGAGTCTCGATCCAGACGAAGGCGGCGAGCAGCACGACCCCGAGCGCGAGGAAGCCGATGGTGCCGAGCGAACCCCAGCCCTCTTCCGCGAGGCTGAACCCGTAGACGAGCGAGCCGAGGCCGAGTGACACGGTGAGCGTGCCCCACAGGTCGTAGGTGTTGTCGCCCTCTGCCTTGCTCTCCTTGAGCACGATGAGCGCGCCGATGACACCGGCGATGACGAAGAAGACGTTGACCAGCAGGCACCAGCGCCAGCTGGCGAACTCGGTGAGCGCCCCGCCGAGGACGAGTCCGACCGCTGCGCCGCTTCCGCCGATGGCGCCGAAGACCGCAAATGCGGTGGTTCGGTCTTTGCCTGACGGGAAGCTGACCGTGAGCAGGGCGAGCGCGGCTGGAGCGAGGAGTGCGGCGAACAGCCCCTGCAGGCCGCGAGCCAGGATGAGGTCGAAGGCGTTCTGCGCGAAGCCGCCGTAGACGGAGGCGGCGCCGAAGCCGATCATGCCGACGAGGAAGGCGCGCTTGCGCCCCCAGTAGTCGGCGATGCGGCCGCCAAGGAGGAGGAGCGCCCCGAAGACGAGCGCGTAGGCCGTGACGACCCACTGGCGCTGCACGTCGGTGAGGCCGAGATCGAGCTGCGCCTGCGGCAGCGCGATCGTGACGATCGTGCCGTCGAGGACGACGACGAGCTGGGTGAGGGCGAGCACCGCGAGTGCCCACCACTTGGAGATGGTGCGTGGCGCGGATGCGCGGGTGACGGAAGACGCGTCAAGAGACAAGAAAACCCTCCAGGTTCTCAGAAAGCGAGTGCTGGAGGTTTCAAGCCTCGGACCGAGGACGTCGCCGCCTCGACCTACCCGAGCGGCGACGCTCGACAGATCGGCAACTGTAGCAAGTCCTGCGAGCGCACATAAGCGCAGACGCGTCGCGTCGCCATGAGAACGACAGAACCCCCGGAACCGAAGTTCCGGGGGTTCTGTATTCCAGATGCAGGTGACCTGCTCTGGGACTCTGGTGCGCGAGGGGGGACTTGAACCCCCACACCCGAAGGCACACGGACCTGAACCGTGCGCGTCTGCCAATTCCGCCACTCGCGCCAACCTCCGAGAGATTACCAGACACTTCCCCCGACTGCGAAACCGACGCGTGGATGCACGCCCGAGGACCCCCAGAAAATCGCGACCCGGACCGAACGGCCCGGCCACCGAACGCCCATTGGCAACCCACAGGAAGGCACCTGAAGTCGGACATCCAGCCCAGTGCCGTTAGCATGAAACAGATTCGCGCCACCCGGTGCGGGCTGCGGCGTGCCCTTGAGAACCAGGAGTCAAGTGGGAATCCTCGACAGATTTGAGCGTGGGCTCGAGCGTGTCTTCAACGGTGCGTTCGCGAAGACCTTCCGCTCTGGGCTCCAGCCCGTCGAGATCAGCGCTGCGCTGAAACGCGAGATGGACACCAGGGCGTCGGTCGTCACGCGCGACCGCGTGCTCGTCCCCAATCGCTTCAACGTGCAGATGTCGCAGGTCGACTACACGCGCATCTCGCAGATCGCCGGCATCCAGGATGAGCTCATGCGCGTCGTCGAACAGCATGCGGCGAAGCAGGGCTACCAGTTCTCCGGCGGGCTCAGCATCAAGTTCCTCGAGAATGACTCGCTCTCCGAGGGGCGTATCGAAGTCGATTCGCGCAGCGTCCAGGGGCAGGTCGCCTGGGCGCCGATCCTCGACGTCGATGGGGAGCGCATCCACGTGGGCATCGGCTCGACCGTCATCGGTCGAGGCTCGGAGGCTGACATCACGATCGCCGACACGGGCGCCTCCCGCAAGCATGCGGAAGTCGTGTGGGACGGCAAGCGCGCGGGCATCCGCGATCTCGGCTCGACGAATGGCACGAAGGTCAACGGCCGATCGATCTCGCAGGCGGGTCTCGAGCCTGATTCGACGATCCAGATCGGTCGTCACCGTATTGTGTTCCGGGTGATCCCCCAGGCCGACCCGAGTGACGACACCGGGTACCTCCCTCGACAGGGAGGCAGAACATGACCAGTGAACTGACCCTCCTGGTCCTCCGCCTCGCTTTCCTCGCGGCGCTCTGGATCTTCGTCTTCTCCGTCATCTACTCGCTCCGCAGCGACCTCTTCGGTACGCGCTCCTCCGCGTACAAGCAGGCCATGGAGAAGTCGCGCCAACAGGTCTTCGCTTCGGCAGACAGCGACAGCGCGCCTGCCCCGGCGGCACCGGCTCCCGTCCGATCACAGGCGCCCAGCGACCCGACCGAGGCAGTCCAGCGCCCGTCGACTCCGGTGCCGAGCGCATCCGCACGCTCTGAGCGGCCGAGCAAGCTCGTCATCACCTCTGGCCCGAAGCGAGGCACCGAGCTCACCCTCCGCAGCGAGCCGCTCTCGATCGGCCGCTCAGGCGACTCCGACCTCGTCATCCAGGACGACTACAGCTCGACGCACCACGCGCGCCTCCTGCTCTGGAACGACGCATGGATGGTGCAGGACCTCGACTCCACGAACGGCACGTACGTGAACGGCAAGCGAGTCTCGCAGCCGACCCACGTTCCCATCGGCACCCCTGTCCGCATCGGGACGACGACGTTCGAGCTGCGATAGGCATGCTGGTCATCGCGCGCGCCGGCGCCGTGTCACACGTCGGCAAGGTCAGGAGCAACAACCAGGACTCCGGGTTCGTCGGAACCCACCTGTTCGTCGTGGCTGACGGCATGGGCGGACATGCGGGCGGCGACGTCGCGAGCGCGATCGCCGTCAAGCACTTCGCCGAGAACGACGAGCAGTACGCCGGCACCGACGACGCGCAGCAGGCCATGACGGAGATGCTGCTCGATGCGAACTCGCTCATCGCGGGGGCGGTCGAGGAGCACAGCGAGCTTCGCGGCATGGGCACGACGGTGAGCGCCCTGAGCCTCGTCGGCGAGTCCCTGGTGCTCGCCCACATCGGCGACTCGCGGGTGTACCGCTTCCGCGACGGTTCCCTCGTGCAGATGACGGTCGACCACACGTTCGTGCAGCGACTCGTGGATGCTGGCCGCATCACGCCGGAAGAGGCGCTCACGCATCCGAGACGCTCGGTGCTCATGCGTGTGCTCGGTGACGTCGAGACGCGACCCGATGTCGACACCGAGGTGTTCGACATCCAGGAGGGCGACCGCTGGCTGCTCTGCTCCGACGGCCTCTCCAGCTACGTCGATGAGTCGCAGATCGAGCGGACGCTGGCTCGCATGGACGAGTCGAGCCGCGAGATCAGCGATGACCTCGTGCAGCTGGCGCTCGACAACGGGGCGCCGGACAACGTGACGGTCGTGCTGCTGGAGATCGGCACGGCGCCGCTCGAGCCGATGAAGACGCGTGTCGTCGGCTCGGCCGCGAACCCGCTGCGCTACTCCGCGAACCTGCAGAAGCGCAGCAACCAGATCATCCCGTCGATCCTGCACCCGCTGCGGCGTCCCGCGCCTCGCCCGCAGGACGAGGAGTTCGTGCCCTTCAGCGACGAGGCACTCCAGGAGCTGATCGCCGAGGACAAGCGGCGCAAGCGCGTCCGGCAGTTCTCGTGGCTTGCCGCGTCCATCGTCTTCATCGCAGCAGTCGCCGGCGCGGGCCTCTTCGCCTACAACTGGACGCAGCAGCAGTACTACGTCGGCGAGAACGTCGGCTATGTGGCCATCTACCAGGGCGTGCAGCAGGGCATCGGGCCGATCACGCTGCACGAGCTGACCGAGACGACCGACATCAAGATCTCCTCACTGCCCGAGTACCAGCAGTCGCAGGTCGACAGAACGATCAGCGCCGGTGACCGCGAGGCGGCCAACGAGATCGTGGAACGGCTTCGAGATGCCGTCCCTGAGTAGCCCGTTCCGGAGCGGGGCCCGCGAGCAGGCGCCCGTCGTGCCTGGCGCGCCCCGCAAGACCGGCCAGGGGCTCCGCAACATGGAGCTCGGCCTGCTGGTCTTCGCCTTCATCATCAACTTCTCCGCGCTGCTGCTCGTGCAGCTGGGCGTCCGCGGCACCTTCGACTTCAACGTCGTGACGCTCTCAGCCATCATCGGGGCGCTCACTCTCGGCGTGAACATCGTGCTGCGCTTCCGTGCGCCTGGCGCCGACCCCTTCATCCTGCCCATCGCGGCGGTGCTCAACGGCCTCGGCATCGCGATGATCTACCGGATCGATCTCAGCAACCCCAACCTCGATGGCGTCTTCTGGACTCCGTCGACGCAGCAGATCGTGCTGACGATGCTGGCCGTCGGCGTCGCCATCGCCGTGCTCATCGCCCTGAAGAACCACCGGGTCCTGCAGCGCTACACGTACGTGTTCATGGCCGTGGCCATCGTGCTGCTCCTGCTGCCGCTCATCCCCGGCCTCGGGCGCACCGACGTGGCGGCGCGCGTGTGGATCAGCATCGCCGGCTTCTCGTTCCAGCCCGGCGAGATCGCGAAGATCGCCCTGGCGATCTTCTTCGCCGGCTACCTCGTGACGGCCCGCGACTCGCTCTCCGTCGTCGGCAAGAAGTTCCTGTGGATGCGCTTCCCCCGCATCCGGGACCTCGGCCCGATCCTCGTCGTCTGGGCCGTCTGCATGGGCGTGCTCGTCTTCCAGCGTGACCTCGGCACCTCGCTGCTCTACTTCGGCCTGTTCCTCGTCATGGTCTTCGTCTCGACCGGGCGTCTGTCGTGGGTGCTCATCGGCCTCGGCCTCTTCATCGGCGGCGCGCTCATCGCGGCCAACACGCTCGGCTACGTCGAGTTCCGAGTGCACGCCTGGCTCGACCCGTTCGACCAGGAGATGTACGACGCCGACGGCGGCAGCTTCCAGCTCGTGACGGGCCTCTTCGGTCTCGGGGCCGGCGGCCTCATCGGCAAGGGCCTCGGCTCCGGCAGCCCGGGCACGACCCCCCTCGCCTCCAGCGACTTCATCATCGCGGCCATCGGCGAGGAGCTCGGCATGGCCGGCATCTTCGTCGTGCTGCTGCTCTTCGTGATCTTCGTGGCTCGCGGGTTCCGCATCGGCCAGCAGGGCGTCGACGACTTCGGCCGCCTGCTCGCGACCGGCCTCGCGTTCACGATCGCCCTGCAGGTGTTCGTCGTCGCGGGTGGCGTGATGCGCGTCATCCCGCTGACGGGCCTCACGATGCCGTTCATGGCGGCCGGCGGCTCGAGCCTCCTCGCCAACTGGATCATCGTCGCCATCCTGCTGAGACTGAGCGACACCGTGCGTAACGTGCCGACGGAGGCGATCGACGAATGAGCAAGAACATCCGCCTGGTCGGCGTCCTCGTCATGATCATGTTCATGTCGCTGTTCGTGGCGTCGACCAGCATCCAGGTCTTCCAGGCCGAGACGCTGCGGGACGACCCGCGCAACACCCGCACCCGCGAGGAGAGCTTCGAGATCCAGCGTGGTCCGATCCTCGTCAACGGCACGCCGATCGCGTCCTCGACCCCCGTCGACTCGGAGTACAAGTACCAGCGTCTCTACGAGAACGGGCCGCTCTACGCGTCCGTGACGGGCCATTTCTCCGTCGACGGTGCCTCGACCGGGCTCGAGGGCGCACTCAACCCAGAACTCTCCGGCAACAGCGACACACAGTTCTTCCAGGGCCTCGAACGTCTTTTCACCGGCCAGGACCCTGCTGGCGCAGCCGTCGAGACCACCATCGACCCCGTCGCGCAGCAGACGGCAGCGGATGCACTTGGCGAGCTCAAGGGCGCGGTCGTGGCGACCAATCCGGCGACGGGCGCGATCCTCGCGATGTACTCCACCCCGACCTACGACCCGGCGGCTCTTGCGGGCCATGACGCGACAAGCGTGCTCGAGGCCTACAACGCGCTCCTCGCCGACCCGAACGACCCACTGCAGAACCGGGCCATCGGCGGGGACATGAACCCGCCCGGCTCCGTGTTCAAGCTCGTGGTCGCCGCGGCGGCGCTCGAGGACGGCCTCGCGACCGCCGAGTCGCCGCTGCCCAACCCGGCGACCCTCACGCTCCCCGGCACCAACGTCTCCGTGAACAACCCCTCAGCCGGCGCGAAGTGCGGCAGCGGTGACACGACCAACCTCCGCATCGCGCTCGAGCAGTCCTGCAACGTCCCCTTCGCCCAGCTCGCCATGGACCTCGGGGCCGAGCGCGTGCGCGAGATGGCTGAGGCCTTCGGCTTCAACCACGAGTTCGAGGTGCCGATGACGGCGAGCGCCAGCACGTATCCGACCGCACTCGAAGACGACGCGCAGCTCGCGCTCACCGGCTTCGGCCAGTTCGACGTGCGGGCGACTCCACTCCAGTTCGCAATGATCTCTGCGGCAATCGCCAACGGCGGCGAGGTCATGAACCCTTCGCTTGTGGAGAGCATCCAGACGCCGACGTTCCAGGAGATCCAGGGGCCCGAGATCTCGAGCTTCGGGCGAGCCATCAGCGAGGAGACTGCGGCATCACTCCAGTCGATGATGGAGGGAAGCGTGAACTCGGGCGTCGCCAGTAATGCAAGAATTGACGGGATCAACGTGGCTGGGAAGACAGGGACCGCGGAGAACGGCGAAGGCGAGCCGTACTCGCTGTGGTTCACAGGATTCGCCGAATCAGGCGATACGCAGATCGCGGTCGCGGTAGTGCTCGAAGACGGTGGCGGAATGGGACAGTCTGGGACGGGCAACGGCCTGGCGGCGACGATTGGGCAGCAAGTGATGAAGGCGGTGCTGAGCAGATGAGACCAGCTGCAGGTGTTTCGTTCGGAGACCGGTACAAGCTGAGCTCGCGCATCGCCATCGGCGGTATGGGCGAGGTCTGGGAGGCGACCGATCAGGTGATCGGTCGCACCGTGGCGATCAAGATCCTCAAAGACGAGTACATGGGCGACCCCGGCTTCCTCGAGCGCTTCCGTGCCGAGGCGAGGCACGCCGCTCTGGTGAACCACGAGGGCATCGCCAACGTGTACGACTACGGCGAGGAGAACGGCTCCGCCTACCTCGTCATGGAGCTCGTGCCCGGGGAGGCGCTGTCGACCGTGCTGGAGCGCGAGCGTGTGCTCCCTCCGGACCAGGTCATGGACATCGTGTCGCAGACGGCGCTCGCCCTGCACGCCGCCCACAAGGCCGGCCTCGTGCACCGTGACATCAAGCCCGGAAACCTGCTCATCACCCCCGACCGCCGGGTGAAGATCACCGACTTCGGCATCGCCCGCATCGCCGACCAGGTGCCCCTGACGGCGACCGGTCAGGTCATGGGCACCGTGCAGTACCTCTCGCCCGAGCAGGCTTCGGGTCACGCGGCGAACCCCGCAACCGACATCTACTCGCTCGGCATCGTCGCCTATGAGGCACTCGCCGGGCGGCGTCCGTTCACCGGCGAGTCGCAGGTCGCGATCGCGATGGCCCACATCAACGACGAGCCGCCTGCGCTGCCCGTCACGGTGCCAGAGCCCGTCCGCAACCTGGTCCTCGCCGCGATCGCCAAGAAGCCAGACGACCGCCCGGCATCCGCCGAGGTGTTCGCCAGGGCTGCTCGTGCGCTCCGCGACGGCAACGTGACCCGCGCGGCGCAGGCCGTGCCAGCGGTCCTCGGGCTCACCGCTGCTGACGAGGTCGGCGACGCCACCGCCCCGCTCGACCGCACGGCGGTCATGGATGAGGGTGCGCGCACCACGGTGCTCGGCACCGCCGCGGGCACCACCGAGGTCATGAAGGACGACTTCGACACGCTCATCGGCGGCACGCCCGTCGAGGGCGAGGAACAGCCGGATGCACTCGTCTCTCCTGCCACCGACGAGCGGAAGAAGCCCGCGGCGTGGGTCTGGGTGCTCATCGGCGCCATCGTGCTCTTCGCCGCTGCGCTCGCCTGGTTCGCCGTCGCACTGCTGAACAGCAACGCGCCCGCCGCGACGACGCCTCCGCCGACCACTGCAGAGACGACGGCCGTGGAGACCCCACCGGAAGAGCCGACCCCGACGGTCAGCACCCCGACCACAGTCTCCATCGCGCAGGGTGACTTCATCGGCCTCGACTACGACACCGCCGCTACTCGCATCTCCGAGCTGGGACTGACCCCGGCTCGTGCCGTCGGACCTGTGGCGACGAACCCGGATGACGTCAACACGGTGACCGCGGTCAGCCCGACCGGCACCGTCGACCTCGGTTCGACCGTGACCCTCACGGTCTACGACAGCATGGCGACGCCGAACACGCCGACGACCGCCCCCACGGTCACCGTCAACGCGGCCGGAACGCAGGCCAGCATCAGCTGGCCCTCGTTCCAGTGCCCTCCTGGTCAGAGCCTCTCGAGCTACAACGTCAACGTGTCGGGTGCCGAGTTGCAGTCCGACCCTGGAACCGCGACCACGGCCACGGCCACGGTGAGCGAGGGATCCTCGATCGTCGAGGCCTCGTACAGCGCCACATGCGGCTCGGGGAACACCAGTGCCGATTCACCCACCGGTTCCGCGACGGTCCCGCAGCCTTCGACGCCGGCCACAACGGAGCCCACTCCTACCGGAGAGTAAGAGACGAAGGTCGCTCGCGCTCGGTGGCGCGAGGCAACGAATTCGCTCAACTCCATGCATGCACATGAAACGTGCGGTTCACAGCACCGATGGCACCGTTCACCCATTCCGGGCGAGATAAGATCGGCAGACTAACGAGGCTTGAGCTTGGTGGACACCGCCAAGGGGAGAGGAGCTTGCTTCCGTGATGCAGGGCGAACGAACGCTCGCGGGCCGATACGACATCGGCCGGCGAATTGGTCGTGGAGGTATGGCTGAGGTCTACCTCGGGACCGATGAGCGCCTCGGCCGACGCGTCGCCGTCAAGCTCCTCAACACGCAGCTCTCGGGTGAGCCCGACTTCCGCTCGCGCTTCCGCCAGGAGGCGCAGGCGGCCGCGCGAATGACGCATCCGACGATCGTGCGCGTCTTCGACGCAGGCGAGGACACGTTCGTGCGCGCCGACGGGCACGAGCTCGTCGTCCCCTACATCGTCATGGAGTACATCGAGGGGCAGCAGCTCCGCGATGTCATGGCCGGCGCTCCCCTCGCGGACACGCAGATCCACGAGTACATGACGGGCATCCTCACGGCGCTCGAGTACTCGCACCGTGCAGGTGTCGTGCACCGCGACATCAAGCCGGGAAACATCATGATCACGCCGGAAGACACGGTCAAGGTCATGGACTTCGGCATCGCCCGTGCCATCTCCGACACCGCTGGCACGATCGCACAGACCACCGCCATCCTCGGCACCGCCTCGTACTTCTCGCCAGAGCAGGCGAAGGGCGAGAACGTCGACGGACGAAGCGACCTCTACTCGGCTGGCATCGTGCTCTACGAGATGCTCACGGGCAAGGTCCCCTTCCAGGGCGACTCAGCGGTCGCCGTTGCGTACCAGCACGTCACCGAGCGCCCGATCGACGCGAACGAGATCAACCCGAAGGTCTCGAAGGCCATGAACGCGGTCGTGAAGCGGTCGCTCGCGAAGAGCCGAGAGGACCGCTACCAGTCGGCCTCTGAGTTCCGCCGTGACCTCGACCTCGCCGCCCAGGGCATCATGCCGGCCTTCGCGACGAAGGTGGAGGACGACGACCGCACGCAGCTGTTCGGCCCAGCGCCTTCCGGTGTGAGTGCAACAGAGTCGGCGTTCAACTCGCTCTCCGAGACCGATGACCGCGCACCGCAGGTGCAGCGTCGCCCTCCGGCGATGTGGATCTGGGGCGCCGCCGCGCTCCTCGTCGTCGTCATCGTCGCCGTCAGCATCTGGGTCTCCCAGCTGCCGCAGGCAGGTCAGCTCCCCGATACGAGTGTCGATGTGCCGGATGTCGTCGGCGAGCAGTGGGACGCAGCGCGCACGACGCTCGAGGAGATCGGTCTGACTCCGGTACGCGAAGCGCAGACGAGCGAAGATGTTCCCGAGAACCAGGTCATCAGCACGACTCCAGGGTCCGGACTCAGCGTCTCACTCGGTCAGGAGATCACGGTCGTGGTCTCGACGGGACCGTCGGCGGTGACCATGCCAGACATCAACGGCATGACCGTCGAGCAGGCGACGGTTGCCCTGCAGGGTGCCGGACTGAGCGTCGGCCAGATCACGTCAGAGGACTCCCCGACCGTCGCAGCGGGCACGATCGTGCGCAGTGACCCCGCGGGCGGTTCGAGCGTCGCGGCGGCCTCCAGCGTCAACCTCGTGACCTCCACGGGCAACGTGGCGCTGCCTGACCTCCTGGGACAGCCGCTCGAGTCGGCGACGGCGACCTTGCGAGAGCTGGGACTCCTCGCGGTCGTGAAGCAGGACCCGGGCTGCCTCGCGGTCGAGGGCAACCCGATCGTGAACATGTCGGTGCCTCCGGGACCCGTCGCCCAGCACTCGCAGGTCGAGGTCACCTACTGCACGTCGGAGCCCGCGCCGACACCGACGACGACGACTCCCGACGCCACGCCGAGCGGTGCGCCCTCGACGCCTCCGGAGGATTGATCCACCTCCCCGCACACAGTTGATCAGAGTCGAGGGCCCCTTCCGCTTCGCGGGAGGGGCCCTCGATCAGTTCTGAGCCGGAGCCTGGGACAGCACGCCGAGACCGACGGTGACGTCGTTCTGGGGTGTGAGAAGGGCATCCACCCAAGGGAACGCGAAGAAGACCAGGCCGTAGAGTGCCGCGGCGATGAGGACCAGGGCGATGAGCAGCTTCACGGGCCAGGGGCCGGGGAGCACTCGCCAGAGGGCGCCGTACATCAGAGACCTCCCTGGCTCGCGACCGAGGCCGCTATCGATGCTGGCGGACCGTCGGCTCTCGGAGTGAAGGTGTCGAAGACCGCGTAGCCGATGATGCGCTCTGCGGTCGACCAGAACGGGTTGCAGCTCATGATCATCATGAGCCGGTCGGTGCCCGTCTGCTCGGGGTACCGGGGCACCGAACCCAGCACGTCCACCTGGGTCGGTGCGACGTATTCACCTGATCTGTAGGAGTAGGTGTACCAGCCGTCGGCCGTCTCGACGACGAGCTCATCACCGAGCTGCAGTTCGTGGATCTTCTGCATGGACGCCCCGTAGGCGAGGCGATGGCCCGCGATCGCGAAATTGCCGACCTCGCCGGGCATCTGCGAATCCGGGTAGTGCCCGATGTTGTGGTCGAGCACCTCATGCTGCTCGATGCCCTGCGCGATGGGACGGGCGTAGTCGGCGCCCCAGGTGGGCACGTAGAGGATCGCGAACCGCTCGTTGGTGACGGTCGGTGCCGAGGAGATGGGGATGCCGATCGCGGGGTCGGTCGTGGTCACGGTCGTGGCTTCCTCGCCACCCTCGGCGAGCACCTGGCTGAGCTCCTGCCCGGCTTGGTTCTGCTCCTCGCCGACGATGAGGTCGTTGAGCCAGTACTTCCAGCCTACGAAGAGGAGCATGACGACTCCGAGCGTCATGAGGACTTCTCCGGAGACACCCACGACGCTGAGCTTGCGGCGCGGCCTGGAGCCGGATGAGGGACGCTGACCTCTGCTCGAGCTCTGACGCTGGCGGGCCTCATTTTCGAGGGCACGTCGCTGGGCCCGAGTCTGGTAGCCGTCGTCGTCGGCGAGGAGCGACTCGATCGAGGTGGTCCCGTCGTCTCGTCCAGGCCGTTCAGCAGATGGCATAGGAGCAATCATAGATAGGATGGCCCGCATGTCTCGTGAGAAGTCCAGCGGCTCCAAGTCCGACGAGCCGGAGAAGAAGACTCCGGCCGGTACGAAGAAGCACCGTTCGTCCGAAGCGTCCGCCGCAGCGGCCGCTCTCGCGGCGACCGAGAAGCAGCGCAGGCAGAAGCGCGCAGCTGGTGTCGCCGACAGCGATGAGCGCAACCCGAACCCGGTCTGGTTCAAGCCGCTCATGTTCGGCTTCCTGATCGTCGGGTTCCTCTGGATCATCGTCTTCTACCTGACGAGCGGCGCGTTTCCTATCGCCGAGCTCGGGTCGTGGAACATCCTCGTCGGGTTCGGCATCGCGTTCATCGGCTTCATCATGACGACGAACTGGCGCTAGCCGCTTCCTTCTCCACAGGAGCTCGAATTACAGCTGTGTAATTCATCCCCAGGTGTGCATAACCCTGTGGATAACTCCTGTGCACAGCTCTCTGTGGCGGAGAAGCCACACAGCAAGAAGCCGCGCATCCCGATGGATGCGCGGCTTCTTGCGTTCCGAGTGACTACCCGGCGATACCCAGCGGCAGCTGCGAGACGCTCGCGGTGGCGCCGACCACGATGAGCACACCGAGCGCCGCCACTATCCAGAGCCCCTTCCGCGACGGCTTCGCCGACTTCGACTCCCACAGGAACAGCCACGAGCAGAGCGCGCCGGTGACAAGGCCACCGAGGTGGGCCTGCCAGGCGATGCCCGGGATGACGAACCCCATGACGACGTTGATGCCCACAAGCACGATGAGCGACATCGTGTTCATACGCGCTTGCCGCATGACGACGAAGTAGGCGCCGAAGAGGCCGAAGACGGCACCGGATGCGCCCAGGACGGTCGTGTTCGGTGCGACGAGTGCGATCGCGAGCGAGCCCCCGAGCGCGCTGACGATATAGAGCGCCGCGAACCTCAGATGCCCGTACACCTGCTCGAGGACGCGCCCGAAGATCCACAGCGTCAGCATGTTGAACGCGAGGTGGAAGACGGTCGAGTGCGCGAAGGCCGACGTCAGCATGCGCCACGGTTCGAACGCACCACTCCCGACGTGGGAGTAGATGCCGTGATAGACGAGGAGGCCAGTGACCAGATCGCCGGTCACCTGCTGGAGGAGCCAGAGGACGGTCGAGATGCCGATGATCGCGTACGTGACGAGCGGTCGCTGGTCTTGCCCGAGCCGTCGCAGCCGCGTTCGCGCTGAAGGGCGCTGAGCGGCCTTGGCTTTCGCATTCGACTCCCGGATGCACTCAGGACAGATCACGCCGACAGGCGCGAGCGTCTGGCACTCGGGGCAGACGGTGCGGCCGCACCGCTGACAGAGCACGAAGCTCTGTCGGTCTGGGTGTCGATAGCAGAAGTTTTCACGCTGCTGCGACAGCTCGGGTGATGTCATTCGTGAAGAGGAACCTGGAGCCTAGAGCTGCTCGACGGTGACGCTCTCGATGACGACGTCCTTGAGCGGCTTGTCACGGCCATCGGTGGGGACCTTGGCGATCGCGTCCACGACCGTGCGCGACTCGTCATCGGCGACACGGCCGAAGATGGTGTGCTTGCCCTGCAGCCACGGCGTCGGGTCCGTCGTGATGAAGAACTGCGATCCGTTCGTTCCGCGGCCGAGCTGCTTCCCGGCATTCGCCATGGCGAAGATGTAGGGCTCGTTGAAGTTGAGCTCGGGGTGGATCTCGTCGTCGAACGCGAAGCCGGGGCCGCCGGTTCCGGTGCCCGTGGGGTCGCCGCCCTGGATCATGAAGTTGGGGATGATGCGGTGGAAGATCACGCCGTCGTAGAGGGGCGTGCTCTTGGTCTGGCCGTCACGAGGGTCGGTCCATTCCAGCTCGCCCGTGGCGAGACCCACGATGGTCTTGACCGTGTTCGGCGCGTGGTTGCCGAACAGCTCCACCTTGATGGGGCCGTGGTTCGTGTTGATCGTTGCAAGTGCAGTGGCGATTGACATGCTCGTCATCTTTCCATAGCCGTCCGACTTCTCTCCTGCCTGTCCGCCGACAGCGTGCGGTGATTCAGGTTGCGTGTGGCAGAAGCGTGCCAAGATATGCACTACCTACTTGTCAACGTCCGGAGGTACCAATGGCCCTTTCACGGAAGCAGTCGCGTGAACTCAAGCGTCTCCGCAAGGACGCAACAAACCTGTGGAGCGAGCAGCAGTCTGTCATCGAGCACGCTCGTGGCATCCTGCAGTCCGCTGGAGTGAGCGCGAAGGGCTTGGCTGAGTCCGAGCTCGTCCCCGCTCTGCAGAAGAGCTACGACAACAACGTTCGCCCGAGCTTCGACCGCGGCTACAGCGTGGCCCGCGAGAAGTACGAAGACGCGAGCGTCCGCTTCAACGGCAAGGTCCTCCCCGTCGTCGCCGGCCTCTCGGGCTCGGTGGCTGGCACGGTCAGCAACCTCGCTTCGAAGAACCACGACCTCAAGGATGTCGCCGGCTCCGCGAAGAAGGTCTCGAAAGAGCTGAACTCGCGCGCCAAGAAGGCGTCGAAAGCGTACGACAAGAAGTACAACAGCTCCGGCGTCGGCGTCGGCGGCTGGCTGCTCATCGGTGCTGGCGTCGCGGCTGTCGCAGCTGTCGGCTACGCCCTCTGGCAGACCTTCCGCGCAGATGACGACCTGTGGATCGCTGACGAGGAGCTCGACGCTCCCGTCACCACGGTCTCGCCCGCATCGGCCGCGAAGTAGTTCGCGCGCTCCTGCATCTGACTGGCCCCGCGCTCACCTCGTGAGTTGCGGGGCTTCGTCGTAGGTGCCGGTGATGAGCTGTGCCAGCGCGTCCGCCATCACGGGCTTCGCGCCCCGCCACCAGGCGAGCCGCACTTCGATGGCCGGAGCGTCGCGCAGGGGCCGGTAGACGACCCCCGGCCGGGGGTGCTGGGCGGCCGTGGCCTCGCTGGTCACGCCGAAGACATCGCCATCCGCGATCAGGGTCAGCCACTCGTCGAGGGAGGTGGTCGGGATGAAGATGGGCGATCGGTCAGCCTGCCAGAGTGAGCCGACCGTGGTGCCGGTCCGCGCATCCACCGCGAGGGTCTTGCCGGCGAAGTCGCCGAGGACCAGGGTTCGCCTGCGCGCGAGCGGGTCTTCCTTCGACAGGACTGCGACCCGTCGCTCTTCGCCGACGAGAACGGTCTCGATGCGGGGATCGCGGGGTGCCGTGCGGAGGACGGCGAGCTCGGCTTCACCATCCAGGAGTCCGGCCGTCGCCGTGTTGCTTTGCCGGAAGACAAGATGTGATTCAGGATGCTCGGCTCGCCAGCGGCGTTGCACGGTGCTCGTGTGCGCGCCGAGCGTCGACCAGGCGTAGCCGACCCGGAGTTCCCGGGTCGCCGCATTCGCTTCGTCGCCGATGAGGGTCACTTCGAGCAGGACGCGGCGTGCGCGGGCGAGGATCCGCTCACCGAGGGGTGTGAGTGCCACGTGGCGTGTGGAGCGGGAGAGGAGCTGCGCACCGAGCTGGGTCTCGAGCGCGAGGATGGCTCGCGACACGGCCGCCTGCGAGCAATGCAGCTCGATGGCCGCATCGGTGAAGGTGCCCGCGTCGACGACCGCGGCGAGGGCGCGGAGGTGGCGGAGCTCAAGACTCATGCGCCCAGCGTATAACTCCCGCGTGTCATGCATTTCTGCGCGCGACCCACCAGGGACACGATTGGCGCATGACTGGGACCGTGGACACGACGATGCCGAACGCTGCCGCGCCGCGCGGCGTCCTCGCCGGGTCTGCGATGCTCACCGGCAGCGGGCTCTCCAATCAGCTCGGTGCCGCAATCGGAGCACTTGCCTTCGATTCCCTTGGCACCGCGGGAGTCATCGCCGTCCGCCAACTCGTGTCGGCCGCCATCCTGCTCCCGGTCGCCCGGCCACGGCTGCGGAGCTTCACCTGGACGCAGTGGTGGCCCGCGCTGCTGCTCGGACTCGTCCTGGCGACCATGAACCTTTCCCTCTACGCGGCGGTCGATCGCATCGGGCTGGGACTGGCCGTCACCCTCGAGTTCCTCGGCCCACTTGCCGTCGCGCTGTCCTCGTCGCGCACGCGGGCGGATCTGCTGCTCGCGGCGGGCGCCGCCGTCGGCGTGTACGTGCTGCTGCTGCCCGACGGGTCCAGCGATCTCCTCGGCTACGCGTTCGGCCTGCTCGCTGCCTGCTGCTGGGCCAGCTACATCCTGCTCAATCGGATGCTCGGAGGCCGCCTGACCGGCCTCCAGGCGCCTGCCACGGCCACGCTGGTCTCGAGCCTGCTGACGCTGCCCATCACCGTGCAGCTGATCGCCGACGGGAAGTTCCTGGGCTGGCCCCTGCTGCTCGCGGCGCTCTCCGGCCTGCTGTGCTCCGTCATCCCCTACTCGATCGACATCATCGCGCTCCGCTGGGTGACCACGAGGTTCTTCGGGGTGTTCATGAGCATCAACCCTATGTTCGCGGCGCTCGCCGGAGTTGTCGTGCTCGGACAGGTGCCCGTCACGCACGAGTGGGTCGGCATGGCCATGATCGTCGGCGTCAACGCTGTCGCCGTGTCACGCGGCCTCCGCGGGGGCCGTAGCACCGAGGAGACGCGGAGAGACGCCGGAGGAGCTCAGTGAGCGGCGCGGAGAGAACGCAGGTGCCCGTTGGCGGGGCGTTCCGCGTGGAGCCTGAGCCCCACATCCACGAGCGACACGGTGCGAAGCGCGGCCACCTCCGCGAGGTCGAACCAGCGAGCCTCATCCGTTGAGCCGCCGCGTTCGTTGCGCAGCTCGCCGCTCACGATGCTCGCCTCGTAGACGATCCGGACCGACTGCATCGGCGTCTTGCCCGGCTCGAGCCGGTCACGGCCCGCGATGATGTGCGAGTCGATGCCGAGGAGGTGGTCGATGGAGGCGTGGTAGCCGGTCTCTTCCCAGATCTCGCGGACGACGCCGTCGATGGGGTCCTCGCCTGGGTCCGTTCCGCCGCCGGGCAGGGTCCAGCCTGAGCGACCACGGTCATGCCAGTGCGCGAGGAGGATCTGCCCGTCGCGCACGATGACACCGTAGGAAGCGAGTCGTCGATGCACGGAACCCCCAAAGATCTCTGCCGGGGTCTCGAGGTCAGCGGCCCGGTGCCTGGCCGACCCGAACCACGGGCGCACGCTATCGTACGCCGACGCGCGCCGCGCTCCCGCACAGGGAGGCCCCGACGCGCGCCGGATGGTGCGTAGCGAGCGGGATCAGCGACGCAGCGTCTTGCGCGCGGCCCAGTTGCCGAGGAACTGGAGCCCCTGCACGATGACGACGATCACGATGACAGCTGCCCACGTGACCGCCGGGTTGAACTGCCGGTAGCCGTACTGGATCGCGAAGTCACCGAGACCACCCGCGCCGATGGCACCGGCGACCGCCGACATGTCGACGAGCGACACCACTGCGAACGTGTAGCCGAGGATCAGCGGTCCGAGAGCCTCCGGAACGATGACCGACCAGACGATCTGGAAACGGCCCGCACCCGCGGAGCGGGCCGCCTCGACGACACCGGGTGAGACGGTCAGCAGGTTCTGCTCCACGAGACGCGAGATCCCGAACGTCGCTGCGAGCGACAGTGCGACGATCGCGGCTTCTGGCCCGATGCCCACACCCACGACGAAGCGGGAGAAGGGCTGCACGGCCGCGATGAAGATGATGAACGGAATGGGCCGGAAGAAGTTGACGATGACGTTGACCACGGCGCTCACGACTGGCTGCTCGTACAAGTTGCCCTTGCGGGTCAGGTAGAGCACCAGGCCGACGAGGAGACCGCCGATACCACCGATGATGAGGCTGAGCGACACCATGTAGAGCGTGTCGCCCGTCGCCTCGATCAGCTTCGGGATGAGTTCGATGACCTCATTCATGCGGCACCTCCCGGCGTGATCGTGTCGAATTCCGTGACGACCGCGAGGCCACCGATCTCGTCGAGGGCCCGGCGTCGTGCATCCGCGTCACCCTGCAGTGCGAAGGTCAGGTCGCCGAACGACTTCCCGCGGATCTCGTTCATTCCGCCGTACACGAGCTCGACGGTGATGCCTGCTTCGTGCAGGATGCGCAGCGCCTGACCCTGGTTGGTCCGCCCGTCGCGGAAGCTCAGCGTCACGAGCGTGCCAGGGTGGCGCGCGCTCAAGTCTGCCCGCAGCTCGGCATCCGGGATGCCCTGCACGACCGTCGAGACGAAGCGCTGCGTCGCAGGTGCCTCCGGGTTCGCGAAGATGTCGAACACCTCGCCCTGTTCGACGACCTTGCCGTGCTCCATGACGGCGACGTGGCTCGCGATCTCCTTCACGACGTCCATCTCGTGTGTGATGACGATGATCGTGACCCCGAGCTCCTCGTTGGCTTTCTTCAGCAGCTGCAGCACATCTGCCGTCGTCTGCGGGTCGAGCGCGCTCGTCGATTCGTCGGCGAGGAGGATGCTGGGGTTCGTCGCGAGGGCGCGCGCGATGCCGACGCGCTGCTTCTGCCCGCCGGAGAGCTGGTCGGGGAAGGCGCGGGCCTTCTCGGAGAGGCCGACGAACTCGAGCAGCTCGGCGATGCGCTTCTCGCGCTCTGCCTTCGGCGTCTTGGCGACGCGCAGCGGATACGCCACGTTTCCGGCGACGTTGCGTGAGTTGAAGAGGTTGAACTGCTGGAAGATCATCCCGATTCCCGCGCGCACAGAGCGCAGCTTCGTCTCGGGCAGCTTCGTGATGTCGACCCCATCCACGTGGATGCTGCCGGACGTGGTCGGCTCGAGCGCGTTGATGAGACGAACCATGGTCGATTTCCCTGCACCCGAGTAGCCGATGACCCCGTAGATGTCACCCTTTTCGATGCTGAGGGAGACGCCGTCGACCGCTCTGATGGCGGGGGCGCGCCGCTTCGGCGACGGATACTCCTTGACGACGTCGGTGAGTGTGATGAGGGCCATGTGTTCGCTCTCGCCTTCTTCACGGTGGAACCGTGTGGTGGTGCTGGTGAGCGGCGCCGTGACGCCATTCGTTGATGCAAGCGAGATCGCCGCCCGAGGCCTGATGATCATCATCGGGTCTCGGGCGGCGAGCGCGCTAGGGGTGAGTCCTAGCCCTGGGCTTCGATCTCTGCGACGAGCTCGTCGAGCGTGGTCTGCAGTTCGTCGACGGGCGTCTTGGTGAGCACGGCGGTCTCGCCGAACGTCTCCTTGACCGCTGCCGCGACGCCCTCAGAGTTCTGGTAGATCTCGACGAGCTTGAGGTAGTTCTCGTTGTCAGCGTTCTCGGCAGTCGTCACGAAGATGTTGATGTACGGGAACGCGGACTCGTTCTGCGGGTCATCCCGAGTGAGTGCGTCTTCCGTGGTGAGGCCAGCGTTCTCGACGAAGTCGTTGTTGATGACCGCGCCAGCGAGGTCGGGCAGCGAGGTCGCCGTGAGCGATGCCTCGAGCTCGGTCACCGTGACACGCGACTCGGGGAGCACATCGTCGAGGGTGGAGAACGGCGAGCCGCCGTCCTTGAGCTCGATGAGGCCAGCTTCCTGGAGCACGAGGAGGCCGCGGGCGCGGTTGGAAGCGTCGTTCGGGACTGCGACCTCTGCGCCGTCCGGAATCGCGTCGACCGAGTCGTACTGCGACGAGTAGAAGCCGAGGGGGTAGATGGCCGTCGAGCCGATCGGCACGAGGTCGTCGCCACTCGCGGCGTTGTGCTGCGCGAGGTAGATGATGTGCTGGAACGCGTTGACGTCGAGCTCACCCTCGCTCGTGGCGGGGTTGGGCTGGTTGTAGTCGGAGAAGTCGACGAGCTCGACCGTGAGGTCCTCAGCTGCCGCTTCCTCGACGAGGACGTCCCAGTACGGGTCGGATGCGCCGACGACACCGAGCCTGATGGTGTTCTCATCGGAGGCGCCGGTGGAGCACGCGGAGAGGCCTCCAACGAGGGCGATCGCGCCGACTGCTGCGGCGATCTTGGTGAAACGTGACATGGAGGAGGGTCCTTTCAATGCGGCGCGCGAACGCCGGCAATCCTCTAAGGGTCTAGAGGGCCTCGCAAGAATAAGAGAACAGCGCGTCGCCGCGCCGATACATCCTGACACGTTGCGTAACAGTCCACTGACGGCGTCACCGACGCAACAATGTTGCGCAGGAATCGCCAAGCAACTCAGGGCAGAAGGCCCAAGTGCCTGGCCTTCGCAAGAGCCTGGTAGCGAGAGCCCGCATCCAGCTTCGTCATTGCGGTCCCGAGGTAGCTCTTGACCGTGCTCTCGGTCAGAATCAGCTTCCTGGCGATGTCCTTGTTCGTCAGCCCGAGCGCGATCTGACCGAGCACATCCAGCTCCCGCGGCGAGAGCCTGACCGGAGCCTCAGGGAGATCTGCGGTGGCGGCAGCCTCTCTGCTGCGCGGATCCCCGTGGTCGCCGGCGAACCTCACGAGGCGTTCCTCGATGCCCCGTAACCGGGCCCGCACCTCAGCATCCCCGAGGAGGGATGCCACCTCGCGCAGCTCGGAGAACGTGCCCCTCAGCTCCTCGAGCTGCGTCGCGGTGAGGCCACCGCCTCCCAGCTCCGAGACGCTCGCGGACCCCACCCGCATCCGACGCCTGAGCTCATCCCGCAGCCGCAGCTCGTCTTCAACGTTCTTCCCGAGCGCGACCGCCTGACCGAGCGACATCGACTGAGAGTCAGGGGCCGCCCGGAACCCGCCATAGAGGACACCCCGCACGTGCTTGTCGACGATGACCGGCACAGCCATCAGGCTCTGGACGTGCTCGGACAGCACCTGCACGTCGTAGTCGTGCGTGATGCGACTGCTGCCGCGGTAGTTCGTGGTGACCTTGGCGCGACGCTCGAGCATTGCCCGACCTCCGAGACCGCGCCCCAGCTGCACCCTGAGCCCCACGAGGCCGCGACCCTGGTTGCCGCAGATCGTATGCACGTCCGTCGTGTCGCGGTACGTCGGACCGCCGAACGAGAGAGGGCACCCCGTGGAGTCCCGCAGGCGCGCTACAGCCTGAGCGAAGACGTCAGCTTCGGTTGCTGCCTCTGGAAACATCATGTGCGTCACTACCAACTTCCGGGGGTAGTTCGATACTTCGTCGTATGCGTAGCGTGGATGCTATCACGCAGGCGATGAGGCTTTCGTGTTCGCAATGATGCGAAGAAATGCCGCTGTCAGCCGCTCCGGAATACACGTCCATCCCTGACGAACGCAGCAATGCACTGAGGCAAGGAGGCCCCATGCAGAATGAAACGTCACCACCGCCGACCGGCGGAATCGACTATGTCGAATTCGAGGAATCGGCCGATTTCAAGGAACTGAAGAAACGCCAGCGCTCCTTCGTCTTCCCACTCTCCATCTTCTTCCTCGTCTGGTACGGCGCCTACATCATCGTCGCCGCATACGCGCACGACTTCATGGCCACGCCCGTCTTCGGGAACATCAACGTGGGTCTGCTGCTGGGCATCGGCCAGTTCGTCACGACCTTCGCGATCACCATGTGGTACGTCTCCTACGCCAACCGGAGACTCGACCCGCTCGCGAATGATCTGCGCGTCCAGCTCACGAAGGAGGACCAGGCATGAGCGTTCAGCTCATCGCCCCGCGGGCGAGCGCGGTGGCAGACAACGACCCCGTCCTGAATATCGCGATCTTCGCGGCGTTCGTCGCGGTGACGCTCTTCATCGTCATCAGGGCGAGCCGAAACAGCAAGACCGCCGCCGATTACTATGCGGGCGGTCGCTCTTTCTCGGGGACGCAGAATGGATTCGCCATCTCCGGCGACTATCTCTCCGCAGCGTCCTTCCTAGGCATCGTCGGTGCCATCGCCGTCAATGGCTATGACGGCTTCCTCTATTCGATCGGGTTCCTCGTCGCCTGGCTGGTGGCGCTGCTGCTGGTCGCCGAGCTCATGCGCAACACGGGCAAGTTCACGATGGCCGACGTGCTGTCGTTCCGCCTCAAGCAACGGCCCGTGCGCGTCGCGGCGGCCCTCACGACGCTCGCGGTCTGCTTCTTCTACCTCCTCGCCCAGATGGCCGGGGCCGGCGGTCTCGTCGCGCTCCTGCTCGGCATCACGGACGACATCGGCGTCGCGATCGTCGTCGCCGTCGTCGGCGTGCTCATGATCATCTACGTCCTCATCGGCGGGATGAAGGGCACGACCTGGGTGCAGATCATCAAGGCCTTCCTGCTCATCGGCGGCGCCGGGGCGATGACGATCTGGGTGCTGGTCATCAACGGCTTCGACCTGTCCGCGCTCCTGCAGGCGGCCGTCGACAAGGCGGCGCTCGACGGTGCTGAAGACCCGGCCGCGATCCTCGCTCCGGGGCTCCAATACGGCAAGAACCCCATCGACTTCGTGTCGCTCGGCCTCGCCCTCGTCCTGGGTACGGCGGGCCTCCCGCACGTCCTGATGCGCTTCTACACGGTGCCCACCGCCAAGGAGGCCCGAAAGTCCGTGGTCTGGGCCATCTGGCTCATCGGCGGCTTCTACGTGTTCACGCTGGTCCTCGGCTACGGGGCGGCGGCGCTGGTCGGAGCTCCCGCCATCAAGGATGCGCCGGGAGGCGTGAACTCGGCGGCCCCGCTGCTGGCCCTCGAGCTCGGCGGGCCCATCCTGATGGGCTTCATCTCCGCCGTGGCGTTCGCGACCATCCTCGCCGTGGTCGCCGGCCTCGCCATCACGGCTGCCGCATCCTTCGCCCACGACATCTACAACAGCGTCGTGAAGCGAGGCACGGCAACCCCCGAGCAGGAGGTGAAGGTCGGCAAGTACACGGTTGTCGTGCTCGGCGTCGTCGCCATCGTCGGTGGCATCGGCGTGCAGGGCCAGAACATCGCGTTCCTGGTGGCGCTCGCCTTCGCGGTTGCCGCCAGCGCGAACCTGCCGACGATCCTCTACTCGCTGTACTGGCGCAAGTTCACCACTCGCGGCGCGCTGTGGAGCATGTACGGGGGTCTCACGACGGCCATCGTCCTGATTCTCTTCTCGAAGGTCGTCTCGGGTGCCGAGACGGCGATGCTCGGCGCGGAGATCGACTTCGCCTGGTTCCCGCTCAACAACCCGGGCATCGTCTCGATCCCCGTCGGCTTCCTGCTGGGCTGGCTCGGGTCCGTCGTGCCGCAGAAGAAGGAGGATCCGCGCGTCGCCGCCGAGATGGATGTGCGCTCGCTCACGGGGTACGGGGCCGAGGAGGCCGTCGAGCACTAGGCACTCCCTCGTCTGAGCACGCCACGGACTGCTCGAGTTCGTAGAAATGGTCGCTCCGACCCGGTCGGGGCGACCATTTCGGCGCTCTCGTTGTCTCGGTGCCACAACGCACATGAGGTTCGGGATGCGCGTGGGTAGCGTAAGCGTGTCCACGATGCACACGGAGGTGCGGATTTGACCCAGTCAGCGCAGACAGGTTCCCTCGCTGGGAAGACCATCATCATGTCCGGCGGGAGCCGCGGCATCGGACTCGCGATCGCGAAGCGCGCGGCACGCGATGGAGCGAACGTCGTGCTCCTGGCGAAGACCGGTGAGTCCCACCCGAAGCTGCCCGGCACGGTCTACACGGCCGCTGAGGAGGTACGCGAGGCCGGTGGGCGCGCTCTGCCGGTCGTGGGCGACGTCCGTGACGACTCCGACCTGCAGCGGGCGGTCGATACGGCGGTCGTCGAGTTCGGCGGCATCGACATCGTCGTCAACAACGCGAGCGCCATCGACCTGCGGTCGACGCTCGACATCGACGAGAAGCGCTACGACCTGATGCATCAGATCAACCAGCGGGGCACGTTCATGCTGTCGCGTGCCGCGCTGCCGCACCTGCTGGGGTCGGCGGATGCTCGCATCCTGTCGCTCTCACCTCCCCTGAACCTGTCGGCGAGGTGGCTCGGCGCCTACCCTGCGTATATGACCGCGAAGTACGGCATGACGCTCGCGACGCTCGGCATCGGTGCCGAGCTCGCCGAGAAGGGAGTCGAGGCGAACACCCTCTGGCCGCGCACGACCATCCAGACCGCCGCCGTCGCCAACATCATCGGCGGCGAGGAGCTCATGCGGCGCAGTCGGACTCCAGAGCTGTACGCGGATGCCGCGCACGTCGTCCTCACGGCGCAGCGCGGCCGGTACCAGGGCGAGACGCTGCTGTGCGAAGACGTGCTCGCGGATGCGGGCGTGAGCGATCTGGCCGCCTACTCACCCGGTGTGGATGCCGCCGAGCTGTTTCCCGATGCCTTCGTCGACTGACCGCATGAGCGACGTGCGCTGGCGTGCCGTCCGGGAGCACCGCTGCCGACCGGTCGACCTTCGACGGGCGTCGAACGGGTGCGCGACGGACGTCGGAGGGTGTCTCGAGACCAACGGCCTAGTGTGAGTCCCAGATGGGCGGTTCGGGCACATCCCCGGCCGACCCTCCGTTCGGCAGTCCAACGAGGGAGCGCGGCGATGACGGGTGTTGATCAGTACATCAAACCGGACGTCCCACCGTCCGGTCCGGGTTGTGTGGAGTGCGAGGAGTCGGGCAACTGGTGGCTGCACCTGCGTCGCTGCACGTTCTGCGGCCACATCGGCTGCTGCGACGACTCCCTGAACACGCATGCGACGAAGCACGTTCACGCAACGGGTCATCAGGTCATCTGCAGCTACGAGCCTGACGAGGTGTGGTTCTGGGACTACGCGACGGAGACGATGTTCGACGGGCCGACGCTGCACGCGCCGCACAGCCACCCACGGTCGCAGACGGTTCCGGGGCCGAAGGAACGTGTTCCCTCGGACTGGCAACGCCTCCTGGGCGCATGACGACAGCGCTCGGCGATCTCCCGGACGAACCGCTCGCCCTGTACGAGCACCCGTACGGGAAGGCCGGATGCCGAGGGCGGGGTTGTGGTCGTCCAGACTCGCCTGAAGCGGCCGCAAGTCCGCCCCGGATGGGCCGACTCACACAGAAGAACCCCGGTCAGATTTCTCTGACCGGGGTTCTGTGTCACCGTGGAGCCTAGGAGATTCGAACTCCTGACATCCTGCTTGCAAAGCAGGCGCTCTACCAACTGAGCTAAGGCCCCGTTCGGGGTGGAAACGACACCAACCTTCAGTGTCGAACCGTGGGGCTACCAGGACTTGAACCTGGGACCTCTTCGTTATCAGCGAAGCGCTCTAACCGCCTGAGCTATAGCCCCCGAAGCGACTGCCCCAACATACACGAAAAGTGCACCGCAGGGGAAATCGAGCCGCTAGCTGTTCGTGAAACCGAACACGAGGCCTCCCGTGACCTTCACCGCGAGGTTGTAGAGGAACGCCGCGACCGCGCCGAGGGCAGTGCCCGCGACGAGGTTGAGGAGCGCCACGACCAGCGAGAAGAGCATGAGCTGCGGCAGCGTGACGAAGTCATCGACTCCAACGCCTGCCGAACCGGAGACGTCGTTGAGGAGGTTGTTGACGCTCCCCAGCACACCCGTGTTCTCGATGACCGTCCACATGAGGAACGTCGCAACGATGGTGATGATGCCAAAGCAGATCGACAGCAGGAAGGAGAACTTCACGACAGACCAGAAGTCGATGTGCACCAAACGGAGGCGCACCTGCTTGCTCGCAGTCTTCTTGCTGGACTTCTGGGCCAGCTTGTCAGCAACGCTCGTCATAGATCAGTACCTCAGTCTTCGGTCTCGTCCTGCTCGAACGACGTGACCGAGTCTGCCACAGTCTCACTCTCGTCACTCTCGGCAGTCGTGCTCTCCCCATCGCTGGAGGCATCAGGGGTCGCCTCGGTCTCCGACTCGGTGTCGTCCGAGGCGGTGGCGCCGGCGGATTCGCCGTCCTCGCCCGCCTCGTCTTCCTTCTCGAGCTCACGGTCGGCGTTCTGCGCGATCGCGATCACGTAGTCGCTGTTGTCGAGCCTCGCGAATGTCACGCCCATGGAGTCGCGTCCGGTCACGGAGACCTCGGCGACGTTGGAGCGCACGACCTTGCCGGAGGCGAGGATGACCAGCACCTCTTCGGCGTCGTGGACGAGCAGCGCGCCGGCGAGCCCGCCGCGTTCCTCGTTCAGCTTCGCGACCTTGATGCCGAGGCCGCCGCGCTTCTGGATGCGGTACTGCGACACCGACGTCCGCTTCGCGTATCCGCCCTCCGTGACGATGAACACGTAGGCGTCATCACTCGAGGTGACCGCTGCAGTGAGCAGGTAGTCGCCGTCGCGGAACGACATGCCCTTGACGCCGGACGTGGAGCGGCCCATGGGCCGGAGCGCCTCGTCGTTCGCCTCGAAGCGAAGCGACATTCCGAGGTGGGAGACGCAGAACACGTGGTCGGACTCGTCGGCGAGCATCGCCGAGACGAGCTCGTCGCCCTCGCGCAGGTTGACGGCGATGATGCCGGCCTGGCGGTTCGTGTCGTACTCGGTGAGCGCCGTCTTCTTGACGAGCCCCTCGCGGGTGGCGAGCACGAGGTACTGCGCCTGGCGGTAGTCGCTGATGTCGAGGATCTGCGCGACCTTCTCGTCGGGCTGCAGCGGCAGCAGGTTCGCGATGTGCTGCCCCTTCGCATCCCGGCCGGCCTCGATGAGCTCATACGCCTTGGCCCGGTACACCCGGCCGAGGTTCGTGAAGAAGAGCAGCCAGTGGTGCGTCGTCGTCACGAAGAACTGCTCGACCACATCGTCCGCGCGGAGCTGGGCGCCCTTGATGCCCTTGCCGCCCCTGTGCTGTGAACGGTAGTTGTCGCTGCGCGTGCGCTTGATGTAGCCGCCGCGCGTGACGGTGACGACCATCTCCTCTTCCGGGATGAGGTCCTCGTCGGTCATGTCGCCGCCGGAGCCTCGCAGGATCTCGGTGCGTCGATCGTCGCCGAACTTGTCGACGACTTCCTGCAGCTCATCCGCGATGATGGTGCGCTGACGCACCGGGTCGGCGAGGATCTCCTTGTACTCGGCGATCATCGCTTCGAGACGCGCTGCGTCTTCCATGATCTTCTGGCGCTCGAGCGCGGCGAGGCGGCGCAGCTGGAGGTTCAGGATGGCGCTGGCCTGCAGCTCGTCGACGTCGAGTAGCTCCATGAGTCCCGTGCGGGCCTCTTCGACGGTCGGCGACCGGCGGATGAGCGCGATGACCTCATCGAGCATGTCGAGCGCTTTGAGGTAGCCGCGGAGGATGTGAACCTCGTCTTCCGCCTTCTTGAGGCGGAACTTGGTGCGGCGCACGATGACCTCTACCTGGTGCTGCACCCACGCCGTGATGAAGCCGTCGATCGCGAGCGTGCGGGGCACGCCGTCGACGATCGCGAGCATGTTCGCGCCGAAGTTCTCCTGCAGCTGCGTGTGCTTGTAGAGGTTGTTGAGCACGACCTTGGCGACGGCGTCGCGCTTGAGCACGATGACGAGGCGCTGACCGGTTCGACCGGAGGACTCGTCGCGGATGTCGGCGATGCCGGTGAGGCGCTGGTCCTTGACGAGCTCGGCGACCTTCAGTGCGAGATTGTCTGGGTTGACCTGGTACGGCAGCTCCGTGATGACCAGGCACGTGCGCCCGTGGATCTCCTCGATCGCGACGACAGCGCGCATCGTGATGGAGCCGCGACCGGTGCGGTACGCCTCCTGGATCCCCTTGATGCCGAGGATCTGGGCACCGGTCGGGAAGTCAGGGCCGTGGATGCGCTCCATGAGCGCGTCCATGAGCTCCTCGCGGGTCGCATCCGGGTGCTCGAGGTGCCACAGCGCACCAGCCGCGACCTCACGGAGGTTGTGCGGCGGGATGTTCGTGGCCATACCGACGGCGATGCCCACGGAGCCGTTGACCAGGAGGTTCGGGAAGCGGGCGGGCAGCACGGCGGGCTCGCGCGTGCGGCCGTCGTAGTTGTCCTGGAAGTCGACGGTGTCCTCGTCGATGTCCCTGACCATCTCAAGCGCGAGTGGCGCCATCTTGGTCTCGGTGTATCGCGGGGCGGCGGCGCCGTCGTTGCCGGCGGAGCCGAAGTTCCCCTGGCCGAGGGCAAGCGGGTACCGCAGCGACCACGGCTGGACGAGGCGGACGAGGGCGTCGTAGATCGCCGAGTCGCCGTGCGGGTGGAACTGCCCCATGACGTCTCCGACGACGCGGGCGCACTTCGAGAACGCCTTGTCTGGGCGGTAGCCGCCGTCGTACATCGCGTAGATGACACGGCGGTGCACGGGCTTGAGCCCGTCGCGCACCTCGGGGAGCGCTCGACCGACGATGACGCTCATCGCGTAGTCGAGGTACGAGCGCTGCATCTCGAGCTGCAGGTCGACCTGCCCGATGCGGTCTTCGCCGTCGGCGTTGGTGGTTGTGACGCGTTCTTCAGCCATAGATGTGCCTGTGTGCCTTAGATATCGAGGAAGCGCACGTCGTGCGCGTTCTGCTGAATGAAGGTCCGGCGCGATTCGACGTCCTCGCCCATGAGCGTGCTGAACACGGCGTCAGCCGCTTCCGCGTCGCTCACCTTGACCTGCAGGAGCGTGCGCACGGCGGGGTCCATCGTCGTCTCCCAGAGCTCCTGGTAGCTCATCTCGCCGAGTCCCTTGTAGCGCTGGATGGCGTTGTCCTTGGGAATGCGGCGACCGGCCGCCTTGCCGTCTGCGAGCATCGCGTCGCGCTCACGGTCGGAGTAGGCGAAGTCGTGCGCCGCGTTGGACCACTTGATGCGGTAGAGCGGGGGCTGCGCGAGGAACACGTAGCCGAGCTCCACGAGCGGACGCATGTAGCGGAAGAGCAGCGTGAGCAGCAGCGTCGTGATGTGCTGGCCGTCGACATCGGCGTCTGCCATGAGGATGATCTTGTGGTACCTGACCTTGTCAGGGTCGAAGTCGTCGCCGAGCCCGGCGCCGAACGCTGTGATCATCGACTGCACTTCGTTGTTCTGCAGGGCGCGGTCGAGGCGGGCCTTCTCGACGTTCAGGATCTTCCCGCGCAGCGGGAGGATCGCCTGCGTCTCAGGGTCGCGCCCCTGAACTGCCGAGCCACCGGCCGAGTCACCCTCGACGATGAAGACCTCGGAGCGTGTCGGGTCCTTCGACTGGCAGTCCTTGAGCTTGCCCGGCATGCCGCCGGTCTCGAGGAGGCCCTTGCGTCGGGTCTGCTCGCGTGCACGACGGGCGGCGAGGCGGGCAGCGGATGCCTGGCCGGCCTTGCGGATGATGTCCCTGGCCTGCGAGGGGTTGCGGTCGAACCAGTCCTGGAGCGCCTGGCCGACGATGCGCTGCACATACGACTTCGCCTCGGTGTTGCCGAGCTTCGTCTTCGTCTGACCTTCGAACTGAGGTTCGCCGAGCTTGATGGAGATGACGGCGGCGAGCCCTTCGCGGACGTCCTCACCCGAGAAGTTCTCGTCCTTCTCCTTGATGAGGTTCTTCTCGCGCGCGTACCGGTTGACGACCGTCGTGAGGGCGGCGCGGAACCCCTCGAGGTGCGTGCCGCCTTCTTTCGTGTTGATCGTGTTCGCGAACGAGTGGATGGACTCCGAGTAGGAGTCGATCCACTGCATCGCCAGCTCGAGCGAGATCTTGCGCTCGGTGTCCTCGGCGTTGACCTCGATGATCTCCTCGTGCACCGGCTGCTTCTTGCGACGGCTGACGAGGTGCTGCACGTAGTCGACGAGTCCGCGCTCGAACAGGTACGTCTGCGCGCGCTTCTGCGGGATCTCGATGGATTCGGTGACGGCCTTCGGCTCGCCGGTCTCCGTGCGCTCGGCGTCGTCGATGTCAGCGGCGGTCTCGTCCTGCAGCTCAGTGATCTGCGCGGCGAGTCCATCGCCCGTGAGGGTCGACTGGTCGCGGTCGTCTGCGAGCGAGATGCGCAGGCCCTTGTTGAGGAACGCCATCTGCTGGAAGCGGGCGCGGAGCACCTCGAAGTCGTACTCGACGGTCTCGAAGATCTCGGAGTTCGCGTAGAACGTGATGGTCGTTCCCGTGTCTTCGGTCGGCTCGCCCTTCCGGATGTTCCCGGTCGGCACGCCGTTCTCGAAGTCCATCTCCCACTCGAAGCCGTCGCGCTTGACCTGCGCGATGAGGCGGTACGACAGGGCGTTCACGACGGAGGAGCCAACGCCGTGGAGACCACCAGAGACCGCGTATCCGCCGCCGCCGAATTTTCCGCCGGCGTGCAGCTTGGTGAGGACAACCTCGAGGGTGGAGATGCCCTCGACGGGGTGCAGCTCGACCGGGATGCCTCGACCGTTGTCCCGAACGCGCACGGCTCCATCGTCCTGCAGCGTCACCTGGATGTCGTCGCAGTACCCCGCGAGCGATTCATCCACAGAGTTATCCACAATCTCGTACACGAGGTGGTGGAGCCCCTCGGGACCGGTGGATCCGATGTACATGCCAGGGCGCTTGCGAACGGCTTCGAGCCCCTCGAGCACCTGAATCTGGCCTGCGCCGTAGTCGTTCTCAACCCGATCGTTCTGCGAGCGGGCCTCGACCACCTCGGCGGGAGCCCCCTCCTGGCCTTCCGACGTTCCTGGACCGTCCGACTGCAGAGCGTCGTCTGGCGTCTCAGTCGTGTTCTCGGGGTCGGAAGTTTCTGATGCCATAACTCGGGCGTCTCCTTGCTGTGTGGCGACATGCAAGATCCGCGTTGCGAGCAAACTCGCGCGACGCGGATCTAGCGACTGTTCAGTCTACCAAGGAACACGACTCGAGGCCCGAAAATGGAGCGTGAAGCGACGAAAACAAGGGGACGTACCGTATTTGCCTTGTCAACCGTAGGTATCGCGTGGACCACGCCCTGGAACCGATCTGGGACCGCGTTTCCACGAGGGGGCACCCGGGTTCAGAAAGCGGATGCGCTCGACCTTCGCTTCCGCGTACCTCTCGGTGAGGTTCGTGAGCAGCATCGTCTGCATCCCTCGGAGCTGCGTCGCCCACGCAGTCGAATCGCACTGCACCAGCAGCACGCCGTCCTCGATGTGCAGCGGAGTGGAATGCGCCGCCGTCTCCTTGCCCACGATCTCGGGCCACGCGTCCATCAGCTCGGCCTGCTTGAGCGGTCCGTTCCAACCGAATTGCCTGGTCAGGGCCGCAAGGGCCGATCCAGCGGCGACAGGATCACGTCCGAAGCCGAACGGCTCGGACAGCTCGGTGCCCTCCGCATCCTTGGCCTTCGCCGCAAGGCGTCGGCGAAGCGACGTCGTCTTCCCGCCGAAGACCTCCTTGAACCGCGCGTAGACCTCTGCACCCTCACTCATCGGCGGCCCCCGTCTGGATCGTGCCGGCACTGATCCGGATGATCTGCGAGCGCAGCCCCTCAGGAACGTCCTCGAGGACCGCGGCCGTGATGAGGACCTGCTCGAAATCACCGATCGCCTCCGCGAGGCGGGACCGGCGCGAGGCGTCCAGCTCCGCGAACACGTCGTCGAGGATGAGCACCGGATCGCCCGCGCGTGACTCGCTGCGCACCAATTCGGCGGCCGCGAGCTTGAGGGCAAGCGCAAACGACCAGGATTCACCGTGACTCGCCGTGACTCGCGCCGGCAGACCGTTGAGCCAGAACACGGCGTCATCGCGGTGGGGGCCGACGAGGCTCACGCCTCGTTCGAGCTCGCGAGGACGCATCTCGGCGAGCTGCGCGGTGAATCGGTCACGGATCTCCGCGGTCGTGACCTCGCCGCCTTCGACTTCCGCGCCCTCGCCATCGGCGTCACCCATGACAGAGGCAGCGTGGCCGAAGGCGGAGACGCGCATCGACAGCGTCGGCCGATGGTCCGCGCCGACCAGACGCTGGTACGAACCGGCGAGGTGCGGAAGCAGCCGATCGCAGAGCAGCAGCCGCTCGGCGATGATCTGGGAGCCGAGCTCCAGCATCCGCTCGTCCCACACATCCAGTGTCGCGATCATCGCTTCCGACGATCGCGGGCCCCGCATCGATCGGAGCAACGAGTTCCGCTGTCGCAAGACCCGCTCGTAGTCGGCGATCACGCCGCCGAGCTTCGGCGAATGGGTCACGAGCAGGGAATCGAGGAACCGTCGCCGAGCGCCAGGCTCACCACGCACGAGCGTGAGATCCTCCGGAGCGAACAGCACGCTTGCGAAGTACCGAGCCAGGTCGCGGGACCTGACATTCTGGCCGCCGACCCTCGCCTTGTTCGCACCGGAACTCGCAATCTGCACATCCAGGTGCAGCGAGCGAGTCTCGTGAGCCAGTTCCATCTTGACCACGGCGAACTCCTGGCCGAAGCGCACAAGCGCCTGGTCACTGGAGACTCGGTGCGAGCCGAGCGTGGCCAGGTAGCCGATCGCCTCGACGAGGTTGGTCTTGCCCTGGCCGTTGGAGCCGACGAACAGGTGGGCGCCGGGCCCCAGCGACAGGTCGGCGGACTCGTAGTTCCTGAAGTCGTGCAGCTGCAGACGGGTGACGTGCACTGGTTACCGCATGAGCAGATTCGGCTGCAGCAGGTAGCGGTAGTTCGTCGACTCGCCCTCGTCGCGCGAGGTCTGGCTCGTGAGCAGCACGGGGCCCGGCTTGTTGGGGTTCTCGGAGTTCGTGAACGCGATGCGCACGAACGGCGAGTGGATGGCGCCGACGCCATCCAGCAGGAACTGCGGCTTGAGCGAGACGACCATGTCGTTGCCGTGCAGGACTGCGTCGAGGTTCTCGCTGGCCTGCGCCTGCTCGCTGCCGAGCGCTTCGAGGTGGAGGCCCTCGGTCGTGAACGTGAAGCGCAGGGCTGCCTCGCGCTCGAGCACGAGCTGCACGCGACGAACCGCGTCGACGATGTCGCTGACCGTCAGCACTGCGTAGTGCGGCGTCTCAGCGGGGAAGAGCCGCTCCACTGCGGGGAAGTTGCCCTTGATGAGGAGCGAGGTGACGGTCTTGTTGCCAGCGGAGAAGGCGATGAGCTCACGGATGTCGTCCTTGACGAGCGTGATCGTGATCTCACCGGAGCTGCCGAGCGACTTGCCGACCTCGGCGAGTGTCTTGGCCGGCACGAGAGCTGTCTCGATCTCGGTGAGGGAGCTCTGCCACTCGATGGTCCGCACTGCGACGCGGTAGCGGTCGGTGGCGACGAGGCTCATCGAATCGGCCTGCAGCGAGAGGTTCACACCCGTGATCACGGGGGCGACGTCTTCGCGAGAGGCTGCGACCGCGACCTGGGAGATGGCTTCCGAGAACACGTCGCCGGCGATGGAACCGCTCGCGCCTTCGACGACGGGCAGGCTCGGGAACTCCTCGATCGGCATCGTCGGCAGATGGAACGACGCGCTGCCGCAGCGGATGACGACTCCGGAGTCGTCGCGGCTCAGCTCGACGGGAGCCTGAGGAAGTCGATTCGCGATGTCAGCGAGGAGGCGTCCCTGCACGAGGACGGCTCCCGGTTCCTGCACATCAGCGTCGATGCTGGTGCGGCTGGAGACCTCGTAGTCGAATGACGAGAGCGTGACCCCTGCTTCGCCGACCTCGACGACGACACCGCTGAGGATGGGGAGGGTCGGGCGCTGAGGCAGAAGCTTGACGACAAACGACACCGCATCGCTGAAGACGTCACGGTTGACCACAAACTTCACTAGGCGTTCCTCTCGTTGGAATGCCCCAATGGTAGCCGCCCAGATTCGGTGTGTTGTGCCCGAGCGTCAGAGCATCCTGTGCTGCCTGCCACGGCACGAGCCCGTCGTCGCGCACGCGAAAATACCAGTCCCGCGAGGGCCGGCCGACCACCGTTCACCAATGTCATCGACTCGCCCAATATCAATAGATTTCTTGTCATCATCGTATTAACAGCTGTGCACACTGTGGATAACTCCGTACTCCCCAGCGGCTGCCTGGGAACTACAAAAATGTAAGTTGTGGCGGAGCGGTGGACGCCCTGTGCACGCTGACGAGCACTGGGGTGCACAACTTCTCGGACTCCACAGCGCCGAGCGTGTTTTCCACAGTTCGTGCTCGCGTGTCGATTCCACAGTCCACAAGTTATCCACAGGCCCTGAGGGCAAGAAAAACTCCGCATCCGTGCCCGAGGGCCCGTGATGCGGAGCTGGAGGGCGCTCAGGAGCGTCCGTTTCCGTTCTGGCGGATGCGCGCGGTGAGCTCCGTGACCTGGTTGTAGACGTCGCGGCGCTCGGTCATGAGCTTCGTGATCTTGCGGTGCGCGTACATCACCGTCGTGTGGTCGCGCCCCCCGAACAGCTGCCCGATCTTGGGGAGAGACAGGTTCGTCATCTCCCTGCAGATGTACATGGCGATCTGCCGGCTCGTGGCGATCGCCTGCGATCGGGAGGATCCGTAGAGGTCGTCCACCGTCAGCTGGAAGTACGCAGCCGTCCGATTGATGATGTCCACGGGAGAAACGATGCCCGTGTCCTGATCGGACACCAGGTCCTTCAGCACTGTGGAGACCAGCGCCAGGTCGACCTTCTCGCCATTGAGGTTGGCGTAGGCGGTGACTCTGATGAGCGTGCCCTCCAACTCACGGATGCTCGAGGAGACCCGTGCCGCGATGAACTCGAGCGCATCGTCCGGGATCAGCAGGTTGTCGACCTGCGACTTCTTCCGGAGGATCGCGATGCGCGTCTCGAGGTCGGGCGACTGCACATCGGTGATGAGGCCCCACTCGAATCGGGAGCGCATCCGGTCTTCGAACCCTGTCAGCTGCTTCGGTGGGAGGTCGCTCGTGATGACGACCTGCTTGTTGTGCTCGTGCAGGGTGTTGAACGTGTGGAAGAACGCTTCCTGCGTCGAATCCTTGCCCTGGAGGAACTGGATGTCGTCGATCAGCAGGATGTCGTTGTCGCGGTAGCGCGCCTGGAACGACTGCGTCCGGTTGTTCGCGATCGAGTTGATGAAGTCGTTGGTGAACTCTTCGCTCGAGACGTACCTGACCTGGATGCCCGGGTAGATCGATTCGGCGTAGTTGCCGATGGCGTGGAGCATGTGCGTCTTGCCGAGCCCAGAGCCGCCGTACACGAACAGCGGGTTGTACGAACGTGCCGGCGCTTCAGCGACGGCGACGGCAGCCGCGTGCGCGAATCGGTTCGACCCACCGATGATGTAGTTGTCGAACGTGTACCGCGGGTTGAGCCGCGATTCAGGGTCCGGCTGCGTGCGCGCGCCTTGATCTGAGGACGAATGATGACCGACGGATTCTGCTTCGACGACGTTCACCGAGCTGGTCGGGGTGGGCGCGGCCCGCGGCGGAGCGACCTCGATGTAATCGTGCGAGGCGAGCGGGTCACTGACCGAAGCTCGCGGAGCCGCATCCGGGTTGACGAGAACCGCGAAGGTCTTGATCTCCGGCTCGCCGAGTTCCGCGATCGCAGCGAGCATGGGCACGCGCGCACGAGTCTCGATCATCGTGCGGGTCATGTCGTTGGGGACCTCGAGCAGCAGCGCGCCGCTCATGACGCCCTTGGCTTCGACCAGTCCGAGGAACCCGAGCAGGGAAGCAGGGACTCGATCATCTTCGCGAAGTGTGGAGAGCAGCGTGTGCCACGTCTCTGAAACGGGGTCGGTCACCGAAGCACTCCCCCCGTCCCTCTGTACTTCACGAGACCGCATCTCTGCGGACCGCGTCTTCTTGGCTGCGCGCTCGCAGCATGGTCAACGCACCGGCTGTGTGGCACTGGTGCGCAAGTCATTGTGATCTACCCGGCGAGATATCCACAACTTCTGTGGACAAACAGGCGGGAGCCTGTGCATAACTCGCGGAGGTAGGGGGCCAGCCTACGCTGGATCGCCACGCGCGCCAATCGCTTTGCGAGGATTCGGCATGTCGCGCACTTGCCGGGCACCGGTGTGAGCATAATGCTGGCCCTCTGGCGTCAGTTGACTGCCGGGCGCGGGTCACGTAGGTTAAGGCAGTTGTGCCCTTCGGTAGGGCACTTGTGAAAAATCCGTACGGCGTCCGCCGATCGGGTCGTATCTTCCGGAGTTCTCATGTCGAAGCGTACTTTCCAGCCAAACAACCGCCGTCGCGCGAAGACCCACGGCTTCCGCCTGCGTATGCGCACCCGTGCGGGTCGCGCCATCCTCTCGGCTCGTCGCCGCAAGGGTCGCACCGAGCTTTCCGCGTAGCTTCTTGCTTCCCTACGCGAACCGCGTCACGAAGGGCGATGACTATCAAGCCATCGTTCGACGCGGCGTTCGCGTGGGTGCTCGAGGAATCACGGTCAGCGTGCGCGAGCGCGAACACGATGACACACCTACCCGCTTCGGCTTCATTGTCTCGAAGCGGGTAGGTGTGGCTGTCGTGCGCAATCGCATTCGTCGGCGCCTCAAGGCGGTCTCCAGAGAGCTGCTCCCTGAGGTCGGTTCTGGCTTCGACATCGTGTATCGGGTTCATCCGGAAGCGGCCGAACTCGGGTTCGATGATCTGCGCGAGCGCGCGAGATTCGGGTCGTTGCGAGGCGTGCGTCGTATCGCTGCACCCAGCGACGCGGATGCTCGTGCGTCCAAGTCCGGGAGGTGACCGTGCGCGCCCTTCGACGAGCCGCGCTCGTTCCCAGGAACGTGGTCATCGCACTGTTGAACGCGTACCGCTTGGTGATCTCACCGCTCTACGGTGACGTCTGCCGGTATCACCCCAGCTGCTCCGCGTACTCTTTAAGGGCTGTGCAGGTTCATGGCGTCCTCCGGGGCGGCTTCCTCACCGGGCGACGACTCGTTCGCTGCCACCCCTGGGCTGCTGGAGGCATTGACGACGTGCCCGAGCCAGAACACCGAACCACCACCACTACTGCTCGCGGATTTGTCGTCCAGGGCACTAGCGGGACTTAAGAGAAAGACGTCACCGCACTCATGGATATCCTCGGAACCATCTTGTGGCCGATCAAATGGGTCATCGAGCTCATCTTGGTCGGTTTCCACACGCTGTGGACGACGCTCGGTCTCAACGGCACTGATGGTTGGACGTGGATCCTCGCCATCCTCGGCCTGGTGCTCGTCGTCCGCTCCGCCATGATCCCGCTCATGGTGAAGCAGGTGAAGTCCCAGCGCGCGATGATGGATGTCGCTCCTGAGATCAAGAAGATCCAGGACAAGTACAAGGGCAAGCGTGACCAGTTCTCCATGGAGGCCATGCGTCGCGAGACCATGGCTGTCTACCAGCGAACCGGCTCGAACCCGATGGCGGGATGCTGGCCACTGCTCGTGCAGATGCCGATCTTCTTCGGTCTCTTCTCGGTGCTCAACGGCGCGCAGCACAACACGGTGGGTGTCGGTGCGCTGAACCAGGAGCTCGCGACGTCCTTCTCGCAGGCGGACATCTGGGGCGCTCCACTGAGCGCGACGTTCCTCAACAACGACGGCAACGTCGGCGTCCAGATCCTCGCCGGTGTCATGGTCGTCGTCATGACGGTCTCGCAGTTCATCACGCAGAAGCAGATCACTTCGAAGAACGTGTCGCAGGCGACCAAGGAGTCGCCGATGTACCGCCAGCAGCAGATGCTGCTCTACATCCTGCCCCTCACGTTCCTCGTGTCCGGAGTCATGTTCCCGCTGGGTGTCATGACCTACTGGCTCATCTCGAACTTCTGGACCATGGGCCAGCAGTACATCATCATCCGCAACATGCCTACTCCCGGATCCGAGGCAGCGAAGGCTCGTGAGGAGCGCCTGAAGGCTCGCGGCAAGTGGGTTGAGCCCGAGCGCAAGGACTCCAAGGGCAACGTCATCGTGGAAGCCCCCGTGCAGCAGCCGGCACAGCGCGCTCAGCCCGTGTCAAAGAACCGTGCCAAGAAGAAAGCAACGGGCGGGAAGCCCGGCGCAGGTGGAGCCTCTGGCAAGAGCAGCCCACCCGCGAAGAAGTAGCTTCCCCTCCCCTCGCCTCGCCTCGTCCCCTCTGTGTTAAGGAACCCGAATGACTGAAGCAACCTCCGAGGCCATCCCCGCTGACGCAGAGACGTCGGATGCCCGTGACGACGGTGACATCGCCGCCGACTACCTCGAAGAGCTGCTCGACATCAGTGATGTAGATGGTGACCTCGACATCGAGGTTCGTGAGTCGCGCACCTACATCTCGGTGAACTCCGACGGGGAGTCGAACCTGTCGAAGCTGGCTGATGGGGAGACGGTGGATGCGCTGCAGCACCTGACTCGCCTCGCCGTGCAGGCGGAGACGGGTGAATTCTCGAGACTCATCCTCGACATCGGCGGTTCCCGCGATGCGCGACGGGGCGAGCTGGCCGGGCTCGTCGACCGCGCGATCACCCGCATCGAGGAGGGCGCCTCGTCCGCGGCCCTGCCCCCGATGTCCTCGTACGAACGAAAGATCGTTCACGACATCGTCTCCGAGCGCGGCTATGTGTCTGAGTCTGAAGGCGAAGCGCGCGAGCGTCACACGGTCATCCGCCCGGCACCTTCGGTCTGACGCGCGGAGTTATCCACAGTAGTTTCCACAGGCCATTGTCTGGGGAATTGGACTGGAATTGCCTCTCGGGGTAAAAGGCCAGGTCAGCTACTCTTTCCTACGGATTTTCGGTTCGAGCGCTGTGGATGCGATGTTATGCACAGAGTTATCCACAGGCAAGCCGCGGGTTGCGTTTCGGTTGGTCTGTGAAGAATCGGATCGTGTCAAACTGGCACGAGCTGAGCGCGCCGCGATCTACGGTGCTTTGAGACATCCACGTTGCGAGAGGGGCACGCGCCATGACTGACCACCCGAATGAACTCGAGGTCGAGCCGGCTATCGCGAAGGTGCTGTTTGAGGACCGGATCGAACTCGCTCGCGCGTTCACGTCTGACCTCGCGAAATACGGGGAGCAGCTCGGCCTCGTCGGTCCGCTCGAGTACCCCCGCCTCTGGACTCGGCACATCATCAATTCGGTTCTCATGGCTCCCTTGCTGCGTCCCGGGCTCGTCGGCGACATCGGTTCAGGTGCCGGCCTCCCTGGTCTCGTGCTGGCCATCGCGCGTCCTGACGTCAATTTCGTGTTGATCGAACCCATGGAGCGGCGCACGGAGTGGTTGCAGCGTGAGGTGGATGCCCTCACTCTCACGAACGTCCAGGTGCGTCGAGCGCGAGCTGAGGAAGTGCACGATGAGTTCACCTTCGATCAGCTGACCGCGCGGGCCGTATCTGCGCTGAGCAAACTCATCCCGATCACGGTGCCTCTTGTTCGCTCCGGCGGGGAGCTCGTGTTCCTCAAGGGGCGATCGGCTGAAGCTGAGATCGAGAAGGCCAGCAAGGCCATCCGAAAGTTCGGTCTGACAGATGTTCGCGTTGAAGAGCTCGGCGAGAACCTCGACACTGAGGCCACACGGGTCATCCGCGCAACGGTCGACTAGGACTATCGCTACGCGTTCGTCTGAAATCAGAGCCTGTATCGATTATTCTCGATTCAAGGATGCTGCCTCGTGGGTTCGCGCCACTCCTTCGATGCAGCTCAGGAGTTTGAATGCACCCAGATCTACTGATATGTGGATGATCGGCGGGCGTTCTGAAGAGAGTCGTGCTCGAACGCAGACAACGACCGCGTTTTCGCCAGCAAGACATGCTTCCTTCGTTTCCTGACGCCGGTTTGAGACGAGCTCGGTGGCTTCTGCACTCGTTTCACGTGAAACAGGCTGGTTTGATTCGTTTCCGAAGTGCGTACCGCCAGAGTGGGCCTTGCGCCTCGATTTCTCGGCAGCTTGCCTCAGGAAAGGGCAGAAGAGAACCTCGCTCTCACGCGTCGGTGGCCTTCGGCTGTGTCGATCGATGGTCTCGACGTTTCGGTCCAGAAAACCCGAGGTCGGGTGGAGAACGCAGCAGGCTTGGCTTGCCGATACTCGCACTAGGTTCTCGCTGCGCAACAGCGTCGGACACTGAGCGTTCCCCAGTCGCGCAGAGGGGCCCATCTCATGTCCAAACTCACAAGGCGTGACGTCAGTAGGGATCTGAAACGAGCCCGCTCTTGGTTTTGACTCCAGCCAGCCTCTCGCGGGCGTGCACGTGAACGTCCGTCTGTCTACCTAGGTGCGGGACGGCCGTCTGCGCGGGACTTTCGGGAGGTAGTTACCTTCGAGAGGTACTAATCCACGACGCCTCTCGTGAGGGTCAGGGACGTGCTCGTTCGCGGTGGGATGGATGGATGGCCGACAGAGGCGGCACGTGGTGCATAAGCAGACACCCTATCGAGCCGGCGGCTCGGGCCATCATGAGCGCGGGTGTTTTGCTGCGTGCAAAGGCCCGAGGCCCGAGGGTCTCTTTTTGGCCGTCGCGTTCGCGCTGGGCCCGGTTCTCCGCACGAGGTTGTTTCACGTGGAACCGTGTGCCTATTGGCCGCACGGTCGTGTAGCTAACAAGGCCCGGTCATGCGCGAGCCGGGTCCTGCACGAGCCGTGCAGGAAATGGCCTATGCAAGCCTCTTGTCGTGCCCGGGATATGCAACAGCTCGCGTATGTGTGAGTCGATCGTGTCGAAGACTGGCTGGACTCGAAGGGTTTCACGTGGAACGGGGTATGAACAGGCAATCCCGGCGACTAGCGGAGTACTGGGCTGAATCTCGTACGTGAGCTGTGCTGTGCCACGTGCGTTGTTCCACGTGAAACATGCTCCCTTGGGGAGTGTTCGCACTCATAATAAAGAGAGTGGATTGGGCGCACCCCCACCAGGGTCTACTCTCCCGTGCGAAGTGCGAAGTGCGAAGTGCGAAGTCGATCGTATGGATCGGTCGTGGATGAGGTCAGCCGCACTCGTCTCACCGAGAGTCCGGCGGCTTGGTCATTGCTAGCTTCCCGCCCCGATCTACAGGCTCTCCAGGGGTTGATCGGACGGACTCCCGCGCGGCGCATCTGGGCCGCTGTGCGATTTACAACGCAAACCACCAACGGCGTGCGCTGCCGAGCCAAACTGTTTCACGTGAAACGAGGTGCCCACCTCTGGATCTCGCAACGGGCTCCCAGGCCGATCCAGTTCAGTGACCTGGTTCACACTGGGAAACCTGTCTGGTCCCGGAAGACAACACCGTCGTTAGGGGCTGGTGCTCGTGCAGCCCGCCCGTCCGACTACACAGTTCAAGCGGTGAGACCGATTACAGGGATGTCGAAACCGTCTCTACCGGTTGAATGCCACCGTCGATGTAGTCCGCTGACGAAACGGAGCCCGCGAGTGGGGACTCAAATTGCGCGAGCTGTTCGTGGATTCCCGAACTGACCTAACGGCCGGAGGATGGGAACGGAGTACGGAGTCGACGAACATTCGATCGAGGGGGCAGTGACGGGGTGAGTGCAACTCTCGCCTGGAACCTACAGGTCATCGAGCGCTAGGGGTTAGGTCTCATCCCAGCGGCACCCCTTGGGTCTCAAAGGCTAGACGGATCCGGCGCTGGGCCTGCCCTGGCCAGGGCTGGACTACGCACCGGCCGGGTTAGACAGATCGAGACACGGCATGACTACGAAGGCATGGTCGCCTTATGAGGCTACTGAATCTCGGTCTGGCCTGCTTCCTGTGTTGGAGTGGTGGAACCACGTGAGCCTCGGTGCTCGGTGCCGCTGGGATGAGCGCCGGCGTCCGTCCTTGGTGCTGGCCAGACAGTGGATTGCCAAATCGCGTGTCTCGAGCAGAGTGATCTGGGCGATCTGCAATGTTGCGACGGCTTGACGGAAGGCACAACGTGCAGTCCCAGGGTCAAACAGCGGACAGAGCGCTGCAAGATCCTCCAGGCGCCCACTCCGGCTCCCTCCGTGTTCTAACCGTCCTGGCCGGCGTAGTGTGTGCGGCGAGCAACACTGCGGTCACTGCCCCACCGCCATCCCTGACCTCATCTCCACAGCCCGTGCCCGTGCCCCTATGCCGAGTGTCTCGAGGCGCCAGGCCGAGAGCTGCGAGACGAAACTGGTCGCCGGTGAGCGGTAAGACTGTGGCGTTGTAGCGCTGCTGTGCGCTGTGAGGCATTTGGTGCGAGCTGCGCGCCGTGCGGTCCGAAGTGTGTGGCGTTGGGCCCGAGCCGACTGCTCGTTGGACAGGTCTCCATCACCACCGCATTCCCAGGGGAGCGATCTCCACGGGCGATATACGTCCTGCGCGTCGCGGCCCGTAAACAGATGAGCACGGTGCCCTCATCCAACCGAATCTGCTCGCGAAGGCTCGTGAGCGATGACGAGCATCTCATCTACGGCGCTGTAGCGCGGCGCAGTCGGGCTGATCGAAGACAGACACCGAGCCAGTCTCCGCGGCCCAATTCCTCGCCAGCCAGCAACTTTCGTTTCACGTGGAACGACTCGCTTCGTGCGGGATGACGAGTTCAACGCCGAGGATCGCTTCAGTTCTGTTCACGCGGAACGACCAGCTCGAGTGGATACCGAGAGAACAGGCATGCCTAGTTTCACGTGGAACGACTCGCTTCGCGCGAAAGGCTGTCACGTCCGAGGCCTGTGCCGCGCTTCCGTTTCAGGTAGGGCGATCAGCTCCGGCCCCTGCCAATCAGTAGGCCAGTTCCGGTTTCACGTGGAACGACGAGCTCCTACACTCACTACAGAGACAATGCATGGTTCCGTTTCACGTGGAACGACTAGCTTGGGAACCTGCCAAACAGCAAAAACACTGTTCGTTTCACGTGGAACGACGAGGTTGCTTGCGTGCGGAGGAGATGAGGTGGTCTCGCCTCTCTAGGAACAAAGATCTCGCACGCTCATCGCGGAAACGATGTGCGATTCTGTTTCACGTGGAACGACCAGTTACAGCCACGGCGAGGATGGACATTCTGGTCCCGTTTAGTCTGAAGCAGCGGGGCTCACACGCATGGCCATGTCCGGGGCCCGCGTCCCATGTGTTCGTTTCACGTGAAACGGCAGCCCAGACCAGCCTCGTGTCGGTCGGTCGGATCACGTATTGCGTAGAACAAGACTCGGGCTCAGCATGCTGCACCCGAGGCTCTAGTTATGGACGGGGCACTGCCTTGGCGTGCAGTCCCGAAGTGTGGGAACAAGCACCGGGTTCCACGTGAAACAGATCCAGTATCGACGCGGGCCGAGATCGAACACCGACAGGCCTGTCGGTGTCTAACCACCTTGTCGGGCCTCCTGTGCTTGGTCTGCCTACCCTGCTGGCCTGCGGGGCCTGCATATCCCGGGACACTGGTGACAGTGGCGAGATGGGTGATTGGTACGGGACTTCCTCCCGAACCGAGGCAGCCCGCAGCGGTGGGCAGTTCGTGGGAAGAGGGCTCACCCCTCACCCTGTGGCTCTGAAAGGCCGGTCCGCCCCCACCTCGCCTCGTTCTTCCTGCCTCACGGCACCCTCCACTCGCCGCGACGCCTCACCCGTCAGGTATCACGCAGCAACAGACAGACGGCCCCCACGTGGCTCCCTGTGGCGACCCTGGCGCGCCAGGAGACTGGCGTCGTGCGCCGCTCCCGGCGCTTGGTTCAGGCCTCGGAACTAGCGGCATGGCTCGGCTCGCGGCAACCGGGCAGCACGGCAACCGGGCAGCACCGCAAGCTCGCGCCGTGTCTCCTGGTTCCCGGCTCATTCAAGGGCCCGACGAGGCCGAGATCGTGTCCACGGGCTACGCTACGGGCCTACATCTAGGAGGGGGTGGGAAGGGGGAATGCCGACTTGATCGACTGTTGCCCTCGAGGCTCCAATCGCCGAATGACCATACCCGCCGCCGGTCAGATCTTGCGGACGGATATCGTGCGCATGCGGCTCGCTCACTGAGAAGACGACGACGTTACGTATGCGTCAGTGAGAGAGTGAAACTGGAACACGAAAGGGACCCGCAAAAGCACCGCAGTCCTACAAGAGCACTGATGGGATGAGCCCGGAAGGCTGCGCGTGATTGCGGTCGACAGCTTTGTTCGTGCCACAGCGCGGAGGTTCGGCTTTGCGGTACGCAGACCCGGGAGCTAGCGGCCGGGCACGCGAAATATCTACGCGCGCTATTCGGAGACATGGACCGGGCCTCGTCGGCGACTGACCACGAGCATCATCCAACGCAGGACTCCATAGGGGGAAGCTCGACATGTTTCACGTGGAACTGAGTCGCGCTGGTCCCTTTGTTGGCGAAGCGAGACAGTGCTCTTTGAGTAGTCACACTCACACCTAGGCTTCGTCGTTCTCATCTGGGTACGAGCTTGGCGGGCCAGCTTAGAACCTGCGACCCATTCCACCCCAGTCCTGAATGAGCTCTAGGTGGCTCACCAGGTGGCTCACGCCAACGTCCGGCAGCGGAACAGCAGAGAGACCCGGGACGTATTCTGTGCTCAGAGTGCTGCGGCCAGTAGGGTCGTCGATTCTCCTCAACAAGCACAGAGGGCTTGAGTTGGCGCGGCCGTGGTGCAACAACCGGCGCACGACTCGTCGTCTGACGGTCGCCACATGTGGGAGGACCAAACGTGAATCTAGCTCAGGAAGCGTTTTGGTTGATCAGGGCATGCCCTGGGTCGGGCAGGCCGGGGCCCGGGGCCTCGGTCAGCTCACCGGGTCCGTCAAGGTGCCGGGGCACAGTCACAGCCTGTCGTCGGGTCGGCTGTTGTCGTCTCTCGCCGTGTCATCGATTTGGTCGGGATCATGTTTGAGCCGGCCTGTATTGCACGTGTGGCCATTCGTAGAGAGTCGGCGAACCGCGAACCGCGGGGACCTACAACCAGAGGTTTCACGTGGAACGCTGGACTGTACGGATCATTCAGCACAGGCGGGACAACGGTGGAGCCGTGGCGTACCGAGGTTTCTGCCTCCGACTTGAATAGAGGCGAAGCGCGGATAGGGCAGAGGGTTTGCGTATGGAGAGCGCAGGGCCCTGCCCCCGATCACGCAACCCCGGCGGATTGAGTCGTAGGGATTAGACCCCCTCAGTCAGCACGCAGTCGCACGCGTGTTTCACGTGAAACTCCGGAGCGTGCGCCAGGGCGCCGAGGTACACCGTGATCCGAGGCGCCCCACCTGCCCAGGCTGGGGATGGCGGTCCGGAGAGCCGCAACCCCGCCCCGGCTCCACAGTCCGAGTCCTCATTGGCCTGCGTCGAGTGAGGCGTCCCTCTCGCGGAAAGAGAGAGTACCCGACCTGTTCAGTTCAGCTCGGAGGTTGTCTTTCGTGACAGTCGTGAGACCTCGTTGGATCGATCAATGGGTGCAGACGCACTCGTACCCGCAAAACAATCTCCCCATAGGACTTCGCGTCGCTACAAGCGGAGAAGTGTGCTTCAGCCACTCGCACGGGATACCCCACGTTTCACGTGAAACGAGCACGAGATCACGGGCCCAGCGCTTCAATTCTTGCTGCCGTCGGCTGCAGTCCTTGGTCCAATGAGAGTCGTGCGCCTTGCGTGGAATCCTGCAAGACCGGCGATGCATGTGCACGCGGCAGGGATCAAGTGCGTCGAAGGCCCACGGGAAAGACTGTCTCTGCAGATCAACGACCTCCAGTGAGTAGTCAGCTCGGTTCGGCGGGTCCGGCCCCAATCTTCATGTCTCTGCGCGGGAACGCCACCCTGCTGCCCAGGACGGACAGCCCAACAAGTCAACCCTGTGGCTGAAGTTGAAGTATGGGCCGTGTTTCACGTGAAACTTGCGCCGCGCCACCAGCCTCGGCGATTCCACAACTCTGAGCGTCGCCGCGTTTCCATTGCGGATGTGAGGCACAATTGAGACGTCTACTTGAGGGAGAGCATTCTTGAAAGCTTCATCTGCCGGCGACGCTGTGACGCCATCAGCGTCGGGGCTCGACGATTCGCCGCTCGCGACAGCATTGTCTGAGCTGAACCAGCGGAGGAAAAGCCTGGTCAAGAAGGAAGTTCCCCTCCCCAACCACACGCGGATCTTCACAATCTCCAACCAGAAAGGCGGCGTGGGCAAGACGACGACCGCCGTCAATCTGGCCGCAGCTCTCGCTACCCTCGGTGCCCGGGTCTTGGTGATCGACCTGGACCCCCAGGGCAACGCTTCCACCGCCCTTGGCATCGAACATCGTGGAGAGACCGCTGGCACGTACGAAGCGCTCCTCGACGGTGAGCCACTGCGTGAGCTGATGCAGCAGTGCCCTGACATCGACACGCTGTGGTGCGTCCCGGCCACACTCGATCTCGCGGGCGCAGAGATCGAGCTCGTCAACCTCGACAAGCGCGACTACCGCCTCCGACAGGCCATCGCCGCCCTCCTCGACGAGACCACCGGTACCGAGGAAGAGTTCCACTACATCTTCATCGACTGCCCTCCCTCCCTCGGGTTGCTGACGATCAACGCATTCGTCGCCGCTCGGGAGGTACTCATCCCCATCCAGTGCGAGTACTACGCCCTCGAGGGGCTCGGGCAGCTGATCTCGAACCTCAACCTCCTCTCGCAGGACCTCAACCCGCAGCTGCGGCTCACGACGATCCTGCTGACGATGTACGACGGGCGAACCAACCTCTCCCAGGAGGTCGCCGCCGACGTTCGCGAGCACTTCCCACAAGAAACGCTCAAGGTCGCGATCCCGCGCACTGTGCGAATCTCCGAGGCCCCGAGCTTCGGCAAGACCATCATTTCCCACGAACCAACCTCGACCGGCGCGATCGCGTATCTCGAAGCGGCCGTCGAAATCGCCCAGCGAGGAGCATAACCACCATGGCAACCAAGAAACGCACCGGACTGGGACGAGGCATCGGCGCTCTCATCCCGACCTCCGATAGAGGCGCCTCGCGCCCTTCAGACGTGTTCTTCGACAGCGAGACACCGGCGTACCCGACGACTGCATCGTCACGCACCAATCCAGCAGAGTCTTCACCGAAGGCAGACGGAGCCTCGGAAGACACCTCGAAGGCGGCCCCCGCGTCGGAGAAGTCCACGGCCAACTCACCCAAGCGGGCGGCACCTGCACGCGCGAGCCGAGCAAAGGTGCCCGCAGTGGACGCCGCGACGGTGAAGAGTGGCACCGCGAAGAAGGCATCGGCAGATAAGGCGCCGGCAAGAAGGACGACAGCAGCATCGTCGAAAGCACGCACCACCGCGAAGCCAGATGCCAACGAGGCGGCCGTAGCTGCAGAAACGAACGAGACAACCACACGAGCGGAGACCACTGAATCGACGAACAACGATTCAGCCGGGCTTGAGGCCGGAACAACCGAAACCGCCGCTACAGCGGCGACAGCTGCGAGTGGCGAGAGCCAGGGCTCGGAAGACTCAACCGGAGACGAGGACTCCGACGGTCTGGTTGAGATCCCGGGCGCCACCCTGCGCGCTCTGGATCCGAACCGCATCGTTCCGAACGCGCACCAGCCCCGCACGGAGTTCGACGAAGATGCCCTCCAGGAGCTCATCACGTCGGTTCGGGAGTTCGGTGTGCTCCAGCCGATCGTCGTGCGTCCCATCCCTGCCGACCATCCGCTGCGCGATGAGGCCGATTACGAGCTCATCATGGGCGAGCGTCGCCTGCGCGCGACGAAGGCGGCAGGCCTGGAGAGCATCCCCGCCGTCATCCGGAACACTGAAGACGACGTCATGCTGCGTGACGCGCTTCTCGAGAACCTGCACCGCAGTCAGCTCAACCCGCTCGAAGAAGCATCCGCGTACCAGCAGCTCCTCAACGACTTCGGGATCACCCAAGAGGTGCTCGCCGAACGCATCGGCCGTTCGCGTCCACAGATCAGCAACACGCTGCGCCTCCTGCGCCTCCCGCTGGAAGTGCAGCGTCGTGTCGCGGCCGGAGTCCTCTCTGCCGGTCACGCACGCGCGATCCTCAGCGCCGGGGAACCCGCGGCGATGCAGCAGCTCGCCGACAAGATCGTCAACGAAGACCTCAGCGTTCGATCCGCCGAGGCAGCCGCAGCGAAGTCCAGCAGCGCCAAGGCCGACACGCAGGCACCCATCCACAAGGAGCCACGCAGCGGTCTCACGGGGTACCTCGACGAGATCGGCGAGCAGCTCGGCGACCGGCTCAACACCCGCGTCAAGGTCACGCTCCGCCGCACCAAGGGTCAGATCGTCGTCGACTTCGCCTCGATCGCCGATCTCAACCGCATCCTCGAAGAACTCGGCGAATCGGCACCCGGAAAGTAGCCGAGCCGCATGAAGCGCTGAGAACTCCGCACCGCGCGACGAAGCGGGTGGATGGGCCGGAAGGCGCATCCACCCGCTTCGTCATCCGAGGCTTGGTGTGGAGCTACTCGAGCGGCCCGCGCCCGGCAGCTGCGGCAGCCAGCTGGGCGTAGATGGCGCTCAACTCCGAGTCGTCCGCTTCGATGCCGAGCGGCACGATCGAGGTCTCAGTGAGGCCAGGAATGGGGTCGGCCTCGAGGAACCACACAACACCGGCTTCGTCGACGATGAAGTCTGCACGGGCGATGTCCGACAGCCCGATGCTCGCGATCGCGAGGAGCGCGGCGTCACTGACGCGCGCGGCCTCGTCGTCGGAGAGCCTGGCCGGCGCGTAGTAGGTCGTCTCGCCGGCGTTGTAGCGCGCCTCGTAGTCGTACACGCCGTTGTTGGCGACGACCTCGACCGCGGGGAGTGCGAGCGGCTCGCCATCCAGGTCGAGCACGCCGACCATCACCTCACGGCCCTCGATGCGCTTCTCGATGATGACGGTGTCGTCGTAGGTGAACGCGGTGACGAGCGCCTGCGGGAGCTCCTCGAACGAGGCCACCGAGGTGACCCCCTGTGCGGAGCCGCCCTCGACGGGCTTCACGACTGCCGGCAGCTCGATACCGCGGGCGATGAGGCGCATCACGGCCTCGGCACCGAGTTCCCGGAACGTGCTGTTCTCGAGCACGATCGAAGGCGGCGTGGCCAGGCCAGCGCGCTTCGCGATCGCCTTCGCGGTCGCCTTGTTCCAGGCGAGACGCGCGGACGTCGGACGCGACCCGACGTACGGGAAGCGGCCAGCGCGGAGCAGGGAGTAGAGCGCGCCGTTCTCACCGCTGGAGCCGTGCAGCAGCGGCCACACGACATCAGGCTTCGTCTCCTCGAGAAAACCCAGCAGCGACGCGTCGGGCTCGCGGATGGTGACGTCCGCACCCGCTCGACTGAGCGCATCCGCGACTCGCCTGCCGGAGCGCAGCGACACGTCTCGCTCGTGCGAGATGCCGCCGGAGAGGATGACGACGTGCAGGCCCTCGATGCTCAATGGGGTTCCCTTCGTAGGAGAGTCAGGTGCCGCGGTCAGGAGATGTTCGGCGGGGGCATGTTGACGCGGTCCTCGTCCGGCCCGCGTCGCGCCGACGTGCCGAACGTCTCGACGAGGTCGAGCTCGCCGTTGATCACGTTGGCGAGACGCCGCACGCCTACCTTGATGCGTTCGGGCGTGGGGTAGCAGAACGAGAGGCGCATCTCGTGGCGGCCGCGGCCGTCGGCGTAGGACGCGGTTCCGGGCGTGTAGGCGACGAGCTCTTTGACGGCGCGGGGCAGCATCTGCTTCGAGTCGAGCTGCTCGGGAAGGCGCACCCAGACGAAGAAGCCACCGTCCGGCTTCGTCCAGCTGAGCTGGGGCAGGTGCTCGTGCAGAGCCCGGTCCATCACGTCGCGGCGTTCGCGGTAGACAGCGCGGTAGCCCTCGATCTGCTGTTGCCAGTCGCTCTGCCGCAGGTACTCCGTGACGACCCACTGGTTGAAGGTCGACGGGGAGAGGATCGAAGCCTCGACCGCCAGGATCAGCTTCTCGCGGATGGCGTGTGGCGCGAGGGCCCAGCCGACGCGCAGGCCGGGCGAGAGGATCTTCGAGAACGAGCCGAGGTAGATGACGTTCTCGGCGTCCATCGAGCGCAGCGCGGGAAGGCCGGGCTTGTCGAAGTACAGGAGCCCGTACGGGTTGTCCTCGAGGATCAGGATGTGCTCGCGCTTGCAGATCTCGAGCACGCGGATACGCCGCTCGAGGCTCATGGTCACGCCGGCCGGGTTGTTGTAGTTCGCGACGGTGTAGAGGAACTTGATGGTTCTGCCGTCGGCTCGAAGACGCGCGATGTTCTCCTCGAGGGCCTCGGGGATGAGCCCGTCTTCGTCGATCGTGACCTGCGCCACGTCTGCCTGATACGACTTGAACGTTCCGAGCGCGCCGACGTAGCTGGGCGCCTCCGTGAGGACGACGTCGCCCGGGTTGAGGAAGAGCTTCGACACGAGGTCGAGTGCGTGCTGCGAGCCGGTCGTCGTGACGACGTCATCCGCGGAAGCGTCGTTGATGCCCTCGAGGCTCATGACCTGCAGGATCTGCTCTCGCACCTCGGGGATGCCCTGTCCGCCGCCGTACTGCAGGGCCTCGGAGCCGTGCTCCCGCATCATCGTGGTGAAGGCGGAGTGGATGAGCTCCTCGGGGAGCGCCTGCACGAACGGCATGCCGCCTGCGAGAGAGACGACCTCGGGGCGGGAGGCGACGGCGAAGAGGGCTCGGACCTCGCTGGCGGCCAGACCGGCGGTGCGGTCGGCGTAGCTGGTGTACCACGGGTCAAGGTTGCGGCCTGTCTGCGGGCCGACGTCTCCTGGATGCGTCACGGGGTTCCTTCGCGAGAGTCGAAATCCCAGGATACGCCCGAGTGGAGAGTTCCTTCGCGAACCGCATGCAGGAAGTGGACTGCACGGCCCTCCCGTGTCCGGGGTCAGTCGCGAGCGATCGGCGCGCGCTGCCCGTCCAACACGTGCAGGAGGGCGCTGGGGGCGACCTCGATGTCGAGGCCGCGTCGACCGCCGGACACGAAGATCGTCGGGTACGCCAAGGCGGAGTCGTCGAGGTAGGTGGCCAGGCGCATCCGTTGCCCGAACGGGCTGATACCGCCCCGCACGTACCCGGTGCGCTTCTCGGCGAGCGCCGTGTCGGCGAGGGCCGCGCGCTTGCATCCGGCCGCCTGCGCCAGAGCGCGCACGTCGAGGGAGCCGCTGACGGGGACGACGGCAACCGCGAGCTGCTTGTCATCCAGCTGCACGACGAGTGTCTTGAAGACGCGTGACTCGTCGACGCCGAGCTTCTCGGCGGCCTCCGCCCCGAACGCAGAGACGCCGGGGTCGTGCACGTAGCTGTGAACCACGTGCTCGACCCCGGCTGCGTCGAGCGCCTTCGTCGCGGGGGTGATGGGCGCTCGCGCCATGTCTGCGTGACCTAGCTCTGAGGCTTAGCCCAGGTAGTCGGCGAACTGCTTCTCGAGGGCCGCGCGCGGGTACGCGCCGACGACCTCCTTGACGACCTCGCCGTTCGAGAACAGCTTGAGGGCGGGGATGCTCGTGATGCGGAACTTCATGGCCAGGTCGGGCTCGTCATCGACGTTCACCTTGACGATGGAGAGGTTCTCGTGGGCTTCGCTCATCTGGTCGAGCACCGGCGCGACCTGACGGCACGGGCCGCACCAGGGCGCCCAGAAGTCGACGATGACGGGACCTGGGGCGTCTGCCACGATCTGGTCGAAGTTCGCCGTGGTGGCGACGATCGGTTCTGACATTGGTACCTCCGTGGGAGTTGTCGTGCTTCGTGGTGGATGCTGTTCGGCGCGGAGTGCCTGCTCGGATTGAGCGGATGCGGCACCAGGCGGGTCAGACGATGACGGTCTCGTTCTCGGTGACCGCTGCTGCAGCCTGCTCCTCGGACTCTTCCGCGATGGGCTCGGGCTGCGCCGCGAGGTACGCCTCGGCGTCCAACGCTGCGACCGTGCCGGACCCCGCGGCAGTGATGGCCTGGCGGTAGTGCGGGTCGATGACGTCGCCGGCCGCGAAGACGCCGGGGATGCTGGTGCGCGAGGAGCGGCCGTCGACCCAGATGGTGCCCTCGTCGGTGATGTCGAGGATGTTCCTGAACAGGTCGATGCGCGGGTCGTTGCCGATGGCGACGAACACGCCGGTCACCGGCAGCTCGGTGCGTTCGTTGGTCGCGGTGTTGAGCACGCTCGCACCCTCGACGCTGGCCTCACCGGCGATGTCTTCGATGCGGGAGTTGAGCATCCAGTCGATCTTCGGGTTGTGCTCCGCGCGCTCGCGCATGATGACCGACGCGCGCAGGTTCTCGGAGCGGTGGATGATCGTGACCTTGCTCGCGAAGCGCGTCAGGAACGTCGCCTCCTCCATGGCCGAGTCACCGCCGCCGACGACGGCGATGTGCTGGTCCTTGAAGAACGCGCCATCGCAGGTCGCGCACCAGGAGACGCCGCGGCCGGAGAGGCGAGCTTCGGCATCGAGGCCGAGCTTCCGGTACGCGGATCCAGTGGAGATGATGATGGTGCGCGCTTCGAAGTCCCCGCTGTACGACGTGGAGACACGCTTGACGTCGCCGTCGAGCTCGACGGACGTGACGTCGTCGTAGACGAGCTCGGCGCCGAAGCGCTCGGCCTGCGCCTGCATGCGCTCCATGAGCTCGGGCCCCATGATGCCCTCGGGGAAGCCGGGGAAGTTCTCGACGTCGGTCGTGTTCATGAGCTCGCCGCCGACCTCGACGCTCGAGGTGATGACAACCGGCTTCAGGCCTGCGCGCGCCGCGTAGATGGCGGCGGTGTAGCCCGCGGGGCCGGAGCCGATGATGATGACGTTCCGCATGAGTCCTCCACGCTTCTTCGAACCGCGGGAATCGCGGCTCGACATACAGGCAAACGCGTTGAGACTAGCGACTATTCCTTCGGACGAGGTGGTGAACCGCGCCCATCGTCGTCATCGGCGCTGTTCCGCGCTTCGCGGGCGAGCCGGGCTTCCTCTTCACGGCGGGCTGCCAGCTCGATCACCGCGCGGCGCTCCTCCTCACGGCGTTCGCGACGCGTGCGCGGCGGCTCCGTGCGACCGACCTTCGGGATCTCGGTCGTGCGCGAGTGCATGGGCAGGATGATGCCCGCGGTCGAGAGGTCCTCGGTCGCGCCGCCGAACGCCCACGAGGCGGCGTTGACGCGCTCTTCGCGCTCTTCCTGCTCCTCGGCCTGACGGCGCTCCTCGGCGATGTCCGGTTCCACGTCTTCAGACGCGAGGTTCCACGGCGTCGGTGCAGCGTCGTTGCCTGAGACGGCCACCGTGTCGGGGAACGTTGCGAGGATGTCCGCGTCGAGCTCGCCGTCCTCGTCGTCGCGGCGTGCGGCACTCGAGGGGCCACCGGTCTTGACGCCGAAGCGGGCCAGCAGTGGTCCGGCGAAGCCGCGGAACTCCGGCGACTTGAGGACCCAGAGCAGCGGGAAGTAGAAGAGGGCCATGGTGCCGGCGCCGATGGCGCAGGAGATCAGGGCCTGGAAGATTCCGGAGCGAGGGAAGCCGTCCTCCTGGAACGTGCCGAGCAGGACCATGACGATCAGCGCCGGGATGGAGGCGGCGATGGCCGCGACCGTGAAGCGCACGTAGGAGCGGGTGATGTTCGCGAAGTCGAGCTGCCCCATCCGCTTCCTGAGGATGACGAGGAGGATCGCGAGTCGCAGCGTCGACATGATCGACTGCATGAGGGCGAGCCCGACGACGATGAACTCGACAGGGCCGATGGCGGCGAGCGCCATGCCGAAGATGTGCAGCGGAACCGTGAACAGGAACACGAAGAACACCGTCTTGGTGTCCTCGAGCGCGTAGAACGCACGCTGCACGATGAACAGCCCGCTGAACGGGATGAGGCCGACCAGGAAGGCGATGAGGATCGCCGCGATCGAGTTGATGCCGGCATCCGTCGTCGCGAAGATCCGCGCGAAGGGCACGGCGACGAGGGCGAGGCCGAACCCGGAGAACAGCAGGAACATGCCGATGAGGCGCGAACCTTCAGAGAGGTCGCGGATGAAGTCCTTCGGTCGTCCGTCGCTGATCGCAGCGCTCATGCGGGTGAAGAAGGCCGTGGCGATCGAGACGGCGACGACGGCGTGTGGGAGCGCGAAGATGAGGAACGCGTTCTGCATGGCTGCGATCGACGCGTTCTCACCGGATGCGAGGTACGCGACGATCGTCTCGACGAGCCCCGCGAGCTGCATGACCAGCAGCATCCCGAGGGTCCACCCGGCGAGCTTGCCGACCTGGCCGAGCCCCGTGCCCCGGAACTGGAAGTCGAGGCCGAATCGGAGCCCCGCGCGACGCCAGAAGAACAGGAGCACGATGGTCTGCATGGCGACGCCGAGCGTCGCGGTGCCGCCGAGCATGGCGATCATCGTCGGATCCCACGAGTCGATGTTGCGCCCGGTACCGGTCGGGTCTGCGCCGAAGATGGAGCTGAAGAGCAGCAGGCCCGCGATGCCGACCACGTTGTTGATGACGGGTGCCCACGCGAACGGCCCGAAGAGGCCGCGGGCGTTGAGGATCTCGCCGAGCACCGCGTACATGCCGTAGAAGAAGATCTGCGGCATGCACCAGTAGGCGAAGGCCACGAGGAGGCCGAGCTGCTCCGAGCTGAGGCTCGCGCCGTAGAGCGCGCCGATGATGGGGGCGCCCACGGTCGCGAGGATGGTCAGCCCGCCGAGCAGCACCATGGCCAGCGTGACGAGTCGATTGACGTACAGCTGGCCGCCATCCTCGTGCCTGGCCGCCTTCACGACCTGCGGCACGATGACGGCGTTGAGAAGGCCGACCGAGATGATCGAGTAGATGTTGCTCGGCAGCTGGTTCGCACCGGCGAACGCGTCGGCGGAGACGCCGATGACGCCGATGGTCTGCGCGATGACGATGGCCTTCACGAAGCCCAGCACGCGCGACACCATGGTGCCGGATGCCAGGAGCGCGCTCGCCCGAGCGATGCCCTGAGCCATGCTTACTCCTTGGTGCTCTCGGTCGCGTCGACGGTATCCGTTTCGACGCCAGCGTCCGGTCCTGCCCCGGTGTCGTCGTCCGAGGAGTCCCCGGCCACCGCCGCGCGCCGCCGTCGGATGGTGCGCACGAGGCCGGCGATGAAGAGGACGGCGAGGCCGATGCTCGCGATGAGGATGGCGATGCTCTCCCACTCGGCTCGCACATCCAGTCGGATCTGCTTCGTCGAGGCGAGTGGCTCGCCCTCGGGCGTCATGACGTTGACGGTGACGTAGGTGGTGCCGTTGGCGATGGCGGTGATCGGGATGCCGACGCGGGACATGGAGTTCGGCTCGATGGACAGGGCCACGGCGTCACCGGTCTCGACCGCACCTGTGGTTGGCCTGAGTTCGACGAGCACGGTGACCTTCCGGTCCTTGACCGCATTGGAGACGAAGAGCGGCAGCTCGGTGTCGCGGCCGACGATGAGCGCCTCGGTCGTGTCGCCGAGCTGCACGTTCGACTCCGTGTAGGTCACGTGGTCGCGGAGGCCGCTCACTGCCGTCTGGGCCCCGGGCGGGTCATTCGCCCACCCTGTGGACAGGGCACCGACACCCGCCGTCCGGACCGGGTCGCTGTAGTCGAGCGGGTCGTCGAAGATCGTCGAGATGACCTGGGCGCGCTCGATGGTCTGCATGACGCCGGTCATCCGGTTGAACGCGGTCTCGCCCACGCTTCCGTCGATGAGCGAGGCCTCGCGGCGATCGGTGTCGTCGTCTCCGGGGAACGTCAGGGGTGTCGTGGCGGCCCAGCTGAGTCCATCCACGAACTGCAGCGTCTGCGCGAGGCGCTCGCCGTCGAACTCGTCGCGCGTGACCGTGCCGACCAATGTCCGAGGCTCGTAGGGCAGCTCGCGCGTGACGACGGCGAGCAGCGTCGCGATGCGGGTCGCCGCCTCGTTCCACTCCTCGTCGGTCGTCGCGTGCACTGCGTCGTCGAACGCGTCGTCGAGGATCTTCTCGGCGACGACCGCGTTCCACCCCGCGACGGTGGCCTGGGCACTCTCCGTGAAGTCCGCGTCGGCGCTCACCCCCGCGTTGGTGTCGTCCAGGATGATCGACTCGCCACCCCAGCCGCGGAACTTGTCGAGGTCGGTCGACTGGACCGTACCCGCCTGCGGCCAGACGACTCCGCTCATGGAGTAGGGGAAGCTCACGAGGCTCTCGGCGGTGGGGAGCGGAGGCGCGAGGGGCTCGGGTTCCTCAGTGGGGGATGCGGTGGGCGACTCCGCGTCCGTGGCCTCCGGGGTGGCGGATGCATCGACGCCGTTCGACGTGTCGGCGTCGCTGTCCTCCGAGGGGGTGGTGGTGCCCGTGTCGGTCGTCTCCGTCGCCGTGGGGGTCGGCGTCGGCGTCGCGGTGTCTGCCGGGTCGGCGAAGTTCGCGGGGTCGATGGCGAAGTCGAAGTTCGTGACCTCGAGCGGCTGCTGGGCTCCCCACTGCGACTGGAGCGTGAGGCTCGCGTCAGCGAACGGCAGCTCGAACGTCTGATTCTTCAGCGCGGTCAGGCGGTCCAGCCAGCTGATCGCCGACTCTGGCGCGGCCGAGCCGAGGACGCGGATGGATGCGAGGAGGCGCGGATCGATGGCGACGGTCGCGTTCGGGCTGGCCTCGACGGCGCTCAGGATCTCGTCGAGGCGCCCCCCTGGCGCCGTCTGCTCGAGGAGGGTGTCGACGCCGAGCAGCGGTTCGTCGGCGTCGGCGAGCAGCCCGGAGGTGATGGGGACAACGGTTGAGACGAGGGTCGGTTCCACGGCCGCAGTCCCGTTGAGCACGATCGTCGAACGAGCCTGCGCGAGCTTCGAGTCGCCGCTCGCGAGCGTCGCCGCCATGGGTCGCGGGCCGAAGTCGTCAGCTGCCTCGAAGGGGAGCCCATCAGCGGGAACCGAGACGCTCACGGTGGTGGTCTCACCTGCGGCGATCGGACCGGAGCCGAGGCTTGCGACGAGGTCAAGACGGTCGAGCTCAGCCTCACTGCTCGACTCGTTCCACGCATCCAGGGCGAACCTCGTGTCGATCGTGGAGGAGCCGACGGACAGCTCGAGCTGGGCCGGTGCGAGCTCCGCGTCGGTCTTGTTGACGACGACCAGCTCGACGACCAGCGGTCCGCCCGGCTGCACGAGTCCGCCGTCAGCGGGCGCGGCATAGATCGATACCTGGTCGTCCGGGGCATCGGCGATCGCCCGCGGCTCGACCGCGGCCGTCCCGACCACCGCATTTCCGACGGTGGCGACGCTCGTCGTGGCCGCTGCGGGCTGGCTCGTGGGTGCTGCTGACGCGCCCCCGGCGACCCCGAGCGCCAGCAGCGACGCCAGGAGCGTCGCAGGGACAACCCGGCGTGCACAGGCACGCAGGAACCGTGGCACAGCTGCGCGCGGTGCGTGGTCCATGACCTCCATAGTAAGGACGGACGGGGAAGTGGCGAGCTGAACGCGCCCTCAAGCGCACGGCGAGCATCCGCCTCGGCTCGTAGAATGAGCGGATGCAAAACGTGCAGTCCGCCATGGAACGCCTTCGCGGACTCGCGACCGCGTCGCCCGTCGCCGAGCTCGCCGCCGCCTTCGAGGCGGCCGGATTCGAGCTGGCCCTCGTGGGTGGGCCCGTCCGCGACGCCTTCCTCGGGAGGGAGGTCACCGACCTCGACTTCACGACCGACGCGCGCCCCGACGACATCCTGCGCATCGTCGCGCCCATCGCGGATGCGCACTGGGACATCGGCCGCGAGTTCGGCACGATCGGCGCCCGGTTCTCCGGCGAGACGGTCGAGATCACGACCTACCGGGCCGACAGCTACGACGGCACGTCGCGCAAGCCGGTGGTCGCGTTCGGGGACACGATCGAGGGTGACCTGCACCGCCGCGACTTCACTGTCAACGCGCTCGCGCTGCAGCTGCCCGCCCTCACGCTCGTGGACCCCTCCGACGGCACGAAGGACCTCATGGAGGCGACGCTGCGCACGCCCATCGAGGCGGCCGTCTCCTTCGGCGACGATCCGCTGCGCATGCTCAGAGCCGTGCGGTTCACCTCGCAGCTGGGCTTCCAGCTCGACATCGCCTCATTCGACGCGATCGTCGAACTGCGGCGACGCATCCTCGACATCTCCGCCGAGCGGGTCAGAGACGAACTCGTGAAGCTGCTCAAGACCGACACGCCTCGCGCGGGTCTCGAGCTCTTCGTCGAGACGGGACTTGCCGAACTCGTGCTGCCAGAGCTCCCCGCCCTGCAGCTCGAGCGCGACGACGCGCACCGCCACAAGGATGTCTACGAGCACTCGATCACGGTGCTCGAGCAGGCCATCGCACTCGAGCGCGAGCGCAACCCCGGTGCCGACGCCGACATCGTCCTCCGCCTCGCGGCACTGCTGCACGACATCGGGAAGCCCAAGACGCGCCGCTTCGGGGAGAACCGCAAGGTCACCTTCTACAACCACGACGTCGTCGGAGCGAAGCTCGCGCGCAAGCGCCTCGCCTCGCTGCGCTTCGACAACGACACGATGAAGTCGGTCTCGCGCCTCGTGGAACTCCACATGCGGGTCTTCAACTACGAGGGCGCCGGATGGACGGACTCGGCCGTGCGTCGCTTCGCACGGGATGCCGGCCCGGAGCTGCAGCGTCTCCTCATCCTCATCCGCGCCGACATCACGACTCGCAACCAGCGGAAGTCAGACCGCCTGCTCTTCGCGATCGACGACCTCGAGCGGCGCATCCTGGAGCTGCAGGAGAAGGAAGAGCTCGACTCGGTGCGGCCCAGCCTGGATGGCGAGCAGATCATGGCGATCCTCGAGATCGCGCCCGGCCCGCTCGTGGGGAAGGCCTACAAGCACATGCTCGAGGTTCGACTCGATGAGGGCCCGCTCGAGCACGACGATGCGAAGCAGCGCCTCCTCGACTGGTGGGAAGCGAACCGCCCGTAGGTGCATCCCGGCCGCTGGGGAAGACGGCGCGTCCGGTCTGCCGAGTGAACGCAGAACGGCCCCCTCCGAAGAGGGGGCCGTTCGCGCTTGTGGTGTACCTACTCCGCAACCGCGTACTGGGACAGGTTGGAGTCGTAGCAAGAGACGTAGCTGGAACTGCTGGCCTCCACGACCACCGTTCCGTTCACGGTCAGCGTGCAGGACAGCGTGGACTGGTCGTTGTAGTCACTCTGGCTGGCGGACACTGACGCGAGCGTGCTGTCATATCCGTACGACGACTCGTACTTCATCGTGACGCTTTCCGACCACGGCACTGCCGTCGCGAGTGCCTCAGTGTCGACTTGTACGCGGTCCGAACCGGCAAGACCGTTCTCGTAGTTGTACGTAATGTCGACTGGAGATGTACCCGAGCTCGTTATGGTCAGCTCGATCTCGAGCTCACCGGTCGTCTCTTCGGACAGCTCATCCACCTGTGTGATTGCCTCGTTGCTGATGTCCTGCGCGATTCCCGCGCTGGTGGCTAGTGTGATCGCCCACCCGCCCAGGAGGGCGATACCTCCGAGAGCCACACCGATGATCGCGAGGAGCTTCTTCGTGTTGAAGCGCTTGGCGACCAGCCCGGCGATGCCAAGTCCGATCGCAACCAGCGCAAACAAGATGGCGATGAAGTAGCCCACGAATGGAATGAGGCAGAGCAGGAGCGCCAACGCCCCGACCAGTGTTGCAATGAGGCCGAGGACGTTGAAGCCGCCCTGACCCTGCGGGGCGTAGTTGCCGTACTGCTGCTGTCCGCCACCAGCGCCGCCGGCCGCACCGTACGCGGGAGCGGCACCGTAGGCGCCCGCTGCGTTCTGGTCCTGGGGAGTGGACCCGTACGCGTTCGGTGCGGATGCGCCGTAGGCGTTCTGGTCCTGGGGTGCCGAGCCGTACGCGTTCTGCGCGGGGGCGCCATACGCGTCAGGTGCCGGAGCGGATCCGTAGGAGCTCGGCTCGTTGCCGTAGCTGTTGCCGGAGGTGTAGTCGGGGGTGCTGCCGTACCCGGGAGCCGAGTAGTCGCTGCCGGAAGCGGATGGCGCCGTGTACGAGGTGTCGCCCGTGTACGAGCCTGCGCTCGGCGACGAGTACGAGGAGTCACCCGACGATCCGTAGCTCGGGGTCGAGTAGCCGGAGTTCGACGAGGCGCTCGGCACACTCGATCCGGTGGAGCCCGAGTACGAGGACTGCCCGCCCTGGTAGTCGGAGGCCGAACCGGGGGCCTCATACGAACCACCAGGAGCTGAGTAGTTGCTCGGGGCCTGGTAGTTGTCGCCGCTGGAGCCGTAGCTGCTGCCGACGCCGTAGCCGCCCTGCTCGCCGTTGGCGGGCTGGTCGCCGAAGGACGCCTGCGGCGCCTGCGGTGCGGCCGAGTCGCCGTTCTGCGGCGCTGGGTTCTGTGGCACTGGGGCGTTCGGGTCGCGTTCGCCCGCGCCGCCTGTTGGATCGCTCATGATTCCCCTAGGTAGTGGTGCGTTTCAGCGGACCACGGGGGCCGCCGGTTGTGCTGGAACGAGCATATTCGTTCGCGAGAAGGGGAGTTCTTCCAATTGGCTGGCATTTAGGAGGAAGAAACGACTATGCTGGCGAGGTTGTCTGTGCGATCAACTGCCCAGACACGCGCAATAACCCTCCTGCTGCAGATCGTCTGCAGCCGTTCTAGACCGAAGGAGGTGGGTTTATCGTGCATCAGTATGAGTTGATGGTGATCCTCGATCCAGAGATCGACGAGCGCACCGTAGCTCCGAGCCTCGATAAGTTCCTCAACGTCATTCGCAACGACGGTGGAACCATCGAGAAGACCGACATCTGGGGCCGTCGTCGCCTCGCCTACGAGATCAACAAGAAGAGCGAAGGCATCTACGCCGTCGTTGACTTCACGTCGACCTCGGCAACGGCGAACGAGCTCGACCGCCAGCTGAACCTGTCCGAAGCTGTCATGCGCACCAAGGTGCTCCGCGCAGAAGAGGCCATCGCACGCGTCGCCTCCGAGGCGAAGCGCGACGAGGCTCGCAAGGCTGCCAAGGCCGCTGCTATCGCAGCGAAGCCCGCGGCGACCACCGAGGCGTAGTCATGGCCGGCGACACGATCATCACCGTGGTGGGCAACCTCACGGCTGACCCCGAACTGCGTTACACGCAGAACGGGCTCGCAGTCGCGAACTTCACCATCGCATCCACCCCCCGCGTGTTCGACCGTCAGGCGAACGAGTGGAAGGACGGCGAGGCACTCTTCCTTCGGGCGAGCGTCTGGCGTGAATTCGCTGAGCATGTCGCCTCGAGCCTCTCCAAGGGCTCGCGAGTCATCGCGCAGGGTCGCCTGAAGCAGCGCTCCTACGAGACGAAGGAAGGCGAGAAGCGCACTTCCATCGAGCTCGAGATCGAAGAGATCGGACCAAGCCTGCGCTACGCCACAGCTCAGCTCACCCGCACGTCCTCCGGCGGCGCCGGCGGACAGCAGGGTGGCGGAGGCCAGGGCGGCTTCGGTGGAGGCCAGCAGCGCTCCTTCGGCGGCAACAGCGGCGGCGGCAACGCCGGTGGCGGTGGACGTCAGTCCGCCCCTGCGGACGAGCCGTGGGGACAGCCCGCGGGCCAGCCTCGCGACAACGGCGCATCCGGCTGGGCGACGCCCGGCGCATCGAACGATTTTGACGAGCCCCCCTTCTAAAGGGCGCTCGCAAGCACACTCAACGAAAGAAGATCCCAATGGCTGGAAAGTCAAGCGGCGACCGCCGCAAGGGTGTACGCGGGAAGGGCGGCAAGCCCGCTGCTCCCGCGAAGCAGATCCGGGTCGGAGTCATCGACTACAAGGATGTCAACACCCTCCGCAAGTTCATCTCGGAGCGCGGAAAGATTCGCGCACGTCGCATCACCGGCGTCTCCGTCCAGGAGCAGCGCCTCATCGCACGTGCAGTCAAGAACGCACGTGAAATGGCGCTCCTGCCCTACGCCGGCTCTGGCCGCTAAGGAGTAGTCGACATGGCAAAGGTAATTCTTACGCACGAGGTCTCCGGCCTCGGTGCAGCCGGTGACGTCATCGAGGTCAAGAGCGGCTACGCCCGCAACTACCTCGTCCCCAAGGGCTACGCAGTCAGCTGGTCCCGTGGCAGCGAGAAGCAGGTCGAGCAGATCCGTTCCGCTCGCGCCGCACGCGAACTCGCAACCCTCGAAGAGGCGAAGGCGCTCAAGGACAAGCTCGAGTCCGCCCTCGTCAAGCTCCACGTGAAGTCGGGTGCCGAAGGCCGCCTCTTCGGTTCCGTTCGCGGCGCCGACGTCGCGACCGCTGTGGAAGCAGCCGGCCTCGGCAAGATCGACAAGCGCAAGGTCGAGTTCCCCAACCCGATCAAGTACACGGGCAACCACGAGGCGACTGTTCGCCTCCGTGACGACCTCGTTGCGACGGTCAAGCTCCAGGTCATCGCCCAGCGATAACCACGGCAGCAGAAGAACGGCCCCGGACATCTCGATGTCCGGGGCCGTTCTCGTTGCAACCGCGCCCGGTTACACCGTCTGGCGCGTCGACGCCACCGTGGGGCAGACGCAGGGACGAACGCTATAAGGTCAGCGGAGTCCAGCATCCCGCCAGAACCTCTCCTGATTGATTCACGACCATGCCGCAGCAAGTCCACCGATGGGCGACCGAGCGCGAGCCGCGCCGGTTCCCGTTGACGGTGAGCCCGACGATCCTCGGCCTCATCGGGTCGCTGTGCATCCTCGTCGGCTCGTTCGGTGCTGGCTGGATCGGCGACGGGCTCGGTCTGCGTGAGTGGTTCCCCATCGCGTTCCTCCGCAGCTCACCCGACCTGACACGGCTGTGCACGATGCTCCTGATCGTCGGCGGCTTCCTGCTGCTCATCGCCTGGCTGCGCTTCCGATCGAGCGTCTCCGACACCGACGCGTCCCTGCGACGCGTGATCAGGACCTCCATCATCTGGGCACTGCCTCTGCTGATCTGCGTCCCCGTGTTCAGCCGCGACATGTTCTCGTATGTCGCCGTGGGGCGACTCATGGCAGCCGGCATCGACCCGTACCAGCACGGCGTCAACGAGATCGCCGGATGGTACTCGCTGGGGGTCGACCCCTTCTGGTCGAGCACCGAGTCGCCATACGGTCCGCTCTTCATCGCCGTCGCCGCCGTGTTCTCCTGGCTCGGAGCTCAGACGCCCGAGTACGCGCTGTTCCTGAATCGTCTGGCCGCGACCGCTGGCGCCGTGCTCATGGTGGTCGCGTTCCTCAAGATCGCGGCCCTTCGGGGACGCAGCCGCGCGTTCGTTGCGTGGATGATCGCTGCGAACCCGCTCACGCTGCTCCTCTTCATCGCCTCCGGGCACAACGACGGCCTCATGCTCGCCGGTATGGGGTTCGGTCTGCTGTCCGCTCTCAAGGGGCGCCGCGTCCTCGCGGTCATCTTGATCGCACTCGCCGTCGCCATCAAGCCCATCGCGCTCATCGCCCTGCCCATCGTGGCGCTCGTCGGCAGACCGAGCACTCTCCCCCTCTGGGACCGGGTGAAGAGCTGGGCGCTTCACGGTGCCATCGCGATCGGGCTCGTCGGTGCGCTCGGGCTCGTGCTCGGCCTCGGCTTCGGCTGGGTGACCGCGCTCACGGTGCCAGGCGCGATCCAGCACTGGTACTCGCCGCTGACCCTCATGGTGGGCACCGTGCGCGGCCTCGCCGAACTCGTCGGCCTGGATCCATTCGTCTTCGAAGTGGTCCTGAAGGTCATCGCCTTCTCGATCGCCGGCCTCGTCGCCTCCTGGCTGGTCATCACGAAGCGGCCCATCGATCCCGTTCTCCGCCTCGTGCTGTGCACCGCGGTCATCGTCGCCGCCTCGACGGCCATTCACCCCTGGTACGTCTTGTGGATACTGCCCTTCGCCGCAGTTGCTGGTCCGTGGCGCAGAGGTCAGGAGCACCTCGCCGTGCTCGCGACGATCTTCTTCACGACCGTGACGCTCGCCGAACCGACCGACTCGTTCTTCGAGGGGCCGTACACGCGCATCGTCGTCGCGTCCATCACGGTGCTGTTCGCGCTCTCCGTGCTCGTCTGGTGGTGGCGTTCGAACAATGTCTCTGGTCGGGCCGTGCTCATCGCCGTGCCATACGGGCAGGTCCTCGTCGACCGGATCGTCGCGCGCCGGGAACGCAGGCTGCAGCAGCGCACAGAGAGCCCCCTCTGACGACACCGTCGGGCCGACAGTCTGTGGAAAACGCCCGGATATCGTCGGTTTGCGTGGGTGCTCCGCCGGGTGTTATGCACAGCGACGTGCTCGGGGCTCAACCTTCAAGGGCTGCTTCACGTCACTTGTGCACAACTGGAGTGTCCGTATAAACCGCTGGTCAGTGGCTGTTTCGTGGACATTACCTTCCAAGCGGTAGCGGCGTTCTCCACACAGTTTCCACAAGCCGCCCGGCGCGTCTCCACAGTTACACACAGAGTTATCCACAGGCGTCGTGTTTTGGGTTCGCTCGCTGGGGGAGGTGAGGGCTACTGTGGGGAAATCTCTCTCAGACCTACGAGCGCAGTCAGGAGCATCCGTGTCGATCGCGCACCTCGGTTCCCCTCCACAGGGTGAGCGCGAAACGCACGACGGTGTTCGCACTCCTCCCCACGATCTGCTTGCAGAGCAGTCGGCCCTCGGCGGCATGCTGCTCTCGAAAGACGCCGTCGCCGACGTCGTCGAAGCCGTCCGCGGCATCGACTTCTACGTGCCCAAGCACGAGATCATCTTCGACGCCGTGCACGCGCTCTACGCGGCTGGTGAGCCGACCGACGTCATCACGGTCACCGACCACCTGACGAAGTCGGGCGAGCTCTCGCGTGCCGGGGGCGCCGAGTACCTCCACACCCTGGCCGGCATCGTCCCCACCGCAGCCAACGCCGGCTACTACGCGGCGATCGTCTCCGAGCGAGCCGTGCTCCGTCGCCTCGTCGAGGCCGGCACGCGCATCGTGCAGATGGGCTACCTCGCGGAAGGTGAGGTCGTCGACCTCGTCAACCAGGCGCAGGCGGAGATCTACGGTGTCACGGGCGCCGTGGAAAAGGAGGACTACGTCGTCCTCGCCGAGGCCATCCTCGAGGCGCAGAACGACATCGACGCCGCGCAGAACAAGTCCGGCGGCATGACGGGTGTGCCGACCGGGTTCAGCGACCTCGATCGCATCACGAACGGCTTCCACGGCGGTCAGCTCATCATCGTCGCGGCCCGCCCCGGCCTCGGAAAGTCGACGGTCGCCCTCGACTTCGCGCGCTCAGCATCCATCACCCACGGCAAGCCGTCGATCTTCTTCAGCCTGGAGATGGGCAAGAGCGAGATCGCCATGCGCCTCATCTCCGCTGAGGCGAGCGTGCGCCTGCAGCACATGCGCGCGGGAGGCCTCACGCAGGAAGACCTCACGCAGATCGCGCGCACGCAGGGCGACATCTCCGACGCACCGCTCTACATCGACGACAGCCCCAACATGACGCTCGTCGAAATTCGCGCCAAGTGCCGCAGGCTCAAGCAGAAGGTCGGCCTCAACCTCGTCGTCATCGACTACCTGCAGCTCATGACGAGCGGCAAGCGCGTCGAGAGCCGCCAGCAGGAGGTCTCCGAGTTCTCGCGTGCGCTCAAGCTGCTCGCGAAGGAGCTCGACGTTCCCGTCATCGCGCTGTCCCAGCTGAACCGTGGTCCCGAGCAGCGTGCCGACAAGCGGCCAGCTGCGAGCGACCTCCGCGAGTCCGGATCGCTCGAGCAGGACGCCGACATGATCATCCTGCTGCACCGCGAAGGCGCGTACGACCGGGAGAGCCCGCGAGGCGGCGAGGCCGACTTCATCCTCGCGAAGCACCGCAACGGTCCGACCGACACCATCACCGTCACCTTCCAGGGGCACTTCTCGCGCTTCATGGACATGGCGCCGGGGTACGCGACGGGTCAGTAAGGGGACGCGCCGCGGGTTCATCCCTCCGGCTATCGAGTTCAGCCCCAGGACCGAAGCGCCGGAACCCCTGCGTTTCGTACCTTGAATGCAGCACCTACTCGCGGTGACACAGACAAGGGGTACATCATGAACGCAGACGCGACGCAGCCGGCCACCACGAAGCAGCGCCGGGCGATCCGCATCCTCACCATCGCCATGGGCGTGCTGCTGCTCGCGGTCCTCGTCATGCTGGTTACCGGGGTCATGGCCAGCTCTGCACCCATGATCATCGCCGGCAGCAGCGGTTGCGCCGCGATCGCCACGGCCTGGACGACCGGCGTCCTCGCGATTCGCCAACGGGCCAGCAAGTAGCCCGAACGCGGTCGCAGAGGCTGCGCGGCATCTGCCAGACTGAGCGCACCGACCCCAACTGGAGGAACCCAATGGTGAGTTCTGAAGAGATCGTCCTGGGCGACCTGCCCGCAGGTATCGTCCGAGCTGACGAGGCCGTGGCCGGCCGTGTGTGGAATGTGCTCGGCCACACCTACATCACGAAGGCCGAGAGCGCCTCGACCTACTCATGGCTCTCGCTCGACCCAGCCGGAACCGGGGTGCCGCCGCACGTGCACCCCACCCAGGACGAGTTCATCTACGTGTTCGAGGGGGTCTACACCCTCTACCTCGACGGCCAATGGACCACGGCCGGCCCGGGCGACCTCGTGCAGATGCCGAAGGGCATCCCGCACGCCTACTACAACAAGCAGGACGAGGCAGCGAAGTCGCTGTTCTGGGTGAGCCCAGGCGGCAAGCTCGCGAACCTCTTCAGCTTGCTTCACAACGTGACCGACCCGGCCGAAGTCGTGCGTCTCTCAGCCCTGAACGGCGTCGACTTCCTGCCAGAAGGTGCCGTGGAAGGCGCGTGAGACGGCGCACGTGACGGATGCGAGCATCCGGGGCATGCCGGGCGACCCGAAAGCAAGGCGCGAGACATACGGCCCGGACGGAGACCAGCACCTGACGTTCTGGGCGCCTCCAGGGCCCGCTCGCGGGCTCACGGTGCTCATCCACGGTGGGTACTGGCGATCGCAGTTCACCGCCGAACTCATGCTGCCGCTGGTGCCGGAGTTCACCCGACGCGGCTGGGCCGTGGCGAATCTCGAGTACCGGCGAGGCGACGATGGGTGGTCGGCGACGCGTGCGGACCTCTTGCGTGGCTTCTCGGTGGCGCGCAGCGAGGCATTCCGGTTGACGCGGGATGCGCGGCTCGTGATCGTCGGGCACTCGGTTGGCGGGCAGCTCGCGCTGCTCGGCGGAGAACCAGGCGACGCGGTTGTAGCGCTCGCGCCGGTCACTGACCTCGCGCGCGGTTACGAAGAAGGCAACGGCGACGGAGCCGTCTCGGAATTCTTCCGCGTGGCGCCTGCCCAAGCCCCGGAGGTCTACGCGTCTGCGTCACCGATCGAGCATCTGCCCCTGCAGGCGCGAGCGCTGCTTGTGCACGGCGCCGACGACGCGCGTGTGCCGGTCGAGCACACCCGGGCCTACGTCGCCGCCGCCAGGCAGGCGGGCGCCGACATCGAGCTCATCGAGCCCGCGAGCCTCGAGCACCGCGCCGCGATCGCGCCGGACGCGCCGCACTGGCCAGACGTGCATGCCTGGCTCGACGCATCCGCTCGCCGCAGCTGACGCGGTCGACCTCGACGCCAGGGAGGGATTGGCAGGGCCCGCCTGAGGCCCCCGCGTGTCTCCGCTGGGACGTATGCTTTCCATCCGGTGCGAGGGGTCTGAACGCAGACCCGCGCCGACGTGGAGGGGGATCCATTGGGGAAGCAGAAACAGGACTGGGTGCGTCTGGTCGCGGACCGACTTCGCACAGAGTCTGGAAGCGCGCTTCTGCTGGTGGGAGTCGCGGTCTTCGCGCTCCTCTGGGCGAACTCGCCCTGGTCGGAGTCATACGTGCACCTCTGGGAGACGCACGCGGCCGTCGGCATCGGCGACTTCCGCATCGACATGAGCCTCCACCACTGGGTGAACGACGGCTTCATGGTCATCTTCTTCTTCCTCATCGGACTCGAGGTGCGGCAGGAGTTCGCCGTCGGATCCCTGCGAGACCGACGCCAGGCCCTCGTGCCGATCGTCGCCGGAGTGGCAGGCGTCGTCCTGCCGGCCCTGATCTACCTGGCCATCGCCGGCCGTGAGGCACCGGAGGCATGGGGCGCCGTCATCGGCACCGACACCGCCTTCCTCCTCGGCGCGCTCGCACTGGTCGGCCCCAAGATGTCGAGCCAGCTGCGCGTCTTCCTGCTGACGCTCACCGTCGTCGACGACTTCCTCGCAGTCTCCATCATCGGCATCGTCTACACCGAGTCGGTGCAGTGGATGCCGCTTGCGATCGCCGTCGTCTGCCTCGTCCTCCTCTTCCTCCTCGCTCGAGCGAACGAGTGGCGCAGCACGCCGTACATCGTCATCATCGTCGTGCTGTGGGCGGCGACGCTGCTGTCCGGCGTTCATCCATCGCTCGCGGGCATGGCCGCCGGCCTGCTCATCCCCGCCTCCGACCCTGACCGCGAAGACGTGGTCCGTGCGAAGCGCCTCTTCCGAGACTTCTGGCAGTCGCCCCGCGCCGACGCCGCACGCAACGTGCGGCTCGGCCTCGCCAAGTCGATCTCCGTCAACGAGCGCCTCCACGAGGTGCTGCTGAGCCCGGTGGCGCTGTTCATCGTTCCAGTCTTCGCGCTCGCCAATGCGGGTGTCGACCTGCGGGGCGGGATGCTCGGCAACGCGCTCACGTCACCCGTCACCTGGGGTGTCGTCGCGGGTCTTGTGCTTGGGAAGTTCGGCGGCATCGCGCTCGGCAGCTGGATCGCGGTCCGAGCCGGTCTCGGCTCACTCCCGCAGGGCGTCGGCATGGGCAGCGTCTTCGGTGGTGCCGCGCTCAGCGGCATCGGCTTCACGATGTCGCTGCTCATCATCTCTCTGGCCCTGGAGGGTGAGGTCGCCGGGCAGGCGATCGTCGGCGTCTTCATCGCCATGGTGCTGTCCTGGGTCATCGGCTGGCTCACGTTCACGTTCGCGCGCGTCAAGATGAACGAGACCACGGCTGACCTGCCGACGACCCTCTCCCGCCCGGTCGACCCGGAGCGCGACCACATGCTGGGCGACCCGGACGCGCAGGTCACGATCGTCGAGTACCTGGACTTCGAATGCCCGTTCTGCGCTCGGGCGACCGGCATGTGGCAGGACCTGGGCGAGCACTTCAGCGACGGCGGGGCGCGCTACGTCGTGCGCCACCTGCCGCTCGAGGACTACCATCCGCACGCCTTCCAGGCCGCGATCGCCTCCGAGGCGGCCGCCAACCAGGGCAAGTTCTGGGAGATGCACAACCTGCTCTTCGCGAACCAGGAGCGACTCGACGCGCAGTACCTGCGCGGCTACGCGGAAGAGATAGGGCTCGACCTCCACCGCTTCGATGCGGACATGCTCGACGAGGCGCTGCCGCAGCGCATCCGCGCCGACATGCAGAGCGCCATCGACAGCGGAGCCCGCGGAACCCCGACGTTCTTCCTCGGCGAGACGCGGCACAGCGGCGCCCACGACGCACGAACCCTCATCGCGACGATCGAGGCGCAACGCAAGGAAGCCGCCATCCGTCGCCGGTCCTGAGCGCGCGTACTCCTGACCCCCGCGCGCCGCATCCATCTCTCGTGTGGATGCGCCGCCGGCCGCGTGGGAGGGCCGGCGAGCCTACTCCCCGCCGAACTCGCGGGCGCGGAGGGCGGCGAGGTGGGCGTGGATGAGGGGCAGTGAGGATGCGCCCTCCCCACTGGCCGAGGCGACGCGCTTCATCGACCCGGAGCGCACGTCGCCGGCGACGAAGACGCCAGGCAGGGTGGTCTCGAGGTCAGCGGGAGGCATGCCATCGGTCCAAGCATCCTTGGGGACATCTCGTCCCGTGAGGACGAAGCCCGCCTTGTCGAGCGCGATTCCCTCGGGCAGCCACGTGCAGTCCGGCTGGGCGCCGAGCATGCAGAAGAGCCCGCCGACGTCGAAGCGATGCTCCTCGCCCGAGGTCCGGTCGCGCACGGTCACCCACTCGAGGGCGGCTTCACCCCCGCCATCCGCGATCTCGCTGTTGCTGGCGACGGAGACGTTCGGGGTCGAGTCGAGCTCGCGGATCAGGTACTCGGACATCGACTCGTTCAGCGATGCGCGCCGGATGAGGATGGTGACGTGCTTCGCGAACTTCGCGAGGTGCACGGCCGCCTGACCGGCGGAGTTGCCACCGCCGACGACGATGACGTCTTTGCCCTGCATCTCCCTGGCCATCGAGGTGGCCGCCCCGTAGTAGACGCCGGCGCCCGTGTGCACATCGACCGCTTCGATGCCGAGGCGCCGATACGCGACCCCGGTCGCGATGAGGACGGTCCGTGCACGCAGCTCGGTGTCGCCGAGATGCACCCGGTAGCTGGGGACGCCGTCGAGCGTGCAGGGCTCCAGTCCGGTGACGGACCGTCCCGTGTAGAACTTCGCGCCGAAGCGTCCGGCCTGAATGCGGGAGCGCTGCGCCAGGCGCATGCCCGAGATGCCCCGTGGGAAGCCGAGGTAGTTGCGGATCATCGAGCTCGAACCTGCCTGCCCGCCGATCGCATCCCGCTCGAGTACCGCCGTGGTGAGCCCTTCGGAGGCCGCGTAGACGGCGGCGGCGAGGCCTGCGGGGCCAGCTCCGATGACCAGGACATCCGAGACCTCGCCTTCGGGCACCAAGTCGAAGCGGGTCGAGAGCAGCTCGTTGAGACCCCTCGCCGTTGCTGCGGGAAAGAGCCTGCCGTCGTATGCCCGGGCCATCGGGAGCACGACTGGCGCCGAGGACTCAGCAGTCGCCGCGGTGATGAGTGCGGCGCCCTCGATGCTGTCCGGGGTGAGGATGCGGTTCGGGAAGCCGAGTCGCTCGAGGAGGTCCCGAATGGCGCCCGCCTCGCGGTCATGCGGTTCGGCGACGACATCGATCATGCTGACCGCCGGCCGCGCGACCGACCAGCCCCACTCGGAGAGCAGTTCCGTGACGACCGTGTGGAACTCCTCGTCGCGCGGTCCCATCGGGATGCCGGTGAAGGTGTCGATGTCTCGACGGACGGTTGCTTCCCGCAGAGCGTCGAGGTTCGCGGCATATCCAGCTCCGGGTGTCGCGAGGACGAGTCTGCGCGCTGTCGGGGAGATCGATTGCGTGCGGCGCAGGAACGTCGGGCCCGGGGTCTCGCCGACGGAGACGTCGGCGACGACCATGGCGACAGCGGCACCGGAATCGACGAGTTCCCTCAGGAGCTGCAGGGCGCCCTCAGCATCTTCTGCCGTGATGATCCTGTAGTCACGGTCGTACCTTGCCCTGAATTCGGCTTCGATCCGCGCGAGTCGCTCATCGGCGGCGATGAGGATGATGGGCTGGTCAGTCATGCAATCAGGGTACTGAGCGATGAGGTTTTCGTGGACGACTGCGGGAATCTGCGTTCACGCGTCGGTGGGGCGTACGCTTTCTGCCATGGCTGACAAGCAGGGCGCGCTCGCCGAGGACACCGCGGTTCCGGACACGAGCGCCGTCCGGTTCACGGCCCGGGTGATCGCCGTCCCCGTTGTGGGCGACGAGGGCGAACGGCTCATCGTCCGGCTTCCGGAGGACGCGAGCCGGATGCTGCCGTCGCGTGGGCAGGTCGCCGTCGCGGGCGTGATCCGCGCCGAGCCCGCCTCAGGCTCCACCGCGGACTCCGGTGCTGCTCCGCGAGCTTTCGAGACGGTCATCGAGCCTGATGGCCTGCGCGGGCACTGGCTCGACGTCGCCGCCGCACTCGGAGCCGGTGCCGCCGACGGCGACACCGTCAGCGTCGAGCTGCGGCCGGGCGGCGAGTGGCCTGAGCCCGAGATCCCGGCGGACTTCGCCGAGGCGCTCGCCGACGCCCCCGATTCTGCGGAGACCTGGCGTGACATCACGCCGATGGCGAGGTGGGAGTGGGTGCGGTGGATCAACTCCACGCGCGTCGTGAAGACCCGAGAGCGTCGCATCGAGGTCGGCCTGTCGAAGCTCGAGGCCGGAAAGCGGCGCCCGTGCTGCTTCGACCTCTCGTCGTGCACCGACCCCGAGCTCTCGAAGAGCGGCAAGCTCGCCGTCTGACTGATGCGTTTGGCGAGCGGTCAGTGGCGCCGTCGGCCGAGGGCGACGGCCGCGGCGTGAAGCAGCGGAACGACGGAGACGCTCATGAGCACGATGCCGAGCGGAGCGAGCTGAGGCAGCAGCAGGACGCCCGCGATGAGCAGCGCGGCGAACACGACTGCTGACACCACGCCGCGCAGCATCCGCTCGAGGGAGCGCATGTGTCGGTCGACGCTCGGCGTCTGCACCTTCAGCTGGCCAGCTTCGAGGCGGGTCGTGAGCGCATCCAGTCGCCCTGGCAGCGTCACTGCGGTTGCCAGTGCGGAGACGGCTTGTTTCGCCACCGCCTGGATGGTGTTGCCGCCCTCGTCGCGCGTGAGGGTGCGGGCGAACGGGTCGACCGCCTCCCACATGTTGAAGTTCTTGTCGAGCGCCGAGGTCACGCCCGAGACCAGGGAGATCGCGCGAATGATGAGCAGGAAGTTCTCTGGCAGCTGGAACGGCATCTCGCGGATGGTGTCCCTGAAGCGGTCGGCGAAGTCGCCGAGCTCTGCGGGGTCGACGCGCTGCAGCTCGGCCACGCCCATGCCGCCGAAGCGACCGAACAGTTCCGTCATGGCCCGTTCGAGCTCCATCGTGTCGCCGGCTGGCAGCAGCACGCCGACGCTGCGCATGGACCTGACGAGGCCAGGCCCGTCGCGGGACACGATCGCGAAGATGAGCTCCCGCAGGCTGGCTCGCAGGGTGTCGGAGATGACGCCCATCATGCCGAAGTCGATGTAGGTCAGCTCCCATGTGACGGGTGCGGGACGCTCATCGGTGGCCTCGCCCTCCACGTCCGATGGAGCTGGGATGCGCGGCGTCGCCAGCGGCGTCACGAAGATGTTGCCCGGGTGCGGGTCGGCGTGGAAGAAGCCGGCGACGAAGAGCTGCTGGAACGTGGCCCTCGCGAGCTCGTTGGCGACCTCGACGGGGTCGATGCCCGCGGCGCGGAGGGCATCGACATCAGTGATCTTGATCGCGGTGACATCCGACAGGGTGAGGATGCGGGACGCCGTGCGCTCCCACACGACCTGCGCGGCGCCCACGCGGGGGTCGGTCTCGAAGTCGGCGGCGAAGCGCTCCGCGCTGGAGCCCTCGTGGATGTAGTCGATCTCCTCGAGGCTGGTCGCCGCGAATTCCTCCACGAGGGCGGGTGCGTCGGCGCGCTTCGACACCAGCTCGACTCGCTTGAGGAGCTGGCCGACACGGCGCAGCGCGCGCAGGTCGGTCTCGACGAGGTCCTCGATGCCCGGCCGCTGCACCTTCACGACGACGCTGGTGTAGCCCGTCTCCTCCGCGAGGGCGGGCGTGAGCGTCGCGCGGTGGGCCTGCCCGAACGAGGCTGCCGCGATGGGGGCTTCGTCGAAGCTCGCGTACGCCTGGCTGAGCGACATGCCCAGTTCAGCTTCGGCCTGCGCCCGGATGGCGGGGAAGGCGACGGCCGGAACCTCATCCTGCAGGCCCTCGAGTTCGGCTGTGATCTCGGGAGGCAGCACGTCGAGGCGTGACGACATGAACTGCCCCACCTTGATCATGAGCCCGCCGAGGTCGACCGCGAGTGCATGGAAGCGGCGGGCGAGCCGCTGCATACGCACGGTACGTCCCCGCTCCGAGAGCTTGCCGAGGCGGATGCGCGGCAGGAAGATCTCGAACCACCAGATCTGCAGCATCGCGCGCTGCGCGAAGCGGACGATCCTGCGGTACCTGGCGCGGCCCTCGGCCGAGAGCTTCGTGTCGCCGTCCCGGGCGGCCCGGCCTCGAGTGACTGCTTGCGCCTGTGCGGCGGCGGCGGTCAGCCTGCTCGCCGCCGCTCGCTCTTCGGTCAGGCCGGGGCCATCTGTCACGTTCAGTCCTCGGCGAGGATTGAGTACAGCTTGCGCCGTGTCTCGTCGAGGAGGGCCGCGGCGCGCTCGGCCTGGTCCGGGGTTGCGCTGCTCTGCACCTGAACGACGGCTTGCGCGAGTCGGGCGCCGGCCTTCGGGAGGGTCGCGGCGCGCTCGGCGCGGCGTGCGGCGGGGGACTCCCACGGCAGGTCGCCAGTCGAAGCGTCGACGGCGACGGCGCGGCCTTCTTCGGTGAGCGCGTAGACCTTGCGCTCGCCGGTGACCTCCGGCACGACGAGGCCCTCGTCGGAGAGGAGCTGCAGCGTCGGATAGACGGAGCCGGGGCTCGGCTTCCACGCGCCGCTGGTGCGCTCCTCGATGGCCTGGATGAGCTGGTAGCCGTGCTGGGGGCCTTCGAGCAGCGCGACGAGCAGTGCGGTGCGGACGTCCCCGCGGCCGGCGCGGGACGTGGTGGGACGGGATGCGAAGCTCTCGCGGATCTCGTCGACGGCTTCGCGGAGGCCGAAGCCGAGTCCGCCTGGGGTGTGCTGAGCGACCATGAGCATTCCTTTCGAAGGGGTGCCGATACCTGACGACACCCGACGATACATCGGTGAATGTCGGTGAAGCTGTGCATTCCGGGGTTCCTGAATGCGGGTTGAACTGAGGGAACCAAGTGTTGCTAGGTACTGGTACTCAGTGTTACTTTGTACTGGTAGTCATCATTACTGAGTAGAGAGGGTGATCGTGGGCAAGCAAGCAACCGAAATGCTCAAGGGCACGCTCGAGGGCATCGTGCTCGCGATTCTCGCCACGCGTTCCGCCTACGGGTACGAGATCACGACCTGGCTTCGCGAACAGGGCTTCGCGGACATCGCCGAGGGCACGGTGTACGCGCTCCTTGTGCGCATCGAGCAGAAGGGGCTGGTCGACGTCGAGAAGGTCCCCTCGGAGAAGGGTCCGCCGCGGAAGGTCTACACGATCAACGCAGAAGGCACCGAGTACCTCGCGGAGTTCTGGCGCACCTGGGGGTTCCTCGCGGAGCGCCTCGAGCAGCTCCGCACCACCACCGCAGAACCAACTGCAACCAGCACAGATGAAGGAAGAGGCAACTGACATGGCCGCCAAGTGGATCGAAGCGCTCACGGGCTCACTCGAGGAGAAGAAGCTGTACAAGGAGGCACAGGCGCGATTGGATGCGCTGCCGGCTCCCTACGCGAAGGTGGCGCAGGCCATCCAGCGCTACCTCATGTACTACGGCGGCGTCACCGATGGGGAGTCGATGGTGCGCATGAATGCGGACCTCGCCGACCTGTGGGAGCGCGCGGCCGCCGACGGCACTCTCGTCCACGACATCGTGGGCTCCGACCCGGTCGACTTCGCCGAGACCTTCGGCCAGTCGTATTCCGGCAAGCAGTGGATCGACAAGGAGCGCGCGCGACTGGTGAAGGCCGTCGAGGAAGCGGAGCGAGGGCAGTAGCCATGAGCGCTCCTCCGGCCATCGTCGTCGATGGCATCACGAAGTCGTACGGCGACCTCGCCGTACTGACCGGCGTCGACTTCGCCGTCGAGCGCGGCAGCATCTTCGCGCTCCTCGGCTCGAACGGGGCCGGCAAGACCACACTGGTGCGCATCCTCTCGACGCTCCTCCGCGCCGACGACGGGTCGGCAGTCGTCACCGGCTTCGACGTGGCGTCGCAGGCGTCCGAGGTTCGTGGATCCATCAGCCTCACCGGCCAGTTCGCGGCGGTGGATGAGGTGCTCACGGGTCGCGAGAACCTCGCCCTCGTCGCGCGTTTGCGGCACGTTCCGCGGCCGAACGAGGTCGCGGACGCCTTGCTCGAGCGCTTCTCGTTGGCCGACGCGGGCAGGCGTCGCGCCGCGACATATTCCGGCGGCATGCGGCGTCGGCTCGACATCGCGATGAGTCTCATCGGCAACCCACCCGTCGTGTTCCTCGACGAACCCACGACGGGACTCGACCCGCAGGCCAGGCTCGAGGTGTGGGGCGCGGTGCGCGAGCTCGCCGCCACCGGCACGACTGTGCTGCTCACGACGCAGTACCTCGACGAGGCGGAGCAGCTCGCCGATCGGATCGCGATCCTGAACGAGGGACGCATCATCGCGAACGGCACGCTCGCCGAGCTCAAGCGGCTGCTGCCGCCTGCCAACGTCGAATACGTGGAGAAGCAGCCGACGCTCGAGGAGATCTTCCTCGCCGTCGTCGGGGATTCCGGCGGAGAAAGGGGGCTGGCCTCATGACCGCGCACTTCGTCGGCGACACCGCCGTCCTGACGGGTCGCTCGCTGCGCCACGTGCTCCGCAGCCCAGACACGATCGTGACGACAGCCGTCATGCCGATCGCGTTCATGCTCATGTTCGTCTACGTGTTCGGCGGGGCGATCGACATCGGCGCGGGCGCCTACGTCGACTACCTGCTGCCAGGGATCCTGCTCATCACCGTCGCATCCGGCGTCGCCTACACGGCCTACCGGCTGTTCCTCGACCTGAAGGGCGGCATCTTCGAGCGGTTCCAGTCGATGCCCATCGCCAGATCGTCAGCCCTGTGGGCGCACGTGCTCACCTCCCTGGTCGCGAACCTCGTCTCGGTGGCCGTCGTCGTCGGCGCTGCCCTGATCATGGGCTTCCGGTCGGGTGCCGGACTGCTCGAGTGGCTCGCGGTCGCGGGCATCCTCGTGCTCTTCACGCTCGCTCTCACCTGGATGGCGGTGCTCGCGGGTCTCTCCGCGAAGACCGTCGAGGGCGCGAGCGCCTTCTCCTACCCGCTCATCTTCCTGCCGTTCGTGAGCTCCGCGTTCGTGCCAACCGAGACGATGCCGGGCCCAGTGCGGTGGTTCGCGGAGAACCAGCCCGTGACGTCCATCGTCAACAGCATCCGGCAGCTCCTCGAGGGGCAGCCGGTGAGCGGGGAACTCGGAGTCGCGCTCGCGTGGTGCGCCGGCATCCTGCTTGCTGCCTACCTCGCGGCGAACGTGATCTGCCGACGCAAGATCAGCTGACTGCATATGTAGATCTCCCTGAGTGCTAGCATTGCTAGCACTCAGGGAGGTCTTATGGCGACGCTCACGATCCGCAATCTGCCCGAAGAGACGAGGCGTGCCCTCAAAGCACGCGCCGCCGAGCACAACAGGTCCATGGAGGCCGAGGTGCGCGCGATTCTGGAAGAGTCCCTGGTGCCTGCGCCGGACTTCGTGACGAACTGGGTGAACGTCGTCGTCGATCTCGAGGGAGATTTCCATCTGCCGCCGCGGTCGAAGCCACGCGAGGTAGATCTCTCGTGATCGTCGTCGATACGAACGTCCTCTCCGAACCCCTGCGCCGTGAACCCGATCGGCGAGTTCTGGAGTGGCTCGCGCTCAACGCCGGGCAGCTCGCCCTGACGACGATCACCATCGCCGAACTGCGATACGGGGCCGTGCGGCTGCCGGAGGGGAGCAGGCGCACGGCCCTGCTGCTGGCTGTGGACCGACTCGTTGCTGAAGCAGGCGACCGAGTCTGCTCCTTCGATGTGGAGGCCGCGCGCGCCTACGCGGCGATTCGATCTGAACGCGAAGCGCGGGGCAGGTCGATCTCAGTCGAGGACACCATGATCGCGTCGATCTGCTTGGCCCGGGGGTACGCGCTCGCGACGAGGAATGTCGGAGACTTCGACGACGTGGGGCTGTCACTCGTCGATCCCTGGGCCTAGCTTGGCCACCGGCGCTGCGCCCGTGGCCGCCGGTGAGGTGCGGCTACCGCTGCGCGCCGGGATCTTGCTGCTGCTGCTTTTTCTTGGCGCTGCGGCGCTTGACGACGAGGCCGAGGACGAACGTGACGATGCGGAGGAACATGGGGTCCTTCTTCTTGGGTGGGTTGGTCAGGTGGGGTGACTGACTTGGCGTTACTGGAGGCGCGTCGACTTCTGCACCCGAGCTCGGAAGCCGCCCGTCAGCTGCAGCAGCACCGGGAGCTCCTTGCCGAGCAGCGCGTCGAGGGCACGGAGGTCGCGTTCCACGAGGTCGACGGCGTCCCTTGGCGAGACCCCGCGGCGGCAGGTCGCGGAGACCTTCAGCACAGGGGCGCGCTTCACGTCGTAGGCGGAGACGCTCGTCGAGACGAACTCGTCACGGCCGGCCAGCGCGTCGTCGAGTGCAGCCCGGGCGACGGTCACGTCGATGACGGTCGGTCCGACGTCGGAGGTGCGCTCGTGCACGATCGTGCCGGTCCGTCCCTGTCCCTGGCGGAGGGCGAAGACGAGGAGCAGGATGATGGCGATCGCGAGGACCGCGACGACGGCGATGAGGAGCCAGCTGAAGTCGGCACCGGGGAACGGGGTCTGCTGGAGCCAGCCCGTGACATTCGTGTTCACGCCTTCGGAGATGGGAGTCCACGTGTCTTTCGCCCCGGGCAGCCATGCGCCGATGGCTGCGGCGGCGCCGATGATGAGGAGGAGGAGGCCGGTGGCGGTGATGAGGAGCCGGTTCAGGCCTCGGTTGGTGCTGTTCATGCGCCGACCTTCCCGTTCTCTGCGACGCGCACCTTGGCGGTGACGCGCGGGGTGAGTTCGTACCGTTCGAGCTGCTGGTTGACGGCGGCCGTGATGGCGGCCGCGTCGACCGGGAGCCCGGATGCGGGGGTGAGGTGCACGTCGGCGCGTCGGTGGGAGACCGACACGGTGACGTTGTCGGGGCTGACGTTGCCGGCGTGCGCTGCGTGGCGGGCGAGGGCGGAGGCGATGACCGCGTTGTCCGCGACGGTCGCGGTGCGGGTCGAGGTGAGCGTGTGCCTGGCTCGGCGTCCGGGGGCGAGGCCTGCGATGAGCAGCACGAGCCCGATGATCGCGACGACCACGCCGGCGATGCCGACGTACTGGGCGGGCTGCTCGAGCACGCCGAGCGCGGAGGCGAACATGTCCGCCGGTGCGACGAGGAGCGCCGGGAGGGCGAGCAGCGACAGGACGATCTCGGTGCCGATCCAAGCCGCGACGAGGATGAGGAGCACGGCGAGGGTGATCGCGAGCGCCGAGCGGGGCGAGTGCGTCTCTCGCCGGGAGAGGCGCGCGTACAGGGAGGTGTTGGTGCTCATCTGACGCGTTCCTCGGCTCGGATGTTGAGGCTGGTGACCCGCAGCATGACGCGTTCCACGCGCGAGTCGGTCAGTGACTGAAAGCGATCCCTGATCTCTCCCTTTGCCTGCTCGACACGTTGGAGGATCGGCCCGCCGCTCCGCTCGACGGCCGCGTCCTGCGAGCGGATGCGCTCGAGGGACGGAACGCGGATCGGGGTGCTGATGCGCAGCGCGAGGCTGCCCTTGTGGTCTTCGAGGCCGACGCTGACGCTGCCAGCGTCGACCCCGAGCGCGTCACCGGTGACAGCTGACGCAAGACGAGTCAGGGCCTTCGCGGTGAGTCGTGTCGTGCCTCGCTGCGCCGCGCCGCCCGGAGCCGTCGCGGCCGCGCTCATGAGGACGTGTTCCGTCCACGAATGACGTCGACGAGGGCGCTCGCGTCGAGCTTTCCTTCGAGGATGCGCCCGATGATGCCGCCGACGATCATCGCGATCGCGACGAAGAAGAACGCCCAGAAGCCCAGGATGGTCCAGCTCAGCGCGAGGACCGCGCCGATGAGGATGCCTGTTCGGGTGAGAGACGAGTTGCTCACTGGACTCGTGCCTCTTCCTTGTCATCGTTGTTGTCGTCCTCGGAGGGGAGGTGCACGTCGTTGACGGTGACGTTGACCTCGGTGACCTCGAGCCCGACGATGGTCTCGACCGCGTCGATCACGTCGGCGCGGACGCCGTCAGCGACATCCTGCAGCGAGACGGGGTACTCGGCGACGATGGTGATGTCGACGGCGACCTGCTTCTCGCCGACCTCGACGCTCACGCCCTGGCCCTGGTCGGTGGCGTTGAGGGCGTCGCGGATGGCGCCGATGGCGCGAGCCGCCCCGCCGCCGAGGGCGTGGACGCCGCGGGCGTCACGAGCTGCGATGCCGGCGACGCGGGCGACGACGCTGTCGTTGATCGTGGTCTTGCCGTGCGTGCCGTGCGCCGGCTGCAGGTCCTTGCGGTCGGAGGACGTGGTGCTGATGGTCGGGGTGGTGTTCGACATTGCTTTCTCCTTGTTGTGTGCCGATGCGGGCGCATCGGCGGTGCTTGGTGGTGAGACGTGTGAAGTCCATGATTTGTCACAGAAAAGTTTTCAGACGACGATTTCGCTTGGATGCTCACCGGTCGTGCCGCTGGCATCCAAGGAGAAGGGGGCGCCCTGGGAAGTGAATTCTGATCTGCCCGGTGAGCATATGCACGGCTACTGCATCCGCAACCGAGAACTGCGCGGTGCTGCGCGAGTCAGCACTGCACATAAACTGCTTCTGAGCAGGGATTATCTTGAAATTGGCTTGCTGTGAGCGAGGAAGTACCACTTTGTCTCACGCTCACGACGGAAATGATTCCGGTCACCTCCGGCGAGAGCTCTTGTCATCGACCACAATGGGAAACGTGACGAACTGCCCCCGAGCGTCGTCTCATCTGTGAGCGCCGCACCTGCCCAGGTGCTGGTCGCCGGACGCGTGAACGGATCGCGTTCGTGCAGCGATACGGAATGGACGGAGTCGGAAGGTGCAGGAGCACGTCAGTCAGGGTGGCAGCGACTTCGATCTCGGAGTGGTCGAGGTCGAATCCAGGGCTTCGGGAGAGCTCCCCAAGGTGGTGTCGCTCACCGTCGACGAGGCCGGTCAGCGTGCCGTGGAGACCGTCCGCAGCTGGGGCTGGCACGTGCAGTCCTCCGCGGAGGAGTTCACCGTCGCGGGCGATGTGCTGAAGAGCGACACCTTCGCGCTGAGTCGCTACCGTCACTCAGCTGCCAGCTTCCGGTACGTGGTCCCTCGCGCCTTCGCCGGGGGTGCTGCGCGCCTCCTCCTCGCGTGCCTGGAAGGCGAGGTCGTCGTCGATATCGCGGGCACGACCGAGACGCTCACGCCAGGCAGCGTGCTGTTCGTCAACCCCGAGGACCTCATCAGCAAGAGGTCCGAGGTGCCCGTCAGCAGCCTGCTGGTCTTCTTCCCGCGGCCCCAGTCGTTCACCGAGAACTACGTGGGCACGACGTCGGAATCGGACGCGTACCTGCAGGTCCTCATCGACGCGTCCGCGTCCATCCTCGGCGGCGGGCTGCGCGCCGAAGACGCCGCATTCACCCGGGTCGGGCTCGGTGTCGAGGCGCTCATCTGGGCGCTGGCCACGCAGACCGAGCTGCGCACGCTCGCGAAGAGCGGCAACGACCTGGCCCACGTCTACAGCGAGGCGGTGAAATACGTCTCCCGGTTCGCGTCCGACGAATCGACGACGGTGAACTCCATGGCGACCGCGCTCGGCGCATCGAGAGCGCACCTGTACCGCGCGTTCGCGGCGACCGGCGACACCGCATCCGCCTACCTGAGGCGGGCCCGGGTGCGCCTCGCTCAGCGGCTGCTGGCGGAGGGTGCGAGTGCCGAAGCGGCCGCACGGGGCTCGGGATTCGGCACAGCCAGACGGATGAGGAGCGCCCTGTCGGCGGCGCAGGTGGTCGATGTCGAGGTGACGATCGAGACCTCCTCGTAGCGCCGCTTCTGCAGCGACTCTCGGTTTCGGCGCATCCCGGTGCTGTTGGGTGGAGTGACCCCCGAACGCCGCGACGAAAGCGAGAACCCGAATGCAGACCCTCGGCACCGTCCTGCTCGCCGTCGGATTCCTCGCGCTCGCGGGAGCGCACCTCATCACCGACCCGACCGCCCTCGACGCCAACATCGGCGCGGGCTTCCTCATCATCGTCGGCCTCGTCACCGGGGCGGCAGGACTTCTCGTTTCCGTCATCGCGGCCCTGTTCGGCATGCGCCGCCGCCGCGGCTGACCCCTCTCAGCTCGCGCCCGATGCATCCACACGTGAGATGCAGCTTCCCGGCGCGATGAAGGTGCGTGGTTCGCCGCCGGCCGCCGCGGCTGCGCTCGGGGCGGGGCTCATCCGCGACACCCTCGGCACGTACACCTCCGCGTGGTGGGGAGGTGCCGCGCTGTGCATCGTGGCGGGGGGCTGTCGATCGTCGTGCGGCGCAGATCCACCCCGCCTCGCTCGATGTCGGTGCCCGCGTCTAAGGTGATCGCATGACGACGGCGACTTCCCTCGAGGGCACCTTCAACTTCCGCGACACCGGCGGCCTGCCGGTGGCTGGCGGCGGCACGACCGCTTCCGGCGTCTTCTACAGGTCCGACGCGCTGAGCTCGCTCACGCCGAAGGGGCTCGAGGAGCTCGCGGCGAGCGACATCGGCACGATCGTCGACTTCCGCACACCCGCCGAGCGGCAGATGGCGCCCGATCGCCTGCCCGTGAGCCGGCAGTTCCACGTCGTCGAGCTGCCGCTGCTTGAAGGGGCCGTGACCGGACTGGTGCAGCAGGGCCTGCAGTCGGCTGCGCGCGGCGGCGACCCCGCCGAGCAGGCGAAGGCGATGGATGCGGTGCTCGCGCAGATCCCGACCTTGGGCGCCCTCTACGTGGAGATGCTCGAGCACAGCGCGACCACGTTCGCCGAGCTCGCGCGACTCGTCGCATCCGCGACCGTCAGCCCGCCGAACGCTGTGGTCGTCCACTGCACGGCCGGCAAGGACCGCACGGGCATCGGCTCGGCCCTGGTGCTCGACGCGGTCGGGGTCGAGCGGTCGGCGATCATCGCTGACTACGCGTCCTCCGGGGCGAACCTCTCAGGGGAGTGGGCCGAGCGCATGTACGGCATGGTCGCGCAGTACGGGCTGCCGCTCACCGACCAGATCAAAGACCTGGTCGCCGCGACGCCCCCATCCGCTATCGAGCACGCGCTCGAGTGGGTGGATGCGCAGGGCGGCTCAGCCGCGTACCTGCAGTCAGGCGGGCTCACCGGTGCGGAGCTCGCCGCGCTCAAGGGGCGCCTCACCGGAGCCTGAGGGTGCCGCCGCCGCATCAGTACTCGGTGTCGCGGCGGCAGCTGAAGCTTCATCCGGAGGCGCAGCGGCCGCGGGTGCGCGTCCGGCCGAGCGCTCGACGCCGATGCCAGCGACGATGACCAGCACGAGGCCGACGACCGGCAGCAACCCGGGCACCTGATGCAGCAGCAGCAAGCCAATGACGAGCGCAACCGCGGGCTCGAGGCTCGTGAGAGTTCCGTAGGCGGCGGCCGTAATGCGGCGCAGCGCCTGGATCTCGAGCATGAACGGCACGGTCGGCAGGAGCACGGCCAAGCCGAGGCCGGCGAGGGCCGCCTCCCACGTGAGCAGCGGAATGGTGCTCGGCGCCGCGATGATGCTCGCGATGACGGCCGCCACAGGAATGGAGACGGCCAGGCCGCGCACCCCGCTCAGCTCGTCGCCCACACGCTGCGTGCACAGGATGTAGACGGCCCAGCAGGCCGCCGCGGCGAGCGCGTACAGCACGCCGATCGGGTCGATGTTCCCGGTCCACGGCTCCGTCAGCAGCACGACACCGACGGCGGCGATGAGCGGCCACAGGAGCGCCCGGCCCCGACTGCGCAGCACGGCGACCGCGAGGGGGCCCAGGAACTCGAGAGCAGCGGCAGTGCCGAGCGGGATGCGGTCGATCGCCAGCGTGAAGAGCAACGTCATGCCGGAGGTCGCCGCGCCGAGCACGACGCACGCGAGGAAGCTGCTGCGCGTGAACCACGCGCGTCGCGGCCGCACGATCACCAGCACGAGTGCCGCCGCGAACACCAGGCGGATCCAGCCGGTGCCGAGCGGCCCGAGCTGCTCGAAGAGACCGGTGCTGAGCGCCAGTCCGAGCTGCACGAACAGCATGGCGCTGATCGTCATGAGGGTGCCAGAGCGGGCGCTGCCCCGTGGAGCTGCCTGAGGCGTGGACGCGGTCATGGACCCAGGATGGCGCGCCCGTGCATCCGTGTCCACGCGAGAAATACGAACGCATTGTTCGCGATTCGCGCACAATGGTTCCGTGGGCGCCAGGCCCGCGGTCCGGATGATCGGCGGGAGTCCACATGGAGACGCGACGGCTCGAGTACCTCGTCGACCTCGAGCGCCTCGGTTCCATGCGCGCCGTCGCCGATCAGCACCTCACGACGACCTCCGTCGTGTCCCAGCAGCTTGCCCTCCTCCAGCAGGAACTGGGCGCGCACCTCCTCGAGCGGGTGGGACGCGGGGTGCGGCTGACCGCCGCCGGCTCGCGGCTCGCCGCACGCGCATCCGGGATCCTCGCGAGCCTCGACGAGGCGAGACGCGACTTCGACCCGGACGCGGAACCGCAGGGCACGCTGCGCGTGGCGGGATTCGCGACCGCCGCGCGAGCGCTGTTCCCGATCATGCGCGAGCTCGCCGCATCACACCCCGGCGTGCGGCTCGTGCTCGAAGAACAGGAACCCGACGAGGCACTCGCGCTGGTCGACGCCGGCCGGATCGATCTCGCGCTGGTGTACGACTACACGCTTGCACCCCTGCGCATCCCGCCAGGCTACGAGAGCGTGCGCCTGTGGGAAGGGGAGTGGGGGATCGGCGTTCCGGACAGCGTCGCGGCGGCCCTCCCCGGCGGCGGCCTCGAGCCTCTGCCCAACCGCGACCTCATGCTCGCGTTGCGCCACCAGGAGTGGATCGGCAACTCCAGGAACGACGCCGACGAGATCGCCATCGGCGTGCTCGCGTCGCTCGCCGACTACGAGCCGAACGTCACCCACCAGTCCGACGACCTCGCGCTGGTCGAAGACCTCATCGCGGCCGAGTTCGGGGTCGGGATGCTCCCCCTCACGCGAGCGCCGCGCGACAACGTGCAGATCGTGCGGATGCAGCAGCCGCCCATGCTGCGCGCATCCGCCACCCACCTCCGCGGCACCGCGGAGTGGCCGCTGCTGCGCCACGTGCTCGACCGCCTCACCGGTGGCTGAGTCCCGCCGTTCGCCGCCGACCGACTCCAGGTGAACTTCGAGATGGGTTGCACGCTTCGGGATGGCTTGCAAGCCATCTGCGTGCGTGAAAGCCATCCCGAAACGTCGGGCGCCTCCTGACGGGAGCCCGCGGTCGCGACGGCAGTCTCGGGATGGGAAAGTCGCTTCGTTCTGGGAAGTTTCCCGCAACGAAGTGACTTTCCCATCCCGAGACTGGAGAAACTCCGTCATCGCTCGGTCACCTGACGAGGCCTATCCGCCACGCCCAGGCCGCGATCTCGACGCGGTTGCGGGCGCCGAGCTTCACGCTGATGTTGCGCGCGTGGGTCTTCACGGTCGAGACGGAGACGAAGAGGTCGGCCGCGATCTCCTCGTTGGTGCCGCCGCGCGCGATCGCGGCCGCGATCTCCACCTCGCGGTCGGACAGCTCGTGCTCAACATCGGATGCAAGCCGTCTGGTGGCACTCCCGGCGAGTTCGCCGAGCAGCCGCACCGTGATCGAGGGCGAGACGAGCGCGTCCCCGTCTGCCGCGGCGCGAACCGCTTCGACGAGCAGCCGGGGCCCCGCATCCTTGAGCATGAACCCGGATGCGCCGGCCTGCAGCGCCGAGCGCAGGTACTCGTCGGTGTCGAAGGTCGTGACGATGACCACTCGCGGCGCGTCCTGCCGGGCGGTGATGATCCGTGTGGCGTCGAGCCCGTTCATCCCGGGCATGCGGATGTCCATGAGCACGACGTCCGGCAGCAGCCGCGTGGCTGCGGCGACCGCCTCGTCACCCGAACCGGCGATGCCGACCACGCGGATGTCGCCCTCCGCCTCGAGGATCATGCGGAAGCCCGCGCGCACCATCTCCTGGTCGTCGGCGAGGACGACGGTGATCATCGCTGCGGCTCCAGGGGCAGGGTGACCGAGACCGTCCACGTGTCGGGGGTGTCGGCGCCCGCGCGCATGGCCCCGCCGAGCGCCGTGACCCGCTCGGACAGGCCCGTGAGTCCGAACCCGGCGGCGCCTTCCTCGCGGCTGCCGGCGCGCACCCCGTCGTTCTCGATCTCGAGCAGCAGCTCGGCGTCGACCACGCGCACCGACACGGCGGTTGTCCCGTCGGGCGCGTGCTTGCGCGCGTTCGTGAGCGCCTCCCTGACCACGCGGTACGCGGACTCGCCGACGCCGGGCGGCAGGGGAGCGTCCGCGTCCTCGAGGTGCAGGGTCGTGCGCTCGTGGCCTGGGTCGAACCGGTCGACGAGCGTCGGGATGTCGTCGAGGCCGTATGGCACGGTCAGGGGAGCAGGCTCCCCATCGCCGTGCTCGTCGCGGATCGCGCCGACCATGCGACGCATGCCGGCGAGCGCCTCGGTGCCGGCCGCCTCGATAGCGGCCAGGGCCTCGGTGGTGCGTTCGGGGTCGGCGCGGGCGACCGCGAGCGCCGCCTGCGCCTGCACGACGATTCCGGTGACCTGGTGCGCGACCACGTCGTGGAGTTCCCGGGCCAGCTCCAGCCGCTCCGCTCGCCGGGCGGCCTCAAGGGCGGATTCGCGGCGCAGGCGCACGAACCGCCCGGCGACGCCGCCGATGACGGCGCACCCCCAGACGAGGACGGCGAGGAGGATCGCGGTTCCGTCGACGCCGATGCGCAGCAGGGTAACGGCGAGCGCGACGACCAGAGCGCCGGCGCCGACTGCGATCGCGCCTCGGAGGGAAGCCGCGCGCACGCCGAACACCGTGAGCACGACGAGGGCTGCCGACTCGGTCAGCGAAGACCAGGGGGCGCCGGTGGATGCGGCGACCCCGGACCCGAGGAGCGAGACCGCGAAGGCAGATCCCACGCTCGAGGCGGCGGGCAGCCGGCCGCGGGCGAGGGCCAGCGCAGCCACCACGACGGCGACGAACGCGGTCGCCAGGGCCCCGGCGATGAGACCGTCGGCGGGACCGGTCTCCGGGACGACCGCAAGACGGGCGGCGAGCTCGAAGTCCACCACGAGCAGCAGCGCGAGCACCGCGAACTCGGCGATCTTCGGCGCGGCCTTGAGGCGGGCCGCAAGCGACCCGAGCCGCCCCCGTCCGCCGTCGCTGCTTGTCGTCACGCCTCCATCCTCGCGGACGCGCCTCAAGCAACACCCCGTTTCGCGGGCAAATCGTTCGAAGGAACGAGTGCGCCGGCGATGACCGTCCCCTCGGTCGACGCGGGCAGCCGTGCCCACCTCAGAGGGTGGATGCATGACTTCAGACCTCGGCGACCTCCGTTCCCCGCCCTCCGCTCCGCCGGTTCCGCTGGCAGCCCGGGCCATCGACGTCGTGCGCGAGTACGGCGACACTGGCAACCGCGTCCGCGCCCTCGACGGGCTGAGCCTCGACCTGCCCGCGAGGCGGTTCACGGCCATCATGGGCGCATCCGGTTCTGGCAAGTCGACCCTGCTGCACTGCCTCGCGGGGCTCGACCAGCCGACGTCAGGCCGCATCCTGCTCGGCGATACCGACCTCGGGCGGCTCGACGACGCGGCCCTGACGGCTGCGCGGCGCCACCGGGTCGGGTTCGTGTTCCAGGACGGCAACCTGCTCCCGCACCTCACCGCGGGCGAGAACATCGACCTGGGCGCGTCGCTTGCGAGGCGTCGCCCCGAGCGCGGCTGGCGGGCTGAGCTCGTCGAACGCCTCGGCATCTCCGACCGGCTCCGGCACCTGCCGGCGCAGCTCTCCGGCGGCCAGCGCCAGCGGGTCGCCGTCGCGAGGGCCTTGCTCGGGCGCCCCGACCTGATCGTCGCCGACGAGCCGACGGGCGCCCTCGACAGCGAGTCGGGCAGCTCGCTGCTCGCACTTCTGCGCGCGTGCGTCGACGAGTACGGGCAGACCGTGGTGATGGTCACCCACGATCCGGTGGCCGCGGCAGTCACCGACGAGGTCGTGCTGCTCAAGGACGGCAGGGCGGCCGGCAGCCTGAGCTCGCCCACCCGCGGTCGGGTGCTCGAGCACGTCGCGGCGCTCGCGGCGGGTGCCGGGGTGCCCGCATGATCGTCATCCGCGCGGCCGCGAGAAGCGTGCTCCGGCGGCCGGGCCAGGCGGTGCTCATCGGCATCGCGATCGTCGCGGCGACGGCCTTCGCGGCGGCGTCGCTGCTCATCGCCCTCAACGCGAGGACCGCGCTCGTCGCGTTCGGCATGAGCACGCCCGCGGCGGCGGGTGCCGTGGTCATCCCGCCGAGCGATCTGACATCGGAGGCGGCCACGGAGATCGCCGAGCGGGCGCGCACGCTCCCCGGCGTGGACGAGGTCGCCGTCGAGTACCTCGGCGACGTCGAGGTGCAGCTCGGCGGCACCACCGCCGTCTGGAAGCTGACGAGCGACCCCGGCTCCGGCCCCCTGAGCGGCATCGGCGAGCTGTCGGCCGGCTCCGCACCGGAGGTCGGCGAGGTGTTCATCGGCACGAGCACGGCCGAGCGCTCCGGCGCGACCGTCGGCGACGTCTTCGTCGCGGGCGGACGTGAGCTCACGGTCGCGGGGATCGGGCAGGTGCACGAGTTCGGGCAGGACGTCGCCCTCATCCGGGAAGAGGATGCGGTGGCGCTCGGCGGGTCGATGGCCCCGGTGCAGATCTTCGTCACGGGCGCCCCCGACCTCGACGTGCTGAACGCGGTCGCGGGGGAGAGCACCGTCATGGGCGGCGAGGAGCGCCGCGCGGAGGAGGCCCGCTCGGTGACCGACACACTCGTAGGCGTCTTCGGTGCCCTCACCGTGTTCGTCGGCCTCGCCGTGCTGTCGGCCGTCGTGATCGTCAGCTCGACCTTCCGCATCCTGCTCGCCCGACGGGCCGCCGAGCTCGCGCTGCTGCGCTGCGTCGGAGCATCCCGCGCCCAGGTGCGCCGCTCGGTGCTCGTCGAGGCGGCGTTCATCGGCCTCGTCGGCGGTGCCGCGGGCGTCGCGGTCGGGCTCGCGGCCGCGGCGGTGCTCGTCGCGGCGGCCAGAGGCGCCGGGCTGCTCGATGCGCCCTTCGACGCCGCGCCGGCGGGACTCATCGCGTGCCTCATCCTCGCCGTGGGCTGCTCCATCGTCGCCGCACTGCCAGCTGCGCGGGCGGCGGGCAGGACCTCACCGGTCGCCGCGCTCGGCGAGGCTCGCTCCTCGGATGCCCGCCCGCTGCGAGGTGCGCCCCGCCTGCTCTTCGCAGTCGCAGCGCTCGTCGTCGCGGCCCTCGCCGCGTTCGCGGGGGTGGCCGTCGCATCCACCGACGAGTTCCTCGGGCTCGCGCTCGCCGCGCTGAGCGGCACGCTCGTCTACGCGGCGCTCGTCGCCGTCGGGCCCTTCCTCATCCGCTGGTCGGCGCTCCTGCTGCGACCGCTCGCATCCGGGTCGGTCGCGCTGCGACTGACGATGTCCAACGCGAGTCGCGCATCACGTCGCACCGCCGCCATGACCACCGTGCTGACGCTGGGCGTCGGCCTCACGGCCGCGCTCATCGTCGGCGTCCCAGGGGCGTCCGCCGACGCCGAGGAGAGCGTCGCCCGCAACTTCCCGACCGCGGCCATCATCCCCGTCGACCTCGTCGACGACCCCGACGCGGTCGTCGAACGCCTGTCGGCGGACCCGTCAGTGGAGGCACGCCTCGGCGAGTCCGACATCCTCATCGACCCGGCACCCGGGGTGACGCCCGAGGCGCTGCGATCAGCCGTGCTCGACCGCGTGGACCCGGGCGTCCCCGTCTACTGGGCCGCCGACGTCCAGGCCGGGATCGAGCAGACCATCCTCATCGGGCAGCTCATCGGGGTGGCCATGATCGGCGTGACGCTGCTCGTCGCGATGATCGGGGTGACCGTGACGCTGGCGCTCTCGGTCGCCGAGCGGCGCCAGGAGATCGCGCTGCTGCGCGCCCTGGGCGTCAGCCGGTCGGGGACTCGCCGCTCCGTCGCAGCCGAGGCCGCGCTCGCCGCCACGGTCGGCTCGGCGATCGGCGTCACCGTGGGCTGCGGATACGGGGTGCTCGCCCTGCACATCCTCGGAATGGCAGGCGGCATGCCACCGTTCGCCACGCTCGCGGTGCTCGGGGTGGGCGTGATCGCCACCTCCGTGCTCGCCTCAGTCGCGCCTATGCGGGCCGCGAGCCGCGTGCAGCCGGCCATTGGCGTGGCCGCGCGCTGAGGCGCGGCTGCGCGGCTGCGCGGCGGTTTCGGGATGGGTTCCACGCTTCGGGATGGGTTGCAAGCCATCTGCGTGCGTGGAAGCCATCTCGAAATGTGGTCCGGGTGGCGGTCACCGCCCGGGATCGCGCGGCGGGGCGGCGGCGCGGCTGTCTTGGGATGGGAACCTCGCTTCGTTCAGGGAAGTTTTCCTCAACGAGGTGACGTTGCCATCCCGAGACGAATCCCATCCCGAGCCGAGCGCCAGCCCGAGACGTTCGCCAGGCGACGGCGTGGGCGGATGCGCCACCGCGCTAGATCCAGCCGCGCTCGCGGGCGACGACGGTCGCCTGCTGCCTCGTCGAGACGGCGAGCTTGCCGAGCACCGACGACACGTAGTTGCGCACGGTGCCGGGGGAGAGGTGCAGGCTGCGGGCGATCTCGGCGATGGTCTCGCCGCGCTGTCCGGCGCGCAGCACGTCGAGCTCGCGGTCGGTGAGGGGGCTGCGTTCGTCGGCCAGTGCGTCCGCGGCGATCTCGGGGTCGACGTAGCGTCGACCGGCGGCGACTCGGCGGATGATGTCGGCGACCTCTTCGGCGCGGCGGGACTTCGGGATGAACCCCTGGACTCCGGCGGCGAGCGCGCGGCGCAGCACCCCGGGCCGGGCGTGCCGGGTGACGACGATGCATCGCACCTCGGGCAGGCCTTGCAGGCGCTCGGCGACTTCGACGCCGTCGAGGCCCGGCATCTCGAGGTCGAGCAGGCAGATGTCGGGCTTGAGGCGCAGCGCCTCTTCGACGGCGGAGGTGCCGGTGCTGCACTCGGCGATCACCTCGAGGTCGACTTCGAGGCGGAGCAGTGAGGCGAGGGCCGTGCGGATCATGTCCTCGTCGTCGGCGAGCAGCACCCGGATCATGCGTGTTCTCCTGTCGTCGCGGGGAGGTCGGAGGTGCCGGCGACCGGGGCGTGTCCGACGGGCAGGCGCACTTGCACGGTGAAGCTCGTGCCGTCGTTCCACGCCTCGACCTTGCCGCCGCTGACCTCGAGTCGCTCGCCCATGCCGGTCAGGCCACTGCCCCACGCGACGTCGGCCCCGCCCTCAGCTCCGCCCACGCCTCCGGCACCGCCGCCGTGGTCTGCCGCGTCGTTCACCATGCGGTAGACCCACGTGTCGCCGTCGCGGCTGAGGTCGATGCGGGCGCGGGCACCGTCGCCGTGCTTGAGCACGTTGGTGACGCTCTCGCGCACGATCGGGCCGAGCACGTCGGCGGGGGCGGATGCGGCACCGGCTCCCACGTGCATCCGCACGTCGTGGCCAGCGGCGCGCAGCAGGTCGGCCGCGTTCTCGAGTTCGTCGGGCAGGGGCACGCCGCGGAAGCTCGTGGCGAGGGCTCGCGTGCCGGCGCGCGCCTCGTTGACGGCTCCCTGGGCGGCGCGGATCTGCTCGGCCGCCGCGGCAGGGTCCTTCGCCAGGAGGCGCTCGGCGAGCTCGAGCTGCAGTGCGATGACCTGGAGGTGGTGGCCCTGCAGGTCGTGCACGTCGTTGGCGAGGCGCAGGCGCTCGCGGGTCGCGGCGAGCTGGCTCTCGGCGGTGCGGGCCCAGTCGAGTTCGAGCACGATCTCCCACCACCAGAGGGAGAACGCGGTCATTGAGGGCACCATCAGGACGAAGAAGGCGGGCGCCGAGAACGCGCTCACCGGGATGCCCTGTGTCGCGAAGGCCGACGCCTCCACGAACACGAGCACGAGCACGAGCAGTGTCGCGCCGACGACGACCCGCCACCGCACCCCGGGTGTCCAGGGGCGGACGGAGAGGACAAACGCGACGACCGCGGCGGCGGCCAGCAGCGACGATGTGCCGAGCCCGAGGAGGATCGCGCCGAGCGCCGCGAGCACGAACCCCGTCATGGTGAGCGTCGAGGGTGGGTGCCGTTCGCCGTCGCGCGCTGCGAGCACGCTCGGCCGGTAGTCGAGGAGCAGCAGGATGCTGGCGGCGATCCAGGCCAGACTGCCGGCGATCGAGATGGGGAACCGCCAGGGCGCGTCGAGTGCCGGCGCCGCCCAGGCCCAGAGGATCCAGAACAGGGCTGTGAGAGCGACGAAGAAGGCGACCCCCACCGCCGTGTACCACCAGGTGGCGGTGACGCCGCGGGCCAGCGCCGTCTCGCCGATGCGTGGAGTGCTCATCCCACCACGGTAGGCCAGGCGTGGGCGAGCGGCCCGTGACATTTGTCACGAACCCGCACGCGCATCCTCACGAGGAGTGGTGACGCGGCGGCACTGCCGCACGCCGCGCATCCCGGGTGGAATGGAGACATCACCGCGGCACCCGACGCGGCAGCCCACCTCAGCTCCGAAAGGCCACACCATGAACCCCATCGCAGAGCTCATCCTCGGTTTCCAGGACCTGATGGCGCAGCTGCCCGACTGGCTGCAGCCGCTCGTCGTCGCGCTTGCCGGTGCCGTCCCCTTCATCGAGGGTGAGGGTGCCGCGACGATCGGCATCATCGGCGGCATCAACCCGGTCATCGCCGCCATCGCGGGTGCCCTCGGCAACTTCATCGCCGTGGCGCTTGTCGTCTACCTCGGCGCTGCCATCCGGGCCCGCTTCGCGAAGTCGCCCGAGGACGCGACGCCGAAGACGGCCCGACGCGAGAAGTTCCAGCGCGCGTTCAACCGCTACGGCGTCGCCGGCGTGAGCCTGCTCGGCCCGCTGCTGCTCCCGACGCACTTCACGGCCGCGGCGCTCGCGGGAATCGGCATCTCGAAGGGGCGCGTGCTCGTCTGGCAGGCGGTCGCCATCGTGCTGTGGACGACGCTGCTGACCCTCTTCATCACCGGGGTCATCGCCTTCGCCGTCTGATCCGGGGCTCGCAGCCGCTCAGCCGCCCACTAAGTCGCGTGTCAGGCCAGCGGATGCGTCAGCGCAGCGGGGTCCACCCGAACGGGGTGGGCCCCTCGAGTGTTGCGCGCTCGCGGTCCGCGCGGGCAGACCACCCCTGGGCCGCATTCTCGGCGTCGAATCCACCGCGGGCGACACGGAACCCGACGTCCTCGTGGTGCATGCGTGGCGCCCCGCCGCGGCGGACGGATGCGCGCACGCTCCAGGTGTCGTCGGCGTAACCGCCGCCCCGGAACACGCGGTAGTCGTCGTAGCGGGCCGGGTCGAGGAGGTCCCAGCACCACTCCCACGTGTTGCCGAGGGTGTCGAAGAGGCCGTTGAGGTTGGGGTGCTTGCCGCCGACCGGCTGCGGGCTGGTGACGCCGTCGAGGCTGGTCCAGGCGACGTCGGCGAGCGGCCCGTACTGTGCTGCGGTCGACCCGGCCCGGCACGCGAACTCCCACTCGGATTCGGTGGGGAGGCGGATGCCGTCGGAGTCGACGTGCCAGGTGACCTGCTCGCCGTCGTACGAGTAGGCGTGGTCGAGGCCCTCCCATTCGGAGGCGGCGTTGCAGAAGCGGATGGCGCGCAGCCAGCTGACGTCGGTCGCGGGCCGGTCGGGGTGGCTCATCCCGTCGTCGGTCGCCTCGCCGAGGAGCTCGCCGAGCTGCGACTGGGTGACCGCGTAGACGCCGATCTCGAACGGCTCGAGCTCCACGCGGCGGCGGAGCTTGCGGCGCGCGTCGTGCAGTTCGACGGTGCCGCCGTCGATGGCCGAGAATTCGATATCCATTGCGGCCATCCTCGCACCCTGCATGTTCGGAGCGGATGTCGCCGGCAAAATGGGCGCCGCCAGCGATGACCACGACGCGTGAGAGATTGCATTGTCGGATGATTTGCCTGCGCAACCCCCTTGTCAAGTGATCGGGGTTGGGGTAAATGCGGCATTTCAGGCGCTGACTGGCATTAGTTAGCTTCTGTTGGCGCCGGTTGATGGGCAACATTGACAGACCTAATTATAGGATGTTTAGATGTAAACGGTTCTTGCAACGACGCAGCGCCAAGGAGGTTCCATGTCCCCGCTGATGACATCCGTCCAGCCATCCATGCCCATTCCGCCAGACCCCGCAGCAGTGCTCGTCGGTCGTCTCGAGGTCCCCGGTGTTGGTCCGCACCTCGTCACGCTGCGAGGTGATGTGCTCGTCGATGTCACGCGCTCGATGGGCCCCACCATGAGCGACCTGCTCGATCTCGACCACCCGGCAGACGACGTGCGCGAGGCAGTCGGGGAGGGGTCCTGGTCGCTTCACGACGTGCTTCGCGCATCCCTGAGCCGCGACTCATCCCAGCCGCATCTCCTTGCGCCTTTCGACCTGGCGGCAATCAAGGCCGCCGGCGTGACCTTCGCGAAGAGCATGGTCGAGCGCGTCATCGAGGAACACGCGAAGGGTGACCCAGGCGCCGCCCGGGCGCTCCGTGAACGGCTTGGTGCGACCGTCGCCGACGCCGCCCGGGTCACGCCAGGCTCCCCCGAATCTGCCGAGATCAAGCAGCGTCTCCTCGCTGAGGGTCTGTGGTCGCAATACCTGGAAGTCGGCATCGGCCCCGACCCGGAGATCTTCACGAAGGGCCAGCCCCTTTCCTCCGTCGGGATCGGTTCCTGTGTCGGAGTGCTCGAGCGGTCGACATGGAACAACCCAGAGCCTGAGGTGGTGCTCGCATGCTCGGCTTCCGGACGCGCCGTGGGGGCGACCCTTGGGAACGACGTGAACCTCCGGGACTTCGAGGGGAGGAGCGCGCTTCTGCTCGCGGAAGCGAAGGACAACAACGCGTCCTGCGCTCTCGGACCCTTCATCCGCCTCTTCACCGAGGACTTCGGCTTGGAGGAACTACGACAGAGCGAAGTCAGCATGCGCATCACAGGCCGCGACGGCTTCGTCGTGGAGGCAGTGTCGCGCGTGAACGAGATGAGCCGGACCTTCGAGGAGCTCATCTCGCACACCTGGGGGCCACATCATCAGTATCCGGACGGCTTCGCACTCTTCACGGGCACGATGTTCGCCCCGACGGAAGACCGTGATGGCGACGGCGAGGGCTTCACGCACCACGTCGGTGACGAGGTGCTCATCAGCAATCCGTTGATCGGTGCGCTCGTGAACGAGGTCCGACCAGCCGAGTCGCTCGCGCCGTGGACGTTCGGCGCGAGGAGCCTCATGGCGAACCTCGCCGATCGGGGGCTCCTCAAGTGACACGCATCGTCATCACCGACCATGCCTTCATCGACACCGAACACGAGGCGGGAGCCGCGGAACGCACGGGGGCCGAGCTCGACGTGCATCAGTGCGTGTCATCGGACGAGACGACGGAGGCGGTGCGCGGCGCCGATGTCGCGATCGTCAACTTCGCGCCCATGGGCGAAGAGCAGCTGGCCGCGATGTCGACCGACGCAACCGTCATCCGCTACGGAGTCGGCTACGACAACGTCGATATCGAAGCGGCCCGCCGGCTCGGAATCGCTGTCGCAAACGTGCCCGACTACGGAGTCGACACGGTTGCCGATCACGCAGCCTCATTGCTGTTGGGCCTGCTGCGTCGCCTGCCTGTCTATGACCGGGGCATCCGAGACGCCGGCTGGGTGACTCCCGGGAGCGTGGGGCCGATCCGCTCCTTCCCATCGGTCACCGTGGGGCTGCTCGGCGCCGGGCGCATCGCGAGATCGCTCGCGGACCGGCTGAAGCCCTTCGGGTTCCGCGTCATAGCGAGCGACCCCTACGCCTCGTCGCAGGCGGTCGCCGAGCATGGCATCGAACTCGTCGAGTCGAACGAGTTGGTCGACCAGGCCGACGCGATCTCACTCCACTTGCCGCTCACGCCGAAGACGCAGCACCTCGTGGACAGCGAGTTCCTGGCCACTCTCCGGCCAGGATGCATCATCGTCAACACCTCACGCGGCCCGCTCATCGACGAGCACGCGCTCGCGAACGCCATCCGAGACGGCCGCATCGGTGGAGCCGGACTCGACGTGTTCGAACCCGAGCCGCTCGCCCCGGACTCACCGCTGCGCGCCTGCCCGAATGTCGTGCTCACACCGCATGCGGCCTTCTACTCCACGTCGTCGCTCGACAACCTGCAGCGTCTCGCAGCCGAAGAGGCGGAGCGCGCACTGACCGGGCAGCCGTTGCGCTGCCCCATCATCACCAAGGAGAACCCATGAGCGCCACCATGCCAGTGCCCCGCAACCTCATCGCAGGTGAATGGGTGGAGCCTGCGCCGCCGACCATCGATGTGCTCGATCCTGCGACGGGGGAGGTCGTCACACGCATCCCAGACACGCCTGCCGACGGAGTAGATGCGGCCGTCGCCGCCGCACGACGGGCATTCGTGTACTGGGGCGAGGTGTCCGAGTTCGAGCGCGCGAAGCTTCTGCACCGACTTGCCGACCTCGTGCGAGGGGACCTCGACGAGCTCTCACGGCTCATCACCGTCGAGATGGGCAAGCCCATCGGTGAGTCACGCGGTGAGACCGCCAAACTAGCGGACGCGTTCGACTACTACGCCGAAGAGGCGGTCAGGGTCTATGGCGAGACCATCCCCAACGAAGCAGCTGGTGTCACGAGCATCATTCGCTACGAGCCGGTGGGAGTCGTCGGCGCGATCACGCCCTGGAACTACCCGCTTGAACTCATCGGCTGGAAGGTCGCGGCAGCCCTGGCCGCTGGGTGCACGATCGTGGTCAAACCGTCCGAGTACGTGCCGTCGAGCGCCGTGCGTCTCTTTGCGCTCCTCGAGCCAGCTGGAATCCCGCCAGGCGTCGCCAACCTCGTGCTCGGAGCTGACGTCGCGGGACGCGCCCTCGCTGAGCATCCGGGCATCGACAAGCTCGCCTTCACGGGTTCGACGGATACTGGAGCCGCCATAACGCGTTCACTCGCGAAGGCGTTGCCGACATCGATGGAGCTCGGCGGATCCTGCCCGCTCATCGTCACGGCAAGCGCCGATGTCGATGCTGCGGTGGCCGGTTGTCTCCGGCGCGGCTTCCGCAATGCCGGCCAGATCTGCATAGCGATCAATCGTGTCTACGTGCACTCCTCCGTGCATCGTGAGTTCGTCGACAAGCTCACAGAGGCGGTCTCGAAGCTGAGCGTCGCACCGGGGCTCGACGATCCCGACGTTGGCCCCGTCACGAACCGCGACATAGTCGAACGCTGCTCGGAGCACGTCGCCGCGGCCGTCCGCGATGGTGGCATGGTCACGACGGGCGGCGCACCCCTCGACCGGCCTGGCACATGGTTTGCCCCCACGGTGGTGGACCACGTGCCCGCCGACTCCGTCTTGGCCACGGTGGAGACCTTCGGCCCTGTCGTAGGTGTGACTCCATACGAGACGACGGAGGAGGTCGTCGCGTTCGCGAATGGCACGGACGCCGGGCTCGCGGCCTATCTCTACGCGCTCGACCTCAACGAGGTCTTCACCATCGGGCATGCGCTCGAATTCGGCAACGTCGCGGTCAACAACCCTGACGCCGGCATCATGAATGCGCCCTACGGTGGCAGAAAGGGCTCCGGCCACGGGTATGAGCACGGCCGAGAGGGCCTGCGGGGCTACCTCGTTGCCAAGCACCTCCGAATCAAGTACTCGCGATGACCTACACGAGTGTCATCTTTGATCTTGACGGAACACTGGTCGACTCGAGCCAGGACATCGCCAATGCGCTCAACAGAGTGCTGGCCCCCTACGGCGCGAACAGGCTCGAAGCGGCGCAGGTAGTTCCGTTGCTCGGTGAAGGGCCTGCCCATCTTGTCTCCGGCGCGATTCGCGCGTCTGGTGCGAGCGTGCCAGATGAACGCAAGATCGCCGACGCCTACCTGGCCGACTATCGCCAGCGGCCACTCGACGACACGGCGTTGTACGAGGGGGTCGCCGACGTACTTGCCATACTCGCTGAGGCAGGAATTCCCCTCGCAGTCTGCACGAACAAGACTGAGCTGATCTCCCGGATCGTGCTGGACGGGCTGCGAGTCGGTCAGTACTTCTCGACTGTCGTGGGCAGCGACCGCCCCGTGAACAGCAAACCGCACGCAGAGCATCTGCTGACTGCGATCGCCGAGCTGGGTGCTGACCCGGCCCTGAGCATGCTGGTGGGCGACTCGACCATCGATCAGCGATGCGCGCGCAACGCGGATGTTCCGTTCTTCGCTGTGCCCTGGGCGCCCCCCGAGGTCGACGGCCCCCGACTCCGAGCCTTCAAGGATCTTCCAGACATCGTGCTCGGCACCGCCGCGCCTTCCCACACGTCCACTCCTGAGGAGCAGAAATGACCCGCCGCCCTATTCGGACACACGACGACCAAGACCGCGCCAAGCTCGCAGCGGGGCGCTATGCGGCCGAAAAGTACTGCTTCGAGGGTGCGAAGCTCGGCCTCGGCTCGGGTACGACCTCGCATTACTTCGTGCGCGCACTCGCAGAGAAAGTGCATGACGGACTCGATGTCGTCGGAGTTCCTACCTCGAAGGGGACTCGCGACCTCGCACTCGAGCTCGGCATCACACTCGTCGACCTTGACGACATCGACCGGCTCGACGTGTGCATCGACGGACCCGATGAAGTAGACCCTGCGGGGGCCATGATCAAGGGCGGCGGAGCTTGCCTGCTCTGGGAGAAGCTCGTCGAGAGGGCCACGGCCAAGTTCGTCGTCGTCGCGGACGCCACCAAGGCGGTGGGGACCCTGGGCGCGTTCCCGCTCCCGATCGAAGTCGTTCAGTTCTCCTGGGGCACGACGGCGAAGGCCATTCGCAGCCTGCTCGTCGAGCACGGTTACCCCGAGCAGGTCGGTGTGCGCAGACGCGAGCGCGATGGGGCTCCCGTCGTCACCGACAACGGCAACTTCATCATCGACGTGCAGCTCGACATCGCTCGTGACATCGAGGAACTGACGGTCGAGCTCAACTGCATCCCCGGTGTCGTCGAGAACGGGTTCTTCGTCGGCATGGCCCACGAGATCGTATTCGGCTGGCCCGACGGCACGGCCGGAGCTTTCTCCTTTCCGTTCGCGATGCCTCTGCAGAAGCCGAACGCCGAAGGAGCGGGCGCATGAGCGTGAACGACATCAAGGGCCACTACATCGGTGGACGTTTCCTCGATGACGGCCGCGGCACCGAGAACATCAACCCCTCCGACGTCTCCGACGTGATCGGGCGGTACGCGCGCGGCGGACCCGAAACGGTGGACGCGGCGCTCGAGGCGGCGAACGCCGCGCTGCCCGCTTGGTCTGCCGTCGGCGTGCAGAAGCGCTTTGACGTGCTCGACGCCGTCGGCACGCGGATCGCGCAACGTTCCGAGGAGCTGTCTGTCCTGCTCGCTCGCGAGGAGGGCAAGCCGATCGGCGAGGCGCGTGGAGAGGTCTTGCGCGCTTCGCAGCTCTTCAAGTTCTTCGCTGGCGAGGCCATTCGCAACGCAGGTGAGCTGCTCGACTCGACTCGGCCCGGACTCACGGTCGAGATGACCCACGAACCCGTCGGAGTGGTGGGGATCATCACGCCGTGGAATTTCCCCATGGCAATTCCTGCGTGGAAGATCGCGCCGGCCCTCGCCTACGGCAACACCGTCGTCATGAAGCCCGCAGACATCGCTCCAGGATGCTCATGGGAGCTTGCCTTCATGCTCGACGAGGCTGGCCTGCCAGATGGTGTCTTCAACCTCGTCATGGGGCCGGGGCGGGAAGTCGGTCCGGCGCTGTTGAACAGCGGCCGGGTAGATGCCGTGACTTTCACGGGCTCGGTGGGAACCGGCCGTCAGATTGCGAGGGATGCTGCCGCGAACGGAGTGCGGGTGCAGTGCGAGATGGGTGGCAAGAACCCGCTCGTCGTCCTCGGTGATGCAAATATGGACCTCGCCGTCGAGGCCGCAGTTAACGGTGCCTACTACTCCACCGGACAGCGATGCACGGCCTCATCCCGCATCATCGTCACCGACGACGTGCATGACACGTTCGTCGCAGCGCTCACGGCTCGCCTCCTGCAGCTGACGGTGGGAGGCGCGCTCGACGAGGGAACGATCATCGGACCCGTTGTGAGCGAGTCGCAACTCGAGAAGAATCTCGAGTTCATCGCTGAAGCCAGAATCGCAGGTGCGGAGGTCGTGGGCGGTGAGCGCCTCGAGCTCGAGGCGAGAGGCCACTACATGTCGCCTACGATCGTCCTCGACCCGCGCCAAGAACACGCGATCAGCCGAGATGAGGTCTTCGGTCCCGTCGCCTCCGTCATCCGAGCCGCCGACTACGACGAGGCGCTCGCGCTCGCGAACGACACGGAGTTCGGCCTGTCAGCAGGCATCTGCACCAACTCGCTCTCTCACGCAGCACACTTCAAGCGGAATTCACGAGCCGGCATGGTCATGGTCAACGCACCGACTGCTGGCGTCGATTATCACGTCTCTTTCGGCGGACGGAAGGGCTCCTCCTACGGACACCGCGAACAGGGCCGTGCTGCACGGGAGTTCTACACACTCCACAAGACGGCCTACGTGAACGCCAACGTGTAGCAGAACCGCCACCACAACCTTCCCGATGCCTGCTGGTTGCAGGCCGACCGACTCTCGACCATCCGGCAGAAAACCTCACGAATTCGAAGGAGAATTCCAATGGCCACTTATCTCATCGGCATCGATGCGGGCACGACGGGTTGCAAGACGTGCGTCTTCGACCTGGAAGGACACCTCGTCGGAACTGACTATCGCGAGTACCCCTGCTACTACCCTCAACCGGGTTGGGTCGAGCAGCTCCCGGAGGACCTGACCCCAGCGCTGTTCGAATCCGTGCGCGCTGCCATCCGCGACGCGGGTGTTCCAGCAGAGGAAATCAAAGCCCTCGCGATCTCCACACAGGGCTCCGTGTTCGGCGCGCTCGACGAGACCGACCAACTCATTCGACCGTTCATCGGCTGGCAGGACGTGCGCGGAGTCGAGTACGTGGAGCGGATCCGAGACGGTGAGTACATCGACCCAGAACGCCTGTACCAGATATCGGGGTACCCGGTTGCGACGGTCCCGTGCCTGACGAAATACCTCTGGTTCAAAGACCATGAGCCGGACAGCTTCAGCCGCACGAGGCGAATCTCTCACCATCAGGATTTCTTCCTCAAGGAGTTCGGCGCTGAAGACTGGTTCGTCAACGACACCGCCACTGCATCCCGAACTGGCATCTTCGACATCGACGCCGGTGAATGGAGCCAGGAGATCGTCGACGCGCTCGGCCTGGACATCGACCTGCTCCCCCGCATCGTCAAGGCCGGTTCGATCGCGGGGCGAGTTCCGCGGGACGTCGCCATCCGGACCGGTCTCGCCGAGGGCACGCTCCTCTGCGTCGGAGCGATGGACCAGAATTGTTCGACCATGGGCGGGGGGCTCGTCCACGAGGGCACCGCGATCACGGTCATCGGCACCTATGGCGCGACCTTCGTCGCGTCAGAGGAATCGCGACGAGACCCCAACGGCACCCTCATCTTCAAGAACAACTCCGGCTCCGACAACTTCACCGTCGAGGCCGCTTCCATCGCTTCGGCAAGCTGCTACCGGTGGTTCCGTGACACGATCTGCTCGCTCGAGATGGCCATGGCGAAGGAGTTCGGCCCTGACGGCAACGCGTACATCCTCATCAACAAGGCCATCGAGGCCGTGAGTCCCGGTTCGAATGGACTCGTCTTCCTCCCGTACCTCCAGGGTGCCGGCAGTGGTCCGCGGTCGGATCCCTACGCGAAGGGCGCCTTCCTCGGCGTCACACTCGGAACCACGAAAGCGGAAATGGCCCGTGCCGTTCTTGAGGGCATCACGTTGGAGATGCGCGACAACATCGAGTCCATCCGCAAGGTGGGTATCCCGGTGAACGAGATTCGCGCCGTTGGTGGGGCCACGAACTCGCCAGTGTGGAACCAGATCCAGGCAGACATGTACAAGGTCCCGGTGTCGGTTCTCGAGGTCTCGGAGACGGGCTGTCTCGGGGCTGCCATGTACGCCGGGATCGGCCTCGGCGTCTATTCGTCGCTCGATGAAGCTGCCGAACGCGCCGTTCGGATCAGAGAGGTGTACGAGCCGAACCCCGACAACTACGACGCCTACGACAAGGCATACGAGCGCTTCGTCCTGGGATACGAGTCGCTCGCAGACGGTGGTTTCTTCCGGGCTCTCCATCAGCAGCTGGCGCGCTGAGCGCGCCTCGCACACGCGCAGGCCACCATCACGAGGAAAGGAAGTCCGCACATGGAATTCGATGGAAGAATCTGTGTCGTCACGGGGGCCGCGAGCGGCATCGGTCGGGAGATCGCACGAAGTCTCGCATCACGTGGGGCGACCGTCGCGATACTCGACGTGCAGCTCGCGAAAGCTGAAGAGGCTGCCGGGCAGATCTGCGATGAGGGCCCGGGGTCTGCAACCGCGTTCGCATGCGACCTGCGCTCGGTCGTCGAGATCGAGACGACGATGTCGGCCGTCGTCGAGCGCTTCGGGCGCGTCGATGTGCTCGTGAACGCAGCGGGACTGGCGAATCGGACAGCGGCCGAGGACATCACGGAAGCGGAATGGGATCTGCTCAACGACGTGAACCTCAAGGCGACATTCTTCGTCGCGCAGCACGCCTACCGGGTCATGGTCGCTCAGAAGTCGGGCAAGATCATCAACATCGCATCGCATCGAGCGACCACGACGGACGGCCACCATCTCGTCTACGCCGCTACGAAGGCGGGCGTGCAGGCCATCTCCCGGGACCTCGCTGTCGCCGGAGGGCAGCACGGCATCGACGTCAACACGGTCAGCCCGGGCTACGTTCTGACACCGATGACTGAGCACAACCTCGAGAACGACGAATGGCTCACTCGTCTGCAATCGCGCATCCCCATCGGACGCCTGCTCACGATGAGCGAAGTCACCAACGCCGTGCTCTTCCTCGCATCACCGAGCACGAGCGGCATCACGGGCCAGAACATGCTCGTCGACGGTGGCTGGACGGTGCACGAGTAGAAGCATTCTGCCCGGGCGGGCCAGCGTGATCTCTCCCGAGGCAGCAACTCGCGACATGGCGTGAAGGGGACACCGAGGTCCCCGGCCGTCGCGAGCTCGAACGCGCCGTCGCAGACGTCGACGGCCGCAGGCAAGGAGGCCTGAATTGGAACCTACAATCAGCCAGATCCTCATCTGGGAGACCATCGGCACCGCTCTGCTCTTAGTAGTGGGTTGCGGCGTGGTCGCGAACGTCGTTCTCGCGAAGTCGAAAGGTTCGGGCGGCGGTTGGCTGCTCATCAACTTCGGCTGGGGTCTCGCAGTGTTCATCGGGGCGAGTGTCGCCTGGAAGTCAGGTGCACATATCAACCCCGCGGTCACTCTGGCTCTCGCCATCAGTGACAAGACGCCCTGGGATCTCGTGCCGTTCTACTGGGTTGCGCAGCTCGTCGGTGCCTTCATCGGCTCGTTCCTGTGCTGGCTGGCGTTCAAGAAGAACTTTGACGAGGAACCGAATCCCGAGGCGACCCTCGGCATCTTCGCTACTGGTCCGGCGGTCCGCAGCTACGGTTGGAACCTCGTCACCGAGGCGATCGCCACCTTCGTGCTGATCACCTGGCTGCTGGTCTCTCCAGGGCTCGGTCTGACCGATCCGGCTGACCCGGCGAGCCTCAGCTTCGGCAATTCGGGTCTCGGCTACGCCGCAGTCGCGTTCGTCATCATCGGAATCGGTTCCTCGCTCGGTGGCCCGACCGGCTACTCACTCAACCCCGCCCGAGACTTCGGTGCGCGCCTCGCATATGCGGTCATGCCCATCAAGGGAAAGGGTGGCGCCGACTGGGCTTACGCTTGGGTACCAGTCCTCGGCCCGTTCCTGGGTGCCATCGCCGCCAGCCTCCTCTATCTCGCCACGGCCAGCTCGCTCGCCTGACGACTTTGGAAGGAAGCCTCATGGACACCTTCAGGGGGTCGAGGGTGACGCGTCCGCGCCACCCGCCGGAGAGCTCGAGTCAGCTGGGAGGGGGTCTGCTCGTTTCACACGAGGCGGTCTGCAGACCCCGTACAGTCGAGATATGACCCAGGGTGTGACGGAAAGCCGGCGGCGACTGTCGGAGCGCATCGCCCACGACCTTCAGCATGAGATCGTCAGCCAGGGACTCATCCCCAACCTGCGGTTGCCCACCGAACTCGAGCTCATGGAAAGGTACGGGGTTAGCCGCTCGGTCGTTCGCGAGGCTGCCAAGGTGCTCGAGCAGCGGGGGCTCGTGACCGTCTCGCCGGGCCGGGGCATGACGGTCGCGAAGTTCGATGGCGCGCGTATCGCAGAGCAGTTCTCGTTGCTCATGCTCGCGAGCGCTGGAACTTTCGATCAACTGCTCGAGCTGCGGCTCGCGCTGGAGGTGCAGGTGGCCTCCGCGGTCGCCATCGACCCCCCGACACAGGCGTTGCAGGAGCTCGAAGAGAGCCTCGCACAGGGAGAAGCTGCGCTCGATCGAGGCGACGAGATCGACCGCGAGGAGTTCCTCGATGCGGACATGCGGTTCCACGAGACGATGGCGCTCGCGAGCGGGAACCCGTTCTTCGAGCTTGTTTGCCGACCGATCAACACTTTTCTGCGCTCTCACTACCAACACCGAGACGGGTACCCCTCGGACCCCGCACGAACACTCGAAGAGCACCGAGAGATCCTCGACGCACTTCGGCGACGCGACACGCTCGGTGCGCGCCAGGCAGTTGAAGAGCATCTCCGTCGGCTGACACGTCGCTGGAGGACAGTGCCGGACGGGTTCCAGTCGCCCAGTGTTCGTCAACTCAGCGCCCAGGACGATTCGCGTGCGACGCCGGCGGAGGCCGAAGGCGCTCCCTCTGGTTCGGATATCTCCTAGCAGGTGTCTGCCGGGATGATCGACTCCGCCGCCTTCGTGACGACCCCAGATGGTCGTTGCCTGCGCACGTTCGCGAGCGGGCCGCGCGACTCGGGCGCCGTGGTCGTGCTCGAGGCGGGCCTGGGTGCGAGCGGCCTGTACTGGGGGCTCGTGCACGGGATGCTCGCGGAGCGCGTGCGGGTCGTCGCCTACGAGCGGGCGGGGTACGGGGAGAGCACGCCGGATCCTGCACCGCGCACGCTGGACCGCCTCGCCGACGACCTCGACGTGGTCGTGAACGCGCAGGAGCCGTCACGGCTGGTGCTCGTCGGCCACAGTTGGGGCGGGCCGATCGTTCGGCGCCTGGCAGCTCGCCGCCTGTCGGCTGGCGCGCCGATGGACGGGCTCGTGCTCGTCGACCAGAGCGATGAGCACGCGTCGCTGTACTTCCGGCCGTCGACTCGGCGCCTCTTCGCATTCGCGGCGTCGGTGCTGGAGCCGGCCGCCCGTCTCGGTCTGCTGCGCGTGCAGCTGCGCAGTCTCGTCGAGGGGATGGAACCGGTCGCGGCGGCGCAGGCCCTGGATGCATCCGCGAACCCGGTGGCGGCGCGCGCGGCATCCGCGGAGCAGCGCGTGGTTGGAAGCGAGCTCGCCGGGTTGCGGTCGCGCCCACCGAGGCTCGGCGACCTGCCGATGCGGGTGATCTCGGGCATGAAGGAGACGTCAGCGGATCGCACGCGCGGGCCGCTCATCGCGGCGCACCACGAGACGGTCGCCGCGCATCCGGGGGCCGTGCACGTTCGGGCCGAGGAGTCAGGGCACGTCGTCACCGCCAGCGAGCCGGGGCTCGTGGCGCGGCAGGCCCTTGAGCTGGCCCTGCACGTCGAGGACAGCGGTGTCGACTCGAGTGCATTGGTGTCGCTCGCTCGATCTGGGTGCTTCAAAAAGACCGACACGAACGCAGGCCGAAACGTTCCGCGGCGAGACGAGTTTCCGAGACTCTGACGAACCTGCACGTAGGCGATACGCCACACGGGATGTCCGACGAATGGGGGTGTCTTGGAAAGCTAATGGATTCCAAGACGCTCAGCTACTCGGCCGGGAGGGTTGAGCGCAGGCGCCGCTCTGAGTCTCTCGGGTGTTCAAGGCGGCTTCGCTTTACGAAGTATCCGTAGCGCCCTGGTTGTGTTCGAGCGCTGAGCTGCGCGCCTCCGAGGTGCATGACCGCGTGCGCCTCGTCGGCCGCGTGCGGCAATCCATGCACGCCAGGTGGGACGGATCGCAGCCAGTCCGCATCGATGCGTTCCGAATCCCGTTCCTGGAGCACTGCGATCGCATCATCGCGCTCTCGTTCCAGTGCGCGGCGCACCTCCGGGGGCAGCCGCTGCCAGGCCGATCCCACGGTCCGCGTCGCGTCATCGAGGGCCGCCGCGAGGGCGCGCAGGCGCAACGCGCGCACGTCGTCTTCGGTCATGCGGGCAAGCCCATGTGCGCGCGGGCGACGTGCGAGCATCACCAGGACTGCGAGCACGAACAGGAGGACACCGGCAACGGTCGTGAGGGTGACCCAGACCGGCGTCGATGCCTCCCATGTCTCCCTTCGAGTCATCAGCGCGGCGACTGATCCGAGGGAGCCGACCGTGCCGAGCCAGAGGCTCAGCGCGACGAGGCGCCCAGGGGTGCCCATGCGTGAGGGGAAGAGGAGTGAGGAGCCCAGGGTGCTGAGCGCGATCACGCTCGCGACTCCGGCGGTGATGGCGACCGTTGTCGCGTCGATGGGGTCCTGGCTGCCTCGCGTGAAGCCGAGCCCGGTGACGATGCTCGCGAGTGCGGTGGCCGCTGCGAGGAACCCGATGATGCGGAGGGCGTTTCGCCAGCTGGCGGGCGCCAGCAGATCTCGGCGGCTCGGGTCTTCTGCGAGCAGTTCGGCCGTCTTTGCGGCGAACGTGCTCTTCGCGTCGCTGCGCAGTCGCTCACGCGCGCCAAGCACTTTGGCGCGGTACGGCGGGTACCACGAAACGACGGCGGCGTCGAGGATCGCCTCGATCGGGGTGTCGGCAGATCCCGCGGGATGCTGCGCGAAGCTGCGACCAGCGCCGACATGGACGCCCACTTCACCGGGGTTCGTCATCTGCTTCTCCTCCTGCCGGCCATCGCCCGAATTCCTCGCTTGCCTGGGCCGTGTCTGGGGGTGAGGGAGCGTCTCGCTCTGTCCACGCGGAGCGCGAACACGGCGAGCAGCGCTGACGCAGCGGCGGCATACGCCCACCAAACGTGGACGATGCCAGGGGTGAAGCCTCGCCCATCTCCCGCGCCCACAATCAAGCGGTACCCGAAGATCAGCATATGAAGGACCCCCACGGTGATCCCGAACGTCTCCGCGGTCGCCGCAAAGCCCTGTCGGGAGGGTGGTCGAAGCGCGACGAGGAGCAGACCGACGGTCAGTGCCACGACCGCCGCAGGCATCGCGATGGCGATGGCGAGCTCCGGGTCCAGGAACCGAGTCCGTCGGCCGAGTGGAAGCATCATGGCTGAAGCCGTGCACACGGCGGCGAGGAAGATCCCGACCAGGGTGCCCCAGACGACGGGGAGAGATTTCATCCTCTCAAGGGTACCGACTTGTCCGGGCTCCGAGTCGGTGCGGCAACGAAGGCGCTATCACGGTGGCTAGCGGAGTTCAATGAGTCGAAGAGGCGATGTCTGCTCCCTCACGGGAGGGCAGACTTCTTCCGTGACAACCACTCTCGACCCGAACCGGCTCGGCGCCGCGGAATCCTCATGGCGCACGGTGCTTCTGGCCACAGGTGCCGTGCTGGGGGTGACGCTGCTCGTTGCCATCGGGGTTGCGGTTGTGCTGACCTCTGCCCCGCAGCCACGCGCTCTCCTCCCGGAGGTCGTCGCTGCAGGCCTTGCAGTTCACTCGCTCGGGTGTCTCGGCGCCCTCTGCGCAGTCATCAAGGCCACAGGGGTTACCGCCCGTTCCCTCGGGGTCACGCGCCCCAGCTGGCGGCTCTTGCACCTCGCGTGGCAGGTTCCTGCCACCATCGTCGCGGCTGTCGGAATGCAGGCGCTCGTTGCGGCCCTCATCGCTGGAGGGGAGGTCACCGGTGGGAGGCGTCTGGACACCGCGATCCATGGAGCGCAACCGGGAGTGCTCGTCGTCGCGGTACTCGCGATCGCAGTGCTGACGCCGCTGTGGGAAGAGCTGTACTTCCGCGGCCTGCTGCAAGCTCGCATCACGCAACGCTGGGGCACGCTGGCAGCGGTCATTGCAACTGCAGGGATCTTCGCCGCGGTGCACGGCTACCTGATCTTCGTGCCCTACTACCTCGTTCTCGGATTCGCATTGAGCGGCCTGCGCGTCTTCCATCGGTCCCTGTGGGGTGCGCTGGTCCTCCACGTGACGGTGAACAGCATCGCCTCCGCCGTGCTCGTCACCTCACTTCGCTGACCCAAAACCGGGGCGCGAACACGGTGGAACGCGTGGAAGGCCTGCCGATGGCCGATGGCCGATGGCGACGGCTGACCAGGCCTCGCACCGGCGTCACGCATCCATGACGCCCAGTAGCCGACGCTCTCGTGACGCGAGTTGGGCGGGTCGTGGTGCGGGTGGAGTTCACCAGCTTCTTCCTCAGGCCAGCGCGATGAGTTTCAACGGCCTTCGGGCAAGCGAAGGGGGTTGGGACGGCTTGCCGTCCCAACCCCTGGCTCACGTGTCGAGCTCAGTGCTCGTCGTAGTGACCCTCGTGCGCTGCATGCTTGTGGCCATCGTGCACGTAGTCGACGTGATCGTCGTGCTGGACCGCCTCGTGGCCGCAGTTCTCGCCGTGCGCGTGCTGCTCAGGGGAGTGCTCTGCGACGCTCTCGTGCTCGTCGTAGTGATCCTCGTGCAGGGCGTGCTTGTGCGTGCCGTGCACGTAGTCGACGTGGTCGCCGTGCTGGACGGCGTCGTGGCCGCAGTTCTCGCCGTGCGCGTGCTCGTCGACGGAATGCTCGGCGTGCAGGTCTGTGGTGCTCATGCGTGGTGCTCCTTGGGTTCAGATTGCAGTTGGGGGGAGTGCTCTTCGAGAACGTGCGTGATGGCGTCGTCGATCACGTGCGCGATGTGGTGGTCTGCCAATTGGTAGAGCACCTCGCGTCCAGATCTCGTCGAGGTGACGACACCGGCAGAGCGCAAGTTCCTGAGGTGCTGCGAGACGAGCGGCTGGGACAAGCCGCTGCGTTCCACGAGTGAGTTCACCGGCGATGGGCCCTCGCTGATAAGCCGCACGAGCAGCAGGCGCGATTCCGAACCCAGCACCTTGAAGAGCTGGGCAGTTTCAGACAAGCCATCTCGTGCGTTCACGACGCCAGTCCACCACACATATGCACAAGTTGCAATACTCGAATGTTTTTAGACAGATTCGCGCCGTCCCGGGGCAACCCACCCGCCGCAGGTGATCTCCGGAGGCGCGCCCCGGAGCAAAACCCATGGGTTTTGAGGTGTCTCACGCAGTAGAGAACGAACCCCAACACACCTCGGCGCGCGACGTCACCACGACGACTGCGCCTCGGTTCCCGCAACCGTCATGGCTGCCTGCAGATGGCGAGCATGCAAGCTGGTGACATGCCAACGAACGAGAACAGGAAAATACTCACGCTGCTTGTGAGCCTAGGAGCAGCGGTCGTGCTCGTCTGGCTCACGCTGACCAGCGGCATCCTGGGGCACATCTTCGACCCAGGCTAGATCGACTCACTGCAGAAGTATGCTCGCAAAACCCATGGGTTTCGAGACGTTGAGGTTATGAGACGTACAGCTCCACAGAGGCCTCAGAGTGTTTTCGATGCGCTAGATGATTGATCCAGTAGTCCCGTCGCTCCCGCGAGCGACTGACCAGGAGCGCAGACACTCAAGGAACAGGCGAGTCAACACCGACCAAGACGGAGGCTATATCGCCCGCCACTCAAACTCGACCAGTCTCTTGATGGTCTGTGAACGCGCTGCTGACTATCGGTTCTTCCGGGATCGGTAGGCCAGGAAGCCACCGACAATCAAGACAACGACAAGTGCGATGATCATTACGGGCAGGGGAAGGAACGAACCGTCGTACATAGCCGCAGTCTAGGTCTGCGACCTTCGGCGCCTCCTCGAGACCGCGCGGGTTAGCGAACCAGAACGAGCTACCTCCTCTCGTAACCCATGGGTTTCGAGGCGACAGAGGTTCTGAGACAGATGCACCGCCTGCAAGGGGCTGCATCGACCACATTGCTTCACGCGGCCGAGTAAACCCCACCGTGCCTCGACTGCAGGCACTCGAGGCACGGTGGGGTCGGGTAGACCCGGCAGGGTTCCCTCGGCCCGGGCACGCTACCGTCGCTTGCGTGACGCTTCTCAACGCACTCGGTCCCTCGTCGATGTTCGCCGAGTTCATCGGGCTGGCTGGGTACGCGGTCGGCAGCGACGGTGAGGGCGTCGAAGTGTGGAGCAGGGGTGGCGAGGAGCGCCACCGAGTCCGATCAAGCGATGCCGGCTATCTGGTGGCCGGAGCGTCGCGATCGGGAAGCTATGTCACGGAGTTTCAGGCGTCACGACTCGAGGACGTCGAGCGCTACCTGACCTTCCTCATCGGCAACGCATCAGTCCGGGGGACGCACGGATTCGGGCTGCTGGCGACAAGCACTCAGCCAGCGCTCTCCGCTGGCACCGAGTCGGCGACCGACGGCAAGGGAAACGTTCGTCTCTGGAGCGTGGCCGATCCGAGCCGAACAGTGACCTTCCTTCGCGGGGTTCCCTGGGAGCCCCAAACGTTCAGTCACCTCATGGCCGTGCCCCTCGGGACCCTTCGACGAGCACTGCTGGACCCACACGGATCTCCCGTCTTCGACGTCGGTCAACCCCAGGTGAACCCGCCCGTCGTTCTGTCGTGGTCGCCCGAGTGGCTGTTCTCGACGGCCTTCCGGGAGTTCGTCGCGCTCGGCGGCGCCGAGGTGACCGCACGTGGCGACACGGTGCTCGTCGGTGACTTCGAGACCGGCTATGAAGTCTCGGACGCTGACGGATGGTGGTGCGTCCGCCGGTACTCCCGTGGCCTACATGACACGAGGATGCGAGTTCGCGGCGCCGAGGACGTTGAGCGCTATCTGCTGCTGCAGTTCGGTCCGGCTGCCCGGCACGCTCCCCAGCTCAGGCTCCCCCTCCTCGTCGAGCCCGCTCCTCCCGTCGAGATCGCGGAAGGCCTGCGGTTTGAGCCCGTCGCACCCGGGTGGGTGTCCGTGCGCGGGACAGACGGCTCCGAACGGGGCATCGAGATCGCCGATGCTGGAATCACCGCAGCAAGGGATGCCCGCGACTTCACCCACCTGCTGCGCTCGACGCCGCAGGAGATCCGCGAGTCGTACCTCGACGCGGCGGGATCACCGGCCCTATCGCCCATCCTCGTTCCCGTCAGCCGTGGGGATGCCGTGCCACCCTCGGTCGATTGGGGACGGCTCTCGGCATCGGACCGCCGACTCGCGGACTCGGGATTTCGTCTCTTCTGCACCGTCAACGAGAAGCGGGGGAAGGTCTTTGAAGATCCCGTGTCCGCGGCCCCGTTCGATGGGGGAGTCGCGGTGTTCCGATCGATTCGCGGCGGCGGCATGATCCTCGTCGCGCACGATGGATCCGTGCTCTACCGGTCCTCGTCGTACTCCTTCGAGCGGGCCCTAGACGAGTTTCGAGAAGGGCAGCGGACACCGCTGGACTCGTTCGGCGGCTGATCGGCTCGCTCAGTCTGCTGGTCGAGTGCCGGGGCGCAGCAGTGGATTGTGCTCGTCGGGCAGCGGCTTGTACAGCTTGTTCCGGAGCGCGGCGTCGAGTGCCTGATAGCGCGGGCCAGTGTGCGAGATGAGTGGCAGATTGTGCGTGCGTCGCCGATTCTGGTCCCAGGAGATGCCGACGAACGCGGTCTGGTCGGCGTCGGCTGTCCAGATCATCACGACCGTCTGCCCGCCATCTACTTGGTGAGGAAAGGGCGCGAACACTGACGGATCACCGGTCGCGAATCGCCGGTGCGCCTCGTGAGAGAAGGTCTGATCGCTGAGATGGAAGCCGTAGTAGCGCTTGCGCAGCCGGGTCCCGGTCGCAGCGACATGCCACGGGCGAGCGCCGACGATGAGGAGGTACACCCCCCAAGCGATGCCAACGAGTTCGATCGCGATCATGACAAGCGGCGTGATGCCCGCCATGCGATTGCGAACCAGTGCCGAGTCCTCGCCTCCCTCGCGGGCCCACTCGGCGAGAGGGATGAAGTTCTGCGCAGTGAACACGATGCAGACGAAGCCCGCCAGGATGAGCGCGATCCCGAACCAGGTGAGACCTGCGACTCGTTTGCGCGCAAACCGCGGATCGGCCCGGAACGTTTTGTCGAAATGGGTGCTCACCGCCCCATACTCTCCCCTCCAGCTGGCCTAGGGCGGACACGGTCCGGCGGCGTGTCCACGACGACTAGCGGAAGGCGGGCGAGGAATCCCGTACTCGTGGGGATCACCCTCACTCTCACAACCCGCGGGTTTTGCGATGCCTCAGCGGGCCAGGCTGGGGGAGCGGGACACTCCGAACCCAGCTCCACCATTCCGGGCCGTGCCCGATGGCAATCAGCCGGCCGTACGCGAACAGCTCGCGCGCCGTTCGGCATACGCTCGTCAGATGAGTCCGTTCCTCCCTGGTGCCCGCGGAATGCAGCCCTGCCCGAACTGCGGCACCCACGTCGCCCAATCCGATCGCTACACCGAATACTTGTGCCTCGAATGCGAGGCTCGCGCCGTAGATGCGAACGGTGCACGCGTGGCTGGATCGAACGCGTCGTACGGCGGCGGGTTCGTGTTGCACTGGCCGAACGGCGAGCACGAACCACTGCCCTGCATTTCGGCGCGGGTGTGGGTTGATGGACGCGAGCGGGACTACTCCGAGGCGCGATTCGGCGGAGTCCTGATCACGCCAGTGCGAGAGCGCTGACCAACGTCACGCCTGCGAGTCCCTCCCGCTACGAGCAATTGACCGCGCATCTTCCGATCGGCCTGCTCAGGCAGCAGGCTCGCAGGCCTGGGATGCTGGGGTGTGGCTCTCTACGATGCGACGTTTTCGCGGACTCCTGGCTTCGTCTCTCGGCGTTCCCTGC
>NZ_PSTZ01000006.1 GCF_002931555.1 Pseudoclavibacter sp. RFBB5 | reverse complement strand
CAAGTGGCAGATGCTGATCTTTCTTTCAGAACTGTCCGGCCCGTGCGACCCGCTCTCGCGTTTCGCTCCGTCGGCCTGACGAGTGATTACATTACGCAGGGCCAGCCCGGCGCACAACTCGGCGCACATCCCGGGCGTGTCGGTGACAGCCGGACGAGCCGTCAGGCCCGGAATACCAGGCCTGCGAGCGTCTTCTTGCCCCGACGCAGCACAGCGACTCCGCCGGCAAGCGCGACCGATCCACTCACGACGGCGGACTCATCGGTCACTCGCTCATTGTTGAGCGAGACCCCACCCTGCGAGATCGCACGGCGGGCCTCACCGAGACTCTTCGCGAGTCCGGTGTCGACAAGGGCCTGCGCGACCAGCGCACCATCCACGATCTCTGCGTTCGGAAGTTCGAGGATCGCCGAGCGCAACGTCTGGCCATCGAGCTCGGAGAGCTCGCCCTGCCCGAAGAGCGCCGCGGAAGCTGCGATGACCGCTTCGGTCGCTGCCTCACCGTGCACCAGCGAAGTCACCTTCGAGGCGAGCGTCTTCTGCGCGACTCGCTTGAAGGGCTCGGTCTCGACAAGGGTCTCGAGCTCGGCGATCTCGGCACGAGTGAGGAACGTGAAGATCTTGATGCGAGCGATGACGTCAGCGTCGTCGGTGTTGAGCCAGAACTGGTAGAACGCGTACGGACTCGTGAGCTCGGCGTCGATCCAGATCGCATTGCCCTCGCTCTTGCCGAACTTCGTCCCATCCGCGTTGGTGATGAGGGGCGTCCCGAGCGCATGGACGCTTGCGCCTTCCGTGCGGCGGATCAGATCGACACCGGAGGTCAGGTTGCCCCACTGGTCGCTGCCACCCGTCTGCAGAACGCAGCCGTAGTTGCGATGCAGCTCGAGGAAATCGATCGCCTGCAGGATCTGGTAGCTGAACTCCGTGTACGAGATACCCGCCTCGGAGTTGAGCCGGGCCGAGACGGCATCCTTCTTGAGCATCGAACCGACACGGAAGTGCTTGCCGATCTCACGCAGGAAGTCGATCGCCGAGAGCGGCGCCGTCCAATCCAGGTTGTTCACCATGCGCGCCGCGTTGTCACCCTCGAACGACAGGTAGCCATCGATCTGCCCGCGGAGGCCCTCGACCCATTCGGCGACGGTCTCTCGGGAGTTGAGCGTGCGCTCCGCAGTGGGGCGCGGATCGCCGATGAGACCGGTCGAACCGCCGACGAGTCCAAGCGGCTTGTGGCCGGCGAGCTGCAGGCGACGGAGGAGGATCAGCTGCACCAGGTGGCCGAGGTGCAGGCTCGGAGCGGTCGGATCGAACCCGCAGTAGTACGTGATCGGCCCCTCGTTCATCCGCTCCTTGAGCTCGGCCAGATCGGTCGAGACGTGGATGAACCCGCGCCACTCGAGTTCGTCGATGACGTGCTCGAAGGTGGCGTCGTTGTGCTGGGTCGTCAGATCACGCGTAGTCACCGCGCAACCGTATCAAGCAGTTGACGACTCAGTGCCGCCCCGCGCGGAGTGACCTGTGCGCGATGTAGCGGGAAACGGACGCCTCGCCGTCGAGCCAGAGGCGCCAGTCGAACGGATGCGCACCACCCGGGGCGCCAACCCCGACGCGAAGCCCGCGCACGACAGCACGCCGCGCGTTCGGCGCAGGCGGCTCAAGCGCGAAGGGGTCGGCGTCGAAGCGGGCGCCGTCATCGCCGATCATTGCGCCGAGCGCCGTGACCAGGTTTCCCGGTCCTCGGGCCAGCTCATGTTCGCGCAGCGGAGCAGCCGAACGGCGGCCCTCGCTGCGCCGAGCCCTGGCCAGCTCGACCCCGTCGACGACCTCCCCGGCTCGCAGAAGGACTGCGGATGAGATCCCGGCCTCCCCCGCCACGACGTTGAGGCAGGTGTGGATGCCGTAGATGCGGTACGCGTACAGGTGCCCGGCGGGGCCGAACATCGTCGAGTTCCTCGCCGTTCGACCCCGGAAGCCGTGCGACCCCGGATCATCCGATCCCGCGTAGGCCTCGACCTCGGTGAGGCGGATGGACACGGTGCCCTCTGGCGAGGTACGCGAAAGGACCGCCCCCAGCAGCGCGTCTGCTGCGGGGAGCGGTCCTTCGCGAAGGGCCCCGTGGAGGTCCTGGTTCACGTGGGAGCCTAGGACCTGAGCGACGCCAGTCGCTCGCGGAGTTCTGCGATCTGCTCGGTCACACGGACGGGAGCCGTACCGCCCCGTCCGTCTCGGGTCGCGACGGAGCCGTCGACCGACAGGACCTCGCGTACCTCAGGTGAGAGATGCTCGGACACCGCCGAGATCTCGTCGTCGCTCAACCCGTCGAGGTCGACTCCCCTGGATTCTGCAGCCTGGACCATGGACCCGGATACCTCGTGGGCCACCCGGAATGGGACCTGGCGCTTCACGAGCCACTCTGCGACGTCCGTCGCGAGCGAGAAGCCCTGCGGTGCGAGCTCACGCATCCGCTCACCGTGGAACGTGAGCGTCGCCACCATTCCCGTGAAGGCGGGCAGCACGAGCTCGAGCGTCTCGACGGAGTCGAAGATGGGCTCCTTGTCCTCCTGCAGGTCGCGGTTGTACGCGAGCGGGAGCGCCTTGAGCGTCGCCAGCAGGCCGGTCAGGTTGCCGATGAGACGCCCTGCCTTGCCGCGAGCGAGCTCGGCGATGTCCGGGTTCTTCTTCTGCGGCATGATGCTCGACCCCGTCGAGTAGGCGTCATGCAGCGTGACGAAGCCGAACTCCTTCGTGTTCCAGAGGATGATCTCCTCGGAGAGACGCGACAGGTCGATGCCGATCTGCGCCGCGATGAACGCGAACTCCGCGACCAGGTCGCGGCTCGCCGTCGCGTCGATCGAATTCGGCGAGGAGGACGCGAACCCGAGCTCGCGCGCCACACGCACGGCGTCGAGCCCGAGCGTCGACCCGGCGAGGGCGCCCGCGCCGTACGGCGACTCGTCGAGTCGCCGATCGAAATCGCGCAGACGATCGAGATTGCGAACGAGCGGCCACGCGTGGGCGAGGAGGTGGTGCGAGAGCAGCACCGGCTGGGCGTGCTGCAGGTGCGTCCGGCCAGGCATGATGACCTGGATGTTCAGCTCGGCCTGCTGCGCGAGCACGTCGACGAGCGTCTCGAGCTGCTCCGCGATGGTCGCACTGTGGTCGCGCAGATACATGCGCACGAAGGTCGCGATCTGATCGTTGCGGCTGCGACCCGCGCGCAGCTTGCCGCCCAGCTCCGGACCCGCGATCTCGATGAGCCCGCGCTCGAGAGCGCCGTGCACATCCTCATCGCTCTCCGCCGCCACGAACTCGGCAGCGACGACACGTCGCTCGAGCTCGGTGAGCGCGTCGAGCATGCCGGCGAGCTCAGCCTCGTCGAGGTAGCCCGCGGCCGCGAGCGCACCAGCGTGCGCCCGCGACCCGGCGATGTCGTACGTGGCGAGCTGCCAGTCGAAGTGGGTGGACTTCGACAGCCGCGCGAGCTCCGGGGACGGCCCGTCGCTGAAGCGACCGCCCCAGAGCGCGCCCTGCGTGGTCACTCCCCCGGACTTCGGTCCGCCCTCGGATGCGACCATGCTCAGAGTTCCGGCTTGTCGCGGCGCGCGGAGATCTTGGACGGCAGGCTCCAGAGCTCGATGAAGCCCTTGGCGTGCGACTGGTCGAACGTGTCGCCGGTGTCGTAGGTCGCGAGGCTGTAGTCGTAGAGCGACTCCTCCGAACGACGGCCTGTGACGACGGCGCGGCCGCCGTGCAGCGTCATGCGCACCTCGCCGGAGACGTGCTCCTGCGTGTGGTTGATGAACGCATCGAGCGAGCGCTTGAGGCCCGAGAACCAGAGTCCGTCGTAGACCAGGTTCGACCACTCGGCCTCGATGCCGCGCTTGAAGCGTGCGACATCGCGCTCGAGCGTCAGGTCCTCGAGGTGCTCGTGCGCCTCGATGAGGGCCAGTCCGGCCGGGGACTCGTAGATCTCGCGGCTCTTGATGCCGACGAGGCGGTCCTCGACGACGTCGATGCGACCGACACCCTGGTCACCGGCGAGCGTGTTCATGAGCTCGACGACCTGGATGGGCGAGAGCGCCTCGCCGTTGATCTTGACCGGGACGCCCTGCTCGAACGTGACCGTCACCTCGGTGGGCTCGCGAGTCTCGTCCGGGCTCTTCGTGTAGGTGTAGAGGTCTTCGATCGGCGGGTTCCACGGGTCCTCGAGGAAGCCGGTCTCCACCGCGCGACCCCAGACGTTCTGGTCGATCGAGTACGGGCTCTTCTTCGACTGCTCGATCGGCAGGTTGTGCTCCTGCGCATACACGATGGCCTTGTCACGTGTGAGCGCGAGGTCGCGCACCGGCGCGATCGACGTGAGCTCCGGGGCCACGGCCGCGACGGCCGCCTCGAAGCGCACCTGGTCGTTGCCCTTGCCCGTGCAGCCGTGCGCGATCGAGTCGGCACCGAGCTCGCGGGCGGTCTTCGCCAGGTGCTTCGCGATGAGCGGGCGAGAGAGCGCCGAGACCAGGGGGTAGCGCTTCTGGTAGAGCGCGTTCGCCTTGAGCGCGGGCACGATGTAGTCGCTCGCGAACTCCTCGCGAGCGTCGACGACCACGGACTCGACAGCGCCGCAGTCAAGCGCTCGCTGTCGCACCTTCTCCATGTCCTCACCGGCCTGGCCGACGTCGATCGCGAGTGCGACCACGTCCTTGCCGGTGGCATCCTTCAGCCAACCGATGCCGACGGAGGTATCGAGACCTCCGGAGTATGCGAGAACGACGCGTTCCGTCATCAATGCTCCTAGCGTTTGAGTCTTGTGTTCAGTCTATGTGCGGTGGATGCGCGGGTCAGGCCGCGGCTTTGGCGAGTAGCCAGACGAGGAGTGCCTTCTGGGCGTGGAGGCGGTTCTCCGCCTCGTCCCAGATGACCGACTGCGGACCGTCGATGACCGCCGCGTCGACCTCGTAGCCCCGGTCGGCCGGGAGGCAGTGCAGGAAGATGGCGCCATCTGCGGCCTTCGCCATCGTCTCCTCGGTGACCCGGTAGGCGCTAAGCGCGTCGATGCGGGTCTGCTTCTCGTCTTCGCGTCCCATGGACACCCACGTGTCGGTCACGACGACATCGGCCCCGGCGACGAGGGCGTCGACGTCGTCGCCGACCATCACGGAGCCGCCGGTCTCCGCGGCGATGCGCTCGGCGTCGGCCACGACGTCGGCGCGCGGCTGGTAGCCGACGGGCGCAGCGATGCGGACGTGCATCCCCGCCGTCGCGCAGGCGAGGAGGTAGGAGTGACCCATGTTGCTCTCACCGTCGCCGAGGAAGACGAGCGTGCGCCCCGCAGGGTCACCGAGGTGCTCGTTGACCGTGAGCAGATCAGCGAGCAGCTGGCACGGGTGGAAGTCGTCACTGAGGGCGTTCACGACCGGAACGAGCGCGCCGTGCGCCATCTCCTCGAGGCCGCTCTGCGCGTAGGTGCGCCAGACGATGGCGGCGACCTGGCGCTCGAGGACGCGAGCCGTGTCCGACGCCGTCTCCTTGCCACCGAGCTGGCTGGACGCCGTCGAGATGATGAGGGGCGAGCCGCCGAGCTCCGAGATCCCGACGTGGAACGAGACTCGCGTGCGCGTCGAGGTCTTGTCGAAGATCACGGCGACGCTGCGAGGGCCCTCGAGCGGACGCGCGGAGAAACGATCGCGCTTGAGCACCGCGGCGAGCTCGAGCACCTCGCGCTGCTCGGCGGGTGTCAGATCGTCGTCGCGGAGGAAGTGGCGAATCACAGTGTTGCCTTTCAGTGGGTGACGGAGAGGTGTCAGAACGACGGGCGTACGCGCATCAGGCGGAGACCTTGGTGCCGAAGCCCTCGGAGGTGAAGATCTCGAGCAACATCGAATGGGGCACCCGGCCGTCGATGATCGCGGCCTGGTCGACACCGCCCTCGACGGCTTCGATGCACGCCTGCACCTTCGGGATCATGCCGGCCGACAGCGTCGGAAGCAGGGCACGCAGCTCTTCGAGCTTGATCTCGGAGATGAGCGAGTCGACATCCGGCCAATCCCGGTACAGGCCCGCGACATCAGTGAGCATGATGAGCTTGGCCGCGCCGAGCGCCTGCGCCAGCGCCGACGCGGCTCGGTCAGCGTTGATGTTGAGCGCCTTTCGGGGCGTGTCGATGTCGCTCGCGATCGACGAGACGACGGGGATGCGGCCGGCCGCGATGTCGGCCTTGACCACCGTCGGGTCGACGCTCTCGATCTCACCGACGAGGCCGAGATCGACGGTCTCGCCGTCGACGAGGAGCTTCTTCCGCCTCGCCTGGAACAGGCCGGCATCTTCTCCGCTGGTCGCCACCGCGATCGGAGCGCGCTCGTTGATCGCCGCCACGAGCTCACGCGCTACCTGGCCCCCGAGCACCATGCGGACGACCTCCATGGCCTCCTCACTGGTGACGCGGTAGCCGTCCTTGAACTCGCTCTCAATGCGCAGCCTGCCGAGCATGCGGGAGATGTGCGGGCCGCCGCCGTGCACGATCACGGGCTTGATGCCCGCGTAGCGCAGGAACGCGATGTCAGATGCGAACGCCTCGAACAGCTCGGTGTCGACCATGGCGTTTCCGCCGAACTTGATCACGAGGACACGACCCGAGAACTCCTGCATCCACGGCAGCGCCTCGATGAGCGTCTCGACCTTGGAGGTCGCCTTCTCGTACAGGTCAGGAGTGGTCATGCTGCCCCTTTCGGGCCGGTCAGAAACCGTCGGGCTGGTCCGGCAACCGCTCGGCGGCTGCCGCTCCTCATCTCGACTCGCGTGGCTCGTCAGGACGAGTACGCGCTGTTCTCGTGCACGTAGTCGTGCGTGAGGTCGTTGGTGAGGATGGTCGCCTCGCTGACGCCCGCATGCAGGTCGATCAGGACGCTCGTGTCGCGCGGGGTGAGGTCGACGAGCTCTGCGGGCTCGTGCGGAGTGCCAGCGCGGCAGACCATGACGCCGTTGATCGTGACGTCCAGCGCCTGCGGGTCGAACTCCGCGTCCGTCGTGCCGACCGCCGCGAGCACACGACCCCAGTTCGGGTCATTGCCGAAGATGGCCGCCTTGAAGAGGTTCGACCGAGCGACGGCCCGTGATGCGTCGAGCGCGTCCTCCTCGGTCGCGGCTCCGATCGTCGTGATCGTCACGTCGTGGCTCGCGCCCTCGGCATCCTGCTGCAGCTGACGTGCGAGGTCGGCGCACACGTCGGTGAGCACCGCCGTGAAGGCCGCCTCATCTGGCGTGACGCCGCTCGCGCCCGATGCCATGAGCGTGACCTGGTCGTTGGTCGACATGCAGCCGTCCGAGTCGACACGGTCGAAGGTCACCCGCGTCGCAGCCCGCAACGCTCGGTCGAGCGCCACGGACTCGAGGTCGGCGTCGGTCGTGATGACGACGAGCATGGTCGCGAGCCCGGGCGCGAGCATCCCCGCACCCTTCGCCATGGCTCCGACGACGTACCCCTCGCCCTGGCGCACAGAGCGCTTGGGCTTCGAATCGGTGGTCATGATGGCGAGCGACGCCTCATCGCCCGCTTCTGCGGTGTCGGAAAGCGACTCGGCCGTGAGCTCGACGCCGCGCAGGACGCCGTCGCGGAAGCTCTGGTCGCCGACGCCGATGAGCCCGGTCGAGCAGACCAGCACGTCGCCAGCTCCGATGCCGAGCTTCGCGGCCACAGCCTCCGCGGTCTGGTGCGTGGTCTGGAACCCGAAGGAGCCCGTGTAGCAGTTCGCGCCGCCGGAGTTCAGGACGATGGCGGAGATGGAACCGCCCCTGATGGCCTCCTGTGACCACAGGATGGGGTTGGCCTTGCATCGGTTGCTGGTGAAAACGGCGGCGCAGGCCGCGCTCGGACCGTCGTTGACGACGAGGGCGACGTCACGTCGCCCCTCCGACTTGATGCCGGCGGCGACACCTGCCGCACGGAAGCCTGCTGCTGCGGTCACGCTCACGGTGCCACTCCGTCCAAGGGAAGGCCAAGCGACTCCTCGAGTCCCAGGGCGATGTTCGCTGACTGCACCGCGGCGCCCGCGGTGCCCTTGCCGAGGTTGTCGATCGCGGCGACCGCGACGACCCTGCCCGCTCGCTCGTCGACACCGATGCCGATGGATGCGCGGTTCGAGCCGGTCACGTCACCGGTCCGCGGCCACTCCCCGTCGGGGAGGAGCTGCACGAAGCGCTCAGCTCCATACGACTCCTCATAGGCGGCGCGCAGCTGGGCCGCATCCACGCCATCGGACAGGCGCGCCGTCGTCGTAGCCAGGATGCCGCGTGCCATGGGCACCAGGACCGGGGTGAACGCAAGCGTGACCTCGGCCCCACCCGCGCGGCGGAGGTTCTGCCTGACCTCGGGGTTGTGCCTGTGCCCGCCCGTCACGGCGTACGGGTTGGCCGAGCCCATGAGCTCCGATCCGAGCAACGAGACCGCTGCCTTCTTGCCAGCCCCGGATGGGCCGACGGCGAGGACGGCGGTGAGGTCGGACGGCTGCACGAGCCCGCGGTGGAGCGCCGGGGCGAGCGCGAGCGTGATCGCCGTGACGTTGCAGCCTGGGACGGCGACTCGTGAGACTCCCTTGAGGTTCGCGCGCTGCTTGGTCTCGGCCCCTGAGAGCTCGAGCTCGGGCAGGCCGTAGGCCCAGGTGCCGAAGAAGTCGCCGCCGTAGTACTCGGCCCAGTCCTCCTCGCGCTCGAGGCGGTGGTCGGCTCCGCAGTCGATGACCAGCGTCTCCTCCCCCAGCTCCGCAGAGATCGCCCCGGATGCTCCGTGGGGCAGCGCCAGGAACACGACGTCGTGCCCTCTAAGCACATCCGCGGTCGTCGGCTCGAGCACCAGATCGGCGTAGCTCGCGAGGTGCGGATGCACGCGCAGCAGTCGCTCACCCGCGTTCGCGTGCGCGGTGACGGTGCGGACCTCGAGTTCGGGGTGCGAGGCGAGAATGCGCAGGAGTTCGCCACCTGCGTACCCGCTCGCCCCAGCTACTGCAACGGAGAAAGCCATGCCGTTCATCCTAGGCCGTGCCACCCCCACCCACGGTCGACCGGACCCACGGGCGCCTCCTGGGGCGTCTCCTGCGGGAATGTCGAGCGCGCCACGCGCGTTCCACTCGTAGGCTTGACAGGCTGAGGCCTCGACGTTCACGCGTCGGCGGCGCGATGCCGATGAGAGGACGACGTGACACTGAACACCGAAGACGCAGCTTCCACCACGAGCGCCGACGGGGCACCGACCGCGGTCCAGGCGCTGAGCGACACACGGGTGAACCAGCTGCGACGAGACTTCCCGATCCTCGACCAGGAGGTGAACGGCGAGCCGCTCGTGTATCTCGACTCCGGCGCGACGTCACAGCGGCCGACTCAGGTTCTCGAGGTCGAGCGGCGTTTCCTCGAGCACGAGAACGCGGCCGTCCATCGCGGGGCGCACACGCTCGCGGCCCTCTCGACGGTCGCCTTCGAAGATGCTCGCGAGACTGTCGCCGCCTTCGTCGGCGCCGCCCCGGAGCAGATCTCCTGGACGCTGAACGCGACCGACGCCATCAACCTCGTGACCGGTGGCATCCGCATCGCCAGCGCGGGCCGCGGCGGACCACGGGCAACACGCCTGGCGATCGGCGAGGGCGACGAGATCCTCATCACCGAGGCCGAGCACCACGCCAACCTGGTGCCGTGGCAGGAGCTGGCGCTGGACACCGGCGCGACACTCGTCTACGTGCCGGTCAACGATCGTGGGACCTGGAGCGTCGAGGATGCGGCCGCCCTCATCTCCTCGCGGACCAAGGTCTTCGCCTTCGCGCACGTCTCCAACGTGACCGGCCTGGTCGCGGATGCGAAGCGCCTGACCGAGCTCGCGCACGACGCGGGTGCGATCGTCGTCCTCGACGCCTGCCAGTCGGTGCCGCACCTGCCAGTGAACTTCCCGGCGATCGGCGTCGACTTCGCCGCGTTCTCCGGGCACAAGATGCTCGGCCCCAACGGCGTCGGCGTCCTCTACGGGCGCGCCGAGATGCTCGACGCGCTGCCGCCCGCCCGCACAGGCGGGTCGATGATCTCGACCGTCACCATGGCGGCCAGCGACTTCATGGCTCCCCCGACGCGCTTCGAAGCCGGCACGCAGCCGGTCTCCCAGGTCGTCGCGCTCGCCGAGGCCGTGCGCTACCTCGAGTCGGTCGGCATGGATGCGGTCGCGTCCCACGAGGCCGAGATGGGCCAGCTCCTCCTCGCCGGCCTCTCCGGCGTTCCAGGCGTGCGCATCATCGGCGAGCCAGCCGGCGTGCCCCGCGCGGGCCTCGTCAGCTTCGAGGTCGCGGGCGTCCATTCGCATGACGTGACCCAGTTCCTCGACTCGAAGGGAATCGCGGTTCGTGGTGGCCACCACTGCGCACAGCCCCTCCATCGGAGGCTCGGGCTCACGGCGTCCACACGCGCCAGCAGCTACCTCTACACGAGCCGTGAAGACGTCGAACGGTTCGTCTTCGCGGTCGGGCAGATCCGCGCCTGGTTCGGAGTGGACGCGTGAGCGCGCTCGACGGCCTCTATCAGCAGCTCATCCTCGAGCATTCGAAGAAGCGGTCTGGCGATGGTCCCCTCGCTGACGCCGAGGCCGAGCACTTCGAACGCAACCCCAGCTGTGGTGACGAGATCACCGTGCGCGTGAAGCTCGACGAAGCCGGCACCGGTCTCTCGGAGCTCGCGTGGCAGGGCGACGGATGCAGCATCTCCATGGCTTCCGCGTCGGTGCTCAGCGAGCTCGCGATCGGCAAGACCACCGCCGAGATCGAGGAGCTCGTCGCCGCGTTCCGCCTCATGCTCCGGACCCGGGACGGCTCGGAGCCGGACGAGGATCTGCTCGAGGACGCGGTCGCGTTCCAGGGCGTCTCGAAGTTCGTCATGCGCGTCAAGTGCGCCATGCTCGCCTGGGTGGCCCTCGAGGCGAGTCTCAACGAGGCGTCGGTCGCCCGCGAGCACTGAGTCTCCCCCAGCGTGCAACGCCGCTCCACGCGGAACAGCATCGCCCGGCCCCATCGGGGCCGGGCGATCTCTGTTTCGAGTTCGTGCTTCGGAGTTCGTGCGTCCGTCAGGCGCGCATGGTCGCGCCGAAACGCTCGGCCGCCAGCATGGCGCCCGACTCCTTGGCCTCGCTCGCCTCGGCGGCCGTCAGCGTGCGGTCGGTCGCGCGGAAGCGAAGCGCGAACGTCAGGCTCTTCTGCCCGTCCTCGAGCCCCGCGCCGCGGTAGTCGTCGACGATGGTGAGCTGCTCGAGCAGCGCACCGGCACCTTCGGTCACAGCCGCCGACACGGCGGCCGCGGGAACAGTCGCGTCCACGACGAGGCTCAGGTCCTGCGTGGCTGCCGGGAAGGTGGAGATGGGCTCCGGCAGCACCTCGCGCCGTGCCAGGTCGATGACCGCGTCGAGGTCGACCTCGAACGCGGCGACGACGCGTGGCAGGTCGGCCCCCTCAGCGATGTCGGGGTGCACCTCGCCCGCGAAGCCGACGACGATCTCATCGACGCCGAAGCTCAGGAACAGCTCCGCGCAGCGGCCCGGGTGGAACGCGCGGTGTGTCCCCTGCCTCACCTGGATGTCCGCGCCGGTCGCGAGGCCGAGCTGTGCGACCAGCTCGAGTGCGTCTTCCCAGGACGCGGCGGTCGGGGCGTGGCCGGGGCGCTTGGGCTCGCGCTGTCCGAGCACGATGCCGGCAGCATGCCGCGGTTGTGGCGGCAGGCCGGCCTCGAGCTCCGCGATGCGCTCGGGAGTCGGTCGAACGGCGACCGACGGCACCTCATCGACGCCGTACACGACCCCGGACTCCGGCTTGAAGACGGTGCCCGTCTCGAAGATCGCCAGGTCCGTGAGGCCACGGGACACGTTCCGGTGCGCGATGGTGAGGAGTCCGGGCAGGAGGCTCGTCCGGAGCCACGCGGCACGCGGGTCGAGCGGGTTGGCGAGCTTGACCGCCGCCACCTCGCCAGCATCCGGTCGGCCGAACGTGACCGTGTCCGCCTCGGCGACGAACGGGTAGCTCTGCACCTCGACGGCACCGGACGCCGCCAGGACATCCGCCGCGGCCCGACGCAGGCGCTGCTCACGGGTCAGCCCTCGCCCGGGAGGGGCGACGGGGAGGCGGGACGGGATGCGCTCGAAGTCGCACAGGCGCCCGATCTCCTCGACGAGCGTGACCGGCTCGGTGAGATCGCCGCGCCAGCTCGGAACGGTGACCCCGAGGAGCCCCTCCGCTTCCTCCCAGACCTCGCAGCCCACGGCACGCAGCGCACCGATCGTCTCGTCGAGCGAGTAGTCGACGCCCATGATGCGAGACGCGGCATCAACCGGGAGGATCAGCGACTCGGGGGTGGGGATCTGCTCGTGGACGCTTCCCGCACGAATCACACGTCCGCCAGCGTGCTCGACCAGCAGCTCCGCGACGCGTGCCGCGGCCGGCTGCGCGACGCGGGGATCGACGCGACGCTCGAAGCGACGCGAGGCCTCGCTCGGCAGCTTGTGCCTGCGCGCGGTGCGCGCGATGGAGATCGGTGAGAACGACGCGGCCTCGATGAACACGTTGCGAGTCTCGGTGCTGAGCTCGGTCTCCTCGCCACCCATGACCCCGGCCAGACCGATCGGTCCCCGATCGTCGGTGATGAGGATGTCCTCGGCGCTCAGCGTGCGCTCCTTGCCGTCGAGGGTCGTGAGCTGCTCCCCCTCCGCCGCACGCCGCACCCGGATGCCGCCGCGCAGCTTGTCCAGGTCGTAGCCGTGGATGGGCTGCCCCAGCTCGAGCATCACGTAGTTGGTGATGTCGATGGCGATGCCGAGCGGACGGATACCCGCGAGGCGAAGTCGCTGGGCCATCCAGGTCGGCGTCGGCCGAGTGGCGTCGATGCCCTCGACGACGAGGCCGACGAACACGGGGGCCATCGGCTGGTCCCGCACGGAGGCGTCATCGTCGACCGAGACCGGGACGCGCACATCCTGCGCGTCAGCGGCGACGGCTTCGGCCAGGATCGCCTCGAGCTGCGGTCGCAGCGCGGGATCGCTGAAGGCGACGCCGGTCGCGTTCGAGTACTCCCGGACGAGGCCGCGGATCGACATCGCGTAGCCGCGATCGGGGGTGACGTTGACCTCGACGGCCTGCTCGGTGAGGCCGAGCAGCTCGATGGCATCGGTGCCCGGGGTCGCGCTGACGCCGAGCCTGGAAAGCACGATGATGCCCTCGTGGTCGTCGCCCATGCCGAGCTCACGCTGGGACGCGATCATGCCGTCGGACACATGCCCGTACGTCTTCCGGGCCGCGATGGCGAAATCGCCCGGAAGGACGGCGCCGGGAAGCGTGACGACCACCGAGTCGCCCACGCCGAAGTTATGCGCGCCGCAGACGATGCCGCGCACATCCGCACCGCCATCGGCCGCGAGCTGACCCTCAGGCGCAACACGCACCTGGCACCAGTTGATGGTCTTCCCGTTCGACTGCGGCTCGGGCTCGGCCGAGAGCACCTCACCCACGACGATGGGGCCCTGCAGCTGCGTGCCGTGCACGGCTTCGTCCTCGAGCCCGACACGAACGAAGGCATCGAGCACCGATGCCGGGGACACCGAGGCGGGGATCTCCGCGTACTCGCGGAGCCAGGAGAGTGGAGCGCGCATGATTAGATCACCATTCCGAACTGAGTGCTGAAGCGGACATCGCCCTCGACCATGTCTCGCATGTCGGTGAGCGCGTTGCGGAACATGAGGGTGCGCTCGACGCCCATGCCGAACGCGAAGCCCTGGTACTCCTCTGGGTCGACACCGGCCGCCAGCAGCACGTTGGGGTGCACCATGCCGCATCCGCCCCACTCGATCCAGCGCGGGCCGCCCTTGGCCCCCGGGTGCCAGATGTCCATCTCGGCACTCGGCTCCGTGAAGGGGAAGTAGTTGTTGCGCAGACGGATGCGGGCCTCGTCGCCGAACATCGACGTCGCGAAGTGCTCGAGCGTGCCGCGAAGGTGAGCCATCGTGAGGCCCTTGTCGATCGCGATGCCCTCGAACTGCGTGAAGACCGGCGTGTGCGTCGCGTCGAGCTCATCGGTGCGGTAGGTGCGACCCGGTGCGAGCACATAGAGGGGCACGCCGCGCTCGATGAGGGAGCGCATCTGAACGGGCGACGTGTGGGTGCGCAGCACGAGGTGCCGGTCGGCGGGCTCGACGAAGAAGGTGTCCTGCATGGCTCGGGCCGGGTGGTCAGCGTCGAAGTTGAGCGAGTCGAAGTTGAACCACTCGCTCTCGAGCTCCGGCCCCTCCGCGATCTCCCAGCCCATGCCGACGAAGATGTCGCTCACCCGGTCCTGCAGCACGGTGAGCGGATGCCGGGCTCCCGTTCCGCGAGCGGGTCGCGCGAGCGTGACGTCGACGGTCTCCGCAGCCAGACGCGCGGCGGCCTCAGCTTCGGCCAGCTCCCCCTCGCGAGCGGCGAAGGACTCGTTGACCCGGCTGCGGGCCTGCCCGATGAGCTGACCGGCTTCCTTCTTGCTCTCCTTGGGGACGGAGCGCATGGCGGCGTTCAGCGACGCGATCGCCGAACCCTCCGCCAGGTGCTCGGCGCGCACGCGCTTGAGTGCGGTCAGGTCGGGCGCCGCGGCGATGGCGGCGAGTGCCGCGTCGACCGCGGAGCCGACGGCTTCCTGCGTGATGGGGTTCGATGAGGCGTCAGACACAAGGGTCGAGTTTAGCGAACGCAGTGGACAACGGCTCCAGAACCATGGATCCGCTTTTCTCACACTGTGAGACGAGGCGTGTCGGGGCCTCCGGGAGAACGCGGCTTCGTCCCGTTCCTCGATCAGGATCCGCGTGAATCCGGCGATCTTCCAGGGTCCAGGTGTATCCATGAGCACCGAAATTGTGGCCGACGTGCACCAATCAGGTAACCATCTCGTTGCGAAAGCGAGAAATAGGCAACCGCGCAGTCTGACGCTGTGGTGGAATCGCTCCATGCAAAATCAGAGCGAGCCCCTCGTCGTCGTTGATCACGTCGAGAAGCACTACGGTGAATTCCACGCCCTGAAGGACATCAATCTCAACGTCGAGCGCGGTCAGGTCGTCGTCGTCATCGGGCCCTCCGGTTCCGGCAAGTCGACCCTGTGCCGCACGATCAATCGACTCGAGACGATCACCTCGGGGGAAATCCGGATCGACGGGAAGGTGTTGCCCAAGGAAGGGAAGGCACTCGCCGCGCTCCGCGCCGACGTCGGCATGGTCTTCCAGTCCTTCAACCTCTTCGCGCACAAGACCATCCTCGAGAACGTGGCTCTCGGCCCCATCAAGGTCCGCAAGCTCTCGAGGGCCGACGCCGAGAAAGAGGCAAAGGCGCTTCTCGACCGCGTCGGCATCGGCCACCAGGCGGCGAAGTTCCCTGCCCAGCTCTCCGGTGGTCAGCAGCAGCGTGTCGCGATCGCCCGCGCACTGGCCATGAAGCCGAAGGTCATGCTCTTCGACGAGCCCACGAGCGCCCTCGACCCCGAGATGATCAACGAGGTCCTGGACGTCATGGTCGATCTCGCGAAGGAGGGCATGACGATGATTGTCGTGACCCACGAGATGGGCTTCGCCCGCAAGGCGGCCGACCGGGTCGTCTTCATGGCCGACGGCCAGATCCTCGAAGACCAGGCGCCTGAGGACTTCTTCACGCACCCGAAGACCGACCGCGCCAAGGACTTCCTCTCCAAGCTCATCACCCACTGACGGCAGGCGCGGACCGCGCCCCGACCGTCCTCCAGGACCAGACAGACTTCCAACAGAAGGAGAAGAAATGCGAAAGACCAAGCTCAGCGCCATTCTCGGCGCAGGCATCCTGGCCTCACTCGTACTGACCGGATGCGCCGAAGGCGCCCCGCCCGCTGCAGGCGGCGACGAAGGCACCACGACCGGTGAAGCACCCGTCTTCGAGGTCGCGACGGACGTCGCGATCGAAGGCTCGCCCACGTTCGACGCCATCAAGGCGCGCGGCGACAAGGTCGTCGTCGGCGTCAAGGAAGACCAGCCGAACCTCGGCTACCTCGACGCAGTGACCGGTGAGCGCACCGGCTTCGACGTCGACGTCGCACGCTGGATGGCCGCATCGCTCGGCGTCTCCGAGGAGAACATCGAGTTCAAGCCGATCGCCTCCGCCAACCGCGAGCAGGCGATCTCCAACGGCGACATCGACTACTACGTCGGCACCTACTCCATCACCGACAAGCGAAAGGACCAGATCGACTTCGCCGGTCCGTACTTCGAGACCGGACAGGGCCTCCTCGTCGGCGCCGACTCCGAGATCACGGGTGTCGACGACCTCGTCGCCGGCGTCAACGTCTGCTCCGCGACCGGCTCGACGCCGATCCAGAACATCCGCGACAACTACCCAGAGGTCACGACCACCGAGTTCGACACGTACTCGCAGTGCGTCGAGGCGCTCCTCAACGGCCAGGTCGATGCAGTGACGACCGACGAGGCCATCCTCATCGGCTACGCGGCTCAGGACCCTGAGCAGCTCAAGGTCGTCGGCGAGCCCTTCAGCGAAGAGCTCTACGGCATCGGCCTCGCCAAGGGCGACGACGCGCTCCGCGACCACTTCAACACGACCCTCGAAGAGGGCGGCGACGTGTGGCAGTCGATCTTCGACTACAACCTCGGCTCCTCCGGAACCACGGTCTCGCAGCCAGCGGTCGACCGCTACTAATCCCACAGGCGAGCGGCGGCGAGACTCACTCTCGCCGCCGCTCGTTCGCACCTAGGGCGCCTCGCGCCCTGTCTCAGAAAGGAAGGCGAGCGTGTTCGATATCTTCACGAACCACCTCGACCTGTGGAGTGAGGCCCTCATCGGGACGCTCATCCTCTTCTTCGGGGGCGCGCTCCTCGCGCTCGTCCTCGGCTTCATCGTGGGTGCCATGCGGGTCTCGCCGGTCCCGATCGCTCGGGCCGTCGGCGCCGCCTACGTCAACATCGTGCGCAACACGCCACTCACGCTGGTGTTCTTCATCTTCGTCTTCGCCGTGCCCGTCCTCATCCCGATGGGCCGCACCGACTACCTGCTCCTCGGCATCCTCGCGCTGGGCGTCTACACCGCCACGTACGTCGCCGAGGTGCTTCGAAGCGGCATCAACACCGTGCCTGTCGGCCAGGCAGAGGCCGCGCGAGCCATCGGCCTTCCCTTCGGGCAGGTCATGACCCTCATCGTGCTCCCACAGGCAGCACGCGCCGTCGTCCCGCCCATGATGAGCGTCCTCATCGCACTGCTGAAGAACACCACCGTCGCTGCTGGGTTCTCGGCCGTCAACCTCGGCATCATCCGCGCCAACATGAGCGAGCGGGGTGAGAACGCGATGGAGGTGCTCATCTGGGTCGCCATCGTCTTCATCGTCCTCGTGCTCCTGCTCTCGTGGGTGCAGAACGCGCTCGAACGCCACTGGAAGGTTGCCCGATGAGCCAGACCTCAGTTCTCTACGACGTCCCGGGACCCCGCGCGCTCGCTCGCAACAAGCTCCTCGGGATCATCACGGTCGTCGTCATCGTCGGCCTCGTGGCGTTCCTGATCTACCGCCTCGGCGCAACGGGCAACCTGAGCGCCAACAAGTGGCAGATCTTCGGCTACGCGGCCATCTGGACGCAGATCGCGCAGGCGCTCTGGGCCACGCTCAGCGCCTTCCTGGTCGCCGCCGTCGGCGCGCTGGCGCTCGGATTCGTCCTCGCCATCGGCCGCCTATCGGACCACGCGTGGGTCCGCATCCCGTTCACGGTGGTCGTCGAGGGGCTCCGCGCTATCCCCGTCCTCATCCTCATGATGCTCATGTACTACGGCCTGCCCGCCATCGGCATCAAGATGGAGCCGTTCTGGGCCGTCGTCATCGCGCTCATCGCGTACAACGGCTCAGTCCTCTCCGAGGTCATCCGAAGCGGCGTCCAGTCGCTGCCGAGCGGACAGGCCGAGGCCGGCTACGCCATCGGCCTCCGCAAGAGCGGCGTCATGCAGATCATCCTGCTCCCGCAGGCCATCCGCGCGATGCTGCCCGTCATCATCGCGCAGCTGGTCGTGACGCTCAAGGACACGGCCCTCGGCTCGATCATCACCTACAACGAGCTCCTCTACATGGCGAAGCTCATCGGCGGCCAGGCAGACTACGGCCGCCCGTACATCCCGGTGACGATCGTGATCGGCGCCATCTACATCGCGACCTGCGTGCTGCTCTCGTGGCTCGCGACCATCGTGCAGAAGCGCATCTCGCAGAACCCGAAGGTCATCGCGGGGGCGGCGCCGGAGCCGCTCACCAACGCGGGCAACGTGACCGACACGGAGCTCATCCTGGTCCAGCAGTCGGACGTCCTCGAACTCGAAGAGGACGAGCGGCAGAAGGCCAAGCACGATCTCGCCGAAGCGCAGCGGCAGAGCGATCTCCGCAAGCGCGACGACGGCGATCGCGTCTAGACGCACCAGCGACAAAACGCTCCCCGCTGGCAGGTACCGAGTCTCTCGGTCCTGCCAGCGGGGAGCGTTTCGTTGCTGCGGCTCGCGGGCGCTACGCGCGCTGCGCGAAGGCGCTCTCGTACAGGCACACGGACGCGGCGGTCGCGAGGTTCATCGACTCCGCCTGACCGTAGATCGGCACGCTCATCGTCGCGTCAGCGTAGGCCAGCTGCTCCGCATCGAGGCCACGGGCCTCGTTGCCGAAGAGCCACGCGGTCGGCTGAGCCAGCTCGCCCGACTCGCGCGCGGAGAGCAGGTCCGAACCGTCGATGTCGGCGGCCACGACGCGCAGTCCCGCGTCACGAGCGCGCGAGGTCGCGACGTCGAGCGTCACCTCGACAGCGATCGGAAGGTGGAAGATCGAGCCGGTGCTCGAGCGGACGACCTTCGAGTTGTAGAGGTCGACCGTGCGACCCGTGAGGATCACGGCGTCAGCACCCGCAGCATCAGCTGCCCGGATGATCGTGCCCAGGTTGCCAGGGTCGCGCACCTCCTCGAGGATGGCGACGAGCTTCGGGGAGCCGCGCAGCGCATCCCGGATGGAGGCGGGGAACTGACGGCAGACCGCGATCACGCCCTGGGGCGTGCGGGTGTCCGCCATCGCGTCGATGGCCTCCTCGCTCGCGAAGTCGACCTCGAGCTGCGCCTCCTCGGCGAGGCCGCGCAGCTCGGAGTGACGCTCGAGCGCCGTGGGCGTGACGAACAGCTCCTCGATGAGCTCGGGGCGCGAGACGAGCGCCTCACGGACGGCCTGCGGGCCCTCGATGACGAACAGACCAGTCTCCTGGCGCTCGGACTTCTGCGAGAGCTTCCTGACTTCCTTGACTCGCGCGTTCCGCGGACTCTCGATCATGGTGTCGACTTCTTCCTGCGCACGGGGCGCTGCTTGGCTGGAGTGGTGGTTCAGGGGCCGATCTCATGCGGGGCGGCACCGTCCCGATGCGGGCGGCTGCGGAGCTCGAGGCAAAAGAAAATGCGGCCGAGAGCTGGACTCTCGGCCGCATGTTCAGACGGCCGCTGACTGCATATCGAGTCGGGCCGCGGAGTTCGCTACGCTGCTGCGCGCGGGGCCGACGTGTCGGCCGGGAGGGCCTGCTTGGCGGCCTCGACGAGACCCGCGAACGTCGCGGGCTCGTTCACGGCGAGCTCAGCGAGGATGCGGCGGTCGACCTCGATGCCGGCAAGGCCGAGGCCCTGGATGAAGCGGTTGTACGTGAGGCCGTTCGCGCGGGACCCGGCGTTGATGCGCTGGATCCAGAGGCGACGGAACTCGCCCTTCTTCGCGCGACGGTCGCGGTACGAGTAGACCATCGAGTGGATGACCTGCTCCTTGGCCTTCCGGTACAGGCGCGAACGCTGTCCGCGGTAGCCGGATGCGCGCTCAAGGATGACGCGACGCTTCTTCTGGGCGTTAACCGCCCGCTTTACACGTGCCATGTGTGTTGATTCTCCTCAGTAAGTTCGTGTGCGGGGCGGCTTAGTGGCCGAGCAGCTTCTTGGCGACCTTGGCGTCTGCCGGGGACAGGAGCTGGTCCTGGTTCAGGCGAGCCTTGCGACCGGGGGACTTGACCTCGAGGTTGTGGCGGAGGCCAGCCTGCTGCTTCATGATCTTGCCGCTTCCGGTGACCTTGAAGCGCTTCTTGGCGCCCGAGTGGGTCTTCTGCTTCGGCATTACTTCTCCTCTGTTGGTGCAGACTCTGCTGCAGACTCTGTCGCAGCTTCATTTACAGCTGGTTGTGCAGCTTCGTCTGGTGACGGCTGCCCGTGCTTGGCCGCCCGCGACGCCTCGCGAGCTGCGTTCCGCTTTGCGGAGGCATCGGCCTTCACGTCGGACTTGTTCCGGAACGGGCCGATGATCATGACCATGTTGCGGCCATCGATCATGGGGTTGGACTCGACGGTGCCGTACTCCGAGACCTCTTCAGCGAAGCGCTGGAGAAGACGCACGCCCATCTCCGGGCGCGACTGCTCGCGACCGCGGAACTGGATCATGGCCTTGACCTTGTCGCCGTCTTCGAGGAAGCCGATAGCGCGCTTGCGCTTGGTCTCGTAGTCGTGGGCGTCGATCTTCAGGCGGAAGCGGACCTCTTTCAGGACCGTGTTGGCCTGGTTGCGGCGGGCTTCTTTGGCCTTCTGGGCGGCCTCGTACTTGAACTTCCCGTAATCCATGATCTTGGCGACGGGTGGCTTCGAGTTAGGGGCGACCTCGACGAGGTCGAGCTCAGACTCCTGCGCGAGGCGCAGGGCCATCTCGAGCTTGACTACTCCGACCTGCTCACCGCCCGGGCCGACAAGGCGGACTTCACTGGCACGGATGCGGTCATTGGTACGTGGTTCGCTGATGGAAGGCTCCTGACTTCACTGAATGTGGAAAGGAGGCGTCACACCAACAGCACTGCGCTCGCAGCGTGTTTCCACCCGACGTCATGGAGTCTGCAGATCGCGCAACTCGTGCACGTCCTGCAGGCTCTGTGACCTCTTCCCGCGCAGCCGTGAGGCCGAACTGAGGAAGGGAGTGGAGCAACCCGGTAACCTACGTAGAGCGGTTTGCGCGGGTGGGACGAATCCTCTTTCGCGGTCTCTGCACAGCAGAAACCGATCGCTACATTACCAGAACTTCGCACAAAGGACCAGCGTGACCGACGCCTCACTCGAAAACCCCTCCGCCACCGATCCCGAGTACGGCGACCTGCGCCGCGACATCGGCGAAGTGCCCGCGGTGGAGCTCATCACGACCACTGCAGTCCACCTCATGAGCGCCGCGGCGGTCGCCTGCGGACTCGATGAGGACAGCGGTGAGGACGAGCTCGACCTCGACGAGGCCCGCAAGCTCATCTCAGCACTTGCCGGCCTCCTCACCGCGAGCCTCCCGTACCTCGGCGACCACCACGCGCGACCGCTCCGCGACGGTCTTCGCTCGCTGCAGCTCGCGTTCCGCGAAGCGTCGGACCACCCAGACGCCGTCGGCAAGGGGCCGGGCGAGGACCTCACGGGTCCCGTCTACGGCTAGTCGTTCGCAGCCGCCTGCCGGATCGCCGCGCGTCGCGGTGGGCAGGCGGCTCAGGGAGCGGTCGAGCCTCGCCCCTCAGCCGGGCCGATCATCTCCGCCACGATGGCCGCGGAGAGGGTCACGAGCGGCAGGCCGCCCCCGGGGTGCGATGACCCCCCGACCAGGTAGAGTCCCTCGACCGGCTGCCGGTTCGCAGGACGCAGGAACGACGCCTTCGCCCCGTTCGACGCCGTGCCATAGATCGAGCCCCCTGGTGAGCGCGTCTCCCGCTCGAGGTCGGCGGGCGTGCGGATGCGCATCCACCGCACGTGGTCGCGCACGTCCACGCCACGTTCGGCCATCAGCTCGAGCAGCGACTCCGCATACTGCTCGGCGAGGCCGGGCTCATTCCAGTCGACGCCGTGCTCAGGGTCGTGGCGAGGCGCGTTGACGAGCACGAACCAGGCACCGCTGCCTGGACCGGGAACGATCTCCGGATCCTCGGGTGCGGCGATGTAGATCGTGGGCCGCTCGACCGGCTTCGGCCCCGACTGCGCCTGCCCTCCGACGCCGAAGATCGCGTCGAACTCAGCGTCGTAGTCCTCGGCGAAGAGCACCCGGTGGTGCGTGGCTTCGCCGTGTTCGAAGGCGGCCTCGTCCAGCCCGTCGAGCGCAAGCAGCAGGACGAACCCGGACAGCGACGGGTCGAGCTTCGCGTGGCTCCTCGCCGCGCGCCGGGCGCCCTCGCTGCTGAGCAGCTTCCCGTAGACCGTCTCCGCGTCTGCGTTCGCGACCACGACGTCGGCGGCGATGCGCTCGCCGTCCGCCGTCTCGACGCCCGATACCCGCGCACCCTCCTGCAGGATGCGGGTCACATCCACCCCCGTCCGGATTCGCGCACCGCACTCGCGGGCCCGGTCGGCGATGGCTGCGCCCAGGCGCCAGAGACCACCAGGCACGTACCAGGACCCGTACGCCTGCTCTGCAAACGGGACGGTCGCAAGGGCCGACGGCGCCCGCCTCGGGTCCGAGCCGGTGTAGGTCGCATAGCGGTCGAGCAGCGCGCGCAGGCGCGGGTCGGCGAGGTCCTGCTCGCCGAAGCCGCGGAGGCTCCGCCACGGGGCGACCTTCGCGAGCGACAGCGGGTTCGCGGCGAGCCTCGCGATACCGGCCGCGGTGATGGGCGACTCGAGGAACGGGCCACGGGCGATGTCCCACACCTTTCCGGAGCGCTCGAGGAACCTCGACCACTGCCGCCCAGTTCCTGAACCGAGTGCCGCATCCAGCGCACCGGGGATCTCCTCGACGCGACCGGGCATGTCGAGCTCGGTGCCGTCCGCGAATCGATACCTGCACGCGACCTCGAGGCGCCGGAGCTCGAGCACCGACTCGAGCGGCGCACCCGTCTGACCGAACAGCTCGGCGAAGACATACGGCATCGTCACGAGCGATGGCCCAGTGTCGAAGAGGAAGCCATCGTGCTCGATCGTGCCGAGCTTCCCGCCGATGACGTCGGACTGCTCGAGAACCGTCACGTCGTGACCGAGCGACGCGAGGCGCGCCGCCGAGGCGAGCCCGCCGACGCCCGCGCCGATCACGACGACACGGCTCATCGCGGAGCGTCCCCGCTGCGACCGCCGGTTGTCACGAGGTCATCTGCCGACCTGCGCGCACGCCAGTCGCGCAGCAGCACGACGACAAGCGGCACCGCGATAGCGCCCATGATGATGCCGCCGACGAGAGCGACGCTCGGACGCTCGAAGAAGGTCAGGTTGCCGACGACGCACGTCGCATAGGTCCACAGGTAGACCGTGAACGGAACCGCGTCGCCCGGTGCGCCCTCGATCCGCTTCGACCTCGCGGCCACGGCATCGATGAGCCCGCAGATGATGAGGGAGACGAGGTACCAGCCGAGGAAGTTCGTGAGCGGGATGCCGTCGACGCCGGGGATGCCGGGATCAGGGTGCTTCCAGCCCCAGTGCCCCGAGTCGACCATCTGCGGGTCGAGGAACACGTCCCAGGCGGTCAGCGCCCACGCGGCGACCGCGACGCGCGCGATGCGGCGCAGGACCCCGGGGGCCGTGCCGACGAGGCGCCGCGCGATGATGACCGCCGGGTAGGCGATCGTCACCCACGCGAGGGGCACGATCAGGGGCACCTCGAAGAGCGAGAAGCCCAGCGACGGGGTATAGATGTACTGCCCGAACGGGAAGCTCGTCGCGACGCCGACGACCTCGGCGAAGAAGCCGATCGCGGCCGCTGCGAGCAGCACGGACGCGAACTTCGGCCCCCTCGTCGCCCAGGCGTGCAGCACGCCGGTGGCAGCCAGGAGCGCGACGCTCGCGATCGTCAGCGGTATCGTTCCCCCACCCGTGAAGGCGAAGAGACTCTGCACGAACATGCCGGCGGCAAGGGTCACCCACATGAGTCGTCGTGTGATGGCGTTCATCTTGAGTCCGTTCCTCTCGGTCGTGGCTCTGGATCTTCGTCGTCTGGTCCCGTGGCCCGTGGTGGGTCTCGCCGCGCGGAGCTCATCCCGTCTCGCCCGCCCACCCTTCGACCGCATCCACTGCGAATCTGGCGAAGAGCTCCTCCGCGAACCACTCGCCAGCCCTGCTGTCGAGCATCGCCGCGCGGTGCGACGGCGCACCGGCGATGAACTCCCGAAGCGCTGGCGCCGACTCCCACAGCGTGAAGGTGCCCAGCAGGCCGGCCGGGAGCTCCCCCATCCCGAATCCGAGCCGCAGACCACGCGACCTCGCTTGCATCAGCTCGGCGGCGATGGGCGGCACGGTCCCAGAGAAGCGGTGCACCGCCGAGGGACGGATCCGGGCGCGAGTGATCACGGCGACCCGCTGCCCCTCGGCCGCTTCGGCAACCGCCGGGCCGAACGGCTCGCGGCCGCCCCACAGCCCGACGGAGCGGATGGCGCGCATGCGAACCCTGACCCGCTCCCGAGCGCTCGCATCCCAGGCGGCGACCAGTGGCCCACGGTCGAAGGCATCAGCCGCCTGCTGCGACTCCCAGGAGGCGACCAGCGCCCAGTGCCCGAGGTCGGCGTCTCGCGACGAGAAGCTCGTCCCCTTCGCCGTGCCGAGGATGCGGGAGAAGCGCAGCCCCTCCGGCCTGCGTCGCCCGAGCAGCTGCAGCGTCGTCTTCGCAGTCAACCCGAGGCCGGTGCTCGCGCTACCGGTTCCCCAGAGGTGGACGGTGGCGACCGTCACCGGTTCTCGACCCCCAGCGGCCCGGCGCTGCGGTCGCCCCGCACATGCTTGAGGACGAGCTCCGCGCTGATCAGGCACATCGGCACACCGACACCGGGGTTGACCGTCGCACCCGCGTAGTACAGCCCCTTGACCTTCGGGGAGGCATTGCCCGCTCGGAGCATGGCCGACTGGGCGAGCTCGTGCGACGGGCCGAGGATGCCGCCGCGCCACGAGTTGTAGTCGTTCACGAAGTCCGCGGGCCCGAGCGTGCTCCGAACGACGATGCGGCTGGCCAGATCGGGAGCCCCGGTCCACTCGGCGAGCTGGGCGATCGCGAGGTCGGCGATGCGCTCGACCTCCGCGTCTCCCCGGCCGTCCGCTCCTCCCCCGCCGATGGCGGGATCCCCCTTCACCGGGATGAGCATGAACAGGTTCTCGTGCCCGTCTGGCGCGACCTCGGGATCCGTTGCACTCGGCTTGCACACGTAGACGGAGACCGGGTCCGGCAGCGCAACGCCCGTCCCGAAGATGGCGTCGAAGTTCTCGCCCCACTCCTTCGTGAGGAGCAGCGAGTGGTGCGGGAGCGTCGGCAGCTCGCCTTCGACACCGAGCATCACGAGCACGGCGCCCGGACCGGAGTCGGTCTTCTGCCACACCCGCTCCGGGTAGCTGCGGTACCGCTCCGGCAGCAGCTGCGTCTCCGTGTGGTGCAGGTCAGCCGCCGAGACGACCACCTCGACGTCCTCGAAGTGCCGCTTGCCCGCCGCGTCCCGCCAGTGCACACCACGGCTCCACCCGTGCGAGACGGCGATGCCCGTGACCTCGGCCTCGAGCCTGAACTCGACTCCGGCCTCGACCGCGAGGCCGTGCAGCGCATCCACCACGGCCGTGAAGCCACCCATCGGGTACTGCACGCCCTCGACGAGATCCATGCGGCTCATGAGGTGGTAGATCGCCGGCGCGCGGCGCGGATCGGTTCCGAGGAACACAGCCTGATACGCGAGGATCTGGCGAAGCAGCGGATGCGTGAAGGACTCCTCGACGAACTTCTCGAGGGGCGTGGTCAGCCAGGTGAGGAGATCCGGCAGCTCGCGGCGGACTCGCTCGCCGACAAGGGACAGCGGGTTCGCGAACGTGTTGTAGAGGAAGACGTCCTCGGCCATGTCCATGGCGCGTCTGGCGGTCTCGAGGTAGTCATCGAACGCGGAGAGCGCGTCAGGCTCGAGCTCGGCGACCAGCTCACGCACGGCGTCCTGGCCGTACGGGATGGAGATGGGCTCGCTGCGTGCGCCGTCGGCGGTCGGCTCCGGGAAGACGCGGTAGCCGGGGTCGAGCATCCTGAGGTCGAGCTGCTCCTCGGTGCTCGTGCCCGCCAGTGCGAAGTAGTGGTCGAAGACGCTCGGCATGAGGTACCAGCTCGGGCCGGTGTCGAAGCGGAACCCATCGACTTCGAGAAGACCGGCTCGGCCTCCCACCCTGTCGTTCTTCTCGAGCACGGTCACGGCGAAACCGTCCCGCGCGAGGAGGACCGCCGTGGCGAGCCCCGCCATTCCAGCGCCGACGACAACTGCTCGAGTGCTCATGATCGTGTCTCCAGAAGGACTCGTGCTGCGATACGCGCCTTCTCGGCGCCGGGAACCCTGACTCGCGTCGTGCGCAACTGCTCCGCTGGCGTCGCCGCGATGCGGTCGGCCAGGGCGGAGAAGAGCGCGCTCGCGAGCGCGACACCCCTCCTGCAGTCTCGCGGAAGCAGCGGGATGCCCGCATCCGCCGTCTCGATATCTGCGCGGATGCGGTCGAGCCAGATGAGCTTGCGACGCTCGTCGAGCGGCGCCGACTCGAGCCCCTCCACCGGGAGGTAGTCCCGGCCGAGCCGATCGGCGTCATCACCCACGTCGCGCAGGAAGTTCACGTTCTGGAAAGCCGCGCCGAGCGCGCACGCAGCCGCGTCTATCCGCTCGCGTTCCTCGTCCGTGCGAGAGACGCCCGTCAGGAAGACGCGGACGCACATCAGGCCGACGACCTCGGCGGAGCCGTAGACGTACCGCCGCTGCTCCTCCACGTCGAGGGACTTCGGCTCCAGGTCCATGCGCATCGACGCGAAGAAGGGGACGACCAGTTCGGCCCCGAACCCACAGCGTCGCGCCGTCACCGCGAACGCGTGCACCACCAGGTTGGTGCTGAATCCGGATTCGATCGCCTCCAGCGTCTGCGCCTCCAACCCGTCCAGCGCAGCGTGCTGCTGTTCGAGCGAGAGGCCGGCGAGCGCTCCCACACCGTCGACGATCTCGTCGGCGACCCGGACGAGCGCGTAGATGCTGCGCACGGGCTTCACCGTGCGGCGGCCGAGCAGCCGCGTGGCCGCCCCGAAGGAACTCGAGTACGCGAAGATGACCTCTGCCGCAGACTTCTCCGCCGTGCGCGTGTACTGCTCGAGCGGAGAGATCATGAGGTGCGCCGCTCCAGCAGCATGAGCAGCCGCTCCATCATCTCCGCAAGATTCCTATCGCCCTCGCGGCCCGAGGCGCCAACGGCACGGGCCGCGGCGCTCGCCCTCGCGAACTGCGCCGCGAGCTCCTGCTCGACAGCCGCACGTGAACCGGACGCGTCAATGAGGTCGCGCGCCTTCGCTCCGTCGACCTCGCTGAGCTGCGGGTCGCCGAGCAGCGACTCGAGCTCGTTCCATACGGGTGTCCCGCACGCGAGCGCGATCAGTGCCGTGAACTTGCCCTCGCGAATATCCGAGTACGGCGCCTTCCCGAGCTTGTGCTGATCTCCGAAGACGCCGAAGAGATCATCCTGGAGCTGGAACGCCAGGCCAGCCGCATCGGAGAACTGTGCGATGAGCCGCGCGTCCACGAGGTCTTCTCCACCCGCCGCTATCAGGCCGAGTTCCAGCGGAAGCAGAACGGTGTACGCCGACGTCTTGTTCGAGCTCATGGACAGCACCTCGGCGAGCGCGGGATGGTCTGCCCGGACCGACAGGCTGACATCGCTGAACTCTCCGGCCACAGACACGGAGAGCGCACGCTCGATGGCGTCGAGCACACGGAGGCGCACCGCATGCGGCAGGTCGATGCGCGCGACGCGCAGGTGGGCTTCCGAGAGCAGGAGGTCACCGACCAGGATCGCGGCGGCCTGGCCGAGACGGTTCCCGCGTTCGTCATCGAACTCCGAACCGCCGACGATCTCCTCGACGCTCCCAAGCAGGTTCCGCACACCACGGCGCATCGTGTCGTTGTCGATGACGTCGTCGTGCGTCAGGAACGCAAGATGGAGGAGCTCGGTCGCCGTCGCCAGCTCGATCACCGCATCCGGCACCTCTTCCGCGCCCGTGTAGGCGAGGTAGCTCTGTACGACCAGGGCCGGCCGAAAGAGCTTGCCGCCCTCCGCACTCCGAGCCGTAATGCGCCAGAGGGTCGCGAGGCCTTCATCGATGACACTGGCCGCCTGGACGCGCCCGTCGAGGAACTCCTCGATGCGCCGTCGCACCTCGAGCAGCTGCTTCGCTGCAAGCTCGAAGTCCGAACCCTGGCCACGGGGGCTCGCCAGAGGCTCACGAATCACTCGGCACCACTCCCTTTAGTTCGGTTGGCTAGCTATAAGAGTATCTAATTACTTCTCGGTGAGCCTACAGGCAAGCCTTGCCCGACATGCTGAGCCAGGTCAATCCCCTCTGCGGCGCCACCAGGACCGCTTAGAATCGAGGCCCGTACGGCCCTGCGCCTCCCCCGCGTGAGACCCGGCGGCACGGGAGAAGGAGATGCCGAGGGAATCGACCTCGGTGCGGAACGCTTCACTCCCCTGCAGCAGCTCACTGGCCCGCCGCGACAGGTCGGCGAGCTCATCGCGGCCGACCGCTGGCCCCACGTGGAGCACCACCCGCAGCTCCGGTCCGGTCAGCCGGGCCTCCGGATCGCCAGGCACGAGATCGAGGCCGAGCACCTCGACCAGCTCTGCCATGACCCGTGAGAGCTCATCGGCGACCACGGGGTTGACCCACGGAGCGACCCACTCTTGCTCTTGCGCGATCGCCCACACCGCAGGTCGACGGACGACGAACTCCGTGTCACTCGTCGCGTCGACGACGATGAGGTCGCTGCCCTCGGCCGCAGCGGAGATGGCGGCACGCTGCATGAGCGCCGGGACCGGGCGGGCGGTCGGGTTCCACCGCCTCATCGCATCAGCCGAGGTGAACACGGGAAGGACGGTGCGACCATCCGGACCGGCGACGGTCACGATCGAGAGATCGGCGCTCTTGTCGACGGTGGACCCTTGCTCGTTGACACCGGCCTCACCGAGCTTCGCGACGAGAGGGATGAGCACTCTCGCCTGACGGAGAGCGTCGACGACGGCGTCCGGCCCGGCCTCGCGCGCGCGAAAGCGCTGCATCGCGGCGAGGAACGCTGCGGGCGCAGTGCCGTCGTCGTCACGGAAGGGGTTGTCGCCGAAGCTCCGCCCCGACCAGCTCTGGCCGGCCGAGTCAGCTTCGCTCGGGTGGAAGTGCTCAGGCAGGGACGGCATGGGTCGGCGCCTCTCGATTCAGGACGAGACGTCGAGCGCTTCGACCAGCGTGAACGCCCCGGAGTAGAGGGCCTTGCCGATGATCGCACCTTCGAGCCCCTGCGGGACCAACCCACGGAGAGCGACGAGGTCATCGAGACTCGAGACGCCGCCGGAGGCCACGACAGGTCGATCGGTGCGGTCGAGGATGTCGCTCAGGAGCTGCAGGTTCGGGCCCTGCAGCGTGCCGTCCTTGGTCACGTCGGTCACGACGTAGCGAGCACAACCGGCTTCTTCAAGACGCTCGAGCACTGTCCAGAGGTCGCCGGCATCGCGCGTCCAGCCGCGGGCCGCGAGCGTCGTGCCCCGCACGTCGAGACCCACGGCGATCAGCTCGCCGTAGCGGGCGATGACGCTGGCGGCCCACTCCGGGTTCTCGAGCGCCGCCGTACCGAGGTTGATGCGGCTCGCACCGGCTTCGACCGCACGCTCGAGCGACTCGTCGTCGCGGATCCCGCCGGACAGCTCGACGTTGACGTGCTTGGCGGCCCGGATGACGCGCTTGATGACGCCGCGGTTCTCACCGCGCCCGAAGGCGGCGTCGAGGTCGACGAGGTGGATCCACTCGGCGCCCTGCTCGATCCAGTCCTCGGCCGCATCGACGGGGTCGCCGTAGTTCGTGGCCGAGTCTGCTTCCCCCTGGACCAGGCGGACGGCCTTACCACCCGCGAGGTCGATTGCGGGGAAGAGCACGAGCTCCGGTGACGTGTTGAATTCGCTCACGAGCGTTGGTTCCTTGTTCTCGTTCAGAGGCGCCTGGACGTCGACGCCGGAAGGTCAGGCCCTGGCCGTCCGGGCAATAGCGTATCGGCAGGCAGTCGCCCCGCGCGCCGCGGCGATCGGCCTAGGCCCGCGTCGGGAGCGTCTCGATCCAGTTGCGGAGCAGGCGAACGCCGGCCTCGCCAGACTTCTCGGGGTGGAACTGCGTGGCCGAGAGCGGACCGTTCTCGATGGCCGCGATGAAGCGCTCGCCGTGCTCCGCGTATGTGACGAGCACCGGGCGGGCCTTGGGATGCGGCTCGAGCGGCAGCTCGTGCGCCGCGTACGAGTGCACGAAGTAGAAGCGCTCATCGGCGATGCCCGCGAAGAGCTTGGAGGCGGTCGGCGGATCGACGAGGTTCCAGCCCATGTGCGGAAGCACGTCGGCGTGGAGCTCGGTCACTTCCCCTGGCCACTCGCCGAGGCCCTCGGCGCGCTCCCCGCCCTCGATGCCGCCGTCGAAGAAGATCTGCATGCCGACGCAGATGCCGAGGACCGGGCGACCGCCGGCGAGGCGCCTGCCGACGATCTCGCCGATGCGCTGCCGGTTGATGGCTTCCATGACGTGCGCGAAGCTGCCCACGCCCGGAACGACATAGCCGTCGGCGTCGTAGGCCGCGGCGCGGTCGGCGGTGAGCTCGACGTCGGCTCCCGCCGCTTCGAGCGCCTTGACTGCCGAGTGCACGTTGCCTGAGCCGTAGTCGGCGACGACGACGCGCGGACGGGCGGGTCCGGTCACAGGGCGCCCTTCGTCGAGGGGATGCCGACGACCTCGGGGTCGAGGCGCTTCGCAGCGCGGAACGCCCTGGCGAATGCCTTGAACTCTGCCTCGGCGATGTGGTGGGGGTCGCGCCCGCGGATGAGTTCGACGTGCACGGTCAGACCGGCGTGGAAGGTGATCGCCTCGAAGACGTGGCGCACCATCGCCCCCGTGAAGTGACCGCCGATGAGGTGGTAGACGAACGCGTCCGGCTCCCCCGTGTGCACGAGGAACGGTCGCCCTGAGATGTCGACGACTGCCTCAGCCAACGACTCGTCGAGCGGAACCCGCGCGTCGCCGTACCTGGCGATACCGGACTTGTCGCCGAGGGCCTGCCGGATCGCCTGACCGAGGACGATCGCCGTGTCCTCCACCGTGTGGTGCACGTCGATCTCCGTGTCGCCCGTGGCGCGGACCGTGAGGTCGGTGAGCGAGTGCTTCGCGAAGGCCGTGAGCATGTGGTCGTAGAACGGCACCGACGTCTGGATGTCGGCGATGCCGGTGCCGTCCAGGTTCAGGCTCAGCTCGATGGAGGACTCGCTCGTTGCTCGCGAGAGCGTCGCAGTGCGTGGCGTCGTGGTCATCCCTCCAGCCTAGGCCTTTCCGGCGTTCGTGATCTCGGCGAGAGCGTCCAGGAACGCGGACGTCTCCGCCCGTGTACCCGCCGTCACCCTGAGCGTGTTCGGGATGCCGACGTCGCGGACCAGGATGTCGCGTTCCAGCAGCCGAGCGAAGGTGTCTGCCGGGTCATCGACGCCCCCGAAGAGCACGAAGTTCGCCCCGGACTCCCAGGGCGTGAAACCGAGCGCCGGGAGCTCTGCGAGAAGGCGGTCCCGCTGCTCGCGGATGGCGTCGACCTGCTGCAGCATGATCTCGGAGCACTCGAGTGCGGCGGTTGCCGCGGCCTGGGTGATCGCAGACAAGTGGTAGGGAAGGCGGACCAACCGCACGGCATCCACGACGGCGGAGTCGGCCGCGAAGTACCCGACTCGAGCACCCGCGAACGCGAATGCCTTGCTCATGGTCCTCGAGACGACGAGCCGCTCGCGCCCGGGAAGCAGCGAGAGCGCGGTCTCCTCGCCGTCTGGGAGGAACTCGGCGTAGGCCTCGTCGACGATGAGGATGCCGTCGGTCGCTTCGTAGGCCGCGGCGATCACGCTGAGGTCGGTCGCGGTGCCCGTCGGGTTGTTGGGCGAGCAGATGATCGTGATGTCGGGCTGCTCCCGCTCGATGGCCTCGGTGACGAGCTCTGCGGTGATCGTGAAGTCACCGGCGCGCGTCACGGGCACCCAGGTGGACCCCACACCTTGGGTGAGCAGCGGGTACATCGAGTAACTGGGCGTGAAGCTGAGCACACTCCGGCCTGGCCCCCCGAAGACCTGCAAGAGCTGCTGCATGATCTCGTTGGAGCCGTTCGCCGCCCACACCTGCTCGGGAGAGATGCCGTGACCCAGGTAGACACTCAGCTGCTCCCGGAGTGCGGTGAACTCGCGGTCCGGGTACCGGTTGAGACCCGGGAGCTCGCGAGCGATCGCTTCGATGATGCGTCTTGCGACGACCTCTGGAACCTGGTGCGGGTTCTCGTTGACGTTGATGGCGACGCGCACCGGTTGCTGAGGCGCACCATATGGGGTGAGTCCGCGAAGGTCGTCGCGGATGGGCAGGTCTTCGAACGAGGTCACCGGACAAGCCTACGACGAGGCCCCCACCACGCCCCGGCCGAGGTGTTCGTCGACGACATGTACGACGTCAGTCGAGCGGGAGCGCGAGGCGCTGGCCGGCCTGAACCGTGCCGTTCTCGAGCGCGTTGAGCTTGGAGATCTCGACGATGACATCGCGGACATCTGCGTCGCCCGCGACCTCCTCGGCGATTCCCCAGAGAGTGTCGCCCGCGCCGACCGTGACGTACTCGAACTCGACATCGGCTGTCTCGTTCGATGCCGCTGCAGAGGTCATGTGCGTGGCGCCGAGCGCGATGGCGGCGGCGACGGGCAGCGCGGCGAGCGCCAGGACGACCCGGCGGCCTCGAGCGGTGAGGCGGAGCGGTGCGGCAGTGTTGTTCATGATTCCTCCTGATTCGTCCACATCTTCGAGTGGTCGAATGTATGTACTGAATATAGCTACGAACAAAGTGTCAAGTCAAGGTCGAACGTTCGAATCTGTCGAACTTTCCTCCACAACACTCGAAGAAATGTTTCGTAGCTGCGTGCACCCTCGGTAGGGTTGGCGCTATCAGGCAGTGCATCACCTGCCACCGACATTCCGTGTCGGAGAGCGGACGGAGACGACATGGCCAAGAAGCCAGCGAGTGACATCTACAGAAAGCTGACCGAGAAGCAGGAGCGCATCCTGACCTGCATCATCGAGTCGGTTCGCACTCGCGGGTACCCGCCGAGCATGCGGGAGATCGGCGATACGGTCGGGCTGGTCTCGCTCTCGAGCGTGACCCATCAGCTCGGGCAGCTGGAGAAGTTCGGCTACATCAAGCGGAACCCGGGCATGCCACGCGCCCTCGAGGTGCTCGTGCACTTCGACCACGCCGACGATGGCGACTCGAACGACACGGCGGAGGCCGCCTTCGTGCCCGTCGTGGGTCGCATCGCAGCCGGCATCCCGATCACGGCTGAACAGCAGGTCGAGGATGTCTTCGCACTCCCCCGCCAGATCGTTGGCAAGGGCGAGCTCTTCCTGCTCCGCGTGGTCGGCGAGTCGATGATCGACGCCGCCATCTGCGATGGCGACTGGGTCGTGGTGCGGTCACAGCGCACTGCCGAGAACGGCGACATCGTCGCCGCCATGCTCGACGGCGAGGCCACGGTCAAGACCTTCCGCAAGCGGGACGGACACATCTGGCTGCTCCCCCGCAACAGCGACTTCGAGCCGATCCTGGGCGACGAGGCTGAGATCCTGGGCAAGGTCGTCGCGGTGCTCCGTTCCATCTGATCCTCTCCACAGAAGACCCGCCTGAACGCAGAAGAGCGGCAAGCCCATCGGGCTTGCCGCTCTTCTGCGTTCAGTGCTCAGTCGTGCTGCAGCGACTCAGCCCGCGACGGTGAACTCCTCGAACAGGCCGAGCTGATCGGGATTCACTCGCGCCTTGAGGCGCGTGCCACCCTCCTCGTGACCCAGCTCGAGCACAGCACCGCGCTCGTGGAGGTAGGAGACGAGGTCGCCGCGTTCGAACGGCACGAGCACGTCGATCGTGACCTCCGGCGTCGGAAGCAGTTCTGCGATTCGAGCGAGCAGCAGGTCGATGCCCTCGCCGGTGTGCGCAGACACGAAGATGCCGTCATTCGCGAGGCCCTGCAGTTCAAGGCGTCGATCGCTGTCGACGAGGTCGGCCTTGGTGAAGACGACGATCTCCGGGACGTCGTGCGCCTCGACCTCGCCGATGACGTCACGCACGGTGGCGAGCTGGGCGGCCGGGTCCGGGTGCGAGGCGTCGACGGCGTGCACGATGACATCGGCAGCCTGCAGCTCCTCGAGCGTCGATCGGAAGGCCTCGACAAGCTGGTGAGGCAGGTTGCGCACGAACCCGACGGTGTCGGCGATCGTGTACGGGCGGCCGTCTTCCGTGGATGCCTTGCGCACCGTCGCGTCGAGCGTCGCGAAGAGCACGTTCTCGACGAGCACACCCGCGTGGGTGATGCGGTTGAGGAGGCTCGATTTGCCGGCGTTGGTGTAGCCGACGATGGCGACGGCCGGCACCTGGTTGCGCTCGCGAGTCGCGCGCTTCACGTCGCGCGCGTCCTTCATGTCCGCGATCTGGTGCCGGAGCTTGGCCATCTTCGTGCGAATGCGGCGACGATCGAGCTCGATCTTCGTCTCACCGGGACCTCTCGAGCCCATACCGGCTCCGCCGCCGACCTGCCCACCGGCCTGGCGGGACATCGACTCACCCCAGCCTCGGAGGCGCGGGAGCATGTATTCCATCTGCGCCAGCTCGACTTGAGCCTTGCCCTCTCGGCTCTTCGCGTGCTGGGAGAAGATGTCGAGGATCACGGCCGTGCGGTCGATGACCTTGACCTTGATCTCGTCCTCGAGCGCACGCCGCTGGCTTGGCGCGAGCTCCGTGTCCGCGACCACCGTGTCGGCTTCGAGGGCCGCGACGATCTCCTTGAGCTCAGCGACCTTGCCTCGGCCCAGGTACGTGGCCGGGTCCGGGTTGGGTCGCCGCTGGAGCACGCCGTCCAGGACGACGGCGCCCGCCGTCTCCGCGAGAGCGGCCAGCTCCTGCATGGAGTTCTCGGCCTCCTCGAGGGAGTTGCGACGGTAGACCCCGACCAGGACAACCCGCTCAAGACGCACCTTGCGGTACTCGACCTCGGTGACGTCCTCGAGTTCCGTGCGCAGGCTCTCGACGCGCCGCAGGGATTGGCGCGCCTCGCGTTCGAGCTGGTCACCATCGGATTCGCCGTCGTACCCCGTGCTCGCACCGTCCTGCAATGCCTGCGCACGCCCGGACGAGAACAGGGTCATGGTGGCGCCCGGCTCTCTCGCCGCTCGCAGGATTCGGTCGATCGCGTCGTTGCTCTCGCCTGGAGGAGTTTCAGAATCTCGCATATTCGTACGATTCTACGCCGGTGCTAGCGTCTAGGGGTGACCGCTCAGCATTACTTCTCAGCAACCCCAGACGGCCCGCTCGAGCGGCGAAGCATCCAGGTCAGGCTCCGGGGGCACGCCGCGACCGTCACCACGGCCGGAGGCACCTTCAGCCCGGAGCACCTCGACCGAGGCACGCAAGCTCTCCTCGCCGCCGCCCCGAAGCCTCCAGCAACTGGCACGGCGCTGGATCTCGGCTGCGGCTGGGGCGCGATCAGCCTGGCCCTGGCGCTCGAGTCGCCCGAACTCGATGTGTGGGCGGTCGACGTCAACGAGCGAGCGCTCCTCCTGACCCGTGAGAACGCGGAGAACCTCCGCCTCGATCGGATCAGGACATCCCTGCCAGCCGATGTCCCCGCTGACGCCCGCTTCGACCTCATCTGGTCCAATCCGCCCATCAGGATCGGCAAGGACGCGCTTCATGAGCTGCTCATGGACTGGCTTCCCCGCCTCAGCGCAGACGGGGAGGCATGGCTCGTCGTCGCGAAGAAGCTCGGCGGCGACTCGCTGCAGGCCTGGATCGCGAAGCAGTTCGGCCCGGAGCTGTCGGTCGAGCGCCACTCGACGGACGCCGGATTCAGAGTGCTGCGGGTACGGCGAGCTCAGTAGCGAGGTCGTCCTCGACAACGCCGGTGAAGGCGATCTCGGCCGGCCCGGACAGGAACACGTGCTCGACGCCGTCGACAGGTGCGACGGTGACGTTGAGGACGCCACCCGGGACTCGCACGGACCACACGTCCGGCGCGCCTGCGCCAGCCCAGGAGCGGACAGCAAGCGCCGATGCGACGGCGCCTGTCCCGCAGGAGAGTGTCTCGCCGACACCGCGCTCGTGGACGCGCATCCGAATGTGCCCGACCCCGTCCTGGACGAGCTGGTCGTGCGGCACCACGAACTCGACGTTCGCGCCGAGCTCGGGGGCAGGCTCGATGAGCGGGGCGTGGAAGAGCTCGAGACGATCCAGCTCCTCCTCACTCGAGAGGGCCACGACGACGTGAGGGTTGCCGACATCGATGCCGAGGCCCGGGCGGGACACACCGATGTGCGGCACGGTCACCAGCGGCTCTCCGCCATCCAGACGCCACGGACCCATGTCAACGCGGAAGCCGTCGCCCTCGCGCTCGACGATCCGGAGGCCAGCGCGGGTCCCGATCTCGAGGCGCTCGCCCTCCGCGAGCGTCGCCAGCCCGGTCTCGGTGAGGAATAGAGCGAAGGCGCGGACACCGTTGCCGCACATCTCGGCGATGGATCCGTCGCCGTTGCGGTAGTCCATGAACCACTCTGCACCGGGGTTCACGGCCTGCAGCTCGCGGCCCTCTGCAAGGTGGGCGGAACGGACGGCGCGGATGAGCCCATCGCCGCCGACGCCGAAGTTGCGATCGCACAGCCGCGCCACCCGCTGAGGCCCGAGCTCGAGTTCGCCATCCGGGTCGGAGACGAGGACGAAGTCGTTGCCGGTGGCCTGCGCCTTGGTGAACGCGAGTTGTGTCATGGCGTCAATGCTACGGACATCTGACCCGGCCCGTGCGCAGCGGACACGGCGTCAGAGTCCGGCTGCTTCGATGATGCGCTGGGCGGCGAAGCTCTCGCCGCTGTGCGCGCGGACGGCTCTGCTGTAGCGACGGAACCACGAGACCTGTCGCCTCGCGTACTTCCGAGTGAGCAGCTGCGCCTCCGCGATCGCCTCGGCCCGAGACGACTGGCCTCGAAGTTGCGCGAGCGCCTGCTGGTAGCCGATGGCTCGTCTCGCGGTGGTGCCGCGTTCGAGGCCCGCTTCCGCCAGCATCTCCGTCTCTTCCAGGAGTCCGCTCTCCCACATCCGCTCCACCCTGGCGTCCAGCCGCGGCGTGAGCACTTCGCGGTGCTCTTCGACGACGGCGAAGGTCACGTCCCGCCAGGTCGCCTCCTGGTCGGGCAGCTGCGCGCTGAATGGCTCGCCGGTGACCTCGATCACCTCGAGCGCGCGGACGAGACGACGGCCGTTCCGCGCGTCCATCGTGGCTGCGGCGGTCGGGTCTAGCTCGCGCAGACGTGCGAACAGCGGGCCAGGTCCGGCACTCTCCAGCTCGGCCTCGAGTCGCGCGCGGACCTGCGGGTCGGTTCCAGGGAAACGCAGATCGAAGCACACGCCGGCGATGTAGAGACCGGATCCGCCGACGAGGATGGGCACGTCCCCTTCGGCCTCGATCTGCTCGATGAGCGCCCGCGCACGTTCCTGGTACCAGGCGACGCTCGCGTCCTCGGTCACCTCTAGGACGTCGAGGAGGTGGTGCCGAACTCCCTCGCGTTCCTCGAGGCTGAGCTTCGCGGTGCCGATGTCCATGCCGCGGTACAGCTGCATGGCGTCGGCGTTGATGATCTGCGCTCCTCGACCCGTGGCGCGAAGCCGCGCGGCAACCTCGAGCGAGAGCCGCGACTTGCCCGTACCGGTCGCTCCCCCGATCGTGATGAACACGGTCAGGCTCGCCGGAGCGTCGGGAGACCGAGCGAGACGCGGCTCTGGGCACCTCCCGGCGCGGGTACCGAGCAGCTCTCCGCGAGCGAACGATCCCAGGCATCCCCCGCCGTCGTCCGGCGGACGTCGAGGTGGGATGAGCGAGCGTCGGCCACGAGATGGAAGGAGGCCGCGGCCGTGATCTCGGCGGTCACGACGTCACCGGGTCGCGGACGCTCCACACCAGTCGGCACAGAGAAGTGCACGAGCCGGTTGTCTTCGGCTCGCCCGGACATGCGGTGTGTCTCGCCGTTCTTCTTCCCCTCGCCGGCGCTGACCAGGATCCGCTGCACCGAGCCGACGAGCTTCTCGTTCTCCTCGCGGCTGATGCGGTCCTGCAATGCCATCAGCCGCTCGTAGCGCTCCTGCACGACGGCCTTCGGCACCTGATCCGGCATCGTCGCGGCGGGCGTGCCCGGCCGGATCGAGTACTGGAATGTGAAGGCGCTCGCGAACCTCGAGGCCTCGACGACGCGCATGGTCTCGGCGAAGTCCTCTTCGGTCTCGCCCGGGAAGCCGACGATGATGTCGGTGGTGATGGCAGCGTGCGGCATCTGCTCCCTCACCTTGTCGAGGATGCCGAGGAACTTCGTGCTGCGGTACGAGCGCCGCATGGCTTTGAGGATGCGGTCCGAGCCGGACTGCAGGGGCATATGCAGCTGAGGCATGACGTTGGGCGTCTCCGCCATGGCATCGATGACGTCCTGCGTGAAGGCGGCGGGGTGGGGGCTCGTGAAGCGCACGCGCTCGAGGCCTTCGATCTGGCCGGCAGCTCGGAGGAGCTTGCTGAATGCCTGGCGGTCGCCGAACTCGACCCCGTAGGAGTTGACGTTCTGCCCGAGCAGCGTCACCTCGATCGCGCCGTCGTCGACGAGCGCACGCATCTCGCCGAGGACGTCGCCCGGCCTACGGTCCTTCTCTTTGCCACGGAGAGACGGGACGATGCAGAAGGTGCAGGTGTTGTTGCATCCCACAGAGATGGACACCCACCCGGAGTAGGTCGAGTCGCGCTTGGTCGGCAGGGTCGACGGGAAGACATCGAGTGACTCGAGGATCTCGAGCTGGGCCTCGTCGTTGTGACGTGCCCGCTCGAGCAGGCTCGGCAGGGCCCCCATGTTGTGTGTTCCGAAGACCACGTCGACCCAGGGGGCCTTTTCCAGGATCGTTCCGCGGTCCTTCTGGGCCAGGCATCCACCGACGGCGATCTGCATGCCTTCGTGTTCTCGCTTGATGGCCGCCAGCTGCCCGAGGTTGCCGTAGAGACGGTTGTCCGCGTTCTCTCGGACGGCGCACGTGTTGATGACGACGACGTCTGGTTCGAGGCCGTCGGCTTCGACGTACCCAGCAGCTCGCAGCGAACCGGACATGCGCTCGGAGTCGTGCACGTTCATCTGACAGCCGAGCGTGCGCACTTCGTAGCTCCTCGGCGACCCGTCTGGTCTGCGTGCAGCTGGGGAGGGTGCGATGGGTGTGGCTGTCTCGCTCATGATCCGCCAATTCTACGTTCGCTTCACGATGGCGCACTGCCACCGCTACGCTGGCGGGATGCGAGCCATGACCACTGATGACGGCGTCACACCGGCGACTTCTCTTGCTCTCCAGAGGGGGCTGCTGCAGACCGACGCTGGCCGCGTTGAGGCGCGCGGGGACCGTTCGGCTGTCATCTCGGCGCCGAGCGGGGCCCTGTATGTCGGTCCGGCGGGCGGTGAGAACGGAGTCGACGGCCTGGTGCTGAAGGTGGGCGGCGGTCCGCTGCAGGCCGTGACCACGGTGGTCACGGATGAGTTGGGAGCCTCGCGCCTCGAGGCTCTGACGATCTCGATGCATGACGAACCGGAGCGCTGGAGGGACGCCCCTCGCGATGAGGCGTACTGGCATTCCCTGCCGAGTGAGCTCCAGGGTGAGGTCCCGGTTGTCGAGCCGCGGCATGGGCTGCTGATCGTCTGCGACGCGGGGCTGCGCGATCAGTACCGGCAGGGCGAGTTCGCGTGGGATCGGTGGGTGGACGAGGTGGTCGCTCCGGCCGCGGCGTCGGACGGGGGGCCCGTGACGGCCGTGGAGTTCGCTGGGCGGACCGAGATGCTCCTGGCCCTCGGGGCGACGTCGTTCCCGTCGGGTGCTGCTGTGTTCGCTGGTTTCGATGCCAACCTGCAGATCGCGGCCCTGCACCTGGCGCCCGTTGCCGAGCGGGAGCAGGAGGCCGCGATCGTGGCGGTACGCCGTGCTCGCGCGGCGCTTCGGGACGGCGAGCCGTCACGTGCGGCGACGCAGGCGATGGCTGCCATCTCGGCCCTGGAAGCGGAACGCGACTTGCGCGCGGCAGGTCGCGTGGGCTTCGTGCTTGCTGAGGCACATGATCGGGCTGGTGCTCCAGCCGCAGCCCGGCGAGCCCTCGAGGAGGCTCTGGTCCGCCTCGAGGTCGCCCGCGACGCTGAGGGGCAGCGCGTTGCGCTGGCGCTACTCGACGGGAGTGACGCCGAAGAACACGCCGGCTGAGCCGCTCGACGGGCGGCGCGTCCTGGGACTTCCCTGGACGGCTTCCCTGGCGGCGGTGAACGCGACGCCTGCAGAGTAGCCGCGCCTGGAGAGGAACCCGGCGATGCGTCGGATTGCCGCGTCGGGCTCGACCCCCGTCACCCGCCTCGCACGCTCAGTGGCGAGCTCGGTGGCACGTTCGAGTTCATCGTCGCGATCGATCTCGGCGAGCGCCTCCTGGATCGCTTCCGTGGAGAGGTGCCGGTCGCGAAGTGTCCGCTCGACTCCCTGGATGCCCGATCGCTTCTTGTCTCTGGCCTTGTGCACGAGCAGCTCGGCGAGCCTGAAGTCGTCGAGGTAGCCGAGCTCAGTGCAGCGTTCGATCACCTGCTCGGTCTCGTCGTCGTCAAGACGATGCGACGCCTCATAGTCGGCGGCCTCCTCGGAGCCGTCCTCGGGAGCCTGCGCGCCCTGAGGGTCCTCGCCCCGCCAGTCGCGGAGCAGGCGCCGCGCCTCCTCGATGGACCGGTCGCTGCGAGCGAGCGCTCGGACCAGTGTCTCCTGTGCCTCCTCGACCAGCCGTTGCCGGGATTCCGCGTCCATCCCAGCGGGCACGACGGCCGTGAAAGCCTGTGTTTCGCCTTGCCCGCCTGGGATGGAAACGAGTCTCGGGGCTCCGCCGGTCGAGGGGCGGGACTCTGCCGCAGAGCTGGCAGCGTCTCGCCTCCCCGGACTCGACGGAGCTTGCTCTGTGGCCGGGGCCACCACGTCAGCCTCAGACGCTGACTGGTCGCTCGCCGGTGACGACCCGAAGAGCGGTGTCACCGGAGCGAGCTCGTCGGTCATGCGCCGCGCCGCTGAGCGACCTTCGCCTCGGCGGCGACAGGCGCGAGCGGTGCCTCGACGGCCTCGGCAGGCGAGTCGGCTGGCTGGCCGACACCGAGCTTGGCGAGGATCTTGCGCTCGATCTCCTCGGCGATCTCGGGGTGCTGGATGAGGAAGTTGCGGGCGTTCTCCTTGCCCTGCCCGAGCTGGTCGCCCTCGTAGGTGTACCAGGCGCCCGACTTGCGCACGAGGCCGTGCTCGACCCCGAAGTCGATGAGCGAGCCCTCACGGGAGATGCCGACCCCGTAGAGGATGTCGAACTCCGCCTGCTTGAAGGGCGGTGCCATCTTGTTCTTGACGACCTTCACGCGGGTGCGGTTGCCGACGGCGTCCGTGCCATCCTTCAGGGTCTCGATGCGACGGATGTCGAGGCGGACCGAGGCGTAGAACTTCAGCGCCTTTCCACCGGCGGTCGTCTCGGGGCTGCCGAAGAAGACGCCGATCTTCTCGCGGAGCTGGTTGATGAAGATGGCGGTGGTCTTCGTCTGGCTGAGCCCACCCGTGAGCTTGCGGAGGGCCTGCGACATGAGGCGCGCCTGGAGTCCGACGTGGCTGTCGCCCATCTCCCCTTCGATCTCAGCCTTCGGCACGAGGGCCGCCACGGAGTCGATGACAACGAGGTCGACGGAGCCAGAGCGGATCAGCATGTCCGTGATCTCGAGCGCTTGCTCACCGGTGTCTGGCTGGGCCACGAGGAGAGCGTCGATGTCGACGCCGAGCTTCTTCGCGTACTCGGGGTCGAGCGCGTGCTCCGCGTCGATGAAGGCCGCGATGCCACCGGCACGCTGCGCGTTCGCGATGGCGTGGAGCGTCAGCGTGGTCTTCCCCGAGGACTCCGGCCCGTAGATCTCGACGATGCGGCCGCGAGGGAGCCCCCCGATGCCGAGCGCGACGTCGAGTGCGACGGATCCGGTTGGGATGGTCTCGACGGGTGCGCGCTCGTCGCTCCCGAGGCGCATGACCGACCCCTTGCCGAACTGGCGGTCGATCTGGGCGAGTGCGGCGTCAAGAGCCTTTTCGCGGTCTGCTGGGTTTGGCATGGTGGTGGTCCTCTCGGAATGTGGCGGTCGCCTCTCGGCTGTCGCGCGCTGATGGAGAGCGCTGACGACAAGGCGGATCGGGTTCCTTGGCTACTCGACAATCACGCTAGAGGCGACCACCGACATTCTGTGATCGAGGTCCCTCATCTGTGGACAAGTCTCCGAGGAGTCCGACGTGAACACCCTACGCGCTTCGAACACGACTTCGAACATCCGACAGGCGTGTCGGATGGAAGGCAGTGGCTCAGGAGGTCGAGGTCAGTCCCGAGTCCGGGGGTCTATCGTGCCGACGCCGTGACGCCTGGACTCTGGCACTCCCGTGTCCGCGCAGAGCGCGAGCCAGATGTCGCGCGGCTCGACTCCGTCGTCAAGCGCCTGCAGCGCCGTGCGGTCCCCGACAGCCCCGAGCACCAGGTCGCGCATCAGGGAGCGCCCGTAGGCGTCACCGAATTCATCGACCACGGCCCTGTCGAACTCGCTCTTGCGCATCCCCCAAGCGTACGCCGACGGCGCCGCAGCTGATGCTGCGGCGCCGTCGGTCGCTTCTCTCGACCAGGAGAACCCTGCGAGAGCGTCGCGCTAACGCGTGACGAGTGGCTTGCGAACTCCGAGCAGGAGGTCGTCCGGAACGGTGTCCGGGATGCTCGTGTCGAAGCGTTCGTGGACGGCCAGACGGTCGCCCACTTCGCGATAGATGGTTGAGAGGGGGGTCTCGAGGGCTTCCGCCACCGACGCGAGGATCTCGCTCGAGGCTTCCTTCTGCCCGCGCTCGACCTCACTCAGGTAGCCGAGTGCAACCGAGGCGCGACCCGCGACCTGCCGGAGCGTGTGCCCCTTACGCAGGCGCACATCGCGCAGGACTTCACCGATCTCTTGACGCGCTAGGACCATAGCGGGGTCCTCCTTACTGCCGTATGCCAAGAACTGTAACTTACGAGACTTCGTGGAGACTTCGTCACGCTGAGAACAACCAAGCAAACATCGATGGTATTCCTGAAAGAAAGCCGAATGTTGAGGCGATTCGACTCAACCTTCGAGGAAGCTTCGCTCACGATACCGCGTCAGTGTTCCACGAGCATTTCCAGCACGTTGTGAACGGCTGCCTCGACGGTGGCGCCGCGGACCCGCTGACGGCTGCCGGCGGGGTCGTCGAGACGGACCAGCGAAGAGAAGTCGAGTTCGACGACCTTGTCGCCGAAGAGCGAGGAGATGCCGACGAAGACCACGCCGGGAGCTCGGCCGGCCTGCGCCTGCGGGCCTGCGACGCCCGTGGTCGAGAGTCCGATGTCGAGGCGCTCGCCACGACCAGCGGCAAGAGCGGTCCGCGCGCCGAGTGCCATGGCGGCGGCGACATCAGAGTCGACCGGTCCCCGCTCGGCCAGGAGGTCCTCGTCGACCCCGAGCAGCGAGTGCTTGAGCTCGGTGCGGTAGGCGACGATGCCGCCCGCGAGCGATGCGGAGATGCCAGGGATCTTGACGAGCTCTGCGACGAGTGCGCCTCCGGTGAGGGACTCGGCGACGCCGATGCTGAGGCCGGCCTCGAGCAGCACCCGCCCCAGCTCGATCGTCTGCGGCAGTGCTGGGGTGATTCCGCCGGTCATCGCTGGGTCCCGTCGTCGGCCCGAAGCTCGGGCGTTTTCTTGTTCTGCGGCCGGTAGGCCTGCCAGAGGTAGTCGATCCCGGACCACACGGTGAGGATGAACGCCGCCGACATGAAGACGATGTTGACCCAGTGCACCCAGTCCCCGAAGACGGCCCAGAGCGGGAGCAGCGCGAGCGAGATGGCGAACGCCTGGACAAGCGTCTTGAGCTTGCCGCCCCGCCCGGCCGGCAGGACGCGCTTCTTGGCGACCGCCAGTCGCCAGAAGGTGATACCCAGCTCGCGCACGAGGATGATGATCGTCACCCACCACGGGAGCTCGCCGAGCACGGAGAGCATCACCAGCGCGGTGCCGGTGAGCGCCTTGTCGGCGATGGGGTCGAGGAGCTTGCCGAGGTCCGTGATGAGGTTCCGGCTGCGGGCGATGTGCCCGTCAAGGCTGTCGGTCGCGATGGCCACAATGAACAGCACGGCGGCCGCCCAGCGCCAGGCACCATCGGTGTTGCCGTCCAGCAGGAGGAACCACACGAAGACGGGCACCAGCAGGATGCGCGCGATCGTGATGAGGTTCGGCACGCACCAGTTGCTCACCGGCCCGTCGCCTCCACGGAGTATTCGACCGGTCATGGTGCTGCCTCTCGCTAGTCGCGCCCCGTCAGACCCCAGGCGTCTTCGTCGCCGCTCTCGCCTTCGACTTCTTCAAGCCCATCGTATTGGGCGGCGACTGCGTCGAACGACGCAGCCATGCCGTCAGGCTCGGCCAGGGGCGCTGCGGCCGCCGGCGCGGCGGCACTCATGGCCGGGTCCTGTCCACGGATGCGCGCGAGAACACCGGGCAGCTCTTCGGCCGTGACGAGCACGTCGCGGGCCTTCGAGCCCTCCGATGGCCCGACGATCTCGCGGGACTCCATCAGGTCCATGAGGCGTCCGGCCTTGGCGAAGCCGACGCGCAGCTTGCGCTGCAGCATCGAGGTCGAGCCGAACTGCGAGTTCACGACGAGCTCCGCCGCCGCGAGCAGCAGCTCGAGGTCGTCCCCGATGTCGGCGTCGATCTCCTTCTTCTCCACGACCTGCGCCACGTCGGCCCGGTACTCGGGCTGCGCCTGACGCTTGACGTGAGCGACGATCTCCATGATCTCTTTGTCGTTGACCCACGCTCCTTGCACTCGAGCGGCCTTGTTCGCCCCAGACGGCAGGAAGAGCGCGTCACCCTGCCCGATGAGCGACTCGGCACCGACCTGGTCGAGGATGACGCGTGAGTCGGTGGAGCTGGTCACGGCGAACGCGAGGCGGCTCGGCACGTTGGCCTTGATGAGTCCCGTGACGACGTCGACGCTCGGACGCTGCGTGGCGAGCACGAGGTGGATTCCCGCGGCGCGGGCGAGCTGGGTGATACGGACGATGGAGTCCTCGACGTCGCGAGGGGCGACCATCATGAGCTCGGCGAGCTCGTCGACCACGACGAGCAGATACGGGTAGGGCTTGAGCTTTCGCTTCGACCCTTCAGGCAGGATGATGCCGCCGGAGCGGATCGCAGCGTTGAAGTCGTCGACGTGCCGGTAGCCGAAGCTCTCCAGATCGTCGTAGCGCATCTCCATCTCCTTCACGACCCACTGCAGCGCCTCCGCTGCCTTCTTGGGGTTCGTGATGATGGGCGTGATGAGGTGGGGGACGCCACTGTACGGGGTCAGCTCGACCCGCTTCGGGTCGACGAGCACCATGCGCACCTCGGCAGGCGTCGCCCGCATCAGGAGCGACACGATCATCGAGTTGACGAAGCTCGACTTTCCGGCTCCCGTGGCACCAGCCACGAGAAGGTGCGGCATCTTCGCGAGGTTGGCGAGCACGAAGCCGCCCTCGACGTCCTTGCCGACGCCGATCGTCATGGGGTGCCTGGCGGCGATCGACTCGGGCGACTGGAGGACGTCACCCAGGGACACGACCTCGCGGTCGGAGTTGGGGATCTCGACGCCGATGGCGCTCTTGCCGGGGATCGGAGACAGGATGCGCACCTGATTGCTCTTGACCGCGTACGCGATGTTGTTCGAGAGCTGCGTGACTCGCTCGACCTTGACGCCGGGGGCCACCTCGACCTCGTAGCGCGTCACCGTCGGGCCCCTCGAGAAGCCGGTCACCTTGGCGTCGACCTTGAACTGAGCGAAGGTGGAGTTCAGCGCTTCCACGATGAGGTCGTTCGCCTCGGTGCGGGCCAGCGCGGGCGCACCCCTGGACAGCATCGACTGCACTGGGAGGCTGTACCCCTGGCCGGACGAGTGGGCGTCGCGGGAGTCCCACTGCTCACCGTCATCATCCGCGGCTGCGGGCGCAGCCTCCGGGGACGGGGTCGTCACGACGGCCGCCGCAGAAGCCGCCGGCGCCCCGAAGAGGTCGGCGAACTCGTCCGGGTCGGTCGGCGTCGAGTCGTCCTGGATGCCGGTCGCGGAGAAGAGGGTGGGATCGGCGACGTCGATGACATCGGTCGCATCGTCCATACGCAGGCCAGGGAGCACCGCGGTGGGCTGCGGTCCGGTGACGGCGTTGTCGGGATCTTCCGAGGTGAGCCCTCGCAGCACGGTCGTCGTCGCCTCGGGATCGATGCGGTGGTGCTCGTGCTTCTTGGTGTCGGCGACCGCCGTCTCGTACGGCTGCTCCTCGTAGTCGACGTCGTCTTCACGGCCGGACTCGTTCCGGCGCCACCAGGGAAGTCGCTCGGCGTCGGCGGAACGCGAGCGGTCGTCGTCACCGAGCAGGCTCTCGTCGTCAGCACCGACTGCCTTGCCAGGCTTCGCGGAGCGTGCGTGCGCCGCGGACTCCTCGTCGATGCCGAACATCCACTCCCAGAGCTCACGCAGTCGAGAGACGACCTTGTGCGGTGGCGTCTTCGTGATGATGAAGACCGAGAGCAGAACAAGCAGGCCGGCGACGATGGCCGCGCCGATCGGGGTGATGATGACCCCGAGGGTGCCACCAAGCAGCCACCCGAAGACTCCACCGCCGAGAGCGAGCTCCGGCATGCCATTGGCAGGGTCAGGGTTGTCCGCGATGACGTGGCAGATCGCGGAGCTCGACACCAGGCCGAGGAACAGGCCGACCCCGATGCGTCCGTTATCGCTGACCGACGAAGGGTGCCGGAAGAGCCACAGCGCGAAGAAGGCCAGCACCACCGGAAGGGCATAGGAGATGCGGCCGAAGAGCGCCCCGAACGTGTAGGTGTTCAGTCCCATGGCGACGCCGTTGCCCGGGAAGAACCAGACGACCACGCCGCCGATGACCGCGAGCAGGAAGAGCAGGAACGGGAATCCGTCGCGCCGCTGATCCTTCTCAAGCGTCTCGGGCCCCAACGCACGAGCTGTCTGCCCCGCGACGTTCGCCGCTGCCATCCAGGCGCGGGTGGCGATGCCAGGCTTCTCGGTCTCCACCGGAGCCTTGGCAGCTGCCGCGCTCGCCCGCTTCTTGGGCGCGGGGGTTCGCTTCGTGTTGGACGAGGTTGTGGCCATGGTGCCCAAGGTACCTGCGGCCACCGACAGGATCGAGGATGACGCCCCGAGAGCCGCCGAGATCGGCGGCCCCCGGAGCATGACGTCAGGCTTCGATGACCACCGGGATGATCATCGGGTGACGGCGGTGCTTCGTGTTGACCCAGCGGCCGATCGTGCGACGCACGACCTGCGAGAGCTGGTAGGAGTTCGAGTTGCCTGCCTCGACGGCCTCCTTGAGCGCCTTCTGGATGCCGGGGATGATGTCGTCGAAGACAGCCTCATCCGGAGCGAAGCCTCGCGCGTGGATCTCAGGTCCGACGAGGATGTTGCCTGTCGCCGCCTCGACCACGGTGAAGATGGAGATGAATCCTTCTTCAGCGAGGATGCGGCGGTCCTTGAGGTCCGCGTCGGTGATCGTCCCGACGGTCGAGCCGTCGACGTAGATGAAGCCGATGTCGAGCTGGGCGACCTGACGAGCGACGCCGTCCTTCATGTCGATGACGGCACCGTTCTCGACGATCAGCACGTTCTCGTCGGCGATGCCGGACTTCTTCGCGATCTCGGCGTTGGCGACGAGATGACGGATCTCACCATGCACGGGCATGACCTGACGCGGCTGCAGGATGTTGTAGCAGTAGAGCAGCTCGCCCGCCGCGGCGTGGCCCGAGACGTGGACGTTGGCGTTGGCCTTGTGCACGACGTTCGCGCCGAGCTTGATGAGCGCGTTGATGACGCGGAACACCGAGTTCTCGTTGCCCGGGATGAGGCTCGAGGCGAGGATGACGGTGTCGTCCTCCCCCACCTCGATGGCGTGCGTCTTCGACGCGATGCGACTGAGGACAGCCATCGGCTCGCCCTGCGACCCCGTCGACATGAAGACGATCTCGTTGTCGGGGAGCTTCAGCGCCTTCTTGTGGTCGATGAGCACACCCTGCGGCACGTTGAGGTAGCCGAGCTCGGACGCGATGCCCATGTTGCGCACCATGGAACGCCCCATGAGCGCGACGCGGCGACCGTTGGCCGCCGCCGCGTCGATGACCTGCTGCACGCGGTGCACGTGGCTCGAGAAGCTCGCGACGACGACCTTGCCCTTGGTGCGCGAGATCACGTCCTCGATGACCGGGCCGATGTTGCGCTCCGTCGGCGTGAAGCCCGGAACCTCGGCGTTCGTGGAGTCGGCCATGAAGAGGTCGATGCCCTCTTCGCCGAGTCGCGCGAACGCGCGGAGGTCCGTCAAGCGACCGTCGAGCGGCAGCTGGTCCATCTTGAAGTCGCCCGTGTGGAGCACGGTGCCCGCGTCCGTCGTGATGTGCACGGCGAGCGCATCCGGGATCGAGTGGTTGACGGCCACGAACTCGAGCGAGAACGGGCCGAGCTCCTCGACCTGCCCCTCCGCCACCGTGAGCGTGTACGGCTTGATGCGGTGCTCTTTGAGCTTCGCCTCGACGAGCGCGAGCGTCAGCGTCGAGCCGATGAGTGGGATGTCCGGCTTGAGGCGGAGGATGTACGGCACCGCTCCGATGTGGTCCTCGTGGCCGTGGGTCAGCACGATGCCGACGACGTCGTCCAGACGAGCGCGGATCGAGTCGAAGTCCGGGAGGATCAGGTCGACGCCGGGCTGCGTCTCTTCGGGGAAGAGCACGCCGCAGTCGACGATGAGGATCTTCCCGTCGATCTCGAACGTCGCCATGTTGCGGCCGACCTCGCCCAGGCCTCCGAGCGGGATGATCCGCATGGAGCCTGCAGCGAGCTTGGGAAGGTGTTCGGTCTTTGTCATATGAGCCTTAGAGAAGTCAGCGTTGCCGCTGGTGAGATGGTCGAATCAGCGGGTTGTGCCTGGGATGCGCGGGAGCGCACCACCCGCGGCCGCGTTGCGGTCAGGCCGGAAGTTCGTGAAGCTCGCGCCTTCGACGTCGCGAACCAGGTCGAGCTCGTCCTCGATGAGGGCGGCTTCCCACTCCTCCGGACCGACAAGCGGCAACCGGACTCGCGGGGACTGGATACGGCCGAGGCCGTGCAGGATGTACTTGGTCGCCACGGTGCCCGGAACGTGGGTCATGGTGGCCCGGACGAGCGGCTCGAGGCGCTTGTGCGCATCCGTCGCCGTCCGGAGGTCGCCCGCGTTGACGGCGTCGACCATCGTGCGGTACGGCTGCGACGCGATGTTCGCGGTCACGCCGATGAGGCCGGTCGCGCCGATCGAGAGGAGCGGCAGCGTGTTGGCGTCGTCGCCCGAGAAGTAGAGCAGCTCCGTCTGGTTGAGCACACGCGACACCTGGGCGAGGTCGCCCTTGGCGTCCTTCACCGCGATGATGTTCGGGTGCTTCGCGAGGCGCAGGATCGTCTCGTACGTGATCGGGATGCCGGTGCGGCCCGGGATGTCGTAGAGGATGAGCGGCAGGTCGGTCGCGTCCGCGATCATGCGGAAGTGCGTGAGCACACCCGCCTGCGTCGGCTTGTTGTAGTACGGGGTGACGGCCATGACGCCGTCGGCACCCGCATCCGCCGACTGCTTGGCGAGCTGGATGGCGTGCGCGGTCTCGTTCGACGGGCCACCGGTGATGATCTTGGCGCGCCCTGCCGAGACCTCCTTGCCGACGACGACGAGCTTGAGCTTCTCGGCGTCGGTGAGCGTCGACGTCTCGCCGGTCGTCCCGGTGACGACGATGCCGTCAGCGCCAGCCGAGATGACGTCGTCGATGTGCTTCTCGACGCCCGCCCAATCGACTTCTCCGTCGTGCGTCATCGGGGTCACGAGTGCGACGAGCACCTGGCCGAAAGGGTTGTCCTGTTCCATCACGTCTCTCAGGCTACTTCCACTAGGTAAAGACTGCGTCTTCTTGCTACTTCTTCTTCTCGACATCGCCGCTCAGGGCGGCGATGAACGCCTCCTGCGGCACTTCCACGCGGCCGACCATCTTCATGCGCTTCTTGCCGGCCTTCTGCTTCTCGAGCAGCTTGCGCTTTCGCGAGATGTCGCCGCCGTAGCACTTGGCCAGCACGTCCTTGCGGATGGCGCGGATGGTCTCGCGGGCGATGATGCGGGCGCCGATCGCTGCCTGGATCGGCACCTCGAACTGCTGGCGCGGGATGAGCTTGCGCAGGCGCTCGGTCATGAGGAGCCCGTAGGCGTACGCCTTGTCCTTGTGGATGACGGCGCTGAACGCGTCGACGCGCTCACCCTGCAGGAGGATGTCGACCTTCACGAGGTCGGCGACCTGGTCGCCCATGGGCTCGTAGTCGAGGGAGGCGTACCCCTGCGTCCGGCTCTTCAGCTGGTCGAAGAAGTCGAACACGATCTCGCCGAGCGGCATCGAGTAGCGCAACTCGACGCGCTCCTCGCTGAGGTAGTCCATGCTGATGAGCGTTCCGCGCTTGCCCTCGCAGAGCTCCATGATCTTGCCGACGTAGTCCTTCGGCGCGAGGATCGCCGCGCGCATCATCGGCTCGCGGACCTCGAGGATCTTGCCCTCCGGGTACTCGCTCGGGTTCGTGACCGTGTGGAGCTGCTTGTCCTCCGTCTTGACCTCGTAGACGACCGACGGCGCGGTCGTGATGAGGTCGAGGTCGAACTCGCGCATGAGGCGCTCGGTGACGATCTCCAGGTGGAGGAGGCCGAGGAAGCCGACGCGGAAGCCGAAGCCGAGCGCGACGGACGTCTCCGGCTCGTAGTTGAGGGCGGCGTCGGAGAGCTTGAGCTTGTCAAGCGCCTCACGCAGCTCCGGGTAGTCGCCGGCGTCGATCGGGTAGAGGCCGGAGAAGACCATGGGCTTCGGCTCGGTGTAACCGGGCAGCGGGTCCTCGGACGGCCGCGTGCTCCCCGTGACGGTGTCGCCGACCTTCGAGAGACGGACGTCCTTGACGCCCGTGATGAGATAGCCGACCTCGCCGACGCCGAGGCCCTTGGCCACGGTGGGCTCTGGCGACGAGACGCCGATCTCGAGCATCTCGTGCGTGGAGCCGGTCGACATCATCTTGATCTTGTCGCGGGCCTTGAGCTCGCCGTCGACGACACGGACGTAGGTGACGACGCCGCGGTAGGCGTCGTAGACCGAGTCGAAGATCATCGCGCGCGCCGGTGCATCCGCCACCCCGACGGGGGCTGGGATGCGCTCGACGACTCGGTCGAGGAGCTCCTCGACGCCCATGCCCGTCTTGCCGCTCACTCGCAGCACGTCGTCGGGGTCGCCGCCGATGAGGTTCGCGATCTCGGCCGCGAAACGGTCGGGGTCGGCGGCAGGCAGGTCGATCTTGTTGAGGACCGGGATGATCTCCAGGTCGTTCTCCATCGCCAGGTACAGGTTCGCGAGCGTCTGCGCCTCGATGCCCTGCGCGGCGTCCACAAGAAGGATGGCGCCCTCGCAGGCGGCGAGCGAGCGGGAGACCTCATACGAGAAGTCGACGTGGCCGGGCGTGTCGATCATGTTCAGCGCGAAGGTGTCGCCCTCGACGGCCCACGGCATGCGCACGGCCTGGCTCTTGATCGTGATGCCGCGCTCGCGCTCGATGTCCATGCGGTCGAGGTACTGTGCACGCATGGCGCGCTCATCGACGGAGCCCGTGAGCTGCAGCATCCGGTCGGCCAAGGTGGACTTGCCATGGTCGATGTGGGCGATGATGCAGAAATTGCGGATCCGGGCGGGGTCGGTCTGAGCCGGCTCGAGCGGAGTGGAGGCGCGTGGTGACATGGTGTCGCCTATCCTCCCATGAGCCGCGAGTCCGCCGCTCATCGCCCGGTGATCGCGCGCGCTGCCAGCGGCACGCACCGCCCGAGAACGCCCAGGAAGGCACCACTGCATGAGTCTCATCCGCCTCAACGACGTCGAGGTCGGCTTCGGCCCCTCCCCCGTGCTCAAGGAGGTCTTCCTCACCCTCGACCGGGGCGACCGCATCGGGCTCATCGGCCAGAACGGATCGGGGAAGTCGACGCTCCTCAAGCTCATCCTCGAGCAGGTCTCGCCCGACAACGGGACCGTGTCGATCGACGACGGCGTGCGCATCGGCTACTTCTCGCAGTTCTCCGAGCTCGACGGCTCCTCGACGATCCTCGAGACGCTCGAGACGCTCTTCGCTCACGTCCACGAGATGGAGGCGGAGCTCGCGCAGATCGACGCCGCCATCGCGGCCGAACCGGACGCCGACTCGCTCGACCGCCTCATCCTGCGTCAGTCCGAGCTCTTCGAGGAGATGGACCGGGCGGACGGCTGGGACTACAAGCGCCACATCGACACCGCCCTCACGAAGCTCGGCTTCAACGACGACCACCGCACGAGCCCCATCGAGAAGCTCTCCGGCGGCTGGCGCAACCGCGCGGCCCTTGCCAAGCTCCTGCTCGAGCAGCCAGACGTGCTGCTGCTCGACGAGCCCACGAACTTCCTCGACGTCGCCGGCGTCGAATGGCTCGAGACGTGGTTCCGCTCGTTCCGCGGCGCCGCGATCATCGTGTCGCACGACCGCACGTTCCTGGATGCAGTGGTCACGCGCATCCTCGAGGTCGAGAACCTGCACCTGCACGAGTACCCGGGTGACTTCGGCGAGTACGTCATCCAGAAGCAGTTCAGACTCAAGACCCTCCAGGCGCAGTTCGTGCACGAGGCGGAGCTGCTCGCCTTCGAGGCCGAGGGCATCTCCGACCGGCGCGAGGCCGCGAAGGCGGGCGGCAAGGGGCTCGGCAAGCGCCTCTCGAGCATCAAGAAGAAGCGCGCGCCGCGGCCGGTCGACGAGATCGTCACCGAGATCTACGGCTCACTGCACGTCAAGGATGTGCTCGCGCGCGTCTCCGGCCTCGGCAAGAGCTACGGCGAGCGCACGCTCTTCGACGACGTCACCTTCGAAGTGCACCGCGGCGACCGCATCGCGGTCATCGGCCCGAACGGCAGCGGCAAGTCGACGCTTCTGCGCGTGCTCACGGGAGAGGAGAAGGCCGATACCGGGCGGGTCGACTGGCCGAACGGCGTCAAGGTCGTCTCCTACAACCAGGTGCTCGCCGAGCTCGACGAGTCGGACACCGTCTCGCACTCGGTCAACGCCATGCCGGACAGCATCGCGCTCCGAGCCACGAAGAAGTCCGTCGCCCGGTTCCTCAGCATGTTCCGCTTCAGCGAGGCGGAGCTGAAGTCCCGGATCGGGACCCTCTCCGGTGGCCAGCGCGCCAGAGTCGCGATGGCCCAGTGCCTGCTCTCCGGCGCCTCCGTGCTCGTGCTCGACGAGCCGACCAACCACCTCGACCTGCCGAGCACGCAGGTCATGGAGCGCGCGCTCGTGCACTTCCCCGGCGCCGTCATCGTCGTCAGCCACGACCGGTTCTTCATCGACAAGGTCGCGACCGGTACGGTCGTGTTCGGCACGAAGACGGATGCGCCGGCCGAGCTCGAGATCACCATCGCGGATCCGGCATAAACCACTGCCGGGTACCGACGTCGCCTGAAGCCTGGTAGAGTTTCTGTTTGGCTTACGCGTCGCCCACTCGGCGCGGATTGGCGGCACGGCCCTCTTCCGTGCGGCACCGTTCCAGTACACCTTCCTGTAAGAAAGAAGCAACGTGGCAAATATCAAGTCGCAGATCAAGCGCATCGGCACCAACCGCAAGGCGACCGAGCGCAACCGCGCCTACAAGAGCGAACTCCGCACGGCTATCCGTCGCGTGCGTTCGGCTGTCTCCGAGGGCAACAAGGAGCAGGCTGAGCTCGCGCTCACCTTCGCTGCCAAGAAGCTCGACAAGGCCGTCTCCAAGGGCGTCATCCACAAGAACCAGGCAGCGAACCGCAAGTCGGCCATCGCCAAGACGGTCGCAGCGCTCTAAGCCTCCCGTCATGCCGACATCGACCCCCGCATCCTCGTCCGAGGTGCGGGGGTCGATTCGTCGTATCGCCCTGCTGCAGAGCATCAACCTCGGTCAGCACCGGAAGCTCCCGATGGCGGACCTCAAGGCCGCGCTCGAGGCCGCCGGGCACACCGGTCTCGCGACGATCCTGCAGACGGGCAACGTGCTGTTCAACGCTCCGCCAGCGGAGTCGAACGCCGAACTCGAGACGAGGCTCCGCGCAGAGATAGCGGCTGCCTTCGACCTCGACGTGCCGGCGCTCGTGCGTGACGCGGTCGAGTGGCGAGCGGTGGTCGAGCTGGACCCGTTCAGGCATCTCGACCCGCATCCGAGCCGCTACGTCGTCGTGTTCTGCGCGGAGCCACCGGAGGAGCGCGTCGCGGCCGCGCTCGAGGGCGTCGACCTCGAGGACGACCGCTGGGCCGTGCACGGTCGCGAGATCTACGTCTCCTGCCCCAACGGGCAGATCCAGTCGCCCGTGCTGCAGCGCCTCGGCCGGCCGAAGAGCTCGGACCCGTCGAGCGGACCGGCCACGGTCCGCACCTGGGGCACCGTGCTGCGGATCGCCGCGAAGCTCTAGGGGCCGCCTCTCGGGCCTGCCCTGAGGCGACGGTCCGGCCTCGTGACCAACTTGCGTGCTCAGGGCCAGGCCGCAGAGCGCTGTTGGCCCGCGGGCGCGGTTCGATCACGGAAGCTGGTCAGCCGAAGCCGGCCAGGGTACGCGGATGCGGTCAGACGTCGCGAAGTGCGATGCAGCGGAGCATCCGCTCCACGGCGAACTGCGGGTCCTTGCCTCCGCCCTTGACGGCGTGGTCGGTCTCGGCGACGAGCGTGATGGCGCGTCCGAGCGACGAGTCATCCCAGTCGCGCAGCTCACGACGGGCCTGGCCGACTTGCCAGGGGGATGCCCCGGCACGGCTTGCGATCTGCGCGTCCGACCCGCTGAGGCCCTGCACCTTCGCCATGATGCGCAGCTTCGAGGCGACGGCCGAGACGATGGGCACGGGGTGCAGTCCGGTCGAGAACCCGTGCCGGACAAGCGCGAGCGCATCGCGGACTCGCCCCGCGAGCGCCGCATCCGCGATCTTGAAGCCGGTCGTCTCGACGCGGCCTCCGAAGTACTTGTCGACGTGCTCGTCGGTGATGGTGTCGCTGGTGACCGTCAAGAGCTGACGGGCGGCTCCGATGAGCTCGGCGAGGTCGGTGTTGAAGGCGGCGACGAGCAGCGCGGCCGCCTGCGGCTCGATGCGACGGCCGGCGCCGCGGACCTCGGCGACGACGACGTCGACGAGCTCGCTCGGCTTCGGCTTCTGGCAGTCGATCTCAACGGCGACGTCCTTGGCGGCGCGGACCGCGTCGAGAAGCTTCTTGCCGCGGACTCCCCCGCCGTGCCTGAGCACCAGCGTTGCGCCGTCCACGGGGATCTTCGTGTAGTCGACGACGTCTGCGATGAGCGCGTCGGTGCACTGCTGCACACCGCGGATGATGACGAGGCGCGGCTCGAAGAACAGCGACGGGCTCACGAGCGTGGTGAGGTAGCCGCTCGAGTAGCCCGAGGCGTCGATCTCGGTGATCTCGAGATCGGGCGACTCGGCGCGGAGCACATCACGCAGCCGCGTGATCGCGGTCTCGGCGAAATAGTCTTCTGGGCCGCTGACGAGGACGATGCCAGCTGGCCGCACCTCGCGATGGGTGAGGACGGGGATCGCCCTCTTGGGGGTGCTCGCCCGCTTCGCCTGTGCCATGGGTCAATGGTAGCGACGACCGGTCCGGGCTCGGGACCAAGCGCTCCGGTGCCAGCGCGGTCGAAGCCTCGTGCGTGCGACCGTCTCGATCCCGGCGACCACCGGCTCGTCCAGACCGCCGCCGGCCCCGACCGTGCCCCCGACCACGATGGTGCCGAGCTCGTCGGTGCGCAGCGGCTGCGTGCCAGCTGCGGTGAGCATCGCGAGCGCGGCATCCGTCGGATGCCCGTAGCCGTTGTCGGCGCCGACCGAGACGAGCCCGATCGACGAGCCGAGCTCCTGGTACAGCTTGGCGCTCTGGTCACGCGAACCGTGGTGCGCCATCTTGACGATGTCGGCTCGCGGATGCGGGTGCTCGCGAAGGAGGTCGCGCTGCGCCTCCTCCCCCAGGTCGCCGAGGGCCGCCAGGGACAGGCAGACGGACACGCACGCCGTCGTCGGCTCGAGCACCGTCACGAGGCTGCCATCGTTGCCACCCCCGCGTGACGGCTCTCCACTCCGTCCACGCTTTGGCCAGAGCGCGTTCCAGGTGAGGTCGCCGAGTGCCCACGAGTCGCCGCTCGCCGCGTACGTGACGTGAGCCCCGGATGCGCGGAGGTCCGCGACGAGCGGCTCCTCCCGGGCCTCGCTCGTGTCAGGGACGACCAGCACCGCGACGGTGACTCCAGACTCGACCATCGCCATCGCGGCCCCGGTGTGGTCCAGATCGAAGTGCGACAGCACCAGAATGGACAGGTGGCCGACGCCGAGCGTCTCGAAGCAGGACAGCAGCGCCTCGGGCTCGGCACCGGTGTCGATGAGCGCCGTCCCGGCATCCGTGCGCACGAGCAGCGCATCCCCCTGGCCGATGTCGCACGCCGCATACCGCCAGTTGCTCGGGATGCTCCGCCTCAGGTGGACAGCCTGCCCCACGACTGTGCCGAGGTAGGCGACGAGGGCCACGCAGAGCAGGAGCGCGAGCCACGTTCGCCAGCGTTGGATGAGCAAGACGAGCGCGAGGACCGCGAGGAGGCAGAGGAGCGCGCCGAGAAGACCGCCTCGCCACGGGAGGAGGGCGCCCGGCCACGAGCTGACCGCGCCGGCCACGAGCCCGATCCACTGGGCCGGGACCCACGCCGCCCAGAGCAGCGCATGACCCAGCCAAGGAGCGAGCCCGAGCAGGAGACAGCCGACGAGACCGACGAGCGTCGCAGCGGGCGCTGCCGGGGCGGCGAGCACGTTCGCGACAACGCCGTAGAGCGGGAGCTGTGGCGCGAGGAGCAGGAGGACGGGCTGACAGGCGAGCTGCGCCGCTGCCGGCACCGCGAGGACCAGGGAAAGAGCTCGGGGCATGAACCTCGCGAGGCGGTCGCTCATCGGACTCGCGAGGGTCAGCAGCCCCAGCGTCGCGAGCGCCGAGAGCGCGAAGCCGTAATCGCGGCTGCGCCACGGATCTGCCACGAGCACGGTGAGGACCGCGAGTGAGAGCAGCGCGAGCCCGCTCGCGCGACGAGATGTGGCCTCGAGCGCCAACACGACGCCCGCCATGACGCTGGCCCTGACGACGCTCCCCTCCGGTGTCACGAGTGCCACGAAGGCAGCGAGGACCACCGAGGCGAGGGCCAGTCTCACCCCGCGCCTGGCTCCGAGCAGGCGCCCGACCACCAGCACGGCAGCGACGACGATGGCGCAGTTCGCGCCGGAGACGGCGGTGAGGTGCGTGAGGGCGGCGGCCTTCATCTGGGCGTCGAGCTCGTGCGTCACGAGGCGGGTGTCTCCGACGGAGAGACCGGGCAGCAGCTGCGCACCGGGCCCCGGCAGCCCTCGCGCAGCACCCACGAACGCATCCCGCGCGCCCGCGGTGACCTCGAGGAGCCCGCCGGGGCTCTGCACGACCTCGGCGGGACCGTCGAGGAAGACCAGGGCTGCCACGCTGTCACCTGCCTCCGCCGGACCCAGTTCGCCGTGCAGTGCGACCCGCGAGCCGATTCCGGGGATGCGCGCGTCCGCGCCCTCCGGCATGCTCAGCTGACCGAAGACGAGCAGCGAGGCCCCACCCCCTCCGGAGCTGCCCGCAGCCGTGAACGAGTCGAGGAGCAGCTCGAAGTGCGGTGCTTCCTCGAGCTGCACCCCGGCCCAGTCGCCGCTCTGCTCACGGTCGTCGACCCCGCTCTCACCCACGAGGGTTGTGAGCGTCCCAGTCGCGCGGAGCGTCGCCCCCTCGACCGCTGCGGCCCGCAGCGTCTCAGGCGCTCGGATGGGGAGCTGGGCAGCAGCGCTCACCGCCACGAGCGTCATCGCCGCGGCCAGGACAGCCAGGGTCGCCAGCGCCCCGCTCGAGGAGGTCGATCTGGGCTGACAGACGAGCGCCGCCGCCAGGCAGCAGAGGGCCAGGAGCGCCGCGCCGACCGTGATCGGCCAGGCGGCCCCTGGGAACGTCACGCACAGCCAGGCCGCACCCCAGACAGCGCTCGCCGCAGGGACGAGTCGAGCATCCCTGATGCCGAGGCGCTCGGCCTGCAGAGGAGGCAGAAGCGCACCGCTCTGCGCCGGGTCTCGCTCGACGCCGCCGCTCTTCACACCGTGACCAGGTCGACGAGACCCTCATAGGTCGCGTCGCCGACGCCCGCGACCTCCTTCAGCTCTTCGACGGCCGTGAACCCGCCGTTCTGCTCGCGGAAGTCGATGATGCGGGCCGCCATCGCCGGCCCGATCCGAGGCAGTTCCTCGAGCTCTGCCGCCGTCGCCGTGTTCAGATTCACGACCCCGCCCGCGGCGGGGCCTCCCCCTGCGCCCGGCGGTTCGGCGCCCGCCCCGACCGGGGCCACCGGGGCCTCGCCGACGCGAGGGATGTGCAGCTGCTCGCCGTCGACCAGCAGGCGAGCCATGTTGAGGAGCGAGGGGTCGGCGTCGGCCGCCAGACCTCCCGCGGCGGCGATGCCGTCGACCACGCGTGCGCCTGGCGGAACCGCATAGACGCCAGGGGCCCCGACCGCCCCGACGACGTGCACCAGCAGCGTCTCGGTGGTCGCCCCCTCGCTGCCAGCGGGCGCCTCCGTCGAGTCGAGCTCGAAGCTGGCCGACGGAGATGGCACTCCGACAGCTCCCAGGCTCGGCGTCGGCCGGAACGCGGCGATCGCGATCGCCCCCGCGAGCACGACGAGCACGAGCACGACAGCGGCGCCCACCCCGATCCGCAGGCGCGGTCGGGTCGGACGCTCGAAGAGGTCGGCCAGCTCGGATTCGGACACGCTCGCACGCTACGACCGCTCCGGCATCCTGGTGCCTTCGAAGTCGCATCCTGTGGAGAGCTGACTCCCCTCAGCGGACATGTCTGCAGAGTCGCCGAGCGAATGGTGACCGACTCTCGGGATGGCTTTCTCGCTTCGGGATGGGAAACAAACCATCCCGAAGCGAGAAAGCCATCCCGAAATGGAAGAAGGGGCCGGAGTGAGGAAGGCGGTCAGACGCGCAGACGCGCCCCCGCTCGGGTGGGGGGGCGCGTCGGGCGTCTCTCAGCAGGGGTCCTGCTACCCCTTGACGGCGATGTTGACGAGCTTCGGGGCCCGAACGATGATCTTGACGATCTCGCGCCCGTCGATGGCGGCCTGCACCTTCGGCGAGGAGATCGCGAGCTGCTCGAGCGACGCCTCGTCGATGGTCGGGGGCACGTCGAGGCGGTGCTTCACCTTGCCGTTGACCTGGACGACTGCCGTCACCTGGTCCTGCGTGAGCAGCGAGCGGGCGGCCGTCGGCCACTTGACGTGCGAGATGCTGCCCTCGTGGCCGAGGCGCTCCCACATGTCTTCCGCCGTGTGCGGTGCGTACATGTCGAGCACGACCGCAATGGCTTCCGCGGCCTCGCGCACGGCGGGGTCGGCCGGGCCTGCGCCCGAGTCGATGGCCTTGCGGGTGGCGTTGGTGAGCTCCATGAGCCGCGCGATGACGACGTTGAACTTGAACCCGCTCGCGAGCTGCGGGACGTCGGCGAGGAACCGGTGCGTCTCGCGACGCAGGCCCCGGTCGCCCTCACCGAAGTCGACGCCGAGGGGGCTCGTGACCTCGCCGGAGATGCGCCAGGCGCGCGCGAGGAACTTGCCGGAGCCCGCGACCGACACGTCGGCCCAGTCGACGTCGTCCTCCGGCGGGCTCGCGAAGAGCATCGTCAGGCGGACGGCGTCGACGCCGTACTGGTCGAGCTCCGCCGAGAGGCTCACGACGTTGCCCTTCGACTTCGACATCTTCTTGCCGTCCATGACGACCATGCCCTGGTTGAGCAGCGCGGAGAACGGCTCCGTGAAGTCGACGTGCCCGAGGTCGTAGAGCACCTTCGTGATGAAGCGCGCGTAGAGCAGGTGCAGGATGGCGTGCTCGACGCCGCCCACGTACTGGTCGACGGGCGCCCAGCTCGAGGCGGTCTTTTCGTCGAAGGCCGCGAGCTCGTTGTTCGGCGACAGGAAGCGCAGGAAGTACCAGGAGCTGTCTACGAACGTGTCCATCGTGTCCGTGTCGCGCAGCATGGGCTCGCCCGTCTCGGGGTCGACCGCGTTCACCCAGTCGGTGGCGCCGCCCAGCGGCGAGGCGCCCTTGGGTCGCAGGTCGAGGCCCTCGGCCTCGGGCAGGCGCACGGGCAGCTGGTCGAGCGGCACGGGCACCTCCTTGCCGTTCTCGCCGTGCAGGATCGGGATGGGCGTGCCCCAGTAGCGCTGGCGGGAGATCAGCCAGTCGCGCAGCCGGTAGTTCTTGGCGGCGCGCCCCGTGCCGCGCTCGTCGAGGAGCTCGATGGCGGCCTGGATGCCCGAGCGCTTCGAGAGCCCGTCGAGCGGCCCCGAGTTGGTGAGTCGGCCGTCGCCGGACAGCGCCTCGCCCGTCTTTGCGGGGTGCAGGTCCTCGAACTCTGGCATCGAGCCGTCTTCGGGGATGATCGGGATGACGCCCGTGACGGCCTGCGTGACGTCGACGACCACCTTGACCGGCAGGTCGAAGGCGCGCGCGAAGTCGAGGTCGCGCTGGTCGTGCGCGGGCACGGCCATGATCGCGCCGGTTCCGTAGTCGGCGAGCACGTAGTCGGCCGCCCAGATCGGCAGGCGCTCGCCGCTCAGCGGGTTGATGGCGAAGCGCCCGAGGTCGACGCCCGTCTTCGGGCGGTCGCTCGACTGGCGGTCGATGGAGTCGAGCGCGCGCGTGTCGGCAAGGTACTTCGCGAAGCGCTCGCGCACCTCGTCGCTCGCGCCTTCGGCCAGCTCTGCGGCGAGGTCGGAGTCTGGGGCGACGACCATGAAAGTCGCGCCGTAGAGCGTGTCTGGTCGCGTGGTGAAGACCGTGACGGGCTCATCCCGGCCCTCGACGACGAAGTCGACGTCCGCACCGAGCGAGCGCCCGATCCAGTTGCGCTGCATCGTGATGACCTTCTGCGGCCAGTGACCCTCGAGCTGGTTGAGGTCGTCGATGAGCCGGTCTGCGTAGTCGGTGATCTTGAAGTACCACTGGTTGAGCTTCTTCTTCACGACGATCGCGTCGCAGCGCTCGCAGTGCCCGTCGATGACCTGCTCGTTGGCCAGCACGGTCTGGTCGTTCGGGCACCAGTTCACGTCGGAGTACTTGCGGTAGGCGAGGCCCCGCTCGTACATCTGCAGGAACAGCCACTGGTTCCAGCGGTAGTACTCGGGGTCGGAGGTGTGGATGACGCGGTTCCAGTCGAAGGACGCCGCGTAGCGCTTCATGGAGGCGCGCTGCTGCCCGATGTTCTCGTAGGTCCAGTCCTTTGGGTCGCCGCCGTTCTTGATGGCGGCGTTCTCGGCGGGCAGGCCGAAGGAGTCCCAGCCGATGGGGTGCAGGACATTGAAGCCCTGGTGTCGCCAGTAGCGCGCGACGGCGTCGCCGAGCGCGTACTGCTCAGCGTGGCCCATGTGCAGGTCACCGGAGGGGTACGGGAACATGTCGAGGACGTACTTGCGCGGGCGGTCGTCGCCCGCGAGGTTCGTCGCGAAAGGCTGAAGCTGATCCCATTCAGCCGACCACTTCGCCTCGAGAGCCTTGAAGTCGTAGTCCTGGGGCTCAGCGCCTGTCGCTTCGGTCACAGATTTCCTCTTCCATTTTCTTGCAGGTCGCTCGGCGGTGAGGAGATCTCATCGCGTTGCCGGTTGCTGCACGGAGGGTGGGTCTCGCCGCGAGCGACGGGATTCCACGCGAAGCACGGGGCTCTTCGCGTTGCACACCAACGCCCAAGACTACTCGCAGCCGAGGCGAAGCGCGCGAGTCACGAGGGATGGGTCGACGGGGGTGTGCGAGATGATCACGACCGAGCGTTCGGCACCGGATGCGTCGAGCAGCTCTGCCACGAGCCGGTCGGCGAGCGCTGGGTCGACGTTGGCGGTCGGCTCGTCGAGCACGAGCACCGGGAAGTCTGCCAGGATGCCGCGCGCGAGGGCGATGCGCTGCGCCTGCCCGCCGGACACGAGCGAGCCGTGCTCGCCGACTCTGGCCTCGAGTCCGCCCCGCTCTTCGAGCCATGCTCCGAGCCCCACTCGGCGGAGGACGGCCTCGAGTTCGGCGTCGTCGGCGTCCGGCTTCGCGAACAGCAGGTTCTGTCTGATGGTCTCGTCGAAGATGTGGGGCCGCTGCTCGACGAGTCCGACGACTCCGCGCACCTGCGCGGGCGCGTACTCCTTCGCCTCGACGCCGTTGAGCTGGTACGAGCCCTCGTAGTCCAGGAACCGGACGAGCACGTTGGCGAGCGTCGTCTTGCCGGCACCAGACTCGCCTTCGACGAGCAGCCGGTCGCCGGGTGCCAGCTCGAGGGAGATCTCGCGGATCGCGAGCTCGGGGTCGCCGGGCCAGAACGCGGAGACGCCGTCGAGTGCCAGCGTCACCGGTCGGGTCGGCCCCTGGCGCGGTTCCGGAAGCAGCTGGGCGTCCGGCAGGCTCTTCGGCGCATCCCCCGGTGCCACGTCGGCGACACGAACCGCGCTCGCCCTGACCTGACGCCAGGCGGCCACCGCCTGGGGCACCTGCGCGAAGATCTCGAAGAGGGCCATCGGCACGAGCGCGATGAGGGTGAGCATGGGCGCGAGCAGGGTACCGTCGACCGTCGGGGTGATGCCGACGGCGAGGGCGCCCGCCGTCGCGAAGCCCGAGAAGAGCATCACGGAACCTGCGACCGCACCGCTGCCCCTGGCGCGGGAGACCAGCGCGTCGCGCAGGCGCGCGTCTGCCGCGTCGACCTCCGCGAGCTTCGCGTCGAGGGCTCCGTATGCCTCGAGCGTCTCGAAGTTGGAGACGGTCTCGTAGATGCGGTCGTTGAGCGCCGCGCGCAGCGGCGCGGCCTCCCGGTCGGCGCGGCCGGAGATGGCCAGGTTCGTCGTTGTCGCGACGATGCCAGCCAGCAGGAGGCAGAGCGCGAGCACGATCGCTGCGGGCGCGCTCACGAGCCAGATGCCGACGACGGCGAGCGTCGACGTGAGCCCCGCGATGATGAGGGGCTGCGCGACTCGGAGCGGCAGGAACTGCAGCTCGTCGACGTCGCTCACGAGCCGGGTCAGCAGGTCGCCGCGACGATGCGTGGCGAGGCCGGCGGGTGCGAGCGGGATGAGCCGCTCGAGCACCCCGACGCGCAGTTCCGCGAGCTGCCGGAAGGAGGCGTCGTGTCCGAGCAGCCGTTCGACGTAGCGGAAGACCGCACGCCCGATGGCGAACGCGCGGACTCCCACGATGGCGATGCCGAGCAGCAGGATGTGGATGATCTCCGAGGCCCGCGTGAGCAGGTAGGCGCTCGTGGCGAGGAGCGCCACGGCGCAGATGGCGCTCAGGAGCCCCATCGCGATGGACGGCCACAGGCGACGCGCGGACGGCATGGCGAGGCGCAGGATCCGGCGCTCATCGGCGGACGGGCGCTCCTGGAGACGGGTCATGAGCTGACCACCGCATCGATGCGTTCGACGGCGTGGACGGAGTCCGCGGACGCGACGAGCGCTCGCCGGTGGCTGACGACGAGAACGACGCGCCCTTCGTCGGCGAGGGCCCGGAACGCCGCCGCGATGCGACGCTCAGTCTCGGCGTCGAGCGCCGAGCTCGGCTCGTCGAACAGCACGACAGGGCAGTCGAGGCGACGCGCTCGCAACAGCGTGCGGGCGAGGGCGACGCGCTGGGACTGCCCGCCGGAGAGACCCGCGCCGGCGACGCCGAGCATCCGATCTGCGTCAAGGGACGCGAGGCCAGCGGCGCTGAGCGCGGCGCGCACGTCTTCCGGGCTCGCGTCCGGTTGGCCGAGGGCCACGTTCTCGGCGACGCTTCCTTCGATCAGCGACGGCGACTGGCCCATCCACGCGATGGCCGCCCGACGCGCCTCACCGGTCAGGTGCTCGCCGCCGACACTCACGGAGCCGACCGAGTCGACCGTGCCACGCACGACGGCGAGCAGCGTCGACTTGCCCGCGCCAGAGGGGCCGACGATCGCCGTCACTTCCCCAGCCGGGGCGACGAGGCTGTGATGCCGCAGCACGGACCGACCCTCGTAGCCGGCAGTGACATCGTTGAGCACGAGGTCTCCCAGGGTTCTGCCCGGGCCCGGGCGTCCCGCGTCGGATGCACCCCGCGCAGCGGTCTGCGAATCACCGGGAGCCGCGTCGGCCTCCTCGATCACCGCGAACACGTCCTCGGACGCGGCGACGCCATCGGCCGCCGCGTGGAACTGGGCGCCGACCTGGCGCAGCGGAAGGTACACCTCGGGCGCGAGCAGCAGCACGAAGAGTCCCACCTCGAGCGACATCTCACGGTTGATGAGCTGGATGCCGATCGTGACGGCGATGAGCGCCACCGAGAGGCTCGCGAGGAGCTCGAGCGCGAACCCGGACATGAACGAGAGGCGGAGGACCTTCATCGTCGCGACCCGGTAGTCGTCGGTGACCTGTCGTATTCGCGTGGGCTGCCGCTCGGCTCTGCCGAAGATCTTGAGCGTCGAGAGCCCCTCGACGACCTCCAGGAACCCCGTCGCCAGCGTCGAGAGCGCCGACCACTGCCGCTGCTGCACCTTCTGCGTCGCCCACCCGATGAGGATCATGAAGACGGGGATGAGCGGCAGGGTGGTGATGACGGTGATGGCGGAGGGGAGGTCCCAGATCGCCATGACGACGATCAGCACGGGCGCTGCGATGGCCGTCAGGATGAGCTGCGGCAGGTACTTCGAGAAGTAGGTGTCGAGGGCGCCGAGCCCCGGTCCGGCAAGTGTCGTGAGCCGGGAGCTCGACGTGCTGGCCAGCCAGGCCGGGCCGAGCTTCGCGATGGATGCCAGCAGCTTCGAGCGCAGCTCGCTCTTCACCTTCGCCGCAGCCCGAGCGGAGACCGCCTCCATGCCCCAGGTCGCGGCGCTGCGCGCTGCGATGACCGCGAGCAGCGCCCCGAACCAGGGCAGGAGCTCGTCGACGCGCTCGCCCGCGATCGCCGACACGATGAGGTGGGTGACCAGCCAGGCGAAGCCGACGACGGATGCCGTCTGCACGACCCCGAGGGCCGCGCCGAGCACGAAGAAGCTTCGTGCCGACGCGGCGTGGCTCAGGAGTCGGGGGTCGAGGGGTTTCACAGGCTAGGCGGCCACGGCCGCTGGCTCCTTGGGCGCTTCTCCCGTGATCATGGTGCGGCTGATGCGCTTCCGGAAGACCCAGAAGGTCCACGCCTGGTACCCCAGCACGAACGGCACGATGATGAGCGCGGCCCAGCTCATGATCGTCAGCGTGTAGTCGCTGGAGGAGCCGTTGATGATCGTCAGCGGGTTGGCCGGGTCGAGCGTGTTCGGGATGAGGTTGGGGAAGAGCGACGCGAACAGCGTGAGCACGGCCGCGGCCACCGTCAGAGCGCCGAGCGCGAAGGCGATGCCATCGCGACGCAGCAGCGTGCCGACGTACGAGCCGACGAACGCGAGCACGGCGACCATCGCGAGCATCATGCCCGCGATCGAGAAGTTCGCGGTGACCGTCCAGCCGAGGAACGTGATCGCGAGCACCGCGACGAGCACGCCGACCTTCAGGGCGAGCGCGCGAGCACGGTCGAGGATCTCCCCCTCGGTCTTCCTCGTGATGAACACCAGCCCATGGTAGAAGAACAGCGTGAGCGTCGTGAGCCCGCCGAGCAGCGCATAGGGGTTCAGCAGGTCGAAGAACGAGCCGACGTAGTTGAAGTTCTCATCGAGCGCGAGCCCCTGGGTGATGTTCGCGAACGCGACGCCCCAGAGGAAGGCGGGCACGATCGAGCCGACGAAGATCATCCAGTCGAACCATCTCGTCCATTCGACGCCCTTGCCCTGGTGCCGGTACTCGAACGAGACCCCTCGGACGATGAGCGCCAGCAGGATGAGCAGCAGGGGCAGGTAGAAGCCGGAGAAGATCGTCGCGTACCACTCGGGGAACGATGCGAACAGCACGGCCCCGGCGACGATCACCCACGTCTCGTTGAGGTCCCAGATCGGGCCGATCGTGTTGATGAGCACTCGCCGGTCGGTGTCGTCCTTGCCGATGAACGGGAGGGCGATGCCGACGCCGAAGTCGAAGCCGTCGAGCACGAAGTACCCGATGAAGAAGAACGCGACGATCCAGAACCAGAGGACGGGCAGATCCATCAGTAGACGCTCGCTTTCACCTTGACATCGGCAACGTCGTCGACGGTGCCATCGGCATTCGAATCGAAACTCGGCGGCTCGGACTGAGCCGCCTTCAGCAGCAGCTTCACCTCGACGATCGCGAGGATCGCGTAGACGACCGTGAACGCGATGAGCGAGATGAGCACGCTCAGGCCGCTCACGTTCGGGGAGACGCCGGACTCGGTCTTGAGCAGCCCGAACACCAGCCAGGGCTGGCGTCCCATCTCGGTGAAGATCCATCCGACCGTGATGCCCAGCGTCGGGAACAGGACGGTGAGGATCGCGACGTTGAACATCCACTTCCTCGGCGGGTTCTTCGCCTTCTTGCGCGTCACCCAGAGGCCGGCCATGGCGACCGCGATGGACGCCATGCCGAAGCCCATCATCCAGCGGAAGGACCAGTACGTGACCCAGATGATCGGCGCGTAGTCGCCCGGACCGTAGAGCGCCGTGTACTGCGCCTGCAGATCGTTGATGCCCTCGACCGTTCCGTCGAACGTGTGCGTCGACAGGAACGAGAGGAGGTAGGGGATGCGGATGGAGAAGAGCTCGGACGAGCCGTCCGGGGTTCCCCATGTGAAGACCGAGAAGGATGCGTCCGCGCCGGTGGCAGTCGTGTACAGAGCCTCGGCGGCCGCCATCTTCATGGGCTGCGCCTCGACCATGGCGAGGCCGAGCTGGTCGCCGCTGAGCATGGTGCCGACGCCGCCGACGAGCATGAACCAGAGGCCGAACTTGAGGGCGGGCCACATGACGTCGTGGTTCTGGTCGCGCTTGAGGTGCCACGCGGCGGTCGCGATGATGATGGCCGCTCCCACCATGAGCGAGGCGAAGATCGTGTGCGGCAGCGCGGCGAGCGCAACCGGGTTGGTCAGCACGGCACCGAAGTCGACGAGTTCAGCTCGCCCGTTGGCCTCGTTCATCTCGTACCCGACCGGGTTCTGCATGAACGCGTTGGCGGCCAGGATGAAGTAGGCCGAGGTCCACGTTCCGATCATGGTCATCCAGATGGTGGCGAGGTGCAGCTTCGGCGGCAGCTTGTCCCAGCCGAAGATCCACAACCCGATGAAGGTCGCCTCGAGGAAGAACGCCACGAGTCCTTCGAACGCGAGCGGGGCCCCGAACACGTCGCCGACGAAACGCGAGTAGTCAGACCAGTTCATGCCGAACTGGAACTCCTGCACGATGCCGGTCACGACGCCCATGGCGAAGTTGATGAGGAACATCTTGCCGAAGAGCTTCGTGAGTCGCAGGTACGTGACCTTGCCCGTGCGCACCCATGCCGTCTGCCAGATCGCGATGGCGAGGACCAGACCCAGCGTGACGGGCACGAAGAGGAAGTGGTAGATCGTCGTGACACCGAACTGCCACCGCGCGAGAATGAGTGGATCCAGCAGGGCGTCCACGGGGCCTCCTGATGCGTCTCGGGTTGGGCGCGAGGCCCTGGAAGCGCAGCGCGATTCCTGAAGTCGATGGTACGCCGACTTCTCCTACATGTTGTCGAATAGGAGCCCCTAAGTTGGCGCCCTTCCTCTCCGCGACCAGGCTTTTCTACATTATGTAGTAAGTGTAACGAAACGGTAACGGTGGAGAATCCCCAGGGACGCCAAACTTCTGGCTCTAGAGTCGCGGACATGAATGCGGGGACGAGAGCATGAACGAGCTGATCGAGACCGCCCTCGAGTACATCGAATCCGTGCCTCCCGTCTGGCGGATCGTGCTGGTGGGCGTCGCGATCCTGCTCGAGACCAGCGTGCTCATCGGGCTCATCGTTCCCGGCGAGACGGTCCTGCTCGCACTCAGCACGGGCATAGACGCCCCGCTCCCCTGGGTCCTGACGATCGCCGCGTCGATCGTCGGTGCGCTGCTCGGCGAGTCCTTCGGGTTCTGGCTCGGCCGCACGTTCGGACCACGGATCCGCGCCTCGCGAGTGGGCCGTTGGCTCGGAGACGAGCGCTGGCAGCGAGCAGAGCTCCTCATCCAGCGTCGCGGCGGCCCCGCGGTCCTCATCTCTCGATTCCTCCCGGTCCTGCACTCCCTCGTGCCGCTCACCGCAGGCATGGGCGGCATGCGCTACCGACGATTCCTCGCCTGGACCATTCCGGCCTGCGTCATCTGGTCGACCGCCTACGTGAGTGCCGCGGCTGGGGCTTCGGCCGGCTTCAGGGAGCTCTCCTCGTCGCTGCACTGGGCCGGCTACCTCTTCGTCGGCGTCATCGTCGTATTCCTCTTCATCATGTGGCTCGTGAAGCGATCCATCGGGAAGGTCATGAACCGCGACCTCGACGAGGCGACAGCTCGAGCAGCCGACGAGCAGGCCGGGCCGGATGGCGGCAACACGGACGCAGACAACTCAGACGCCGAGACCGCCGGCGTGCGAGGATGAGCGGGTGACGCCGACCTCCGACGCCCAGTCCCCGCTCGAACGCTGGCTGCTTGGGCTCAGGCCCGTGCGGGCCGTCATCGAGAACGCCTTCCGAATCGAGGACCGCGTCCGCCTCGTGCGAGTCAAGCTCGTACGCAAGCGCGGCTACCTCACCGTCCTCGAGCCCTACACGGGGTACGGGACCACGACGTGGGTCAGAGCGCTCGCGCGCGTCCACATGGCCCCTCCCGGCAGCAGGCGCCGCTTCAGCCTCTCGAGGCTCCTCAGGCGCAAGCGCCGTGAATCGGTCGTCCGCGGCTGGCGGAGCTTCGCACGGGTATCCGCCGGGAATGTGCCCGCGACCGTCATCATCGATGGCGTCCGGCACGCGGTCAAGGCCGACCGGGGCGGCATCATCGACATCAACCTGCCCGCAAACCTCGCGCCGGGCTGGAACACGATCACCTTCGAGAGCTTCGACCGGCAGACGAGCACGGCCCCGGTCTTCATCGTCGCCGACGAGCAGCGCGTCGGACTCCTGTCCGACATCGACGACACGGTCATGGTGACAGCACTCCCCCGCCCCATGCTCGCAGCGTGGAACACCTTCGTGCTCGATGTGCACGCGCGCACCCCGACGCCCGGCATGAACGTGCTCTCCGAGCGCATCCTCACATCCTTCGGGCGCAGCGAGACGCCCGTCGTCTACCTGTCGACCGGTCCGTGGAACGTCGCTCCGACGCTTGCTCGTTTCCTCGGGCGCAACCTCTACCCCGCCGGTCCCCTGCTGCTCACCGACTGGGGCCCGACCCCGGAGCGCATCTTCCGGTCCGGGCTCGACCACAAGGTGTCGAACCTCGACCGACTCGCCCGTGAGTTCCCAGACATCAAGTGGATCCTCGTGGGTGACGACGGCCAGCATGACGAGCAGATCTACGGCGAGTTCACGAGCCGCCACCCTGACCGCGTGCTCGCCATCGCCATCCGACAGCTGTCGACGAGCGAGGCCGTGCTCGCGGGCGGCCGCGCGGCAAGCGCGCACTGGCGCAAGAACGCGCCGGTGCCGTGGGTGTACGCGCCGGATGGCGCTGGCCTCGCCAAGCAGCTCACGGAGGCGGGCATCCTGCCGGACCTGACGCAGGCGCCGGGCACGACGACGGACGAGGCCCCGGAAGAGACCGTCGTCACACCCGTGGACTAGGCGCGTTCCTCTCGAGGGGACTGCGTGCGCCCCAGGGCGAGCGTGAAGTTCAGCGAGTCCATCTCCGAGTACGGGCGGTACATGCCGTTGAAGACGCTCGAGCCCGCCGGGGTGAGGATCACGCGCACCCCGAGCCATTCGGCCACGTCATCGCGGATGAGCGGCGTCCCGACCTCGCAGCTCGCGAAGTCGATCAGCGCACCGTCCTCACCCTGCACGACGAGCCTCGCGCCATCGCCGTCGAAGACGAGCTGCGGGTTCCGGAACGTCACGTCGAGCATGCCTCCGTGTCCCGTGAGCCTCACCGAGCCGACGAAGCTGGCGCTTCCCACCGGCGATTCTCCAGCCAGCCACGCCGAGTCGGTGGCGCCTCGCGGATAGGCGAACTCATCGTCGTCGACGAAGGCTCCGCCCTCCACGCGCACGTCGCCACCCGAGCGACGCACGTACTCCACGAAGGACGACTTGATCGGCCATCGCAGTTCTCCACGCCAGAGCTCCATGCGACAAAGCTAGCCCGCCTCGAATTCGAAGCGCCAGCGGCAATCTGCGCGCGCTACTTCGAGAGCAGCAGGGTCACGACGAAGATGACCGGAACCGAGAGGAAGGTCGTCGCCAGAATCGTCTCGCGCGCGACACGCATCCCGACCCCGTAGTTGCTCGCGTAGGTGAAGACGTTCTGCGCGGACGGCAGCGCCGCGGTCACGACGACGATGAGCAGCGCCGCACCGTCGAGACCGAACAGCCACGCTCCGATGAGCCAGGCCAGAGCCGGGTGGACGAACACCTTGAGCACGGTGGCGACGATCGCGGGCGCACGGTCGGGCTCACGGAAGGGGATGGCGTTGCCCCAGAGGGACATGCCGAACGCCAGGAGCATCGCGGGGACGCTCATGCCTCCGAGGAGCTCGATGGGGTCGAGCAGGAACCCAGGGATCGTGACGCCGGACGCGCTCACTGCGATGCCAGCCAGCGCTCCGATGACGATGGGATTGCGGAAGGGCCGGAGGACGATCTGCCACCACCGGAGTCGGGGCGCGTCGTCGTCCCTGGATGCGATGTCGAGGAGCGTCATGAAGACCGGACCCATGATGAGCTGCTGCCCGAGCATCACGGGTGCGACCAGTGTTGCGTCGCCGAGCACGTAGACCGCGATCGGGATGCCGAGATTCCCGGCGTTGACGTAGCTGGCCGCCATGGCGCCGGACGTCGTCGTCCCGAGTCCCCATCTGCGGAGGGCGCCGACGGCGGTGTAGATGAGTGCCACAGCGGTCATGGCGATCGCCGTGACGACGAACTGCCTGGAGTAGAGCACCTCGAGGTGCGCGTCGGCCATGAGCGTGAAGAGCAGAGCTGGGGTCGCGACGTTGAATGCGAGCTTGGACAGGCCGGTCTGCCCGGTCTGCCCGAGTACACCGCTACGTGCCAGGAACACGCCCACGGTCACGATGACCGCGATGACCGCGAATCCCTGAAGAACATTCATAGCTTCCGCGATCGTATCCTGCCCGCCGCTCTCGGGTGACGCTGGTGAGCGCGACCGCGCGCTCACCGACGAATTCACGAGGAACTCGGATGCGAACCGAAATGACTTCGGGAGACTTTTTCTCTCATCGTGTCGCCACCTAGCTCACGCAGTGCATAGGGCGCAATCTCCCCAGCCAGAAGAAACCTGGATTCAAATCACCGGATAATCATCTAACATGTCCTCGGTCTGCAATTAACGAAGGGGATCCCATGGCTCGGAAAGTCATCTACCAGCTCGTCGACGACATCGACTCGAGTTCACTCGCCGAAGGCGAAGGCGAAACGGTTCAATTCGCTCTCGACGGAACCGACTACGAAATCGATCTCTCGGACGAAAACGCCAAGAAGCTCCGTGACGCACTCGCCGACTACGTCTCGGCCGCCCGCACGGTAGCCAAGTCGCGCAAGTCCAAGTCGGCCGGTTCCACCTCGAACCGCCCGAAGAAGGACCTGGCCGCTATCCGCGCCTGGGCTCGCGCCGAGGGCCACAAGATCTCCGACCGGGGTCGCATTCCCGGTTCGATCATCGAGGACTACGAAGCAGCCAACGCGTAAGCACGAACCCGAGAGGTCTCGTGGGTTCACCTCTCGAGATCAGACGCAGGAAGAGGGCCAGACGGCGGAAGCCGTCGGGCCCTCTTCCTGTACCGGCCGTCGCTATCTGGCGACGATCGTTGGCGTCTCGAGGTGCGCGAGGACTCCATGACTCACGGAACCGAGCAGGAGCCTTGCGAAGGCACCCCGCCCCCGGCTGCCGACGACGACCAGGGACGCCGAGTGCGCGGCGTCGAGGATGGCCATGTCCGGAATGCCCTCGACGACAACCGGGGTGATCTCGAGGTCTGGGTAGCGGCCCCTCAGGCCCGCAAGGGCGAGCGAGAGTGTCTCCTCTGCGGCGAGACGCAGCTCGTCGAAGAAGTCACCCGTGACGATGACGCCCCCTCCGTAGACGTTCGGGGCATGCCAGGCGTGCACGGGGATGAGAGGCTCCCCCGCGCGACTCGCCTCCTCCGCAGCCACCGCCAGGGCATTCTCCGAGAGGTCCGACCCGTCGACACCGACGACCACGCCGCGTCGGGCCGAGAGATCGGTGTCCGGGACGACCGCAACCGGAGATTCGCTGGCAGCGGCGACGCGAACGCTGTGCGTGCCACTCGCGCGCCCAGGAGCGTCACCACGGTTGCTGCCCACGACAAGCAGGCCGGACGACTTCGAGAGCTCGGCGAGGGTCTCAATGACCGGACCCGTCAACACGACGGTCTCCACGTCGAGGCCGGCGTCGACGGCGAGCGCCGCCTCGGTCGCCTCCTGCAGGATGCGCGCCGCAGCCGACTCCGCCTCGATCATGAGGTCTGGATTCCCGGCACCCGCAATTCTCGGATCGACGATATGCGCGAGTTTCAGGCGTTTCCGTCCGCGTGACGCACGGGCTGCCGCCCACCGCGTCGCGACGATTCCAGGATGGTTACCAGCGACTCCGACGGTGATGTTCTCGCTCATACCCGAATGCTAGCCCCGCCCACCAGTGGAATCACTGCGTAGCGGCGTACTCGCGCTTGAGGTCGCTGAAACCGGCCAACCGGAATGGACCCTCCGTCTCGTTCGGGAGCGTGAACTCCCCCAACTCGGTCGGATCCCGACGTTCATGCCACTCCAGGTATTGTGCGGCATCTATGGGAACGCGATTCGCGAGCGTTGCTCGATTCTCTTCGGTTCGCAAGTGCTCTCGATATCCAGGTTGAACCGTGCCGCCGAAGAACTCCGCCACGCTTCCGGAGCCGTAGCTCAGGAAGCCGATACGGCTGCCTTCCAGCTCTTCCTCGCTGTCGAGCAGGCTCAGGAGCGCAAGGTAGATCGATGCGGTGTATGTGTTGCCGATGACCCTGTTGTAGCGGAGTGTGGGCGCGATCTGGGCGTCGAGAGCCGCCGGTTCGAGGTCACCTCCTGCTGTCTTGATGAGGTGGCGGTGCGCTTTAGCGGCCATCTTGGTGAACGGCTGGTGGTAGCAGAAGCGGTGGAAGTCGCCGATGGGGAATCCGCCCTGCTCGGTGTAGTCGTTCCACGCGCTCTCCACGGCCTGGAGGTACGCGCGAATCGAGTACTTGCCGTCGACGAGCGCGGTGACCTGGCCGTTCGGACGCCAGAAGTCCATGATGTCGCTGGTGAACACCCCTGAGCCTGGCTCGATGACGACAAGATCCGGGTCGGCAGCCACCAGCATGGCGACTGCGCCGGCCCCCTGGGTCGGCTCACCGCTCGAACCCAGTTCGTAGCGCGCGACGTCGCTCGCCACCACGAGCACGCGTTGCCGCGGGTCGCGTGCGACGAGGGCCGTGGCGAACTGCAGCGCGGCGGTGGCCGAGTAGCAGGCCTGCTTCAGCTCGACGACTCGGCAGGTGGCCGGCAGACCGAGCAGCTGGTGCACGTACACGCCAGCCGCCTTCGACTGATCGATGCCGGTTTCCGTCGCGAAGAGAACCGTGCGGATCCCCTCGGTGCCGTGCCGGTCGATGATCTGCTTGGCTGCCGCCGCTCCCATCGTGACGACGTCCTCGTCGGCGGCGGTGATGCTCATCCGCTCCTGGCCGATGCCGATGGTGTACTTCTCGATCTCAGTGCCGAGCCGCTCGGCGATCACCGAGAGGTCGAGCACTCGGGACCCCGTCGCGAAGGCGAGGTCGTGGATGCCGATTGGTGTTGTCATAGTGTTCGCTCGTTTCCGCGCGTCGCTCAGTTCGCGGCGCGTTCCAGCTTGATGTGCGAGGCCATCAGCTCGCCCTGGTTCGTCTGGGCTGCCATGAGGGAGAGCTCGCCGCAGAGAACGGTTGCCGCACACAGTACGGCCAGTCGCCGAGCGTTCGCTCCGGGCTCGCGGTCTTCCTTGCAGCCGAGGCGTTCGAGATTCGCCTCGATGAAGTCGAGCCCCTTGCCGTTGCCGACGCTCCCGACGATGAGGTTGGGCAGCGTGCACGAGAAGTAGAGGTCTCCGTCGCGCACCTCGGCGTGGGTGATTCCCTGCGAGCCCTCGACGATGTTCGCCGCATCCTGCCCCGTGGCGAGGAAGAAGCCGAGGAGCATGTTCGCGTAGTGCGCGTTGCCCGTTCGAAGGCCGCCAGCCAGCATCGTGCCGATGAGGTTCTTGCGCACGTTGAGCTGGGCGATCTTCTCCGGAGTCGACCGGAGCCAGCGCTCGACGGTGCGCCGCGGGAGCACGAGCTCCGTGACGACGTTCTTGCCCCGGCCGAGGATGCCGTTGACCGCGGTCGCCTTCTTGTCGGAGCAGAAGTTGCCCGAGATCGACTCGTAGCGGAGCTCTGGCCAGCGACGCAGGATGAAGTCCATGAGTCGCTCGGAGGCGAGCGTCACCATGTTGTGGCCGGACGCGTCGCCGGTCGTGAGCTCGAACCTGAGGAAGAGCAGGTTGCCGGCGATCTGCGCGTGCAGGTCGATGAGGCGAGCGAAGCGGCTGCTCGTCGCGACCACCTCCTGCAGCAGGTGCATGTGCGACTGGATCTCGTGGAGCGCCGTGAGCGCGACGCCGGCGTCGTCGGCCTCGAAGAGCACCGAGCGGCTCATGCGCTCGTCGATCAGGGTCGCCTTGATCCCGTCTGGCACGAGCATGGACATCTTGGCGCCGCGGCCGACCGAGGGCCAGAGCGGCTGCTCGTAGGTCGCGAGCGGGACGAGCTGCTCACCCTCCATGACGTTGCCGGTCACGCGGACTGGACCCACCCATTTGAGCGGAACTGGTGCGTGGTCGAGGAGCTCGGTGCTCATCGCTGTCCTTTCGATGGGAGGGTGCCGCGCCCGCGGGCTCGCGAGACGACGGCCGGGTCGATGCCGCGGGAGGCGCAGAACTCGAGGAGCGCGCCGTGGAGGATGAGCTCCTGCTGGCCCAGAGCCGCAGGAGTGGGAGCGCCGAGCATGGTCTGCAGCGCAGCGAGGTGATCCTGCCAGGAGCGGATGTGCTCGACGAGCGCCTCCAGGCCGTCCTCGACGAGCACCTCGAGGAAGTGGCCGGATACGCCGACGGCGCGCGCGCCGAGGGCAAGCGCCCTCAAGACGTCGAGTGGCGTTCGCACGCCTCCCGAGGCGAGCAGGACGGGCGTGGGCGAGGTACTGGCGTCCGCCTCGATGAGCGCCTCAGGGGTCGACTGTCCCCAGCCGACCAGCGAGGCGTAGTCGCCCAGGCGCCGTCTGGAGTTCTCGATCCTGGCGAAGTCCGTGCCACCCCGGCCGCTGACGTCCGCGTATGACACTCCGAGCTCGGCGAGGCGTGCGAGCGTCTTCGAGCTGAGCCCGAATCCGACTTCCTTGACGATGACCGGAACGCCGACTCGCTGCACGATGGCCTCGATGGCCCCCGGCCACGCAGCGAAGTCCCGGTCGCCCTCCGGCATCACGGTCTCCTGCACCGAGTTGATGTGGATCTGCAGCGCATTCGCCTCGAGCAGGTCGACGGCCCGCCGCGCGTCATCCGGGCTGACGGTGGCGTTGACGTTGGCCATGACGAACCCGTGCGGGTTCTCATCGCGGATGACGCGGAAGCTGGGAGCCGTGGCGGCATCCTTGAGATAGGCGGAGAGCGAGCCGGCGGCCATGGCGATGCCGGTCTCGCGAGCCGCCACCGCGAGGTCGCGGTTGATGGCGCCGGTGCGGTCGCTGCCGCCCGTCATGCCGTTGAGGTAGAACGGCACAGGCCAGCTGGCACCGGCGACCTCGACGGCCGTCGAGACGGACCCGCGGTCGATCCCGCCGAGGGCGTGGTGGACGAAGCGCACGTCGTCGAAGTCGTTGCGAGTGATGCCTGCCCGCTGCTCGAGGGCCAGGTCGACGTGCTCGTCCTTGCGGTTACCCATGTTCGCGAACTCCAACTCGACGGTGCGGTATGACGTGCAGGTCCAGGACCTCGATGCCGGCGGCGCGCCACGCGGCATCGAGTGCCTCGTTGCGGGCCGGCGCCAGCGCGATTCCGCAGTCGCCGCCACCTGCCCCCGAGGTCTTCGCCGGTATCCCGACGCCGCGTGCCGCGGCGATGAGATCCAGCAGCGCGGGGGTGCGGATGCCGATGCTGCTCAGCTCGTCCAGCGCCTCGAGGTTGTCGGCCGCGTCGCGGATGGCCAGGAGGGCGTGCTCGACGCTGTCGGCTCGGACCGCCGCGACGAGAGCCGCCGTGATCCTGTCGCTCTCCCCGAGGAAGGCCGCGTATCCGGCGCTCGAGCGCCAGTCCCCCGCGTGGAGTGTACCGACGAGCTCGGCCGTCGAGGCTGGCGCTGAGGTCCATCCCACGTGCAGCACCATGGAACTCGGATCTGGCAGCGACTCGAGCACAAGCCCTGGCCAGGCCTCGCTCAGACTCGCCTCGACCCCGCTCGCACGACGCAGCTCGCGAACAGCGAGCCGGTCGGGCGAGGCGTAGTGCACCCATCCCCCGAGCGTGCTCGTCGCGATGTCAGCGCACGAGGCGGCCGGCCGCAGCTCGATGGTCGCGAGGCTCGCGAGGCGGAAGACCGCGTCGTCGTCGAGGCCGAGACCGAGGTGCTCGGCGACGGCGCGCACGGTGACGACAGCGACGGCACCGCTCGATCCGAGTCCGAACTTGCGACCGTGCTCGTCGTCGAGCTCGCTCTCGATCTCGAGCGCGAACGGCGAGGTCTCGATCCCCCGCTCACGTGCCAGGTCGTGGACGACGCGGATGCACTCCTGCACGAGCTCGCCACCGGCTGCGTCGATCAAGACCGAGTCGCCATCGATGGCAACCGGGACGGGCTGCGAGCCGAAGTGCAGCGACCGGACCGAGCTGACCGCGTCGTTCGCGGCGGCGTGCAGGCGGGCACGGATGAGCCTGGAGACCCCCACGATCACGGCGTGCCTGCCTGGTTCGACAACCGCGTACTCACCGGTGACGAAGAGCTTGCCCGGGGCTTCGGCGACGATCACCGCGTTGCTCCGGGGATGCCTGGGACCGCGGCCCGGTCGTCCGGACCGGAGACGGCCACGCCCGGACCTGACTCGGCGATCACGAACTCGGTGCCGGGAGCTGCGGCTGCGAGCGCTGCTCGGACCGCGGGGGCATCAGCGGAGCGGCACAGCGTCTTGACGTTCGGCCCGGCGTCCATGGTGGCGTACGCCTCGAGGCCGCCGCGGCGGAGGTCCGCCACGGCGTCGATGAGGGCCATGCTGCCCGCGGTGAGGTATCGGACGGGAGGCACGGCGCCGAGCATCGCGGCGTGCATGCGGAGCGCGTTGCGCTCGGTGATCTCACCGACCTCGGTGAAGTCGCCTCGACGTAGCGCGTCGCGCATGAGCGCGAGCTCGGTCGGGTTCGTCTCGACCCACGGCGCGTTGTACGGCGAGGTCTCGACGGTTCGGCGCATGGCGTCGCGGCTCGAGATCGGCTTCTCCCCGGCGTTGACGATGCCGAGCACCATGGCCGCGTCGACGTGCGCGTCGTTCACGGGCTCCGCGTAGGAGCTGAGGTCGTCGGTGCCGGCGTTCCAGACGGCGAAGCCGCCGAAGATCGAGCGCGAGGCGGAGCCGGAGCCACGCCTGGCGAGTCGCGAGAGGTCGCGTGCAGAGAGGTCGAGCCCGTACGCCGCAGCAGCCGCGGCAGCGAGGGCAGCGAAACCGGAGGCGGACGACGCAAGGCCTGCTCCGGTCGGTCCCGCGTTGCTCGTCTCGACGCGCGCGGCTCTCGCGCTGCCGGCCAGCTGACCGATGTGGTCGAGGAAGCGGGCCACCTTGACGGACGCCGCCTGCGGCATGGGGGCGCCGTCTTGCAGGACCTGGTGCTGCTCGGCTTCCGCCGCGAGCGTGACGGTCGTCGTGGTCGGGTAGACGGCGAGCGTCAGCGAGAGGCTCGAGGTCTGCGGGATGATCAGCGCTTCGTCGCGCTTCCCCCAGTACTTGATGAGCGCGATGTTCGGGAAGGCGACGGCAGTCGACCTCACAGCGGGGTGCCCGTGCTGGTGATGCTCCAGGTCTGGATGGCCCCCGCGCCCTGCAACGCTGCGGCGACCGCCGACGCGTTGCCGCGCTCGACGACGGCGACGATGCATCCACCGAGGCCTCCGCCCGTGAGCTTGGCCCCGAGCGCCCCTGCACCCGTCGCCGCGGCCACGAGCTCGTCGAGTGCTGGGTGGCTCACGCCGAGCGCTGACAGGAGCTCGTGCGCCTGCGTCATGCGGGCGCCGAGCGAGCGTGCCTCGTTGGTCTCAAGGTCGGTGATAGCCAGGTCCGAGAGGTCACCGAGGGTGTCGATGATGGTCATCGTCGCGTCGTGGTCGCGTTCGAGCGAGGTGCGCACGTCATCGACGGCCTGGCGCGTCGAACCGTGCACGCCCGTGTCTGCGATCACGAAGCACGCGTCGAGGGCGACAGGCACCGGCACGGCGCTGGCGTTCTGGAATCGGATGGGCGACGGGATGGTCGTCGCCAGCGCATCGAGTCCACTCGGCTTGCCGTGCGCCACCTGCTCCGCCAGCTGGACGAGCGCGAAGTGCTCGCCGCCGGAGAGCGTGACGTTGTGGAGCCGCGAGACCGCGTCGACGATGGCTCCGGCCGCTGCGGCGCTCGACCCGAGGCCGCGCCCGAGCGGGATGTTGCCGCGAACGGCCACTGTCAGACCCTCGAGGTCGCCCCCGATGGCCCTGAGGGTCTCCTCGATCGCCGTGCGTGGCGCCTCGACGATCTCGGGGGCGGCAGCGAGCGGGCCCGTGTAGTGGTCCGACTCGAAGCGGGGCTCTGTGCCCTCACGCCATGCGGTCGCCCGCATGCGCATGGCTCGAAGCGGAAGCGCGACGGCGGGCTTTCCGTAGACGACGACGTGCTCACCGAACAGGATGAGCTTGGCGTGGGCGCTCCCGCGCCCGACGGCTCGTCCGACTCGCGGCAACGCAGAAGTGTCGAGAGAAGCAAGCGACGTCACGTCGAAACTCGATGGCACCAGGGTCACTCACCTCGCAGTAGGTCGGCGTCAAGTGTACGGCGCAGTCAGGCTGATCGCATGCAGCGCACTCGTCAGCTTCCCAGGATGTTGATCATCCACGCGATCCCGAAGCGGTCGACGAGCATTCCGAACGTGTCACCCCACGGCGCCTGCACGAGGGGCTGCTCGATCTCGCCGCCATCGGCGAGCTTGTCCCAGTAGCCGCGCAGCTCGTCCGCTGCATCGCCACTGATGGAGATCTCGACCGTTCGTCCCGGGTTGGGCTCGATGAAGGAGGGGGTGTCCGAGGCCATGATCGTGAAACCGCTCGTGGTCGTGAGCTGGCCGTGCATGATCTTCTCTGATTCGGAAGGGTCCATGGGCATGCCAGAGCCACCGAAGGTGCTCAGGACGAGCTCTCCGCCGAAGACCAACCTGTAGTACTCGAGCGCCTCGCGCGCGTTGTCGATGAGGTGGATGTAGGGGTTCAGGATGACTGCCATGGTCGGGCCTCTCATAGGTCGCGACGACGGTCATCGTCGCTGGATCTGATCGTGGCACAAGCCGCCGACAATCCGACGCATCCGAGCAGCGAATCTCGCTGAACTCCTGCCTCACGACCGTCACCGCGCCGACCAGCACCCCGCGGTGCGCGAACGACGCGTCGTCGCCGTCGTCGAGTCGCTCGCCTGACTCGAGCCTCACATCGAGACCGTGGCTGAGGCGCTTCAGCGCCGAAGCGACTCGGCGATCGCGGGCCTGATCTCAGCACGGGTGAGATGCCCCGCGATCACCAGACATGCGAGTCCCTGCATGGTCGCCCAGAGGGCCGTCGCGCGCGCCTCGATTCGCCCAGCGCCACCCTCGGGGTCAAGTCCCGCCGCCGCGTCGCCGAGTGTGTCCTCGAGCTGACGGATGAGCGGGGCCATGGTCTCGCTCGGGGAACCTGGCACACACACCTCCGGGTCGTAGATCAGCGTGAACGCATGCGGGTTGTCGACGGCGAACTCGACGTAGGCGGCGCCAAGCGCAAGCGCGCGCTCCTGCGCGTCCAGGCCTGGCGCATCCGCGGCCAGGAACTGGTCGACGAGCCGCTGCATGCTCACTTCGCCGAGCCGCTTGAAGAGCCCGGTCTTGTCGCCGAAGTGGTGGTACGGCGCGTTGTGGCTGACGTCAGCCTCCCGCGCCAGCTCGCGCAGGCTGATCGATGAATGCGGCTTCTGCGCCAGCAGTTCGACGCCGGCTGCTTCGAGGACGGGGCCGAGGTTGCCGTGGTGATAGGGCGCATCCGATCTTGACATGAGCAACATTGTAGCTAGGCTGACTCTCGCCACATCTTGACACTGTCCACTTCAAGGCTCAGGAGCCACCATGCACACCCTCGTCATCGACGGCCACCCCAACCCGAACTCCCTCTGCGCCGCGCTCGCGACGCGCTACGCCGACGCGCACGGCGACGCCAGGATCCTCGCCGTGCGAGACCTCGCGTTCGACCAGAACCTGCGCTTCGGCTACACCAAGCGGCAGGAGCTGGAGCCCGACCTGCGGGAGGCCTGGACCGCCATCCAGGAGGCGACGAGGATCGTGCTCGTCACCCCGGTCTGGTGGGGCTCCGTGCCGTCACTGCTCCAGGGTTTCTTCGACAGGCTCCTGCTCCCTCGCATGGCCTATGACCCCTCGGGCACGTTCCCCAAGGGCCTCCTCAAGGGACGCAGCGCGCGCATCATCATGACTGCGGACAGCCCCGGCACCTACCTGCGGCTCACGGGGAACACACCTGTCCGGCAGCTCAAGACGCACGTGCTCGGCTTCATCGGCCTCTCGCCCATCGCGGTCACGCGCTTCTCCCCCGTCAAGACCTCGACGGCCGAGAAGCGCGAGCAGTGGCTCGCCGAAGCGTCCACGCTCGGCGAGAACGACGCCAGGCGCTACTTGCCGGCGCCGAGTCCCGCCCTGATGAGCTGACCCGTCGTCGCGGTCGGGAGGTACGCACGCGTCAGGCCGATGCCGATGCGCGGCAGGTCGGCCTCGTCCCGGTAGAGCAGGTACATGGGCTCGTACCTCGGGTTGAACTTCGTCTTGAAGTTGTGCAGGGACGAGAAGCCGTAGAGCGGCTCGAGGATCTCCGAGACCTGGCTCAGCACCTGGTCGAGCGCCGTGGCCTGGGCCTCGCCGGACCCCGCCAGTGGCGCCCCCGACAGCGAGGCGAAGGCGGCACCCTCATCCCGGAAGGCCAGCGCCGACGAGATGATGAGGAACTCCATGACGGGCTTGAAGCCACCGTCGCGTCGACGCATGAGATCGAGCGTCCAGCCGCGGACCTCGCCCTCGCTGCCGTAGACGGGCAGCCACGAGGTGACGCCGTGCACGCTGCCGTCGTCATCGATCGCGATGCCGAGCCGCACGGCCGGGTCGAGTGCCTCGTCGACGCCGCCGAGGGTGAAGCCCATCTCGGGCAGCCCCTTGTCACCCACCCAGTCCTCGGAGATCGCGCGCACCTGCGCGAGCACAGCCCACGGCTCCTCGGCGAGGGTCGTCATCTTGAAGCGGATGCCTTCGCGTTCGGCCCGGTTGACGGCGGAGCGGACGGGCTGCCAGGGCTTCCCCTTGAGCTCGAGACCGGGGAGGTCGATGATCGTGTCCTCCGCCACCTGAACTCGCTGCCAGCTGGATGGGGCGGCGTCCACGGTCGCCTGCGTCGCTGAGAAGAACGCCGGCGTGTGCCCGGCGAGCTCGGCGCGGGAGGCGAAGTCGTGGATGAGGTCGCTCAGCTCCGTCGCGGGCGCAACCGGGTCGCCGAGCGCGAGCGCGACCCCCGAGTACTCCTGGTAGGCGATGTAGCCATCCTTCTCGGGGCTCATCAGGTAGTGGTTCCGGGGCCAGAGCGTCATCCAGGAGATCGTGCTGCCCCCGACTCTCGGGAGGATCTCGCGGGCTTCCTCGACCGTTCCTCGCCGGTCCCCGGAGATCGAGTTCTTCGACGGGCGCACGCGCACGGCGAAGGACCTGCGGGCAACGACGAGGAAGAGCACGACGAGCACCCAGAGCAGCGAGCCCGTGAAGTTCATGGTCAGGCCGTCGTCGAGGCTGCCGGACGTTGCGACGTCGAGGACGATGAGCGCGAGCTCGAGCAGGTTGAAGATGCCGAGGGCCACGGCGACGATCCACGCGAAGCGCTGTCCTCGCCTGATGCCGTTCGCGACGAGGAGGATCACGACGACGTCGATCGCGACGCCGACCCAGGTCTCGGTCTCGGCGGTCGACTTGCCGAGCGGTCCGTCGAGCGTGAAGAGGGCAGCGACGACCTGCGCCGCACCGAGGCCGATGAGCGCCGTGAAGGCGATGAGGCGGTCTTCGCGCGTGCTCGTGGCGAGGCCCGTCTTGCGGTGCCGTTGCACGGCGTAGATCGTGAAGATGACGGCGACCGGCAGGAAGTGCTCGAGGTCCGCGAGGTCGCCCACATAGAGGAGGCGCAGGGAGACGAGCGCCCCGAGCGCGAGACCCAGTCGCAGGCGCCATGGCGGTCGGAGGACCCAGACGAGGGCGGCGGTCAGCGCTGCGATGCCACCGGATGCCCCCACGTCGAGGCTGCCCGCGAGTCTGGTCGCCCACTCCCACCCGGTCGGGGCGAGCGCGGCGACGATGGCGAGCGTTCCGAGCACGGCGAGTGCCTGACCGGCGAGGAAGACCAGGGCGGTTCGCTTCCAGCCGAAGCGGAACTCGAAGACACCGCCCACGATGAGCAGCTGCACGATGAGGAGCGCGTAGTGCCAGGCGCCGTTGCCGAGCAGCGACCCCGTGATGGGGGTCCACCACATGCCGGCCTGGAGCGGCGGCAGGCCGAAGGCCACGTCTCCGTACCAGGGCTGCGCTCGTGACAGGTGCCACATCGCGCCGGTGGCGACGCCTCCGACGATGAGGACCAGGACCAGGATGGTCGTGAACGGAGCACGACGGGCGAACGTGACGAGTGGGCGGACCGCCGCCCCGATGGCGTCGCGACCCGCGGCCCCTCCCGGAGCGGTCTCCTGCGCATCCTGGGCGGCAGGGATGAGCAGGTCGAGTTCCTGCTCGGTCTCGCTGCTCGCATCCGCCCCCTCAGGTCGGTTGCGGGCTCGGTAGACGACGACCGCGACGATGACGATGACCAGGACGACGGCGACGGCGAGCGCGGCCCAGCCGAACGCGTGGATGAGCGCGAGGGCGCTCTTCCCGAGGGCGACCGTGATGGCGGTGACACCGGCCGCCCAGGCGACGCCACCGAGGGCGTTCGCGACGAAGAAGCGACCGTACGGCATGGCCATGGCGCCCGCGAGGGGTCCCGCGAAGACGCGGAGCAGCGCGATGAAGCGACCGAAGAAGACGGCGTACGCGCCCCATTTCTGCATGAGCCCGACGGCGGCGTTGATGCGCGCGACGCTGAAGTGCTTCGGGAACCGCTGCGAGAGGTAGCGCAGCAGTCGCGCGCCCCAGCGCTTGCCGATGTAGTAGCCGATCGAGTCGCCCACGATGGCGCCGACGGCGGCCGCGGCGGCGAGCAGCCACGGGTCGACCCCAGTGCCTGCCACGCTCATGAGCACCGCGGCGATGAGCACGCTCTCGCCGGGGAGGGGCAAGCCGAGACTCTCGAGCGTGACGATGACGGCCACGAGGAGGACAACGAGCAGCGGGGGGATAGCTATCAGCCAGTCGAACACGCGTTCAGGCTAGCTGTGAAACGACCGAGAGGCCTCGCATTGTTGCCAAACCGCCGCCAGATGGGTTCCGAAGGACTCTTGTGACCAACCCGGCACACAGCGAACTGAGGAGCAAGACAATGAAGAAGACGACGACGCGCACCATCGCCAGCCTCTCCACGGCCGCGGCCCTCTCTCTCGGCGCAGTCGCCCTGACGGCCGCCCCCGCGAGCGCAGCCGATCTCGCACCGGCGAGCTCCGTCTCGACGACGGCGAGTGGCGCGCTCATCAACGGCCCCCTCATCGACGGCCCACTCATCGACCTCGGCGGCCTCCTCAACTCCCTGCAGATCGGCCAGTTCCAGTAGCGGCCGCGCCTCCGTCTGAGGGGGGCCAGCCGCGGCGACCAGCCGCAGCACAGCAGGAGACCAGGTGCCGAGGGAGACCTCGGCACCGCTATGAGGAGCGCACAGTGACGAAGGCCAGCCAGCAGACGCAGACCAGCCAGCAGACCCCGAAGGGCCAGCGGGGCCCGAGCAGCCAGCACGATGACGGCGCGGCATCGGATCGCCTGCGCCTCACCCCGGCGCAGCTCGGCATCTGGTACGCCCAGCAGCTGGATCCCGACAACCCGAGCTACCAGATCGGCCAGTACCTGGACCTGCGAGGGCAGCTCGACGAGCGCCTGCTGCGGATCGCGTTCACGAAGACCGTGGCCGACCTCGACGCGATGAGCCTCGTGCTCGCCGAGGACGGCGACGGGCCGTACGCGATCATCGAGCGCCCGTCGCCCACCGCGGACCTCCTCGCGGTGACGGACCTGCGCGAGCTCGGCGAGGAGCAGGCGGTCGAGGTCGCCCTCGAGCGCATGGACCGCGAGCTCGAGACGCCGCGGCCGATGACGGGACGCGAGCTGCTCGGCACGACCCTGTACCGGGTCGCGGACGCTCGCTGGCTGCTCTTCCAGCGTGTGCACCACGTGCTCCTCGACGGCTACTCCGCCGTCGTGGGCCTCCGCTACCTCGCCGGCGCGTACACCCGGCTCGAGAAGAGCGCCCCCCGCGGGGTGCTCGGCGCCCTGCTCGCCGGCCCGATCGCGCACCTGGCCGCGCGCACCGCGTCTCCCCTTCCCGGATTGCCCGAACTGCTGGCCCACCTCGACGAGTACGCGGTCTCCGATCAGCACGCGGCCGACGCCGACTACTGGCGCGAGCAGCTCGCCGACGACAGCGTCGTGACCGGGCTCGAGGGAACCACCGGCCGGGCGGCCAAGCGCGTCGTGCGCGTGTCGACGAGCATCCCCGACGCCGACGCCGAGCGCCTGCGCGCGCTCGGTCGCGACATGCCGAAGACGGCAGTCGGACTGGTCGCCCTCTACCTGTCGAAGATGACCGGCCAGGTCCGAGTCTCGCTCGGCCTCCCCGTCACGGCGAGGCGCGGGAAGCTCGCGAAGACGACCCCGTCCATGCTGTCGAGCATCCTGCCCCTGCGCGTCGACGTCGCCCCGGGGCTGAGCCTCTCCGAGGTCATCGCCAACGCCGGCAACGCCGTGCGCGGCGCCGTCGCGCACCAGCAGTTCCGGGTCGAGGAGGTCGCGCAGACGCACGCCCTCGCCGGCCCCTCCGTCAACCTGCTCCCCGTCATCGACGAGCTCGTGTTCGGCCGCGCGCGCGGCACCGTCAACATCCTCTCGACCGGTCCGGTGCACGACCTGTCGGTCGTCATCTCCGGGCTGACGAGCGAGGCCGCCGAGCCCACGCTCCAGCTCGAAGGCGACGCCGAGCTCTACACGGCCGAGGTCCTCAGCGAGCACGCGGGGCGGATGCTCGAGCTGCTCTCGCAGGTGCTCGACGATCCGAGCACGACCACCGTCACGGACGCCAACGTGGTGCGAGCGGACGAGATCGCCGGTCTCCTCGGGCAGGGCTCCGGCGACGACGTGCCCATCGGCCAGGAATCGGTGCTGCGCGCGTTCTCGAAGGTCGCCGCGGTCCGCGACACGGCTCGTGCGGTCGTCGCAGCTGACGGCACGCTCACCTTCTCGGAGCTCGACGAGCTCTCGACGCGCCTCGCGCACCACCTCGTCGGCGAGGGTGTCGGTCCAGGGCGCACGGTGGCAGTGCGCATCGAGCGCAGCAAGCACCTCCCGATGCTCGTGCTCGCCGTGCTCAAGGCGGGTGGCGTCTACGTCCCCCTCGACCCCGAGTACCCCATCGACCGCGTCGGCAACATGATCGAGGACGCATCGCCCGCGCTCCTGCTGACCAGCAAGGCCCAGGAGCAGCGCGACCTCGCCGATGGCGCGTCCTGGCGCGTCGCGACCCTGCCGATCGACGCCGACACGTCCATCGCCTGGCGCAAGCGACCCGCCGACCCGAGCGGCCTTGCACCCGTCTCCCCCTCAGAGCTCGCCTACGTCGTCTTCACCTCGGGAAGCACCGGGCGCCCCAAGGGCGTCGGCGTGGACCGCCTCGCCCTGCGCAACCTCTTCGAGCACCACCGCGCCGAGATCTTCGACCCAGCGGCAGAGCGCCTCGGCCGGCCCGTGAGGGTCGCCCACACGGCCGGCCTCTCGTTCGACGCCGCGTGGGACCCGCTGCTCTGGCTCTTCGCCGGCCACGAGCTGCACCTCATCGACGACGACGTGCGCCGCGACCCGCAGCGCCTCGCCACCTACCTCGCCGAACACGGCATCGACGCGATCGAGACGACCCCGTCGTTCGCCGAGGCCCTCATCGCGGGCGGACTCTTTCAGCAGGACAGGTACCCGACCGAGATCGCGCTCGGCGGGGAGGCCGTCGGGCCCGCCCTCTGGGACGCGCTCGCGGCCCAGCCGGACGTCTCCGCCCTCAACCTCTACGGCCCCACCGAGACGACCGTCGACAGCCTCATCGCGCCCATCGTGCAGGGCTCGGAGCCGCACATCGGCAGCTCGGTGCGCAACACGCGCCACTACCTCCTCGACGCCTCCCTCACCCCGGTGCCGGACGGCGCCATCGGCGAGCTCTACCTCGCCGGCGCCAACGTCGCGTCCGGCTACGTCGGCCAGCCCGGCCTCAGCGCCGAGCGCTTCCTCGCCGACCCGTTCGCCGGGGACGGCACCAGGATGTACCGCACGGGCGATGTCGTCCGTCGCCGTCGCAGCGGCTCGCTCCGCTTCCTCGGCCGCATCGACGAGCAGGTGAAGATCCGCGGGTACCGGGTCGAGCTCGCGGAGGTCGAGGCCGCGCTGCGCAGGCAGCCCGGGGTCTCAGCCGCCGCCGCGATCGTGGTGGGCGACGGCGCATCCGCCCGCATCGTGGGGTACGTGACCGGCGAGCGCCAGCAGGAGAACCTCGCGGCGCAGACGAAGGCCGCACTGGCCGCCGACCTGCCCGGCTACATGGTCCCGAGCAGCGTGCTCGCGCTGAGCGAGCTGCCCATGACCCCGAACGGCAAGCTCGACCGGCGGGCACTCCCAGCCCCGGAGCAGCGCCCGAACGACCCCGTGCAGCAGCCGCGCACACGCGCCGAGCGCGTCACCGCAGAGGCCTTCGCCGAGGTGCTCGGCATCGAGTCGATCGGCGTCGACGAGGACTTCTTCGGCGCGGGCGGCCACTCGCTCCTCGCCACCAAGCTCGCCTCGCAGCTCACGGAGCGCCTCGACCGGCAGATCACGGTGCGCGACGTCTTCGAGCGCCCGACCGTCGCCGGGCTCGCCGCGCTCGACGACGACAGCGCCGACGCCTCCCGCGCTCTCCCCCTGGCCCCAACGCCCCACGGCGACGAGCTCCAGGTCTCCCTCGCCCAGCGGCGCCTGTGGTTCCTGAACAGCCTCGAGCCAGGCTCCAGCGCCTACAACATCCCCATCGTGCTGCACCTCGATGGCACGCTCGACGAGGCGGCGCTCCGGGCCGCCTTCCGGGACATCGCAGAGCGCCACGAGCCGCTGCGCACGGTCTTCCCCTACGTCGATGGCGAGCCGAGGCAGCGCATCCTCCCGATCGACGCCGGCGCCCCCGCCTTCACCTCCGTCGACGTGCCAGAAGACCGGGTGGACGACATCGTCCGCCAGGAGTCGCTGCGCCCCTTCGACGTGACCCGCGAGGTGCCGCTGCGCGCTGTCCTCCTGCGGACCTCGCCGACGAACCACGTGCTCGTCGCGACGATGCACCACATCGCCTCGGACGGCTGGTCGCTCGCCCCCTTCGCCGCCGACCTCTCCGCGGCCTACTCGAGCCACGTCGCCGCGGCCGCCGGCGAGAGGCGCGCCCCGGCCGACGACGTGCTGCCGGCGCTCCCCGTCTCCTACGCCGACTACACGCTGTGGCAGCGGGAGTCGCTCGGCTCCGAGGACGACCCCTCGAGCGCCATGAGCACGCAGCTCGACTTCTGGCGGCGCACGCTCGCCGACGCACCCGACGAGATCGCCCTCCCGCGAGACCGCGAGCGCGGCGCGCGGCGGAGCGACATCGGCCACCTCGCCTTCGAACTGGATGCGGAGCGCCACCGCGCCCTCCGCGAGGTCGCGGCGCAGCATCGGACGAGTCTCTTCATCGTCCTGCACGCGGCAGTCGCGGCGGCGCTCGGCCAGCACGGCGCCGGCACGGACATCGTCGTCGGCACCCCCGTGGCCGGACGCGTGGACCCGAAGCTCGAGCGACTCGTCGGCTTCTTCGTCAACACGGTCGCGCTGCGCACCTCGCTCGCGGGGAACCCGACGCTCGGCGAGCTCATCGAGCGTGTGCGCGTGGGCAACACCGAGTCGTACGCCCACCAGGACGTGCCGTTCGATGCGGTCGTCGACGCCCTCCGGCCGCCGCGCGTGGCCGACCGCCACCCCGTCTTCCAGGTGCTCCTCACGCTCCAGAACACCGAGCCGGCGAAGCTCGACCTCGGCGAGGTCGTCGTCACCGTCCCGAGCCAGGTCACGACCGCCGGCGTCAAGACCGACCTCATGCTCGACTTCTCGACCCCCGCCGGCGACGAAGGCCCGCTCGAGGCCGCCCTCGCCTACGACCTCGCGCTCTTCGACGAGTCGACGATCGGGCGCATGCGCGACACCGTCGACCGCATGCTCTCCGCCATGATCGACACCGTCGAGCTCGCCCTCTCCGATCTCCCGGCCCTCGACCGGGCGACCCAGCAGCGGATCGACGCGCAGGCCCGCGGCGAGCGCCTGCCGATGGACGGGACGATCCTCGATGAACTCGCCACGAGCGTCCGCCGTCTCCCCGGAGAGCTGGCCCTCGAGGACGACACCGAGCCTCTCACCTTCGCCGAGCTCGGCGAGCGCATCGACGCCGCCACCCGTGGCCTCGTCGCCTCAGGCGTGCGCCCCGGAGACCGGGTGGCCATCGCGCTGCCCCGCTCCGGCGACGCCGTGACGCTCGTGCTCGCCGCGCTCCGCAGCGGTGCCATCGCGGTGCCCGTCGACATCGACTACCCGGATGCCCGCATCACGCAGATCCTTGACGCCAGCACCCCCGTGCTGCTCGTCGCGGTCGACGAGGCGCGCCTCGGCTCCCTCGCCGACGAGTCAGGGACTCGGACCGTGCCCCCCACCTCTCTCGTCGAGCTCGGCGCCAGCGAGTCGGACCTCGACCTCCCCGCCCTGCCGCTCCCCGAGCAGCCCGCCTACCTCGTGTTCACGTCCGGCACCACCGGTGTGCCCAAGGGCGTCCAGGTGCCGCACTCCGCCCTCGCCAATGTCCTCGCGCAGCACCTGCACGCGATGATCTCCCCGCTCCGCGAGCTCCTCGGCGGGCGCCCCCCGCGCGTCCTGCACGTAGCCGGCCTCGGCTTCGACGCCGCCTGGGACCCGATCCTCTGGCTTGCCGCGGGGTCGAGCCTCGTGATGGCGTCCGACGCCACGCGGCGCAACGCCGACGAGCTGGTGCAGCGCGTGTCCGGTTCCTCGATCGACGTGCTCGAGACGACGCCCTCGTACGTGCGCCAGCTCATCGGCACCGGCCTCCTCGAGCAGAGCGCCGAACGCGAGACGCCGCTGCTCGTCGCCCTCGGCGGCGAGGCCGTCTCGCCCGACCTCTGGGACTCCCTGCTCAGCGCTGACGGAATCGAGGCCTGGAACCTCTACGGCCCGAGCGAGTTCGCGGTGGACTCCGTCGTGACGCGCCTGACCGAGCCGGGAGGTGTCCGCATCGGCCGCCCGGTCGCCAACGTGACCGCTCGGGTGCTCGACGGCTACCTCCGCGACGTGCCGGACGGCGTGCCGGGTGAACTCCACCTCGCTGGCGCCTCCGAGGCCCACGGCTACCTGGGACGCACCGCCGAGACGGCGAGCGCCTTCATCGCCGACCCCTCGGGAGACGGCACCCGCCTCTACCGGACCGGCGACATCGTCCGGCGCCACCCCTCCGGCGAACTCGAGTTCCTCCACCGCGACGACGACCAGGTGAAGCTCCGCGGTTACCGCATCGAGCTCGGCGACGTCGAGCGCAGCCTGGAGCGTGCTCCGGGCGTCGAGGCCGCCGTCGCGACCATCCACGCGCCGGCAGGTCCGGACAGCGCGAGGCTCGTCGCCTGGGTCGCCGGGGCAGCCGACGCCGACGCCGTCCTCTCCCTCGCCCGCGCCGAGCTGCCGGAGTACATGGTTCCGGCCACCGTCACGGTGCTGGAGCGGCTCCCGCTGACCCCGAACGGCAAGGTCGACCTCGCCGCGCTCCCCGCCCCGGAGTCGGCCGCGGGCTCCCGCAAGCCCGAGACGGACGACGAGCACAGCATGTGCGAGGCGTTCGCCGCCGTCATCGGCCTCGACGAGGTCGGCCTGGACGACGACTTCTTCCGGCTCGGTGGGCACTCCCTGCTCGCCGTGGCGCTCGCCGGTGAGCTGCGCCAGCGCTTCGGCGCCGCCCCTCCCCTGCGCGCGATCTTCGACGCCCCCACGCCGGCCGCCCTCCTTGCCGTGCTCGGCCGCACGGGCGAGCACCCGGTGGCCGACCCCACCGGTGGGCCGAGCTCGCGCCCGCCGCTCGCCAAGTGGACCGCAGCCAACCCGCGCGTCCACGGCGAAGCCCTGCCGCTCTCGCCCGGCCAGGCGCGCCTCTGGTTCCTGAACCAGCTCGCCCCCGAATCCGGTAACTACAACGTCGTGCTCAGCGCTCGCCTCGACGGCGACCTGGATCTCGAGGCGCTGTCCGGCGCGGTCGACGACCTCGTCGCGAGACACGAGGTGCTGCGCACCACGTACCCCGAAGTCGATGGGGCTCCGGTGCAGCGCATCCACGAACCAGCCGCCGGTGTGCTCCAGCACGAGCCGGTCGACGCATCGGCCGGCTTCGACCTGACGAGCCAGCTTCCCCTGCGCGCAGGCCTGACTCCCGCCGGCGACGACTCGTGGCTGCTCGAGCTCGTCCTCCATCACATCTCCACCGACGGCGCCTCCCTCGCGCCGCTGGCGCACGACCTCGCCACGGCCTACACGGCACGGCGCAGCGGCTCGGTGCCGCTCCGGCGCCCGCTGCCCGCACAGTTCGCCGACTTCGCGCGCCAGATCCGGGCGAGCGAGGCGCCAGCGGATGAAGCAGGGCAGGTCGCGGCGTGGACCACCCACCTCGAAGGCGCTCCGTCGGTGCTGCAGCTCCCCGCCGACGGCGCGCGGGCCGCGCAGAGCGCGCAGCCTGCCGGCCAGCTCGACTTCAGCATCCCCGCGAAGGTCGCGGGCGCGCTCGGCTCCGTCGCGGCCGGCAGGTCGGCGAGCGCCTTCCACGGCTGGCTCGGCGCGATCGCCGGCTTCCTCGCGCGGACCGGTGCCGGCACGGACCTCGTCATCGGGGCCCCCTCGGCCGGCCGCCAGGACGCCGATCTCAGCGACCTCGTCGGATTCTTCGTCAACACGCTGCCGCTCCGCGTGCAGCTCGGCGACGAGGCGACACTGGCCGACGCCGTCGAGGCGGCCCGCACGGCCGCGCTCTTCGGCATCGACCACGAGCAGGTGCCGTTCGAGCGCATCGTCGAGGCGATGGCCCCGGAGCGTGTCCTCGGACGCCACCCCCTCTTCCAGACGATGCTCGCGGTCGAGGAGCGCAGCGAGCTCCCCCTCGCCCTGCCAGGCGTCGCCGTCACCCCGGTCGCTCCGGAGAGCACGGGCGGCGCGAAGTTCGACCTGTCCTTCACGCTGCGCACCGCAGAGGCCGGCGCCGACGTGCCAGGCGTGCTCGAGTACAACTCGGCGCTCTTCAGCGCAGCCGCGGCCGGCGGTCTCGTCGAGCGGCTCCTCGCCTACCTCGCGGCGGCCACCGAGACGCCGGACGCGCCCCTCGAGGCGATCCCGGTGCCAGGCACGCCAGGGCGCCTGCGTGCCTGGCCCCTCAAGGCGGAGAGCGACGCCAGCACGACGTCCGAGCCGAGCACCGTGCTCGCCGCCTTCGCCGCCTCGGCCGCGCGCACGCCCACGGAGCCTGCGGTCGTGGCCCCAGACGGAGCGCTCGACTTCGGCGCGCTCACGGCTCGCATCGACCGGCTCGCCGGCGCGCTCCGCCGACGCGGCGTTGGCCGCGGCGACGTCGTCGCCTACCGTCTGCCGCGCTCGGTCGACACGGCCGCCGCCCTGCTCGCCGTATGGCGGGCCGGCGCAGTCGCCATGCCGATCGACCCCGAGTACCCGAGCGAGCGCGTCGACGCGATGATCGAGGCCGCAGAGCCAGCCGTCGTCCTCGACGGCGGACTCGAGGAGCTCCTCGCCGACGGCTCTGCGGAGCACGAGGCCGCAGGTCTCCCCGAGGTGTCGCTCGACGACCCCGCCTACCTGATCTTCACCTCGGGAACGACGGGTGTGCCGAAGGGCGTCCAGGTGCCCCACCGCGCCCTCGCGAGCCTGCTCCGCAGCCACCGATCGACCCTCCGGCCGGATGCGGCGACGCGTCGCATCCGCGTGGCGCACACCACGGGCGTCGGCTTCGACGCCGCCATGGACCCGATCCTGTGGCTCGCGAGCGGACACGAGCTGCACATCGTCGCCGACGACGTGCGCCGTGACCCCGAGGCGCTTGTGCAGCTGTTCGCGGACCGGCGGATCGGCGCGTGGGAGACCACCCCGAGCTACGTCGAGGCGCTCATGAAGCAGACCCGCCTCGAGAGCTGGCTCGACTCCCTCCCCGACGGCGACGGATTCACGATGCTGCTCGGCGGCGAGGCGATCACCGCTGAGCTGTGGAGCTGGCTGCGTGGACGAGCGACGGTTCGCGCGTGGAACCTCTACGGCCCGACGGAGGTCGGCGTCGACTCGATGCTCGCCGATATCGGCGAGACGGCGGCCCCCTCGCTCGGGGCGACGACGGGTGACGTCGTGGGCTACGTGCTCGACAGCCAGCTGCGTCCCAGCCCCGTCGGCAGCGTCGGCGAGCTCTGGCTCGCCGGCACGCAGCTCGCCCACGGCTACACGGGCCGGTCGGAAGCCACCGCCGACAGGTTCGTCGCCGACCCGTTCGCCCGCGACGGCAGCCGCATGTACCGCACGGGCGACCTCGTCGTCGTGCGGGATGCGCTCGACGGCGAACCGCGCCGAGTCGTGTCGCTCGGCCGCAGCGACGCCCAGCTCAAGATCCGCGGCCACCGCGTGGAGCCGGAGGAGCTGGCTCGCGTGATCGGCGCCCAGCCGGGCGTCGCCAACGCCGTGGTCCTGCCCGTCGACTCGGCCGGGCAACTCGCGCTCGGCGCCTGGATCGTGCCGAGCGACCCCGGCATCGCTGGCGGCGACCCGGACGCAGACGGCGAGGCCCGAGCACAGCTCGCGAGCCGAGTGCTCGATGCCGTGCGCGGCACGGTGCCCGACTACATGCATCCCGTGGGCCTCGAGATCATCCCGCGCATCCCCCTCACCCCGAACGGAAAGCTCGACCGGGATGCGCTCCCCGAGTTCCAGACGACGGGCGGGGCCGGTCGCGAGCCGAGCACGCGGGCCGAGCTGGCGGTCGCGGCGGCCTTCGCCGAGGTGCTCGGCGTCGAGGACGTGCGGGCAGACGACTCGTTCTTCGCGCTCGGCGGCCACTCGTTCGTGGCGCAGCCGACCATCCGCGCCATCAACGAGGCCCTCGGCACCGAGTTGCCCGTGCAGGCCATGTTCCAGGCGCCCACCGTCGAAGGGCTCGCTGCCCTCGCCAGCACCGGAGGCGGCGACATCGCGGAGAGTCTCCGGACGATCCTGCCGCTGCGGCCCGCCCGCGACGACGGCTCCCCTGCCGCCCAGGAACCGCTCTTCGCCGTGCACCCGGCCAGCGGGATCTCCTGGAAGTTCGCCGGGCTGCTCGCACACCTCGAGGGCGACCGCCCGCTCTACGGCCTCCAGCTGCCCGGCATCGCCCCGGACGACGGGGAGCAGACCGACCACGACACGCTCGCCGAGCTGCTCGACGAGTACGTGGACGCGATGAAGACCGTGCAGCCGGCAGGCCCGTACCGGATCGTCGGCTGGTCGTTCGGCGGCCGCCTCGCTCAGCACCTCGCCGCCCACCTGCAGCGCGGCGGCGACGAGGTCGCGCTCCTCGCGATCCTCGACGCCTACCCGACCGAGCACTCCTCGGTCGCGGGCGTCGACGGTGGCGACCGCATGTGGCGTGCCTTCCTCGATGCGAACGAGGTGGAGGCGCCAGCCGACGAGCTGGATGCGGATGCGGTCCGCGCCCTGCTCGCAGAAGCGGGCAACCCGCTCGCGGACATCCCTTCGGCAAGTATCGAGCGGATGGTGCGCGGCTTCCTGCGCGTGGGCGCCCTCCTCGACACGACGCCCGTGCCGACCTTCGACGGCGACCTGCACGTATTCGAGGCGAGCGTCGATGTCCCGGCCGACCGCCCAGGACCCGACGCCTGGGCGCCGCACACCACCGGCACGGTGACCTCGAGCCCAGTCCACGCGCGCCACTCCGCGCTCCTCGACGAATCAGCGCTCGGCGAGGTCGCTCCGGAGCTCGACCGCCTCATGTCGGATTCACACGCGCGATTCCCCAACCGATAGCGAACGGGCTCCGAAGCACTTGGAGAACCATTCGCGCCACCTCCATCAGGAACCCCCGCGTGACGAGAGAAGGGAACATCTTGACCAATCCGTTCGATGACACATCCGCAGAGTTCCGAGTTCTTGTCAACGATCTGCAGCAGCACTCCCTGTGGCCAGACTTCGCCGACGTCCCAGCAGGGTGGGTCGTGGTCTACGGACCGGCCCCGAAGCAGGCCTGCCTCGACTACGTGACCGAGAACTGGCGAGACATCACGCCGGTCCGCGAGCGCGACCTGGCGGTCTCGTGATCTCGATTCGCGGCCTGCGCAAGCGCTTCGGCGACTTCACCGCGCTCGACGGCGTCGACCTCGAGATCCCCGCCGGCTCCGTCCACGCGCTCCTCGGACCGAACGGCGCCGGCAAGACCACCACCGTGCGCGTCGTCACGACGCTGCTCGACCCCGATGAGGGCGACGTCGAGGTGGCCGGCCACTCGGTGCGGCATGAGGCCCAGGACGTCCGCCGCAGCATCGGGGTCTCCGGGCAGTACGCGGCCGTCGACGAGAAGCTCACCGGAGTCGAGAACCTGACGATGGTCGGCCAGCTCTACGGCATGCGCAGGCGAGACGCCCGCGCCAGGGCCCACGAGCTGCTCCGCGACTTCCGGCTCGACGACCTGCCGGCGAAGAAGCGAGCCGGCGAGTACTCCGGCGGCATGCGCCGACGCCTCGACCTGGCGGGTGCGATCGTCGCCCGACCGCCCGTCGTGATCCTCGACGAGCCGACCACCGGCCTCGACCCCCGCGGGCGCCGCGACACCTGGGACGCCATCCAGACCCTCGCCACGGCGGGGACGACCGTGCTCCTCACCACGCAGTACCTGGAAGAGGCCGACCAGCTCGCCGACTCCATCTCCGTCATCGACGCAGGCAGCATCGTCGCGGAGGGCACGGCCGCCCAGCTCAAGGCCCGAGCCGGCGGGGCGTCGATCGACCTCGTCCTCGAATCGTCCGAGGATGGACACCGCGCGCTCGACCTCGTCACGACGATCAGCGGCGGAGCGTCCATCGACGACCGTGGCGTGCGCATCACCGCCAAGGCACCGCGTGGCAGCCACGACCTGTCCACGGTCCTGCGTGCGCTCGAGGACGCCGACATCGCCACGAGCGAGGCCGCTCTCCGGCAGCCCACGCTGGATGAGGTGTTCCTCCAGATCACGGGCCAGCGGCCGGATGAACCGGCCGAGGATGCGACCGCACACGACGAGCGAGAGGCGGTCACCGCATGAGCGCCATCACCGCAGCATTCCGCGACGGCGGCATCGTCGCCCGCCGGAACGTCCTCAACGTCCAGCGCACGCCGGGGGCGCTGGTCACCGGCATCGCGCAGCCCATCATCTTCGTGCTCATCCTCGCGTTCGTCTTCGGCGGGGCGCTCGGCGGAGCCGACTATCGGCAGTTCCTCATCGGCGGCATCCTCGCGCAGACGCTCACCTTCAACTCCTCGTTCACTGCCGTCTACCTCGCGAAGGACCTCCAGTCGGGCCTCATCGACCGGCTCCGCACGCTGCCCATGTCACGCGTTGGCGTCATCCTGGGCCGGACGAGCTCCGACCTCGTCACGAGCATCATCTCGATCGCCGTGATCCTGACCTGCGGACTCGCGATCGGCTGGCGCGTCGAATCCGGCCCACTCGAGGTGCTCCTCGCGTTCGGGCTGCTCCTGCTGTTCGCCTTCGCGACCTCCTGGATCGGCGCGACGATCGCACTGACCGCCAAGAGCGTCGAGGTCGCGCAGAGCCTCGGCCTCCTCTGGCTCTTCCCCGTCTGCTTCATCTCGGGAGCCTTCGTCTCGGCCGACATGCTTCCCGGTCCTCTTCGCGCCTTCGCCGAGTGGAACCCGGTGACCGCGGTGGCAAGCGCCGTGCGAGAGCTCTTCGGGAACGCGGCTCCGAGCGGCTTCACGGCCGCCGGCGGATGGCCGGCCGAGAACGCCGTGCTGTATGCGTTCCTCTGCAGCGTCGCCATCATCGCGATCTTCGCGCCGATCGCCGTGTGGCAGTACCGCCGCATCAGCCGCCGATGATCGCCGTGCTTGCCGCTGGCATCGACGAGGTGCTCGACGCCGCGTCGCAGTGCGCGAGCGAGGACGACCGCGTCACGGCGAGCGCCAGGCGCAGCGAGGAGCTGCGCCGGCGAACGCTCGCAGGACGCGCCGCGCTCCGGCTGCTCGCGGCCTGGGGGCGTGGCCTGCCGCTCGAGCAGGCGAGCGAGCTCGAGATCCTGCGCCTCTGCCCCGACTGCGGTCGAGCGCACGGGCAGCCGCGCAGCGCCGACCTGGCCCTGAGCTCCTCGACGAGCGCTGGACGGGTGCTCGTCGCGATCGCGGACCCAGCGGATGCGATCGGCGTCGACATCGAGACCGTTCCGCGGCAGCTGTGGGCCGGGTTCGATGCGTATGCGCTGCACCCGGACGAACGCGCGCGGGTCGTCAGCGATGCCGGCCAGCCGTCGGGTGTCGCCGCCCGCATCGGCACCTGGACCGCCAAGGAGGCGGCGCTGAAGGTCTCCGGCACCGGCCTGCGGACCGAGCCCGCCTCGCTGCGCGTCGACGCGCATCCGGACCCGGAGCACGCCGGCTGGCACCGCGTGCACGGCGCCCCCTCCCCCAGCTCCGCCGGTTCTCGTGGCCCCGGTGACCCTGCCGCACCGACCCCATCGCCCGTCAGCGTGCGGATGCTCGCGGTACGAGGCAGCGCAAGAGCCGCGGTCGCGACGAACCGCCCGCAGGGGGTGCGCCTCTGGACGATGCCGGAGCTGCTGACGGAACTCGGCTGCCTGCCCGACACCGGCTACGACGAGGGCGAGCTCTCCCACCTCACGTGAGACGCTGCGCCTGCCTCCGCAGACGCTCCGCCTCCGGAAGGCCTCGTCCCCGCTGCCCGCGGCAGCCGGAGGTTCCCCAGGTGAGAGAAACCTGTGTCTCGGTGCGAGCGCGGGCGGGCTTCTTCCCGTACCCGCCGTCGCCGGAGCAGAATGTGCCCATGCGGAGAGTCAACGTGATCGTGTCCGGGAACGTGCAGGGCGTCGGCTACCGCTTCAGCGCCGCGCAGGAGGCTGAGCGCCTCGGTGTGAGCGGCTGGGTGCGCAACCTGCACGACGGCCGGGTCGAAGCCGAGCTCGAGGGTGAGGAGAGCCAGGTCGACGCGCTGCTCGCGTGGATGGCGGAGGGGCCGCAATTTGCAGAGGTCACCTCCTCGCGTGTCTCCGAGCGCACCCCGAAGGGCATCGAGGGCTTTCGCGTCGTCCGCTGACGCCGTTCACGCGCCCCGCTCGAGGGCCAGCCTCGTCTCGAGCTGGTCGAGGATCATCTCGAGGCCGACGTCGAACTCGTCAGCGAAGTCGTACGCACCATCGATGATGCGTTCGCCGACGAGCTCCGCGAGGTGTGGGAACTCGTCGGCGGGGAGCTCCATCGCTGCGACGAACTCCTCCGCGTTCTGGCCCTGCTCGAACGGCAGGTTCTGCTCGGTGAGCACGAACCCGAAGACGTACGCGTCGAGCAGCGAGTAGGCATGTGAGGCCAGCAGCACCGAGAACCCGCCGGCGCGCAGCGAGCCGAGCGTCGCGTCGTGGTGGGCGAGCACCGCCACCGCCGGGTTCGAACGGGACTCGAGGAGGCCAAGCGCCCAGGGATGTGCGCCGAGCACCTCGCGAGCTGCGCGCGCCCTTGCACCCATCTCGGCTCGCCAGTCCCCGCCGCCAGGTGGCAGGGGAATCTGCTCGAATGCCCACCCTGCCAGCGCGTCGAGGACAGCCTGCTTGTTCGCCACGTGGTGGTAGAGCGACATGGCCTCGACTCCAGCCTCACGCGCCACACTGCGCATGCTGACGGCGGCGAGCCCGCCTCCATCAGCGACGCGCACCGCGGCGTCGAGGATGCGCGTCCTGCTCAGCGGTTGACGGTCTGCCATTTCTCCTCCTTGCAGGCTTACATCCGTAAGGCTACTCTGAGATCATCAGACTTACAGGCGTAAGGGATCTCATGAGAGCTGCAGTCGTCACAAGGTACGGACCACCAGAGGCCGTCGTCATCACCGAGGTTCCGAACCCGACACCCCGCACGGGCGAGGTCGTCGTCCGAGTGGAAGCCGCTGCCGTGACCTCCGGAGATGCGCGAATGCGCGCCGGGCGTTTTCCCGCCGGCTTCGGGATGCTGGCGCGCCTTGGGATCGGGGTCAGCGGGCCGCGCAAGAAGGTGCTCGGGATCGCCGTGGCGGGCACCGTCGAATCGACGGGCGCGACGGGCAGCGGCTTCCCGCCGGGCACGAGGGTCGCCGCCATGATCGGCGGCGGACTGGGCGGGCACGCAGAGCTGGCCCGGGTTCCCATCGCGCGCCTCGCCCGCCTCCCCGAGCAGGTGTCGTTCGAGGATGCGGCCGGCCTGCTGTTCGGGGGCGGCACCGCCCTCCAGTTCCTGCGCGAGCGCGCCCACCTCCAACCCGGCGAACGCGTCCTCATCAACGGAGCCTCTGGCGCAGTCGGCTCGAGCGCCGTGCAGCTCGCGAAGCACCTCGGAGCGCACATAACTGCCGTCTCGAGCGCGCGGAACCGGAGCTTCGCGCTGCGCCTCGGCGCCGACGAGCACGTGGACTACGCCGTCACGCCCGTCGAAGACCTCGATGCGCGGTACGACGTCGTCCTCGACGCCGTCGGGAACCTCAGCAGGCGGTCGGGCCGGCAGCTGCTCTCCCCTACGGGACGACTCATCCTCGCCGTCGCGGGCCTCGCAGACACGGTCACCGCACGCGGCAACGTCATCGCCGGGCCCATTCCCGAGCGCACGGCCGACATCATGGAGCTCCTGACGCTCACCGCAACCGGCGCCCTCGACCCCGTGACGAGCGTCGCAGGCGGCCTCGAGAGCATCCAGGACGCCTACGCCGTCGTCGACTCCGGTCGCAAGGTCGGCAACCTCGTCATCCTGCCGAGCAGCTAGCTCGTGAGGCCGCCGAAGAGCACCGACACCATCATCGCGACGATGACCGAGTTGAACGAGAACGCCAGCACGACGTTCGTGCGCGCGATCCGCCAGCCTCGGCGGGACGTGATCTCTGCCGAGGCGGTCGCGGCCATCGTCGACATCAGCACGGCGAGCGTCAGATAGTCGCCGAACCGCGGCTCCTCCTCGAACGGGAACACGATCTCCGGGCGACTCGCCCGCTCCTGCTCGGGGGCGGATGCGCCCTCGAGCCCGACCGCCGGCGCCGTCGCTGCTGTCGCGTCCAGGCGCAGGTACTCGAGCGCGAAGGCGTAGACCATGAGCGCCCACGACGCGGCCACCGTCGCGAGCCCGAGCACCACGAAGACCGTCTGGTCCCGGAAGGCGGGTTCCTGCGCGATCGCGATCGTCAGAGCGACGGCGACCATGGCGCCGGCGGTCGTCCAGTCAGTCGCTCCCCCGTAGCCGACAAGCCGATGCCACCATCGACGCTTGGTGATGCGCTCCTGCCGGGACGCCACCCGCAGCTGCACGGTATCCGCATTGCGGTACGCCAGGTGCGTCCAGATCAGGTAGACCGCACCGAACAGGGGCCAGAAGACGATGAAGATGCTCACCAGGTAGCGCACGGAGTCGCCGATCTCGACCCCGAGCCTGCTCGCCACGAAGATGTAGAAGGCCGCCGCGAAGGGAGTCGCGATCAGCGCGCTCCAGTTCGCGCGCGCGTTGTCGCTCGTTATGCGTCTCGCCATGCGGACATCCTGCCCCATGCGTACGTCGCACGTTCGGGGTGAGGACCGCACACGCCCGCGGCACGATCGAGAAAGCCCCGGTCAGCGTGTGCTGACCGGGGCTTCTTGGTGGATCTGAGGGGATTCGAACCCCTGACCCCCTGCATGCCATGCAGGTGCGCTACCAGCTGCGCCACAGACCCGCACCCGTTTCCGGGAACTCGAAAATAATAGCTCAGAACCTGAGGCGTACCAAATCGAGGCGGCCGGCGCGTGTCGCTACTGCGCGCGACGGCGTGGCCACGCGTCGATCCCCATGCGGATGGCGGTCGCCGCGAGGAACACGGCGAAGAGGATGTTCGCGAGCGATGGCGAGATGGCCGCAGCGCTCAACCCTCCGAGGGTCGTGGTCAGGCAGGCCGACCCACCGACGGCGAGGCCAGCACCCACGTCGACGTTCTTGCGGCGGAGGTTGCTGATCGTGCCGGAGATCGCCGTCGGAATCATCATGAGCAGCGAGCTGCCCTTCGCCAGCAGGTCACTGGACCCGAACAGCACGACCAGCATCGGGACGACGACAACGCCGCCGCCGATGCCGAGCAACCCGGAGAGAACACCCGTGCAGAGACCGAGGACGACGAGCAGCACTCCCCCGAGGACGTCGATATGAACGGCGGCGTCCCTCGAGGGCACGACCAGGAAGAGGGAGATGATGACGACGACGATGAAGGCGATGAACGACCACTGCAGGGTGCGCTTCGAGACCTTCTGCAGGAGCCAGGACCCGATCGGCGCCCCGACGATCGCACCCGCCGCCAGCAGCAGGGCGAGGAGCAGATCGACGTGGCCGCCGATCGCGTACGTCACGACGCCGACGATCGCCGAGGGCAGGATCGCGAGAAGCGAGGTGCCCGCTGCCAGGCGTGGGTCGAGTCGCACCAGGTAGATGAGGGCCGGCACGATGAGGATGCCCCCACCGACGCCGAAGAGGCCGGAGAGGAAGCCCGCCAGCAAGCCGGTGACGACGAGCCATGCCCATCCCCCCGGGGACCTGCGGGTGGTCACGCCGGTCAGCTCTGTGCTTCCGGAGCCGAGTCCGCGGATTCCGCGTCCTCGGCGCCGATGTCGAGCTTCACGACGGGGGCGTCGTTCCACAGGCGCTCGAGCCCGTAGAACATGCGCTCCTCCTCGTGGAAGACGTGCACGACGATGTCGTTGAAGTCGAGGAGCACCCAACGGCCCTCGCGGCGACCCTCACGGCGCAGCGTGCGCTGCCCGATGTCGCGCATCGCGTCTTCGATCTCGTCGGCGATAGACAGCACCATGCGCTCGTTTCGGCCGGAGACGAGCAGGAAGATATCCGTGAGCGGCATGTTGTTCGAGACGTCCAGGGCGACGATGTCGAAGCCGAGTCTCTTGTCGGCAGCCTTCGCTGCGACGTGTGCCAGTTCGATTGCTCGCGTACTCGCGGTCATTCGGTCCCTTTCATTGAGAGCCCTTGAGAGCTCATCGTGGTGTCCGAGAGGCGATGCGCTCGCCAGCTGATCAGAACCAACCCTGAACGATACCCAGGATCACGGCGACAACGCCAGCCACAGCGACGGCGATCCCGCTGACGACGGCCCAGATCGAGAGGCGGATGCCGTGTCCGCGACGAGGCGCGAGCGGCATTCCCGGCTCGCGGACCGCGCGACTGGCAGCGACCGGCGTGTGCTCTTCGACGACTCTGGTCTGCTGCGGCTCGTCGCCGTCGTCGTCCCGGTCGATCTCGGGCGAGTCGAGGCCGCTGGTGAGCGTGCCGAAGTTGGAGAGCTCGCGGGAGACCTGCATCTTGCCCGTCACCATGAGGTCACCGGCGCCGCTGAGGGCACCCGTGATGTCTGGCGAGCTCATCTCAGGCATGACGATCATGCCCGTCGGAGTCTCGTCTGTGGAGTGGCTCGCCATCACGAGGCGACGGAAGTAGTCGCCGCTCGTGCCGTCTTCCTGGGCTTCCTGCTCGACGGCTGCCGGGCTGCGGTTGAACGAGTCGCCGGGCAGCTCCGCGGGCTCCGCCGTATCAGCGGTCTCGGGGGGCCGCTCAGGCGAGAGCCCGTCGATCTGCAGAGGAGCCTCGAGGGCGACACCGGATGCGGGAGCGGGCGCTGAGGGCTGCCCTGGAGCGTCAGCGCTCGTGGCATCAGCGCTCGACACGTCAGCGCTCGGAACTCCCGCGTCGACCGATACGGTCGGCGTGCGGTTCGGCAGCGGCGTCTCCTCGCCCTTCTCGCGGCGCCGTTCGAGCTCTCGCAGCTCGCGGCGGGTCAGTGGGGCGTCACTCATATCGCATCAATCTCTTCAGCCGTGTACAGCCGGTGCTTCGCCATGTACTGCACGACGCCGTCCGGGACCAGGTACCAGACCGGTTTCTCCTCGTAGGCGCGCTCCCTGATATCGGTCGAGGAGATCGCCAGCGCGGGAATCTGGAGGACGGCGACCTTGTCTGCCGGGATCCCGTCGGTTCGCAGCTCGTGACCGGGTCGAGAGACGGCGACGAACTGCGCGAGCTCGAAGAGCTCGAGCGAGTTCTTCCAGCCGAGGATCTGCGTGATGGCATCGGCTCCCGTGATGAAGTAGAGGTCCGCATCAGGACGGAGGCGCTGCACGTCGCGGAGCGTGTCGATCGTGTACGTGGGACCGTCGCGGTCGACGTCCACTCGACTGACCTTGAAGCGCGGGTTCGAGGCCGTCGCGATGACCGTCATGAGGTAGCGGTGCTCGACGGGCGTCACGTGCGACTTGTGCGAGGGCTTTCCCGTCGGCACGAAGAGCACCTCATCCAGCTCGAAGTGCGCCGCCGCCTCGCTCGCCGCCACGAGGTGCCCGTGGTGGATGGGGTCGAAGGTGCCACCCATGATGCCGACACGACGGCGCGCGGCTGCAGGGGAGGTCTCGACGGTATGAGGCATGGGGGCGGCGCGGCTCTTCGCGCTAGTGCTTCGAGTGGACCGAACCGGCTTCGATGACACCAGCGTGGTTGAACGGCTCGTACGGCACGACCTTCGAGTCGACCGGGTGGCTGTGCCACGTGTTCCGGAACGCGTACGTCACGGCGATGAGGACCACGAAGGTGACGAGCGTGACGACGCCGAACATGATCGGGGGCATCGCCAGCTCGTTGACGACGTGGTGCCCCTCTTCAGCTAGCACAGCGTTGGCAAGCACGGCAGGAATCAGCTCGATCATGCCGTCCATCCTACCCATGTTCGAAGGGTCACTCGTCGACCTTCCATACGCCGCCCTCGCGCTCACGCTCGAGCTCGGCGCGGGCCGCGGCCTTGCCGTCCATCCGCTCGTAGTAGCCCTCGCGACGCTCGCGTGTCGTCGTGCGAGCGTTCTCCTCGAGGCGACTGTCCGTGCCACGGGGCGAGACGGTCAGCTCGGCCGCGCTCGTGAGCGTGGGCTCCCAGTCGAAGACGATGCCCTGCGAGCCAGGTCCGATGATCACCGCGGACCCGGCGACGGCCCCCGCCTTGAAGAGGGCATCCTCGACGCCGATCTTGTTGAGACGGTCGGCGAGGTAGCCGATCGCCTCATCGTTGGCGAAGTCGGTCTGCGCGACCCAGCGCTGCGGCTTCTCGCCCAGGATGCGGTAGGTGTTGCCGTGCGTTCCACCCTCGACGCGGATCTCGAAGTCCTTCTCGTCGACGGGGCGCGGGCGGAGCACGATGCGCGGCTTGATGGCCAGCTCGGCCAGCTTCGCCTCGCGGTCGCGTTCGATGAGCTCACCGAGCGCGAAGGAGAGCTCCTTCAGCCCTTCGTGGCTGACCGTGGAGATCTCGAAGACACGGTAGCCGCGCTCCTCGAGCTCGGGACGGACGAAGTCCGCGAGTTCGCGGCCGTCCGGCAGGTCGATCTTGTTCAGCGCGATGAGCTGGGGGCGCTCGAGCAGGGGCGTCTGCCCCTCGGGCACCGGGTAGCTGCGCAGCTCCTCGAGGATGACATCGAGGTCGCTGATCGGGTCGCGACCCGGATCGAGCGTTCCGCAGTCGAGCACGTGCAAGAGCGCAGAGCACCGCTCGACGTGCCTCAGGAAGTCGAGGCCAAGGCCCTTGCCCTCGCTCGCGCCCTCGATGAGCCCGGGGACGTCGGCGACCGTGTAGCGGTACTGGGCCGCCTGCACGACGCCGAGGTTGGGGTGGAGGGTCGTGAAGGGGTAGTCGGCGATCTTCGGCTTGGCGGCCGACATGGCCGCGATAAGGCTCGACTTGCCGGCCGACGGGTAGCCTACGAAGGCCACATCAGCGACGATCTTGAGCTCGAGCTGCACCTGCAGCTCCTCGCCGGGCGTGCCCAGCAACGCGAAGCCGGGAGCCTTGCGCTTGGTGTTCGCGAGCGATGCATTCCCCAGGCCACCCTGGCCGCCCTCGGCCGCGACGTAGCGCATGCCGGGCTCCGAGAGATCGGCGAGCTCGACCCCGTCCGCGTCACGGACAACCGTGCCGACGGGAACGGGGAGGTCGAGCGGCTGACCCGTGTAGCCGTTCCGCCAGTCGCCCATGCCGAAGCCGCCCTTGTCACTCGAGCGGTGGGGCTTGTGGTGGTACGACAGCAGCGTCGTCTCCTGCGGGTCGGCGAAGAACGTGATGCTTCCGCCGTTGCCACCGTCACCGCCATCGGGGCCGGCGAGTGGCTTGAACTTCTCGCGCTTGACGGAGACGCAGCCGTTGCCACCCTCTCCAGCGCGCAGATACAGCGTCACCTGGTCGACGAAGGTGGCCATGAAGAGCTCCTGTAGAACGATTGGTCCTGAAAATACGGATGAGGGGCGGACCGTGGCCCGCCCCTCATCCTGACACCGCCCTGATATTCAGGGACTGTGCTTGCTGCTATTCGCCAGCGACGATGTTGACCACCTTGCGGCGGCCCTTCGCACCGAACTCGACGATGCCTGCCGAGAGGGCGAACAGCGTGTCGTCGCCACCGCGGCCCACGAGGGCGCCGGGGTGGAAGTGCGTGCCGCGCTGACGGACGAGGATCTCGCCCGCGCTGACGGTCTGGCCCGCGAAGCGCTTCACGCCGAGGCGCTGAGCGTTCGAGTCACGGCCGTTGCGAGTCGAGCTCGCTCCCTTTTTGTGTGCCATTGAAGTCTGCTCCTCGACTTACTTGATGTCGGTGATCTTGATGCGCGTGAGCTCCTGACGGTGGCCCTGACGCTTCTTGTAACCGGTCTTGTTCTTGTACTTCTGGATGACGATCTTCGGGCCACGGAGGTCGTTCAGGACCTCGGCAGTCACCGTGACCTTAGCGAGCTTCTCTGCGTCACTCGTGATGGTCTCACCGTCGACGAGCAGCACAGCCGGAAGCGTGACGTTGCCCTTCTTGTCGGCAACAACACGGTTCGTGGTGAGCACAGTGCCCACCTCTACCTTCTCCTGCCGTCCACCGGCGCGCACAACTGCGAATACCACTTCAGTACCTTTTCTCCGAGCCCGACAAGGTCGGACGCTGTGTGTTCAAACTCTGGAAGCCCTGCTCGCTGCGGCGAGCTGACTCTGCCCTGCTACCGGGCGAGGGAATGCCAGCACGAATGCAAACGTGCAACAGCGAACCACTTTACCCGGCAGGGTCGGTACGCGCAAGCGCACCCACCCGGTGGGCGCTCTCGCGCCCGTCCGCCCTGCTCTGGCCGCCTATTCGGCGGAGAGCGGAGGCGTCGTGATGCGGCGGCGGCGCGGACGCCCCGAAGCACCCTTCGGCGGCTCAGCCGTGACCGGCTGGACTGCCTCCGGTGCCGACGTCACCGACGCGTCCTGAGACTCCTCAGGGGCGGCGGGTGTCGTCACCTCGACCGCGGCTGGGGCCCCGGTCGTTTCGCTCGCTGCTGGCTGCTGCTGCTCACCCTCGGGGGCGACCAGTGCATCCAGCAGCGAGTCGAGTTCGCGCAGCGCTGCCGGGTCGGCCTCGCGCGTGGTCTGGGCCGACTCGGCGCTCTTGGCCGAGTCGAAGTCGAAGAGGTTCTCGCTGGCGCGAGCCTTGCGGTCGTCGGTGTCAGACTGCTGTGCCTCGTTGCGGTCGACAGGCGCCGCCGCGTCGCCAGACGCCGCTTCCGGCGACTGCTCCTGCGCCGACGCGGGTGCCTGGGCGTCCGTCTTGGCACGCCTGCGCCCACGACGCGAGCGACGAGACTCACTCGGCTGGGCGGCCTGCTCGTCACCCCGCACGTCGGCGGCCGGCGCCTGGGCACCTGGCTGCGACTGCGCATCCGCGGCCTGCTCCTCGCCGTGCTCGCCCGGCTTCTGACCGTTGATGGTGGATGCGGCGATCTTGGAGAGGGCCCCGCGGAGCTCGTCCGTGATGCCATGCGTGGACGTCGACGGCGCCGCCGGAGCTGCGACCGCCCGAGGGCCCTGCTGCTCGCGCTGCTGTCCGCCTCCGCGGCCCTTGCGGCCGTTCTTGCTGTTGGCGGCGCTGTCGGGCGCTCCACCGCGGTGCTTGAGCACTGGGTCGTGGAACACGATGACACCGCGACCAGCGCAGGACTCGCACGGCTCGCTGAACGTCTCGAGCAGGCCGAGGCCCAGCTTCTTGCGGGTCATCTGCACCAGACCGAGGCTCGTGACCTCGGCGACCTGGTGCTTCGTGCGGTCGCGGCTGAGGCACTCGATGAGGCGACGCATGACGAGGTCGCGGTTCGATTCGAGCACCATGTCGATGAAGTCGACGACGATGATGCCGCCGATGTCACGGAGACGCAGCTGACGCACCACCTCTTCGGCGGCCTCGAGGTTGTTCTTCGTGACTGTCTCCTCGAGGTTGCCGCCGGACCCGACGAACTTCCCCGTGTTGACGTCGACGACCGTCATGGCCTCGGTGCGGTCGATGACCAGCGATCCACCGGAGGGCAGCCAGACCTTGCGGTCGAGGGCCTTCTCGATGTGCTCGGTGGCGCGGTACTCGGCGAAGACGTCGCCGCCCTGGAATGCCTCGACGCGATCGACGAGGTCAGGGGCAACCTGGCGCAGGTAGGTCGTGATGGTCTCGAGCTCATCGCTGCCCTGGATCACGATCTTCTGGAAGTCCTCGTTGAAGACATCGCGGATGATCTTGATGAGCAGGTCGGGCTCGGAGTGCAGGAGCGCAGGAGCTGGGCCTGCCTCGATGCGGGAGGAGATGTCGGCCCACTGTGCCGTGAGTCGGTTGACGTCGCGCTCGAGCTGGTCCTGAGTCGCCCCCTCGGCGGCGGTGCGCACGATGACGCCGACGCCTGCCGGCAGGGTCTCCTTCAGGATCTTCTTGAGGCGAGCGCGCTCCGTGTCCGGCAGCTTGCGTGAGATGCCGTTCATCGAGTTGCCGGGGACGTAGACGAGGTAGCGGCCGGGAAGCGAGACCTGGCTCGTGAGGCGCGCGCCCTTGTGGCCGATCGGGTCCTTGGTGACCTGGACGAGCACGCGGTCGCCTGGCTTGAGGGCGTTCTCGATGCGACGCGACTTGCCGCCGACCTCCGCGGCGGCCCAGTCGACCTCTCCGGAGTAGAGGACGGCGTTGCGCCCGCGACCGATGTCGATGAAGGCGGCTTCCATGCTCGGCAGCACGTTCTGGACGCGGCCGAGGTAGACGTTCCCGATGAGGGACGACTCCTGCGAGCGGGCGACGTAGTGCTCGACGAGGACCTTGTCCTCGAGCACGCCGATCTGCACGCGGTCGTCCTTGGCACGGACGAGCATGACGCGGTCGACGGACTCGCGCCGGGCGAGGAACTCGGACTCGGTGACGACTTGGCGACGGCGACCGCTCTCGCGGCCCTCGCGACGCCGCTGGCGCTTTGCCTCGAGACGCGTCGAGCCCTTGATCTTCTGCGGTTCCGTGATGAGCACCGGCTCTTCGGCCTGCTGCTCCTCGCGCGGCTGACGGCGACGGGTAGTCGACTGCGAGCGCTCGGCGGATGCCTGCCGGCGGTCGTCACGTGAGGACTCGCGTGAGCGGTCTCCCCGGTCCGAGCGGTCTCCACGGTCTCCCCGGTCCGAGCGGTCGCTCGACTCCTGGCGGTCGTAGCGGTCGGCGCGGTCGCTGCGCTCCGGACGCTCGTACGGCTCGTCGTCCTGTCGTCGCGTCCGGCTGCGGTCCTCGCGCGGTGCGCGCTCCAGGACCGGTGGCAGGTCGGGCTGCAGGAAGAACAGCGTCGTCGACGAGATGACGGCGGGGATGGGCGAAGTCGTGTCTTCCCCGGACCCCTGTTCCTCGGTCTGCTCTTCCACCGCCTGGGCGGACTCCTGGCGGAGGTCTGCGTCGAGCTGCTCCTGGCCGCTCGCCGACTCCGTGTTGCTGTTCTGGTCTGATTCGTTTGTGGTCACCATTTCTGGTGTGCTCCTACTCCGGCGTGGCGCAAAGCGTGCGCCCACCCCTCCGGGCGATGAGGATGCCACGCATCCTCACCGAAAATGGTCTCCGCCCGTTCGGCGGAAATGTTGTTCGTGCTGTGCCGCGGTTGCGGCGATACTGCCTCCGGCGCGTGCGACGGAGCGTTGCTCTGCTCGTGGCGCGTGCCTGAAAAACTTCGGGTGCCGTGGGACTCTGCCCGGTCGACGATCCCAGTATCGCACGGCCGACGCTTCCGGGCCCTGATTCGGCTGTGGGCCGATCGTCAGGGAAGCGCACGCCTGTGGTGGGCGATGCCGAGGATGCGCTCGGCGGCCGCGCAGTATCCGGCGAGGAATGCGCTGGCCACGAGCCCCACCGCGTCTTCCGTCGGGAGGAAACGCGGGTGGTGCAGCGTCGGCGCGTACGCACCATCTGGACCGGGAAGCCCAGCCGTCTCGACGCCGGCGAAGCACATGATCGACGGCACCTCGTCGCAGTAGTACGAGAAGTCATCGCCGCCGAGCGAGCGCATGGGCTCGGCGCCGTCGACGCCGAGACGCGCGAGCCAGTCGTCGGCGTCGGAGGCCAGGTGGGAGTCGTTGATGAGCACCGGCATGTTCTGGTGCATGTGGACGACAGCCTCGGTCCCGTAGGCCTCCGCCGTGCGCACCGCGAGATGCTGCACCGCTGCGAAGAGCAGCTCACGGTCTTTCGGGGCGGTGGTGCGCATGGACGCGAGCAGCCGCGCGCTCGAGGGCAGCACGTTCGCGGCGCCCTCCCCCGCACTCAGCGTGCCGACGCTGATCACGGCCGGGTTCATCGGGGAGATGGTGCGACGGACGACCTCCGGGAGGCCGAGGGCGATCTGGGCGATCGCCGCGACGGGATCAGCTGCCTGGTGCGGGTACGCACCGTGGCCGCCGCGCCCCTGGAGTGAGATCTCGATCTCGTCAGCGGCCGCGTTGATGTAGCCGCCGCCGATCGCGATGGCACCTCGCGGGACGCCCGGGTGCACGTGTGCGCCGATGACGTGCTCGACCTGGAACCGCTCGAGCCCACCCTCCTCGACGATCTGATGCGCCCCAGACGGATAGGTCTCCTCCCGCGGTTGGAGGATCGGCACAAGACCGACGGGCAGCTCCAGGTGGTCGGCGGCCCGGATGAACGCGACCAGCGCCGCCTGATGGACGTCGTGGCCGCACGCGTGCATCGCCCCGTTGGCCGAGGCGAAGGGAACGCCGGTGAGCTCTGTCAGGGGCAGCGCATCCAGTTCCGCGCGGACCCCCACCGCACCCCCCGCGCTCGGGCCGAGCCGCCCGATGCGCCCCGAGTCGGCGATGCGATGCATCGCGACCCGGTCGCCGAGCTCGCTCTCGAGACGGGCGGCGGTCTCGTTCTCGTCGCCCGAGAGCCTGGGGTTCGCGTGCAGCTCCTGGCGGAGGCGCACGGCGGCCGGCAGCTCGTCGCGCAGCGCGACGCGCCATGCCGCGGCCAGCTCGTCGAGCCGCTCACTGTGCGCCGTCGCTGACGGCCCTCGCCCAGCCTTCATCCGTGTCTCGCCCCCGAAATCACTCGTCTCGGACCTGCCGGTCCGCGTACTGCGAAGCCTACGACTCCGCCGCCCTGCAGCCCGAGTCGGTCAGGCTGCGAACCAGATGCCGAGCTCGCGCCCTGCCGACTCGACGGAGTCGGACCCGTGGACGATGTTCAGCAGCACGCCGGCATCCCAGTCGCGTCCGAGGTCGCCGCGAATCGTGCCGGGTGCGGCCGTCGTGGGGTCGGTGGTGCCCGCCAGCGAGCGGAAGCCCTCGATGACACGGTGGCCCGCGACGCGGATCGCGACCGTCGGTCCCGACTGCATGAACTCGAGGAGCCCCTCGTAGAACGGCTTGCCCTCGTGCTCGGCGTAGTGCGCGGCCAGGATTGCGCGGTCGGCGTGCACGAGGCGGATGTCGACGAGCGAGTAGCCCTTCGTCTCGATGCGGCGGAGCACTTCGCCCGTGAGGCCGCGCTGGACGCCGTCCGGCTTGACGAGCACAAGCGTCTCTTCGATGGTTGCCATGATTCCTCCATTGGTCGTGGTGGTCTGCCCGTGAGGGCCAGGTCGGTGGATGTGAGCCCGCGTCAGCTGCTCGGTGTGTCGGTCTGGTCGATGGGCTGCCCGTCGATGCCGATCTCTCCCGCCGCGAGGCGACGGTTGTACTCGGCGATGATCGGGGCACGCTGCCGGTCGATCTGGCCGCCCTTCCACATGAAGTACGTCCAGGAGGCGAGGAACAGCGCCCCGACGACGAACATACCGGGGTGGAGGAAGCCGGCGGCGACGAGCAGCACCTGCACCGCCCATCCGAGCCAGATCCCCCACTCGTGGCGGAGGAACCTGATGGTCACGAGGATGAGCGCGCCGAAGGCAGCCCCGAGCACAAACGCGGGGACGGGGTCGAGCACCCGCATCCCGAAGATGAGGAGTGTGCCCAGGAAGACGACGAAGAGCTCGAAGCCCAGGAAGATGGAGCCGATGACCTCGCGGATGCTGCGCTGGCGAGGGAGGCGGGTTCGGTTCCGCGGACTCACGACTCCTGCGCCCAGCCTTCGTCGCGCGACAGGGTCAGCGCCGTGCCGATGAGCGTGACGGAGCCTGTGATCAGGACCGCCGCGTTCTTGCCCTCGTCCGCGCCATCTGCGAGGAGGTCGAGAGCGACCTCGCGGGCGCGCTCGATGGCATCCTCGGCACGCTCGAGAACCTCGGGTTCGCTGCCCGTGACGTCGCGCACGATGTCGCCGAGCGCTTCGGCGTCGATGGCACGCACCGAGTCGGACTGCGTGACCACGAAGCGCTCGGCGATGGGCTGCAGTGCTCGGATGATGCCGGCGGCGTCCTTGTCCTCGAGCACGCCGAGGACCACGACGACCCGCGAGAAGTCGAACGACTCCGTCACGGCGCGCGCAAGCGCCTCCGCGCCGTGGGGATTGTGGGCGGCGTCGATGAGCATGGGGGGCGTCACACCGATGCGCTCGAGTCGGCCTGGGGACGTCACCTCGCCGAACGCAGCTTCCACGAGCTCGTCGTTCAGGCTCCGGTTCGCGCCGAAGAAGGCTTCGACGGCTGCGAGAGCGACCGCCGCGTTGTGGGCCTGGTACTCCCCATCGAGCGGCAGGAGGAGGTCTTCGTACTTGCCCGCGATGCCGCGCACGGTGATGAGCCGACCGCCGACCGCGAGCTGGTTGTCCGTGACCGCGAAGTCGGTGGGCTCGGCGAAGACCTGGGCCTCGGAGATGCCCGCGGCCCGCTCGATCTCGGCGAGCACCTCCGGCTGCTGCTCGGCCGTGACGACGCGAGCGGCGGGCTTGATGATGCCGGCCTTCGTGCGCGCGATCTCGTCGAGGGTTCGGCCGAGCCGCTGCGTGTGGTCCAGCGCGATGGGCGTGAACACGGCCACCTCGCCGTCGGCGACGTTCGTGGAGTCCCACTCGCCACCCATCCCGACCTCGACGACCGCCACGTCGACGGGCGCGTCCGCGAAGCACGCGTAGGCCAGCACGGTGAGTGCCTCGAAGAACGTGAGGCGCGGCTCGCCGGCGGCCTCGAGCTCCGCATCCACGATCGAGAGGAACGGCGTGATGTCCTCCCAGTTCGCGACGAGTCGCTCGTCGCTGATGGGGCTCCCGTCGACGGCGATGCGCTCGTTGAGGCGCTCGAGGTGTGGGCTCGTCAGGAGGCCGGTGCGCAGGCCGTGGGCGCGCAGCACCGTCTCGATGATGCGGGCCGTCGAGCTCTTGCCGTTGGTGCCCGTGAGGTGGATGACGGGGTAGGCCGTGTGCACGTCGCCGAGCAGCTCGACCGCACGCCGCGTGGCGTGGAGGCGCGGCTCCGGAGCCGCCTCCCCCACGCGCTCCATGAGCTCGTCGAAGACCCGCTCGCCCTCGCTGGCCCAGTCGGTTCCCTCGAGAAGGAGGCGCTCGTCTTCCTCGCGCTCGGTCAGGACCTCGTCCTCGTCGTCGGAGACCGCTGGCATGAACGTCTCGGCGATGTCCTCGGGCCGGAGCTCCAGGTCGCCGGAGTTCACGGCTTCCTCGTTCCCCTCGGCGTGCTCGTCCCAGTCGCCGGAATCCTGCTGGTCGCGTTCGCTCACGCCACTACCTCCACGTCGATCTCCAGTGCACCATACGTGTCGGCGCTCGCCTCGGCGTCTGCGGGGACAGCGAGTCCGCCGGTCACCTGGAACTCGACGGCGAGCGTCTCGCCGGCGATGAGCTCCCGGTGCGTCTCAATGGCTGCGACCGACGCGTCGTCGGCACGCAGGATGAGGCGGATGCGGTCGGAGACCTCGAGTCCGGCCTCCTTGCGCGCGTCCTGAACGGCACGCACGACGTCGCGGGCGAGGCCCTCGGCGGCGAGCTCGGGGCTCACGTTCGTGTCGAGCACGAGGATGCCACCGCTCGGCAGCAGGGTGATGGCGCGGTCCTCGCTCTCGCCGGCGGTGACGAGCTTGACCTCGTACTCACCGGCCTCGAGCTGCAGGCCGCCTGCCGTGACGACGCCGTCGACCTCGCTCCAGTCGCCGGACTTCGACGCCTTGATCGCGAGCTGCACCTGCTTGCCCAGGCGCGGACCAGCGGCCCGCGCGTTGACCTGCAGGACGCGGTCGATGCCGTACTTGGCCTCCGACTCGTCGACGAGCTGCTCGAACTCGACGGACTTCACGTTGAGCTCGTCGCGCAGGATGCCCGCGAACGGCTCGAGCGCGTCCGTGTTCGGGGCGACGACGGTGAGGCTCGCGAGCGGCAGGCGCACGCGGCGCCCGGCCTGCTTGCGCAGCGACAGGGCGGAGCTGGTGACGCGGCGCACCGCGTCCATCGAGTCGACGAGCGTCTGGTCGCTGGGGAAGACGGAGGCGTCCGGCCAGTCGGTGAGGTGCACGCTGCGGCCGCCCGTGAGCCCGCGCCAGACCGTCTCGGAGATGAGCGGCGTCAGCGGGGCGGCGACGCGGGTGAGCGTCTCGAGCACCGTGTAGAGCGTGTCGAACGCCTCGGTGCTCGAGACGTCGTCGGTCACGCCGCGCCAGAAGCGGTCGCGGGAGCGGCGCACGTACCAGTTGGTGAGCACGTCGCCGAAGTCGCGCAGGCGCGAGGCGGCGGTCGTCGAGTCGAGCGCCTCGAGGTCGGCCTGCACCTCGGAGACGAGCACGCCGAGCTTCGCGAGGATGTACTGGTCGAGCACGTCGCTCGAGTCGGTGCGGAACCTCGCCTCGTAGGCCGAGGTCGAGCCGACCGCAGTGTTGGCGTAGGTCGTGAAGAAGTAGTACGTCGACCACAGGGGCAGCAGGAACTGGCGGACGCCCTCGCGGATTGTCTCCTCGGTCACGATGAGGTTGCCGCCGCGCAGCACGGGGCTGGCCATGAGGAACCACCGCATGGCGTCGGAGCCGTCGCGGTCGAACACCTCCTGCACGTCCGGGTAGTTGCGGAGGCTCTTCGACATCTTGCGGCCGTCGTTGCCGAGGACGATGCCGTGGCTCACGACGCGCTTGAAGGCGGGGCGGTGGAAGAGCGCCGTCGACAGCACGTGCATGACGTAGAACCAGCCGCGCGTCTGCCCGATGTACTCGACGATGAAGTCGGCGGGCGAGTGCGAGTCGAACCAGTCGCGGTTCTCGAACGGGTAGTGCACCTGCGCGTAGGGCATGGAGCCGGAGTCGAACCACACGTCGAGCACGTCAGGGATGCGCCGCATGGTGGATGCGCCCGTCGGGTCGTCCGGGTTGGGCCTCGTGAGCTCGTCGATGAATGGGCGGTGCAGGTCGGTGGGGCGCACGCCGAAGTCGCGCTCGATGTCGTCGAGCGAGCCGTAGACATCCACTCGCGGATAGTTTGGGTCGTCGCTCTTCCACACGGGGATGGGGCTGCCCCAGTAGCGGTTGCGGCTGATCGACCAGTCGCGGGCTCCCTCGAGCCACTTGCCGAACTGGCCGTCCTTGACGTTGTCCGGCACCCAGTCGATCTGCTGGTTCAACTCGACGAGCTCGTCGCGGAACTGCGTGACGCGCACGAACCAGCTCGAGACGGCCTTGTAGATGAGGGGTTTGCGACAGCGCCAGCAGTGCGGGTAGGAGTGCTCGTAGCTGGCCTGCTTGAAGAGCCGGCCGTCTGCCTTGAGGAGCTGCGTGAGCGGCTTGTTGGCGTCGAAGACCTGCAGGCCAGCGACGGGCTCGACGGCGGAGAGGAACTTGCCGCCCTCGTCGACGGAGAGGATCGTCGGGATGCCGGCGGCGTCGCTGAGCACCTTGTCGTCTTCACCGTAGGCGGGCGCCTGGTGCACGATGCCGGTGCCGTCGCTGGTCGTGACGTAGTCGCCGAGCAGGAACTGCCAGGCGTTCTGGGTGCCGTACGTCTCGGTGTCGGCGTAGAAGTCCCAGAGGCGCTGGTAGCGGACGCCGGCGAGCTCGGCGCCCTTGAGGGTGCGAGCGGTCGCGGCTGTCGCGTCTTCTGCGGCCTCGTAGCCGAGCTCCTTGGCGTGCGCTGCGACGCGTGCGGTGGCGAGCAGGAACGAGCCCTCGCCCGCCGCGGTGCCGTCGGCCGCGCCGAGCGGTCCTGCGGGCACGACGGCGTAGTCGATCTCGGGGCCGACGGCCAGGGCCAGGTTGGTGGGGAGCGTCCACGGGGTCGTCGTCCACGCGAGTGCCTTGACGCCGGCGAGGCCAAGCGCATCCGCCTGCTCGCCTTCGAGGGGGAAGGTGACCGTGACCGTCTGGTCCTGACGCATCTGGTAGACGTCGTCGTCCATGCGCAGCTCGTGGTTGGAGAGGGGCGTCTCGTCGTTCCAGCAGTACGGGAGCACGCGGAAGCCCTCGTAGGCGAGGCCGTCGTCGTAGAGCTTCTTGAACGCCCACAGCACCGACTCCATGTAGGAGATGTCGAGCGTCTTGTAGTCGTTCTCGAAGTCGACCCAGCGGGCCTGGCGGGTCACGTACTCCTGCCACTCGCGCGTGTACTTGAGCACCGATTCGCGGGCGGCGTCGTTGAAGGTGTCGATGCCCATGGCCTCGATCTCGGCCTTCGACTGGATGCCGAGCTGGCGCATGGCCTCGAGCTCGGCGGGCAGTCCGTGCGTGTCCCAGCCGAAGCGGCGGTGCACCTGGCGGCCGCGCATCGTGAAGTAGCGGGGGAAGACGTCCTTGGCGTAGCCGGTGAGGAGGTGCCCGTAGTGCGGGAGGCCGTTGGCGAAGGGTGGGCCGTCGTAGAAGACCCATTCTTCAGCGCCTTCGCGCTGGTCGATGGACGCCTGGAAGGTGCCGTCTTCGCGCCAGAAGTCGAGGACGCGCTCCTCGAGGCGCGGGAACGACGGGGAGGCGGCGACGCTGTCCCGGGTCGCGCCGGCGGGGTCGGCGGCTGGTCCGAACGAGGCCTTCGGGTAGCTCATGCGGTGGAACTCCTGGCAGTAAGTGGATGTGCTTGGTCTGCTTCAGGGACGCCGTGCGGCGCGGTACCACCCCGATTGCGGGCTCCCCCGGGCTGCTTCCCGTGCAGGGAGGGCATCCGCTGGAACTCGCCACTCGTTCCGAGCTGTGACGGGCTCACCCGCCCGGTTCTACTTGGCGTTCGCTCCTCGAGGGGTGCGCTCGCTGTTCTTCCGGGGACTCCCCGCTGATGGGCGGATCAAAGTCGTACTGGCAACATCGTACGCGCCCTGCTGTCGCGAGTGAAACGGCTGGCGTTGTGCTCGGGGCGGTCGGTCGTGCGCCAGCCCGTTCATGGACAGGCTGTGTACTCTCGCTTCGCCGATGCTCGCCTCGCAGCGGGCACCTCGAAACGAACGGAACGACGCATGCTCACGACCCGCCTTCCCAAGCTCGCAGCGATCTGCGCCTTCGCCGCGATCGCGTTCACCGGATGCTCGGCGGCCGGCAGCGGAGGGGCCGCGACTCCGTCCCCGACGGCGGCCGCGTCCGCGGAGAGCACAACCGCGGAGGGTGGCGGCACGTGCGCGGACGTGCAGGCGGAGATCGACTCGATCCGGACGAGCGTCGAGAGCATCTCAACGCAGGTGCCGGGCGACATCCCGGGTGCCGTCGCGACGCTCTCGACGATCGGCACGAGCCTCACGACGCTGCAGGAGAGTGTCACCGACCCTGATCTCAAGACGCATGTGGACACGCTGGTCACCGAGGTGACGGAGCTGCAGGCGACGGCCGGGGAGCTGGCGAACGGCGAGGGCGGGTTCGCGGCCGCCGCGAGCATCCTGACGCAGCTTGGCGAGGTGGAGTCGGCGCTGTCGTCGCTGACCGCGTACTGCGAGCTGCAGACAAGCTAGGCGCTCCGAGCAGCCGTTCGGCCAGATTCAACACCTCGACTTGACTTCTCGGTACCGCTTGCGGGTGAGGAGTCGGTACTGCCAGCCGGGGCGGAGGACTCGCCATCGGTTGCCGCGGTCCCTCACGAGTTCGAGTTCTTCGCTGTGGGCCATGTGGTGGTGCAGGCTGCAAAGGAGGACGCCGTCGTCGGTGTTGGTGAGGCCGCCGTCGACCCACCTGCTGGTGTGGTGCGCTTCGCACATGCCGACGGGTTTCCAGCAGCCAGGCGTGATGCACCCCTGGTCTCGGACGGCGAGAGCGCGGCGTTGCCCGCGGCTGTACAGCCGCTGTCGGCGTCCCAGTTTCAGGATCTCCCCGTTGCTGCCGACGATCGCTGTCTGCACGAACCCATCGCAGATGGTCTTCGCGACGAGGCTTGGAGGCACTGCAGTGCCGGTGCGCTCAAGGTGCGGCACATCGGCAGGCCGGGTCGGTTCGCCGCTCGCGCCGGCCCGGGTGGTGACGATCACAACAGTGGGTGCTTCCCCGCCCGCGCGAGGCGCGTGAGCGGACTCCGCGTAGCGAGCGAAGACCTCCCCGAGAGCGTCGACGCGCTGCTGCGGCAGAGTCCGCGATTCGCTCGTCCGGATGTGCGAGGTCAACCTCGGCCGCGTCCAGGCCGCCAGCTTGCCCATCGTCAGCGGCCAGACCACCCGCGCTCAGCCCTTCAAGCTCGCCGCGATCATCGCCCGCGGTCGTCTCTCCGAACCCTGGGGTGCGGGTCGGCTCGCATTCAACCGCGCGGCGGGGCGAAGTGAGGGTCTCGAGCGTCTTCACGAGCAGCTCGCCCTGCTCGGGAGTTGCGACGAAGCGACCCCGCACCGTCCCGTCCGCGGCATGCCGAACCCACAGACCGCGATTGCGCGCGATCGCCTCCGCGCGCGGTTCCGCCCCGTCCGGATCGAGGAACGCAACCCACGCGGACGCCTGCACGCGCAGTTCCTCCGGCGCTGCCGGCACCGCGGCTTCCAGGTCGGCGCCCTCAGCATCGATGCCATCCGAGTCGGCGCTGACCGGCGTCACGCCTTGCGCCGACGCAACAAGCTCCGTCTCCGCAACGTCGACGTGCGCTGGTTCAGCGCGAACTGCGGCGGCCTTCAACCCCTTCACGATCATGAACGCCTGTGCAACGGAAACGCGCGCCGCGGCCAGCGCTCCGGCAACCGCTGGACGTGCAGGCAGCAGCGGTTCTCCAGTGAGCGACCGGCCCGAGCGGGTCGCTTCGGCGAGCTCTACGAGCATTCGCGCGTCTCGCCTCTCCACGCCAAGCAGATGCTGCAGCAGCTCTGCGAGCGACGAGAACCCGGCCGCTCGCGCGAGCGCGTCCGGCACCGACGACTCCTCGTCACGTCGCAGCGCTTCCCCGGCGACCTCCACGAGCGCCGCATCCAAAGCGCGCCGACGCCCTGCGAGCTCGCTGATCACAACCGGGATCTCCGCCGCGAGCAAGCCCGCGACTTGGCCGGGTGACGCGACCAGCGCATCCACCACCGCCGACTCGGCCATACCCCGCGATCGCGACTCGGCCGTCTCCGTCAACGGCTCCGCACTCGCACGGCGCGACGCAGAAGTGCACTCTGCACCGAGACTCTGGACTTTAAAGACCATGATGACCTCCCCCCCGGGATCACCACCAGCCTACCTCTTCGCACGAAGCAGATCAATGCTGAGATCAGGCATTTTCTACATTCTTAGAACATAGAGACTACAGACGAGGCGTGTACGACATGCGAAGCCGGCCCACACCCTTAGCCACCGTAGGCGCGCAGAATCGGCGCCGTCGCCTCGTCGACGAGCTCGGCCAGGCTGCCGCGAGCTGGGCCAGCCTCGACCCAGCGGTCGCCCGCGGCGACCACCGCTGCGACGATCGCGCCCGCGCAGACGGCCCGCTGCAGCTCGTCGAGGGCGGGTTCGGTGCGCGACAGGTACCGCCGGAGTGCCGCCTGCTGGACGAGCGCGCGCTTGGAGCCGGTGGCCGCGAGGTCCTCACCCGTTCCGGTCATCTCACGGAGAGACGCCGCCCACGGGATGTGCTCAGGGCTGACCGTCGCGGCGATGGCGAGGAGCACCCGGCGCAACTCGGCCAGCCCGCCACCCGATCCGCTGACGCCGTCGTCGGCAAGGTCGGCGGCAGCCGCATCGAGGAGCGAGGGGATGCCGGCCAGCAGCGGGTCGAGGCCGACCCACAGCACGTCGGCCTTGGCGGTGAAGTAGTTGAAGAAGGAGCTTCGCGCGACCCCCGCTCGGCGGGCGATGTCGCTCGCGCTCGTCTGCTCGTACCCCTGCTCGAGGAACAGCTCGAGGGCGGCCTCTTCCAGGGTCTCGCGACTCGACGCCGAGGGCCGACCTCGACGCGCGGCCCGCTCCTCGTGATCCGTCATGTCCGACTCATTTCTGCATGGTGTCCATAAACACGGTTACACTCTGCGAGTGTCAGAATCAGTCACCCGCCGTTCCGCGAAGCCCGCCGCGCTCCTCGCCTTGTCCGCAGCCCTCATCGTGCCACTTGCCGCCTGTTCGAGCGACACCGGCGCCGCAGGGGAGGCTGAAATCCTTCGATATGCCTCGGGCGACGCCGAACCGACCTGCCTCGACCCGCACGTCGGCGGGAACTGGCCCCAGGCGATCCTCGCGAACCAGTTCCTCGAGTCGCTCTTCTCGAAAGATGAGGCCGGTGAGATCGTGCCGTGGCTCGCGACCGGCGCCGAGCCCTCCGACGACCAGCTGAGCTGGACGGTCTCCCTCAAGGAAGGCGTGACCTTCACCGACGGCACACCGTTCGATGCGGACGCGGTCGTCGCCAACGTCGAGCACATCAAGAACCCGGACACCGCATCGTCGACGGCGATCCTCGCCCTCGGCAAGGTCTCCGAGGCGGTCGCCGTCGACGAGCACACGGTGCGCTTCGACCTCAGCGAACCGGACAGCGCCCTCGTCGAATCGCTCGCGCAGACCTGGCTCGCCATCGAGTCCCCGGCCGGCCTCGAGCGCGGCACCGACGCGAACTGCCTCGCCCCCATCGGCACGGGAGCGTTCAAGGTCGAGTCGTGGGAGAAGCAGTCGCAGGTCGTGCTGACCCGCAATCAGAACCACACAACGGCGCCGGAGGACGGCGTCGCGACCGAAGACCAGCCAGGAGCGGCCGTCGACACGATCGAGTGGAAGTTCATCCCCGATGCGGCCACCCGCCTCGCCGCCCTGCAGTCCGGCCAGGCAGACATCATCGACTCCGTGCAGCCGGATGCGCTCTCGCAGTTCCAGGCGAACGGCACCGAGGAGACGCTCATCGGAGCGCGCCCGGGCGTGACCGCTCGCATCGAGCTGAACACGACCCGCGCGCCGTTCGACGACCCCAAGGTGCGTGAGGCGTTCGCAGCCTCAGCCGACATCGACGCCGCCGTCGAGTCGCTCTACTTCGGCACCCTCGAACGCTCGACGTCGGTGCTCTCGAGCGCCACACCGTTCGCCACCTCCCATCCCGACGCGTTCGGGTTCGACGCCGCTCGCGCATCCACCCTCCTCGACGAGGCAGGCTGGACGGCACGCGACGCCGACGGCGTGCGCACCAAGGACGGCAAGCGCCTCGAGGTGGCGTTCCCCGTCTCCACGAACCAGTCGATCCCCGCCGAGATCTCGGTGCTCGAGCAGATCAAGGCGACAAGCGCCGAGGTGGGCTTCGACGTCCAGCTCGAGCTGCTCGACCTGTCGACCTGGTACGAGCGCAGCGGCACGTGGGAGTTCGACGCCATCGTCGCGCCGTACTCGAAGAACTCGGCCGACGTGCTCCGCATCGTCTACTCGACCGACAGCATCAGCCCCGCCCCGAGCGGGTATCACGCCAACAACACTGGGCTCTCGCTGCCCGAACTCGACGAAGCCCTCGAGGCCGCCGTCAAGACGACCGACGACGCCGAGCGCGAGCGCCTGTACGGCGAGGCCCAGCAGCTCATCATCGACAGCGGCACCGTCATCCCGCTCTACGACCAGACCGTGCAGTTCGCCTACGGCGACAACGTGCACGGCTTCCGGCTCCAGCCGAACGTCAACGTGCCCTCGCTCGTGAACGTCACCATCGAGTAGCGGGACGACAGACGAGCGCGGCACACGAGACAATCGACGAGTGACGACGGATGCGCGGTCTCGCGCGGCACGACTGGTGCCGCTGATTCCGCGCATCCTCCTCCGTCTCGGCGGCGTCCTCTTCGTGCTGTGGGCGGTCATCACCGTCACGTTCTTCGCCGTGCGGGCCGTGCCGGGCGACCCGGTGCTCGCGATCCTCGGCGGGCCCGGCTCGAACGCCAGCGCCGAGGCGGTCGCGCAGGCGCGCGCAGACAACGGGCTCGACCAGCCGCTCTTCCTCCAGTACCTCTCGCAGCTCTGGCGCACCGCGACGGGCGACCTCGGTTTCAGCTACGCGCAGCGCGAGCGCGTCGCGGACCTCATCGGCGAGCAGCTGCCCGGCACCCTCGCCCTGGCCGGCCTCTCGCTGCTCCTCGCCTGGGTCATCGCGCTCGCGGTCGCCTGGTGGTCGACGGGCGGCGGTCGCCTCGCGTGGGGCATCGCCTCGACGCTCGAGGTCATCGCCGCCGCCGTTCCGCACTTCTGGCTGGCGGCCGTGCTCGTGCTGATCTTCGCAGGGATGCTCGGCCTTCCGGTTGCGGTCTCCGGCCCCGGGTTCTCCGGCCTCATCCTTCCGAGCATCACCCTGGCCCTTCCCCTCGCCGGCTATCTCGGGCAGGTCATGCGCGAGCAGATGCTCGATGCCCTCGAGTCGCCGTTCGTGCTCGCGGCGCGTGCGCGGGGGGAAGGGCGAAGCGGCGTCTTCTGGCGGCACGTCCTGCGCCACGCTGCGATCCCCGCCGTCGGTCTCAGCGGCTGGGCGCTCGGCTCGCTGGTCTCCGGCGCGGTGGTTGTCGAGACGATCTTCGCGCGGCCAGGACTCGGCCGCTCGCTGCTGGATGCCGTCGGCGCGCGCGACGTGCCGTACGTCATCGGCGTGCTCATCGTCGTCGCGGCCGCCTACATGCTCGTCACGGTGCTGACCGACCTGGTCGAGCCCCTCATCGATCCGCGGGCGCGTGACCGGGCCGGGTCGCGCGAGCGGGTCGGGGTGCGCGCATGAGTCTCGAGGCCGCGGCGGTCCGGGATGCGCGTGCCGGTTCAGGTGGGCGTCGCTCCGGGCGCGCCCGCTCGGGCTCTCGGCGCGGCGTGTGGCTCGCGGTCTGGCTCGGGGTCGCCGCCCTCTACGTGCTCGCCTCCGTCTTCCCCCAGCTCCTCGCGCCGGGCAACCCGCTTGCCGTGAACCCGGCCGACGCGTTCTCGCCCCCGAGCCCCGAGCATCCGTTCGGCACCGACGAGTCGGGGCGCGGCGTCTACACGCGGGTGGTGCACGGCGCGGCATCGTCGCTCACGATCGGCGCGCTCGCGACCGCGATCGGGCTCGCCCTCGGCGCCGTGTTCGGGCTCGCGGCCGGCCTCGGGCCACGGTGGCTCGACTTCGGCACGACCCGTATCGTCGAGGTGTTCTTCGCCTTCCCCGGTATCCTCCTCGCCCTCCTGCTCATCGTGCTCGCAGGCCCTGGAGTGGTGACGACGACGATCGCCGTCGGCCTCTCGACGGCGCCCGGGTACGCGAGGCTCATCCGCTCCCAGGTGCTGCGGGTGCGCGCGAGCGCCTACGTCGAGGCCGACCTCGTGCTCGGCCGCTCGCGCTGGCACACGTTCGCGCGCACGCTCCTTCCGAACGTCGCGTGGCCGCTCTTCTCACTCGCGACCCTCGGGCTCGGGCAGGCGATCGTCTGGGCGGCGGCCCTCAGCTACCTGGGCCTCGGCGAACCCCCGCCCAGCCCGGAATGGGGTTCGATGCTCTCCGCTGGGCGCCTCTACCTGCCGACCGGCAGCTGGTGGCTCACGATCTTCCCCGGCACCGCGATCGTCGGCGCCGCGGTCACGGCGACGATGCTCGGCCGCATCATGCAGCAGCGCACAAGGCAGGCGTCGTGAGCGAGCGCGACCCCAGTGAGGGCGACGTGAACGCCGCGGGTGCGCGGGATGCGGAGCTCGTCGTCGAGGTGAGCAAGCTGCGCGTCTCGTTCGGCGACTTCGAGGCCGTCCGCGGGGTCTCGTTCGAGGTGCGGCGCGGCGAGTGCCTCGCGCTTGTCGGCGAGTCCGGCTCTGGCAAGTCGGTCACGGCGCGTTCCCTCCTGGGGCTGAGCGGTGACGGAGCGCGAGTCGACGCCGGAGTGCTGCGCCTCGACGGAGACGAGCTGCCGACGAAGACCTCCGACGGGGCGTGGCGCTCCATCCGCGGCGGCCGCATCGGGCTTGTCCACCAGGATGCGCTGGTCGCTCTCGACCCGCTCCGCCCGGTCTGGCGCGAGGTCGACGACGCGCTCCGGCTGCACACCGACCTCGGGCGCGCGGCGCGGCGCCAGCGCGTGCTCGAGCTTCTCGACCGCGTCGGCATCGAGGATCCCGCGTCGATCGCGAGACGCCGCAGCGGGCAGCTCTCCGGGGGCCAGCGTCAGCGCGTGCTCATCGCCGCCGCCCTCGCCGGAGACCCGGCGCTGCTCATCGCCGATGAGCCGACGAGCTCGGTCGACCAGGCGGTGCAGGCGCAGCTCATCGGGCTCTTCAACGCGCTCAAGGCAGACGGCATGACGATGCTCTTCATCACGCACGACCTCGGCGTCGTGCAGCGCCTCGCCGACCGCGTCGCGGTCATGAGCGAAGGCCTCGTCGTCGAGACGGCACCGACCGAGCAGCTCTTCCGCGCACCCCAGCACGACATCACCAGAACGCTCCTGGCAGCGCAGCCGAAGCCAACCGGCGACTCGTCCGGCAGCGCGTCCGCGGCCTCCGCCGCCGCGACCGCTCCTCGGCTGCTCGACGTGCGCGCCGTGTCTCGGACCTTCCGCACCCTCGGGGCCGCGCCGGTGCATGCCGTGCGCGGCGCCTCGTTCTTCCTCGGCCACGGGGAGACGCTCGGCATCGTCGGCAGCTCTGGCTCAGGCAAGTCGACGCTCGCCCGCATCGCGCTCGGCCTCGAGCAGCCGGACGCGGGGTCGGTCACCTTCCTCGGCGAGGCCTGGAACCCGGCACCCGAGCGCAGCCGCAGGTCGCGTCGGCCGAGACTCGGCTACGTGCCCCAGGATGCACTGTCGAGCTTCGACCCGCGGCGCACCGTGGGCGAGATCCTCGCGGATGCGATCACCGCTGGCAGGTCGAGCTCGGTGCGCACGAACCGGGCGGCCATCGAGGCGGCGCTAGAGCAGGTCGGGCTCGACGCCTCGGTCGCGGGGCTCCGCCCGCTCCACCTCAGCGGCGGGCAGCGGCAGCGAGTGGCCATCGCGCGGGCCCTCGCCCCCGAGCCGGACGTGCTGCTGTGCGACGAACCGGTGTCGTCACTCGATGTGACGGTGCAGGCGCAGGTGCTCGCGCTCATCCAGCGGCTCGTCAACGACCTCGGCCTCGCCTGCCTCTTCATCTCGCACGACCTCGCGGTCGTGGCCCAGCTCTCCGATCGCGTCGCCGTCATGAGCCGGGGCGAAGTGGTCGAGACCGCGCCCGTCGCCGAGCTCTTCGCCGCGCCGAAGCACCCGGCCAGCCGCGCCCTCCTCGAGGCCCACAAGAGCCTCGAGGTGCGCTGAGCTCGCCGGGTGCCGGGGAGTGGTGAGGTGCTGCGTCGACCTACTCGACCGTCAGGAAGCCGGAACCGACCGAGACGGAGAGCGTGCTCTCTGCGTCGTCTGACTGCCGGACGTTGACGTTCGCCATTCCGGACTCGCTGAGGTTCGACTCGACCTTGTACGCGCCGTCAGGGAGCGCGACGCTGCCGAAGCCCGATTCGAGCGAGATGTCAGTGCCCTTGGGCGCGGATCCGGTGAAGACGGCATTGACAGCACCCGAGTTGGCCGCCAGCACCACATCCCCCGACACCTCCGCCTCGATGTTCGTGGCGCCGGACCCGGTGCTCACCGTGAGGTTCGCGGCGGAGCCCTCGAAGTTGCTCGCGCCCGAGTTCGTCTCGATGACGAGGTCGCCGAAGTCACCCTCGAGGCTCGCGGCCCCGGAGCTGACGGTGATGTGAGCATCCAGGTCCTCCCCCGACAACGTCCTCGGCAGCGTCAAGGAGAGCTCTTCGTCGCCGAAGGGGCCGCCGCTGCGGCCACCCGCCCGCTCGACGGCGAGCTCGCCTCCCTCGGTCGTGAGCTGCCAGTCGCCGGCCTGCTTGAAGCCCTTCGTCTCCACCGCGAGCTGCGCTTCGGAGACGTCGCCGAACTCGATCTCGATGCCTACAGAGTCGACGTCGACGCGCAGCGAGGACACTCCCGCAACCGACTCCGTGATGGTCGTCTCGTCGCGCATGACGTCGCGGAGGCTGTTGAAGACGGCGCTCGTCAGCGTGCCGGCGACCACCATCCCGCCCACGATGGCGACGGTGATCGTGATCCAGCCGAAGCGCTTCGTGCTGTCACCCTGGGCCTCAGGGCGCGTGTCCGGTTCGAGCGTTGGCGTGGTCATCGGAGTTCTCCGTTCGGGAATCGGGCCGCGTGGCCCTGTCCATCGAGGGGTGTCTGTGGGTTCGAGCGGGGCGAGTGCCCCTGCCCGTCAAGGTGCGCGAGGACGGCCAGCACGCGCCGGTTGCCGCCGTCGCCCTGGTCGAGCTCGAGCTTCTGGAAGACCGCCGAGATGTGCTTCTCGACGCTCCCGGCGCTCACGTGGAGCGCCTCGGCGATCGCGTGATTGGAACGTCCCTCTGCCATGAGCCCGAGCACTTCGGACTCGCGCGGCGTGAGCCGCTCGAAGCGCGCATCCCTCGTCTTCCTGGCGAGCAGCTGCGCGACGACCTCCGAGTCGAGCACCGTGCCGCCAGCCGCGACGTTGTCGACGCCGGCGAGGAACTGCTCGACGTCGGCGACCCGGTCCTTCAGGAGGTAGCCGAGGCCGCCGCGCGAGCTCGAGATGAGCTCGGAGGCGTAGCGCTCCTCGACGTACTGCGAGAGCACCAGCACTGCCAAGCCGGGGTCAGTGGCGCGGAGCCGAAGCGCCGCACGAATGCCCTCGTCGGTGAAGCCGGGCGGGAGGCGGACATCGAGGATCACAAGGTCGGGGTCCGTTTCGGCGACGAGCCGATCAAGGCGACCGTCGTCGGCGAGGATGCCGACCATCGTGTGTCCGGCGTCCTCGAGCAGGCGGGCGATGCCCTCCCGCAGGAGCGCGGAATCTTCGCAGATCAGGATGCGCATGGCACGCTCACCTCGATCGTCGTCGGTCCTTCCGGTGGGCTGGAAATCGTGATCCCGCCGCCCGCCGCCTCGATGCGGTCGGTGACGCCGTCGAGCCCGCCGCCGGGGATGAGGCGCGCCCCGCCCCGTCCGTCGTCCTGGATGCGAGCCCACAGCATCGAGCCGCGCATGCGAACCTGCACCGAGATCTCCGAAGCGCCGGAGTGCTTCGCCGCGTTGCCCAGCGATTCGGCGACCGCGAAGTACACGGCGGCCTCCGCGTCCTGCGAGCAGCGGCCCGGCAGCTGCGCGTCCAGCACAACCGGGATGTGGGAGCGCGCCGCGAGGCCGGAGAGCGCGGCATCGAGGCCACGGTCGGTGAGCACGGCCGGCTGGAAGCCGCGGGCCAGCTGGCGCAGCTCCGTCACGGCCTCCTTCGTGGAGGCGTGCGCCTCGTCGATGAGCTCCGCCGCACGGGACGGGTCGGAGTCGAGCTTCGTCTTGGCCATGCCGAGGGTCATACCGATCGAGACGAGGCGAGGCTGCACGCTGTCGTGCAGGTCGCGCTCGATGCGGTCGCGCTCCGTGGCGGCACCGCGAACGGCCACGGTGCGGCGACGACCCGCGTCGCGCACCTCCTCCTCCAGCTGCTGCTCCCGGTCGCGGGAGAGGAGGCTGATGGATGCGGCGCGCTGCACGTAGGCGAACGCGACGATGAGCGCGACGGCGACGAGCAGCATCCCGATGCCGATGAGGACCCCGACGAACGGGGTGACGGCGAAGTCCATGCCCCACACGCTCAGCGTCTCTCGATTCTGCAGCGGAGAGAAGAGCGCGAAGACGCCCGAGACGCCGAGCTGCAGCGAACCGAGGGTCAGCGTGCCGAGGACGGCGACGATCACGAGGTGCAGCATGGCCTTCCAGTTGGCCCCGTCCGCGAACTGGACGAGCGGGGTGAGCACGAACCGCCAGCCGTCGCGGCGACGCGAGCGGCGCATCCCGGAGTCGTCGAGCGGACGGTCGTAGAGGGCGGCGACGCGGCGACGCTCGAAGGCCGAGACGCCACGGAACGCGAAGGCGAGGCCCGCGAGAACGATGACGCCGACGCCCAGCACGAAGAGGAGTCCGACGCCGAGGCCGAGGAGGCCGAACAGGAGTGACAGCAGGAGCGGCGCGATGACGCCGCCGGCGGCGAGGTGCAGCGAGGTGAGACTCAGCTGCTTGACGTTGTTCTTCATGTCCACAACGCTATGGTCGCGCGTCACGCGGCAACACGGAGCATCCCTCACACCTCAGCGGGGGTTTTCCCCCAGAACGCGCGCGTCTTGCTTCACCTGGGAGCATGAGTGCATGCCCCTCGACCTCGTGCTCATCGCCGACACTCACCTGCCGAAGCGCGCCAAGGCCCTCCCCGACGCGCTGTGGACGGCGATCGAGGGGGCGGATGTCGTGTTCCACGCGGGCGACTGGGTCGACCTCGCGACGCTCGACGAGCTCGAGGCCCGGGCACGCCGCGTCATCGGCGTCTGGGGCAACAACGACGGGCCGGAGCTGCGGGACCGCCTCCCTGACGTCGCGCGGGTCGAGCTCGATGGCGTCCGTTTCGCGATGACCCACGAGACCGGGCAGAAGACGGGCCGGGAGCGCCGCATGGACGCCGCATTCCCCGACGCCGACGTGCTGGTCTTCGGGCACAGCCACATCCCGTGGGACACGGTCACCCCGAACGGCCTTCGCCTGCTCAACCCCGGCTCCCCCACGGACCGGCGACGCCAGCCGCGGGTGACCTACCTGACCGCGAGGGTGGAGAGGGGCAGGCTCACGCAGGTGATGCTGCGGGATGCGCGCACCGGCGAGGCTGTTCCCGTCTAGGCGTCGGCGGTCGCGCGGTCCGCGTCGATGTCGTGGCGCTCGAGAAACTCGAACACCTCGCGCTGGTCGACACCCGGGAAGTCACCCGTCGGGAGCGGCGAGAAGACGTGCGCGTGCACGCGCGCGCTCGGCCAGGCCTTGGCCGCCCACCGCTCGCTCAGGTCGCTGCTCGGCGTACGGCAGCACGCGCCGTCCGGGCAGGTCGAGGATGCGCGCTGCTTGGTGTCGCGTCCGCGGAACCACCGCGCCTCATCGAAGGGCACCCCGATTGTGATCGAGAACTCCCCAGCGTCGGCGTGCCCGGTCTGCGTCGAGCACCAGAACGTGCCAGCCGGGGTGTCCGTGTACTGGTAGGTCTCCGTGGTGCGGTTCGTCCGCGCGAGCGAGCTGACCGCCGAGAACTTGCGGCACACGAACTGGCCCTCGACGGAGCCCGTCACGTCCTGCGGCAGCGGCAGCCCGTCGTTCTCGTACGCCTTCGAGATGGACCCCTTGTCGTCGACGCGCAGGAAGTGCAGCTTCACGTCGAGGTGCGAGGTGAGCAGGTTCGTCATGCGCAGCGCTGCGGCCTCGTGGGTCACGCCGAACGCATCCCGGAAGTCCTCGACGGCCATGTCGCGGCGCTCCTTCGCGTCGCGGAGGAACGCGACTGAGCGCGCCTCCGGCATCAGGCAGGCCGCCGCGAAGTAGTTGATCTCCAGGCGCTGGCGCAGGAAGTCGGCGTAGTCCTCGGGACGCCGGTGCCCGAGCACGCGGTGCGCCATGGCCTGCAGCGCCATGGCACGCAGCCCGTGGCCACCGGGGATGGAGGCGGGCGGCAGGTAGATGCGCCCGTTCTCGAGGTCGGTGATGGAGCGCGTCGACCGGGGCAGGTCGTTGACGTAGATGAGCTGGAAGCCCAGATGGTCGGCCATCTTGCCGACCGAATGGTGCATGAGGGCCCCGCGGGTGTGGTCGACCCGACTCAGCAGCTCGTCGGCGAGCTTGTCGAGGTCGGGCATGTAGTTGTCGTGGGCGCGCATCGCGAGGCGCAGCTCAGTGTTGGCCCGGCGCGCTTCCTCCGGGGTCGCGCTCGCCTCGGTCTGACGGCGAACGATCTCGCTGTGCATGCCCGCGAGCGCACGGAGCACCTCGTCGGAGAGCGCCTTCGTGGAGGGGATGCGCGGCAGCCCGAGCTCCCGGTAGACGGACGAGCTCTGAGCCCGCTCGACCTCGATCTCGAGGCGCGAGCGATCGTCGGGTGGCGTGTTCGCGAGCATCTCGCTGAGCTCGACGTCGAAGGCGTCGGCGAGCTGCTGCAGCACGGAGAGCTTCGGCTCGCGCTTGCCGTTCTCGATGAGCGACAGCTGGCTCGCGAGCAGGCCGGTCTTCTCGCCGAGGGCCTCGAGCGTCAGCGAGCGCTCCTTGCGGTAGTAGCGGATGCGCCGCCCGAGCAGGAGGGAGTCCACGGCGCCACCTTTCCCTTTGGTTGCTGACGATTTTTGCGCAGCGGGGAAAGGACCGAGTCCGCTCATGGGTGCCTCCGGGCATCTGAATTGCTGATGTGTGAAATTTTGCCATTTTTCCCGGCCAATCTCCATCCCCGGGCGTACCCAGCAGGTCAACACTGGGGGTACGACGCCATGTACGCATGCTGACCGGAGAACGCCAGCATGCAGAACAGTGAAAGCAGCTTCGAAATGACTGAACACGCACACGACCACCTCGACGTCCCGCAGCGGGCCGCGAACCCGGAAGTCAACGACTGGGTGCGCGAGATCGCGGCACTGACGAAGCCCAGCCGCATCGTCTGGTGCGATGGATCGCAGGCCGAGATCGACGCCCTCACCGCTGAGATGGTCGAAGCAGGCACGCTCATCAAGCTCAACGAAGAGCTCCGCCCCGGCTCGTACCTCGCCCGCTCGGACGCCGGCGATGTCGCCCGCGTCGAGAGCCGCACCTACATCTGCTCGGAGAAGGAAGAAGACGCCGGGCCCACGAACAACTGGCGCGCGCCTGGCGAGATGAAGGCCGAGCTCAGCGGTCTCTTCGACGGCTCCATGCGCGGCCGCCCCATGTACGTCGTGCCGTTCGCGATGGGCCCCCTCGGCGGCGCCATCACGCAGTACGGCGTCGAGATCACCGACTCCCCGTACGTCGTGCTGTCGATGGCGCTCATGACGCGCTCCGGCGACGGCGCCCTCGAGCACCTCACCCCCGGCCGCGACTGGGTCAAGGCCCTGCACTCGGTGGGCTTCCCGCTGGAGTTCGAGGACGGCACGAGCCGCCCGGACGTGGCCTGGCCGCACAACGAGTCGAAGTACATCACCCACTTCCCCGAGACGCGCGAGATCATCTCGTACGGCTCCGGATACGGCGGCAACGCGCTGCTCGGCAAGAAGTGCTTCGCGCTGCGCATCGCCTCGGCCATGGGCCACGACGAAGGCTGGATGGCCGAGCACATGCTCCTCATCCAGGTCACGAGCCCCGAAGGAAAGACGTACACGCTCACGGGCGCCTTCCCGTCGGCGACCGGCAAGACGAACTTCGCGATGATGAAGCCCAAGCTCGACGGCTGGAAGGTCGAGACGCTCGGTGACGACATCGTGTGGATGCGCAAGGCGGCCGACGGTCGCCTCAACGCCATCAACCCGGAGTTCGGCTTCTTCGGCGTCGCACCCGGCACCGGCTACGACACCAACCCCGTCGCGATGGAGACCATCACGACGAACACCATCTTCACGAACGTCGCGCTCACCGACGACGGTGACGTGTGGTGGGAGGGCATGACCGAGGAGGCTCCCGCGCACCTCATCGACTGGCAGGGCAACGACTGGACCCCGGAGTCCGGGACCAAGGCCGCGCATCCGAACGCCCGCTTCACGGTGCGCGCCTCGCAGTGCCCGACCCTCTCCCCCGCCTGGGAGGCCCCGGACGGCGTGCCCGTCGACGCGATCCTCTTCGGCGGCCGCCGCGCGAGCAACGTGCCGCTCGTCTTCGAGTCGAAGGACTGGAAGCACGGCTGCTTCCTCGGCGCGACGCTCGCGAGCGAGCAGACCGCTGCCGCGGAAGGGCCTGTCGGCATCCTGCGCCGCGACCCGTTCGCCATGCAGCCCTTCGCGGGCTACCACATGGCCGATTACTGGGGCCACTGGCTCGACACCGGGGCTGACCTCGGCGACAAGGCCCCGCGCATCTTCCAGGTCAACTGGTTCCGCAAGGACCAGGACGGCAAGTTCCTGTGGCCAGGATTCGGCGAGAACGTGCGCGCCGTCAAGTGGATCATCGACCGGCTCGAGAACCGTGCCGACTCGATCGAGAGCCCCATCGGCCAGCTGCCGGTGACGGGCGACATCGACATCTCGGGCCTCGAGAGCTTCGACCCGGCCGCCCTCGAGGAGATCTTCACGGTCGATCCCGCGTCGTGGCTCGTCGAGGTCGGCGTGACGCGCGAGTACTTCGACAGCATCGGCGAGAAGGTTCCCGACGAGCTGTACACGGAGCTCGACGCCGTGCACGCCGCACTGGACGCGGCCGCCACCTCCACCACCACCCAGACCAAGGCCCCCATCGGGGCCTGACCGACGGCGGCGAGCGGGACTCCGACCACTCGCCGCAAGATGTGCCCCTCCGCGCGCGCGTGGCGCGGAGGGGCGCACAACTCCCAGAGAACCGCTACGGCGCAGTCGGCATGGGACACGGCGACGTGGCCGTCGCCATGCGCAGGCCGGGCCACCAGAGCGTCAGCTCGTAGGGGTTGCTCGTGGGCGTGTAGTTCCAGATGCTGATGCTCCTCGACGCCTGGCCCGCCGCGGAGACCGTCAGCGTGGTCCGGGTGCTGTCGTCCTGTCCCTTTCGCAGGTACCCCCAGAACCCGTTGTAGCCGATGAGCTGCGAGTTCGATCCGCTCGTCGCGCATCGGTACGCCGTTCCCGTGCCACCGTCGAGGGCGATGAAGCCCTTCGAGTCCGTCTTGAGCGTGATGGAGCGGAGGTTGTTCGGACTTCCGTCGTTCCAGGCGGTCGATTCCGAGACGCACGGGTTCTTCACGAACCAGAACTGCTTCTCCTTGCCGCTGATCGTGAACGTCACGCTGGTGTTGGCGAGCGCCTTGCCATTGGCGTCGCCGAGTGTCATGGAGATGCCGTCTGCGATCCACCCGTTGTACTGCTTCTGATCGCCGCTGTATGAGCACGTCGGCGCTGCCACCGAGCTTCCCGAGCTCGACCCGCGGAAGGTATTGTCCGGGGTCCGGTAGTGGTTCCATTCGCTGTTCCACTCGGTGTGCGTCGCCGTGACCGTGATGCCGGGCGGAACCTTCGTCGAAGCGGCGACCAGCGGCGCCCCGACGGCCGTCGCCAGCACGGGGATCGTCCATGCCGCCCCCTGGAGGACGACGCGCCGGGGAGTCACCCCCGGGTTCTCCCCTGTCCGTGCATTCTGCGTGTTCTCTGCTGCCAAGTTCCTGCCCCTGCTCTCGTCCTGCCGCATCCCCCTGGATGAGCCACGCGGAAGCCTCTCCCCGACGAATGCCCGCACTCGCGGATTCCGGGGTAGAGTTCGGCTTTCGACATGCCATTCCGCGCATTCCGGCAATCACATAACGCGTGAGAACACGCCGTAGTCCACCGCAGTAGTCCATTCCGAGGTAGCCCTTTGTTCGCGCTCTGCACCCCCAGCGCCGTCGACGCTCTCCGCCCGGACGGCTCCCGCCGGGAGCTTCGAGGCACCCCGACAAGCCTGGAAATGCGAGGCCAGACCGCCCTCTCGGCCCTCGCCGCGGCGGGGTGGTCCTGCCGAACCCGAGGTGAGATCGCCATCGCAGGCGACACCTTCCAGGGCGGGTCGCTGCACCTCGCGCGACACTGGCACACACCGGGCGAATTCGGCGAAACTTCACCAGCCACCACCCGCAGCTCGCTCACCCTGTTCGTCGAGGGAGCAGGCCGGATCCGGATGGCCGACGTAGAGCACCGGTACGCCCCCGGGAGCCTCGTCATCCGGCGCGCGCAGGACCCGCTCGTCTACCTCGCCGACTCGCCGAGCGCTTTCGTGACCGTCCGCTCGGCATCCATCGACCACGCGATGGCAGGCCAGGCCCGGACCGAGGGCATCGTGCGCGACGACGACAGCGATGCGCGCTCCGTCACGACTCGGCTCGTGCTGGACCTCGTGAACTCGCTCCTGAACTCGTCGATCTCCGCGGGACAGCCAGGGTTCGCCGGCGCCTCCCGCGCCGTCGACGCCCTCACGGAAGCGCTCATCGCCGTCAGCATCCCCGCTCCGGCACCCACCTCCGACCTCGTCGAGCGAGCTCGTCTCCACATCGCACAGCACGCGCGCGAGCAGTCACTCACCGTCGCCAAGCTCGCATCCGCGGTCAACGTGTCCGCGCGCTGGCTGCAGGAGGAGTTCAACCGGGCAGGGCTCAACCCGAGCCAGGAGATCCGGCGAGAACGGCTTCTCCTCGTCGAACGGACCCTCGAGTCGGCTCACCTCGACGAGATGAGCCAGCTGACGGCGATCGTGCTGGCGTGCGGGTTCTCCTCGGTCCGCGCCTTCAGACGAGCCAAGGAATCGCTCGGCCGCTCCGAGTGACGCGCCCGGCGCAGGCCGCCGAGAGCCGCTACCCTAGATGGGTTCACAACAGGCACCCCAGACTCGGTGCCGCCCACATCGACACGGAGTGTGCATGTCCAGCTCGCCCTCAGTTCCTCCTTCTTCCTCGACTCAGGGCATTCCAGACAAGCCCGTCCTCGAGGGCCTCGAAGTCAAGTGGGGTGAGCGCTGGGAGAACTCCGGCACCTACCGCTTCGACCGCGACGGCGCGACGCGCGACGACATCTACTCGATCGACACGCCTCCGCCGACCGCATCGGGCTCGCTCCACGTCGGACACGTCTTCTCCTACACGCACACCGACGTCGTCGCGCGCTTCCAGCGCATGAGCGGCAAGCGCGTCTTCTACCCGATGGGCTGGGACGACAACGGCCTCCCCACCGAGCGCCGCGTGCAGAACTACTACGGCGTTCGGTGCGACCCGTCGTTGCCGTACGTCGCCGACTTCACGCCCCCGCACGAGGGTGGCGACGGCAAGAGCATCAAGGCCGCCGACCAGCAGCCGATCTCGCGCCGCAACTTCATCCAGCTCTGCGAGCAGCTCACCATCGAAGACGAGAAGGCCTTCGAAGAGCTGTGGCGCCAGCTCGGCCTCTCCGTCGACTGGACCCAGAGCTACCGCACGATCGACGACTCCTCGCGCCGCAAGAGCCAGCTCGGCTTCCTCCGCAACCTCGAACGCGGCGAGGCCTACCAGGACCAGGCACCCACGCTGTGGGACATCACGTTCCGCACCGCCGTCGCACAGGCCGAACTCGAGGACCGCGACCAGCCGGGCGCCTACCACCGCATCGGCTTCGCGCGCGAGGGCGGCGAGCCCATCTTCATCGAGACCACCCGCCCAGAGCTCCTCCCCGCCTGCGTGGCCCTCGTCGCGCATCCCGACGACGAGCGCTACCAGCCGCTCTTCGGCACGACCGTCACGACGCCCCTCTTCGGCGTCGAGGTGCCCGTGCTCGCGCATCCCCTCGCGCAGAAGGACAAGGGAAGCGGCATCGCGATGATCTGCACCTTCGGCGACGTCACCGACGTGATCTGGTGGCGCGAGCTGAAGCTCCCCAACCGCACCGTGCTCGGCAAGGACGGCCGCCTCATCGCCGACGCCCCCGAGGCCATCACGAGCGAAGCTGGCAAGGCCGCCTACGCCGAGCTCGCCGGCAAGACCGTGTTCAGCGCCAAGAAGGCGGTCGTCGAGCTGCTGCAGGCCTCCGGTGACCTGGTCGGCGACCCGAAGCCCATCCAGCACCCCGTCAAGTTCTTCGAGAAGGGCGACCGCCCCCTCGAGATCGTCTCGACGCGCCAGTGGTACGTGAAGAACGGCGCGACCGACCCAGCCCTCAAGGCCCGCCTCATCGAGCTCGGCCGCGAGATCGCGTTCTGGCCCGACTTCATGCGCGTGCGCTACGAGAACTGGGTCGAGGGCCTCTCTGGCGACTGGCTCATCTCGCGCCAGCGCTTCTTCGGCGTGCCGATCCCCGTCTGGTACCCCATCGATGCGGACGGCGAAGTGCAGTTCGAGTCGCCCATCACTCCGGATGCGGCGCAGCTGCCCGTCGACCCGTCGTCCGACGTGCCGAACGGCTACACCGAGGAGCAGCGCGGAGTGGCCGGCGGGTTCCTCGGCGAGGTCGACGTCATGGACACGTGGATGACCTCCTCCCTCACACCGCAGCTCGCCGGTGGCTGGGAGTCGGACGAGGAGCTCTTCGGGCTCGTCTTCCCCTACGACCTGCGCCCGCAGGGCCAGGACATCATCCGCACGTGGCTCTTCTCGACGGTGCTCCGCGCGCAGCTCGAGCACGGCGTCGCGCCCTGGTCGAATGCCACGATCTCCGGCTTCATCGTCGACCCCGACCGCAAGAAGATGTCGAAGTCGAAGGGCAACGTCGTCACGCCCGCCGACATGCTCGAGGCCCACGGCTCCGACGCGGTCCGCTACTGGGCGGCCTCCAGCCGCCTCGGCACCGACGCGGCGTTCGACCCGAAGAACCCGACGCAGATCAAGATCGGCCGCCGACTTGCGATCAAGGTGCTCAACGCGTCAAAGCTCGTGCTCGGTTATGGCGATCACGTGGGCGAGGTCACCGAGCCGCTCGACCGCTCGATGCTCGCCGAGCTGAACCGTGTCGTCACCGAGGCGACCAAGGCGTTCTCCGAGTACAACCACGCCCGCGCGCTCGAGGTCACGGAGACGTTCTTCTGGACGTTCTGCGACGACTACCTCGAGCTCGTCAAGGAGCGCGCGTACGGTGCAGGCGACGACGCGGCGGCCCAGGCCTCCGCCGTCACCGCCATGCGCTCCGCGATCGACGTGCTGCTGCGACTCTTCGCCCCGTTCATCCCGTTCGCGACCGCCGAGTCGTGGTCGTGGTGGCACGACTCCGAGCTGCACACCGCAGCCTGGCCCACCGCCGCCGACCTCACGGCGGCCGGTGACCAGGACGGTTCGCTGCTCGCGCTGACGAGTACCGCCCTCACGAGCATCCGCGGCGCGAAGACCGCTGCGAAGGCCTCTCAGAAGACGCCGGTCGCCAGCGCGGTCATCGCGGCTCCCGAGGAGTCGGTGGCCCTGCTTCGCCTCGCTTCCGCGGATCTCCGCCACGTCGGCCGCATCGAGCAGCTCGATTTCGCGGTTGCCGAGACACTCGAGGTGCGGGATATCGAACTGCTCGTCGCCCCGCAGACCGAGGCGTCGTCGTAGGCTGGGGGTTCCCCCAAGTCTGAGTGCAGCAGCGACATCAGTGACAGAAGAGGAGTCAGGGCCGGCATGACAGTTCCTGAAAAGGCCAAGCCCCGCAAGCGCACGCGGGACCGTGCCGCGGCGCGCCCCAGCATCGAGGTGCGGGCCATGGGCCCAACCGACTACTTCGTCTGGCAGCCGCTGTTCGCACAGCACGTGGATGCGCTCGGCGAGAGCTCGAACGACGGCCGCGCGCTCGGCGTCTGGCGTCACGTCGCGAGCAAGACGGGCAACCTCGAGGGCATGATCGCGTTCGTCGAGGGCGATCCGCGCGGGTACGTGCTGTTCCGCGAACGACTCGACATCCGCGGCGCTCGCACGGTGCTGAACATCGAGGCCAAGTACTCGGGTGCCGACTCGAACCGCGCGGCGGTCAACGAGGAGCTGCTCGGTGCGGTGTTCGCGGCGGCCGCGAAGCGTGGCTTCGACGCGATCTCGTGGCTCGTCGATGCTGAAGACGAGGTCGGCCTGCAGCAGTCCGCCCGCATGGGCAGCCGCAGCGACGAGGTCCGCTTCGAGATCTCCGTCGACTCGCGTCAGCAGAACGAGGGCTAGGCATGCTCATCGGTGAGCGGTGGCGGGCGGGCTCCGTCCCGCCGCGCTCGCTGGAGAAGTACCCGGAGTTCCTGGAGGCATGCTCAGCTCAGGAGCAGGTGCTCGCGTCGAGCGTCGACGACGTGTCGAAGCTCTGGTGGACCCTGACCTGGCTCGAGGGCCGGCCCGTCGCCGAGCTCGACCACGGCCCGCGGGTCGCGCTCCGCGCGGACGGCTCAGTGCAGGTAAGCGGCGCCGAAGAGCCGGCCGGCGCTGGCATGGGCATCGCCGATGGAGACTCGCACGAGCACGACGTCTTCGACGAAGACGACGACCTCTTCCCGGAGCCAGCGCCCCGCGCGTAGCGGCGTCCGCTGAGCGCGGACAGCCGATGCGCGTGCCGTGTCGGTGGTCCCGCCTAGGGTTGAGAGCATGACCCAGACCGTGCAGCTCGACGCCGAGAACCCGTTCGCCACCCCCAGCGCGCTCCCCTTCCAGTTGCCGCCGTTCGGAGACGTGCGCGAGGAGCACTTCCTGCCCGCGTTCGAAGCTGGCATGGCTGAGCAGCTCGCGGAGGTCCAGGCGATCACGGCGAACACCGAGGCGCCGACCTTCGCGAACACGGTCGAAGCGCTCGAGCGCTCCGGCCAGCTCCTCGAGCGCACCGCCGCCGTCTTCTTCACGCTCAGCTCTGGCGACGCGACCCCCGGCATCGACGCGATCGAGGCGGAGATCGGGCCACGCCTGACGGCCCACGAGGACTCGATCACGCTCAACCGCGCGCTGTTCGCGCGCATCCAGTCGGTGCACGACAGCCGTCAGGAAGCCGGGCTCACCGATGAGCAGCGATTCCTCGTCGAGAAGCTGCACCGCAACGCGAGTCTCGCGGGTGCCGGCCTCGACGACCCGTCTTCGGCTCGCCTGCGTGAGCTCAACGGTCGCCTGGCGGAACTCGAGGTGCAGTTCGACCAGAAGCTGCAGGCCGACAGCAACGCACTGGCCCTGGTCGTCGACTCCCCCGAGGAGCTCGCCGGACTCGACGAGAGCGCCATCTCGGCCGCATCCGCCGCGGCCGAGGCCCGCGGACTGTCCGGCAAGTACCTGATCTCGCTCGTGCTCTTCACAGGGCACCCTTTGCTTTCGACGCTCACGAACCGCGAGACCCGTCGCAAGCTCTTCGAGGCTTCGTCCGCGCGGGGCAGCCGCGGAGGCGACCACGACACCCGGGCGACGGCGCTCGAGATGGTGCGCGTGCGCGCCGAACGAGCCCGACTCCTCGGCTTCGAGAACCATGCTGAGGCCGCGGCCGCGAAGTCGACCGCGGGCAGCGCATCCGCGATTCGCGCGCGCCTCGAACAGCTCTCCACTCCGGCCGCCGCGAACGCGCGCCGCGAGCAGGAGGTGCTGCAGGCCACGATCGACGCCGAGCAGGCGGCAATCGGCGAGCCGAGCTTCGCGCTCGAGCCGTGGGACTGGGCGTTCTACACCGAGAAGGTGCGCGCCCGCGACTACGCGGTCGACACCTCGCAGATGCGGCCCTTCTTCGAGGCCACGGCAGTGCTCGAGAACGGCGTCTTCTTCGCCGCCAATCGCCTCTTCGGTATCACCTTCACGCAGCGGCCCGAGCTTCGCGGCCACCACGCCGACGCCGTGGTGTATGAGGTGAGCAACGAGGACGGAACCGAGGTCGGGCTGTTCTCGCTCGACCTGTACACGCGCGACTCCAAGCGCGGCGGCGCGTGGATGAACTCGGTGATCCAGCAGAACCGTCTGCTCGGCGAGCCGACGGTTGTGCTCAACACGCTCAACGTGCCGAAGCCCGCCGAGGGTTCGCCGACGCTGCTCACGTTCGACGAGGTCGAGACGCTGTTCCACGAGTTCGGGCACGCGCTGCACGGCCTGTTCGCGCTGGTCGGCTACCCGAGCCTCGGCGGCACGAACGTGCCGCGCGACTTCGTCGAGTACCCCAGCCAGGTCAACGAGATGTGGATGCTGTGGCCGGAGGTGCTGCGCAACTACGCGAAGCACCACGTGACGGGTGAGCCGTTGTCGGAGGAGCTCGTCGAGCGTCTGCTCGACTCGGCGTCGTTCAACGAGGGCTTCGGCACGAGCGAGTACCTCGCAGCATCGGTCATCGACCTCGAGTGGCACTCGCTATCGCCGGAGGAGGCCGCCGAGATCAGCGACGTTGAGGCGTTCGAGCAGCAGGTGCTTCAGCGCTACGGCCTCGACCTGCCCGCAGTGCCGCCGCGCTACACGCTCCCCTACTTCCAGCACATCTTTGCGGGCGGGTACAGCGCCGGCTACTACGGCTACATCTGGAGCGAGGTGCTCGATGCGGCGACGGTCGACTGGTTCGCGGAGCAGGCGGAGGTCGACGGCGGCCTCCGCGCTGCCGGCGAGCGGTTCCGCCGCAGCATCCTCGAGCCGGGCGGCTCCCGGGATGCGATGTCGCTGGTCGACGATCTGCTCGGCGGCCCCGCCCCCATCGAGCCGCTGCTCAAGCGGCGCGGGCTGCAGTAGCTGGCGGTGCTCAGAACAGCAGAGTGAGGGCATGAGGGCATGTTCGACACCGCCTACTCCGCTCAGACGCCGGATGCCATCCGGGCTGCCGCGCGTGCAGCTCTCGATGCAGCGGGTCGAGGGTCCGATCCGTCATCCTGGACCCTGGTCGAACACGGCTCCTCGAACGTCGTCGTCCTCACGGGTGACTCGGCCGTTCGCGTCGCACGTTCCAGTCGGGCGGCAACCGAGAGTCGACGCGCTCAGCGCCTCATCGACGCACTGCCCGACCTCCCTTTCGCTGTCCCTCGATCCCTGAGCCCTGCGGTTGAGGTGAACGGTGTGACGGCGATCGTGCAGGCACGCATCCATGGCTCCCCGCACGAACCGGGGAGCGGCGACCCGGCTGCAGTCGCAGGGCTTCTCGAGGCGATCAGGACCGTGCCGATAGCAGGCATCGCACCGTATCTCGCCGCTCCCCGAGCGTTCATGGGTGGCGAGTCGTGGCACGAGCGAATGCACCGAGACGTCATCCCGCTCCTGCTCCGCAGCGTCCGAGACGAGGCTCGCCGTCGCGTCGACGCGCTCGCGCAACTCGAAGTTGTACCGCCCGCACTGACCCACGGTGATCTCGCTGGGGCCAACGTGCTCTGGCATGACGGCCGCGTTGCCGGCGTCCTCGACTGGGACCTCGCCACCGCCCACGACACGGCGGACGACATCGCCTCGCTCGCGAGCTGGCACGGCTGGGAGAGCGTCGCCGCGTCCGCAAACGCCGACGATCTGCGTCGCGCCCGAGTCATCGCCGTGACTCACATCCTGCAACCCATCGCATTCTCGCTCATCGAAGGACGCCCGGCGGAGGAAGTCAGCCGAGGGGTCCAACGCGCGAATGCTCGGTTGAGTACACGAGCGATCACACGCTGACCGAACGCTGAATCGCGGTTGGCCTACCGCTCCAAGGCGAAGAATATGAAGCTCAGGAACGCTGTCCGGTCGCCAAGATGCGATGGGATGAGCTCCGCCGGCGTATCCGCAGCGAACGGCGGCTCGGCGACCGTCACGATGCTGAAGCCGGCCTCGACGAAGGCATCTGTCATCGCGTGGAGGGGCCGGTGCCAGTACGTCAGCTCGACCTCGGTGCCGTTGAAGGTCGAGGTCGACGTCCAGGCTTCGGTCCGGAAGTAGTCCCGCTCCGGGAACATCAGGCGGTAGACGAACGGATGATGCACGGAGATGGTCAACCGACCGCCGGGCTCCAGGACGCGGTGGAGCTCGGTCAGAGCCGGACCCCAGTCTTCGAGGTAATGGAGCACCAGGGACGCGGCGACGAGGTCGAAGCACCCGTCCGAATACGGAAGCGGTCTCCCAAGGTCAGCCACCTGCAGGTCGACGGTGTCGCCGAGCCGCCGCTGAGCGATCGTGATCATCTCCGAGCTCGCGTCGAAGCCCGCGAGGGTCGCGCCGCGGGCCGCCAGCTCGGCCGCAAGCGGGCCCGCTCCGCATCCGGCATCGAGCACGCGTGCGCCGCGTACGTCGCCGAGGAGTGTGAGCATCGCCGGCCGCTCGTAGTAGCTGTTCACGAGGTTGCGCTCGTTGTCGGTCGCATAGTCGGAAGCGAACGTGTCGTAGTGGCCGGGTTCCATATGTCCCATCCTGCACGAGCACGGGACACGAGCTCCCGGCCCGTCCGCAGGGACCGCTCACAGGATTCAGCGGCTACGAAGCGCAAGGACGCGAGGCAGATCAAGGCGTGCCCTGTCCGCGACGCGCGGCGATAGGACTCGGCAGACAGGAAGTGGAGTCTCTGAGGCGGCGCCCAGAGCGACATGTTCGTGTGGGGCCCATGGAACTCTTCTGGGCACTCGTTCTGCTGGCGATCGCCGGAGCGGCATCTCTCGTTGACGTCGTCCGCCACTCGAGAGCCAACCCCGAGGAGAAGATCCCGTGGCTCGGTAACCCGCCCCGCTTGCCGAAGTGGTGGATCCTCCCTCGCCTCGTCATGATTTTCACCGTCATGGCGGGCATTCACCTGCTGTGGCGGGGCACCGATATCAGTCCGTGGTTAGCCGGGGTCATCGCAGCGGTTGTCATCTGCGTACCTACGCTGTGGGTGCTGATAGCACACAATCGACGCGTGAAAGCTGTCGCGACTTCACCCGCCCTGGGCAGACAGATCCCGTGATCGAATGGCGTCGAGTAACGGTTTCGCGCATCCAGACCTGACCCGCCGGCCGCACCTAGGCTCGTGCCATGTCAGTGGTGAACGAGGTCCGTGCAAGCGCAGATGCGGGGGCGCAACCGGCAAGCGGTGAGGGCAAAGTCGGTCTGCTCGCGATTCTGGGAGTGTTCGTCCTCGGGTTCCTCGCGCTCGGTCTCGGCCAAGGGATCGACGAGATGCTGAGGTAGGGGGCCGGCATGGAAGCCGACAGTGACCCGCATTCGACCACCGCCCTGCACTACGGCGAAGCGAAGTCAGTCGCTGACCTCACGATCCTCGCCCTCGGCGCGACCTGGCTCGCGTACATCGGAACCGCCATCAGCGTCGCCAGCAGCGACCCACGTCCGTTCGGCCGCACGTTCGGGATGCTCTGCCTCCTCTCGGTGGTTGTCATCGCCGTTCCGGTCGCCTGGCCCTTCCTCGAGCATTCGTGGCGATGAGCTCTCTTGCATCCGCCCCGCAACGGGCCACCTCCGGCCCACCTCGCGGCACAGTCTGGCGCCCCGTCCTCGGCTGGAGCATTGCAACCGGAATAGCCTTCGTCACCGCGGCCGTGACGCTCGTGATCGGCGTCTTCCTCGGGCTGAGCGTCGGCGAGATGCTCCACTACGGCTACGCCAACTCGAGCGACACCTGGACCGTCCCCAAGGGGCACTACGAGGAGGCCGTCACCACGACCGGCATCGCGGCCGTCGCGCACTTCCTGGTCTGGATCGTGAGCCTTGCTGCCGCAGCAATCACAGCGGCCTGCACACACAGGTCCGTGTGGTGGTCACTCGCCATCATCACGGGCATCGTCGCGCTCGAGATCGGCGCCATCATCGTCATCCAACACACTCGGTTCGAGGCCGGCGCCTACATGGGGTGACCCTGTCGACCATCACCCAGGGCGCCGATGCGTCTAGATCCGCGCCGCCGCTTCGAGGTCGACGACTCGCATGACCTCGCGCTTGGGTGAGAGCTGGACCAGCTTGATCGCGACACGGAACGCGTCGCTGTTCCGCTCACGGGCGACCTGGATGCGCCGGCGGAACGTGCCCAGCTGAACGTCGAGCTTCTCGGCGGCCTCGGCAACCGAGATGCCAGGCAGGTCATCGCGCGGCGTCGCACCGATAGCCTCCGAAGCCGCGCGGTTGCGCTGCGCGGCTCGGTCCCGGGACTGCTGCGCACGGGCCTCGCGTTCCTCAGGCGTGCCCCCGAACCGGGTGGTCGCCGTAGTTCCCGTAACCCCCAGCGCCGCACCGATCTGCACCCACGTCGAACCACCGGCGCGTGCCCGCTCGACCGCCTCCACAAGTCCAACCTCCTCCAGCCATCTGGCTGCGTCGCGCGTCGCCGTGACGCGCGCGAGCGCATCGCCGTCACTGGGGGCGAGCTCGTCGAGGGCAGCTTCAAGAGGTTCACGCATGGCGTCCATCTGACCGAGAGTACGTCGCTCCTCGGCGGCGCGTCCGCAGACCCGCAAGAACAGTGAACGGGAGGCGGTCCGGACTCGCCACGCCCAGTATCGTCGGCCGCATGCTCAGCGACGAGGACCAGGTGCACGCAGAGTCGAGCCCAGACCGGGATTTCCGATTCGGCACGGGTGAACCAGCGCCGGCCGCACCGACCCAGGTTCTGGATGTAACGAAGGAGCGAACTCTGCACAGCGGGGATTCCCAACGGAAGTAAGGGTGACCTAAGCTGAAGTCATCCAGTCTTCGGTGTGCCCCCTCGCACCGATCCCGCCCGAAGGGATCCCCATGACCATCGTCACCGACACCGCGACGACCATCAGCGCCCGCCTCCGCGAGCGCACGTCGCAGGCCCACCAGAGCGCAGAGCGTTCGCGCTTCCTCGAGCGGCTCCTCGGCGGTGAGCTCGGCATCGACGCCTGGGCTGCGCTGCTGCAGCAGTACGGCTTCATGTACGAGGCGCTCGAGAGCGCGGCAGTGCCCGTGCGCGAGCAGGGCCAGCTCGGCGCGATCCCTGCGGCCGAGCTCGACCGTGCGTCGTCGATCGTGGCGGACCTCGCGGTGCTCGCGCCCCGCCTCACGCAGCCGCTCCCCGGCGAGCTCCCGGCGACGCGCGAGTACGCGGACCGCATCACCGCATCCGCCGCCGACCCGGCGCGCTACCTCGCGCACCACTACACGCGCTACCTCGGCGACCTCTCGGGTGGCCAGGCCATGCGCGTGATGCTCGACCGCACGTACACCCTCCCCGCGGAGGAGGCGACGTTCTTCGACTTCACCGAGATCCCGGCGATCGTGCCGTTCAAGCGGGCCTACCGTACCCAGCTCGACGAGCTCGCCTTCGACGAGGACGCCATCGCGCGTCTCCTCGATGAGGCGAACGCGAGCTTCACCTGCAATGAGCGCATCTTCGAAGAGCTGGACGCACGCTTCTAGGATCCGCCCCGCACCGCGCGACGCGAACGGCCCGCATCCACTCGGATGCGGGCCGTTCGCGTTCTGCACCCACCCCGCCGCCTGAGCCGAGAGCGGTGTTGTGGTCGCTTCAACAGCGTCTTGACGACCACAACACCGCTCCGGGCGCGCAGACCGCTCCGGGCGCGCCTCGCGGCTAGCCGAAGAGGTGCGGGTCGAGGCCAAGCCTTCGGCGCACGAGCAGGGAGATCGACCAGTTGAGGCCGGCAACCGCGAGCATGCCGGCTCCCCCGCCGAGCACCATCGGCGCGCTGATCTCGCCGATCTGCAGCCCAGAGGCTTCGTTCGAGACGGCGACGGACCCGGCCCCCGACGGCGCCGCTTCCCCGCTGCTCGTCGTGCTGCCCGCGGCCGGTGCCGTGGTGGCTGGCGCTGGTGCTGGCGCGGGCGCCACCGCGTTCGGGGCACGCGTGCCGCGCGCCGGGTTGCTCTGCGTGAGCGTCGGCGCGGCCGGAGCGTTGTACGCGCCCGCCGTCGGCGTGTAGTCACCCGCCAGGCTCACGGTGAGCGGGATCGTCGGCTTAAAGGTGTCACGGGCGCCGTTGGACGTGAACCAGTACGAGAACTGGCCGGTCTCCTTCTGGAAGTCCACGAAGTCCGACGGGAACGAGCCCCAGTAGCTCGAGTTCAGCGCGGTCTGAGGCGCCTGCCCGCTCGCCGTGCCCTCGTCGCCGCCGACCACTCCCTGCGACTGGCCGCTGCCGCTGTAGGAGACCCCCAGGTAATCGGGGGTCGTCGTGATGACGTCGGCGCCGGTATCGACACCCGTGAGGTTCGCGAGCGTGATGGTGCGATCGCTGAGCTCCACCCATTTGGACGCGTCGGTCATGGATGCGCCGTAGCCGGAGGCCGTCGCGGTGATGGTGCCCCTGCCGTCCCCGCCCACCTTGAGGATCGGGTCGGTCGCCGTCCAGTACGTGAGCCCGCCGTAGAAGGCGACCGTGAAGCTGCCGCGCCACTGCACGGTGAGCTCCGAACCGGAGCGCGTCGCCTCACCACCGGTCATGCGCACCTGCGACTCCGTATGGGAGCCGAGGCGGCTCGTCGAGACGTTGGCGCCCGTGCGGTCGACGCACTTCGTGCCCCAGCTCGCCTGCTGGAAGTCGCTGCCGTTGGGCTTGATGATCGTGACGTTGCCGTCGGCAGAACGATATTCGTCGGCCTTCCAGACCCGTGACGAGCCGGTGTCCCCCGCTTTGCCGGCCGCGAGGAAGTTGCATCCCCCGAAGAAGGCACCGCTGGTCGCTTCCGTGTTCAGTCCCCAGTAGAAGGTTGCTCCTGCGGCGGATGCACCCCCGTCAGTGGGCGTGGTCGGCTCGGCGGTCGGGGGCGTCGTCGGCGCTGGCGGTTCTGGGTCCGGCGTCGTGGTCGGCTGCGGCGGGGCACCGGTGCTGACCTGCTGCGTCGCTGGCGTGCCCGCTTGGGTTGCGAGGTACGGGGTAACTGTGATGGCGTACTCGGTGCTGGCGGCGAGTCCGGACACGATGGTCGAGCCCTGCCCCGTCGCATCCGCCGGCACCTGGAGGGCGGCACCGACGGCGACGCCCCCTTGAGTGAGCTGCACCTGGTAGCCGGTCGGCGGGCCGCCACCCGTGGCGGGCCACGTCAGGGTGGTCGTGAAGGAGCTGGCCCCGACGTCGCTCACCGTGATCCCGGGTGAGGCGGTCGCGCCGAGCGGCTCGACGATGGTGAGGCGAATCGCGTCGCCTGGTGAGAGGTTGATGGGCGTCTCGGCGGTGCCGTTGCGGACGGCGAGCGTGAACTCGTGCGCTCCAACGGCGAGGCCGCTGACGTCCCATGTGCCCACGCCAGCGCCCGCCGTCATCTGAGCGGTAGTCCCCGCCAGTACCGGCAGCTCACGCCCATCGGCTGCCCGCAGCACGGGCTCCCCGGAGACCTCGGCTCCGAGGTTGACGAACCGCACCTCGACCCCCTCCGGGTAGTCGCGCGGCAACCGCTCGTAGACCGGGGTCGCGCTCGCGGACGTGTCGAAGCTCAGGGTGAGCGGTGCCGCGACCTTCTTCGGGTCAGCCAGTCCACCGGATGAGTACCAGTAGCTCGACTGGCCGGTCGCCTCGTGGAATGCCACGAAGTCCTGGGGCCACGAGCCCCACCCGTCGCCTTCGCGCGTCTGCGGGGTGCCGACGGCACCTGCATCCACGCCCCGGTACTCGGGAGTGAGGGTCGCGCCGGATGCGGTGAGCTCGGCCGGAGTCGCGTCGATCGTCGCGAGCGTGACGGTGCGTTCGCTCAGGGGCTGCCACTTCGAGGGGTCGTCCATGTCGGCGCCGAATCCGCCGGCCGTGCCCGTGAGCGTTCCCCTGCCGTTGCTGAGCTCGAGCGTGAGGTCATCAACCGACCAGTACGTCATGCCGCCGTAGAAGACGACGGTGAAGGCACCGTCCCAGGAGATGCTGGCTGTGCCGGTCTCGAGGTCGACGGAGCCGCTGCCGTCTGCCAGGTTCACCCGGTTGGCGCTTGTCGACCCGACACCGGTCCCGACCTGGCTCCCGCCCGCGTCGAGGCACCTGGAATCCCACGTGGCGGGTACCTGGTTGCCGGCAGCGTCGGGCTTCGTGATGGAGACGTTGCCCTCGCTCGCCGAGTACAGGCCGTCGTCGGTCCAGACCGCCGACCTGCCGTTGTCACCGGATGCGCCAGCCGAGAGGAAGTTGCAGCCGCCGAAGTAGGCGCCCCCGCCGACCTCGTCGTTCAGTGCCCAGGACAGGTCGACGCCCGAGATGGGCGTCGAGGCGGCCTCCGCCGGGTCGGCGGCCAAGAGGCCGAAACCCGCAAGCAGGCCAGCGATGCCGATTGCGGCGAGGATGCGCGTGCCGATGCCCGGGGCTGGCAGGCGCCGTGACCGCGCGCCCGTCTCGTGCGCGTCGAGGGTCACCGTGCGTCCTCCCGGCGACCGGTCGCGCTCGAGAGGATGAGCGTCGGCGCGTCTCGATCACCCGGCGCCGTATCCGTATCGCGGAGCGGGCTCGTATCCCGGAGCGGGCTCGGGTGGCGAGGGGTCGGAGCATCCATGGCGAAGAAGTCGACGAGTCTGTCGTTCTCGAGGGGCGCGGGAGACGCGGGGAGGTTCACGAGGCTCTGCTGCGCGGCGGCCGCGCCGAGCCTGCGCCGGGCACGAGCTTCGCGCTGCTCCTGCGCGAGCCTGACCGCCGCCGTCTTCCTGCGCTGCTTCTCGCGCTCCTGCAGCGCCTTGCGTTCGCGTTGCCCGCGCACCTTCTCGAGGGCCGCCGGGTTGACGCCGAGCAGGAGGCTCTTGGCGGCAAGGTAGGCGCCGATGCCGACGGCGAGGCCGACGACGGTGAGTCCGACGAGCAGCAGGACCGGCGCGAGCACGACGAGCCAGGCGAGCGCGTCGCTGACCGAGCCGAGGCCCTGTGAGGACGCCGTGCTCTGGGTCGTGGTCCCGACAGGAGCCGAGGTCGCGACCGGGGCGGCCTCGCCACCTGCCGTTTGCTCGTCGGTCGCCACCGGGGCGGCCGCCTCGGGCTGCGCAGGGCTCGCGCCCGCCTGCGGGGCGACGGCACCGGCCGCAGCCCCTCCCGCGAAGGTGAGCGGCGTGAACGATTCGTTGTTCGTGTTCTTCACGCCGTGCGCGCCGATGGTGATGATCCCGCACTGCACGGCGTTGCAGTCGACGGAGGTCGCGTTCTGATCGCGGTCGTAGGTCTGGAACACCGCGCCGGGGATGCGCAGCGTGCCCGACCAGGTGCCGTCGGCCGCGACCTCGCCGCCGTTCGCGGCGTAGGAGGTGGATCCGCCCGGGAAGGCCGCGAACAGCTGGTAGCCGACGGGGTTCGTCTCGTCGTCGTACACGTAGCGGTAGTCCTCCCCCGTCACGCCTCCCGCGCTCGGCTTCCACGAGCCGCCGCTCGGGTCGTCGACCCAGCCGAACAGCACGTAGATGCCCCCGAATCCGCCCTGCACCGACTGGAATCCGGAGCCGGACACCTGGATCTCGCTCTGCCCGTCCGCCGTCGGCTGTCCGGAGATGGTCACCTGTCCGGCCGCGTGCGCGGGTGCAGCGGAGACGCCGATCGCGGTGACGCCGATCGCGAGCCCGAGCGCCGTCAGGATGGCGGCGACCCAGCGAGCTGCGGTGAGCGGAGGCGTGGTGGCGGTCATGCGTGGTGCCCTTCTTCGGCGGGGGTCGAGGAACCGGTGGATGCGCGCTTGGGCACGACGATCGGGGCTCCCGTGAACGGGTCCTCGAGAATGTGCACGGGATGCTCGTAGACCTGCGTGATGAGCTCGGCCGTGAGCACCTGTGCTGGCGGCCCGTCGGCGACGATGCGGCCCCGGCTCAGGAGCGCGATGCGGTCGGCGTAGGCGGCCGCGAGGTCGAGGTTGTGCACGATGATGACGACGGCGCATCCGGTGCTCGCGTAGCTGCGCACGAGGTCGAGCACCATCTCCTGGTGCTTGATGTCCATGGCCGCGGTCGGCTCATCGAGGAGCATGACCGAGGCGGTCTGCGCGAGCACGCGGGCGAGCGCGGCCCGAGCGCGCTCGCCTCCGGACAGCGACGGGTAGTGGCGGTCGGCGAAGCGGTCGATGTCGGTGCGCCGCATCGCGCCCGCGGTGATGAGGTCGTCGCGCTCGCGCTCACTCACCTGCTGCCAGGGCGCGCGGCCCATGTCGACGACCTCCTCGACCGAGAACGGGAACGCGATATCGACCTGCTGCAGGAGCACGGCTCGGCGCATCGCGAGCTCGGTGTTCGTCCAGGCGTAGCTCTGGAGGCCGTCGATCTCGACGGTGCCGCTGCGCGCGTCCACGTCGGCGGTGATGACGTTGATGAGTGTGGACTTGCCCGCGCCGTTGGGACCGACCAGGGCGAGCACCTCGCCGGCCCGGATGTCGAGGTCGAGGCCCTCGAGCACGGTCCGCTCGCCGAAGTCGACGCTCACGTCGCGCACGGACAGGACCACCTCGCCCGGCGTGGTCGCGCGCGGTTTGCGGATGGGGTTCCTGAGGATGGAGCCGATCATGACCACGCGCCGCCCTTCGCCCGGCTGCGCCGGATCAGGTAGAAGAAGAACGGCCCGCCGATGAGGGAGGTCAGCATGCCGATGGGCAGGTCTGCGTACTCGACGAGGGTGCGGGCGCCGAGGTCGGCGATCGTGAGCAGCAGGGCCCCGCCGAGCACCGAGCAGAGCAGGAGCGGACGGTGCGTCGGGCCGATGATCATGCGGATGATGTGCGGCACGACCAACCCGACGAACGCGATGATGCCGGCGAAGGCGACCGCCGCGGAGACGAGGAGGGCCACATAGATCATGACGATCAGGCGCACGCGCTCCACGTTCACACCGACGTGGCGGGCCGCCTTCTCGCCGAGCGACAGCAGGTCGAGCTGCCTTCCGATCCCGATGGCGAGGATGCACCCCACGATGATGAGCGGGGCGACGAGCCAGACCTGCTCCCAGCGGGATCCGTTCATGCTGCCCATCTGCCAGAACACGATCTGCTCGCGCGCCTGCGTCGGTGCGCTGAAGGTGATGAAGGCGATGAGCGCACCGCAGACGGCGTTGACGGCGACACCGGTCAGGATGAGTGTGATGACGTCGGTGCGCCGGCCGGAACGGGACAGCGAGTAGACGACGAACGTCGTGATGAGGCCGGCGACGAATGCGAACGTGGGGGTCGTGAACGGGCCGAGGAACGTGAGGCTGAAGAGGATCGAGAAGCTCGCGCCGACTGCCGCGCCTGCGGAGACGCCGACGGAGCCGGGTTCGGCGAGCGGGTTGCCGAAGATGCCCTGCATGAGCGCGCCAGCGACGGCCAGCGCCGCGCCGACGAGGACCGTGAGCACCAGACGCGGGAAGCGGACCTCCGCGAGCGCGGCCGCCCCGAACTCGTGGCTGGGGCCGGGAAGCCAGTTGATGCCCACCTGGTTCAGCAGGAAGCCGAGCACCTCAAGCGGCGGGATGTACAGCTGGCCGATCATCGCGGAGACGAGGCAGCCCGCGATGAGGAGGATCGTGAGGATCGCCGCGAGCAGCGAGGCGCGCGCCTTCTTGGAGCGGGGTGGCGCATCCGTCGGCTGGGCGACCGGCTCTGGGCGGCGGCTGGTGCGCTCCTCGACGCGGTCGACGAGGCTCCGTCGCTTCGGCTGCCCTGTTTCTGGCCGCGGGTGGGTGCTTGGCGGAGTCGTGGTCACGTTCGCATCTCTCATCATTCGCCGCTCTGTTCGGCGCCATCGGCGGGGTCCGCCGCGGGGTCGGCCGCCGGCACGTAGGCCAGCTCCGGCGCGTAGATCGCGGTGCCGAGGGCCGCGAGCACCGACGCCGACCGGGGGCCGAAACTCATGACCTCGTAGTCGCTCATGTCGACGATGCGCTTGTTCGCGCCCGCCGGGGTCTGCCCGATGCCGGGCAGCTGCACGGCTTCGTCGATGCCGCCGACCGAGGCGAGGCCCATCGTCATGACGATGATCACGTCCGGGGCGGCGCGGACGAGGGCCTCTGCGTTGGTCGGCGACATGCCCGCGAACCCGACCTCGGTGGCGACGTCGCGAGCGCCGATGCTCTGGATGATGGAGTCGGCGCCTGAGCCGGCGCCGAACCAGTAGTAGACGCTGCCGCGCAGGTACAGGAACACGACGCGCGGCTTCTTCTCCGGGTCGGTGGGTGCCATCGTGCCGAGCTGCTGGATGGTCGTGCCGATCTCGGCCTGTGTTCGCTGCGCGAGGCTCTCCCCCAGGGACGGCACGCCGAGCGCATCCGCCACGAACTGGATCTGCGGGGAGACGCCCTCGACGCCGTCCTCGTACGCGATGGGCACCATGACCACGGGGATGCCGGCCTGGCGCAGCTGCAGCTGCACGTCGTAGGGGCCGATGGAGGCGTCGGTCACGACGACCGTCGGCGCGAGCTGGAGGATCGACTCGGCGTTGAGCTCGTGCCCGTTCTGCGTGACCAGCGGCAGCTGCTCGTTGCCCGGCATGACCTTCGTGATATCGGTCGCGGTGTCGCGCCCGATGAGGTTGCACCCGAAGCCCAGCCCGATAACGGCGGCGGCGAGCCCGCCGTTCTGGTTGATGGCAAGGATGCGCGTCGTGTCGGTCACGGTTGTCTCCGCGCCGTCGGAGCTCGTGAACGTCGTCGGGAGCTGCTGCACGGCGGTCGCCGCGTCGGTGATGGGGTTGATCGCCGCCGTCTGCGTGTAGGCGGTGGTCGGCCCCGTGATGCTGCGCGGGTCGGGGAGCTCAGCCGCCGTGACCGACGGCAGAACCGGGGCGACCGGGTCGGCCTGCACGGGCTGCGAGACGCACTGCTCGTTGCCCGCGCCGTTGGCCGTGCCGATGTTGTGGAACCCGTTGGCCCACAGCACCGACACGACCACCACCGCGAGCGCCGCACAGCCGGCACGACGGATCGTCGAGCGACGGAAGCGGCGGAGCGTGCGTGGCAGGGGCATGGGTTCCTCGTTTGTGTCTGGTCTGCTCGCGGATGCGGGGGGGGGTCGCGGGGGGTCGGATCAGCCGGTGCGTCCCCGGCGGCGAAGCAGCAGCACGATGCCGCCGATGAGTGCCAGCGCGCCGACCCCGAGCGCGAGGGCGAGCGGCTCGTTGCCGGTGGAGATGAGCCCGGTTCCGCCGCCAGCGGTGCCGGAGCCGTTGCCCGCGTTGGAGCCGCCGCCGGATCCGGTGCTCGGAGCCGGGGCCGCGGTCTGCGACGTGCCCGGGGCAGCCGTGGACGTCGCCACGGCAGTCGGCGCTGGAATGGTCACCTCGACGACTCCGGACGGCGAGGTCGGAGCGGGCTCGGCAACCGCGGGCGTCGGCCCCGAGAGGCCGACGCCGAGCGCAAGCACGACGCCGGCGAGCAGCGCGAGTGCAGCGCCTGCGGCGCCTGCCACGCGCGGGGGCGCGAGCTTCTCGGCCCCGAGTCCTGCGTCGTCGCCGTAGCCCACCATCAGGAGGTCGAGGCGTCGGCGCCGCCAGATCCAGAACATGACGGCCGCGACGGCGAGGAGCAGGATGACGACGAGCACGACGAGCGACCAGGGCAGCGCGAAGGCCGACAGCTCGGCGGTGACGGCCACCGGCACGTCGGTGAACGCATCCATCGGCTGCAGGTAGAGCGTGAGCGTTCCACTGAGCGGGCCCACGGCCCCGGTGCTCAGTGCGCGCGTGACGGTGACCGACGATCCCGGCAGCAGTTCTGGCACGTCCGCACCGGTGAGCACAACCGGCGATGAGCCGCCGATGCCGCTGAGGCGCAGGTCTTCCATCGAAGCGAGCCGCACGTTGCCGGTGTTCACGAGCTCATAGCTGACGGTGGTGGTGCCTCCGCCGAAGGGGTTGATGCCCGCCGCCGACCAGTCCGTGTCGAGGCTCCGAATCTCGGCGGTGGGCGCGAGCGCACCGCTGACCCGCATGTCGATGCGGAGTCCGAGTCGACGCTCGACCTTCACCTGGTCGTCCGAGTCGGCGGGGAGCAGCGACGCGACGATCGCCGCGGAGTGATCACCGGGGGTCGCGTCGGCCGGCACGGTGAGCGTGAAGGGGACATCAGTGCTCGCGCCCGGCTCGAGCGAGATCGAGCCGGCGCCCGGCGCGACCCAGAGTCCCGCATCCACCGAGGCTTCGCCGCTCTCGAGGATGTCCACCGCACCGGTCGCCGTCGTGAACGCGTCCGCGGCGTAGATCGTCAGGTTCAGCGCACCCGGACCGGTGTTGGTGACGCTGATGGAGTCGGTGATGACGTCGCCGGGGTCGACCTCGTAGGAGAAGTTCGCGCGGCCCGATCCGCGATCGCCGTCGACCGTGTCGATGCTCCAGGCGGGCGGCTGCGTCGTGTCGGCGTGCGCGGCCGTCGGGGCGAGCGACGACAGCAGCGCCAGCAGCGAGGCCGCGAGCACGACGGAGGCTGTGGCGCGGATGCGGAGACGGATGGGGAGAGCCATGTGGTCCCTAACGTGGGGCCCTCGCGGTGGGGCCGCGTCGGAGCGAGAGGTGGAGGGGCGAGGTGCTGCCCGAGCGGATGCGCGGGCAGCGAGGTGCGAGTGCGCGGAAGCCCGGTGGGCTCCCGCGCACTCCTCAGCGCCTAGGAGATCGCCGAGATGGTGAGGGTCGCGGAGTACGCGCCCTGCTTCGTGGTGGTGGGAACCGACAGGGTGAGGTCAGCACCCAGCGTTGCGCTTGCGGCAGCGTTCGACTGGGCGAGCTTCTGCGCCGAGCCGAGACCCGTCGCGGCCGTGCCGGCGGTGACGTTGTCCGGGTTGCCCGTGAGGACCTTCGGCGACCAGCCGAGGGCCTCGGCGCCGAACGAGTCCGTGCCGTTGCTGAAGTCGGTGGACTGTCCGGAGACCGTCCAGCCGTACGCGGCGGTGCCGCCCGCGCGGGTGTCGGTGACGGCGACGTTGCTGATCGAACCCGTGGCGACGAAGTTGTCACCCGTCTGGACGGCGGTGCCGAGGTCGGCGCCGTTGGCGTCGGCCCACGCCCACGAGAAGGACCCGGTCTCTGGGTCGACAGGGGGCACGATCTCCGCTTCGGGGATGACGACGTCGACGTTGCCCTCTGGCGGGCCGGGAACCTCGACCTCGGGCAGCGTGTAGGCCACCGAGAAGGGCTTCGCCGTCTTGCGCGCGTCAGCCGCGCCGCCGGACGAGTACCAGTAGGAGGACTGGCCGGTCAGCTCGTTGTACTCGACGAACGACTGCGGGAACGAACCCCAGTTGGCTCCGGTACGCGACTGGGGCGTCCCGGTCGTGTCGACCTCGACGCCGGCGTAGTCGACGTCGACGACGGCACCGGTGGCCGTCAGGTCGACGCCGCTGAACGTCGCGAGGTCGATGGTGCGCGAGGGCAGCGGCTCCCAGATCGTGGCGTCATCCATGGACGCGCCGTAGCCGGAAGCTGTGCCGGTCAGCGTGCCCTCGCCGTTGACGACCTCGAGCTGGATGTCGGAGACGGACCAGTACGTCATGCCGCCGTAGAAGACGAACGTGAACGACCCGTCCCAGCCGATGGTGCCGGTCTCCGTGTCCGGGTCGACCGTGCCCGTTCCGCCGGCGAAGTTGACCTGGTTCGCGGAGGACGTGCCCGCCGGAGCCGACACGTTGCCGCCTGCCGGGGTCTGGCACTTCGTGGCCCAGGTCGGCTGAGTCTGCTCGCCAGCCGCGTTGGGCCTGGTGACGGTGACGTTGCCATCGGCGGTCTTGTAGAACCCTTCCGACTCCGCCCAGACGTGAGAGGAACCGGCGTTGCCGACCTGCCCCGCGACGAGGTAGTTGCAGCCTCCGAAGTACGCGCCTGCGCCGGACTCCGTGTTGACCTGCCATGAGAACGAGACGTTCTCGACGGTTGATTCGGCTGCCGAGGCCGGTGCCGCGCCGAGGCCGAGGCCCGCCGCGATGAGGCCGGCGGCGGCGAGTGTTGCGCCGCTGCGGGCCAGCACAGACGACCGACGAGCCGTCCGATCTTGCACTGCTGTCATGAGTTCTCCTGAGTAGAAGCCACGGCTCCCCGACACGCGCGCAGATGCGCGGCGAGTGCCGTGTCCGAAAGCCTCACGGTGGGGACGCCACCCGGTGGAGCAGGTTAGGTGACGCTAAGTAAGACAAGGGTTACCTTACGGGAGATTTTCAGGTTCGACAACGGCGCGGCCGGATCCGATGAGCTCAGTAGTCCGCGCTGGCGCGCAACCCGGGGCCAACCTTGTCTCACCAATCTCGCGCGACGACCGTTGATCCCACTGCCCGGGTCTTCCACAGCCCCATGAGTCGATGAGAGCCGTCGAGTAGAGTGACGCCATGTCAAGCCCGATCGACTCAAGAGCTCGCGAGCCCATGACGTTCGCGACGGCGCCGCGATACGAGCACGATGGCACGATCTTTCTCGACGAAACTGCTATCGAGGATCTCGTTCGCGGTGTGATGGATGACCACTGCGAACTGCTCCGTCGCCTCGCCGAGCGATGACGATCACTTACCTCTCCGTTGATGCGCTGATCAGAATCAACGAGATTGTGGCCGCGGAGCAATCTGGTGTTCGTAACCGCGACGACATCGCCAGCGCCGCTGGCAGACCCCGCGCTTCATTTGAGGGCAAGGATCTTTATCCTACGATCTGGGCCAAGGCGGGGGCACTATTGCACGCGTTGGCTACCACACAGGGCTTCTCAAACGGGAACAAGCGCACCGCGTGGATCGCGACCGACACATTTCTCCGCGCAAACGGACAACATCTACGTTCCATACCAGCCATCGCAGGTGAGGCCATCGTCAACGCCGTTGTCGAGTCCCTCGATTTCAGGGAAGACAAGGCAACAGAGTGGCTCTACGAGCATCGCCTTCGAGCGAGCGATCGTCACGACTACTCGCTGGTAGCAGAGTCAGTGCTTGTGAACGAGACCGGGACCTACACGGCCACGAAGGTCATGGGATCGAGCATGGAGATGGAGACTCGCCCTCATTTCTTTGCGCCCACGATCCTGACTCGATTGTTCGGGCTCGGAGCCGATGGCGGTCGACAGGCCGTGATCACGATGGACATCGAACATGCATCGCGAGCTCGGGTCGCGCTCATCGCAGACTCTGAGAGCGAAACCCTCGCACGGACGGCCTATAAAGAGGGAAAGCTCGAAGCTCTAGCTTCTCCAGAATTCAGCGCCGAGCTCATGTTCGCAAAAACCATGCCATCTGCCTACATCCCCAGCGGAGTTAGGCCCGCCGCGATGATCTGGCCGGTGCCGCTCCTCGTCTTCGAACCGGGGCCGGTAGGAATCGAGCTGAGACTCGACGGGGAACTCATGCACCGCATTGAGCTGTCCTTCGTTGAGTACCCGACTTAGGCCATCCGCTCCGAAGTCAGCCGCAGAGGCTCGGCAACCGCTGCGTTACCTTTCACCGGTAGCGTGGCTCCGTGCACTCCCCTCTGGACCGATCCTCGGCCGCCCCCGCGCCCCGCACCCTCATCGACGTGCTCTCGGCGACAGCGACCGCGCATCCCGACGCCATCGCGATCGATGACGGCGTCGCTCCCCTGAGCTACTCGGATCTGTCGGCCTACGTCGCCCAGACGGCCAAGGTGCTGCAGGATGCGGGAGTCCGTCGCGGCGACAAGGTTGGCGTGCGACTCGTGTCCGGCACCCGTGAGCTGTACGTGGCGATCCTCTCCATCATCGCCGCCGGGGCCGCCTACGTGCCCGTCGACGTCGACGACCCGGACGAGCGAGCGCTGCTCGTGTTCGGCGAGGCCAAGGTGCGAGGCACCATCGAGGGCGACGGCGAGTTCGTGCTCGCGGCCGACGGCGAGCAGCCAGCAGGGGAACCGGTCGATCTCTTCGAAGCCGAAGCACCGCACCCCGAGAGCAGCAGCCTCGACGAGCTCGACGGCCCGCACCTGGACGACGACACCTGGGTCATCTTCACCTCCGGCTCGACGGGGGTGCCGAAGGGCGTCGCCGTCTCCCACCGCTCCGCGGCCGCCTTCGTCGACGCCGAGGCGAAGCTCTTCCTGCAGGCCGAGCCAATCGGCCCAGGCGACCGCGTCCTCGCCGGCCTGTCGGTCGCCTTCGACGCCTCCTGCGAGGAGATGTGGCTCGCCTGGCGCTACGGCGCGTGCCTCGTGCCAGCCCCTCGGTCGCTGGTTCGCTCCGGCGAAGACCTCGGGCCATGGCTCCTGCGGCACCAGATCTCAGTCGTCTCGACCGTCCCGACACTGGCCGCACTCTGGCCGAGCGAGACCATCGAGCAGGTCAGGCTCCTCATCTTCGGCGGCGAGGCCTGCCCGCTCGAGCTCACGCAGCGCCTCTTCGGCGACGGCCGCGAGGTCTGGAACACGTACGGCCCGACCGAGGCCACCGTCGTCGCATGCGCAGCGCTCCTCGACGGCAACGCGCCCATCCGCATCGGCCTCCCGCTCGACGGGTGGGAGCTCGCCGTCGTCGACGCCGAGGGCAAGCGCGTCGCAGAAGGCGAATCCGGCGAGCTCATCATCGGCGGCGTCGGCCTCGCCCGCTACCTCGACCCGGCCAAGGACGCCGAGAAGTACGCGCCCATGGATAGCCTCGGCTGGGAGCGCGCCTACCGCTCAGGCGACCTCGTCAAGTACGAAGCAGAAGGTCTCGTGTTCCTCGGGCGGGCCGACGACCAGGTCAAGATCGGCGGCCGTCGGATCGAGCTCGGCGAAGTCGAGGCGGCGCTGCAGGCCGTCACCGGCGTCACCGGGTCGGCCGTCGCCGTCCGAAAGACCTCGGCAGGCGCCTCCATCCTCGTCGGCTACGTCGTGACGGGACCCGGCTACGAGCGGCAGCTCGCGCGCGCCGAACTCGGCGAGCAGCTGCCGAAGGCCCTCGTGCCGCTGATCGCCGAGGTCGACTCCCTGCCGACCCGCACGTCCGGCAAGGTCGACAAGAACGCACTGCCCTGGCCGCTCCCCGGTGCAGACGAGGTCTCCGGCGACCTCGACGCCCACACCGCCTGGCTCGCCGAGCAGTGGCAGGCCGTGCTCGGACTGCCCGTCGGCAGCGAGGACGCCGACTTCTTCGACCTCGGCGGCGGCTCGCTCTCTGCCGCCCAGCTCGTGACGCGCGTGCGCGCCCGCGTCCCCGAGTTCACGGTCGCCGATGTGTACGACCATCCCCGCCTCGGGGCCATGACCGAGTCGATCCGCGAAGCGCTCGACGATGAGGACGAGCTGCCCACGACCTTCAGCACACCAGGGCCGACTCCGCTGTCGGCGCGCATCCTGCAGATCGTCGCAGGTCTCCCCCTGCACATCCTCGCCGGGGCCCGCTGGATCACCTACCTGCTCACCGCGAGCGCCCTGCTGCAGCTCCTGCCCGGGTTCGAGGTGCTGCCGGATGCGCCGCTCTGGCTCATCCTCGTCATGCTCGTGGTGTTCGTGACCCCGTTCGGGAAGATGGCGATCTCGGTTGCAGCCGCGCGCATCCTGCTGTTCCGCCTGAAGCCGGGCGACTACCGACGCGGCGGGGCGACCCACATGCGCCTCTGGCTCGCCGAGCAGGTCGCCACGCAGATCGACGCCGTCGGGCTCGCCGGTGCGCCCTGGGTCGTCTACTACGCACGGGCACTCGGCGCGAAGGTCGGCAACAACGTCGACCTGCACTCGCTGCCGCCGGTCACGGGCATGCTGCAGCTGGGCGACGGCGCGGCCATCGAGCCGGAGGTCGACCTGACCGGCTACTGGATCGACGGCGAGCTCGTGCGCATCGGCGGCATCCGCATCGGCGCCGGCGCGACGGTCGGCGCCCGAAGCACCCTCGCCCCCGGCACCAAGATCGGCCAGGGGGCCGAGGTCGCGCCCGGTTCCGCGGTCTTCGGCCGGGTTCGCTCCGGCAAGAGCTGGGCCGGATCCCCCGCCGTCCGGGTCGGCAAGGTGCGCGCGAACGACTGGCCCGCCGAACGCCCACCGCAGCCGTTCGGGTGGGCCTTCGTCTACGCCGTCGCGTCAGCGGCACTCGCGCTGCTGCCGCTGTTCTCGTTCGCGGTCGGCGGGGTTGTCGTCGCGGTCGGGATGCGCGGTGCAGCGTCACTGGGCGACGCCACCCTCGCCGCGTTCGCGTGGCTCGCACCCGCAGTCATCGCTGCGGGGGTCACCTTCGCGGGGCTCGTCGTGACCCTCGTGCGTCTCCTCTCGATCGGCCTCGCACAGGGCACGCACCCCGTGCGCTCACGCGTCGCCTGGCAGGCCTGGTGCATCGAGCGCCTACTCGACGCCGCCCGCACCATGCTCTTCCCGTTCTACGCGAGCCTCTTCACCCCGCTCTGGCTGCGGATGCTCGGCGCCAAGGTCGGCCGCGACGTCGAGGCCTCGACCGTGCTGCTCCTCCCCTCGATGACGCAGATCGATGACGGCGCGTTCCTCGCCGACGACACCATGGTCGCCTCCTACGAGCTGCACAACGGGTGGATGCGCATCGAGCGAGCCCGCATCGGCGCACGAGCCTTCCTTGGCAACTCCGGCATGGCAGCGGCAGGGCACTCCGTGCCCCGCGACGGCCTCGTCGCCGTGCTCTCCGCCGCGCCCGCGAAGGCGAAGCCCGGCTCATCCTGGCTCGGCTCGCCCCCCGTACGCCTCCGCCGAGTGACGGTCGACGGCGACGAGTCCCGCACCTACAACCCGCCGCGGGCGCTGCGCATCGCCCGCGCGCTCTGGGAGCTGTGCCGCATCGTTCCCGTCATCGTCACCTGCGGACTCGGCCTCGGCGTGCTCCTCGCCCTCGCCGCCATCGAGACCGCGGTCGGCGTCGCCTGGACCATCGTCCTGTCCGGCTTCGTCCTGCTCGCCGCGGCAGCCGCATCCGCCCTCATCTCGACGGTCGCCAAGTGGGTCATCGTCGGGCGCATCCGCGTCTCCGAGCAGCCCCTCTGGTCGAGCTTCGTGTGGCGCACCGAGGTCGCAGACACCTTCGTCGAGATGGTCGCAGCCCCCTGGTTCGCGCGCGGGGCCGCCGGAACGCCCGCCCTCGCGCTCTGGCTGCGCTCGCTGGGCGCGAAGATCGGCAAGGGCGTCTGGTGCGACTCCTACTGGCTCCCGGAGGCAGATCTGGTCACTCTCGGCGACGGAGCCACCGTCAACCGGGGATGCGTCGTCCAGACTCACCTGTTCCATGATCGAATAATGAGCATGGACACCGTCACCCTCGAAGCAGGCGCAACACTCGGACCGCACAGCGTGATCCTGCCCGCCGCCACGATCGGCGCCCACGCCACCGTGGGACCAGCCTCCCTTGTCATGCGAGGCGAGTCGGTGCCCGTCGGCAGCCGCTGGAGCGGCAACCCCATCGGCCCCTGGCGCGCGCTCAAGCTCCGCGCCTACCAGTCGAAGGTGTCATGAACCGCGCCGCCGCGCTTGAGCCCCTGCCCGGCAACCCCTACACGCCGCAGAGCGGCGACGTGAGCATCCGTGTCGAGCACTACGACCTCACCCTCAAGTACCGGATGCAGAACAACCGACTCTCCGGCACGGCGACGCTGAGCATCCGCGCCACCGTTCCCCTCACCGCGTTCTCCCTCGACCTCGTCGGCCTTCGCGTCAGCAAGGTCGCCGCTCGCGGTGACAAGCAGGCGCGCTTCAAGCAGAGCGACCGCAAGCTGAAGGTCACGCTGTCGAAGCCAGTCGAGGCCGGAGCCGCCATCACGCTCGAGGTCGTCTACGAGGGCGCCCCTCGTCCCCGCCGCTCCCGATGGGGAACCATCGGCTGGGAAGAGCTCGAGGACGGCATCATCGTCGCCTCGCAGCCCACGGGCGCCCCGACCTGGTTCCCCTGCAACGACCACCCCGCCGACAAGGCCAGCTACCGCATCCAGGTCTCCGTCGACAGCAGCTACGACGTGGTCGCGACCGGAGCGCTGCACTCGAGGCGCTCATCCGGAGGCCTGACGACGTGGGTGTACGAGGAGGGCGCACCGACCGCCAGCTACCTCGTCACCCTGCAGATCGGCCGCTACCGGCGCGAAGACGTGCAGCTCGCGGGAGTCGCCGGACGCCTGCACTACCCGCCCGCCCTCGCCCGTCGCGTGGGCACAGACCTCGCCGACCTCTCCCGCATGATGGAGACCTTCGAGCTGACCTTCGGCCCGTACCCCTTCGACTCCTACGCCGTCATCGTGACGGCCGACGACCTCGAGATCCCCCTTGAGGCCCAGGGCATGGCGATCTTCGGCGCGAACCAGATCGACGGTGCCAGAGGCCAGGAGCGCCTCGTCGCCCACGAGCTCGCGCATCAGTGGTTCGGCAACAGCATCGGAGTGGGTGGCTGGCAGCACATCTGGCTGAACGAGGGATTCGCCTGCTACGCCGAGTGGATCTGGGCAGAGGCGAGCGGCGCCGAGAGCGCCGACCAGCTCGCCAGGTACTACTGGCGCACGCTCTCCGAGCTGCCGCAGGACCTGCTGCTCGGCGACCCGGGTGCCGCCGACATGTTCGACGACCGCGTCTACAAGCGCGGCGCGCTCACCCTCCACGCCCTGCGCCTGACCGTCGGCGACTCGGCGTTCTTCGAGATCCTCACGAGCTGGACCTCGGTGAAGCGCTTCTCCGTGGCCTCGACCGCCGAGTTCATCGAGCACACCGCGAAAGTCGTGCCGGACGCCCCGCTCCAGGAGCTCTTCGACGCCTGGCTCTACCAGCTCGCCCTTCCCGAGCTGCCCAGCGCGCTCAGGGCGAAGGTGACCCGGCTCCTTCGTTAGCGGGTGCACTGGCCAGGCTCGTTCCCCGGTCCGGCTTCCGTGTGGCCACGGCCACGAGGAAGCGACGGTCGACGACGGACCGGTGGATGCGGTAGCTCGCCTCGTCCCCCGAGATGCGAGCATGCTCCTCCCCGTCGGCACGCCCCTCGCCGGACGCGAGGCGCACGAAGCTCGGGTCGACGCGCAGCCCGCGGCCGTCAGCTTTGAGGACCGCCTCGACGGCGGTCCACCGCTCGAGGTCGAGAGCCGGGTCGAACGCATCCCTCGAAGGCGCAGGGGGCGACGGGTCCTGGTCTGGCTCTGAGAGTTCACGGTCGGGCATCGCAGGGGCGGGCAGCGCAGGGGCGGAGTCTCCGTGGGACCGCAGCGCCTCGGCGTCGATCCCGAGTGCGCCGACATCGTCGGCGCTGGCCAGCGCGACGAAGACCGCGGACCCCGCGTAGGCGATGCTCACGAGCACCGGCAGGCCCGGGATGCTCGGCTTCCCGTGACTCGTCGAACCGCAGTGTGAGCACACTGCCTCGAGCGCCGCGACCGGCGCGAGCCCGTGCTCCCCGCCTTCGAGATGGTCTCCCGCGAGGTGGTCGAGGCCGAGCTGCACAAGCAGGCGACCGGTGAGGAACGCGTCCGCGCGGCCGTCTGCCCGCGCGTCGGACATGGTGCCCAGCCGCTCGCGGTCACCCGCGGACAGCACCTCGAGAGACCGCCGGCGGTCTCGTCCGCCGAGTGCACGGGCGTCGGCGCTAACGATGAGGACCCTGCCGAGCAGCAGTTCGATCACCTTCACGCGGTCTGCCCCACGTCTTTGGAAGAGACTCGCCTCGGTGCGGCGGCAGAGCGCGTCGGTGAGGCCCCCGAACGAGTCGAGCGCATCGAACCCACCGGCTGCGCCTCGCGACCGGCCGCTCCCCCGCGGCGACCGGCCGCTGGCTGACGCAGTGCAGAAGCCCCGCGTGCGGTGAGGCAGGCGGGGCTTCTGGACGTCATCGAGGCGCTCACGCGACGGTGAGCTAGGCCGACTTCTCGGCGCGCAGCTCCGGTCGCGGGATGATCGTCGGTGCGGCATTCTTGAGCACCACGTCGCGAGTGATCTCGACTCGGCTCGCGTCGTCGAGAGAGGGCACATCGAACATGACCGGCCCGAGCGTCTCCTCGAGGATGGCTCGGAGCCCGCGGGCACCGGTCTGGCGCAGCACCGCGAGGTCGGCGATCTCCTCCAGCGCGCCTTCGTCGAAGACGAGCTCGACACCGTCGAGTTCGAACATCTTCTGGTATTGCTTCACGAGCGCGTTGCGCGGCTGCGTGAGGATGTCGATGAGTGCGCCCCGATCGAGCGGCGAGACCGTCGTGATGACGGGAAGGCGGCCGATGAACTCCGGGATGAGCCCGAACTTGTGCAGGTCTTCCGGGAGCACCTCGCTGTAGAGGTCGCGATCATCGTTCTTCGAGTGCAGGGGGGCGCCGAAGCCGATGCCCTTCTTGCCGGCACGCTGCGAGACGATCTCCTCCAGGCCCGCGAAGGCACCCGCCACGATGAAGAGCACGTTCGTCGTGTCGATCTGGATGAACTCCTGCTGCGGGTGCTTGCGGCCACCCTGCGGCGGAACCGACGCGACAGTGCCTTCGAGGATCTTCAGCAGCGCCTGCTGGACACCCTCGCCGGAGACGTCGCGCGTGATGGACGGGTTCTCCGCCTTGCGCGCGATCTTGTCGATCTCATCGATGTAGATGATGCCCGTCTCGGCACGCTTCACGTCGAAGTCAGCGGCCTGCAGCAGCTTCAGCAGGATGTTCTCGACGTCTTCGCCGACGTACCCCGCCTCGGTCAGCGCCGTCGCGTCAGCGACAGCGAACGGCACGTTGAGCCGCTTCGCGAGCGACTGCGCGAGGTAGGTCTTGCCGCATCCGGTTGGCCCGATGAGCATGATGTTGCTCTTCGAGATCTCGACCTCGTCGACCCGCTCTTCTGCAGAGGTGATCTGGCCGAGCGCGCGGACACGCTTGTAGTGGTTGTAGACCGCGACGGCGAGTGCCTTCTTCGCGGGCTCCTGCCCGATGACGTACTCCTCGAGGAAGGCGAAGATCTCGCGCGGCTTCGGGAGCTCGAAGTCCTTGACTTCGCTGGTCTCGGAGTCGGCCATGCGCTCTTCGATGATCTCGTTGCACAGCTCGACGCACTCGTCGCAGATGTAGACACCAGGACCAGCGATGAGCTGCTTGACCTGCTTCTGGCTCTTGGCGCAGAACGAGCATTTCAGCAACTCGCTGCTTTCACCGATACGTGCCATGAGGACCTCCTTCGCGGTCTGCCAAGACTAACCCGAACCACCGACATTGCCCGGATGGCCGCGCCAGGGGGACTCCCCCGACACGGCCATCCGGGCACTGCATGTCGCTGTTCGGTCTACTCGAACTAGTCGATGATGACCGGCTCGGCGCCCTTGCGGCTCGTGAGCACCTGGTCGATGAGGCCGTACTCGAGGGCCTCGGCGGCCGACAGGATCTTGTCGCGCTCGATGTCGCGGTTCACCTTGTCGACGGGCTTGCCCGAGTGACGCGAGAGCGCCTCCTCGAGCCAGGTGCGCATCCGCAGCACTTCCTGCGCCTGGATCTCGATGTCCGACGCCTGCCCCTGGCCGGCGCCGCCGGTCGAGGGCTGGTGGATGAGGACACGAGCGTTCGGGAGAGCGAGGCGCTTGCCGGGCTGTCCCGCGGCGAGCAGCACGGCGGCCGCGGAGGCTGCCTGCCCGAGGCACACGGTGGAGACCTCTGGACGGATGTACTGCATCGTGTCGTAGATCGCCGTCATGGCCGTGAACGATCCACCGGGCGAGTTGATGTACAGCGTGATGTCGCGGTCAGGGTCCTGGCTCTCGAGCACGAGGAGCTGGGCCATGATGTCGTCAGCCGAGGCGTCGTCGACCTGCACTCCGAGGAAGATGATGCGGTCCTCGAAGAGCTTCGCGTACGGGTCCTGGCGCTTGTAGCCGTACGCCGTGCGCTCCTCGAACGACGGCAGGATGTACCGCGAGGAGGGGCTCTGGACGCCTGCCGGCGAGCCGCCGGTCAGAAATGGGGTGTTCATATGCTCTGGCTTCCTTACTCTGCCGACTCGGACGTGGACTCGGCGTCGCGCTTGGTGCCGCCGCCGCCCGTGACCTCGGTCGCCGACGAACGGATGTGGTCGACGAAGCCGTACGCGAGCGCCTCATCGGCGTTGAACCAGCGGTCGCGGTCGCCGTCCTCGTTGATCTGCTCGAGGCTCTTGCCCGTGCGCTGTGCCGTGATCGACGCGAGGCGCGCCTTCATGTCGAGGATCAGCTGCGCCTGGGTCTGGATGTCGCTCGCCGTGCCGCCGAAGCCGCCGTGCGGCTGGTGCAGCAGGACGCGCGCGTTCGGCGTGATGTAGCGCTTGCCCGGCGCACCTGCGGTCAGCAGGAGCTGGCCCATGGAGGCCGCCATGCCGATGCCCACGGTGACGATGTCGTTCGGCACGAACTCCATCGTGTCGAAGATCGCCATACCTGCGGTGATCGATCCACCCGGCGAGTTGATGTAGAGGTAGATGTCTCGCTCAGGGTCCTCTGCAGCAAGCAGCAGGATCTTCGCGCAGATCTCGTTCGCGTTCTCATCGCGCACCTCGGACCCGAGCCAGATGATGCGGTCTTTCAAGAGCCTGTCGAAGACGCTGTTCGGCAGTTGAATATCAGCCACGGTCGCTCCATTTCCCTAACGGTCGTCACCGAATCTAGTAGAGCCGCGAGGCCAGCGCTGGCCTGTTCGCCCACGGCACACGGTGCCTGGCAAAGGGCCAGGCATGCACGAAGCGCCGCCGGCGTGATGCCGGCGGCGCTTCGCGAACTGGAACTGGAGACTACTTGGCCTCGTCGTCCTTGACCTCGTCGGAGGCGACCTCTGCTGACTCGACGGCGTCGGCGGACGCCTCGGCCTCAGCTGCGGCTGCCTTGTCCTTGGCGCGCTGGACAGCGACCGTGAACTCGGAGATGTCGACGGCGTCGCCGTTGGTGTCGACGACCTCGGCCTTGTCCAGAACGAACAGGATGGCCTTGGAGCGTGCGACCTCGCCGATCATGCCGGGGAGCTGGTTGTTCTCCTGCAGGACGCCGATGAACTCCTGCGGAGCCATGCCGTACTGGGCTGCCGACTGGATGAGGAACTGCGTGAGCTCGTCCTGCTCGACCTCGACGCCCTCGGCCTTGATGACCTCGTCGAGGAGCACCTGCTGGCGGAAGGACTTCTCGGCGTTCGCGCGAACCTCGACACCGTGCTCGTCGTCGGGCTGGAGGCCCTCCTGCTCGAGGTGGCGCGTGACCTCGTCGTTGATGAGCGTCTCCGGCAGCGGGATCTCGACGAGCTCGAGGAGCTGCTCGACGATCTTCTCGCGTGCGGCGTCGACCTGCTCGAACGTCTTCTTGCTCTTGGCCTGCGTCTCGAGGTCGGCGCGGAGCTCCTCGATCGTGTCGAACTCGCTCGCGATCTGCGCGAACTCGTCGTCGACCTCGGGCAGCTCGCGGTCCTTGACCGACTGCACGGTGACCGTGATCTCTGCTTCCTTGCCTTCGTGCTCGCCGCCGAGCAGCGTGGAGCGGAAGGTGGTCTCCTCGCCTGCGGTGAGCGTGAGGAGCGCCTCGTCGGTGCCCTCGAGGAGCTGGCCGGAGCCGAGCTCGTACGAGATGCCCTCGGCCTCGTCGACCTTCTCGCCGTCGACCGTCGCGATGAGGTCGAGCGTCACGAAGTCGCCGTCCTCGATCGGGCGGTCTGCGGTGACGAGCGTGCCGAAGCGCTTGCGGAGCTCTTCGAGCTCGGCGTCGACGTCAGCCGCGTCGACGGCCGCAGCCTCGACCTCGACCTTGATGCCGTCGTAGGAGGGGAGCTCGATCGAGGGACGCGAGTCGACCTCGACCTCGACGACGAGGTCGCCTGCGAAGTCGGCGACGTTCGGCGTCTCGATGATGTCGGCCTTCGGGCGACCGAGCGGCTGCACGTCGGACTCTGCGACGGCCTGGTTGAAGAACACGTCGAGGCCATCGGAGATCGCCTGGTCGAGGACGGCGGCGCGACCGACGCGCTGGTCGATGATCGGCGTCGGAACCTTGCCGCGGCGGAAGCCGGGCACCTGGATCTGCTCTGCGATGGTGCGGTAGGCCGAGTCGACGTATGGCTTGAGTTCAGCCGGTTCTACGTTGATCGTCAGCTTGACGCGGGTCGGGTTGATCTGTTCGACCGAGGTCTTCACGTGGGGCATCTCCTGAGATACGTGGGGTGACTGCGCGGATTCGCGCGTGGAGCGGGGTGCGACTGCACGCCGCGCACCACCCAGATGGGCGTATCGCCGCACTGATGCGGCTGCGAACAGCCTACGGCACCCACAAACGACAGCACTCTACCGGCAATCAGGATTCGTGTGGGCGCGGAGGCGCGAGGGCGGATCCGGGGAACGCGCGAGGGCAGGCGGGCGCGCTGTGCGCATCCACCTGCCCTCGCGGCATCCGCTGGTCGGCGCTACCTGGCGTCCTCTCGCTCGGCGGCCTGGACGGCGACGGCCTCCGTCTTGGCCTTCTGGATCTGCTTCTCGCGGGTGCGGGTCCGCAGGTGCTGGATGGCGCTGATGACGATGGCGCCGGCCATGAGCACGTACAGCGCGATGGTGATGGGCGAGTCGACGAGGATGCCCAGGTCACCTTCGCTGACCGCCAGCGCGCGGCGCAGCTCGGTCTCGGCGAGTGGTCCGAGGATCGCGGCGATGAGCACGGGAGCGAGCGGGATGGCGTAGCGCCGCATCACGAAGCCGAACGCGCCGATCGCGAGCGCCAGCCAGAGGTCGACGGGCGACGACGCGATGGCGTAGACCCCGAGCATCGCGAAGCCCGTGATGCCCGCGTACAGGTAGTGGCGCGGGATCAGCAGCAGCTTCGCCCAGACGGCGGCGAACGGCAGGTTGATGATGAGGAGGATGAGGAGCCCGACGAAGAGGCTCGCGAGGAGCGGCCAGACGAGGTCTGCGCTGCGCTCGAAGAGGAGCGGCCCCGGCTGCATCCCGTACTGCTGGAACGCGGCGAGCATCATCGCGGCCGTCGCCGACGTGGGGAGGCCGAGCGCGAGCAGCGCGCCCATCGCCGTTCCGGCGGTGGCGTTGCCGGCAGCCTCGGGCGCGGCGACACCCTGGATGGCGCCGCGCGTGCCGAAGTCGCGGTCGCCGCGGCGCTTCGCGAGGCGCTTCTCCGTGCCGTACGCGAGGAAGGTGGGCACTTCGGAGCCGCCGACGGGGATCGCGCCGAAGGGCACGCCGTAGGCGGTGCCGCGAAGCCACGCCGGGAGGGCCTGTCGGAGCTCGCGAAGGTTCAGGTACGGCGATCCGGACGCGGGGATCTTCGTGAGCCCGCCCTCGCGGTGGATGCGGCTGGCGACGTGCAGGACCTCGCCGATCGCGAGGAGGCCGACCGTCACCACGATGATCGAGATGCCGTCGAAGAACTGCGGCAGGTCCATCGTGAAGCGCGAGGCGCCGGAGGGGCCGTCGACGCCCACAAGGGCGATCGCGAGGCCGATGCCGAGCGCGATGAGGCCGCGGATGACGGAGTCGGCGACCACCGAGGAGATCGCGACGAACGCGAACGCGGCCAGCGCGAAGTACTCGGCAGGCCCGAACTGCGTCGCCAGCTGCACGAGGAACGGCGAGAAGAACACGACGAGCGCCGTCGCGATCGTGCCGCCGATGAACGCGCCGATGGCGGAGGTTCCGAGCGCCTTCGCGGCTCGGCCGTCCTTCGCCATCCGGTGACCTTCGAACGTCGTCGCGATCGCCGAGGAGTTTCCCGGAGTGTTGAGCAGGATGCCAGAGGTCGAGTCGCCGAAGAGTCCGCCGAAGTAGATGCTCGCGAACATGATGAACGCGCCGGTCGGGTCGAGGCTGAAGGTGACGGGGAGCAGCAGCGCGACGGCCATGGCGGAGCCGAGGCCGGGCAGCACGCCCACCGCGGTCCCGAGGACGGCGCCGATGAGCAGCCAGAGGAGGTTGATCGGGGTGAGGGCGACGGTGAAGCCCTCGAGGAGGTGGGTCAGCTGATCCATGGGAGGACTCCGCTCAGGATTCCGGACGGCAGCGTCAGGCCGAGGCCCGCCGAGAACGACAGCTGCACGAGTGACGAGAAGAGGAACGCGACCCCGATGTCGAAGAGGTGGCGCTTGCTGCCGAGGGCGTAGGCGACGACCCAGAACAGCGCGGCGGCCGTGATGATCCAACCGAGCGGCTCGAGCAGCAGCGCAGTGCCCGCGAGCGCGGCGAAGACGATGCCGAGGGTCTTCCAGTCGGTGCCGTCGCGCTTCTTGCGCTCCTCCCCCGCGGCGGCCGTGACGACGCGGATCTCGGAGGTCGTGTCGATCTGGCCGATGTCCTCGAGCAGCTCCGGTGAGATCTCGAGCATCTGGTCCGCTTCGTCTTCGTCATCGCGTGCTGGCCTGCGGATGACGGTGATCGCGAGAGCGATGGAGACGATGAAGAGGAGGATGACGACGATGGTCGGGAAGAATTGCGGCCCGGGGACTCCCGCGGTTGCCGGGACGTCCATGGTGGCTGTGCCGATCGCGAAGACCGCGGCGAGGAGGAAGACGAACGCGGCGACCCCGAGTTCGCTCCTTCCGTGCCACCAGGAGCGTGGCCCCGTCTGGATGCTGCTGGTCGCTGGCCCTCTCGAATCTCGAGAGCGCTGCGCCTCACGCTGGTTCTGCACCTGACTCATAGTCCGAGCTCCTTCACGAGTGCGGTGACCTGGTCGGTCTCGCCGACGAGGAAATCTTCGAAATCGGTACCGGGCTGGAAGCTGTCCGTCCAGTTGTTCCGGTCGAGCGCGTCAGCCCATTCGGGGCTGTTCTCGAGCTCGGTGACGATGGCGACGAGCTCGTCGCGCGTCGCATCGTCGATGCCGGGTGGGGCGACCACGCCCCGCCAGTTGACCATCGCGACGTCGACGCCCTCCTGCTTGAAGGTCGGGATGTCGATGCCATCGACAGGGTCGGGGGCGGAGATCGCGAGCGCCTTGAGGGTGCCGGCCTCGATCTGGTCCCTGAACTCGTTGTAGCCGGAGAGCCCTGCCGCGGTGGTGCTCGAGAGCAGCGACGAGAGCACCTCACCGCCACCCGAGTAGGCGACGTAGTTCACGTCCTTCGGGTCGACGCCGACGGCCTTTCCGAGCATGCCGCTGAGGAGGTGGTCGATGCCGCCGAGCGAGCCGCCCGCGATCGAGTGGCCGCCCGGGTCCTTCTTCATGCCCTCGACGAACTCGTCGAGGGTGTTGTACGGCGATGAGGCCGGCACGACAAGCGCGTTGTAGTCGTCGGCAAGGCGGGCGATGGGCACCGTGTCGGCGAGCGACTCGCCCGTGTTGGAGAGCACGGTCGCCCCGACCATGACACCGCCGGTGACCATGAGCATGTCGTCGCGCCCCTGCATCTGCAGCAGCTGGCTGAGCCCGATCGTCCCACCCGCGCCGGGCACGTTCACGACCTGGGCGTTGTTGACGATGCCGTTGGCTCGCAGCGCCTGCTGCGCTTCGCGGGCGAAGGCATCCCATCCACCGCCGGGCGCCGCCGGCGCCATGATCGTGAGCTTGCTCCTCGCCGATGCTCCGGCACCCGCACTGCTCGCGTCCACGACCGCGAAGCCGAGGACAGCGACCGTGACGATGGCGAAGAGCGAGGTGAGCAGCTTGTTCGGGAGTCTTGTTCTACTCAATGGAGTATTCCTTCCGTTGGCAACGACTCTGTCGCCGCGCTGGTCTGCGCGCTCTCTACGATTGCACCGGGATTGAGCGTCGATGCCTTCTGGCCTTTATGGTCTTTGTGGACACGGAGGTCCGCCGGAGCAGCCGGTGCTCCTCGACGATCGGTGCACGGGGAGGTGTTGGAACGGCATGGCCAATGAACCGCGCGCGCAGCTCCGCGCCCTGCGCGGCCCACGCGTGCTCACGCTCGTCGCCGTGCAGTTCTCGATCGTCGTGATCTGCATGCTCGCGACGCTGCTTGTGGCACTCCAGGTGCAGCACACCTCCATCCGCGAGGAGACCGGCGAGCGCACGCTCGCCGTGGCTATGAGCCTCGCCGAGCTGCCTGCTGTGGTCGACGCCGTCGGCGAACCGGATGCCGGTGACACGCTGCAGCCGATCGCCGATCTCGTCGCGGAGTCCGCGGGCGTCGACTACGTCGTCATCACCGACGACGAGGGCATCCGCATCACCCACCCGGTGCCCGAGCGGCGAGGCGAGATGGTCTCGACCGACCCGAGCGTCGCGCTCGGAGGCGAGACGTTCGTCGGCTCCGAGGTCGGCACGGTGGGTCCGACGCTCCGCGCGAAGGTGCCGGTCTGGCGTGACGGGGTCGTGGTCGGCACCGCATCGGTCGGCATCCTCGAGTCCTCGATCTCCGCGCAGCTGGAGGATCGCATCTGGCAGGTGGTCCCGTGGGTCATCGGCGCGGGGCTCTTCGGGCTCGCGTGCGCCGCCGGGGTCTCCCTGGTCCTCGGCCGACGCTTCGACCATCTCGCGGTTGCAGCCCAGGAGCTCGAGACGCAGCGCCGCTTATCGGCGGCACTGCGCGAGCAGACCCACGAGTTCTCGAACCGCCTGCACGTCCTCTTCGGGCTCATCGAGGTCGACGAGCGGGGTGAGGCCCTCGAGTACATCCGCACGCTGACGCCGGTGGATTCGCTCGCCGCAGATCCAGAGCTCGAACAGGCCCTCTCGGATGCGCCCGTCCGCATCCGAGCGATCCTGGCAGCTGCGAGCGCGCGCCTCTGCGAGCACGGCGGGCAGCTCCACGCCGATGTCGAGAGCGACGACCGGGCTGTCCTCGAGCTCATCTTCGACGACGATGCGGCCACCGTGCTCAGCAACCTCGTCGGCAATGCGACCGAGGCCGTCGAAGCCCAGGGTGCCCGCGGAATCGTGCGCGTCGCCGTCGAGGCGGCACCCTCCGGCTTGCGGATGCAGGTCGACGACAGCGGTCCGGGGGTTCCGGAGGAGCTCAGGAGCCAGATCACCGAGGTCGGCTTCTCGACCAAGGAGACGCAGACGATGGGCGGTCTTGCGATTCCGCGCGGCGTCGGCCTCGGCCTCGTGCGCCGCCTCGCACGGGAACACGGCGGAGACCTCGTCATCTCGGACAGCGAGCTGGGCGGCGCGCGCTTCGTGGCGACCCTGTCCTCCGCTGGTGCCAGCGGCGCGGGCGGGTCCTCTGAAGCTCCGACTGCTGGGAGGATCGCACCGTGACCGCCATCCGCACGCTCATCGTCGATGACGAGACCGCCGTCAGACGCCTGCACGAGCGAATGCTCGCGGGCGTCGACGGCTTCGAGGTCGTCGCCACCGCAGGCAGCGGCCAGGAGGCCCTGGAGGTGGCCGCCAGCACGGAGATCGACCTCGTGCTGCTCGACGTGCACCTCCCGGACTTCAGCGGCGTCGAGGTGCTGCGCCGCCTGCGTCAGCTGCTCGGCGACTCCTTCGATGCCGTCATCATCTCGTCGGCCAACGACCGCCTGTCCGTCGCGCAGCTCGCGACGGCAAGCATCGCGGACTACCTCGTGAAGCCGTTCTCGAAGGCCAACTTCGAGGCCAGGCTCGTCAACTACCGGGACACTCGCGTGGCCGCGCCGAAGCCGGATGCCGCCGCGCCGCAGACGGCCCCACTCCGACAGCAGGACATCGACGGGCTGCTCGCGCGGCGCGGCGGCGGTCCTGCCCTTTCGGCCGACCGGGCAGGCGCTCTGGGGCCTCCGTCGCCGACGACGCGGGGCAGGCCCCTGCCGAAGGGACTCTCGGAGCCGACGATCAAGCTCGTCCTCGCCCACCTCGGATCGGAGTGGCAGTCCGCGCTCGACGTCGCGGAGGGGTGCGGCCTCTCCCGCGTCACCGCGCGTCGGTACCTCGACCACCTCTGCGCGCGCGGTCTGGCGGTCCTCGAACCCGTCTACGGCAAGCGCGGCCGCCCCGAGCTCCGCTACCGCCGCGCGTCCTGACTAGCTCGTCGGGGTGGGTGCCGCGCCCTCGAAGCTGATGCTCCAGGCCGTGTCCTCGTACGGCTCGACGCGGATGATCGTGGGGCCGGCCGGGAAGGGCCTGGTGAGCGACGTGACCTCGCTGATGCTCTCGTACCAGCTGTCAGCGCCGAACGTGTCGATCGAGATGCTCTGCTCCGGTTCGAAGGTGAAGGTCGCGTCCCCACCGGCGCCCGTGTAGAGCACGACCTCCGGCCCGGACCCCGAGTACTGGTCGTCGAAGGAGGGCAGCGTGTCCGTGGAGACGAGCGTCACCGTCCAGTCCCCCTCGGCCTCGATGTCGATGGCACGGAACTCGTCGTCCGTCCACTCGTTGATGACGGCGAGGCCCGAGTACTCGTCGTAGGCGGAGAGAGAGGAGCCGCCCATCTGCTCGCCGTCGGCGTCGACGTCGTAGATGCGCAGCCGTTCGCCCTCGAACTCGACCTGCAGCAGGCCGATGTCCGCAGATCCGCCCGGCAGGGTGACGTCGAACCGCGCGTTGCCGGTTCCCGAGACAGTGGTCGTCCCGTTGAGATCGAGCGTGCCGGTGCCGCCGGAGAGCTCCGTGACCGCTCCCCGGATCGAGCCACCCGTCGAGCCGATCAGCTGGATCACGAGCGCCACGACCGTCAGGACGAGCGTGATGACGCCGACGACGCGGCGCCCGCCACCGGCACGCAGCAGGCCGATGCTCGCGATGAGCGAGACGACGACGAGCACCCAGCCGATGAACGAGATCCCCGAGATCGCGAAGGTGAGGGCGAGGATGGCGGCGATGACGCCGAACCAGCCGCCACCGCCCTTCTTCGCCGTCGCAGCGGCTCCCTTCGACGCAGGCGAGGGTGCTGCCGGCGGTACGGGACGCTGCTTCGACGGAGTCCAGGAGGCCTCTCCCCGCTGCCCCGCGCCGGTCCCCGGCCGGCCGCCGACCAGGGCGCTCTGGACCTCCCTGGCACGTTTCCCGAGGAGGGCGCTGCTGTCGGTCGCGACCCGCGTGAGCAGTTCCTCGCGGTCGAGTGTGACGTCAGCCGGCTGCGTGAGCTGTTCGCCGTCCCCCGCGCCGGGAAGCACGTGCCCCGCCGACTGCGTTTCCTGCTCGCGGCGGATGATCGCGTCGAGCTCCTCCAGCGTGCGCGGCGGGTCAGGCAGGCCAGCCGGGGTGTCATCCCCTGTTGTCGTCGACGGCGGAGTGCCGTACGGATCCCGGTCGGCGTCCTGCGCATCCCGAACAGCTTCGCGCTGCTCGTCCTCGAGCCGCTGCGCGTCGCCCCTGCTGTCCTGCGCCGCCCATTTCGACACGAAGTCCGGGGCACGGTACCCCGTCGGCGCCTGGTAGTCGCGTTGCGAATAGTCGACGGCGCCGTCGTCCTTCTCGGAGTCGTCTGGCGTCGAGTTGTCTGGCACGTGAGCTCCTCGGGGCGATGAACGGGGCAGTGATCGCGCATCCATTGAACTACATGCACTCAGCCGGGCCTGCGAGCGAGTAGATTCTCGAGACCGCCGTCAGAGAAGGAGGGCCCGAATGTCGCAGCTCGCAGACTTCAGCCGTGAGGAGTTCGAGGTCAGGCTCGCGAACACGCGAGTCCGGATGCAGGACGCCGGCCTCGACGCCCTGCTCGTGACCGACCCGGCCAACCTCCACTACCTGACGGGGTACAACGCCTGGTCGTTCTACATGCCGCAGTTCCTCTTCGTGCCGGCCGACGGTGATCTGCTGCTCGTCATGCGGGCCATGGATGCGCACGGCGCGCACCACACGACGTGGCTGCCGCGCGAGCAGGTCGCCGGCTACCCGGAGAGCCTCGTGCATCGCGCCGAGGTGCACCCCATGGACTGGGCGGCCACCGAGCTCCGCGAGCGCGGGCACGCGGCCAGGAGGATGCGCGTCGGCTACGAGTCGGAGGCGCACTTCTTCTCGGTTCGATCCTTCCTGACCCTGCAGCGCAGGCTCCCCGAGTGGGAGCTCGTCGACAGTCGGGAGCTCGTCAACTGGGTGCGCCTCGTGAAGTCGAATGCGGAGCTCGCGCTCATGCGGAGCGCAGCCGCCGTGAGCTCGAACGCGATGGCGGCCGGTATCGAGGCGCTGCGCGGCGGCAGGAGGCAGAGCGACATCGTCGCGGAGATCCAGGCCGCGCAGGCCGCGGGGATCGGCGACGCCGAGGGCGACTACCCGTCGATCGTTCCCATGATGCTGGCGGGCGAGGGCGCAGACACGCCTCACCTGACGTGGTCGGGCGCCGAGATCGTGGCCGGGGAGGCCGTCTCCCTCGAGCTCGCGGGCGCCCACCGCCGCTACCACGCCCCGCTCGCTCGCACCGTGAGCCTCGGGCAGCCGAGCGCCGAGCTGCAGCGGGTCGCCGCGACGACCCTCGACGGCTTCGAGGCCGCGCTCGAGCTGCTGCGTCCAGGCCAGACCCCTGAGGCGGCAGTCGCGGCCTGGGATGCGGTGCTCGCGAAGCAGGGGCTCACGAAGGCGTCGCGCCTCGGCTACTCGATCGGCATCGGCTACCCGCCCGACTGGGGCGAGCACACCGTGAGCATCCGCTCGGGCGAAGAGACGGTGCTGGCCCCCAACATGACCTTCCACCTCATCGCGGGCATGTGGATGACGGGCTTCGGCTTCGAGGTGTCCGAGTCGATCCGCATCACCGAGACGGGCGTCGAGGTGCTGACCAGCGCGCCGCGCGAGCTCATCGTGAAGGGTGACGCGTGACCGGGCCGAGCGCAGCCGAGAACGCGGTGCTCGCACGGCTCGACCTCGAGAGCATCGTCGCTGACGCTGCCGAGCTCATCCGCGCGAGGGGCGAGAACCCCGGTGAGACGGAAGCCGCGACCGTCGAGGTCCTCGCATCGCTCTGCGAGCGGGCTGGGGCCCAGGTCACGCTCACCGAGGTCGCGCCCGGTCGGCACAACCTGCTCGCCGAGATCGGCGACGGCAATGGCCCCGCCCTGCTCTTCCTCGGACACAGCGATGTCGTGCCCGCGGGGGCCGGCTGGCTCGGCGACCCGTTCGAGCCGCGCCTCATCGACGGCCAGCTCATCGGCCGAGGCGCCGTCGACATGAAGGGCGGACTCGCCGCCGTGATCGCGGCGATGTCTGCCGTGCGCTCGGAGCACCCGGATGTTCGCCTCTCACTGCTCTGCACCGTCGACGAGGAGGACACCGCGACGGGTGCGCTCCGCTACATCGCGGACGCGCCCACAGCGCGTGAGGTGCGGAGTGCGGGCGAGCCGCTGCCGTACACGGCGTGCGTCGTCGCCGAGCCGACCGGCCTCGACACCGTGGTCGCGTGCCGAGGCGCCACGAACTTCATCATCACGCTGCGCGGGGCCGCAGCCCACGCCGGCAATCCGGCTGACGGAGCGAGCGCCATCGCAGCGGCGGCCATCGCCGTGCAGACCATCGAGGACGACGCGAGACACATCGCGCAGCAGGCGCCAGCAGTACCCGGCCTGATCAGCACCGGGAGCTGGAACGTCGGCATGATCGCCGGCGGTCACGGCACCTCGATCGTCGCGGAAGAGTGCACGCTCTACGTCGACCGACGGGTGCTCCCGCACGAGGAGCCGGAGGAGATCCTCGAGGACGTGCTCGCGCGCATCCGGTCGGCGATCGAGACGAGCGGGATGCTGAACGCCGAACGCATCACGGTCACCGGCCAGCTCGACATGGCGATGCCCGGGTTCCTCACCCCGCCCGACTCACCCGTGCCCGGCACGGCGGTGCGGGCCGTCGCCGATGCAGGCGGCACCTCGAGCATCGGCGGATGGAGCGCGGCCTGCGAGGGTGGGTTCATCGCCCGGCATCACGAGATCCCCGTCGTCATCCTCGGACCCGGCGACGTCAAGACGCAGGCGCACCAGCCGGAGGAGCGCGTGCAGGTCAGCGACCTCCTCGTCGCCGCGCGCGCCTACGCGCTTATAGCGCTCCGTCTCGGCGAGTCGTCCCGGTAACACCCAGGTGGGCGCGCTGGACTTGGGCATTACCCGTGTGGAACTTTCAGCAAGGAGCCCCCATGTCCTCTGATCAGTCCAACCAAGGGGGCCACAGCGCCACCCTTGCGCCCCTGACGCGCGAGATCGACCTCACCCCCATCCAGCGCAAGACCGCACGAAAGTCAGTCGCCGGTTCCGCGATCGGCAACGCCATCGAGTGGTTCGACTACGGCATCTACGGCTACCTCGCCATCTACGTCTCGCAGCTGTTCTTCACGTTCAGCGACGATCAGGGCGGCGCGCTCGCCCTCATCCTGACGTTCGCGACCTTCGCCGTGTCGTTCCTCGTGCGTCCGCTCGGCGGTATCGTCCTCGGGCCGCTCGGCGACCGCATCGGGCGCCAGAAGGTGCTCGTCTTCACGATCATCATGATCAGCCTCTCGACGGCTGCGATCGGGCTCCTGCCGTCCTTCGACTCGATCGGCTTCGCGGCGCCGATCCTCCTCATCCTGCTCCGCATGCTGCAGGGCTTCTCCGCCGGCGGCGAGTACGCGGGAGCGGCCATCTTCATGTCGGAGCACGCTCCTGACGACAAGCGCGGCTTCTTCGGCTCGTTCCTCGAGTTCGGCACGCTCGCGGGCGCCAGCGCCGCCGCCATCCTGTGCACGACGCTCGCCTTCATCGTCGGCGACGACGGGATGCTCGAAGGCTGGTGGCGACTGCCGTTCCTGCTGACGCTCCCCCTCGGCCTCGTCGCCCTGTGGATGCGCCGCCACCTGAGCGAGTCCGAGACGTTCGTCGACGACGCGCAGCAGCCGGGCGAGAAGCAGTCCGCGATCGGTGCACTCGTGTCGCTCCTCAAGAACTACCCGATGCAGGTGCTCAAGCTGTTCGGCTTCGTGATCCTCATCAACGTCGCCTTCTACCTCGTGCTGACGTACATGCCGACGTACCTGTCGACGACGCTCGACCAGAGCACCGCCGAGTCGACCTTCTCCCTGGTGGTCATCCAGCTGCTCATGATGGCCGTCATCGTGCCGTTCGGCGCGCTCTCCGACCGCATCGGACGGAAACCGCAGCTCATCGCCGCGAGCATCGGCTTCACGGTGTTCTCGGTGCCAGCGGTGATGCTCATCCAGACCGGATCGCTCATCGCGCAGATCGCGGGACTCGGCATCCTGGGCCTGTTCCTGGTGATGATCATCTCGACGATCTCCTCCACGCTGCCAGCGCTGTTCCCGACCGCGGTGCGGTACTCGGGGTTCGCGATCGGATACAACATCTCGACGGCGATCTTCGGCGGCACGGCGGCCTCGGCCAACACGTGGCTCATCGACCAGACCGGCAACGTGCTCATCCCCGGCTTCTACCTCGCCGGCGCGGGTCTCATCGGCCTCATCTCGGTGCTGACCTTCAAGGAGACCGCCGGGCGCTCACTGCGCGGCAACGTCATCCCCGGCAGCGACGACTCCGAACGCGTCGCCGCGGGCGAGCACCTCGTCGGCAAGATCAACAAGTAGGCGAGAGCAGCACGTCCGAGCGGCGCGCGTGGAGGCTCGATGCCCCTACGCGCGCCGCTTTGTCGCACGGCGGATGCGTCAGCTCGCGAGGACCCCGTCGATCTGGCCCATCGCCTCCGTCATGCCCTCGGCCATCCCCATCTCGAGGATGCTGTCGAAGTCAGCGGGCGATGAGAACACGGAGACGGTGGTCATGCGGGTGACGTTCCCGTGACCTTCGATCGTGACGGTGCAGCGCATGACCGGCAGCTCGAGGTTCCGGGAGCCGTCATCGTGCGCGAACCCGTTGTCGAACGACAGCGTGCGGTGAGGCTGGATGCTGACGAACTCCCACCATTCGCCAGCAGTGCTGCCGTCGGGGCCGGTCATATGCGAGGACACCCGGCCGCCCGGCTCGAACTCGAACTCGTCCACCGTCGAAGGCCAGGTCGGTGGGCCCCACCAGCGCTCGAGCTGGCGCGGGTCCTCCCAGAGCTGCCAGACCCGCTCCGGCGTCGCGGCGTGCTCGGTGACCACGGTCAGCGTGAGCTGATCCGCGTCCTTCTGCGTGGAGATGACGGGCATGGTCTCTTCCTCTCGATCACTGCTCGCCGGCATCGGCGCGCGCGGTGGGTGTTCCGGTCTGGTCGTCGTCGGCGAGCAGGTCGTCGATGCGGGAGCTGCGGTCGCGCCAGAGCTGCTCGTAGGACTCGAGGAGCCGCGTCGCCCTGGCGATCGTGGCGCTGTCGGCCTGCACGAGCTGCTCCCTCCCCTGCTTGCGCTTCTGTGTGAGGCCCGCCCTCGTGAGCACGGCGACGTGCTTCTGCACGGCCGCGAAGCTCATGGCGTAGGCCTCCGCGAGGCTCGTCACCGACTGCTCTTCGCGGAGCACGCGCGTGAGGATGTCGCGCCTCGTCGCATCGGCCAGGGCCTGGAAGATGCGGCTGACGTCGTCCTCGCTGAGCTGTCGTGTAACCATTTGGTTGCACGTTACGCCTGACTCGCAACTCTTGCAAGGCAAACCGGCTGTGCAGCTCCCTCGTCCGCCGGGCGCATCCGCCAGACTGACGTCATGACCAAGGAACTCACGCGCGCGCAGCTGCTCGGCCTGCGCCAGCGCGCGCAGGCACTCACGGGCGATCGCCTCACGGTCGCGGGTACTGCGGAGCGCTTGCTCGCCATGCAGGGACAGGACCTGCCAGGCGCGCTCTGGTCGCTCGGACTCCGCTCCGGATCGACGATCGGCGAGGTCCGGGCGAGCTTCGACCGCGGAGAGCTCGTGCGCTGCTGGCCGTTGCGGGGGACGCTGCACGTCGTGCCCGCACGCGACCTGCCCTGGTTGCAGCCGCTGACGGCCGACCGCGCACGCGCATCCATGCGCAAGCGCCACCAGGACCTGGGAATCGACGCGGCATCCGAGAACGCCGCCCGGAACTCGCTGCACACCGAGATGGATGCACGCGGCGAGACCCGACGCCTCACGCGCGCCGAGCTCTTCGCCGCCTGGGAACGTGACGGCATCTCGACCGGCGGCCAGCGCGGCGCGCACCTCCTGTGGCTGCTTTCGCTCGACACGACCCTCGTCTACGGTCCGTTCACGGGCACCGAGCAGCAGCTGGTCCTCGGCGCCGAATGGATCGCGAACCCAGTGACCCTGGACCACGACGCCGCGGTGCGCGAACTCGTCCAGCGCTACCTGCGCGGTCACGGCCCAGCGACGCTCGCCGACCTGCAGTACTGGTGCAAGCTGCCGCTCACCACGCTCAGGTCGGCGATCGATGAGCTGGGTGACTCGCTGGCCGGGGTGCAGTTCGACGGAACGCACCACCTCGCCGACGCGGCGGTGCTGGATGCGCGGGAGCGACCGAAAAGCGCCCCGACACTGCTGCTTCCGGGCTTCGACGAATGGATCCTCGGCTACCAGGACCGCTCGGCGAGCGTGCATCCCGATCACGCCGACCTCATCGTGCCGGGCGGCAACGGGATGTTCCGATCGACAGTCGTGCGCTCCGGCACGTGCGTCGGTCTGTGGTCCAGGAAGACCACGGCAACGAAGACGAACGTGGTCGCGACGCCGCTCGCGGACGGCTTCTCGGCGACCGCGGTGCGTGAGATCACAGCGCAGGTGGACCGCTACGCAGCCTTCCTCGGCGTGGAGGGCACCTTCGAGGCGACCCCGTAAGAGCCCCAGGACGTCCCCCGACGACACCGATGGGGGTGGTGGTTCGTAGACTGCACCGGTGACCCATCCGAGTGAGCCCAAAGCGCCAGCGTCGTGGCGGACCGCGCTCGGGCGGCTCCTCGAGCAGCCGGGTGCCGCGGAAGCGGCCGCACAGGCGGCGCCGCACGAGCGGGTGGTGCCCCTTGCGCTGCAGTTCGAGGTGCGGGAGCTCATCCCCCGCACCATGTACCGCTGGAACGGGCCGACGTCGCGCCGAGCATTCACGGGCGAACGTGGCGCCGGCGTCGGGCTCGACGAGCTGCGCCTCGGCGTTCGGCCCGTCATGCAGGGCGTTCGCGGCAAGTGGGTCAAGGGCGACCTCACGTGGGCGAGGCTGCAGCACCTCCGCGGTCGCCGCGACCTCGACCCGCGGCACCAGGCCTGGTTCGCGCAGTTCTTCGCCCTGCACCGCGCGGCGCGACCCGCGGAGCCAGGCCAGGACAGCGAGTGGGTGTTCCTCGACGAGGCGACGAGTCCCGTCATGTGGACCATGCTGGGGGAAGCCGTCGGCCTCGACGTCGCCTTCGTGGGCACCGGCAAGCGCGGCAGCATCACCCTCGAGCGCTCATCCAACCTCACGCTGGACGCCCGCAGGACCGAGGACGGCCTCGACGTCGCCCCGCTCCTCCTCATCGGGGATGCGCCCGCCGACTTCGACACGGCACGACCGGTCGGCGACCACGGCGTCTACGCCTTCGATGCTGACAACCCCGACCGCATCCGCCTCGCGCCGAGCGACACGCGTCTCACACAAGCGCAACTCGCTCTGCTGGAGCCGGGCAGGGCGCACCGAGCGCGGTTCACGGTGCCGAGCGCCGATGCCGCAGAGTTCGAAGCGGCCCACCTGCCTGAGCTCGCGGCGCACGTGCGGCTGGGGAGCACCGACGCGTCGGTCCGCATCCCCGAACCGGCGCCACCCGAGCTCGTCCTCACGACCACGTTCGGCCCGAGGCACAGCCTGGAGCTGCGCTGGAAGTGGACGAACCCCCGATCGCGAGCAACGCCGCCAGCACTCTCTTCCGTGATCGACGAGGGCCTGCTGCCGCGCGACTGGATGCCGGAAGACGTCGACGAGCCGGGCTCCCTGCCCGCGCGGGTGACGCTCACGCAGATCGACGCGGCTCGCTTCGCCGCCGAAACACTGCCTCGCCTCGAGGCTCTGCCCGGCATCCGCGTCGAGACCGTCGGCACTCCGCCCCAGTACCGCGAGCTCCACGGTGCACCCAACCTGACCGTCACGACCGTGCCCACCGAACGGCACGACTGGTTCGACCTCGGCGTGACCGTCACGGTCGACGGCAAGGTGATCCCGTTCACGAAGCTCTTCAAGGCGCTCGCCCTCGGCAGGCCCAGGCTGCTGCTCATCGACGGCAGCTACCTCTCCCTCAAGCATCCGGCGTTCGAACCCTTGCGCGAGCTCATCAGCGAGGCGCAGGGGCTCAACGAGTGGGAGCCGAACCGACTGCAGATCAGCCGGCGGCACGCGAGCCTCTGGTCGGACTTCGAAGACCTTGCCGACGAGTCCAAGCCGGCGGTGGAGTGGCGGGAGCTGCTCCGCGAGCTGCAGGAGGACGCCCCGTCACGCATCGTCCCTCCCCGCGGACTCCAGGCAGAGCTGCGCCCCTACCAGCAGGAGGGCCTCGACTGGCTCGCGTTCCTCTGGCGGAACAGGCTCGGCGGCATCCTCGCCGACGACATGGGGCTCGGCAAGACGCTGCAGACGCTCGCACTTGCACAGCACGCACGCGAAGAGGCGCCGGAGGGCCACGAGCCCGCGCCGCTCCTGGTCGTCGCACCCACGTCCGTCGTCGCGAACTGGGCCTCGGAGGCGGCGAGGTTCACCCCAGAGCTGGTGACGCGCATCGTCGATGCGACGCAGGCCTCCTCGGGCCGACGGATCGCCGATGTCGCAGCCGGGGCGAGCATCGTCGTCACGAGCTACGCGCTCTTCCGCCTCGACTTCGAGGCCTACCGCGCCGTCGCCGAGGAGACGGGATGGTCAGGCCTGGTGCTCGACGAAGCACAGTTCGTCAAGAACGCGAACTCCCTCGTCAGCGAGTGCGCGCGCGAGCTGGAGGTGCCGTTCAAGCTCGCGATCACGGGCACCCCGCTCGAGAACTCCCTCACCGAGCTCCACGCGCTGCTCGCCATCACCGCCCCCGGCCTGTTCCCCTCAGCGCGACGATTCGGCGAGGAGTACGTGCGCACGATCGAGGGCAAGCGGCAGGGGGTGAGCGAGGGCGTCGGCGCGGGCCTCAGCGAGCCGGCGAGCGCCGAGGTGCGGGCCAAGCGGCTCGCACGACTCCGCGCGCGCATCCGCCCCTTCCTGCTCCGCCGCACCAAGGAACGCGTCGCGCCCGAACTGCCGGAGAAGCAGGAGCAGACGCTGTTCATCGAGCTGAGCGACGAGCATCGCGAGCTCTACGACCTCTACCTGCAGCGGGAGCGCCAGAAGCTCTTCGGCCTGCTCGAGGACCTCGACAAGAACCGCTTCACGGTGTTCCGCTCGCTCACGCTCCTCAGACTGCTCGCCCTCGACCCCGCGCTCATCCACGCCGGGCTCGACGGCATGGCACCGGGAGACGTCCCGTCGAGCAAGCTCGATGCCCTCCTCGAGCACCTCACCGATGTCGCCGCCGAGGGGCACCGTGCGCTGGTGTTCAGCCAGTTCACCTCCTACTTGAAGCTCGTCGCCGCACGCCTCGAGACGCAGGGCATCCCGTACGTCTACCTCGACGGCACGACCACGAAGCGGGCCGACGTGATCGCCTCGTTCAAGGAGGGCACGGCCCCCGTGTTCCTCATCAGCCTGAAGGCGGGCGGCTTCGGGCTGAACCTGACGGAGGCCGACTACGTCTTCCTGCTCGACCCCTGGTGGAACCCCGCGAGCGAGGAGCAGGCCATCGACCGCACGCACCGCATCGGGCAGCAGCGACGCGTCATGGTCTACCGGATGATCGCCGAGGGCACGATCGAGGAGAAGGTCATGGCGCTCAAGGAGCGCAAGGCGAGGCTCTTCGATGCGGTGATCGACGACGACGAGCTCTTCAGCACCGAGCTCTCCGCCGATGACATCCGAGACCTGCTGGTGTAGGCCACCGGAAAGAAGCGAGCACCGACGAGAAAATCCCGGCAGCCCTGCGTGGGCTGACCGGGATTTCGCTGGAGGGGCTGACGAGAATCGAACTCGCATCATCTGTTTGGAAGACAGAGGCTTTACCACTAAGCTACAGCCCCGAATCGGGACGAAGAGAATGCTACCGCATGTTGGAGTTGTCCGTGAACTCGCACCCCGCCCCGCGCGTCGCAGCGGGCTGTGTGGTCTGCGACACCCCGCGCGTCCGGTAGCATTACCTGCGGTTCGCCGAGCGATCGGCACCGGGGTGTAGCTCAGCTTGGTAGAGCGCCCGCTTTGGGAGCGGGAAGTCGCAGGTTCGAATCCTGTCACCCCGACCAGACCCGCCAAGGCCCCCTCTCGAGGGGGCCTTTCGCGTTCCCCTCATGTGCCGTTCATAGACGCCTCACATGCATGCCGGGTGGTCCACATATGGATCGTCGTTATCTTCCTGTTATCTGCACGTCGGCGTGATGAGGCTTCGTCGCACCGTCGGCGGCCGAGGCGTTGCAGTGAAGGCCATCCGCGGCGCCCCAGCGCACTCCGAGAGGAACACCATTGCAGTCAGACCTGGCCCGCCCCAACAGCCCGCACTCCGTTCCGCTCACGGCGGTCGCTGACGCGACCGGTGGGTCGGTCTCCGCGGCGAGCGCGCACGTCGAGGTCACCGGTGTGTCCAGCGACTCCCGTCGCATCCGACCCGGCGATCTCTACGTCGCCATTCCCGGCGCACAGCGGCACGGCGCCGAGTTTCTGCCCGCCGTCGTGCGCGCCGGAGCCGTCGCCGTCCTGTCCGACTCGGCAGGGGCCGCCCTGGCGGCCGAGCACGGGCTTCCTGCCATCGTCGTCGAGAACCCGCGCGCGGTGATGAGCATCGCCGCCGGGACGGTCTTCGGAACCGATACCACAGCTCCCCCGCTCTTCGCCGTGACCGGCACCAACGGCAAGACGACGACCAGCTACCTGCTGCACGCGCTCTTCCTCTCGCTCGGCCTCAAGGCGGGCCTCTCCGGAACCGTCGAACGCATCGTCGGCGACGCGCGACTCGAGACCCGCCTCTCCGGCCGCCTCACGACCCCAGAGTCGGACTACCTGCACGGGCTCGTCGCCCGCATGACCGAGGACGACGTGCAGGCGGCGGCAATCGAGGTCTCCTCGCACGGGCTCGACGGTGCCCGCGTCGACGGTCTGCCCTTCGAGAGCGCGATCTTCACGAACCTCTCGCAGGACCACCTCGACGTCTATGGCACGCTCGAGAACTACTTCGCCTCGAAGCTCACGCTCTTCACCCCCAGGCACGCCAAGCGCGGCGTCATCGCGGTCGAGGACGAGTGGGGTCGTCGCGCGGCCCGCGAGGCGCAGATCCCCGTCGTCACGGTCGCTCGGGACACGGCAGAGGGCGCGGACATCGCTGACTGGCTGCTCCACATCGACGCCGAGGGCCTCGAGCGCACCGACTTCACCCTTCGCGGACCGAACGGTGAGGAGCTCACCTCCAGCATCGGCCTGCCGGGGGCCTTCACGGCCCTCGATCTGTCGCTGGCGATCGTGGCCGCCATCGGCGCCGGACTCGCCTCCCTCGACGAGATCCGCGAAGCGCTTGCCGCCACCGACGGCCTCCACCCGGTTGTCCCCGGCCGCCTCGACCTCGTGTCGGGCGACTCCGAGCTGCGCGTCTACGTCGACTACGGCCACACGGCGGCCTCGTTCCGCGCCGTGCTGCACGCGCTCCGCCCCTTCACGCCAGGCCGGCTCTTCATGATCTTCGGCGCAGACGGGGACCGCGACAAGGGCAAGCGGCCCGAGATGGCTCGCGCCGCAAGCGAGGAGTCGGACGTCGTCATCGTCACCGACTACAACCCGCGCACGGAAGACCCGGACGACATCCGCCGCACGCTCGTCGAGACGATCCGCGCGGAGTTCCCCGAGCGGGAACTGTACGAGATCGCCGACTCGGCAACCGGCATCAACCACGCCATCGCGATGGCGGAGGTCGGCGACCTGATCTTCATCGGCGGCCACGGCCATCGGGCTGATGTCGAGGTCGACGGCCGCATCGTCCCCTACTCCGCCAGGGAGGCGGCGGCGAGCGCACTGCGCGAGCACGGCTGGCTGCAGCAGCAGGGCGCACCCGCCGCCTTCACGGCTGTGGATGCGGACAGCGCCTCACGCACGCAGCGCGCTTCCTAGCCTCGTTCCGTCGCAGACCTGGGCCTCCTGCATCCGAATCGCAGCTCGTGGATGCGGGAAGCCCAGGTCTGCACCCCCGCGAGGCCAGCCCGCCCGGGGCACCCGGGGCACCCTAGCGGTCGGAGACAGCCTCGAAGTCGCCACGGTCTCGGGCCGCGAGGAGCTCCGCGTAGTCGAGGGCGGACTGCTCGGCGTAGCCGATGGCCCACTCCGCCATCGCCCCGTCGAACGACCCGCTCTTGCCGAGGTAGCCGGCGATCATGGGGGCGATCGGGCTCTGCGCGTGCGCACGGGCCAAGATCGTCCCGCATGCCTCGCCGTACTTCGAGAACTCCGAAGGAGTCAGCTGCTCGAGCTCGACCGAGCCCTTCATGTCCCTGAACTGCCGCACGTAGAAGTCGCGCTCGATCCCATCTTCGCCCGCGAAGCGAAGGTAGCCGAGGAAGGGGTCGGAGACGGCCTGCAGGATGCGCTGGCAGCTCACGACCCGGTACCCCTCGCCGAGCTCGTCGTACTCGGCGCGCGTCCGCGCCTGCAGGAGCCGCCGCGGGTCGACGTCGCCGTAGGTCTCGAGCACCGACGCCGGCGCCTCCTTCACCTGCAGCACCAGCGCCTCACCCGCGGGCCCCGTCAGGATCAGGATGAAGCACCGCGTGCCGACGCTGCCGACGCCGACGGCCCTCCGCGCGACGTCCGTGAGCGTGAAGTTGCCGAGCAGGAACGCCACGTCGGTGCCCACCGTGGCGCGGTACTGCTCGAAGAGCTCCTCGACGCGCGCCTCCGACTCCGGGGGGACGTGCGTCATCACGGGCGGGTTCTCCACGATGAGCCGCGTCCCGTCGGCCGCCCGCTCGGTGAGCTTGTCCACGAACTTCTGGGACGTGCGCTTCCTCGCGCTCTTCGTCGCCTTCGCGAGAACATCCTGCGCCTCCGTGCGGAACGACGGGTGCGCCACGTCCGTGTCGAGCCGAAGGTAGTACCGGTCGAGCGCCGAGTGGCCGACCATCTCACGCATCCCCTCCCGGTAGGCGGCCGCCGTCTTCCTCGCCGCCTTCCTCGTCTTCTCCTCGGTCAGCCCGAGGTCGCGGGCACCCACGACGACGCTCGCGACGAGCCGCTTGAGATCCCACTCCCACGGTGCTGACGCTGCTTCGTCGAAGTCGTTGAGGTCGAACACGAGCGTGCGCTGGGGCGAGGCGAAGAGTCCGAAGTTGCTGAGGTGGGCATCGCCGCACGCCACGACCTGGATGCCCGTGCTCACGCCCTGCGCGAGGTCGTGCGCCATGATCGCAGCAGTGCCCCGGTAGAACGTGAAGGGGCGCTCGAGCATCCGACCCATGCGCAGCGGCACGAGATCGGGCAGTCTCGCCGCGTTCTGCTCGGCGAGGATTGCCTTCGGGTCGCGCTCTCCTGCGACGAAGATGGCATGCTCGACGTGCGGTTGCGTCTTGCGGAGCGCCTTGCCCGCCGCGTAGAGCTCGTCACGGCTCGGGCGCGGCGCGCGGTCACGCTGCAGGCGGCTGAGGTGTGTCGGCATCGGGGTGGCCTTCCTCGTCGAAGCGTCGAGCTGGAGCCCGGTCTGGCACAGTGTCTCGCGATTCAGTGAACGCCGAAAGACGCAGGCTCCACCCCGAGAGCCATCACGACACGATGTCGTAGGTGACCCACGACGTCTCTGCAGCAACCGCGTCGTACAGGCGGCGCGCCGTCGTGTTGTCCTCCGCGGTGATCCAGCGCACGACGCTCAAGCCGGATTCCCGCGCATAGTCGCCGAGGTGCAGCAGCAGCGCCCTCCCGGCGCCGCCTCCGCGAACCGCCGTCGAGGTGAAGAGGTCATCAAGGTACAGCCCCGTCGTCGCAGACAACGGGCGAGCGAAGCGGCGCACGTGTGCAAGCCCGCCCAGGCGTCCCTGCTCGTCGACCGCGACGAAACCGTGCGTCTCGTGCGCCTCGTCACCGAGCCAGGACCAGACCACATCCAACTTCGACTCGTCGGCCGGCACCCCGTAGAACTCACGGTAGCCCCGATAGAGCTCGCGCCACTGGGGCTCGTCAGCGGACGTCACAGGGCGCACATTCCAGTCAGTCATGCCGCAAGTCTCCGCCTCCACGGCCGCATGCGAAAGTCGAAGAGGCGTGAAGGGGACCCTGAACAGCTCACGGTTGGACGTACCCGCCCCGGAGACGTAGAGTCTCCGCCGTGGATCTGTTCAAGTACCTCCGCCCAGCCTCGACCACACCCCAGGCCGAGCACCAGCCGCACGGCGTTCACAACCCGCGGGAAACCCTCCGCGCCAAGACCGTCGAGCTCATCCGTCCTGGCTTCGTGTCTCTCGACGAGGCCCTCGAGACGGCAGGCTCATTCGCTGAGGATGAAGCGCTGCCCGTCCGCGCCGACGAGATCGAGCGAATCGTCACCGCGACCTGGGATGACCTCGCCGACTGCCAGCGCGACTGGTCCAGCGAGGGCGACTACGAGAAGCTCCGTGCCGCATTCGCCGACCTGGAGCGAGCCGGTGTCGTCGCCCGCATGAACTTCGCCTGCTGCCAGAACTGCGGACACGCCGAGATCGAGGGCGAGAAGCTCACGAAAGCCCAGAGCGGGTACGTCTTCTTCCACCAGCAGGACGCTGAACGCCTCGCCGGCGACGACGCGCAGCTCTTCCTCGCATTCGGGCTCTTCGCGTCGCACGACGCAGGGACGGCCGACGAGCGTGCTGACGCTGAGCGCCAGCTCGGGCGCCTGATCGTCGCGACGATGCGCAGCAACAGCCTTGCTGTGGACTGGGATGAAGAGCCCTCGAGCCGCATCTCGGTGTCGATCAGCAACTGGCGAAAGCGCCTCCCGCTCGTCAGCGCCTGACCGGCGCACCACCTTCGGCCCCGGCAACCACGGGCTGCATCCCTGCGGGAACCTCCTCCCCAACCCCTGTCTGAAAACCGGCATTCCGGCGGCGCGCTCGCTAGGCTGACGGCCAGACGACCCAGGGGGATACGCAGAGTGACTGACGCAGGAGCGGGCAGACCAGCCCAGAGGCCACGGTTCCCGAAGACGCTCGGCGATCTGACCGACCCGAGCAAGTGCCCGTCGTGTTTCGAGACCTACGGGGCTCCAGGCGCCTCCTGCCCGAGCTGCGGATTCACCCGCGATCCTGCCGTCATCGGCCACCTGCTCGACCTCGGCGCGCAGGCGCGCGAACCGCTGCTCGCCCGCGGCGAGTTCATCGTCGCTGCCGGCGAGCAAGCCCGGGCCAAGGCGGCCGCGGCGCTCCGCGCTGAGCAGGCACGAGCAGAGCAGAGCCGTCTCGAGAGCGAGCGGCAGGGGCGAGCTCAGGCCAGTGAAGCGGTCCTCGCGGCCGACCACGCGCGGCTCCTCGGGGGCGCCGCAGGGCACCTCGGGGCGGAGGCGACCGCAGTACCGCAGCAGGCTCCGGCCGATCGCTGGGCCCAAGCCCACGTTCCTGCAGCCGGCCAGGCACCGCCCGCGCAGCGCATGCCCCCAACGCATCCAGACCAACCGCAGCGGCCCCGACGTTCCAGCGTGCAGCTCCTGCTGCTGGTGCTCGGCATCGGACTCCTCAGCATCGCCGCAGTCGTCTTCCTCACCTTCGCCTGGGTCGTCTTCGGCGTCGAGGTCAAGGCCGCCATCACGGCAGGAGTGACCTTGGCGGTCGTCGCCACGGCGAGCATCCTCAAGCGGCGCAAGCTCTCGGCGACCGCCGAGGGCATCGCCGCGCTCGGCATCGTCCTCGTGGTCCTCGACGTCTGGGCTGTGCAGGCGACGGGGCTCTTCGGCGCCGGCCGCGTGCCCGGGACGCTGTACTGGGGCGTCGGGCTCCTCGTCGCGACAGCCGCGTTCGAGACGTGGCATCGCTTCGCACACCTGCGAGCCCCCGGGATCGCGGCGAGCCTCACCGTTCTGCCGGCGATCGCGCTCACCGTGGCCGGCGCCACCTCCGCGGCGCTCTCCCCCGTCCAGCGACTCGTGCTCGCGCTCGTCCTCGCGGGCGCCGCCTCCGCCCTCCACGTGCTCCTGCGGGTCAAGCAGTCGCCTCCGACCACCGCAGGGCCGCATCCGCCCACCGCCGACGCGTTCAGCGCAGCCACACCGCGCTCGCTCGAACGCTGGATCCTGTCCGTCATGGGCGTCGTCGCACTGGCCGCGGGCGTGCTCTCCGGCGCGGCCGCGGCAACGGGCAAGGACCCATGGCTCGGCTACGCAGTCCTGTTCGTCATGGCGGCCGCTTCCGCCGCCCTCCTCGCCTGGCTCGTCAGCCGCGAGCGCGGTGCGCTCGGCGGCCGCACCCTCCTCGTCGCGTTCGGCGTCCTCTCCGCGCTCGCCCTCGGCGCGGTGCCGCTGAGCTTCACCGGCCCCGTGAGGCTGGCGCTCTCGCTGGCACTCATCCCGGTGGCGCTCGCCGCCGGGCAGGTCCTCAGAGCTCGGCTCGCCAACTCCGCCGAGTCGACGGCTTCGTCCGTGCAGATCGCGGTCACCGCCTGGAGCTGGACCACCGTCGGCGCAGCCGTCGTCCCGGTCCTCTCACTCGCACTCGACGTACTCCCCCTCCGCGCCCTCCTGGCATTCGTCAGCGCCGACCAGGCAGGCATGGCAGAGGCATTCGCGGGGGCGCAAGGCGGAACCTGGTGGGCCATAGCGAGCGGCGCGGTCGGGCTCGCTCTCGCGGCGGGCCTGCTGCTGCTCGCCCCCGGGCGACTCCAGCGCCTCACGCCCGCGCTCACTGCAGCCGGGTCCTTCCTCGCACTGTGCGCCGCCGCCAGCACCCCTGGACCCTTCGGCGTCACCATCGCGAACCTGGCGATCGCCGCCGCGGCAGTCGTCGGTGCCGCGCTGCTTGCGCGGAACCTGTCAGCCGCTCCGCAGGACGACCCGCACCGGGTCGGGCTGCTGGTCACCCTGCGGTACGTCGCCGGAGCTGGCATCCTCGCCTCGTTCCTGCCGGCCCTCGCGGCAGCCCCGTTCGAGACCGCCGCCCTCGTCGCTGCCGCCGCGCTCACGTTCTGCCTGCGCTTCTCCGTGCCGACGAGCCTCTCGGCACTCCGCCCGGTGCTCACCGCGCTCACAGCCCTGCAACTGCTCGCCGTTCCGCTGCTCGTGGCCTTCGCACACGATGCCTGGAACTCGTCCGGCGTGCTCGGCACGAGCCTCGCCGTCACGTGCGCGTATCTCGGCATCGCGCTCCTGCTCACCGCCGCGATCCTCCTCCCCAGGCCGTGGCTCGTCGCGGCCGAGCGCACGTTGCTCGCCTACTCGGCGGCGATCCCGACCCTCGCGGCATCGTTCGTCCTGCTCGCGATCGTCCGAGCGGCGGCGAATCGCGCTGACGGCGACGCCCTGCTGACCGCTTCCGCCTCGCCTCTCGGCTCGCTCTGGTACGTGGGAGCCGCACTCGGCGCCCTGCTCGTCGCCACGATCAGCGTCGTGGCGCTGCGCCGAAGGCAGGACGACGACGTGCCAGCGGTGGCGCCGCTCCTCCCAGCCATGGTGCCAGCCCTCTGGGCGACGTTGGGAGCGCTCGCCGCCGCATTCGTGGTGGCCTCGCCCCTTCCGGCCGTCGCCGCGTCGCTCGGCGTCGTCGCCAGCCTCTTGGTCGCCGGAGGCACCCTCGTCGCGAGGCTCCGCTGCGCACTCGCGTCCCGTGTCCTTCCCGCCGAGCTGGCCGTCGCTGCGGTCGCCGTCGTAGCGCTCGCGAGTACGCCAGCCTTCACGGGCGCGCTCGGACAGCCAGCAGGGGCTCAGTACGTTGCCGCGACGATCGTGATCGCGGCGGCCGTTCCCATCCTGCTGGCGATCTCCCCCTCGGGGCTGTTCCAAGCCAGAGGACGCGCGTTCCTGGCCTGGATCGGCGTCGGACTCCTCACCGCCGCGTGGTACGTGTTCGCCATCGGCACCCCAAGCATCGATACCGCCGAGCGCTTCCACCTGCCAGCCGGAATCCCGCTCGCCGCCGCCGCCCTGCTGCTCTGGTGGTTCGGCCGCGCCCGCAGTGCACGCGAACCCGCGCGTGCCGCCGCGTACATCCTGGCCGGCGGTCTCGCGGTTTCGACCGTCGCCCCTGCCGTGGCCTCGGGTGACACGACCACGAACGCACTCGCCTACTTCCTCGCCGGAGCCGCCGTCGCCCTGGCGGTCGCCGCGTCCGCCAGCACGCTCGGCATCCCGGCCCCCGCGCGCCCGCTGCTCATCTCGCTGAGCGCCGTCTCCGTCGGCGTCGCCGTGCTGTCAGCTCTGTCGCACCTCGGGGCCAAGCTTCGAGGTGAGGCGAACCGGGACGGCCTGCTCACGGGCCTGCTCCCCGGTGCCGAGGCGCTGATCTGGCTCACGGCCTGCGTCCTGCTCGTCAGCGGCGTGACCTGGCTGCTGCTTCGCCCCGTCTGGTCTGCCGACACGACACGGTCCAGGCGCAAGCTGCTCCTCGCCATGGTCGCATCGCTCAGCGGGGCCCTCACCGTCGCGCTCCTGCTCACCACGCGGTTCGACGGCCGGCTCCTCCTGCTCGGGCTCGCGCTGCTCGCGGGGCTCCTCGCCGCAGGCCTCCCGACCCGGATCCTCACCGGCGTCGGCCGCGCGAGCATCGCGCTCGTCGGCCTCCTCGCGCTTGCCTCGCAGGGGTTCGCCATCGCGATCTGGGAGCCAACAGCGGCGGCCATTCTCTGGGTCCAGCAACAAGCCGGAATCACGTCGCTGCTCGTCGGCGTCATCGCAACAGCGGCGGTCGTCCTCGTCCGGACGTTCTCGGAGACGCGCCTCCTCACGAGACTCGCCAGCTACGCGACGGGCGTGCTCGGGTCCTGGATGCTCATCCACCACGTCCAGCTGGTCGGCTTCGAGAGCGCCACGCCGGTGCAGCTCGCTGCCACCGCAGGCGCCCTCGGGGCGCTCACCGCGCTGCTGGGCGTGCTGCTGGCGCCGCAGCAGACGCGTCGAGGTGACGGAATCGCGCTGCGCGCGTTCGGCCTCGTGACCGCGCTGCTCGGCACCGTGCTCGCCCCCAGCGCAGCCGCCGCGAGCCGCACCGATGGCTTCGACGGCTGGACACCGCTGCCACTCGCGGCAGCGCTCGTCGCGGTGACGGCGGTCGTCGCGAGCACGCAGCTCGGTGCCAGGTCGCCCTATGCGCTGCTCCGCTACCTCGGCGTGCCGGTGCTCGCGCTCGCGTGGGTCTGGGAGGTGCTGGCGAACTGGGACGGCGCATCCATCTTCGTGGCCTTCGGTGGCGCCTTCCTCGTGCTCCTCGCCGCAGGCATCGCAACAGCGAAGGTCGGCAGGCGCGCCGACGAGGCGCGAGCTTCGAGCGTCGAGAGCCTCCTCTGGCTCGCCGCGGCTCCCGGGGTCTGGCTCAGCGCGGGCGCGCTCGCCGCCGTCTCGCAGCCGCGCGACGGCGACACCTCGCGCATCCTCTCCCTGACTGTCCCCGAGCTGGCCCTCTCGGTGCTGACGCTGACACTCGTCGTCGTGTGCGCGATCGTTCCGGTCGCCGGTTGGATGCGCGCCTCGGCGAACGCCCTCGGCGTGGGCTCGGCCATCTCGGCCGCCGTGCTCGGCCCCGCCCTCGTGCTCGCCGCCGAGGGCCCGCTGACCCCGATCACGCTGCCGATCTGGGGAGTCCTTCCCGCCGGGCTGGTGCTGATCTTCGCGAGCGCACTCTGGCGGCGGCAGCAGCAGCTCGAGAATCCGCGCCTCGCCGCGCTCGCCGCGACGGTGCTCGTGCCCGTCGCCATCGCGTCGCTCGTGCTCTCCGCGTTCCCGAGCATCCTGCGCGGTGTCGTCGAGAACAACCAGCAGCTCGCGCTGACGTGGGTCGTCGCGCTGTGCGGCCTCACGCTGGTCGCGCTGCTCCGCCCGGAGCTCCTGCCCTCGCTTGCGCCCGCGCACGCCGTTCCTGGCGCCCAGCCGCCGCTGCGCCTGCCTGTCCTCGCATTCTCAGCTGCCACCCTCGTCGCGACCGCAGGCGCGCTCGGCACGCAGTTCCCGATCCCCTGGCTGGAGCTCGCGACCGCCCCGCTCGGTGCCACGTTGCTGGCGGGCGGTCTGTTCTTCCTCGCGAAGCGCCCCACCCTGCGCAGCTGGCCAGCCCTCACGCCCGGCCTGGTGCTGCTGCTCGTGCCGAGTTACCTGGCCCAGTTCGCAGACCCCGCGCCGTGGCGCCTCATCGCGCTCGGGCTCCTCGCGGTCGGCATCACCGTCTGGGGCGCCACCAGGCGCCTGCAGGCGCCACTCGTCTTCGGCGCCATCGTCACCGTGCTGCACGCAGTCACCGCGTTCCGACAGCAGCTCGCCGTCGTCGCCGACGTCATCCCCTGGTGGGTGTGGCTCGCGCTGGCAGGAACGGTGCTCGTCGTCATCGCCACGACGTACGAGGCACGACTGCGCGACGCCAAGCGCGCGGCGGCGTCGATCAGCGCCCTCAGGTGACGGCAGTCGCCGTCGCCTGAGGGCTCAGCGGGCCCTCAGAGCTGGCAGCTGGGGCACCAGTAGAGCTTGCGGGCCTGCATCTCGCCGAGCGCGATGGGTGTTCCGCACACCCGGCACGGCTCCCCCGCGCGTCCGTACACCCAGTGCCGATCCTCACGGTTCTCGAGAGCCGCGGCCTTCGCCTTGCCTCGGAGCCCGTCGATGGTCATCATCTGACCGACTTCCACGCCGATCTTGAGGAGCTTCGTCCAGTCGCGCCACAGCTCCCTGAGCTGCTCGTCGGTCAGCTGCGACGTCGGCGTGTGCGGGTTGATGCCCGCCCGGTAGAGCATCTCGGCCCGGTAGACGTTGCCGATGCCGCTCACGATCTGCTGATCCATGAGCACGATGCCGATCGGCGTCCGCTTGCCCCTCGCTCGTTCGAGAAACCGTGCCTCCGCTTTCGCGCCGCGGTCGACGAGCGGATCGGGGCCGAGCTTCTCGATGCGGGCCGCCACCTCATCGCCCGTCATGAGCTCGCAGGCGGTCGGGCCGCGCAGGTCCGCGCAGGTCTCGGACGTGAGGAGACGAAGCCGCACCGCGCCGACCGGCTCTGGCGGCCACTGGGAGAGCTCCTGCTCACGCTCGGCCTCCGCCATCTTGAGGCGTGTCCGCCGAGGGGCTCCGATGCTCGACAGCGATGTCTCGCCACGCGAGTCCTCAATCGTCACGCCTGGCCGCTTGCGCGAGTACTCGCCCGTCTGGCCCAGTGTCGTCGACACCTGGCCGGAGAAGTCCCAGGCGCCGTAGATGCCGAGGTGCACGCGCAACCAGATCCCGCCGTCGAAGCGCGAGAACATGTGCTTGCCGACGGCGAACGTCTCGACCATCTCGCGGCCATCGATCTCCGCAGCGCCCTCGGCGAAGCGGCCCTGCGGGGACGACGCCGCCACCACGCGACCGGCGTAGTTCGCGGTGAACTGCCGGGCGATGCGATGGACGGAGTGGCCCTCAGGCATTCCCCGCCGGCGTCTCCGACTCCACCATCGGCGGCACGACCGTGCCAACGGAACCGAGCACGGACTTGCCGGCGATCTTGCCGGTCTGCTCGTACTCGGCGAGCTGCGAGATGCGACGCAGGTGACGCTCTTCCCCTGGGAAGGGCTCCGCGATGAAGATGTCGATGAACCTGAGCACGTCGGCGATCTCGTGCTGCCGCGCGCCGATCGAGATGACGTTGGCGTTGTTGTGCTCTCGGGCGAGCTGCGCCGTGGCGTCGCTCCATGCCAGCGCGGCGCGCACGCCGGTCACCTTGTTGGCGGCGATCTGCTCACCGTTGCCCGAGCCCCCGAAGACCACGCCGAGCGACTTCGAGCCGTTCGCCCAGTCGTTGGCGACGGCCTGTGCCGCGTTGATGCAGAACGACGGGTAGTCGTCGAGCGCGTCGTACTCGGCAGGTCCGTGGTCGACGACCTCGTGCCCCTGCTCGCGCAGGTGCTCCTGCAGCTGCTGCGAGAACTCGAGTCCCGCGTGGTCCGTGGCGACGTGGATCCGCATCAGTCGAACACCGGTCCGCGGGTGCGGCTGCGCTTCAGCTCGAAGAAGCCGTCGACCGACGCGGCCATGACGACGCCGTCGAAGAGGCGCAGCGCCTCCTCGCCCTTCGGCGCGGGCGAGATGACCGGGCCGAAGAAGGCGACGCCGTCGATGGCGATGATCGGCGTGCCGACCTCGTCGCCGACGCGCTCCATGCCGGAGAGGTGGCTCGCGCGGTAGCGCTCGTCGAACTCACCGGCGTCTGCGCGCTCGACGATCGACTCGGGGATCTCGAGCTCGGCGATGGCCTCGGCCAGCACCGCGTCGCGGTCCTTGCGACCGCCTGGGTGGATGCGCGTGCCGAGGGCGTCGTAGAGCGCCTTCACCTTCTCGTTGCCGAGGTCCTGCTCGACGCCGGCGACGACCCGGCCGAGGCGCGACGTGCCCTGCAGCATGTCGCGGTACGACTGCGGGATGTCCTTCTCCTCGTTGAGGAGCTCGAGGCTCATGATGTGCCAGGTGATGGTGAGGTCACGGTGGCGGGCGACCTCGTCGATCCATCGCGAGGTCATCCAGGCGAATGGGCAGATCGGGTCGAACCAGAAATCTACTTTGATCGGTGCGGGCATACGCATAAGCCTACTCGGCAGGACTAGGCTGGCCGCCGCAAGCCCGGAATACCCGGGCCCCCTGACCCCGAAGGAGCTGGAATGCCCGGAGAGAACCTGACTCGCGCTGAGTCGGTCGAGCGTCGAGGAGTTGTGCTCGGTGTCGAGCACTACGACGTCGCACTCGACCTCACGACGGGTCCTGAGACGTTCCGTTCGATCACGACGGTGACGTTCTCCGCGGTTCCCGGCGCGTCCACGTTCATCGATGCCATCACCCGCCAGGTGCACAGCGTCGTGCTCAACGGCGAGGCGCTCGACGTGGCGGCCGTGAACGACGGGGTGCGCATCCAGCTCCCGAATCTGGCCGAGCGCAACACGCTGACCATCGACGCCGACGCGATCTACATGCACACGGGCGAGGGGCTGCACCGCTTCGTCGACCCTGCCGACGGCGAGGTGTACCTGTACTCGCAGTTCGAGGTACCAGACTCCCGCCGCATGTTCGCGGTGTTCGAGCAGCCCGACCTGAAGGCGAACTTCACCTTCCATGTGACCGCGCCCGCCGCGTGGCAGGTCATCTCCAACGAGCCATCGCAGGCGCCCCAGCCCATCGATGATGGGCGCGCCGTCTGGCACTTCGGCACCACGCCCCGCATCTCCAGCTACATCACCGCGCTCGTCGCGGGCCCGTACACGGTGGTGCGCGACGAGCTCACGTCCATCGACGGCCGCACGATCCCCCTCGCCGTCTACTGCCGCACGTCGCTTGCGCCGAACCTCGACGCCGACAACATCTTCCGCACCACGAAGCAGGGCTTCGAGTACTACGAGAAGGCCTTCGGGGTCCCGTACCCGTTCACGAAGTACGACCAGCTCTTCGTGCCCGAGTTCAACGCTGGCGCCATGGAGAACGCGGGCTGCGTCACGTTCACTGAGACCTACGTGTTCCGCTCGAAGGTGGCGGATGCGGTGCGCGAGCGCCGTGTCGTCACGATCCTCCACGAGCTGGCCCACATGTGGTTCGGCGACCTCGTCACCATGAAGTGGTGGAACGACCTGTGGCTCAACGAGTCGTTCGCGGAGTTCATCTCGACCCTCGCGACCGCTGAGGCGACGGAGTGGACCGAGAACTGGGTCACCTTCAACGCCAGCGAGAAGTCGTGGGCGTACCGCCAGGACCAGCTGCCCTCCACGCACCCGATCGTCGCCGAGATCCGCGACCTCGACGACGTGCAGGTCAACTTCGACGGCATCACGTACGCCAAGGGCGGCTCGGTCCTCAAGCAGCTCTTCGCCTGGGTCGGCCGGGACGCCTTCTTCGCCGGCATCAACGCGTACTTCTCGAAGCACGCGTGGGGCAACACCGAGCTGCGCGACCTCCTCGCCGAGCTCGAGGTCACGAGCGGCCGCGACCTCACCGAGTGGAGCGCCAAGTGGCTCGAGACGGCGGGCGTCAACACGTTGCGCCCCGTCTACGAGCTCGATGAGAACGGCAACTTCACGTCGTTCGCGATCGAGCAGACCGCGACCGCCGAGCACCCCACGATCCGCCCGCACCGCCTCGCCATCGGGCTCTACAACGTGCAGGGTGACGAGCTCGTCCGCATCCACCGCTTCGAGCTGGACGTGGACGGCGAGCGCACCGAGGTCCCGAGCTTCGTCGGCGGAGCCCTCCCCGACCTGATCATCGTGAACGACGACGACCTCGCGTACGCCAAGATCCGTCTCGACGCGCACTCGGTCACGACCGTGCAGCAGGACCTGCCCAAGCTGCGCGCGCCGCTCTCACGTTCGCTGGTCGTCAGCTCGCTGTGGGACGCGACGAGGGATGCGGAGCTGCGGGCACGCGACTTCATCCGCGCCGTCCTCGGCGTCATCGGCACCGAGACCGAGTCGACGACGCGTCGCACGGTGCTCGGCCAGCTCATCTCGGCCGCGAAGTTCTACACGGCTCCGGAAGACCGCGCTGAAATCGTGGAGGTCGTCACCGATGAGCTCTTCGAGCTCGCGAAGCAGGCGGAGGCGGGCTCGGATGCGCAGTTCAGCTTCGTGAAGGCGTTCGCCTCGCTCGCCGCGACCGGCCCGCAGCTCGACGCCGTCGCCGCACTCTTCGACGGCACGTTCGCGCTCGAGGGACTCGAGATCGACACCGATCTCGGCTGGGAGCTCCTCTACGCGCTCGTCGCCGGCGGTCGCGCCGGCGAGGCCGAGATCGCGGCTCGTCTCGAGACCGACCGCACAGCCGACGGGGAGCGCAGCGCTGCACACGCACGCGCGGCACTCCCGACCCCCGAGGGCAAGGAAGCAGCCTGGGCATCCGTCATGGACCGCTCGGACGCGACCAACGCCATCGTGCGGGCCACCGTCGCGGGCTTCGACCGGGTCAACGACGAGGCGCTCCTCGAGCCCTTCGTCGACCGGTACTTCGGTCACATCTCGACGATCTGGGCCGACCGCAGCTTCCAGATCGCCGAGACGCTCATCGAGGGCTTCTTCCCCGCGGGTCTCGCGACGGCGCGCATCCGTGACGCCGCCGACGAGTGGCTGGCGAACAACGAGGCCGCGGCCCCCGCGTTCCGCCGCATGATCATCGAAGGGCGCGCCGGCGTCGTCCGGGCCCTCGCCGCCCAGGAGCGCGACGCGCAGCCCGAATAGTCACGTGCACGAAGAAGAGGTCGCTTCCCAGCTGGGAAGCGACCTCTTCTGCGTTCGGTGTCGGCTGCCTACTCGGCGAGCGCAGCCTCGATCGCCGCCACGACCTCAGGCGCATCGGGCTCCGTCGTCGGGCGGAACCGCGTCACCGTGCCGTCGCGGGCGATCAGGAACTTCTCGAAGTTCCAGCTGACGCGGCCGGCCTTGCCGTTCGCATCCGGTGTCTTCGTCAACTCCGCATAGAGCGGGTGCTGGGACCGGCCGTTGACCTTGACCTTCTCGAACATGGGGAAGCTGACGCCCCACGTGAGCGAGCAGTACTCCTTGATCTTCGAGGTGTCCGAGTACTCCTGCAGGAACTGGTTGCTCGGGAAGCCGAGCACCGTGAACCCCTGCGGGCCGTACTGACGCTGCAGCTCCTCCAGCTTCTCGTACTGCCCGGAGAGGCCGCACTTGGAGGCGACGTTCACCACGAGCTTCACGGGTTCATACGCCGCGAGCTTCCTGGCCTCGCCGTCGATGGTGGTGACTTCGATGTCGTTCACGTTGAGGCTCATACGGAGGGCAACAGGATGCGCGACTCGCCTATTCCTCGCACGCCGCTCACACGAGACGGAGAGGCGCATCCGCCTACACTCGATGCGCTATGGCAGAATTCTGGACTTCCCTCACGACCGCGCTCGCCCCCTTCGACGTTCCCATCACGATCGTCTTCTACATCCTCGGGGCCTTCGTCTTCCGATGGATCCTGCTGAAGCTCATCGACCGCTCCGTGAAGCAGATCGTGAGCGGCGTCAAGAAGAAGCGCGGCGTGACTGACACGCAGGCGCTCTCGGTCCGATCCCCGCTGGCTGCCGTCCGCACCGTGCAGCGCACTCGCACCATCGGCTCCGTGCTGACGAACATCGTCAACGTCGTCGTGGTCGTCATCCTCATCGTCATGATCATCGCGAAGATCGACCCGGGCATCCTCGCCTCGCTGTCGATCCTGAGCGCGGCGGTCGGCGCAGGTCTCGGTTTCGGTGCGCAGCGCATCGTTGGCGACGTCCTCAACGGCCTGTTCATGGTCATGGAGGACCAGCTCGGGGTCGGCGACGTCATCGACATGGGGGAAGCCACTGGCGTCGTCGAGAAGGTGGGCGTGCGCATCACCCAGATCCGCGACGTCGAGGGCACGCTCTGGTTCGTGCGCAATGGCGAGATCCAACGCGTCGGCAGCTTCTCACAGGGCTGGAACCGCATCGTCTTCGACCTCGCCGTGCCCTACGAGACGTCGCGCGCGCACGTCGAACGTGTCATGCTGCACGCCGCGAAGGAGCTCACGGAAGACCCGGACTGGATGGACTACTTCATCGGCACCCCCGAGATGTGGGGTATGGAGTCCATCTCCTCCGACGCCGTCGTCCTCCGCCTCACCATCCGCGTCCGCCCCGGCACCAGGTGGGAAGTGGAGCGCGAGCTCCGCGCCCGCACGCAGGACGCGCTCAAGTCGGCCGACATCAACCTGCCCTCGCTGAAGGCCATCGTGCTTGACGGGGCCGACGGACAGCCGACCCCGGGAGGCACCGCCTGATGTCGAACATCCCCATCCACCTCCGCGGATCCGACGGCGGCGCGTCGGCCGTGCCGACCCTCTACGACGAGATCGGCGGCATGCCCGCGTTCGACAGGCTCGCCGCAGCCTTCTACGAGGGCGTCCGCGAGGACCCGCTGATGTGGCGCATGTACCCGCAGGACGACCTCGAGGGTGCCACGTGGCGCCTCGGCCACTTCCTCGCCCAGTACTTCGGCGGGCCGAGCGAGTACAGCGCTCAGCGCGGGCACCCGCGGCTCCGGATGCGCCACAACGGCTTCCACATCAACCCGGAGGCTCGGGAGCACTGGCTGCGGCACATGCACGCCGCCATGGACCAGCTCGAGCTCTCCCCCATCCACCGCGCGCAGATGACCGACTACTTCGACCGGGCCGCGACCGCCATGGTCAACACGTTCGAGCCGAGCCCAGGAGCCGAGCCCGACTCCTGAGCTCGGCTGCGACGTCTGCCTGGTCGTCGGTCAGACGACGCCTTGCGCGAGCATCGCATCCACGACACGCGAGAAGCCGGCGATGTTCGCACCGAGGACGTAGTCGCCCGGCTTGCCGTACTCCTCCGCGGTCTCGCTGCAGCGCGTGTGGATGTCGCGCATGATCTCCGCGAGACGCGCCTCCGTGTGCTCGAACGACCAGGAGTCGCGCTGCGCGTTCTGCTGCATCTCGAGCGCGCTTGTCGCCACACCGCCAGCGTTGGCCGCCTTGCCCGGGCCGAACAGCACCCCTGGCTCGGCGCGGAACCGGTCTGCGGCGTCCTTCGTGCACGGCATGTTCGCCCCCTCGGCGACAACGCGGACACCGTTCGCGATCAGGGCTGCCGCCGCGTCGCCGTCGAGTTCATTCTGCGTCGCGCACGGCAGGGCGATGTCGACTGGCACGTGCCACATCGCACCCGGGCTCGCGAGAGCCTGCGCCTTTCCGCCGACACGGTCGACGTACTCGCCCACGCGCTTCCGCTCGACGAGCTTCAGCTGCTTGAGGGCCTCGACGTCGATGCCATTCGGGTCGTACACCGCTCCGGAGGAGTCGCTCGCGGAGACGACCGTCGCGCCAAGCGCGATCGCCTTCTCCATCGCGAAGATGGCGACGTTCCCGGAGCCGGAGACAGCAACCCGCTTGCCGTCGAGGTCATCGCCGGTCGCCTTGAGCATCTCCTGCGCGAACAGCACCGTCCCATAGCCCGTGGCCTCCGGGCGCACCAGCGATCCACCCCAGGTCATGCCCTTCCCCGTCAGCACACCTGCCTCGAAGCGGTTGGTGAGCCGCTTGTACTGGCCGAAGAGGTAGCCGATCTCACGGCCGCCGACGCCGATGTCTCCGGCTGGCACGTCGGTGTGCTCACCGATGTGTCGGTACAGCTCCGACATGAAGGACTGGCAGAACGCCATGATCTCGCGGTCGCTCCGGCCCCGCGGGTCGAAGTCCGCGCCTCCCTTGCCACCGCCGATCGGCATGCCCGTGAGCGCGTTCTTGAAGATCTGCTCGAAGCCGAGGAACTTGATGATGCCGAGGTTCACCGAAGGGTGGAACCGGAGCCCGCCCTTGTACGGGCCGAGCGCAGAGTTGAATTCGACGCGGTAGCCGCGGTTGATCTGCACGTGACCGTTGTCGTCGACCCACGGCACTCGGAAGATGATCTGCCGCTCCGGTTCGCTCAGTCGATGGATGACCGCGAGCTCGAAGTACTCCGGGTGGCGGTCGAGCACCGGGCCGAGCGTGTCGAGCACTTCGGTGACCGCCTGATGGAACTCCGGTTCGCCCGCGTTCCTCGCGAAGATCGCGGTCTTGAGGCTGTCGATGCTGCGGTCCATGGGGTCCTCCGGGGGTGAGGCGCACGTGGGTGCGCGGATGCGGAGCGAGAGACTCGCTCCGGGGCGGTGGCAGCGCTCAGCGTGCCTGGTTCGATCGCAGCAGCACGTTGCCCTGCGTTGTCTCGAGGCGCAGCCACGCTCCGGCGGTGAGGATGCGCGCGTCATCAGCGGAGCGCAGGAACCCGAGGCTGAGAGCGGCGAAGGCCGCGCCGCTCGTGAGGCCGCTCGGCTCGTCGATGACGCGGGTCCACACGTCCGTGCGGACACGTTCGACGAGCGCCGTCCCGAGGTTGCCGGGCACTGCTTCGGCGACCTCAGCGATGCCCTGGTCTGCGGCTGCGATGAGTGTCGCCGCTGGCAGGACACCCGTCAGGCTCCAGCCACCGGTGGGGGCTGCGATACCTGCCCACGACTCGCGGAGTCGCTCTGGCGGGACCGAGAGGTCGAAGCCGACCGTCTCGTCTGCGGACGCGTCGTCCCCCGGTGCGCGCAGCCTGGCGAGACGGTCGAGGAGCGCTCGCAACGGCACGGTCACGTCGAACGCTCCCGCGTGCGCGTCGTCGCCCGCTTCACCGAGGAGCTCGGCGCGGAGCGCGCGCACGCCGAGCACCAGCGGTGAGGTGTCCAGGATGCCCTGCGGCCGCAGCACCGGAACCCAGAACGCCGCAACCGAACCAGTGGCGACGATCCTCACCGCGCCGTCTTCGATGCGTCCGGCTCGACCCAGGAACGATTCGAGATCGCGGGCGGCACGGAGATCGGGGATGCGGAGGACGGGAGACATTGCCATCTAACCTACCCAGTTCTTCCCGAGCGCTCCTGCGGCGGCGGGTCTCTAGACTGCTGGGATGGCAGATCAGCTCCACGAGTCGTCCTCGCTTTCGCCCGCTCAGCACCAGCCTGCGCCGTTGTCGTTCGATGCGCTCGAGGCGCTGTCTCCCATCGAGGCGTTCCTGCACACGTTGGACCTCACCGACACCGGTGCCCGTACTCGGGACGACATCTTCACGGGTCCGAGCCAATGGATGCCCCACGGGCGTGTGTTCGGCGGGCAGGTGGCCGCGCAGTCGCTGGTCGCCGCCGCGCGGACGGTGGCGGCGGATCGTCCGGTGCATTCCATGCACGGCTACTTCCTGCGCCCGGGTGACGTGAAGCTGCCCATCACCTTTGCTGTCGACCGCATCCACGACGGCAACTCGTTCACGACCCGGGCTGTGAGCGCCTTCCAGAGCGGTCAGCCGATCTGGTCGATGATCGCATCGTTCCAGGATGTCGACGAGGGCTTCGAGCACGAGGTGACCATGCCGGACGGCATCCCGGCTCCGGAGGACCTCCCGAGCGAGGCTGATCTGCTCGAGACGGTGAAGGCGACACTCGGCGACGACGCCCCGGAGTCACTGGCCGCGTACTGGCTGCTGAAGCGGCCGTTCACGATGCGGCACGTCGACGGGCCCGTCTATCTCGAGCCCGCCAGCGACCCGACGCCGGCGCAGGCGGTGTGGATCAAGGCGGTGGAGCGCATGCCGGACGATCCGATGCTGCATCGGGCCGCCATCGCCTACGCGAGCGACTACTCGATCCTCGAGCCCATCATGCGCGGCCACGGCCTGACCTGGTCGACGCCGGGGCTTCGCGCGGCGAGCCTCGATCATGGCGTCTGGTGGCATCGGGACGCGCGAGCTGACGAGTGGCTGCTGTACGTCCAGGACTCCCCCGTCGCGCGCGGGGGCCGCGGGCTCTCGCGAGGGCAGCTGTTCTCTCGGGACGGCGCGCTTGTGGCGACGGTCGCCCAGGAGGGCATGGTGCGCCGAAAGCGCAGCTAGCGTGCGCGGCGCGGCGCGGCGCGGCGCGGCGCGGATGAGCCTCCATGCGAGCGCCCGGGGGTTCAGTCGCTGCTGCGGCCGCCGCGGAACGTGAGCGGCTCGTCGAGGTAGGGGGTCCAGGCCTCGCGCTCGCGCTCGTTGATGCGGCGCGGGCGCTGCGTGGCGGCGTCGATGAACACGAGGGTCGAGGATGCGATGACGTACCGCACCCGTTCTGCGCCCTCTGGCTGGCTTTCCTCCGGGCTCCAGATCTCGTAGTCGACCTCGGCGCTGGCCGCTCCCATCTTGGAGATCCACAGCTGCACGTCCAGTGGCTTCGTGGAGTACGGGATGGGCGCGAGGTACTCGATCTCGTTGCGCGCGATGAGCGTGAGCGTGTCGCCTCCCTCGGCGGCTGCGTCGATGATGGCGAGTGGCCGCTCGTCGTCGTTGGAGGCGCCGATGTTCCAGAACGCACGCACTCGGGCTTCCTCGAGCAGTGTCAGCACGCGCGAGTTGTTGACGTGGTTGTAGGCGTCGAGGTCGCTCCAGCGGAGGAGCGTGGGGACGTGGAAGCGCATCGGCGGGGTGGTCCTTGTCGTGTGCGGGTGGGTGGCTGCGCTCGACGGCGCACGGGACGAGGAAACCCCGGGGCCGCATGGTGCGGCCCCGGGGTTCCTGTTGGGACTAGTCCCTCGTGAGCTTGCGGTAGGTCATGCGCGATGGCTTGGCGGCGTCCGGGCCGAGGCGCTCGATCTTGTTCTCCTCGTAGCCTTCGAAGTTGCCCTCGAACCAGTGCCAGCGGCTCGGGTCTTCCTCGGTGCCCTCGTAGGCGAGGATGTGCGTGGCGATGCGGTCGAGGAACCACCGGTCGTGCGTGATGACCACGGCGCAGCCGGGGTACTCGAGCAGCGCGTTCTCGAGGCTCGACAAGGTTTCGACGTCGAGGTCGTTCGTGGGCTCGTCGAGGAGCAGCAGGTTGCCGCCCTGCTTGAGGGTGAGCGCCAGGTTGAGGCGGTTGCGCTCACCACCGGAGAGCACCCCCGCCTTCTTCTGCTGGTCCGGGCCCTTGAACCCGAAGGTGGAGACGTAGGCGCGGGACGGGATCTCGACGTTGCCGACCTGCATGTAGTCGAAGCCGTCGGAGACGACCTCCCACACGTTCTTCTCGGGGTCGATGCCGCCGCGCGACTGGTCGACGTAGGAGAGCTTGACCGTCTCGCCGATCTTCAGGTCGCCACCGTCGAGCTCCTCGAAGCCGACGATCGACTTGAAGAGCGTCGTCTTTCCGACACCGTTCGGGCCGATGATGCCGACGATGCCGTTCCGCGGCAGCGAGAAGCTGAGGTCGTCGATGAGCACGCGCTCGCCGAAGCCCTTCTTGAGCTTGTTCGCCTCGAGGACGATGCTGCCGAGGCGCGGGCCTGCAGGGATCTGGATCTCTTCGAAGTCGAGCTTCCTGGTGCGCTCGGCCTCGGAAGCCATCTCCTCGTATCGGGCGAGGCGGGCCTTCGACTTGGCCTGACGACCCTTCGCGTTGGTGCGCACCCACGCGAGTTCCTCTTCGAGGCGCTTCGCGAGCTTCTGGTCCTTCTTGCCCTGGACTTGGAGGCGCTCCTGCTTCTTCTCGAGGTAGCTCGAGTAGTTGCCCTCGTAGCCGTGGAGGCGGCCGCGGTCGATCTCTGCGATCCACTGGGCGACGTGGTCGAGGAAGTACCGGTCGTGCGTGATGGCGATGACTGCGCCAGGGTACTTCTGGAGGTGCTGCTCGAGCCAGAGCACGCTCTCGGCGTCGAGGTGGTTCGTGGGCTCGTCGAGGAGCAGGAGGTCGGGCTTCTCGAGGAGGAGCTTGCAAAGCGCGACGCGGCGCTTCTCGCCTCCGGAGAGGACGCTGACGTCGGCGTCTCCCGGCGGGAGGCGGAGGGCGTCCATCGCCTGCTCGAGCTGCGAGTCGAGGTCCCAGGCGTCGACGTGGTCGATGTACTCCTGGAGCGTCCCCATCTCTTCCATGAGCGCGTCGAAGTCGGCGTCTGGTTCGGCCATCAGGGCGGAGATCTCGTTGAAGCGGTCGAGCTTCGCCTTCGTCTCGGCGACACCGAGCTCGACGTTCTCGCGAACCGTCTTCGTCTCGTCGAGCTCCGGCTCCTGCATGAGGATGCCGACCGTGAAGCCAGGCGTGAGGGTCGCGTCACCGTTCGATGGGGTGTCGAGGCCAGCCATGATCTTGAGGATCGTCGACTTACCAGCCCCATTGGGGCCGACCATGCCGATCTTGGCGCCTGGGAGGAACGACATCGTCACGTCGTCGAGAATGAGCTTGTCTCCGACCGCCTTGCGGGCGCGGATCATCTGGTAAATGTACTCGGCCATGGGTTCCAGTCTAGGAGTTGGTTGGCTGGCAGCGCGCGGAGCTTCGCTACCAGGTGATGGGCTGGGTGAGCCCGATGAGGCATTTTCCGGTGCTGACGGGCGCGACGATGTCCGAGGTGTAGCCCCGCGGGCCGCGCTGGCCCACAAGGCACTCCTCGCCGATCTTCACCGAGACGATGATGTAGTCGGCCTCGAGGTCGACGTTCGTGCGGTCGAAGGTGACCTCCATGGCCGCCTTGTCGAAGCCGATTCCAGACAGCGCGTCGACGAACTCCACGGAACTCGCTGAGCCGTTCGTCGCGATCGTCTGCAGGTTGGTCTCATCGAAGATCGGCTTGTTGTCGCTCGCCGTCCCGCCTGGCACGAACGCCGCCGGCGCCGCCTGCGTGGGCTCGGCCGCGGCGGTCGTCTCCGCAGGGGGTTGCGCCTCTTCCGATGAGCAGCCCGCGAGCGCCAGCGCCGCCACCAGAGCCACTGGGGCGAAGAGACGGGAGCTGCGCATTCGGGACCTTTCTCGGATGGGGCGGTCACCAGTGTAGGTGGCCGCGGCTCCTAGAAGGGCGTCGGGTATGCCCCCTCATCGGCGACGGAAGGCTTGTGCCATTCCGCCTCACTCGGTGGGCCCTGGGCGTCTTCGTCGTCCGGCGGAGCCTCGCTCTGCGGACTGCCGAAGCTCCGTGCCCCTCCGAACCCCTGCTGCTGGTCGCTCACTCCCTTCTCCTGCGGAGTTCGCTCGCGCTTGGCGAAGATCGACGAACCTGCCGTGAGGTCGTGGCCCAGCGCATCCGCAACCACCTCATGCTTCGTGCGAGACCCGTTCTGGGTCTCGAACTTCCGCATGCGGAGCTTGCCGACGACGATGACGCGCTGCCCCTTGTCGAGGGACTTCGCGGCGTGCGTCGCGAGGTCGCCCCACGCCGCGACGTCGTACCAGTTCGGATCCACGTCTTCCCAGACGTTGGTCGTGCGGTTCAGGCGCCGCGAATTCGTCGCGATGCTGAAGTTCACGACGTGCTGCCCACTCGGGGTTGTCCTCACCTCCGGCTTGCTGCCGAGATTCCCGATGAGCGTGATGTGGTCTTGCATGTTCTCCCCCTGGTCTGGATGCGGTGCGGTCCGACGCGGCGCCCGTGCCGAGAGCTCCGCACCGGACCGCGGCACCAGTGTGCGACTGCGGGCGGCGGTTCTTCCCGACGACGACGGCGCCTGTGGACGGGGTTCCGTCCACAGGCGCCGTGTCATCACAGTGCCGAGCCCGTCCGGGCTGGCGCTGCAGGTCAGAGCATGTAGGGAGTGAACTTGGCGCGCACCTTGTTCACCTTGGGCACGGCCACGAAATTGCAGTACCCCTGGCCCGGGTTCTTCGCGAAGAAGTCCTGGTGGTAATCCTCCGCGTCGAAGTACTGGCCGAGTGGGGAGATCTCGGTGACGATTCCGCCACCCCAGAGCTCGTCTGCGCGGTCGCGGGCGGCTTCGAAGAGCTCGCGCTGCGCCTCGTCGGTGTAGTACATCGCGGAACGGTACTGCGTTCCGACGTCGTTGCCCTGCCGGTTGAGCTGTCGCGGGTCGTGCAGCGTGAAGAAGATGTCGAGGATCACGTCGGCGGGCACCACGTTCTCGTCGAAGACGACGCGCACGGCCTCTGCATGCCCGGTGGTGCCGGTGCACACGAGTTCGTAGTCCGGCTTCGGGTGCTCGCCACCCGTGTAGCCAGAGATCACGTCGCTGACACCCTTGACGTTCCTGTACACGGCGTCGAGACACCAGAAGCAGCCACCTGCAAGCACGAATTCGGTCATGCGACAAGGCTACGCCGGTGGCTGGCTCCGCGGCTCAGCCCTGCGCGAACTCAGCCAGCACCGAGAATGTCGGTGGTCGCTCCTAGCCTTCCCTCATGACCACGACGCACCTCACCAAGTCCGGTTCCGCCCCGACCCTCACACCCCGAACTGGCCCGTTCACCCAGCGATTCGCTGGGCTCACCGCGACTCAGGTGCACGCAGCGCGGTGGCGGGTCACGGGTTCCAACGGTGCCGTGCGCGGGTACGTCGAAGAGCACCAGCGCGGCTCGGGGGTCGCCTACGCGGCCACCCGCATGAGCCGCACCTCCACGGCCTTCCTGACGCTCGACGAGTTCTCGGACTTCGCCGAGGCGGTCACCGCGTTCCGCTACCTGTGAAGGCGCGCGTACGCTCGCCGGCGCTCACTCACGGCATCGTGCCGTGAGTCAGCCGCGCCACCAGGTGTCGGTGGGGAGCACGGGCAGCTGCCGCTTGTGCTCGGTCTTGCGGTACAGCGACTCGATGCGATCGGCGGTCTCCGCATCCACGTCGCCGCCGGTCAGGTAGGTGTCGATCTGCGTGTAGCTCAGTCCGAGGTTCGCCTCGTCGGTCTGCCCAGGTGTCTCGTCCAGGAGGTCAGCGGTTGGCGCTTTCGCGGACAGGCGTTCAGGTGCCCCGAGTTCCTCCAGCAGCTGACGCCCCTGGCTCTTCGTCAGGCCCGCGAGCGGGTTCAGGTCAGTTCCGCCGTCTCCGTACTTCGTAAAGAACCCCGTGACTGCTTCGGCAGCGTGGTCGGTGCCGAGCACAAGGAAGCCACGCTCACCGGCGATCGCGTACTGCGCGATCATCCGTTGGCGCGCCTTCGCGTTGCCCTTGTTGAAGTCCGTGATGGCACGCCCGGTCGCGTCCAGGAATGCGTGCTGCATGCCGTCGGTCGCCGGCTTGATGTCGAACGTGATCCGCTCGTCCGGCTGGATGAACTCCAGGGCCAGCTGCGCATCGTCCTCGTCCGCCTGCACGCCATGCGGGAGGCGCACGGCGACGAACGTCGCGTCGCCACCCGCTGCGCGCACCTCCTCGACCGCGAGCTGAGCGAGCTTGCCGAGCAGCGAGGAATCCTGGCCACCGCTGATGCCGAGCACAAGCCCACGCGAGCCCGTCGCAAGCAGGTACTCGCGCATGAAGGAGACGCGCTCTCGCACTTCCGTGGCAGGGTCGATGACCGGCTTCACGCCGAGGGCCGCGATGATTTCCTGTTGAGCGCTCATGGTGGTGCCAACTCTACCGAGCACCTGTTTCGGGAAGAAGTCGCCAACCCGATATCGGAGTGAGCACTCAGCTGCGCACGAGACGCGCGATGGCGTCAGAGGCTTCCTTGAGCTTCAGCTCCCCCTCGGCCCCGCCCAGCTTGACGGCGTCCGCGACGCAGTGCTTGAGGTGGTCGTCCATCAGCCCGAGCGCCACGTTCTCGAGCGCGGAGGTGATCGCCGAGATCTGCGTGAGGATGTCGATGCAGTACTGCTCCTCGTCGACCATGCGATGGATGCCTCGCGCCTGCCCTTCGATGCGCTTGAGGCGCGTGAGGTACTTGCTCTTGTCCTCGATGTAGCCGTGGTGGGCGTGGCCGCCCGTCTCGGTGGTCTCGCTCATGATGCTGCCTTCCATGGGTGTGAAACGGGAGACGTCCCGGTGCTTTGCAGGCCTCGGAAGGCACGCAGTCGCAGACTGTTGCCGACGACGAACACGCTGGAGAACGCCATGGCGGCTCCCGCCAGCATGGGGTTGAGCATGCCGAGGGCCGCGAGCGGGATCGCCGCGACGTTGTACGCGAAGGCCCAGAAGAGATTGCCCTTGATGGTGCCGAGCGTACGTCGGGAGAGGCGGATGGCATCCGCGGCCGCCAGGAGGTCGTCGCGGACCAGCGTGATATCCGCTGCCTCGATGGCGATGTCCGAGCCCGTTCCCATGGCCAGGCCGAGGTCGGCCTGCGCGAGCGCGGCGGCATCGTTGACGCCGTCGCCGACCATCGCGACGACGCGCCCTTCCTCCTGGAGGCGGCGGATCACGCCGACCTTCTCCTGGGGCAGGACTCCCGCGATGACGTCGGTGATGCCGACGGCGGCCGCAACCTGACCGGCGACGATCGAGTTGTCGCCGGTGAGCAGCGTCGGCTCGAGACCGAGTCGGCGCAGCTCGGCGATCGCCTGCGCGCTCGTCGGCTTGATCGTGTCTGCGACGGCGAGCACTCCGCGAGCTTCGCCGTCCCAGGCCACGATGACGGTGGTCTGTCCGAGGGACTCCGCATCACTCTTGCGCTCCGCGAGCTCCTGGCCGAGCGAGATCCCCCAGTCGGCGAGCAGCTGCTCGCGCCCGACGACCACCAGGTGACCGTCGACGATGCCCTGCACGCCCGTGCCCTCGTGGTTCCGGAAGTCCTCCACCGCTGGCAGCGCACCGACCTCGGCCGCGGCGCCGGCCGCGAGCGCCCGAGCGATGGGATGCTCCGAGGCCGCTTCGAGCGCACCCGCGAGATGCAGGAGCTGCTGCCGCTCGACCCCATCCGCCACCCAGACGCCGGCGAGCGCCATCTTTCCGCTCGTCACCGTGCCGGTCTTGTCGACGACGATCGTGTCGACTCGGCGGGTCGATTCGAGGACCTCTGGGCCCTTGATGAGGATGCCCAGCTGCGCCCCACGGCCAGTTCCCACGAGGAGCGCGGTTGGAGTCGCGAGACCGAGCGCGCAGGGGCAGGCGATGATGAGCACGGCGACCGCCGCGGTGAAGGCGGCCGAGGCCGGGAACCCGGCACCGAGCCACGCGCCGAGTGTGGCCACCGAGATCGCGATGACGATGGGCACGAAGACGCCGGAGATTCGGTCGGCGAGACGCTGCACCTCGGCCTTTCCGGTCTGGGCGTCCTCGACGAGCTTGGCCATGTGCGCGAGCTGCGTGTCGCCGCCGACTCTCGTGGCGCGCACCACGAGTCGTCCGCTCGCGTTCAGCGTGGCCCCGACGACCCTGTCTCCTTCGACGACCTCGACGGGGACGGACTCACCCGTGAGCATCGAGGCGTCCACCGCCGAGCGTCCACTCGTGACGACGCCGTCGGTCGCGACCTTCTCCCCCGGCCGGACGACGAATTCGTCGCCGACGATGAGCTCCCCGATGGGGATGCGTGCCTCGATGCCCCGGCGAAGGACGGCGACGTCTTTCGCGCCGAGTTCGAGGAGCGCCCGCAAGGCGGCGCTAGCTTGCCGTTTGGAGCGCTTTTCGAAGTAGCGACCGGCCAGCACGAACATCGTGACGCCGGCAGCCACCTCAAGGTAGATGTTGGATGCTCCGTCGGAGGGGGCAATCGTGAACTCGAAGGGATGCTTCATTCCCGCTTCGCCGGCCGTGCCGAGGAACAGGGCGTAGAGCGACCATGCGAACGCGGCGATCGTGCCGACGGAGATGAGCGTGTCCATCGTGGCGCTCCCGTGGCGCAGGTTCAGCCACGCGGCCCGGTGGAATGGCCACGCGCCCCAGACGATCACCGGTGCCGCCAGAGCCAGCGACGCCCACTGCCAGTTCATGAACTGCAGCGCAGGCACCATGGCCAAGGCGATGACGGGAACAGCGAGCACGATGCTGCCGATGAGACGCTGACGCAGGCTCACGAGTTCGGGGTCTGCGGCCTCGGTGGCCGAATCCTCGACGTCAGGATGCTCTGGCTCTGGGAGTGCGGCCGTGTAGCCGGTCTTCTCGACCTCGTCGAGGAGCGATTGCGGGTCGAGTCCCGCCGGCGCGTGCACGCGGGCTTTCTCAGTGGCGTAGTTGACGCTCGCGCTCACGCCTTCGAGCTTGTTGAGCTTCTTCTCGATGCGCATCGCGCACGACGCGCAGGTCATGCCCCCGATCTGGAGCTCGATGTCGGTAGCTGTGCTCATTGCTCACTCTCCGTGTGCTGCGGGGCCTCTGAATGCTCGGCAGGGAGGACCGGGGCCTCGGTCGAGCCGGGTTGGGAGGTCTGGTGAATCTGTGGGCGCCAGCCGTCGGCCCGGTCGGCTTCCGTGACGACCTGGGCGGTGAAGAACGCCGCGCCGAAGACCGCTGCAAGCAGCGCACCGTAGAGGCTGAGCTTGACTGGCACGTTCATGTCAGGCCTTGGCTGCGGTGTAACCGGCCTCGTCGACCGCGGCGATGACCAACGCGTCGTCGAGGGGTGCGGTGCTCTCGACGACGAGCGTGCCGGTGTCAGCAGAGACGGCGACGCCTTCGACGCCTGCCAACTCGCTGACCTCCTGAGCGACGGCGCTCTCGCAGTGGCCGCAGGTCATGCCGGTGACGAGATAGGTGGTGCTGGTCATGGTGATCTCCTTGCCGAGGGCAGTGCCCCCTGGGGGTATGTACGGCAGATGCAACCGTATACCCCCAGCAGGTATTCCCGCCACCGTCAGACGAGCATCACGACCAGAACTCGTCTTCAGCAGCCTGGTCCTCGCTGAAGAGCCAGACCTCGGCTATGAGCCCGTCGGCGATCCTGAAGACGTCGATGCCCGACTGCGCAAGAGGCGTGCGCCCCTCTCTCTGGGCCGAGAACTCGACGGTCGCCACGACGAGGTCACCGTTCGCGACCGCCGTCCTCGTCACGAGACGGAAGGTTCCGCCGCTGAGCTCGAAGAATCGACCGAGGTGGGCGAGCACACCCTCCGGCCCGACCTTGCGGCCAGACAACGGGTTGCCACCGGGCTGGTGCCAGATCACGTCAGGGGCGAGCATGGCGGCAACGGCGGGGAGGTCGCCTGCTGCGAGGCTCGTGTCGTACGTCGTGAAGGTCTCGATTGCGTTCATGATGGTGTTCCTCTCGATGTGTGGTGTGCTTCCAGTTCTACGCAGCAGGCGGTGGTCACTTCACCGTGACCATCTGCATCCCGAGGTTCGCCATCACCCCGCACCGAGAGGTCTTCATGAGCCCGAAGTGGAACGTCTTCTCCGCGACCTGCCCGTCACGCACCTCGCTCGCACAGATCGCGAACAAGTGGACGGCGATGATCGTCATCACGCTCTCGAACGAGCCGAAGCGCTTCAGCGAATTGCATCGCACGATCGAGGGCATCTCGAAGAAGGTGCTGGTCGACACGCTTCGCTCGCTCGAACGCGACGGGATGCTAGAGCGCGCCGAGCACGCGGGGCACCGCGTCTACGCACTCACGCCGCTCGGAGCGAGTCTCGAGGAACCGCTCCTCGCGCTCCAGGTCTGGGCGGAAGCCCATATCGAGGAGGTACTCGTCTCGCGTGACGCGTTCGACGAGCGAGCCGACGACGAGGCCCTCGCCGCCGCAGACTCGGCCGGAGATCAGTCTTCGCGCAGGATGCGATAGCCGCGTAGCGGGTCGTAGCCGTGGATCTCGCGAGTGTCGAGCACGGCCATGAAGTCGAGCACCTCGTCGGTGACGAGCTGCCCGGGCACGAGCACGGGGAACCCGGGCGGGTACGGGGTCACGAATCCGGCGGAGACGGGCCTGGCGCCGCCCGCCACGCGTTCGGTGAGCTGGGCGTGGCTGAGGTGCTCGATGTTCGCGCGCCGCTGACCGCGGAAGAACGCGGTGCGAAGGTCGCCGTCCGGCAGCCCATCCGCGGACGCGTAGTCGGGCGCGAACGCGCTGAAGTCGGGCAGCGGCGGCATGGGGGCGGGCGCGGGGCGCTCGCCGTCGATCTCTCGCGCCTGCGCCTCCTCCTCGAAGCGCTCCGCGAGCTTCACGAGCACCTCGATGAGGTAGCCGACGGAGCTGCGGGAGGTGCCGATGTTGGTCATGAAGAGCACCGTGTTGCGGCTCGTCTTGTTGACCTGGATGCCGTAGCGGTCCATGAGGTGCTCGTGCTTGAACGTGTCCCCGTCGACTCCCGTGCGTGAGATCTCGACCGTGATGCGGCTCGGGTCGACGACGAACTCGTCTTCCTCCCACGCCTGCCACATCGTCGAGAATCCGTCGCGGTGCGGCATGGGACGCGAGCTCGCGCGGTTCTCGGCCGGGATGAGGTCGTGGCCGGAGAGCACCCGGAAGGTGCGGCGCAGCAGCGGGTGCCGGGCGATGGCCTGCGCGATGCTCGTCGCCAGGTCGAGCTGGCGCTGGACGAGCTCGAAGCCCTCGAGTTCGACCTGACGCCTGCCGAGGTCGAGCGAGGCGAGGATCTGGTAGTTCGGCGACGTCGAGGTGTGCGTCATGTACGCCTCGTGGAACGGCTCCTCCGCCTCCCGGTACCAGTCCTTGTCGTAGACGTGGATCATCGACCCCTGCCGCAGCGCGGTGAGGGTCTTGTGGGTCGACTGGGTCGCGTAGACGCGGATGCGCGCGTCCGGGAAAGGCAGGAGCCGCTCGGCGAGCCACACGTCGTCCGATGCGGGCTCCCCCGTCTCAGAGTCGAAGAGTCGGGCCCGCTGCTCCTGGTACGCCGTCGCGTGGGCGCTCGACGCGAGCCGCTCCTCGAGGTGCTTGGCCGCCGCCATCGCGGTGCGTCGGCGGGTGATGGGGTGGAACGCGGCGAACGCGAACCACGCCTCGTCCCACAGGAACACCAGGTCAGGTTTGATCGCGAGGCACTCGGCCATGACCCGCTCCGGGTCGTAGACGATGCCGTCGAAGGTGCAGTTCGTGAGGGTCACGAGGCGCACCTCGTCGAGGCGGCCGGCGGCTCGGTAGTCGAGGAGCAGCTGCTTGATGCGGTCGAGCGGCACCGCCCCGTAGAACGCGAACTCGTTGAGCGGGTACGCCTCGAGGTACGCGGTGCGCGCGCCGGTGAGCATGAGGGCGTGGTGGTGCGACTTGTGGCAGTTGCGGTCGACGAGCACGATGTCGCCGGGTGAGACGAGCGCCTGGTGCACGATCTTGTTGGCCGTTGAGGTGCCGTTCGTGACGAAGAACGTGTGCTTCGCGCCGAACGCGCGGGCCGCGAGCTCCTGCGACTTCTTGATCGCACCGACGGGAGCGAGCAGCGAGTCGAGGCCGCCGGACGTTGCGCTCGTCTCGGCGAGCAGCAGGTTCAGCCCGTAGAAGTCGACGAGGTCGGTGATCCACTTCGACGTCACGACCGAACCGCCGCGCGAGATGGGCAGGGCGTGGAAGACTCCGGCCGGGCGGCGGGCGTGCTCCTGGATGGCGGTGAAGAAGGGCGTGTCGTAGAGGTGCGAGACGCGGCGCAGCAGCGACAGGTGCAGCTCGAGCTGATCCTCGCGCAGGAACACGCGACGGAAGCGGCGCGTGAGCACGCCGGCGAGGTCCTCGATGTGCGCACCGGCGACGAGGTACAGGTCGAGCTCGGGGCGCAGCGTGTTGAGGGTGTCGGCGAGGCCCAGGACTCGCTGCACGGATGCGAGGCTCGACCGCGACGTCGCGGTCGTGCCTGCCGAGTCGACGTGCGCGAGGTCGATCGTCTCGCGCATGTCCCGGCTCAGGCGCTGCTGGCTGCGGTCGCTGAAGCCGGGCCGGATGACGACGGCGAGGATGTTCGGGTTCGTGAGCACGGCCGCGACGGCGTCGTCGGCGGACGGCACGATCACGTAGTCGTAGACGAACGCGTCCGCCGCGCTGCGGAGCTTGAGGATGTCGGCCCGAAGCGCGTCACGGTCGGCCGGGGTGGTCTCATCCACGAGCAGCACCTCGAAGCGGGGGCGCGGGTCCGAGTCATCCTGCAGCTCGGCTCGCTCGGCCTCGTCGAGCCGGTCGTCGCGATGGTCGGCGGGGATGCTCGTGCCGCGCAGGCGGCTCACGACTCGACCGATGCGCTCCAGCGCACTCGAGTACTCCCCCTTGTCGAGGGCCTCGCGGATCTCGGCGACGTAGCGCTGCCCGAACCCCGCCCAGTACAGCTCGAGCGTCTCAAGAGCCCTCAGGTTGCGGGAGATCTCGCCATCCGCATCCAGGATGCTCTCGGTCTCGTGCCCGGATTCGAGGCGCTTGATCGCGAAGCGCAGGTACTCCCACGCGTCGCTGCGCAGGCGCCAGGTGCTCGTCGGCATGCCCGGATCGCGCTCCAAGCTGTGGCCTGAGGCGCGCCGATCGGCGTCGTTCGCGGTGGGGGCGGATTCGTGGAGACCTGCGGCGTCGAAGCTCGTCACGACGGCCATTCTTCCAGAGCTGCGGGACTCTCTCCGCCACGCGTCGAATTGCGTCGGGGTCGCGTTCAGGGTGCGAGGTACCTCGCGAGCAGGTCGCCGAGTTCGCTCGCGGCTGCTGCGGCGTCGAAGCTCGGGTCCTCGACGCTGCGCGACAGAACCCCATCGGCGACCACGGCGACCCACAGCGCGAGGCGTTCGGCGGTGAGATCGGAGCGCCAGTCTCCCTGTTCCTGCCCCGCGGAGATGATCGCCGTGAGAGCCCGGTGCTGGAGCGAGGCGGCGTCGGCCAGCAGCCCTTCCACGCGGGCATCAGTCGGCGCGGCACCGAGCGCCGCCACGAAGCCGGCGAGGTGGGGGTCGGCAGACTCTTCCAGGAGCGCGTCAAGCCAGTCGCGCAATGCGGTCGGTGCGCTGTCGGCCGCCGCGTCTGCGAGGGCGTCCGCGCGGAGGGCCGCGTCGGCCGAATCCGCCTGCAGGATGCCGACGAGCAGGTCGATCTTCGTCGGGAAGTAGTGGAAGAAGGTGCCGGAGGAGACGCCGGCGCGGGCACAGATGCGTGCCGTCGTGGCACCCGCGTAGCCGAGCTCGGAGATGAGCTGGTAGCCGGCTCCGACGATCGCCGCTCGCCCCTCGCCTGTTCGTGCCGCCACGTCGGACCTCGCTGCCTGCATCTCGAATCGGCTCTAGAGCAATCACTCTAGAGTGCTTACTCTAGAGCATGGCCGAAACAGCATCCCAGCAAGTCGTGGAGCCCGTGAGACGCGTCAGCATCGGCACGCCCGCGTTCCCGCCACGAGCACGAGACGGCTGGCTCTTCGTCGTCGGCCTCCTGATCTTCTGGTTCCTCTTCAACGGCCCTCCCGCCGGTGAGATCGGCGGCTTCGACCTGCGCTTCGGTCTCGAAGGCCCCGCCTCGGGCAACCCCTGGAAGTGGGCGGGCGCCCTGCTCGTGATCGCCCTCGTCATCTGGGGAGAGCGGCGCGGCCTCGCCTCTCTGCTCATCACGAAGCCGACGGGCAAGGACATCGAGTGGGCGTTCTACGTCTTCGGCGGCGTCATGACCTGGTCGTGGATCGCCAGCCTCATCGCCCCTCAGGAGGACAACGACGGTGTGGGCACCATCTCGAGCATGAGCGTCACCGGCGTCGTCCTGCTCATCATCACGGCGGCCATCACCGAGGAGGTCGTCTACCGCGGCTACCTGCAGGAGCGACTTGGCTCGCTCATGCGGTCGAGGTGGATCGGGGCAGCCGTCAGCCTGGCGATCTTCATCGCGCCCCACGTCGTCTTCTTCGGGCCGAGCTGGCTCTTCCACCAGCTCGTCGGGTCGCTGGCACTCGTGGCGTTCACGCTCATCCGTCGCAACCTCGTCGCGACGATGCTGCTGCACCTGCTCATCAACGCGCCCATCCTCATCCCGACGGTGCTGGCGAAGCTGTGATCGCGGACACCGCGGACCTAGACTGGCGCGATGGGACTGCGTGTGGCTTCCGACCCGACGACAGGGCTCTCTGACGTCGCCTCGGCACGCCTCGCGAGCCTCGGCCTCCACCTCAGCGCTCGCGCGGACACCCAGGACAACCGCGCTCTGGCGCGCGTCCTCGAGTGCCCGTCCGACGCTCGACTGCGGGATGCCAGCCTGCGCGAGGTGATCCGGCAGGCGCTGGCGGATTCGAGCGCTCCCGCGACCGTCCTCGTGATCCCCGCCACCGACGAGGTCGGCGGTGGACCGATCGCCGTCCTGTCGCCGGCGGAATCCGTCACCTCGTACGAGGTCCACCTCGCCGCGGGCCTGTCCGCGGCCAGCGGTCGGCCCGTCGAGCACCTCAACGCGCGCGGCCAGTCCGGCTCGGCGACCTCTTCGGTGGCGCCCGCGAGGGCCCGCTCGAGGTCGGCGGCCTCTGGGTGGTCGGAACGCACGAGCCCCGACCTCGACCGCGCGCTGAGGAGCTTGCCGAGCCGCCCCTCGGTCATCGTGTACGGCATCGATCCGAGCAGCCCGACGCTCCCCCAGGCCGTCCTCGACCATCAGGACGCCGACCAGTTCCTCGTGCTCGACAGAGCGCACGCTCTGCTCGGCGCCGCGGTCGCAGCGCAGCTCGGTGCGATGGTCGAACTCGCGATCGGCGTGCGGCACTCGCTCGCACCTGCGACAGATGCACCTCCGGAACGTGAGCCGAAGTCCCAGGCACCCAGCGTTCCGGCGGTCCAGGCGACCTCGGGTCAGGCCCACATTCGAGCCTCGGACATCATCCACGCGAGCCTCACCGACCAAGAGCTGGTGCTCACGAACCGGACGGCACTGCGTGTCCGTCTCACCGCCGCGCTCGGCGCAGCCTCGCCTCCAGGCACCGCGGCCGCGCAGATCGCCGCGGACCTCGCGCCGGGCGAATCCCGACACATCGACACCGAGAGCATTCCCGCCCTGGCCGAGCTCGCCGCCCCGACCGCCGTCATGCGCAACTGGAGCCACTCCAGCAGCGAGGTCTACGAAGGCGGCGAGCGTCGCCTGCTCGCGCTGAGCGTGGGGGTGCTCGGCGACGACGAAGGCATCGTCCGCGAGCGAGGCTACGACGTTCCCAACGGTCTCGACTTCGCCATCACCGCGAGCCAGCTGCGCATCCTCGTCGGAGCAGAAGCCGCACGTGCCGTCCTCCCCGAGCCGAAGCGACCCCCCGCGTCAGCCGGGTGGGATGTGCTCGAAGCCCTCGAGGGTGCCCTGCGCGTCGGGGCATCCGCGATGCCGAACCCCGGCAGCTGATCGTGAGCGTCAGCTCTGCTCGAAGCGCACCCTGATCTTCACGAGCGCCGCATGGATGCCGTCTGCCTGGCGCAGGTACGCGGAGATGGCATGCGCATCGGCGTCGAGGGGCAGCGGCTGCGCCCCCACAGCCAGCACGATGTAGCGCCGGCCGACGGCGTGCCCGGTCCACTCGTCGCTCACGGACTGCTCGAGCCACACGCCTTGTGGGGTGCACAGCTCGACCTTGAGTGCACGGAGGGACGCGAACAGCACGTCGGTGCCGATGGGCAGAATGTCGCCGGAGGCGTCGAGACGCTTCATGCCGAGCCGTTCGGCGATCGACTCGACGCCCACGTTCTCGGCTTCGGCCTCTGGCCGGTCCTGCGGCGCAAGCGGGTGCGCCAGCACGAACGCGGTCGGCTCCCCGAATGGATTCGGCGCGGACCAGGTGGTCAACGCAAGGTCGGCAAGCGGCTGGGTGGCGGTCACGCGAAGCTCCCTCCCGGGGTCGGGTCGACGTTCTTCGACCGGCGCCCCAATGCTACGAGGGCCAGCACAAGCAGGATGACAGCCGGCACGAAGATCGAGGCTCCGTTCGCCAGGAAGTGGTCGGCGGCGAAGCCGATCGCGGCGCCCCCCGAGAAACCGAGGAGGGTCAGGAAGAAGACCCCTGACCACCTGAGGTTCGTGGAACCGTTGATTCCCTCCCGTTTGAACGCCGCCTGCACGAGGAAGTTGAACGCCATCTGCACCACGAAGGTGACTGCCACGTTGCCGTACAGCATGCCCCGGTTCTTGTGGAAGGCGTTGCCTTGAGCGCCGGCCACGAAGCTGATCCCGAGCGCGATGAAGCTGGCAACCGCCGAGTGGTCGGCGGTCAGGTCGATGCCTGCCGCGCGTCCATCCCCATCTCCGACGAACACGAAGGCGAGGATGCCGAGCAGCACCAGCAGCACCGTTCCCGTGAGGAGTACGCCCGGCGTGTAGACCCGGCCGCTCCGCTGGAACGCCGTCATGAGGACTCCGCAGGCCGCGGACCCGAGTCCGAAGGCGAGGATCGCGGCGAGGGGGAACACGATCTTCGCGATGTCGCCCTGGATGAGCCAGTAGCCGACGGAGATGATGTTGCCCGATTGCACGGTGGAAAACGTCCCGGCGTTCGCCAGCGACCAGGCATTCATCGAGCCAGCGGCGATGGCGAGCAGGAACCCGACCGAGCTCAGTTCCATGAGGGGGAAGCGATGCGGCGGGATCACCGCATCGGTTGGGTGCTTTGCAGTTTCTGGAGTCTCTGACACAGTCGAGTTCCTTTACAAGGTCGACGCGGACTTCGGTCTCCTCAGGAGAAGACGTCGGCGGCGGTTGGTGGGGGTTTCCGCTGACCAGACGGTGCCGGGCGTTCACTCAGGGTGGCGATGGCGGCGGTGACGGCGGCGAAGCGGGCGAGGTGCGCCCCGATCGCTTCTTCTGCGAGCTTGCGGTCAGCGAGCTTGCCGTGCTCGAGGACGAAGCTCAGCCCGTAGGGGTTGCCGTTGATCTTGTTGATGATCGGGTTGGCGGTGCTCGGCGGGACGATGACGCATCCCCACGCGGCTGCGACCGCGTTGAGGTCGTCGACAACACGTTCCTGGCCCGCGTGCGCGAACCCGGAAGTGGCCATCGCGGTGAAGGTCTTGTCCAGGAACCTGCCGGCCACGGCGGCGTCGTGGTGCTCGTCGATGAAGGCCTTGATCGACGCCGACGGCAAGCCGGTGTGGGAGGGCGAAGAGAACACGTACCCGTCAGCCCAGTCGAGATCCGCGCCGTCGGCGAGCGGCGCATCCGCGGCTGACGGCTGGACGTCGCCGGGCAGCGCGACTTCGGCGACTCTCCGCACCCGGACCTCCACCCCAGCCGCGGTGAGCGTCGTGTCGGCGAGTTCCGCGAGCTGCGCGTTGGCGCCAAACAGGCTCGAGAACACGATGAGGATGCGCGCCATGGCCGGCTACTTCTCGATCTTGGACTGGTCGTACCAGATGACGGGCGCGGGCTTGTCGTCGAGCGGCAGCGACTCCACGAACTGGGTGGTGACGTTGAGGTGGTCGGCCACGATCTGCGCCGGGTTCGACGCGAGCCACTTGTTCACCGAGACGTCTGAGTACTCGGGGTACTTGAACACCTCGACAAAGATGAGCTTCTCGTCGCCGATGTTCTGCACGTAGTGCCCGGCGACCAGGGGCACGATGCCGACGTCGCCCGCGTGGAAGTCGAAGGTCCTTGCGAGGCCGTTGGAGTCGAAGATCGACATCCTCGCCTTGCCTTGGATGTAGTACTGCCACTCGGCGGCCTTCGGGTGCCAGTGGAGTTCGCGCATGCCGCCTGGCTCGACCTCGACGAACGCGGCCGAGATGGTCTTGGCGGCCGGGAAGGCGTTCACGTCGACGATGCGCACGCGCCCCGCTTCCGACTCGATGGGCTCGATGGTCTCCATGTGGAGGGTGAACGGGGACGGAACCTTGCCTGCTGGCACCGGACGGTCGACCTCGGCGATGGGGCCGGGAACCTCGGCGGGGAAGATGTACTTCTCCTTCTTGGGGAAGACGGCGATCTCGCCGACCGTCTTCTTGAGGTTGGCGGCCACGATGTCCTGTGGCGTGTGCGCGAACCAGTCTGAGAGGAGGAACGTGAAGTTCTCGGAGAAATCGGGATCACTGAAGACGAGCAGGAACTCGACGCCGTCTTCGAGCGCCTGGATAGAGTGCGGCAGTCCCGCCTCGAAGTTCCAGAGGTCGCCGGCCTTGACGTCGTCGATGAACGAGCGGCCGTGTTCATCCAGGGCGGTCACGCGGCAGCTGCCGACGAGGACGAGACCCCACTCTGCTTCCTTGTGCCAGTGCATCTCGCGGTAGGCGCCCGGCTCGAGGGCCATGTCCACGCCCGCGACGTCGAGCGAGGACGGGATCTCGCGGTTCGTGACCTCTCGGGCCCATCCGCCGAGCTCGAGGCGCTGGTGCGCATCCGAGAACGAGAACTTCATGTTGGCCATCGTGCCGCTGTCGGTGTCGGGTGGTACGAGGATGTCGGGGTTCTCCCGGTCACGCCAGATGTCGCGAGGTCCGAGGTCGAGCCACCCCTTCGCATCGCTGGGGCGGATCGGCTGGGGGTTGTCGGGGGTGTCAGTCATAGCAACTCCTCGGAGCGGGGGTGATGAGGCACCGGACGGCGCTGTCCTTGGCCCGAGCATAGTGAGCGCGCGCCCGGAAACGAAGGCTTTGGAACGAACCATTTGTGCCAGGTGAGGTGCTTTCCGTGTCATCTTCGCTGCCCGTGCGGGTTGCAGGACAAGAGGAGTGAAACGCGTGCACGATCGGCGCGTAGCGACCTACGCTGAACGACATGACGCGCCCTCGGTCACCGTCCCAGGAGCTCGACCCGCCGCGTCCCCTCCCGGGGATTGCCGTGATGGGCGTCCTTGCGGTGATCGCGGGGGCAGCCACCGGGCTCGTCGGGGGTGCATTCCGGTGGTGTCTGGAGCGAGCGGGTGACCTGCGCACGGATCTCCTGCACTGGGCGGCTGCGATCGACGGCCCCGGCTGGCTGGTACCCGTCGCCACGACGGCGGCGGGCGCGGCGCTGGCTGCCGCCATCGTCGCCCTCGTCCCGCGGGCGATCGGCAGCGGCATCCAGGACGTCGAGGCGGTGAACCGCGGAGACCTCGAGGCTCCCCCGCTCCGTGTCCTGCCCGCGAAGTTCGCTGGTGGACTGCTCGCGATCGGTTCTGGTCTCGTGCTGGGCAGGGAAGGACCGAGCGTGCACATGGGCGCGGTCCTCGGGGCCGAGGCAGGGCGGCGGGCGGGCCGCAGCGACGAGGATGTGCGCCTGCTCCAGACGTCGATCGCGGGGGCCGGCCTGGCCGTCGCGTTCACCGCGCCGATCGGTGGTGCGCTGTTCGTGTTCGAGGAGGTCACGAAGTCCTTTCGCCCACGCATCGTGCTGCCGACGCTGCTGGGCGTGGCCTCAGCCGTCGGCACCTCTCACCTGATCCTCGGCGACCGGCCCGACTTCGATGTTCACGCGGTGCAGGCACCAGGCCTTGAGCTGCTGCCGGTGTTCGTCATCTTCGGCCTCCTGACGGGGCTGCTTGGGGCGCTGTATAACGTGCTGGTGGTTCGCGCGCTGGACCTGGTGGCGTTCGCGTCTCGAGTGCCGCAGATCGTGAAGGCCGCGGTCATCGGTGCTGTCGTCGGGCTCACTCTTGCCCTCGATCCGCTCCTCGCCGGCGGCGGCGACCCCGTGACGCAGCTGGTCCTCGGGGGCAGTGCCTTCGCTGTGCCACTGCTGCTCATGTACGTGTGCATCCGCTTCGTGGCCGGGCCGCTGTCCTACGCGGCGGGCACTCCCGGTGGCCTGTTCGCGCCGCTGCTGGCCGTAGGTGCGCTCTGGGGGCTGATCTTCGCGCGTCTCGTCGAGGCGGTGCTCCCCGGTCACGACGTGGGGGTGCCCATGGCGATCGTCGGTATGGCGGCTTTCTTCGCGGCAACCGTCCGCGCCCCGCTCACTGGTGTGGTTCTCGTCGTCGAGATGACCGCGATCACAGCGACCGCGGTACCGATGCTCGCAGCGGCCGGTGCTGCGGTCCTGGCCGCCTCGCTCGTGAGGTCCGCGCCGATCTACGACACGCTGCGCGAGCGCATGCTCCAGAGTTCAGGGGCCTCGGGCTCGTCAGGAAACTGATCGCTGCCGGGCCAGCCACGTGTGGTTCACAATCGCCTTGCTCACGGCCTCTCGGTATGCAGCGCCCTCCGGTCCCCGCTTGAGGTCGCGGGAGAAGAACGGCGACTCTTCGCGATGGGGAGACCCGTCGTGGATGCGCTCCGCCAGGTCCGCGAGAAACGCGCGGCCGACCGTCCGATACTGTGCGGCCTCCGCCGCGTCGAGCTGCAGCAGCGCGGAGTCGTCGACCATGTTCGTGACCACGTACCTGGCGTCGAGGAAAAGCTGGCCGGCCTGTTCGACGAGGAACCAGCGCCCCGGCTCGTGGTCGACGTAGTGCATGGCGTCGCGCTCTTCGGCGACGCGGGCGTCGTCGCCCCATTCCTCGACCGGCGGAATCGGGCCGAGCCGGTGCTGCCTGGCCTCGTTGAGCGCGAGGTGGGAGACGGTCGGTCCGACACCGTACTCGAGTGCGATGCAGAGGATGCGCCGGCACGTCTGGCACGTGAGCTGACTCTCGACGCGCTTCATGAGACCCGACGCGTGGAGGGGCAACAGGTCACGGATGCTGACCCAGCTGACGTCTTCCTTGAGGACTCCCGACGCCGCCGCATCCGTGATCGCATGCACCGTCGCCTCGACGTCGAGCTTCTCGGTTTCGTCGCGCACCAGGAGCTGACTGCAAGCCGGGCAGTTGTCGTCCTCGGGGCGGCAGGTGAGCCCCGGCTGCTCGACCGTGAACACGAGGCTCTCGAGGTTGCCCGGGTCGTTCCAGCCGCGATGGTCCTTGAACTCGGCTCGCGCGTATCCGCCGTCGAGTTCGAAGTACGGCGTGCCGAAGCCGGCGAAGCGGCGGCGCCCGTTCATCACCTTCTTGACGTCGTCGAGGGTCGCCGCGTTGGTGGCGCCGGGGATCCACTCGGAGAGATTGACAGCGCTGGTCTCCGACGACGTCGGCACCGTGTGCAGGACGACAACGACCAACGCGTCGTCGTGCAGGATGAGCTCGGCACCCGACGCGAAGCGCACGCGGCGGGACAGCACGGCCGGCTCGCCGAAGGATCCCTCGGTGGCCGTGAACTTCTCGCCACCGAGGGCGTCGATGAGTCGCCGGACGGGCGCATCACGCTCAGCGAGGGCGAGTGCGTCGAGGATCATCGGGAGTCGGGAGTCCATGCTCCATCGTCGCAGGCCCGACTCGACGCCTGGCCGGGGCGGTTCAGGAACGAGCGCTGAACGGACCGTTGGGGCCGAACGCGTAGTCGGCAAAGCGGTCGCCCATGAGCTGGTGCGCTTCGGGACCCGGGTGCAGGTCGTCCGGCAGCGGCAGTCGCCGCGCATCCGCCTCGCCGTAGAGCTCGGTGCCATCGAGGAAGAAGAGATTCGGGTCGGATGCGCGACGCTCCGCCAGGGCCGCGAGCTCGCGCCGAATGACGCCGAGCGTGAGCCGCCCCTGCGACTCGTCTCCCGGCGTCCCCGTCGCGATGAACTTGACCTTGCCGGTCGCGAATGATGCGGGATCGAACGCGCCGGGCCCGGCCGTGTGCTCGTGGATGCCGCAGAAGATGGGCGAGATGAGCACGATCGGCGTCTCGGGGTGCCCGTCCCGGATCGTGTCGAGGAAGCCGTTGACGGCCGGCACGAACGCCCGCACGCGCATCGCGTCGGCGTTCACGACGTTGATGCCGAGCTTCACGCTGATCAGGTCCGCTCGAGTATCGCGCATGACACGGGCGAGAAAGGGGTCGACCATCGCGCTGCCGCCGAGCCCGAGGTTCACGAGTTCAACCCCGCCACGACGCGCGGCGACTGCAGGCCAGATATCGCTGGGCGAAGTTGCGTTCGAGCCGTGACTGATCGAGCTGCCATGGTGCAGCCACACACGATCGGACACGGTCACGGGCTCGAGAGGCGCGTCCGACCGGAGCTCGATCAGCTCGACCGACTCGTTGTGAGGCAGCCAGAACTCCACGCGCTTGGTCTCGCCAGGTGCAAGACCCTCGATGGTCGTCGTGTGCGATGGCCCCTCGCGGAGCGACGTCGCGCCCGTCTGCAGATCGACCTCGACGGCATCACCGCCGGTCAGCTCGTCGCTCGCGAACTTCTCGCCGTCGACGAAGACATCGACGCGCCCCCGCGGCCGGTCGATGCCCGTGTAGACGGACCTGGTCGGCAGCAGCTCCAGCTCAACCCGCTCGGCGGTTGTATCGGACACCACGCGGACGCCGGAAGGCTGGCTCTCGACCAGCAGCAGCTGCGGGTCCGGGAACTGCGCACGAACGTGTGCGGGGAGCCGGTGCGGCCGCACTCCCCTGTTGGTCTGCTCGAACTCTGCGGCTCCGCGGACGAACTGGGGCGTGGGGTGGGTGACGATCACGTGGAAGCCTCCGGAATCGGGGGGCGGCGGTGGCCGAGGCGCTGCGAAGAAGAGTGCCCCAGGCAGGATTCGAACCTGCGACCGACGGATTAGAAGGCCGTTGCTCTATCCACTGAGCTACTGGGGCGCGATCCCAGCCAGCATAGCGGGCCACGCAACGCTCCACTGGCCGCCACGGGCCCCGGGAATCACTACGATGTCCCTCATGGCTATTGCTCAGGAGCGTCTCGTCTGGATCGACTGCGAGATGACTGGCCTCGACCCGTCGATCGACGAGCTGGTCGAGGTCGCCGCCTTCGTGACCGACAGCGATCTGAACATCCTCGACGAGGGCTTCGAGATCGTCATCTCGGCGAGCGAGGCCGCGATGGCCAACATGGGCGAGTTCGTGACGCAGATGCACACGACGTCCGGCCTCATCGAGGAGATCCCGAACGGCGCCACACTCGAGGCGGCCACCGCTGAGCTCCTCACGTACCTGAAGAAGCACGTGCCCGTGCCCCGCACGGCACCGCTCGCTGGCAACACGATCGGCACCGACCGCATGTTCCTCGCGAAGTACATGCCAGAGGTCGACCAGCACCTGCACTACCGCAACGTCGACGTGTCCACGCTCAAGGAGCTGTCACGTCGCTGGTTCCCCCGCGTCTACTTCCACTCCCCCGACAAGGACGGCGGCCACCGCGCGAAGGCCGACATCCTCGAATCGATCCGCGAGCTCAAGTACTACCGCAAGGCAGTGCTCGTGCCCGAGCCCGGACCCACCAGCGAGGAGCTCCGAGAGGTCGCAGCCGAAGTGGTGAACGACTTCGCCCAAAATCTGTAATAGACTCTCGTAGTCGCAGGCGAGCGAGAGCACGCAGGCGGCAGACATGGTGGGTATAGCTCAGCTGGTAGAGCGCCTGGTTGTGGTCTAGGAGGCCGCGGGTTCAAGCCCCGTTACTCACCCCATGTTGAAGGCCCCGAGTCCTGAGGACTCGGGGCCTTCGTCGTTGGGCCGCACGTCCCCTCCAGAGAGCGTCCGGCCGCATTCACACGGGAGATGCCGGTTCCCAGTGCCTGGAACTTGCATTCCCCGTGTGCTTCTAGCGAGGCGCGGGGGCCTCGAGTCTGGGTGAGTCCGGGATGGGCGGCTCAGCGAGCGGCGCGTCAGGCGCGCTCGGTACCGGGGCAGGCACGAGCGCCGCGGCGGGCATCCTGCTCGCCCACAGCACTCCGAACAGCACAACCGCGCCGCCGACGAGCTCCAGCGGGCCGGGGCGCTCCCCCAGCACCAGCCACGCCGTGGAGATGCCGACGACCGGCACGAGCATCGAGAACGGCGCGACGACGCCGGCCGGGTGGCGTTTCATGAGCCACACCCAGATGCCGGATCCGAGCACCGTGCCAAGCACGATCGTGTAGACGAGGCCGACCCAGGCGGGGACGGCGGCGACGGTCCAGGCCGTCGCGAGCGACGCCCAGATCTGCTCGGGCCCCTCGACGAGCAGTGAGACGGCAAGCATCGGGATGGGCGGCACCACGGCCATCCACATCGTCAGGTGCAGCGGCTTCGGCGGCTCGGCCAGGCGGCTAGAGATGTTGCCGATCGCCCAGCCGAACGCCCCGATGACGACGAGCAGGAACGGCCACCAGCTGCCGGAGCCGCCGCGTGCCACGCCCACCAGGAGGAGGCCTGCCACCGCGAGCGCGATGCCGACCACGCGACGGGTTGTGAGCTTCTCCCGAAGGAAGATCGCGCCGAGCAGCACCGTGAATGGCGCCGACATCTGCAGCACGAGCGATGCGAGCCCGGTCGGGAAGCCGGCGGCCATGCCCAGGTACAGGCCGACGAACTGCAGGGTGCCGAAGCCGAGCCCGTAGCCGATGAGCCAGCGCAGCTTCACGTTCGGGCGCGGGATGAACAGGATCGTCGGGATCGCGAGCAGTCCGAAGCGCAGAGCGATGAGGAAGAACGGCGGGAACTGCTCGAGCGATGCGTGGATGGCGAGGAAGTTCACGCCCCAGAGAACCGCGACGAGGCAGGCGAGGGCGACATGACGGGGAGGCACGAGATCAGTGTCGGGCGCATCCACCATGAAGCACCAGTGCTGATGCGTGACGTGTCCCTGTAGGCTCCCTTCATGGAGTTCAGGCACCTCGAGCTGCTCAGGGAGCTGTCGATGCGCGGCACCCTCGCCGCAGTCGCGGAGGCCACGCACCGCACGCCTTCCGCCCTCTCGCAGCAGCTGAAGACCGCCGAGCGGGAGTTCGGCGCGCGCCTCGTCGAACCGTTCTCCCGCGGCCTGCGGCTCACGACTGCCGGGCAGATCCTGGCCGACGGCGCGGACGAGGTCGGCCGAGCGCTCGCCGAAGTGCAGGCACGGCTCGAGGCGAGTCTCGGCGAGCCGAGCGGCACCGTGTCGATCGGCGCACTGCCCAGCGCCAGCGAGGCCCTCTTCCCCGGCCTCCTGCGCCGAACGGCAGGGTCGGCCATCGACCTCGAACTCGACGACTTCGACCTCGCCGAGTCCGAGTACGCCGCCAGGACCCTCGACGCCGACATCGTCATCGGACACAGCCTCACCGGTGACGTACCGAGAGGAGCAGAGCACCTGCACACGCGCGTTCTGGCCCGCGAGCCGATCGACGTGGCACTGCCCTCGACGCATCCGCTCGCCTCCCAGCAGCGACTCGCGCCCGACGACCTCGTCGGCACGACGTGGGTGGGCGTGCCCGTCGGCTACCCGTTCGACAGCATCCTGATCGCCGTCGAGAATGGGACGAGCACGAACCTCGAACGTGTGCAGCGGCTGCGCGACAACCGCCTCGTCGAGGCGCTCGTCGCCGCGGGCTCGGGGCTCGCGCTCCTCCCCCGGTTCACGACTCGACCGCGGCCCGGCGTCGTGCTGCGACCGCTCGATGGCGTTCGCTCGGTGCGCAGCATCGTCGCGTTGGCACGCCCGGACCGCCACGCCCGATTCGCTGTACGCACCGTGCTCGACCACCTGACCTCGGCCGGGGAAGACCTCGAGGCCACGTTCGCGGAGGCTGAGTCACCGCGGTCCTGACCAACTTCAGTGCTCAGACGGGGGCTGCGGGCCGGATGCGCCACCCAGCGGCGCCTTCATCACGCAAGTTGGCCAGGCGAGCTGGACCGGGACGCGTCCTCGTCCCAGCACCTCGGACAGCGTGGAGCCGGTCCGCGACTCGTCAGCCAGCGCGCTTCGCGGCGGCGACGAAGTCTCGGATGCGCGCATGATCCTTGACGCCCGGCGCTGACTCGACGCCGCTCGAGACGTCGACGCCCCATGGGCTCGCTTCGCGGATGGCCTCGGCGACGTTGCCCGGGTGCAGGCCTCCCGCGAGCAGCCAGCGCCCGTCTGGGCGACGGCGGACGAGTTCCGAGAGGTCCCATCGCTCGCCGGATCCCGGTTTCGGCGCGTCCAGCAGCAGGAGCTCCTCGCCGAATGCACCGACGCGCAGCTCAGGGTCGTCGGCGAGGGAGGTGGCCCTCCAGGTGCGCGGGAAGATCGCGCCGGCCGCGCGTACTTCCTCGCCCGTGTAGGAACCGTGGAGCTGCAGCACGTTCGCGCCGACGGTGGCCGCGATCTCGGCGGCGTCCGTGGACGGCATGTCGTGGACCACGAGCACACGGTCGACACTCGCGGGCACAGACGCGAAGATCTCGGACGCTTCGTCGGGGGTACGCCGCCTGGGGCTCGTGCGGCTCATCACGATGCCGATCGCGTCGGCACCGCTCTCGACGGCGACCGCCGCCGACTCGACAGAATCCAGGCCACACACTTTGACGTACACGCGAGAATCCTAGGCGTTCGGGTCAGCGGGCCGGGCCACGCACCCGACTGTCAGTCGCGAACTGCGGTGAGCCGAAAGCGACGCTGCGTCACAGTGATCGGCTGCGCCGCGTCGAGCCGTCGGAGCTGCTCGACGTTGCTGTCGACGCTGAACCCCGGGACATCCCAGGGGACCAGAGCGAGGTACTCGACGAGCGACAGCGCATCCGCGAACGTCATCTGCCCAGCCCACTCCTCGGCGACACCGATGCGAAACCCCTCCGCCCGCAGGGCCGAGACCGCGTTGGCGAGCGTCACGTGCTCGTACTGGGGTTCGCCACCGAACCATGCTCGGAGCTCGTGCGCGTCCCGGCCATCGACCTGCTGCGTCAGGAACCGCCCGCCGAAAACCAGCACCCTGGCGACCTCGCTCGCATCGAACTCCTCATGACGGGCCACGATCACGTCGAGGGAGGAGTCGGCGAACGGCAGCGGCTCCCCAGACTCGATGTCGTGCGCATGCACGTCGACACCGAAAGGCGCGAGGTTCTCTCGCGCCACGGCGACGTTCGGCTCCCACCCCTCCGTCGCTGCGATCTGCAGCGGGGATGCGTGGATGGGCAAGGAGCGGATGAGTGCGATGAGCCGCTCGCCGCCGCCCGTGCCGAGATCAGCCATGCTCGTCGCTGTCGTCATAGCGGCCCGGCACTCGGCGTCGAAGTCCCAGGGCGGATCGTCGGCCGTCAGGCGCCCGTCCAACGCGGCGAAATCCCAGCCGATCATCTGCGCATTGGCGTGCGCATCGCGCCAGGCCTGCACCTGTGCATCCGGAGAGCCGTTCACGTGGCCAGGCTACCGAGTGCGCGAGCCCCGTCCCGCGGCTGGCCTCGTAGGCTTCGGTCATGAGCACCTTCGTTCCGGCGTCAAGCCTGCCCGTCTCCGAGGTCGAGCTGGCCGTCGTCGAAGCGGCACGTTCGACGATCGACGCGGCCACCGATGCTGGTCCGGACGAGGACGGCATCCATACCGTGGGGGCAGCGGTCCGCTCGGCGGACGGAACGATCCACGTCGGCGTCAACCTGCATCACTTCACGGGCGGTCCGTGCGCTGAGCTCGTTGCTCTCGGCGCGGCCCGAGCCGCCGGCGCCCGCGAGCTCACGCACATCGCTGCAGTCGCGAACCATGGGCGAGGCGTCATGAGCCCCTGTGGACGCGATCGGCAGGTTCTCGCCGACCACTACCCCGACATCCGCGTCATCCTGCCCTCACCGGGCGGGTTGATCAGCGTCACCGCGCGCGAGCTCCTGCCACTCGCCTACGACCACGCCGCGCAGCAGGTCTAGCCGTCAGTCGGTGCCCATCCAGCACCCCTGAGCCACAATGGGCGGATGGAGATGTCGCGCGAGGACTTCGAGGCCCTGGTCGTCGACGAGCTCGATGAGCTGCCCGATGAGATGGTGGGCGGCCTCGACAACGTGATCTTCGTCGTCGAGGACCGGCCAGAGGACGGCTCCCTCGACCTCCTCGGCGTCTATGAGGGATTCGCTCTCACGGACCGCGGCCAGTACGGCTTCGGCGAGCTGCCGGACCGAATCGTGCTGTTCCGCGAACCGCTGCTGTCGATCTGCGATGACGAGGCCACGCTGCGCGATGAGGTGCACACGACGCTCGTGCACGAGATCGCGCACTTCTACGGCATCGACGACGCGCAGCTCCACGAGCTCGGCTGGGCGTAGCGTGCAGGCCGCTCCTCGCTGGCTATCTACTCGTAAAGACTGAGGAAGGCGACGTCCTCCGCTGGGCAGCTGGCGGGGAAGTTCTCGTAGCCCTCCGGAGAGTCTCCCGAGCTGTAGCCGCCACCCCCGTCAATGAACTCGCCCAGCAGCACGACCTCCCCGTTCGGCAGCCTGACGCCGGCCTCGTCCTCGAGCACTTCGGTGCCCTTCGGGAACTGGGTCGTGATGAACTCCGGCGCCTCGGGCTGTCCGAAGGAGATCGACAACCCGAAGCATCCGTCCGCGTTGCGTGTCAGGTTACCGGCAACGATGGCGAGTCCGCTGAAGCCGCTCGATTCAGCTGCCACCCACAGATCGGGATGCGTCGGCGTCGGGGCCGCGTTCGAACAGCCGGTCAGCGCCAGGAGCAGCGCCGCCCCCGCCAGACTCGCTGAAGTGGCTCTCATGCGTTCTTTCTAGCAGTCACCAGCGGAGCAAGCCAGGCGCATCCGCTGCCCGACTTCCATTCGCTTCGCCCGGTACGCTTCCTGGATGCACCCACCGGCACCAGCACGCGAGCCCCTGCGGGTCGGCCGCCTCCTCTGGGGCATCGCCCTGCTGCTGGCCGCCCCGGTCTTCGCGATCTGGATGGCCGTGACCGGTCTGCTCTCGGCGCTCGCCGCCGCCAGCATCACCGGAGAGGCGAGCGCTGCCGTCCCGCCCCTCATCTCGGCCGGTCAGACCCTGCTCTCCGCGTTCGCCTTCTGGGCGATGTTCGTCTCAGCTGGGGCCGGCCTCGTCGTGCTGATCCTGCTCGGGGTGCAGAGCATCCAGGCCGCCCGCCGCCCGCTCGCCGCCTCCGGCCCGAGCTTCAGCTCCGTGCTGTGGGGCTGGGGGCTCGCGATCCCGTTCGCAACGGGCATCGGGGCGCTGGTCGGGATGCTGTTCCGGTCGACCGCCGACAGCATCGGGACCGACCTCTCGCTCGATGCTGGCCCGGGCACCGGCATCAACTATGACGACGCCGTCCACGGCCTCATCACCGGCGGTGCGTGGCTCCTCGTGGCGGTCGTCGGGCTCGCCCTGGCCGTGATCCTCACGGTGCGCTACGTGCGCGCGCGGCGGCAGAGCAAGAACAACGCAAGTGGCCGCAGCACACGCTGAAGCGGCGCCCGTGCGGACGAGGCTTCAGGCGTCGGGCGTGTCCTCGATGACGACGTCGGCGAGCAGGAACGGCGCGTTGCGCCGCCAGTGCTCCCGCTCCTGCGCAGCCCACATCTCCCAGAACTCCTCGAAGACACCGATGTCACCGGGCCGCGACAGCGCGCGAGGCTTCCGGTGCGCCTCATCGAGCTCGATCCAGACCGCCGTGGTCGCGAGCGGCGCGCTCTCGCGCGACAGCGCTCCGCATCCCTCGATGATGAGCGGGGCCGACGCGTCGATGTCCCGCCACGGGCCGGGTGCATCCGCCGCCCAGTCCCAGCTCTCGTAGCCGGGATGCGCACGGCTCAGCATGTCGCGGTGCACGGCCCGCGAAGCGGCGGCGAGGCCTCCCCAGCCCGGGTAGGCGTCGTCGAGCGACACCAGCTGCGCGCCACCGAATCCGCGCGCTCGGAACTCGTGGAGCAGTTCACCCGCGAGCGTCGTCTTCCCCGACCCTGAGCCGCCGTCGATGAGGACCACCGGCCGCCTGCCACCCGAGTCGGCGAGCACCCGGTCGAGCAGCGCTGCCGCCCTCATGCGCTCCCCACCAGCCGGTACGAGCCGAGCGCGACGGCCACCGCGACGGCGACCGCGGCGATCCCCACGGCGGCGAAGACGAGCACGAGGTCTCGCCAGCCGAGCCTCGATGGCCGCGCCCAGGTGCGTGCCACGTCTTCTGCTCCGAAACCGCGCGCCTCCATGACGGTGGCGAGCGTCCCCGCCCTCCTGATCGCGAGTGCGAGGAGGGCGAACGCCATCGTCATCAGTCGGCGGACGGCCCCGGAGTCGCCCAGGCCGCGAGCGCGCCTGGCCTGGCTCATCGCCGTCCAGTCGTCGCGGAACACGGCAAAGAGGCGAATACCGGCGAGCGCCGACACGACGAACCTCGCTGGCAGATGCGCAACCTGGGCGAGCCCGTCCGCGAGTCTGGTCGGGTCGATGCGGCTCAGCGCGACGAGGGTCGGCACACCGATCGCGAGCACGCGCGCGCCGACGGCGATGGCGAGCTGGATGGAGTTGTCAGTGATGTTGGCGTACAGGAACTGCCCGTAGCTCTCGCCTCCCGGCTTCGCGTACAGCAGCATGCTCGTGGCTGAGACGGGCGCCGCGATGAGCAGGATCCAGCTCGAGCGCAGGATCTCCACTGGGCGCACGCCGGCGACCCCGAAGGCGACCATCGCGAGCACGAGGGCGGCCAGCGCCGAGACGATGTCCAGCGTCGTGAGCAGCGGAATCGAGTACAGCACAGCGGCGAGGAAGGGCGTGACCGGGTTGACGCGGTCGAGGAACCTGCCGCCGACGGGCAGCACCTCGAGCGGCACGCCGTCGCTGTCGACCTCCACCGACCTCGCCGGCTGAGCACCCGCCGGGGCGATGCCGCCGCTCATGCAGGCACCTTCTCGTCCTTGCGGTCGTGCGCGCCGATGCGGATGCACTGGTCGCCGAGCACGCGCACGAGCTGTTCGTCGTGGGTCACGGAGACCAGCGCGTGTCCTTCGGCGACGAGGCGAGCCATGATGACGACGAGTTCCGTCCAGGTCCTGCGGTCCTGCCCGAAGGTCGGCTCGTCGAAGATGAGGACCCGAGGCGCCGTCGCCAGCACCGTCGCGACCGAGAGGCGGCGCTGCTCGCCGCCGGAGAGCGTGAAGGGGTGCGCTTCCGCGAGGTGGGTGAGGCGCAGCGCGGCGAGGAGCTCGTCGACGCGCTGGCTCGTCTCGCGCTTGCCGCGGCCCGCCGCATCCGGGCCGATTTCCAGCTCGCGGCGCACGGTCCCCGCGACGAACTGGTGCTCGGACTGCTGGAAGACGGTGCCGATGCGCGTCAGGAGCTGCCGTGAACGCCAGGCGGACGGATGCGGGCCCGCCGGAGGAGCCGTACGGAAGCGACCGAGCCCCCAGCCGCCGCGGCGCGCACCCGCGTCATCGCCCGCATCCCGGAGCGCCTGCGTCGCCCGCACCTCGCCCTCCACGGGCGTGAGCAGTCCGGCGAGCGTGAGCGCCAGCGTCGTCTTCCCCGCCCCATTGGGGCCCAGCACAACCGTCGACTCCCCCGCGCGCAGGGTCGCCGACAACTGCGTGTGCAGGGCATGGTCGGCCCGACCGAAGCCGAGCCCGTCGGCGATCAGCAGCTCCTCCCCAGGCGAGAGAAGGGCACGCGGCACGTGCGGTTCGTGGCCGCCGATCCACACGCCGGCGGCGAGCAGCGACTCGCGGTGCTGCTCGAGGACCAGGTCAGGGGTGCCGTCGGCGAGGAGATGCTGCTCGCCCCCGAGCACGACGACCCGGTCGACGCTCGAGCGCCACACGTCCACCCGGTGCTCGATGACGATGAGCGTCGCGCCGGACGCCTCCGCTGCGCGGACCACCGCCTCGCGCACCTCGTCCACTCCGGCCGGGTCGAGGTTCGCGGTCGGCTCGTCCAGCAGGATGAGGTCGGGGCGCATGGCGAGGACACCCGCGATCGCGAGCCGCTGACGCTCGCCGCCGGACAGCTGTGCCGTCGACCGATCGAGGGGCATCCGCAGTCCGACGGCGTCGAGCGCCTCGCGCACCAGCGCCCACGTCTCCGCCCGTGGGACACCGAGGTTCTCGCAGCCGAACGCCACGTCGTCGCCGATACGGGCGAGCACCGTGTTCGCCTGCGGGTCCTGCAGGACGAGACCGACCGTGCCGCGTGCATCGCTCGGGTGCTTGCCATCGACAAGCAGTGAGCCAAGCTCCTGCCCGTCATCCTCATGATCGCCGAGCACCCCCGCCAGGGCGGCCAGGAGCGTGGACTTGCCAGCCCCCGACGGCCCAAGCAGCAGCACAGCCTCGCCAGGCTCGATCGTCAGGTCGAGCTCGGCGACGGCCAGCTTCGCCCGGTCGGCGTGGCGCCAGCCCCACCCCCTCGCCTCGACTCTCGCGCCCACGAGCGCTAGCCGATTCGCTTCGAGCTTCTACCCGCAGCGAAGCGGTTCAGTGCACCGGTCGCCGCGAGCGCGCGCGTCAGGAGCCAGCCGACGACACCAGCGAGCACGGCACCCGAGAGGACGATCGAGACGAGGTAGATGGTGAGGAACTCCGGACCCTTCTCGATGTTCGCGCTGAGAAAAAGCTCGAGCGTCCACGCCGCGACCGCAGCCCCAGCCCCAGCCAGCATCGCGACGCCGAGGCCGAAGCGCTTGTAGAAGAACAGCAGGAAGATGAGCTCAGCGCCGAGGCCCTGCGCGATGCCCGAGTACACGGTCTCGATCGACCACTGGCTGCCGAGGAGCATCGAGACGCTCGCCGCGAGCACCTCGACGAAGAGCGCCGCGCCGGGCTTGCGGATGATCAGCCCGCCCAGAACCCCGCCCAGCAGCCAGATACCGACGGCGATACCGCCGACACCCGGCGTGAACGCATCCATGACCGTGAACCACGCGTAGCCCACGCTGTTCCAGACGATGAAGATGAGCCCCGTCGCGACGCCGAGAACGGCGGCCGTGACGATGTCGATGACCCGCCAGCGGAAGCGGCTCTTCGGCGACCTCGCCTGAGCCGGCCCCTGCGCTGGGGAGGTGTGAGATGGAGTTGAGGAAGTTGTCATGCGGTGTGCCCTTTCGAGTGAAAGTGCACGGGCGCAGAGCCTGGGGTGGCTCTGCTCGGAGATGTGCCTCCCTGCGCTGGCATTACCCAGATCAGGTTTGACGGTCGAAGGCTTGTGCCTTCCTCTCAGCCCGGACTACCGGACTCCCGTGAACACCTCGAGTATAGGCCGAAGCGAGCCCCGAGCTACTTCTTGAGGGCCTTGATGAGACGCGGAAGCGCGTGCCCGACCGTCCACACCAGCGGAATCGAGACGACAAGCAGCGTGATGATGTTCGGGCGGAAGCTCGTGCCGAACTCGTCATCGACGTACGCGCCGACGGGGACCGCCATGCCGCCGCCGCCACCGCCGGACGAGCTCTCCTGCCCCTCCTCGTTGCTCTCGCCGCCGCCGTAGCCGTACGAGACGAGGGCAACGGGAAGGATGGTGGCCTTGCCAAGCTCCACCTTCTCGCCGTAGGCGAGCGTGACGCCGAGCTTCTTGACGGAATCGGTGAGGTTCTGCGTGAGGTTCGTCATGCGGCCAGCGTAGGTCGTCGACATGCCTGCCAACCAGGAGAACTCCTGTGTGCTGGCGGGCGAGAGCGCTCCCACCCTTTGGTAGCTTTAGTGCCTGCATCCACACGCGATGTTCTTCGGCGAAGCAAGATGAAGCAATAGGAGCGTGCATGAAAACGTGGCCCGGAAATGCCTACCCCCTCGGAGCGACGTTCGACGGAAGTGGCACGAACTTCGCGATCTTCAGCGAAGCCGCCCACAAGGTCGAGCTCTGCCTCTTCGACGACGACGGCAACGAGGAGCGGGTGAGGCTCCATGAGCGGGATGCGCACGTCTGGCACGCCTACCTGCCGCACGTGCAGCCGGGCCAGCAGTACGGCTACCGCATGCACGGCGACTACGACCCGGCGACCGGCAGCCGCTGCAACCCCGCGAAGCTCCTCCTCGACCCCTACGCGAAGGCCACGACCGGAGACATCGACTGGGACCAGTCCCTCTTCAGCTACAACTTCGGCGACCCAGACTCGTTCAACGACCTCGACTCCGCGCCCCACATGATGAAGGGCGTTGTCATCAACCCCTACTTCGACTGGGCTGGCGACCGGAAGCCGGGCATCCCCTACAACGAGTCCCTCATCTACGAAGCCCACGTGAAGGGCCTCACCCAGCTGCACCCGGATGTGCCCGAGGAGATCCGGGGCACGTACGCCGGCATCGCGCACCCCGCGATCGTCGAGCACCTCAAGCGGCTCGGCGTCACCGCCATCGAGCTCATGCCCGTGCACCAGTTCGTGCAGGACAGCACCCTCATCGAGAAGGGCCTCCGCAACTACTGGGGCTACAACACCATCTCGTTCCTCGCCCCGCACGCCGACTACGCCTCCCAGGGGACGGCCGGGCAGCAGGTGCAGGAATTCAAGTCCATGGTGCGCACCCTGCACGCCAACGGCATCGAGGTCATCCTCGACGTGGTCTACAACCACACGGCAGAGGGCAACCACCTCGGCCCCACGCTCAGCTTCCGCGGCATCGACAACGCCGCCTACTACCGCCTCGAAGAAGACGACAAGCGGTACTACACGGACTACACGGGCACCGGCAACTCGCTCAACATGCGCCACCCGCACTCGCTGCAGCTCATCATGGACTCGCTGCGCTACTGGGTCACCGAGATGCACGTCGACGGCTTCCGCTTCGACCTCGCCTCCACCCTCGCCCGCGAACTCCACGACGTGGACAAGCTCTCCACCTTCTTCGACCTCGTGCAGCAGGACCCGGTGGTCTCGCAGGTGAAGCTCATCGCCGAGCCGTGGGACGTCGGCCCCGGTGGCTACCAGGTCGGCAACTTCCCGCCGCAGTGGACGGAGTGGAACGGCAAGTACCGCGACACCGTCCGCGACTTCTGGCGCGGCGAGCCCTCCACGCTCGGTGAGTTCGCGAGCCGCATCACCGGGTCCGCCGACCTCTACGAGCACTCCGGACGGCGCCCGTTCGCATCCATCAACTTCGTCACGGCCCACGACGGCTTCACGCTGCGCGACCTCGTCTCGTACAACGAGAAGCACAACGACGCCAACGGGGAGGACGGCAACGACGGCGAAAGCCACAACCGTTCCTACAACCTGGGTGTCGAAGGCCCGACGGATGACCCCGAGATCAACGCCATGCGCGCCCGCCAGCAGCGCAACATCATCGCGACGATGCTGCTCAGCCAGGGTGTCCCCATGCTGCTCCACGGCGACGAGCTGGGCCGCACCCAGCTCGGCAACAACAACACCTACGCGCAGGACAGCGAGCTCAGCTGGGTGCACTGGGAGAACGCCGACGAGCCCCTCGTCGAGTTCACGAGGGCCGTCGCGCAGCTGCGCGCCGACCACCCCACGTTCCGACGCCGCCGATTCTTCAACGGCCGCGTCGAGAAGCGCGCCGAGGGCTCGGCACTTCCCGACATCGTGTGGCTCTCCACCGACGGCACGCAGATGGCGTCCGAGGACTGGAACGCCGAGTTCGTGAAGTCGATGGGCATGTTCCTGAACGGCAACGCCATCGCTGGCCGCGACGAGCGCGGCGAGGAGATCACCGATGTGAGCTTCATGGTCTACTTCAACGCCAGCGAGACCGTCGTCGAGGCGACAATCCCGAGCGTCGAGATCACGTCGCACTGGGACATCGTCATCGACACGTCCGGCATGCACACCGACCTCGAGGGCATCGAGCCGGGCGCGACCATCCCCCTCGAACCGCGCTCGCTGGTCGTGCTGCGAGAGGCTGAGCTCAAGGAGAAGCCGGACCATTCCGTCGCCGCCTCCGTCGCCGCGATGACAACGCCCATCCCGATCATCACGCGGCCACCGCTCGGCAGCTGACGCCGCCCGCCCCATCTCAGTAGCACCCGCCGTGACGGAGACCATGATGCGCATCCCATCCAGCACCTACCGCTTCCAGCTGACGTCGGAGTTCGACCTCGACGCGGCCGCCGAGCAGCTCCCCTACCTGGAGCGGCTCGGCGTCGGGTGGGTGTACCTCTCCCCCATCCTGCAGGCCGCGCCAGGAAGCACCCACGGCTACGACGTCGTCGACCCCTCGAAGGTGGACGACGAGCGGGGCGGGCGGGAGGCGCTCGAGCGCTTCTCCGCGACGGCGCGCGAGCTGGGCCTCGGTGTGCTCGTCGACATCGTCCCGAATCACATGGGGGTCGACACGCCGCGAGACAACCCGTGGTGGTGGGACGTGCTCGCCCACGGCCGGGATGCGGCCCACGCCGAGTCGTTCGACATCGACTGGGAGGCCGGTGACGGCAAGCTGCTCATCCCAACCGTCGGCGATGACGACATGCCTCGCGAGCGCGGCGACGCGATCGCCAACGTGACCGTCGACCGCGAGGCAGGCGTGCTGCGGTACCACTCGACCGAGTACCCGCTCGCCGAGGGCTCTGCGCCCGAAGGCGCGTCGGTTCGCGAGGTGCTCGACAACCAGCACTACCAGCTCATCCACTGGCGCCAGGGTGACAGCCGCCTGAACTACCGCCGCTTCTTCACCATCACCTCGCTCGCGGGCATCCGCGTCGAGGACGACGAGGTCTTCGAGGAGGCGCACGCCGAGATCCTCGACTGGATGCGCCACCGCCTCGTCGACGGCCTCCGCATCGACCACCCGGACGGGCTGCGCGACCCCGGCGGCTACCTGCGGCACCTCGCCGATCGGACGCGCGGCGCGTACGTGCTCGTCGAGAAGATCCTGGAAGGCGACGAGTCGCTGCCCGCAGACTGGCGCACGGCGGGCACCACCGGCTACGACGCGCTCGGCCAGATCGACCGGGTGCTCGTGGATGCGGACTCCGAGGAGTTCCTCGACGAGCTCGCCGGCGCCGACGGCACCCCCGTCGACTGGGAACAGCTGATCCACGAGGCGAAGCGCGCCGTCGCGGACGTCTCGCTGAACGCCGAGATCCGACGGATCGCGCGCGAACTGCGGTCGACGGGCATCGAGGACGACCTCATCGAGGACTCGGTCGCCGAGATCGCCGCCCACTTCAGCGTGTACCGGAGCTACCTGCCCACCGGCTCCAACCACCTCGCCGACGCGGCAGAGGCGGCGAAGGAGCAACGGCCTGACCTGGCCGCATCGATCGCGCGCATCCTGCCGTTCCTCGAAGCCCCCGAAGCTGAAGCCGCGCTGCGGCTGCAGCAGACGACCGGCATGATCATGGCGAAGGCCGTCGAGGACCGCTCGTTCTACCGGTACGCCCGCCTCACCTCGCTCAACGAGGTCGGCGGCGACCCGAACGTCTTCTCGATCACGCCCGAGCGGTTCCACGAGCTGCAGACCACGCGCGCCCGCGACTGGCCGGACGCCATGACCACGCTGTCGACCCACGACACGAAGCGTGGCGAGGACACGAGAGCCCGTATCACGGCCCTCAGCGAGGTCCCGGAGTTCTGGGCCGAGAGCGTCGCCGAACTGCAGAACGTCGCCCCCATCGACGACAACGCCTTCGCCCAGCTGACCTGGCAGGCGATCATCGGAGCCTGGCCGGCCTCCCGCGAGCGCCTCAACGCCTACCTCGAGAAGGCCGCCCGCGAAGCCGACCTGCACACGAGCTGGACCAACCCCGACGAGGCATTCGAGGAGCAGCTGAGCTCGGCTGTCGACGCGGTCTTCGACAACCCCGTCGCGTCGAACATCGTGCAGAACGTCGTCGCCGAGACGCAGGCGGCCGGCTGGTCGAACTCGCTCACCGCCAAGATCGTGCAGCTCACGATGCCGGGCGTCCCCGACGTCTACCAGGGCACCGAGCTGTGGACCCGCACACTCGTCGACCCCGACAACCGGCAGAGCGTCGACTACTCGTCGCGCACCGCGGCGCTCGACGCGATCCTCCACGGGGCCGTCCCCGAGATCGACGACTCCGGCGCCGCCAAGCTGCTCGTCACGGCAGCCTGCCTTCGCCTGCGTCGCAGCCGCCCCGAGCTCTTCACCGAATACGAGGGCATCACGGCCAACGGCCCGGCCGCCGAGCACGCCCTCGCCTTCTCGCGAGGCGGCGCGATCACGATCGGCACGCGCCTGCCCATCGGGCTCGAGCAGGGCGGCGGCTGGATCGGCACCACCATCCCGCTCCCCGAGGGTGAGTGGATCGATCAGCTCACCGCCGCCGTCTACACGGGCGGCAAGGACGTTCCCCTCGCGGCGATCCTGCAGCAGTACCCCGTGGCGCTCCTCGCCAAGTCCTGACCAGCACCCGCATCCACCCTCGCCTGCCACCAAGGAGTTCCCCGTGCGCGATTCCCGCTTCGACGTCTGGGCACCACACGCCGAGACGCTGACCCTGCACCTCGACGGGTCCGAGCTGCCCATGCGCCGCACAGACGGTGACTGGTGGGTGCCGGATGCTGCGCTCGAGCTCGACGAGGAGACGCACGACTACGGGTACCTCGTCGACGGCGCCACGACTCCGATTCCCGACCCCCGCTCGCGCTGGCAGCCGGACGGCGTGCACGGCCTCTCCCGCACGTTCGACCCGGCCAGGCAGCCGTGGACGGACGACGACTGGACCGGCCGTACCCTCGCTGGCTCGGTCATCATCGAGCTGCACATCGGCACCTTCACACCAGAGGGCACCCTCGACTCCGCCATCACCCGCCTCGACCACCTCCAGACGCTCGGCGTCGACTTCGTCGAGGTCATGCCCGTCAACGCGTTCAGCGGCACCCACGGCTGGGGCTACGACGGCGTCGACTGGTTCGCGGTGCACGAGGGCTACGGCGGGCCCGCCGCCTACCAGCGCTTCGTCGAGGCCTGCCACGAGCGCGGCATCGGCGTCATCCAGGACGTCGTCTACAACCACCTCGGCCCGTCCGGCAACTACCTCGGCAAGTTCGGCCCGTACCTCTCCGACCACCACGCCACGGCGTGGGGCGACACCGTCAACCTCGACGGGGAGAACTCCGACGAGGTGCGCGCCTACATCCGCGACAACGTCGCCATGTGGCTGCGAGACTTCCACGTCGACGGCCTGCGACTGGACGCCGTGCACGCGCTCATCGACGACCGGGCCGTGCACATCCTCGAGGAGCTGGCGCGCGACGTCGACGAGCTCGAGGCACACGTGGGCCGCCCCCTCACGCTGATCGCCGAGTCCGACCTCAACAACCCGCGCCTCATCACGTCAGATGAGGCGGGCGGCTACGGACTCGACGCGCAGTGGTCAGACGACTTCCACCACGCCGTGCACGTCAACCTCACGGGCGAGACGAGCGGCTACTACGCCGACTTCGAGGGCCTCGATTCCCTGGTGAAGGTGCTCACGAAGGGCTTCTTCCACGACGGCACGCTCTCGACCTTCCGCGGCCGCCACCATGGCCGTGCCCTCCCGGCGCAGACCCGCGCCTGGCGGCTCGTCGTCTCGTCGCAGAACCACGATCAGATCGGCAACCGGGCCATCGGCGACCGCCTCACCGCGACCCTCTCCCCCGGCCAGCTCGCCATCGCGGCGACGCTCGAGCTCACCTCGCCCTTCACGCCCATGCTCTTCATGGGCGAGGAGTGGGGCGCCACGACGCCGTTCCAGTTCTTCTCCTCCCACCCGGAGCCCGAGCTGGCTAAGGCGACGACCGAAGGTCGCATCGGCGAGTTCGCGCGCATGGGATGGGATGCGGCCGTCGTCCCGAACCCGCAGGACGTGGAGACGTTCACCCGGTCGAAGCTCAACTGGAGCGAGCTCGACAAGCCCGAGCACGCGCGCCTTCTCGAGATCTACCGTGAGCTCATCGCCCTGCGCCGGCGCGAGGCCGACATCACCCTGCCGTGGCTCGACGCGAGCAGCGTCGATGTCTCCGAGGAGCACGGCACGCTGGCCATCACGCGCGGCAGCCTCGCCATCGCGGTGAACTTCTCCTCGCAGGCGCGCGAGCTGCGTGTCGAGCGCGCCGCTGAAGTGCTGTTCGCGACGGATGCGCGGGCGGCGCTCGGTGAGACCACCGGAACGGTCACCGGCGCGCCGGTCGGCGCATCCGCCGTGCCGTTGCGCCTGCCCGCGGAGAGCGCCGCGGTGCTCCGCGTCACCCGCGCCTGACCTCGCCTGTCCAACTTCAGTGCAGATCTCGGCGTTTCGGGCCCAGAACGGCTCGTATAGACGCATATCGCACTGAAGTTGGACAGGCGGGCGTGGGTTTCTCACGCTTCGCTGGCTAGCATGGTGCTCCCGACGCGAAGGAGCGGTCCCATGGGCAAGGTCGTCATGTACAGCTCGGTCTCGGTCGACGGCTTCATCGCCGACGACAACGACGACCCCGGTCACCTTTTCGACTGGCTGACCAGCGGAGACGTCGCGCTCGACGACAGCCGCGTCCTCAAGGTCTCGCAGGCGTCCTACGACTACACCCGCCCGTACTGGGATCAGATCGGCGTGACGATCGCCGGCCGACACGTCTTCGACTTGACGGACGGCTGGGACGGGACCCCGCCGAGCGGCATCGACCACGTGGTCGTCGTGTCCCACCGGCCCCCGCCAGAGGGGTGGAACACGGAACTGCCGTTCCATTTCGTCGAGGGTGTCGAGGCCGCCGTCGCCAGAGCCAAGGAGCTCGCGGGTGACCGGACCGTCGAGGTGGCCGCCGGCGACGTCGGCGGGCAGGCGCTCGCCGCCGGCCTTGTCGACGAGGTGCGGATGGATGTGGTCCCCGTGGTCTTCGGCGCAGGCAAGCGCTTCTTCGGGGAGACCGACGCCCAGCACCTGCTTGAGGACCCCGACGTCGTGCTGCCGGGCACCAGGGTGCTGCACCTCCGCTACCGCGTGCGCCGCCCAGCGAGCTAGGTCTCGTCTGCGGCGAGCACGCGAAGCCGGGTTCGCTTGTCGCTTCCAGAGCGTCGGCGTACCCTGACCCGCATGTGCAGAAACATCACCGAGCTCCGCGGGCTCGAACCGGCCGCGAACGACACCGAGATCGAGGCCGCCGCACGCCAGTACGTGCGCAAGGTCTCCGGCATCACGCATCCCACAGTCCGCACCAGTGACGCCTTCGAGCGTGCGGTGCGCGAGATCGCGCACATCACCGAGCATCTCCTCGAGGACCTGCCCGAGCGACGCCAGCCGCCGAAGACCGTCCCACCGTTGCGGCGCCCAGAAGTGCAGGCGCGAATCGCCGCCCGCGAAGCCGCGAAGGCCGCCTCCTAGACGCACACCCTCAGTGCTGGTCCTGGGCCTCGTCCTGCGTGCGGTTCGCGCGCTCGCTGAGTCCGACGGTGCCGTCGCTTCGCTCACCCCGACCGAGCAGCGAGGCCGGGCGCAGCGCGAACTTCCCGAAGCGGGCAACAGCCTGGTCGACGGCTCGTTCCGCCGCCTCCCAATCGTCGTCCTCCTCGGCTCCGAAGAGCGACAGCTGGCCTGAGGTCCCCGCCTCCACGAGGCGCTCGGCCCGCACTCCGATGAGGCGCACGGGCCGCGGCGGCACGAGGGCTGCGCGCAGCATCTCGCGCGCCTCGAGATACAGCGAATGCCCGACGTCGCTCGGCTCCGCGAGCGTGTGCGAACGCGTGATGGTGGAGAAGTCGGACCAGCGAAGCTTGATGCCGACCTGACGAGCCTGCAGGCCCGCACGGCGCAGCCGAGTGGCCACCGCATCCGCCTGCGCTCGTACCTCACGCTCGAGGAAGACGAAGTCGGCCACGTCCTCGAAGAACGTCTGCTCGTGACTGATCGACTTCTCCCGGTGGGCCTCCTCCACGCCGCGCTCGTCCCTGCCCCACGCGAGGGCGCTGAGCTTCGCCGCCCCAGCCTTGCCGACTGCCCGCTCGAGCACCGGCACCGGCGTGTGAGCCAGGTCGAAGACCGTGTGGATGCCGATGCCACGCAGCTTCGCCTCACTCTTCTCCCCGACACCCCAGAGGGCCCCGACGGGCAGGTGGTGCAGGAACGGAATGGTCTCCTCATGCGGGATCACGAGCATGCCGTTCGGCTTGCACTTGCCGGAGGCGAGCTTCGCGACGAACTTCGTGGAGGCGGCGCCGACGGAGCACGTGAGCCCTGTCTGCGCCTTGACCCGTTCCCGCAGTCGCGCTGCGATCTCGCCGGGCGTGCCGAACAGCAGGCTCGCGCCAGACACGTCGAGGAACGCCTCGTCGATCGACAGAGGCTCGACGAGGGGCGTGAACTCGCGGAAGATCTCCATGACCTGCTGCGACGCCTCACGGTACTTATGCATGCTGCCCGGTAGCACGACGGCCTCGGGGCACCGCGCGATGGCCTGGTGCATCGGCATGGCGCTTCGCACTCCCCGCGCCCTGGCCTCGTAGCTCGCGCTCGAGACGACACCCCGCTCGCGCGTGCCACCGACGATCACCGGCTTGCCGATGAGGTCGGGCCGCTCGAGGAGCTCGACCGCGACGAAGAAGGCGTCCATGTCGACATGGAGGATGCTCGCGGACGCGTCGCGGTCGGACGCCACACCCGTCTGCCGCACACCCATGTCTTTCCTGGTCATGCATCCATTGTGCGATGTCCCACCGACATCCGCAGGACGCACCGGACATCTCCCCGACGCTCTGCGCGAATAGACTCTGCGCATGCAGCTCAACGAGTCTCGCGCCTGGACCGCCTTCTACGCCCCCGGGACCCCGAAGGACATCGAAGTCCCGAACGGGTCGCTCCCCGACATGCTGTCGGAGATCGCCGAGCGGTTCCCCGACAAGCCCGCGATCGAGTTCTTCGGCGCGCAGACCACCTTCGCGGAGCTGCAGGACCAGGTGCTGCGGTTCGCGCAGGGGCTGCGGCGTATCGGCGTCAAGCGGGGCGACCGGGTGGCGCTGATCATGCCGAACGCGCCGCAGCACGTGGTCGCGTTCTATGCGGTGCTCCGCCTCGGAGCGGTTGTCGTCGAGCACAACCCGCTCTACACGCGTGACGAGCTGCGGACGCAGTTCGAAGACCACGGTGCCGAGATCGTCATCGCCTGGGACAAAGCCGCGCCGACGGTGCAGTCGCTCCCCCACAGCCTCGGCATCCGGCACGTCATCGCGGTCGATGTGACGAAGGGCATGCCGCTCAAGACGCAGCTGCTGCTCCGCCTGCCCATCGCGAAAGCCCGCGAGTCCCGCGCCAAGCTCAGCGCGAAGGCGCCGGGCACCGTTCCCTTCGAGAAGCTCGCGAAGCAGCAGCCGCTCGACGCGAGCATCCCGACCCCGGGCCCGGAAGACCTCGCGAGCCTGCAGTACACGAGCGGCACGACGGGCAACCCCAAGGGAGCGATGCTCACCCACCGCAACCTGTGGTCGAACGCCCGCCAGGGCGCCGCCTGGATGCCGGAGTTCACGGCAGGCAACGAAACGATCTACGGCGTGCTGCCCATGTTCCACGCGTTCGGCGTGTTGCTCTCCGTCATCTACTCCGTGAGCGTCGGCGCGAAGGCGGTGCTCTTCCCGACGTTCGACCCCGAGCTGGTCATCGCAGCATCGAAGAAGTCGCCCGCGACCTTCATCCCCGCCGTGCCGCCCATGTACGACCGGCTCGCGCGCGTCGCGAAGGAAGGCAAGCTCGACCTCTCCGGCGTCATCTACGCCATCTCGGGCGCCATGACGCTGAACGACGCCATCGTGCACCGCTGGGAGGCCGTCGCGGGTGGTCAGCTCGTCGAAGGGTACGGACTCACCGAGACGTCGCCCGTCGCGCTCGGCAATCCTTTCACCGACAAGCGGAAGACGGGAACGATCGGCATCCCGTTCCCGTCGACCTTCATCAAGGTCACCGACCCGAGCGACCCGAGCAGGGAGGTCGAGCTCGGCGAAGTCGGCGAACTGCTCATCAAGGGCCCGCAGACCTTCCAGGGTTATTGGAACCGACCCGAGGAAACGGCGGAGGTGCTCATCGACGGCGGCTGGGTGCGTTCGGGCGACCTCGTCGTGCAGGATGCGGACGGTTTCGTGACGGTCGTGGACCGCAAGAAGGAGCTCATCATCACGGGCGGCTTCAACGTGTCGCCCTCCGAGGTCGAGCGCGTTGTCACCGAGGTGCCAGGCGTCGCCGAGGTCGCCGTCGTCGGCATCAGGCGAGGTGGTGGCGCCGAGGTCGTCACCGCCGTCGTCGTGCTCGATGAGGGGGCACGCCTGGACGAAGCTGCAACGCGCGCCTTCGTCCGCGAGCGACTCTCCGAGCACAAGGTGCCGCGGTCGTACGTCGTCTGGGAGGAGCTCCCGAAATCGCTCATCGGGAAGGTGCTGCGCAAGAAGGTTCGGGACGCGCTGCAGCAGAACCGCAACGCGACAGCGGCAGCCGCAGCGGGAGACGACGAAGAAACTGGCGGGGCGCGCCCCGGCGCCGAATAGGCCGAAGCGCGAGCGAGCCCGCCCCTGCAGCGCAGGGGCGGGCTCGAGGCGTCTCGGTCAGCGACTCATTCAGCTGCCGGCGACGTACTCCTCGCCAGCCGGAGTGAGGCGGGTGCCCGTCGGTCCCTCGAGGTCGACGAGGCCGGCCCTGGCCGCCTGACGCACCGAGGCGGCGACGTTCACCGGCACTCGCCACGTCATGCGCTCGAACTCGGCCGTGATCCTCGCCGCGGTGACCTCGGCCTCATCGCCGATGATCGAGGCGATGGCGAGTGCGATGCGCTGCCCGTTGTTCGTCGGCTTCAGCTCTTCTGCGAGCTCTTCGAGACTCCGGGCTCGTGATCTTGCGGCGCGGGACCTGGCCGCTGCGCTGCCTCGCGAACCGGCCCTCGTGCGGGATGCGATCGGGGCGGTGCCCGTGCGTTCGTCCGTGGCCGTCTCCGACGACATCTGGGAAGTCGAAGCACGCCCCTGGCCTGCGCGGGCTCGCGTTGAGGCGCGGACGGTGCTGCGGGGGCTGCGCACCTGGTCTCCATTCGAGCCAGAGCCAGAGGACGACGCTCTCTTGTTGGGCGGCGTCGAGGCGGGCGAAGGCCCGTCGACCGTCTCGGCGCTGTTGATCCCGGAAGGGCGGCGCCCACGGCCCGCACGCACCGAGCGGGCGGACTCCACGCCTCTGACCGCAGACTCGTCGTCACGCGCTTCCGCGGCGACGGGCGCGCCACCCTCCGCCGTTCTCGGCGCTGCCGTGCGGATGTCGATGGGGCCGAGGTCGGCGGCGTCGACGCCGTGCTCGACGACCGCGGTCACGTAGCTGTCGAAGACCGCACGATGCACCGCCGTCTCGTGCTGTTCGACGAGCGCGACGATCCCGGGCATGGCCCTGATGAGTCGAGCGAACCCGTGGGCGTCGTCGCCCTCATCGGTGAGGAGCGCCGCATCGCGCAGGATATGCGTCCGTTCGCCTGCGCCCGACTTGCGGCCCTTCGTCGCACCGGACTTCGGAGCAGCCTCGACCAGCCCGGAGCCCTCCGCCTGGACCGTCTCAGCCTTGGACTTCTTGTCGCCCTTCGGCTTCTTCTTCTCCTTGGACTTCTTCTCGCCCTTGGACTTCTTCTCGCCCGTGGACTTCTTCTCGTCCGTGGACTTCTTCTCGTCCGTGGACTTCGTCTTGTCCTGAGATGTCTTCTCGTCGCTGAGCTTCTTGCTGTCCTTGGACTTCTTGCTGTCCTTGGACTTCTTCTTGTCCTCGGACTTCGTCTTGTCCGTCGGGTCCTTCAGCGTCGCCGGATCCGCGACGACGATCGGTTCGAGCGTCGTCACGAGCGATGACGTGCCAGCTGAGGCCGGTCGCTGCACCGACTTCGGCGGCTGCACACGCTCTTTCTTGACCTTCGCCCGAGGGCCGCCCTGCGTGGCATCTGGTCGTTCGACCCGAGCCTTCTTGCCAGTCTTCTTGCCCATGAGATTCACTGCTCCGTTCACCGAGGCCCTGTGGCTCTGACGCTATCGCCAGAGCCACAGGGGCGCCTAGGTCCTGCCCGACAATTCCCCGGTGTACGAGTTCGAGCTCTAGGAGCTCTGGGCGCGCTCGAGAACGAGCTCTCGCACGCGCGCGGCGTCTGCCTTGCCCCGCATCGCCTTCATCACGGCGCCGATGACCGCACCTGCCGCCTGCACCTTGCCGTCGCGGATCTTCGCGAGGACGTCGGGCTGCTGCGCAAGTGCCGCGTCGATGGCCTCGATGAGAGGCCCGTCATCGCTGACGACGGCGAGTCCGCGCGATTCGACGACCTCTGCGGGAGATCCCTCACCCGCGAGCACTCCCTCGAGCACCTCGCGCGCGAGTCGGTCGTTGACCGTGCCTGCCGTGATCAGACCGTCGAGCTCGGCGATCTGCCGCGGGGTCGCGAGGTCCGTGGCCTGCACTCCGCGGTCGTTGGCGATGCGCGAGAGCTCGCCCATCCACCACTTCTTGGCGCCAGCGGCCGTCGCGCCAGCCGCGACGGTCGCATCGACGACCTCGAGAAGCCCCGCGTTGGCGATGTCCTGGAACTCCTGGTCGGCGAAGCCCCACTCCGCCTTGAGGCGGCGGCGGCGGGCGACGGGCGCCTCGGGAAGCGTCGCGCGAAGCTCCTCGACGAGCTCACGGCTGGGGCGCAGCGGCATGAGGTCGGGCTCAGGGAAGTATCGGTAGTCGTCGGCGTCGGACTTCGGACGACCGGATGAGGTGCGTCCCGTGTCCTCGTGCCAGTGCCGGGTCTCCTGCGTGATGCTCCCGCCAGCCGCGAGGAGCGCAGCCTGGCGCTGGATCTCGTACCGGACTGCGCGCTCGATCGACCTGAACGAGTTGACGTTCTTCGTCTCCGTGCGCGTGCCGAGCTTCTCCTCGCCCCGCGGGCGGAGCGAGACATTGGCGTCGCAGCGGAGGTTGCCACGCTCCATGCGAGCCTCGGAGACGCCGAGCGCGCGGACGATGTCGCGGATCGTCGAGACGTACGCCGCCGCGAGCTGCGGCGTCTGCGCCTCCCCACCGAAGATGGGCCGGGTCACGATCTCGACGAGTGGCACACCGGCGCGGTTGTAGTCGACGAGCGAGTACTCGGCGCCCTGGATGCGGCCCGTCGAGCCACCGACGTGCGTGAGCTTGCCCGCATCCTCTTCCATGTGCGCGCGCTCGATCGGAACGTGGAAGACGGTGCCGTCCTCCAGCTCGACCTCGACCTCGCCGTCGAAGGCGATGGGGTCGTCATACTGCGAGATCTGATAGTTCTTCGGGTTGTCGGGGTAGAAGTAGTTCTTCCGCGCGAAGCCCGAGACCTCGGCGATCTCGCAGTTGAGGGCGAGCCCGAGCGCGATCGAGTAGCGCACAGCCTGCTCGTTGACGACGGGCAGCGTCCCGGGAAGGCCGAGGTCGACCGGCCCGATGTTGGTGTTCGGCTCGCCGCCGACCTCGTTCCCCGAGTGGTTCGGGGTGTCGGAGAACATCTTGGTCTTGGTGCCGAGTTCGACGTGCACCTCGAGACCGATGACGGGCTCGTAGAGTTCGAGCGCGCGGTCGTAGTCCATCAGCTCTGGCTTGGCCATCAGCGTGCACCTGCCTTCAGCTGGGGGGCCTGCGCGAGCAGGGGTCCGCCCCATCGGTCTTCGAGAGTCTGTTCGAGCGCCGCAGCCACGGTGTAGAGGCGTGCGTCGTCGCGGGCGGCCGCCATGAACTGGATGCCGACCGGCAGCCCGTTCTCGGGCGCGAGTCCGCCGGGCACGGAGATGCCGGGGACGCCAGCGAGGTTGGCGGGGATGGTCGTGAGGTCGGCGAGGTACATGGCCGTCGGGTCCTCTGCCTTCTCGCCGAGCTTGTAGGCCGTGGTCGGCGACGTGGGCGCGGCGAGCACGTCGACACCGGCGAAGGCGGCGGCGAAGTCCTGCTGCACGAGCGTGCGCACCTTCTGGGCCGACCCGTAGAAGGCGTCGTAGTAGCCGGCCGAGAGCGCGTAGGTCCCGAGGAGGATGCGGCGCTTGGCCTCGTCACCGAAGCCCTTGCTTCGCGTCGCCGACATGACCTTCTCGACGGTTGTGGCGGAGGCGTCCGTGACCCGCAGCCCGAAGCGCACGGAGTCGTAGCGAGCGAGATTGCTCGATGCTTCCGCGGGCATGATCAGGTAGTACGCGGCGACGGCGTACTCGAAGTGCGGCGTCTCGATCCACGAGACGACCGCACCGCGTTCCTCGAGCGCGGCAAGCGCCTCCTGGAAGCGCTGGGTGACCCCGGGTTCGAAGCCCGCCCCGTCGGCGATCTGCTTGGGCACACCGATACGGAGTCCGCGAACGGAGTCCTCATTGCGGCCCGCAAGAGCTGCGTCGGTGAAGGACGGCCACTCCCCCGTGAGCGAGGTGGAGTCGCGGCGGTCGTGGCCCGCGAGCACGTCGTGGAGGGCGGCCGTGTCGAGCACGTTGCGTGCTGCCGGCCCGATCTGGTCGAGCGAGGATCCGAGCGCGAGCGCCCCATAGCGGCTGACGCCGCCGTAGGTGGGCTTCATGCCCACGGTGCCCGTGACGGATGCAGGCTGACGGATGGATCCACCGGTGTCGGTTCCGAGAGCGAGCGGCGCCTCGTAGGCGGCGACGGCAGCGGCGGAGCCTCCACCTGAACCGCCGGGAATGCGCTCGAGGTCCCACGGGTTGTGCGTGGCACCGTAGGCGGAGTGCTCGGTGGAGGAGCCCATCGCGAACTCGTCGAGGTTGGTCTTGCCGATGATGACGAGGTCGTTGTCGCGGAGGCGCTCGACGACGGTCGCGTCGTACGGCGGCACCCAGCCCTCGAGGATGCGGGAGCCGGCGGTCGTCGGCGTGCCCTTCGTGGCGATGTTGTCCTTGACGGCGACGGGGACGCCAGCCAGCGGAGCGAGCTTCTCGCCGGCCTGCCGCTTCGCGTCGACACGTCCCGCGGCGGCAAGCGAGGCGTCGGCGTCGACGTGGAGGAACGCGTGGACGTCACCGTCGACAGCCTCGATGCGCTCGAGGTGTGCGGTGGTCGCTTCGATGGAGCTGATGGTGCCGGCCGCGATCGCCGCCGCCAGGTCGGTCGCGCTCAGGCGCGTGATGTCGGCGGTCACTGCTCTTCTCCCAGGATCGCGGTGACACGGAATCGTGTCCCGTCGCTGTCCGGCGCTCCTGCGAGCGCAGCATCGCGGTCGAGCGGTTCGCCGACCTCGTCTGCACGTGTCACATTGTGCATGGCGATCGGATGCGTCGTCACGTCCACGTCGGGGGTCGCCACCTCCTGCACTTTCTGGATCAGGTGCTGGATTTCGATGAGTTCGCCGGTGACGCGCTCGATCTCGCCGTCTGCGAGGTCGATGCGTGCGAGCTGAGCGAGGTGCTCAACGTCGGCGGCAGTGATGTCGGTCATTCGTCTCCGATAGTGCGTCGGCCAGGGCTGGACAAGTCTAGGCCGCGCCCAGGGCTCGGCCGTGCTCGCTGCTGACTACTGGCGTGGTGGCTGCTGCTGGGGTGGCCAGGGCGGCTGGCCGTTGCCAGGCCAGCGTGGATCGTACCCGGGCTGGCCCGGCTGAGGGTGCTGCCCCTGGTTCGGCCCCTGCTGCGGAGCCTGGCCGGGATACGGACCCTGCCTTTGTGGGTTCTGTCCATACGGCGGCTGGCCCTGTGGCGCCTGACCGTATGGTTGCTGGCGGTTCCAGGCGCCGTCCTGCGGACGTTGCTGCGGCGCGCGCGACGGCGGGAACTGCTGCGGCTGCCCCTGGTGCCTCGGGTCGAAGCCTCCGGGCTGCGCTGGGTACTGGTTGCCGGGATGCTGGCTACCGGGAGCCTGCTGCTGACCAGGTTGCCACTGCGGCGGCTGGCCCTGGTTCTGCTGAGCGCGCCCCTGCTCGTTCCCGTACGCCGGCGGCTGTACCTGCGGGCGCTGCCAGGAGGCACCCGGCTGGGATTGGCCCTGCCACGGCTGACCCTGGGGGCCCGGGTTCCCGGGCTGGCCGGGCTGCCCCGTGTGCGGGAACTGCTGCCGGGGAGGCTGCTGCCACCCGGCTTGCGGCGGCTGGCCGTGATTTCCGCCCTGCCCCTGCTGGGGATACTGCTGGCCCGGATGTCCCACGGCGCTCGGCTGGCCGTACGCGCTCGGCTGGCCGTACGCGCTCGGCTGGCCATAGGCGCTCGGCTGGCCGTACGCGCTCGGCTGGCCGTAGGCGCTCGGCTGGCCAGGCTGCATGGGCTGCTGGTTGGGTTGGCCGAAGTGATTCGGCTGGCCTGGCTGCGTGGGCTGGCCGTGCTGCCCCTGCTGCGGAGGACGCCCGAAGGGAGCTGACGGGCCTGCTTGCGAGGGCGGGACAGGGTTTCCGGCCTGGGCACCCTGGGGCGGGTTCGCGAGGTGCGGCGGAAGGAAGCCCTGTGCTGCGCCCTCACCTGGCGCAGGTGCTGGAACGGGAGGGGGGCCGCCGACAGGTGGGGCGACGGCCGATGGCGGGGTCCGTTCCCAGCGGGGCGAAGCGTCGAACGGCTGCCAGGGGGCGCCGGGAGCCGCGGCCTGAGGCTGAGCCGTTCCTGATGCCGGTGGAAGCCCCGCGGACGGGGGCGCAGCGGTCTCTGCTCGCTGCTCTGCGCGCTGCGGCGATTCGACGTACGGGGCCGATGCGGGTACGACAGGCGGAGGTGGTGTCGGGAGCCCAGCGGGCGGTACGACAGGAACAGGCGCAGGCTGCGCCTCCGTGGTCTGCAGCTCGTGCAACGGAGCCGGAGGTGCATCGCTCGGTGCGTGGTCGAGTTTCACCCCCGGTTCCGGAGTCGGCGTGTGCTCGAACTGCGGCGTGTGATCAGCCGTCGGCTGCTGGTCCGGAACAACCTCGGTGGCCGGTTGCTCTTCGGGCGACACCTGAGCTGGTTCGGCCGACGGAGCGACGTCAGACGTGCGCTCGGGCGCCACCTCGGACAGGCTGCCCGATGTGCTCTCGGACAGGCTGCCCGATGTGCTGTCCGGCACGCTCTCCGGCACGATCTCGGGCTCGCTGCTGTCGGCGGTCGCCTCCGGGGTCACGCGAGCGACCAGGATCCGCTGCGCGTCGTCGAGGGTGATCTCGACGCTGCCGGCACTCGTGGAGAGCTCGTAACTGGACGCGCCCGTGCGGCTGAGCTGCGACTCGCTGCGTGCCGCATACGCGTGGAGGGCACGCACGTGGTCGCCCAGGACCCCGGCATCCAGTGCATCCAGGATGGCGCGCGTCGCTCGCTCGGCGGTCGTCGCCGTGTCTGGCCCCGCTTGCACCATGAGGTGCACCTGCACGCCGGGCGCGGCCTCGAGGACGACGCTGTCGCGCGATCGTGTGAGGGCCTTCGCTGCAAGGACCAGCAGGAGCGGCGCGGCCTCGTCGGTCTTCACCACGGAGGACGACAGCTGCTCCGGCCCGCCATCGAGCACAAACGAACGCACCCGTCCGGCGAGCGCGATGGCCTGTTCCGGGAAGTTGTTGACGTTGTTCCAACCCCACATCCACGTGCCCGCGCTCTGGGCGACGCTGCCGATGAGCTGGACCGGGAGCACCGTCGGGCTCGGCTGGGTCTGGTACGTGATCGACGGAGCAGTCAAATCGACATCCCATCCGGCGTCGCCGAGCCGCTCCGTGAGCTGCGCGTGCGCGTCGAAGTGGAGGATGGCGGCGTCGTCCGCCAGATCTTGCAAGCTCACGCTGAGCATGGTTCCCCGTTCCTCCGCGGCGAGCCGATGCCACGGCCTGCACACTGTAGCCGAGCGACCGGGCCGCAGCCTCGGAGTCCGCTCCTGGTCGTCGGACCCTGCGGGTCCCTCATTCTGCTTCTGCTCGCAGGTGCTCCACTGCGCTCGGCCCGCCCTCGAGCAGCAGGCGGAAGCCGTCGGCATCGAGGATCGGGATGCCGAGCTCCTCCGCCTTCGTCAGCTTCGAGCCGGCACCGGGGCCCGCCGCCACGAAGTCCGTCTTCTTGGAAACGCTCCCCGCGGCCTTCCCGCCCGCCGCGATGATCGCCTCCTTCGCGCCGTCGCGCGTGAACCCCTCGAGGGTTCCGGTCGCGACGACGCTCAGGCCGGAGAGCGGACCATCCGCGCTCGTCATCGCTCCGGGTCCGGGGTGGTTCGGAGTCGCGAAGCGAACGCCCGCCGCCCGCCAGGCGTCGATGATCTCCCGGTGCCAGTCTTCCGCGAGCCACTCGACGATCGCGTCGGCGATCGTCGGCCCCACGCCTTCAACCTGTGCCAGCTCCTCGGCGGGCGCCGCCTCGATGGCGTCGAGCGAACCGAACCAGTCAGCCAGCGCGCGCGCAGCGACAGGACCGACGTGGCGGATGTTCAGCGACACGAGCTGACGCCACAGGTCTTTGGTCTTGGCGACTTCGAGCTGCTCGAGGAGCGTCGTCGCCTGCTTCGACGGCTCGACGAGCCGGAAGTCCTTCTTGATGCCGGCCTTGCGTCGCTCCGCCGGCGTCATGTCCTCAGAGCCTGGCGGGTACACCAGAGAGACCTTCTGGAACGGGGCGCGTCGCACGAGCTCGCCCGTCTCCTCGTCGGTCTTGGGCTCACCGGTCTCGGAGTCGCGGACGACGACCTCGATGGGCACGATCTCCTCGAGCGTGAGCGCGAAGAGCCGCGCCTCGGTCTCGAGTGGTGGCTGCTCTGGCACGGTCGGCTGGGTCAGCGCGGCAGCGGTGACCTCGCCGAGCGCATCCACATCGAGTCCTCCGCGCGAGCCGATGTGCTCGACGCGACCACGAACCTGGGCGGGGCACGACCGGGCGTTCGGGCAGCGCAGATCGACGTCGCCCTCCTTCATGGGCCGAAGCGGCGTGCCGCATTCCGGGCAGTCGGCCGGCATCACGAAGTCGCGCACGTCGTCGCCGCGCAGCTCGAGCACCGGGCCGAGAACCTCGGGGATCACATCTCCCGCCTTGCGCAGCACGACGGTGTCGCCGATCTTCACGCCCTTGACGCGAACCACATCCTGGTTGTGGAGAGTGGCCATGCGCACCACGCTGCCCGCGACCTTGACGGGCGCCATGATCGCGAACGGCGTCACTCGCCCGGTGCGGCCGACGCTGGCCGCGATGTCGAGGAGCTTCGTGTGCACTTCTTCGGGAGGGTACTTGAAGGCGATGGCCCAGCGTGGGGCGCGGCTCGTCATGCCGAGCTCGTCGTGCAGGTCGAGCTCGTCCACCTTCACGACGATGCCGTCGAGCTCGTGCTCGACGGAGTGGCGTTCCGCGCCGTAGTGCTCGACGAACTCCACGACGTCGTCGACGGATGCGGCGACCTTCGCGTACGGGGTGGCGGGCAGGCCCCAGCTCGCCAGCAGCTCGTAGACCTGGCTCTGCGACTCGACGGGCGGCGACGGCCAGGCACCGATGCCGTGCACGTACATCTGCAACGAGTGGAGCCGCAGCTCGCCTGCCTCTCGCTCGAGCCCGCTCTTCTTCTCGAGCTGCTGCCGCAGCCCGCCGCTCGCCGCGTTGCGCGGGTTGGCGAAGTCCGGAAATCGCTTGGTCGCTCGTGCCAGCTCGGCGTCCTCGTCGAACTCGCCTCGCGTCGCCTCCGAGCGTGCTTCCCACCTGGCCCGGTACTCCTCGACGGCGCGGGGCCGCAGTGAGGCCTGGAACTCGTTGAGCTCCCTGAACGCGGCGACGGGGATGAACACCTCGCCTCGCACCTCGACGATCGGCGGATGCCCCTCGCCCGCGAGCGCAGCCGGGATGCCGTCGATCTGCAGTGCGTTCTGGGTCACCTCCTCGCCCGTGCGGCCGTCGCCACGGGTCGCCGCGGTCACGAGCTTGCCGTACTCGTAGCGCAGCGCGATGGCGAGCCCGTCGATCTTCAGCTCGGTGAGCCATTCGATGTGTCGGCCCGCGGACGCCTCCGTCTTGGCGCACCACTCGCGCAGCTCGTCGACCGAGAAGACGTTGTCGAGCGAGAGCATGCGCTCAGCGTGCTCGATGGGCCGCAGGCCGTCCGCGACGCCGCCACCGACGGTCTGCGTCGGCGAGTCCTGCGACTGCAGCTCGGGATGCTCACGCTCGAGCTGGTCCAGCTCACGGACAAGGCCGTCGTACTCGGCGTCGGAGACGAGCTGCGCGTCGCGCTCGTAGTAGGCCGCCTGGTAGCCGGAGACGAGTTCCCGCAACTCCTCGACGCGGACTCGCGCGTCGTCGAACGTCGTCATGCCGACGCCCCGGAACGCGAGCTGAGCGTCGCCATCGCCGCTTTGCGGCTCACATTCAGCAGCCATTCGTTCTTGGCGGCCAGACGTTTCGTCGCGCGCTTCTCGCTCGTCGTCTCGAGGTAGCTCTGCACGATGCCCACTACCGCGATCAGCCCGGCGAACACCGCGAAGACGATCTGCCAGGTCGGCTCGAGCTGCATGAGGAAGTTCGAGGCGAGGAACACGGTGCCGCCGATGAGGAACCAGAGCACCAGGGCGAGGATCCAGTCCTTCGCGCCGAACTTCCGAGCCTCGAGGGTGCAGCGTCTGGCGAGCTGCAGCGCGGGAGCTGCGAAGTGCGCGTCGTAGTCAGCGCGCCACCGATCGGGGTCGGACAGGTTCCTGTACTGCGCCGCCCAGCGCTCGGCGCGGTCGGTGAGCAGATCCATCGCCTCGCCGTCCTTGAGCGGGCCACCCTCGGTCTTCTTGCTCATGCCGCCTCCTGCTCATCTGCGCTGCGTGTCTCGGCAGAACCCGCCGCTGTCTCACCGGTCTGCACGGCGCTCACTGTGCGGTCGATCGTGAACTGGCCGAGCACGCGCGTGCCGACGTAGACGACTGCCGTCTGGCCCGGCGCGACGCCGACGAGGGGCTCATCCACGCTGACACTCCACTCGACGCCAGGGATGGTCGCGTCGTCGCGGGTACTCTCAGCGCTGGCGTGAATCCGCGCGGTTGCGGGCACCGGGTCGGCGTGCGCACGGATCTGCACGTCGCAGCGGAACTCGCCGTCGGTCTCCGACTTCGCGGCCCCCGTCCAGCTCATCCGCTGGCCCGCGATCTCGGCGATCCTCAGCGCTTCCTTCGGCCCGACAACGACCTCGTTGGTCTTCGGACGGATCTCGAGCACGAACCGAGGCTTGCCGTCGGGAGCTGGCACGCCGAGGCGGAGCCCCTTGCGCTGACCGACCGTGTAGGCCGTCGCACCGTCGTGCTCGCCGAGCGTCGTGCCTGCACTGTCGACCACCTGGCCAGTCGCGGTGCCGATGCGATCGCCGAGCCATCCCCTGGTGTCGCCATCCGGGATGAAGCAGATGTCGTGCGAGTCAGGCTTCTGCGCGACGCTGATGCCGCGCTCGGCCGCTTCGGCTCGGATCAGGTCCTTCGACGGGGTGTCTCCGAGCGGGAAGTAGCAGTGCTCCAGCTGCTGCTGCGTGAGCACGCCGAGCACGTACGACTGGTCCTTGGCCCAGGCGCTCGCCCGGTGCAGCTCGACCAGCCCGTCCGGCCCCGTCTCCAGCGTCGCGTAGTGGCCCGTGCAGACGGCGTCGAACCCGAGGTCGATGGCCTTCTCGAGCAGGGCCGCGAACTTGATCTTCTCGTTGCAGCGCATGCAGGGGTTCGGCGTGCGACCAGCGCTGTACTCGGCGATGAAGTCGTCGACCACGTCGAGCTTGAACCGCTCGGAGAAGTCCCAGACGTAGAACGGGATGCCGAGGAGGTCGGCGGCGCGGCGCGCATCCATCGAGTCCTCGATGGTGCAGCACCCGCGCGAACCTGTGCGGAGGGTGCCGGGCATTCGGGAGAGCGCGAGGTGCACGCCGATCACTTCGTGCCCTGCCTCGACGGCTCGGGCTGCTGCGACGGCGGAATCGACCCCGCCGCTCATGGCGGCTAGAACTTTCACCGGATAAGTGTACGTCGGGCCTCCGACAACCCCTCTGGGGAGATGCGTGGCTCTGGTAATTTGACCATGTCCATCGCCGACGAGCGAAGATGCTCACGAGGGAGGCAGCGCGTGAGCGACATCCGAGATTCCCCCGCCCGGTTCGCGTCCGATCTCCAATCGCTTCGCGAAGAGGCCGGCAGGCCCACCATCATGCGGCTCGCGGAGACGGCCGGGATCTCGAAGAGCGTGGTCGGAGACGCCCTTGGCGGTCAGCGACTGCCGACGGCGAAGACCGTGGAGCGTCTGGTCACGGCACTGGGCGCCGATCCGGCCCCCTGGCTCGAGCGTCGCAGCGAGCTCGTCTCCCCGCCGAGCGTCCAGGCCGTGCCCGTGGCCCCCGAGCAGACGGCGGGCGGACCCACGCTCGTGGGGCCAGGCACCGCGGAGGGGAGCGCGGACGCACCGTCGCCTGGTCCTGAGGCGCCGGTGCCCCTGCCGCCTCCCATCACGAAGCGCAGACTGCTGACCACGGCAGCAGCCGCCGCTCTCATGTCCGCAGCCGTGACAAGCGGGATCTGGTTCGGTGTCGGCCAGCTGCAGACTGCGGATGACCCGTACGCGGGGATCTCCGACGGACTGGACCCCATGCAGACGGTCTGCCGTGACGACGCGGTGGTCGCAGCCAGCGAGATGCGGGAGCGCGAGACGCAGGTGCAGCTGATGTACTCGACGAGCTGCAAGGCCGTCTGGGGCCGGGTCACGAGGTACGACGGAGCGGCGGCGGGAAACGAGCTCACGATGTCGGTGTACCCCGCCGTCGACCGCGACTCTGAGCGCGGCCAGTCGGTCTCCGCCTACGACGTGCAGTCCGTGTACACGACGCTCGGCATCAGCCCGCAGACCAGCGAGCGCTGGTGCGGGCTCGCGACGATGACGGCGGACGGGCAGACGATCGACCTCGGGCCGGAGCTCTGCATCTAGCGAGGCACCGAGAGCCCGGGCCCGGAGCCGATTCAGCCGACGTGTGTCGCCGAGGTGGTCGCCGCCGGCTCCTTGCCAGTCGCCAGTGGCTTCTCCTTGAGGAACGACAGGGCGACGATGGAGATGACCGTCAGCGGCACGAGCGCGAGGAAGATCGGGATGAGCGCCTCGTTGTACGAGCCGACGATGATGGCGCGCAGCTGGTCGGGCAGCTGCGCGATCGCAGCGGGCGTGAACGAGCTCGCGCCGTCTTCGGGCGCGGCACCGGCTGGCAGCCGGTCCGCCACCATCTGCGTCAGGCGAGCGGCGAAGACGGAGCCGACGACCGCGGAGCCCAGGGTCGCACCGACCTGCCGGAAGTAGTTGTTGGCGGCGGTCGCTGTTCCCACGATCCTCGCCGGGAACGAGTTCTGCACGATGAGGGTGAGCAGCTGCATGCTGCCGCCCAGACCGACGCCCATGATGCCGAGAGCGACACAGATCATCCACACGGGGCTGTCGACGGTGACGAACGACAGCACGACGAGGCCCACGCCGAGCACGGCGGCGCCCGCGATCGGCACCCACTTGTACCGACCTGTGCGCGACACGTACTGCCCGCTCAGGATGGAGGTGATGAGCAACGCGCCCATCATGGGGGTCATGAGCAGACCGGACACGGTCGGACCGGAACCCGTCACCATCTGCAGGTACGTGGGCATGTAGCCGAGCGTGCCGAACATGATGACGCCGGTTGCGAGGCTGGCGATCGTGGTCAGGATGAAGTTGCGGTCCTTGAACATGCCGAGCGGCATGATCGGGTTCGCGGCGCTGCGCTCGACGAAGACGAAGCCGACAGCGGAGACCACCGCGAGCGCGGCGAGCAGCAGGATCGTCGGCGAGGTCCACTCGTACTGCGACCCGCCCCACGTGCCGACGAGGACAAGCGCGGTCGTCGCGAGTGAGATGAGCGCCATGCCGCCGACGTCGATGCGCGTGCGCTCCTGGGCGGGGCGCTTCGGCAGCCTGAGCAGGAAGATGGTCGCGAGGAGCGCGAGCGCGCCGAGGGGCAGGTTGATCCAGAACACCCAGCGCCATCCAGGGCCCTCGGTGAACCAGCCGCCGAGCAGCGGGCCGGCGACGGACGAGAATGCGAAGACCGCGCCCATGACGCCCATGTACTTGCCGCGTTCACGAGCCGGGACGACGTCCGCGATGGCCGCCTGAGAGAGGATCATGAGGCCGCCGCCACCGAGTCCCTGCACGATGCGCGCGCCGATGAGCAGCTCGATGGAGGGGGCCAGGCCGCCCAGCACGGAACCCGCGATGAAGAGGCCGATCGCGATGAGCAGCAGCGGCTTGCGGCCGAAGAGGTCGGAGAGGTTCCCGTAGACCGGCATCATGACCGTCGAGGCCAGGATGAAGGAGGTCACGACCCAGCTCATGTGCTCGACACCGTGCAGCTCGCCGACGATGGTCGGCATGGCGCTCGAGAGCACCGTGTTGTTGAGCGACGCCATGAGCATCGTGACCATGAGCCCCAGGAAGAGCGGCACGATGCTGCGTCGGTGCGCACCGGCTGCGCCCGCCCCCGTCGTGGCAGGCCGCGCCTCGGCGCTGGTTCGGGCTTCTGCGCCGGGGGCGGCGTCGACGCGAACCTGCGAATCGATGCTGGGGGGAGTCGTCATAGGGCTTCTGAGATCGCTTTCCGGAAGATGTCGATGGAGTGGTTGATGGCGGCTTCCCGGTCGGCCAGGACGCCTTGGGGGTCGTTCCTGCTCGTGAAGCGCAGGATGGTCGCGGCGAGCGAGAGGAGTGCCTTCGCGGACTCGATGCCGTCCGGGAGCGACTCCGTGGAACTGTCGCCGCCCTGCTCGGTCAGGATCGAGAGGACGATGTCCTCTGCCGCGCTGATGTGGCGCCTGAGCCGCTCCTCGAGCACGGGGTGCTGGTCGGCGAGCGTGCGTCGGCGGGGGAAGTCGTCGTGGTCGGGAATCGCGGAGTCGAGGACGGCGAGCATGAGTCGCATGGTGCGGCCGAAGGAATCGCTCTCGCCTTCCCGGAAGTCGTCGAGTGCGCCTTCTGGGAGTGTGGGCGCCTGCATGCCGAGCACCGCGTCCTCTTTGCTCGGGAAGTAGTTGAAGAAGGTCCTGCGCGAGACGCCTGCGCGCTCGCTGATTGCGTCGATCGTCGTCTCGTCGAGGCCGCGCTCGATCGTCAGGTCGGCGGCGGCGTCGTGGATGGCATGCCAGCAGTCGATGCGGTTGCGTTCGCGGAGGGAGAGAGCTGGGTTCGACACCCCTCAACAATATGCATGAGTGCAAACTTTCACAAGTGCAAGATTCCTGGGGGCCTGCTGAGTACAGTTGCACCTCGTGTCGACTCTCCCCTCCCAGACGCCAGCGGGCGCCGCCCGGTCACCATGGTTCTGGACCGCCATCGCCGTCCTCGCACTCGTGCTGCTCGCTCTGAACCTGCGAACCGCCGTCACCAACGCGTCGTCGATCTTCGACCTCATCTCCGTGGACCTCCCACTCGAGGGGGCGACCACCGGCGTGCTGACGATGCTGCCCCCGGTCGCCTTCGCGATCGCGGGCCTCATCACTCCGTGGCTCCTGAGACGGGTCCGCCTCGAGCTGCTCATCGTCATCGCGCTCGCCGCGATCATCGCCGGGCACCTCCTCCGCGGAGCCGCTCCGAACCTGCCGACGCTGCTCGGCGGCAGCGGCATCGCCCTGCTCGGCATGGGGATCGGCAACATCCTCCTGCCACCGGTGGTCGTCACCTACTTCCGGTCCCGCATCCCAGTCATGACCTCGACCTACGCGATCGTCGTGGCGCTCGGCACGATGCTGCCGCCCCTCGTCGCGGCCCCCGTCGCCCTGGCCAGCGGATGGCGGACCTCGCTGTCCATGTGGGCGATCGTCGCGGCTTCCGCCGCCGTGCCGTGGGTCGTGCTCCTCGTGCGCGCACAGGTTCGTGCGGCCCGCGGCCACGTCGCCCCGACGACCGGGGCCGTGACGCTGCCCGACGGCACGCGCGCCAAGCCAGCCAGGTCCATCTGGCGCTCGAAGCGGGCCTGGGCGCTCGCGACGACCTTCGCCATCTCATCGATGAACGCCTACTGCTGCTTCGGGTGGCTGCCCACGATCCTGCAGGAGCGGGCAGGCGCCGACACTGTCGCGGCGGCCGGCTACCTCTCGCTGTTCGCCGCCATGGGCATCCCGCTCTCCCTCGCCACGCCGCTCGTCATCAAGCACCTCGGGACGACGTGGCCGCTCATCACCGCGGCTGCCGGCTTCGCGTTCGGCTACTCCGGCCTCATCTTCGCCCCGACCGCGGCCCCCGTCCTCTGGGTCGTGCTCATCGGGTTCGGGCAGCTCATCTTCCCGATCTGCCTCACGCTCATCGGCCTCCGTGCGGCTGGCCAGCGGGGCTCGGCGATCCTCAGCGGGTTCGTCCAGCTCGTCGGGTACGCCCTCGCGGCGCTCGCCCCGCTCACGGTCGGAGTGCTCGCGACGGCAACCGGCAACTGGTCGATCTCGCTGGGGCTCCTGGCCGTGCTCACGCTCGGCGTCATCCCGCTCGCCCCGGCGCTCGCCGGCACATGGAAGATCGAGGACGAGATCCAGCTGGCTCGCTAGACGAGCGCCTCCGCGTCAGCGCGACTCAGGTCTCGAGCTCAGGCTGGACATCGGTTCGCTGTTCCTCGTGGAGCGCCGCGTAGAGGCCTCCCCTCGCCATGAGCTCGGCGTGGTTCCCGCGCTCGATGATGCGGCCTTCGTCGATGACGCAGATGAGGTCGGCGTCCTTGACCGTCGAGAGGCGGTGCGCGATGGCCAGGACCGTGCGGCCCCGTGAGGCCTCGTCCAGGGCACGCTGCACGAACCGCTCAGACCGTGTGTCGAGCGCGCTCGTCGCCTCGTCGAGGACCAGCACCGCAGGGTCCTTGAGCAGGACCCTGGCGATGGCCACGCGCTGCTTCTCACCACCGGAGAGTCGGTAGCCTCGTTCCCCCACGAGGGTCTCGTAGCCGTCGGGGAACTTTGAGATCGTCTCGTGGATGTTGGCCTGCCTGCAGGCTTCCTCGATCTCGGCCTGGGTGGCGTCCGGCTTCGCGAAGCGCAGGTTCTCGGCGATGGATGCGTGGAACAGGTAGCTCTCCTGGCTCACGATGCCCGTGTTCGCGATGAGCGCGTCGTGGTCGAGGTCGCGCACGTCGGTGCCCGCGAAGCGCACGGCGCCGGACGAGACCTCGTAGAGCCGGGGCACGAGGTAGCCGATGGTCGTCTTCCCTGCGCCGCTCGGCCCGACGAACGCGACGAACTCCCCCTGGCGAACCGTGAAGGACACGTCGTCGAGCGTAGGGGCCGAGTCGACCTCCGCGTCCGGGTACCGGAACGAGACGTGCTCGAACTCGACCTCGCCGAGCTTCGACTCGTCGAGCGCGACGGGCGACGGCGACGGCGTGATGGCAGGCCTCATGTCGAGATACTCGAAGATGCGCGCGAACAGGGCCTTCGACGTCTGCACCTCGAGGCCGATGCGCATGAGCCCGATGAGCGGCATCGTGAGCCTGGTCTGCACCGTCGTGAACGCCACGATCGCGCCCGCCGTGAGATCGACGCCGCCGGTGATGAGATACGCGCCGACGATGTAGACAGCCGCGGGCACGAGGGAGAACACGATGGACACGAAGGCGAAGAACGTCTGCCCGCTCATCGTCTGCTTCACCTGCAGCCCGATCTGCCGGACGTTCTCCGCGCGGTACCGCTGTCCTTCCGCCTCCTCGCGTCCGAACGACTTCGCGAGCAGGATGCCGGAGACGCTCAGCGATTCCTGCGTGATCGCGGTCATCTCGGAGAGGGACTCCTGCGTCTTCGTCGCGATGCGGGCGCGCACCTGGCCGACCCTTCGCTGCGCCCAGACGAGGGCTGGCATGAGGACGAACGCGATGATGGTCAGCTGCCAGGAGAGCAGCGCCATGGCGACGACCGCCGCGAGGACGGTCACGATGTTGCCGACGACACTCGTGATCATCGACTGCAGCGTCGACGCCACTCCGCCGACGTCGTTCTGGAGGCGGGACTGGATGACCCCGGTCTTCGTGCGCGTGAAGAACGCGAGCTCCATGCGCTGCAGGTGATCGAAGAGGCGCACTCGCAGGTCGCCCATGACGGAATTGCCGACACTGGCGGTGAAGTAGGTCTGCACGACCCCGAGCGCGCTCGAGGCGACCCAGAGCACCGCCATGAGACCGACGATCTTCCACAGCTCGCCGATGTTCGGCCCGGTGCCGCCCGGCGGGAAGAGGCCGACGTCGAACGCCTGCTCGGTCAGCAGCGGGGGCAGCACGGAGATGGCCGCGGTGATGAGCACCAGCACGAGCGCGATCGCGATCTTCCCTCGGTAGGGCGCGAACAGGCGAAGCACGCGCTGCCAGAGGTCGTCGATCTGCGGGGCCTGCTCGTTCGCGGCACGGATCACGGACTCGTCCCGAACACGGCCCCCGGCGGGCGGTCCGCCTCCTGCACCTCGCATCGTCATGGCGTCAGCGTAGGCGCATCCGCCGACACTTCGACACGTGTCGGGGCGGATGCGCTGCAGGCGCACGCCGCGCCAGGACGCTACACGGTCCGGTCGGAGAACCCAGCCGTGCGCGCCTGCTCCACGATCCTTGGGAGGACGTCGAGGAGCGAGGCGATGTCATCGTCGCCGGTCGACGCGCCCAGGGTGAAGCGCAGTGCGCTCAGCGCCGTTCGCTCGTCCAGACCCATGCCGAGCAGGACATGGGATGGCTCGGCGATGCCCGCCTGACAGGCAGAGCCGGTGGAGACGGAGAACCCGGCCATGTCGAGGAGGAAGAGGAGGGAGTCACCCTGGCAGCCGTCGAACGTGACGTGCACGTTGCCAGGCACCCGTGCCCGCACCTCGTCGCCCGCATCGTGGAGCACGCCGTCGAGCGGGGCGCCGCGCAGCTCGGCTCCTGGGATCCTCGCGAGGCCGTCCGCCAGTCGGCGCGCGAGGGCGTCCAGGCGGGCGCCCTCCGTGTCCATTCGCGACATCGCCGCATCCGTCGCAGCTGCGAACGCGAGCGCGGCTGGCACGTCCTGGGTGCCAGAGCGCACACCCCGCTGCTGCCCGCCCCCGTGGATGAGCGCCTCGACGGTGTGGGCGCGCGCGAGCGCGAGCGCGCCCATGGCCACCGGCCCGCCGATCTTGTGCGCCGAGACGCTGAGCGCGGCGACGTCGAGATCCCGCAGCGAGACCGGGATGTGCCCGAAGGCGGCGACGGCGTCGACGTGCACTGGGATCCCGTGCTCGGCGGCCAGCGCGGCGAGCGAGCGGACCGGCTGCACGGAGCCGACCTCGTTGTTGGCGAGGATGACCGTGATGAGCGCCACTTCGTTCGCGTGCTCCCGCATCCGCTGCTCGGCGACCTCGAGGTCGACGACGCCGGCCTCGTCGACCGGCAGCCAGTCGACGACGGCCCCCTCATGGGCGGCGAGCCATTCGACGGCGTCGACGGTCGCGTGGTGCTCGCCTCGAGGTGCCAGGACTCGGACACGAGCCGCGTCCTGCTGCCGCCTCGCCCAGTACAGGCCCTTGACGCCGAGGTTGATGGCCTCGGTGCCACCAGACGTCAGGACCACCTCGATCGGGTCAGCGCCGAGCGCCGCGGCAACGCGCTCCCGCGCCCCTTCGAGCAGCCGCTTCGCGGCCTGCCCGTGGCCATGAATCGACGACGGATTCCCCGTCAGGTCCAAGCCGGCAAGGAGCGCTTCCCGCGCCTCGCGGACCATCGGGGTCGTCGCGGCGTGGTCGAGGTAAACGGCCATTACACTCCCCGCCCTGCCCTGGATACGGGCACTCTCGACATAGACTTGCGCGATCCGTGCGCATCAGAGCGCGCACGCACACGGTCCGTGCAGCCGCCATGCGGCGCCGACCATTCAATTCGAACAGTTTAGGCCTCATGCTCGACTCACAGACCCGCTCCGACCTCGGCGTCACCCACCATCAGGGGATCGCGCGCCTCCGCGTGTTCTCGGCGCACGCATCCGCGATGACCCTCTGCCTCATCGATGCCGACGGCACCGTCACACGAACTGTCGACATGGCCAGCATGCCGGGCGGCATCTGGCAGGCCGAATGCGCCGAGCTCGTGAACGGCCAGCGCTACGCGGTGCGCGCAGACGGGCCGACGACCGGCACCAGCGCCTTCGACAAGCACCGGCTGCTCGTCGAGCCGTACGCCAGGCAGGTCTCGAATGTCGGCACCGTGGCCGTGCCCATCTGGACGGCGCAGGTCGTCGAGTCGGAGCCGTTCGACTGGGGAACCGTGCGCGCGCCCCTGCTGCCGCTGCGCGACGTCGTCGTCTACGAGGCGCACGTCAAGGGGTTCACGCAGCTCGCCCCGCACATGCCTGAGCACCTCCGCGGCAGCTACGCGGGCCTCGCGCACGAGGACACGATCGCCTACCTGCAGTCCGTCGGCATCACGGCCGTCGAGCTGCTGCCCGTCCACGCGTTCGCCTCCGAGTCGTTCCTGCGACGCCAGGGGATGGCGAACTACTGGGGCTACAACACGCTCGGCTTCTTCGCCCCGCACGCCGACTACGCCTCACCAGGCGCCCGCGCCGCCGGCCCGCACGCCATCGCCCGCGAGTTCAAGGGCATGGTCAAGCACTTGCACGCCGCCGGCATCGAGGTCTACCTCGACGTCGTCTACAACCACACGTCCGAAGGCGGCCGCGGCGACGAGACGTCCATGTTCCGGGGCCTCGACAACGCCACCTACTACCGCCACGACATGCACGGCAACCCCGTCGACCAGACCGGATGCGGCAACTCCCTAGACACGTCCGAGGCCATCGTGCGCGAGCTCATCATCGACTCGCTCCGCTACTGGGTCGAGGAGTTCCGCATCGACGGCTTCCGCTTCGACCTCGCGGCGACGCTCGGACGCAACGCGCACCACGCCTTCGAACGCCACCACCCGCTGCTCGAAGCCATCGTCAGCGACGAGCGCCTCTCGGACACCAAGCTCATCGCCGAGCCGTGGGACGTCGGCATGGGCGGCTGGCAGACGGGCAACTTCCCGGAGGACTGGTCGGAGTGGAACGACAGCTTCCGCGACCACGCCCGCTCATTCTGGGTGCGCGACATCGCCGAGGCGCGCAGCTCCGGCGTCCATCCCGAGGGTGCGGGCGCCTTCAGCACGTCGCTCGCCGGCTCGTCCAACATGTTCAGCGACGAGCGGGGGCCGCTGGCCTCGGTGAACTTCGTCACCGCGCACGACGGCTTCACCCTGCGTGATCTCGTCTCCTACAACGTCAAGCACAACCTGCAGAACGCGGAACTCGGTCGCGACGGCACCGGCGACAACCGCTCGTGGAACTTCGGAGTGGAGGGGCCGAGCGACAGCAGCAGCATCGAGACGCTGCGCCGCCGCTCGATGCGCAACCTCCTGAGCACGGTCCTCTTGAGCGCGGGTGTCCCCATGCTCACGGCCGGCGACGAGGTCGCGAGGTCGCAGAAGGGGAACAACAATCCCTACAACCAGGACTCGCCGCTCACCTGGTTCTCCTGGGACCTCAGCGAGATCCAGCTCGCTCAGCTCGCGCACACGAGACGACTCATCGAGCTGCGGGGGAAGCACCAGGTGCTGCGCCCGAGCAGCTTCAACCACGGGCACGCGCTGAGCGAGCACGGGACGAGGCGACGGTGGTTCGACGCGCTCGGCAACCCCATGGGCGACGGCTCCTGGCAGGGGCCCGGCGGCCGCACCCTGCAGGTGCTGCTCGACGCCTACATCCCCGAGGCAGACGCCGACTTCACGGGTGACGCGGTGCTCGTCGACGGCGAGCGGATGCTCGTCGACCGGCTTCTCCTCGTCATCCACGGCAGCGAGGACGACGCGGCGCTGCGGGCACCCGCCGTCGACCAGGTCACGGGCTACCGTCTGCTCTGGGATTCGACGCACGAGCACCCAGATGAGGCGCTCAGCTCGAGCCGCGTGCTCGTACCAGGACAGCTCACCGGCCTCGCGGGGCCCTCGGTGCAGGTGTACGCGGTGGATGTGGAGCACGCGCACCACCACATCTGATCGGACACCGTGCGGGACGTCGTTCACATTCCGTGACACGCGGACAGCCCCGTTGAGGGTGGGTGTTGGTAGCGTTCGGTTGTGGCAACGACACCAGCGTCAGAAGACCAGATTCCACCGAGCCGCCCGCGTCGGGCGACCGCCAAGCGAGTGAGCGCCTCGCCGAAGGCAGCTCCGGCTCCAGAGGCGACACCGGCGACGAGCGAGTCAGCCCCGGCGACCAGCCAGCCAGCGCCGGTCGTGCAGGCTCCAGCCAAGGTGACGCGCGCGCGCAAGCCGAAGGCGTCGGCGGCGAAGCCCGCGGCCGCAGCCGCCGTCGCGACGGCGCTCCCGTCGACGGGCGACCAGTTCCCCGGCTCCGGGTACGTGCCAGCGATCGGGCGCATCCCGATCCTCGACCTGCAGCCGCAGCTCGTCGACAACCTCTTCCCCACGAAGGGATACGTCGGGGACGTCGTCCCGTTCTCCTGCGTCTCCTTCCGCGAGGGGCACGACATCATCGGCGTCGAGCTCGTGCTGACCGCACCTGGCGCACAGCCGGAGCGCATCCGCATGCAGCCTGGCCCGAAGGGCACCGACTCCTGGCTTGCCGAGGCCCAGGTCACGGTGGCGGGCACCCACGAGTGGTGGATAGAGGCCTGGAACGACGACTTCGCGACCTGGCAGCACAACGCGGAGATCAAGATCCCAGCCGGCATCGACGTCGATGTGATGCTCGAGCTCGGTGCGCAGGTCATCGACCGCGCTGCCACCAACCCCGAGCTCACCAGCCATCAGAGCGCCGTGCTGCGGGATGCGGCGACCGCGTCGCGCTTCACGTCGCGTTCCGCGTCCTTCCGTCTCGCGTCCCTCCTCGCCGACGACGTGCTCGAGGTCATCGAGGCGCACCCCGTGCGCTCCCTCGTGACGAGCTCCGCCAAGCGCAGCATCCAGGTCGACCGCGCCCTCGCCGGGAACGCGGCCTGGTACGAGTTCTTCCCGCGCTCGGAAGGGGCGACGCAGGCGGCGGACGGCAGCTGGACCTCCGGCACCTTCCGAACCGCAGCCGAGCGGGTCCCCGCAGTCGCGGCCATGAACTTCGATGTGGTCTACGTGCCCCCGATCCACCCGATCGGCCGCACCAATCGCAAGGGCCCCAACAACTCGCTCACGACAGAACCCGGCGACCCCGGCTCGCCGTGGGCCATCGGTGCCGCAGAGGGCGGGCACCGCGACATCCACCCCGACCTCGGCACGGTCGAGGACTTCCGCTACTTCGTCAGCGAGATCGAGAAGAACGGCATGGAGCTCGCCCTCGACCTCGCGCTGCAGGCCACGCCTGACCACCCCTGGGTCGCCGAGCACCCGGACTGGTTCACGCAGCTGCCGGACGGCAGCATCGCCTACGCAGAGAACCCGCCCAAGAAGTACCAGGACATCTACCCGATCAACTTCGACGGAGACCGCAACGGCCTCTACGCCGAGGTCCTCGAGACGGTCGAGTACTGGATCGAGCTCGGGGTCAAGATCTTCCGCGTCGACAACCCGCACACGAAGCCGCTGCAGTTCTGGGAGTGGCTCATCCACGAGGTGAACGCCAAGCACCCGGAGGTCATCTTCCTGGCCGAGGCATTCACCCGCCCCGCCATCATGCACGCGCTCGCGAAGGCCGGATTCCAGCAGTCGTACACCTACTTCACCTGGCGCAACACGAAGCAGGAGCTCGAGGAGTACCTCACCGAGGTCTCGAAGGAGTCGAGCGACTTCCTTCGCCCGAACTTCTTCGTCAACACTCCGGACATCCTCACCGAGTACCTGCAGCAGGGCGGGCGGAACGCAGCCAAGATCCGCGCCATCGTCGCCGCCACCTCCTCGCCGCTGTGGGGCGTCTACGCCGGGTTCGAGCTCGCCGAGAACGTGGCGCGTCCGGGCTCGGAAGAGAACATCGACAACGAGAAGTACGAGTACAAGCAGCGCGACTGGGCCGCCCAGGAGGCGAGCGGCTACTCGATCGCCCCGCTCCTGACGAAGCTCAACGAGCTGCGGCGCGCCAACCCGGCACTGCAGCAGCTGCGGAACTTCGAAGTGCAGTTCAGCGACAACGAGAACGTGCTCGTCTTCTCCAAGCACCTGCCGGCCGAGTACTCCCCAGACGGCGTCTCCAACACGGTCATCGTCGCGGTGAACCTCAACCACTCCGGCATCGAGGAGGCGACGGTCTACATCGACCAGACCAAGTTCGGCTTCGCCGCCGACACGCAATTCGGCGTGGAAGACCTCCTCAGCGGGCACGAGTGGATCTGGGGCGGCGCGAACTACGTGCGCCTCGACCCCTCCACCCTCCCCGCGCACATCCTGCGCGTCAGGCACTCGGCACTCTGACCCGTCGTTCGGCCGCGCCGCGAGGCGCGGCCGAACGATCTCGAGAACGGAAACACCATGACCGACGAACTCCAGCCAGCGGCCCCAGTGACGACCAGCATTCCCGACGGTGAGCTGCGCGCAGTCGCCGACGGCACGCACTCGGGACCACACGCGATCCTCGGGCAGCACCTGCAGGGAGACGGGCGCACGGTCATCCGTGCGCGACGCCCCCTCGCCGAGCGTGTGACAGCGATCCTCACCTCGAGCGGCGAACGGGTCGAGCTGCGCCACCTCGCCCACGGCATCTGGCAGGGCGCACACGAGCACGGCCTCGACGACTATCAGCTCGAGACGGTCTACACGGACGGCGTCCCACACACGGTCGACGACCCGTACCGGTTCCTCCCCGTCGTCGGTGAGGTCGACCAGTTCCTCTTCGGCGAGGGCCGCCACGAGCGGCTCTGGCACGTGTTCGGTGCCCACCACCGCGAGCACTGGGGCACCCACGCACCGGTGTCTGGCACCTCGTTCGTCGTGTGGGCACCGCACGCCCAGGCAGTCCGGGTCATCGGCTCCTTCAACGGCTGGGACGGCCGAGCGCACGCGATGCGACGCCTCGATGCCCTCGGCATCTGGGAGCTCTTCGTGCCGGGCGTCTCGCCGCACGAGACCTACAAGTTCCAGATCCGCACCGCGTCGGGCGAATGGGTGGAGAAAGCAGACCCGCTCGCGCTGCACGCCGAGCAGCCACCGCAGACCGCATCCGTCATCGCGACCCCCAGCACGTACGAGTGGGGCGACGACGACTGGATGAGCGCGCGGGCGCAGAAGGACCCGCACACGGGCCCCATGACCACGTATGAGCTCCACGCGATGTCCTGGCGGCCGGGCCTCGGGTACCGGGAGCTCGCCGACCAGCTCGTCGAGTACCTCGATGGCCTCGAGTTCACGCACGTCGAGTTCATGCCGCTCGCCGAGCACCCCTTCGGCGGCTCGTGGGGCTACCAGGTCACCGGCTACTACGCGCCCACGTCGCGCCTCGGCTCGCCAGACGACCTGCGGTACCTCATCGACCGGCTGCACCAGGCCGGCTACGGCGTCATCATGGACTGGGTGCCCGGGCACTTCCCCAAGGACAGCTTCGGCCTCGCGGAGTTCGACGGGCAGGCGCTCTACGAGCACGCCGACCCGCGCCTGGGCGAGCAGCTGGACTGGGGCACCAAGGTGTTCAACTTCGGCGACTCCCAGGTGCGCAACTTCCTCGTCGCCAACGCGCTCTACTGGCTCGAGGAGTTCCACATCGACGGTCTCCGGGTCGACGCCGTGGCCTCGATCCTGTACCTCGACTACTCGCGCGAGGAGTGGGTGCCGAACATCCACGGCGGACGCGAGAACCTCGAGGCCATCGCCTTCCTCCAGGAGGTCAACGCCACCGCCTACAAGCTGTACCCGGGCATCGCGATGATCGCGGAGGAGTCGACGAGCTGGGCCGGGGTGACCAAGCCGACCGAGTGGGGCGGCCTGGGCTTCGGGCTCAAGTGGAACATGGGCTGGATGAACGACAGCCTCCGCTACGTGGAGCGCGACCCGATCTACCGCTCGCACCATCAGGGCGACCTGACCTTCTCGTTCGTGTACGCCTGGAGCGAGCGGTTCCTGCTCCCCATCAGCCACGACGAGGTCGTCCACGGCAAGGGCTCCCTGTACTCCAAGATGCCGGGTGACGAATGGCAGAAGCTCGCGGGCACGCGGCTCTTCCTCGCCTACCAGTGGGGACATCCGGGCAAGCAGCTCCTCTTCATGGGCCAGGAGTTCGCGCAGCAGACGGAGTGGAGCGAGTCCCGCGGCCTCGACTGGTGGCAGCTCGACAACCCGGGCCACGCAGGCGTGCAGCGGCTCGTGGGCGACCTCAACCGGCTCGCGAAGAACGAAGGCGCGCTGTGGCAGCGCGACGACGACCCTTCCGGGATGGTGTGGTTGAGCGGTGACGACGCGGCCAACAGCGTGCTCGCATTCGCTCGCCGTGGCCACGATGGCACCCCCGACGTCGCGATGGTCTTCAACTTCTCCAACCAGGTCATCAGCGGCTACCGTCTCGGCCTGCCGCACGCCGGCCGCTGGTCCGAGGTGCTCAACACCGACGCCGAGACCTACGCGGGATCGGGTGCAGGCAACTACGGCTCCGTCACGACCGAGGAGACCCCGTCGCACGGGTTCGCGCAGTCGGCGGCCGTCACCGTGCCGCCGCTCGCCGCGGTCTGGTTCAAGTACGAGGGCTGATCGGCCCGCACGCAGCAACGACGAGGCCCGGATGCGATCTGATCGCATCCGGGCCTCGTCGTCGTCGCACCGCGACGTCAGAACAGCAGGTTCGTGAGCCTTGCACGTGCCGCGCCGACGCGCGGGTCGGCGACACCGACGACCAGGAACAGGTCGAGGAGGCGCTCGCGAACGGCCGTCTTGCCCTCGGCGTCGAGCTTCGGGAACAGCGTGAGGAGGCGATCGAACGCGTCGTCGATGTGGCCACCGGACAGGTCGAGGTCGGCGACGTCCAGCTGCGCGTCGAGGTCGTAGGGCGCGGCTGCCGCGCGCTGCCGGATCTCCTCGAGGGTCTTGCCCTGGAGGCGCACGAGGAGCTGAACCTGCGCGAGACCAGCTCGAGCCTCGTCGTCGGCGGGGCGCTCAGCGAGAGCGCGCTCGTAGGCGTCCACGGCGGCCGCGTAGTCTCCGCGCTCGAGCGCCTCGAAGGCCTCCGCGTGCAGCGGCGGCAGCGGCGGGGCGGCAGGCTCCTGCGCCTCCGCCTCGTCCTGGGGCGTCCCATCCACGGCGACATGGCCGGTCAGGCCCTGCTGGGCTGCGACCTGCAGGATCTCGCCGACGATCTGGGTGATCTGCTCCTCAGGCGGGTTGCCGGAGAACAGCTGCAGCGGGCGACCGCCGATGATGGCGATGACCTGCGGCTGCTGACCGAGCTGCGGGTGAGCATCCAGGTCGACGCGCACGAGCACGACCCGACCTTCTGCCCCGCGGACGATGTTGGCGAGCACCGGCGAGAGCGCCTGCGCATCGCTGGACCAGGCCGCGTGCATCTCGACGATGACGGGCAGGAACTGCGAGAGCTGCATGAACTGCTCGAGCGTCTGCTCGTCGGCGTCGACCACGACGTCCGGCAGGGTCGCAACGGGCTCTCCGGCGGCGGGTGCGGCGGCCTGGCCTGGTGCCCCGCCTGCCGGGGTTTGCGGGGTCTGGCCGGCCGGGGTGCTCGCGCGCTGCACGAGCGAGGAGAGATCAACTGCTCCGTAGAGACTTGCTGGGTTGAGCGGTGGGGTTTCAGCCATAGGTAACCTCGTTCGCGTTGAGCTGGCGTGCGCCGGTCATGGTGTTGGCGAAGCCGAGCAATTGGATTGCGCCGCCTGTCGCTTCAGACGGCACGTAGAACATGAGCTGGTTCGTGTAGAGGGTCTCGAATCCCAGCGATGACGAGCTGGCGCCTGCGAGGGCCGCGGTGCGCCCCTGCACGCTGAGGGTCGCGAGCTGGGTACGCGCGCTCAGCTTCTCGACCTCCTCGATCGAGACGGCGACGATCGCTCCGCCGTCGAGCGTCTGCACGCCGAAGGGCGGGTCGTCGGTCTGCCGCGTCTGGAACTCGATGCGTGCGGCGTTCGCGTCGATCTCGCCGGAGACCGCCGCCCGAGCCTCGGAGATCTGCGTGCGCAGCGAGTCGCCGTCGGGAGAGAACAACGCGGCGAACTGCGAGCCGTCACCGTTGCTGATGACGTCCGCGTAGGCCCCGGCGAGCTCTTCCGGTGCGATGACGAGCGGCTGCTCGAGTCCGTCGATGCCTGGGGCGCCGATCTCGGCCGGAGCGGCTTCCGGGAGCGTGACATCGGGGGTGAGCTGCACGATGGAGGCGACCTTGTAGGTGTCGCGGGCGCTCGACTGCGTCAGCATGATCCCGAACGGTGCCGTCGGGGTCTCTCCCCCGGCTTCGCGAACCACGAAGATCGACTTCGGCCACGAGTCTGACGCCTGCGGGACGGCGTAGACGACCTCGCCCGTGGGGAACGCGACGGGCCCCGGGAGGGCGTTGTCGGCCGCCTTCGCCTGGTACTCGGCTGCTCGCTCCTGGTAGGCGGCCTGCGTGAAGCGCGGCTTCAGCCCGTCCGGGTTGTTCGCAGCGTCGCCCTCCTGGGCGAGGCGCGCAGCATCGTCGAGAATCTCGGCGAGCTGCTGCGAGTTGACGGCCGGGAGGGCTTCGCCCTCGGTGAGCAGCGCCTGGTCGATGGATGAGGTCGGGGTCGGAGTCGTCGGTGCGCTCGTGGATCCGCCGAACTGCTCCGGCCAGAAGTCGGCCGAGCATCCGGTGAGTGCGATCGACCCGACGAGCAGCACCGGGATGAGCCTGAAGAGGCGCTTCGGGGCCTGGCTGCGGTCCCGCCCGCGGGGCCGGCGCCACTGCTGGGGCTCTGCGGCCGGCGTGCCAGCTGCAGGGGCCTCAGGGCTCGGCCCGGACGCGTCACCCGATGGCGGCTCTCCGGCATCCGAGGAGTCGTCGTCGCGCTTGTCCCCGTCATCCTTCGTGGAGGGATCAGGTCGGTCCTCGTCCGTCGGCGCAGCCGCGGGTGCCGGTTCGGCGTGGGCGTCGGCCTGGGCGAGCGGAGCTGCGTCGACAGTTTCAGCTTCAGGTTCGGAGGACGTGGATGGGGCGCTCCAGCTGAACGGGTCGTCGACGGCCGCTGGCGTTCCCTCGGCCGCAGGTGCGGAGGCAGGAACGGGCGCTTCTGCGCTCGGAGCCCGGAACGAGGGGAAGGCCGGTGCGTCTGTCTGCCGCGAGTGCTCATCCGCAGCCGCGGGAGGGGCCCATGCATGGACAGGCTGCTCGTCTGGTGCGCCTGCGCGGGAGTTCATGTCCGCGGGCTCCGGCTGGGTGCCCTCGGAGAGCCTGACCGAGGCCGCGACCACGCCCTGCGATTGCTCGACCGGGTCCACATCCACGGCATCGAGTCCGTCGTCGGCGCTGGGAGCCGAACGCCCGAACGCGAACGCCGGTGTCGTGGCGGCCTCCCCAACCGCGGGAGCATCCGTCGAGGCCTCCGGTTCGAGCACGTCGTGAGTCTGGCGCTGGGGCTTGGAGCGGCGGCGCATGCTCAACAACGCCCAGAGCAGGAGACCGAGGGAGATCAGCAGGAGCACCCCACCGCCGAGCAGGAGCGGACCGGCCATGGGCGCGCGGCCGTCGAGCGGCCAGGAGATGGACACCTGGCTCGGCGCGGGCGACTCGCCGTCGGACTGGACGAGGAGCGCGAAGCCGACCGGCAGGGTCTGCTCCAGCTTGAGTTCACCATCACCCTCGTACTCCTGGAACCACAGGTCATTGCCGAGGATGTTCGGTGCCGTCGTCTCGTCAGCCGATGCCTCGCCCGGGGTGAAGACCAGCGCGCCGCTCGTGTCGTCGAGCGTGACGATCTCGTGCTGGGTCGTGCCGACCCAGCCAGCGATGTCAGCCTGGCGACCGATCGCGACGCGGATGGGTCCGTCTCCGCTGATCGTGATGGACTGCGTCCCGGCGTGCTCGATGAGCGTGTCGCTCGGGATGACGAGCAACGGCGACTCCTGGGACACCGTTCCGGTCGCCACGACCGAGTCGGCAGCCCTCGCTTCCGTGACCTGCAGCCAGCCGACGACGAGCAGCGCCGCACTTCCGAGGAATGCGATCGCGGCTAGGATGAATCTCACTGAGTGACTCCTTCTCGAGTGATTGCGCCGTGCATCGTTTGTGCGCTCGACGTGCTCCTCTCGCGAGGGTGCCGTCGTCGTCCATGAGGTTCATGGCGACTCTCGACCCCTCAATCTAACGCACCATGCCCGCGCTTCCCCTGGAATACGCCGGTGTCGGCCGGGAAAAGGGCCAAAGTCGGGTCTCGCGGAGAGCGAACCCCGAACTTTTCACGCGGGTTCCCACCGCCATTCTGTGCCTCATCAAGCTGCGTCTCCCACCCGCCGTCTAGACTTCACGATGTGCGCACGCGGTGGTCGCGCACTCGCAACCTGACTCACGCGGAGGCGTTCTTGGCATTCGACGACATCAACTTCAATACAGCGATGCGCGGTTACAACCGCGAAGAGGTCGACGAGGTCATCAGGTCGCTGCGCACCCAGCTCGCCCAGGCCGGGAACCAGGATTCCGGCGCGAGTCGCGAGATCGCGGCCATGCGCACCCGGATCAAGCAGCTCGAGACGGAGCTCAACGAGGTCGGCAACCCCACCTACTCCGGGCTCGGCACGAAGCTCGCCGGCACGCTCGCGACGGCCGAGCAGCAGGCCCAGAAGCTCACCGCCGAAGCCCAGCGCGAAGCGGACAAGATCCTGAGCGAGGCCCACCGAAACGCTGCGCGCATCCACCAGGAGGCGAACGACTACGCAGAGCGCGTCACGCGGGAGGCCGATGTGCGGGCGTCTCGCGTCTTGAGCGACTCTCGCTCGGAAGCCGACAGCCTTCTCGAGAACGCCAAGCAGGAGGCCGACCTCACCCGCACCAACCAGGAGCGTGAGATCGAGACCGTCAAGGACCAGGTCACGACCGAGCTCCGTGAGCTGCGGCACTCCACCGACCTCGAGATCAGCGCGCTGCGCGCGTCCGTCGAGGAGGAGCTCGCGACCAAGCGCCAGGCTGTCGAGAACGAGATCGCCGAGTCCGCGGCTCGACTCTCCGAGCGCCAGCGCGAGATGGACAAGGTGCGAGCCGACTTCGAGCGCGAGGCCGCCGCTCGGCGCACCCAGATGGAGCACGAGCAGGAAGCCGCGCGGCAGCTCGCGAAGGGTGAGATCGATGCACTCCGCGAGGGCTCTGTGCGGGAGCTCAACGCGAAGCGCACGGAGCTCGATGTCGAGCTCTCCAAGCGCCGCAACGCGTTCGAGCAGCAGCTCGTCGCAGCTGGCCGGAAGGCGGAGGCGGCCGCGAAGAAGCTCATCGACGATGCCACCGAGCAGCTGGCCGATCTGAACCAGCGCAGCGAGCAGGTCCGACGCGAGGCGGGCAAGATCATGGCCGATGCACGCCGCCGAGCGCAGGAGACGCAGGACCAGGCGGAACGCAAGGCAGCCGATCTCCTCGAGACCAGCAACAAGCAGGCTCGCGAGCGCAACACCGAGGTGGAGCAGCACACGAAGAGCCTGCTCGACAATGCCGAGCAGCGCCTCTCCGAGCTCCGCGAGGAGCGCGACCAGGTGCAGAGCTACCTGGATCAGCTCAAGCGGGCGTTCTCTCGCACCGATTTCAGCCTGCCGGAGGCGGACGAGCAGATCACGAAGCGCCCGTCAGAGTCGGCGGATGAAGCCCCGGCCTCGAGTGAAGACGCAGCCGGTGCGGAGGCTCACGCGTTCGCCCTGTCCAGCGGCGGAGCGCAGTCGGAGTCGGAGCCGAACGAAGCCGATGCGTCGACGGACGAGCCCACCAAGCAAGAGGCCCCGGTTGCCACCCAGTCCGGCGGCCAGAACCGTGGACAGAACGCCGGCCAGAAGCGTGGCGCACCCCGCCAGCGCTGACCCGCGCGGCGCGAACTGAGGCGGCACCGCGCGTCTAGAATCGGATCCCGGTCTCCGGCCGGGATCCGATCAGGGGGAACACCGCATGCGCATCGAGAATCCGTTCAGGCTCGGCTTCATCGCCACGATCGGCGTCCTCGTAGCGCTGGTACTCGGCGGGATGATCGCCTCACTGAGCACGATCCTCACGTACATCGGTGCCGCGCTGTTCCTCGCGCTCGGCTTCGAGCCGATCATCGCCTTCCTCGAGCGCCACCGGTGGCCGAGATGGGCCGCGATCATCTCATCCCTCGGCGGCGCCGCGATCGCACTGGGGCTGGTCGTCTGGGCACTCATACCGAGCATCTCGACGCAGGTCGAGCAGCTCTCGGTCCGCTACTCGTCCATCGTGAACGACCTCGCCGGCTCCAACGTCATCGAGTGGGTCGACGAGCGCTTCCCTGACCTGCAGGCGCAGGAGTTCGTCACCGACGCGCTCGAATGGCTGCGCAACAACCTCGCCACCATCGGCGGCGGCGTGCTCGAGGTCGGCTTCGGGATCGTGAACGCCTTCTTCGGCGTGCTCATCGTCTTCATCCTCATGCTCTACTTCGTCTCGAGCATGAACAGCATCAAGCGTGGCTTCTACCAGCTGCTTCCCGCCTCCCGCCGAGCACGCACGGCCGAGCTGACCGAGCAGATCACCGCGTCCGTCGGAAAGTTCGTGCTCGGTCAGCTGGCGCTGGGCCTCGCGAACGGCATCCTCTCCTTCACGTTCCTGTCGATCATCGGCGCTTCGATGCCCGCCGTGTTCGCGGTCATCGCGTTCCTCGGCTCCCTCATCCCGCTCGTCGGCACGCTCTCGGCGTCGATCATCATCGTGCTGCTCCAGTTGGCGCTCCTGCCGGTCGACAGCAGCGTCTGGTGGATGGCGGCCATCTACTACGTCGTCTACATGCAGGTCGAGGCCTACCTCATCAGCCCGCGCATCATGAGCTCAGCCGTGCAGGTCCCCGGCGCGATCGTGGTCATCGCCGCGCTCACGGGCGGCACACTCCTCGGCCTCCTCGGCGCCCTCGTGGCCATCCCCATCGCCGCCGCGATCCTCCTCATCGTCAAACAGGTCTGGATCCCCGCGCAGAACGAGCGATAGCTCCGTCGGCGAGTTCGAGAGCTCGTCGCGGCAACGGCTCCTCGTGGCCCTATGATTCGAGGCGTGCTGAGCATCAAGTGCCCCCGTTGCGCGTCGCTCGTGATGCTCGAGTCGCTCGCGTGCGCCGCCTGCGCGACGCCGCTCGCGTTCCACGACGAGACCCAGGCCTTCGTCGACGTGAGTGGCGGTGCCGTGCTCGTCGACGGCAGGCTCTGGCGGTCCTGCGGCAACCGGGACTGGAAGTGCAACTGGCTCGTGGAAGACGGCATCGCCACGTCGTCGTGCCTGTCGTGCCGCCTCGTGCGCAAGCGCCCCGCATTCGACGACACGCTTGCGCTCGAGAAGCTTGCCGAAGCGGATGCGGACCGGCGGCGACTGCTCGCGCAGTGCCTGCACCTCCGGCTGCCCATCGAGAGCTACGCGGACCACGACGGCGGCCTCGGCTTCGACCTGCTCTCGAGCCGAAGCTCAGGTCAGCGCGTCACGATCGGGCACGCGAACGGCATCATCACGATCGACCTGGCCGAGACGCTGGATGCGCACCGTGAGGCACTCCGCGTGCGTCTCGGTGAGCCGTACCGGACGCTGCTGGGCCACTTCCGGCATGAGATCGGGCACTACTACCAGTCGATCCTGCTCGACGACGACGAGGTGCTGCTGTCCGAGTGCCGCGAGCTGTTCGGCGACGAGCGAGCGAGCTACCGTGAGGCGCTCGACCGCCACTACCGGTTGGGAGCCCCAGAGGGCTGGTCGGCCTCGTACATCTCGGAGTACGCGACGATGCACCCCTGGGAGGACTTCGCGGAGACCTTCGCGCACTACCTGCACATCCTCGGCTCGCTGTGGACGGCGGCCGCGTCGAACGTGCACCTGCAGCCGTCGACGACGCCCCTCATCGACTACACGGAGGAGCCCATCGAGCGGGTGCTCGCCGACTGGCACGAGGTGTCGCTCCTGCTCAACCGCTCCAGCCGGGCGATGGGTCAGAACGACCTGTACCCGTTTGTGCTGAACGCTCCAACCGAGGTCAAGCTCGGCTTCATGCACCGCATCGTGACGCGCATCACTCGCCGGGCGTCCACGACGAGGTGAGCGGAAGGGCAGCAGGGTTCGTGCGCCGCACGATCTCCGTCAGCACGCGCTTCGTCTGCTTCTCCCCCACCCAGAGGTGCCGACCCTCGTCGACGGGCACCAGCTCCAGGTTGGGAAGGTGCGCAATGCGCTCCGCCGCCTCATCTGGTTTGAGGAAGTCGTCATGTTCTGGGACGACGAGCACGACTGGAATGGTCGCATCCGCCCAGCGGTCCAGCTCGTCCTGGCTCGTGCGGCGCAGGGGCGGGGAGAGCAGGATGAGCCCTTGGACATCGGGGTGCTCGTGCCCGTGCTTGAGCGCCAGCTCAGTGCCGAAGGACCAGCCGACGAGCCACGGGTTCGGCAGCCCACGCTCGCGGACGAACGCCATCGCCGCCTCCACGTCAGCACGCTCCGTCTCGCCATCGCCGAACTCCCCGTCGCTCGTGCCGCGAGGCGACGTGGTGCCGCGCGTGTTGAAGCGGAGCACGGCGAGGTCGGCCTGGGCGGGGAGTCGAAGGGACGCCTTGCGGAGCACGTGCGAGTCCATGAACCCGCCGGCGGTGGGCAGCGGATGCAGGGTGACCAGCGTGGCGACGGGCTCCCGCTCGAGTGGCAGTGCCAGCTCGCCGACCAGCGTGAGGCCGTCGCTCGTGCGCAGCTCGATCTCCTCGCGGCGTGCGGGAAGCTCCGTGCCGCTCTTGATCTCGACCGTCGTGGCTTCCATAGGGGTCTTCGGTGCTTCAGTCACGCCATCCTCCAACAGTGGTTGTGCCAGTGACGCCGGGCCGCCAGCGCATGCTCGTCGCCCAGGATGCCCTCGGCGCGCCAGACGACGACGTGCGCGACGCCGGCCTCGACAGGATTCGGGCATCCGGGGCAGACGTAGTCCTTGACGGCTCGCACCGCGGAGATCGGCTGCACGGTGTACGGGACACCCCGACGCACCTCGGTTCGCCGCCACCCGTCGCGCAGGTGCTCGAGCTCGTCGGCTGCTCCTGTGGCGCGATCCGCGGCAGCCTGCTGGCGCTTCGCCGCCCGGCCGCCCCTCGCTCGAGACGAGGATTCCCCGCCTTGGCGGCGGGAGCGGTTCGAGCGGGGCATGCCGACCATTCTAGGAAGTCCGCCCGCACTGGACCGACAGACAACGCCGCGTGACCCGGAGGTCACGCGGCGTCGTCTGCTGTGCGCGCGGAGCGCCAGGCGTCTCAGTACCAGTTGTTGGCTTCCGAATGCGCCCAGGCGCCGCACGGGGTGCCGTAGCGGCCCTTGATGTAGTCGATGCCCCAGCGGATCTGCGTCGCGGGGTTGGTGCGCCAGTCGGATCCGTGGGTGGCCATCTTGCTGCCAGGCAGTGACTGCGGGATGCCGTAGGCGCCGGATGACGGGTTCTCGGCGGCGGCGTTCCAGCCGGACTCGCGCTGCCACAGCTTCTCGAGGCACGCGAACTCGCCGGTGCCCCAGCCCATCGACGCGACGATGTCGGCGGCGACGGCCTTCGAAGTGCCGGGATCCGGTGCCACGTAGTCGGGGCTGCTGTACGAAGACGAGGAGGAGGAGGAGGACGACGACGAGGAGCTGGACTCCTCTTCCGTTGGCGTCGGGGTGGGAGTCGGTGTCGGCGTCGGCGTGGTCACGACGATGCCGGCCAGGTCGTTGCTGCGCGGTTCAGCGCTCGGGGCTGCGGCGCCCTCGTCAGCAACTGCTTCTTCGTCCTGAGCCTCGACTGCGGAGACGAGGCTGACCTGATACCCCTGGGCACCCGCCGCGGTGAGATCCGCGACGCTCGGCGCGATCGCCAGCGCCGGTGACGCGCCTCCGGCGACGCCAGCCTGCAGGACGGCGGTGAGCGCCAGCGCGCCAACTGCGGTGCTGGCTGCGATGGGGACGATGATCTTCGCCCGTGAGCGTCGTGCGGCTGTCGGACGCGCTGCTCGCGTCGAGCCGGTTCGCTGCAACGTGGTCATTGATCTCCCGGGGTTGGAACTAGGGACTCACCGAGGATAACGGAATGGTTACGGAATGGCAACGAAAGCGACGGCAGCCGCCCGGTCGCTCTCGCCCGAGATGCACCAAGGCAGCAGCCTTGGGATGCCTGAGAACGGCCTAGTAGCAGCTCCACTGACCCCAGCCGGCCTTGGCCTGCAGCATCTTCGCGCGCATCGTCTGCTCTTCGACGGAGGCCTCAGATGGGAGGCCTGTCCCGCCAACGGACTGCCAGGTCGGGATCGAGAACTGGTAGAGACCGTAGTAGCCGGCTGGGTTCACCGCGGCCGGGTTGCCGCCGGACTCGCACTGGGCGATGCGGGCAAGCGTCGCATCCACGCTCGGGTCGGAAGAGACGTTCGCCTCTTCGTACGAGCTGCCGCCGGACGAGCTGGTGTTCGGCGACGGCGCCTTGGGTGCAGGAGCTGGCTCCGGCTCTGGCTCCGGCGTGGGGGTCGGTGTCGGCGTGGTCACGACGATGCTCGCGATGTCGCTTGTGCGGGCCTCGGAGGCCTTCGCCTCATCGACTGCGGAGACAAGACTCACGGCGTACCCCTGTGCGCCCGCCACGGTGAGCTCGTCGACGGATGCAACGGAGAGCACCCCGCTCTCGCCATCGTTCTGAGCGCCAAGCTGCACCGTCGCGGTCACGGCGAGGGCCGCGATCGCGAGCCCAGCCAGGGTCGGCACGACAACACGAGCGCCGATGCGAGGGCGGAGACCGGCGGGTCGAGAGGCCCGGGTTGAGCCGGTGCGGATATCTGTCGTGGTCATGCGGGTACTCCCAGGTGGTTCGCGTGTGCGCGGTCTTCAACTGCGGCGGTGCTCCGGCCAAGCCGAGCGGCACCCCAGGACTCAGTAGGAGCCGTTGTGCTGGTTCCAGGCTGCGCAGGGGGTGCCCCACGCTCGGTCGATGTAGTCGATCCCCCACTTGATCTGCGTGATCGGGTTCGTCTTCCAGTCGGCACCCATGGTGGCGAGCTTCTCAGCGGGCCAGGACTGGGGGATGCCGTAGGCACCGGATTCGGTGTTCTCGGCCAGGTAGTTCCAGCCGGATTCCTTCATCCAGAGCTTGTCGAGGCAGGACATCTGGTCGGGGCCCCAGCCGTACTGGGACTTGACCATCTCCTCGGTGATCTTCTTGAGCGACGCGGGATCCGTCGGCACGACGTCGATGCTGACTCCCGAGCCCCGGTCGTCGATGGTGGCCCCCTGGGACGCCTCGCCTGAGACGGCCAGGACCGCGTACGCCTGGGCCTGCTCCTGCGAGAGCTCCTGCAGGTTCGGACCGATGGAGGCATCCGCCGAGGCGGTGGCACCGGCGCCCGTGAGCGTCGTCACCGCGATGGCCCCTACTGCGACGACGCCGAGGGCCGCGGACCCGAAGATCGCGGCGCGGCGCTTCGCGCGTTGCTGACGGCGCTGGCGCGCCCGCTCTCCGCGCGTTGCAGTGGCTTCCGGCATGGAGCTCCATCCGACGGGTCAAGGGGACCCGGCAATCGTAACGGGAAGGTCACGATTTGACAACGCTCAGGCCAACTGGAGGTGCGAGGGGGTCCTAACGAATCGCCAGCATGACGTCGATGACGGCGTCGATGAGGAGGTCGACCTGCGTCTCCTTGTAGCCGTGGCGCTTCGGAGTGAACGCCACTCCCCTGACCTCGCGCAGCGACATCGCCGTGCCGCCACGCAGGAAGTCGGCGAGCCGACCAGAGAACTCGTCGACCTCCTTGACATCGTACCCACGCTGCAGAACGGAGACGCGATCGAAGCGCTCACCATCCTCACGGCGGAGTCGCGCCAGCACCGCGCGGGCCGTCGTCTTGGTCTCGCGGAGGAAGACCTCGCGGCCGACACGCTCTATGTGCTCATCACGCTCGCGAATGGCGACCGCGTCTTCGAGGCGCTCGAGCGCCGCATCCACGTGCGGAGCGGAATACCCGCCCTTGCGCATCGTGAACGCCGTGTGGCGGATGCTGCTCGTGGACAGGCGTTTGCCCTGCGTGCCGTTGTCGAAGTTGTCGTAGCGCTGCCGAGCGACGCGGAATGCACGGTCGACCTCTTCGGCGTCGTAGCCGAGGGTGCCACGAGGTGCCAGAGGGAATGAAGTGCTGCTCACGCCGACCATTCTGCCGCATCGTGAGCGAACATGGCGCAGGCTCCCCGGCGGGGCACTACCAGAGCGTCGAGTCGGCGCTCCAGAAATAGAGGGCGAACGCCATGGCACCCGATGGCAGGATCGAGTCGATGCGGTCGAAGAACCCACCGTGACCCGGCAGCCAGGAGCTCATGTCCTTGATCTTCAGGTCGCGCTTGATCATCGACTCCGTGAGATCTCCGGCGGTCGCGGTGATCAGCAGCAGCGGGCCCATGATGAGGCCGAACCACCATTGCTGGTCGAGGAGGAACAGGCTCACGAGGATGCCGACGACCACGGACGTCAGCGCCGCACCCGCGAAGCCCTCCCAGGTCTTCCCGGGGCTGATCTTCGGCGCGAGCTTGTGCTTGCCGAAGTTGAGCCCGAAGACGTACGCGCCGACGTCGACCGCCACGACGATGATGAGGAAGCCGAGCACCCACCATTGGCCGTCTTCCTGAGCTGTCAGGAGCACCGTGAACGAGCCCAGGTACGAGACGTAGATGAGGATCAGCGCCGCGGCGAGGAAATCAGCCCAGACCGCTTTCCGGGGCGGGCGGTCCTTGGAGACGGAGGCTTCGACGAGCCGCCACACGGTGACGACGAACACGCCGACCAGCAGCGCGATCCATTGCCCGACGACCTCGAGGAAGTAGGCGGCGGGGATGATGGCGACCGCCGCGGCCACGAGCGGGATGCGCGGCACGTCACGTCCTGCTCCGCGCATCGCGCTCGCCAGCTCGATCGTCGCGAAGACGACCATGGCGATCGCGAACGGGATGAAGAGCTCTTTGATGAAGATCAGGCTCGACAGCAGCAGCGCGCCGAGCACCACCCCGAACAGCACGGCGAAGGCCAGGTTGCGCCCGCTGCGGGCGTTGATCGCGTCATTGCGCGCGCGCAGCTTGTCGCGTTGCTCTCGCACCTGCGTGCGCGCGTTCTGGGCCCTCGACTCCAGGTCGTGGAGGATGTTCGCGCCGGTGTCACCGAGCCGAGACTGGGAGCGGAGCGGCGCCAGCGGCGGGGCCAGCTCGCCGTCAGAGAGGGTGGGGAGCTCACGAGATGCCATCGGGTCCCCGACGACGGGCTCCGCGTTGCCCTCACCGGCCGCCGGACCGAAGGCGCTTGACGTGTCATGCGCTTCGGGCTCCGTCGCCGAGTCCCGGACCTCCGGGTCCGGACGTTCGCCGGGGTCCACCCCGTCACTCCCAGTCGTCGACACGAGTGATTAGACCTCGAGGAGCTCGGCTTCCTTGTGCTTGGAAGCCTCGTCGATGCGGTCGATGTGCGCCTTCGTGAACGTCTCGAGTTCCTTCTCGCCGCGAGTGATGTCGTCTTCGCCGACCTCATCCTTGAGAGCTTCGAGGTCGGTCTTCGCCTTGCGACGGATGTTGCGGACAGCGACGCGAGCTTCCTCCGCCTTCGTCTGCACCAGCTTCACGTACTCCTTGCGACGGTCCGCCGTGAGCTCCGGCATGACGACGCGGATGAGGTTGCCGTCGTTGCTCGGCGTCACGCCGAGGTTCGGGCGGGAGACGATCGCCTTCTCGATCTCCTTCAGCGCCGACTTGTCGTAGGGCGTGATGACCAGCACACGGGCCTCGGGCACCGCGATGGACGCGAGCTGCTCGAGCGGCGTGGCCGTTCCGTAGTAGTCGACGGGGATCTTCGTGAAGAGCTGCGGGTTCGCACGCCCCGTCCGCACCGTGGAGAAGTCTTCCTTCGCGTGGTCGACAGCCTTCGCCATCTTGTCTTTGGTCTCGGTGAGCACGTCGTTGATCACGGGGTGTCCTTTCCAGGGCGTTCTGCATCATTCTACCGAGGTGGCGGGATGCGCACGCTACGCGCGAGGGCGCGGCGCGCTGACGAAATTGTCGCGGGGTGACGGTGTCTGGCGGGCGGCGGCTAGTCGAGGCTCGACGTGACGAGCGTTCCGATGTCCTCGCCCAGGATCGCGCGGGCGATGTTGCCCTCGGGGCTCATGCCGAACACTCGCATGTCCATGCCGTTGTCCATGCAGAGGCTGAAGGCCGTGGAGTCGACGACCTTGAGGCCGCGCTGGAGCGCATCCTGGTAGGTGACCGAGTGGAGGAGCTCCGCGGTCTCGTCGCGTCGCGGGTCGGCGGTGTAGACGCCGTCGACGCCGTTCTTCGCAACCAGCACCACGTCTGCGCCGACCTCCAGGGCGCGCTGAGCGGCAACCGTGTCGGTGGAGAAGTACGGGAGGCCCGCACCCGCACCGAAGATGACGACGCGACCCTTCTCCATGTGGCGCTTCGAGCGCAGCGGGATGTACGGTTCTGCGACCTGGCGCATCTCGATCGCCGACTGGACGCGGGCCGGGGTTCCTGCCTGCTCGATGAAGTCCTGCAGCGCGAGGGCGTTCATGACGGTGCCGAGCATGCCCATGTAGTCGGCTCGTGCGCGGTCCATGCCGGCGTTGGCGAGCTGAGCTCCGCGGAAGAAGTTCCCGCCGCCGACGACGATGGCGACTTCCACGTCGCGTGCGGCAGCGGCGATCTCCTTGGAGATGCTCGTGAGCACCTCGGGATCAACACCCATCTTGCCTGCACCGAACGCTTCGCCAGAGAGCTTGAGGAGAACGCGTCTGCGCGGGGCCTGTGGTGACATGTGTGCTCCTTGTGGGGGTCGCTGATCGTCCACGAGCCTACCTTGTGCCGAGCGGGCGCACGTCTCAGGCGGGCGCCTCCGCCGGTGGTCGGAGACGCGAAACGGGGCCGGATGCTGCTGCATCCGGCCCCGAATTCGTGAACGTCTGGCGTTACGCGCCGACGCGAATGCGACCGAAGTCGACGACGTTGACGTTTGCGGCGTCAGCGATCTTCTTCACGGTCTGCTTGTTGTCGCGAGCGTAGTCCTGCTCGAGGAGCACGATCTGCTTGAAGAAGCCGGTCAGGCGACCTTCGATGATCTTCGGAAGAGCGGCCTCAGGCTTGCCCTCGCTCCGCGAGATCTCCTCGACGATGACCCGCTCCTTGTCGATTGCCTCGGCAGGAACGTCCTCACGAGTGAGGTACTGCGGGTCGAACATCGCGATGTGCTGAGCGATGCCGCGAGCCGTAGCCGCGTCGTCGCCCTCGTACGCCACGACGACGCCGACCTGCGGTGGCAGGTCCTGCGAGGTGCGGTGCAGGTAGATCTCGAAGTTGGCTCCCTTGAGGAGGGCCACCTTGCGGAGCTCCATCTTCTCGCCGAGGATCGCAGCGACGCCGTCGATGGTCTCCTTGACGGTCGTCCCGTCGACGGGGGCGGCGAGCGCCTCCTCGAGGGTCGACGCGCCAGCGGCGGCCACAGCATCGAGCACCTTCTCGGAGAGGGCGATGAACTTGTCGCCCTTCGCCACGAAGTCGGTCTCGGTTGCGAGCTCGATGAGCGTCGCGGTGCCGTTTCCGTTGTCCTTCGCGGCGACGAGGCCTTCACTGGTGGAGCGGTCAGCGCGCTTCGCGTTGCCCTTCGCACCCTTGAGGCGGAGGATCTCGACGGCCTTTTCCTTGTCGCCGTCGGCCTCTTCGAGCGCCTTCTTCGTGTCGACCATGCCAGTACCGAGCTGCTCGCGCAGCTCCTTGACATCAGCGAGGGTGAAGTTAGCCATGTGTGGGGTTCTCCCTAGTGCTTGAAGTTACTTGGACTCTTCGACGGCTTCGACAGCCTCGACCGCTTCAGCGGCCTCGGTTGCCTCTGCGGGCTCAGCTGCTGCCTCGGCCTCAGCGGCTTCGGCAGGTGCCTCGACGACGGCCTCAGCGGCAGGAGCGTCGCCCTGCAGCAGGTCGCTCTCCCACTCTGCGAGCGGCTCGACCTCGGTCTGGCCCTCGGTCGGCTTCTGGTGGCGCTGGATCAGGCCCTCAGCTGCGGCGTCAGCGATGATTCGCGTGAGCAGTGCAACGGAGCGGATGGCGTCGTCGTTGCCCGGGATCGGGTAGTTGACGTCGTCCGGGTCGCAGTTCGTGTCGAGGATCGCGATGACGGGGATGCCGAGCTTCTTGGCCTCGTCGATCGCGAGGTGCTCCTTCTTGGTGTCGACAACCCAGAGCGCCGAAGGCGTCTTCGAGAGGTTGCGGATACCACCGAGCGACTTCTCGAGCTTGTCACGCTCGCGACGCTGGATGAGGAGTTCCTTCTTGGTGAAGCCGCGGGTCGTGTCGTCGAAGTCGACGAGGTCGAGCTCCTTGAGACGGTTGAGGCGCTTCTGGACGGTGCCGAAGTTGGTGAGGAGGCCACCGAGCCAGCGCTGGTTCACGTAGGGCTGGCCCACGCGCGTCGCCTGCTCGGAGATCGACTCCTGTGCCTGCTTCTTCGTGCCGACGAAGAGGATGGTGCCGCCGTGGGCGACCGTCTCCTTGACGAAGTCGAATGCAGCATCGATGTAACCCAGCGACTGCTGGAGGTCGATGATGTAGATGCCGCTGCGCTCGGTGAAGATGAAGCGCTTCATCTTCGGGTTCCAGCGACGGGTCTGGTGCCCGAAGTGGACGCCGCTGTCGAGCAGCTGGCGAATGGTGACGACTGCCATGGTCGTTCTCCCTTGTGGAATGCGCATTGCTGCGCGCGGTTGTTCTCTGCGACCGGCGGCCGCACAGCCTGGTACCCAACGCGCATCCGCTCTCACACCGCAATGCGAGAGACCGATGGATGCACGCCTCGATGGGCACGCGAAGTCAGCCCGCTGGGCGGGCTGCTGGGCACAGTCTACACACGCGGAGTGTCGCGCGGAACAGCGGGGCACGCTCGACTCCGTTGTTCCCGCGCCTGGGGACAGGTGTCGTCCACAGGCAGCTGACCTCACCCGTCGAGCTGCTTCGTGGGCAAGCACCATGACTGCATGCACCGCCCATCGCCGCTCCGACAGATCACCACCCGCAGGGCCCGGATCCTCCGAGTGCTGTTCATCACGGTTCTCATCGGCAGCACGAACCTGATGACGGCACCGCACGTCTCGGGCGAGCCGGGCGGGTGGCGGTGGCCCGTCGAGGCCTCACCCCAGGTCACGCGCCCGTTTGCACTCGACACCCCGTATGGCCCCGGTCACCGCGGCATCGACATCGCCGCCGAACCCGGGAGCGAGGTCGTCGCCCCGGCGGCAGGGGTCGTCAGGTTCAGCGGCTTCGTCGTCGACCGCCCGGTGCTCTCGATCCAGCATGCCGATGGAGCGCTGACGAGCTACGAGCCGGTCGTCTCCGACCTCCACCCGGGGGCTCCGGTCCTGGCCGGGCAGCGCATCGGCACGCTCAGTCCCGATCACCGACATACGCCGGAGGGCGCACTGCACGTGGGGCTGCGCCAGGAGGGCGCCTACCTCGACCCCGCGCCGTACTTCGACGCCCTCCGCCCGAGGGCCGCAGTCCTGCTCCCCCTCTACCGGTGAACAGCCGGTGACCACACCATCTCCACCAGAAAGGCACCACATGTCTCTCCTTCCTCGACGCCGCTCACGAACAGCGGACGGCACTTCCCCAGGCCGACATCGAACTGCGCGCGGCCTCCTGGCCCGCCTGTCGCGAGCCGGAGCGGGAATCGCCATGCTCGCGATGGCCGCGACCTTCCTCCTCTTCTCCGGGGCGCAGTCCGCAAGCGCGGCGGGCTACGGCCCGGGCTTCGACGACGTTCAGAACGGCGGGCAGGGCCGGATCGGCGCCTACAGCTTCGAGGGACGCAACGTGTACTGCCTGCAGCCGTGGCTCCCACGCCCGCTTGACGAGACCACGAAAGGCGATGTGGTGGACGGCCAGCAATTCCAGATGAGCGATGACAGCACCGCGCGGGTGAACTGGGCGATCTCCACGCACGGGCAATCCGCTGACCCCGTCGTGACGAGCGCCGTCGCGATGTTCGTCTGGTCGCTCGCCGCCCCGGACAGCTACGCCAGCCACGGGACGAGCGGAGACGAGCACTACCTCGGACGAGTACCCGCGGACCGGAGGGGCGAGGTCAGCAGCACGCTCGCGACCATCCGCGAGGGGGCGACGAAGGTCGGAGCGCGAGTCCTCGCGAACCACTCGGGGAGCCTGCAGTTCACCACCGACGCCGCCGATGCCAAGAAGGGCACCGTCACGCTGTCATCAGACCTCTCGGGCGCCACCGGCACGGTGGTGCTCTCAGGCGCGACCTTCGCGTCCACGGCAACCGACACCGCGACGCTCACCGTCGGGGAAGCATCACCGATCATGGTCGTGCCCGCCGGCTTCGAGCGGGGCCCTGTCACGGTCAGCGCGACGGCGAAGGTCACCGCGCCGTCGGAACCATGGGCCGCGAAGATCCTGCTGCTGCACACCCCGGGCGCGCAACTGCTCGGGAGCAGCGGAGGCACGGTCCCCGGCGAGTTCACCGTAGTGGGCCAGGACCGCGTGCCCCGAGTGCCGACGCCAGCCCTGACACCGACACCGACACCGACAGCGACAGCGACAGCGACAGCGACAGCGACGCCGACCCCGACCCCGACCCCGACGCGCACGGCCGCTCCCCCGCGCATCCCGAGCCCAACGCCGTCTGTGACGGCACCACCCACGCAGGCTCCGACGCCGACGCCGACGGCGACGGCGAAGCCGCCAGCACCCGACACGCAGACCCCAGCACCCAGCACGACGCCCGCACCTCAGACCACCACAGACGCGCGCACACCGCCGAGCACACCCATCGCGGCGACCGTTGGCCCAAGCACTTCGCAGATCCCGACAGCGAGTGCAACATCGACATCGACATCGACATCGACATCGACATCGACGGCAGTACCGCCGAACACCCCTTCCACGTCCACGCCCACGCCCACGCCGGCGGGCACAGCGGGCACGGCGGTTGCAGGACCGACAACGCCGACGAGCCCCCAGCCGGAGGCACTCGCCCAGACCGGGGCAACGGCCGTGAGCTGGCCGCTCCTCCTCGGCGGTGGTGCACTTGTCATCGGCACGCTCGCCCTGGCCTGGGGATTCCTGAGCCGACGACGCCAGGCCTGACACCCCTCACGAGCACTGCCGAACGGACGCGCTCGAAGGCCCCAGCCCACGCCAGCCAAGCGAGCAGACCGCGGGCCCAGCCCGGGAAGGGAGGCGCCACACCCAGAATGAGAGACACACCCGCGCATGCGCGCCGCGACGGACGACCCCAGCCGTCGCGGCTCCGCGCATGCCCCCCTCGCCCTCTCGAACACCAGAACCTGCGGACGCGAACGTCAGCCGCAGATGCAGACGCAGACGCGGACACGGACACGGACACGGATGCGAACGCAGACGAAGGCGCCAGACGACTGCCCCAGACTCGGACGCGGACGCGAACGCGAACGCGAACGACATCATCATCTGAGCACGCGCAGCACCGGTCCGGCCGTTCAGGCTCGTGGATGCGCCTGCACGTACGACGCCCTCAGCCGATCGGCCGAGACGTGCGTGTAGATCTGCGTCGTCCCGAGATCAGAGTGACCGAGGATCTCCTGCACGGCCCGCAGGTCGGCTCCCCCGTCAAGCAGATGTGTCGCCGCCGTGTGTCGGAACGTGTGCGGGCCAGACGGCCCCCCGCCGGGCGCGGCCCCGAGCACCTCCCGGGAGAGGGCGTACACCGTGCGAGCATCCATTCGCCCACCGCGCACACCCAAGAACAGGGCCCCGCCAGACTGAGGCTGCTCCAGCAACGGTCGACCAGACGAGAGCCACCCATCGATCGCCTTCGCGGCGTGAGCACCGAAGGGGACAACACGCTCCTTGTCCCCCTTCCCGACGACCCTGACGACCCGCCGACCGAGATCGACGGCGCCGACGTCCAGCGAACAGCACTCCGAGACGCGGATGCCGGACGCGTAGAGCAGCTCGATGATCGCGAGGTCACGCACCTCAACAGGGTCACCGCTCGACGCGCGATCCGCGAGCGCATCGAGGATGCCCCGCATCCCCTCTGCCGACACCACCCGAGGCAGAGTCGAGCCAGCCTTCGGGCTCTTCAGGCGACGAGCAGAGTCCGCACCGCGGCCCGTCTCCTCGAGCCATGACGTGAACCCCCGGAACGAGGCCGCCATCCGAGCAAGGCTCGACGCAGCCTTGCCCGCCTGCGTCTGCTGCCACAACACGTCGCGGAAGACCTCCAACGTGAGCCCGTCCAAGGCATCCACACCCTGGTGCTCGCACGAGTCGAGCAGCAGACTCAGATCGCTGGCATACGCCTGGACCGTCCGAGGGGACAACCCGCGCTCGGCGCGCAGCGAACGCAGGTACGTGTCGACCGCATGCGAGAGCTCCTGCATGGCGACCATCGTAGGTCGCCACCCGGAGAGCTGGCGGCGACCCGGACAACTCCTACGGCTTGGCGTGCGCCGGTTCGGACGGGCTGGATCCCTCATGCACCGATGCATCCCGCGCCGAAGCGGCGTGCGCCGGTTTCGCGTGAGCCGGGTGCCTGCCGCCGAGGGGCCCCTTGCTCGGCCACCAGAAGCGGTCCCCAGTCAGGAACGCAAGCGCGGGCACGATCACCGTGCGCACCAGCAGGGTGTCGAGCAGGACACCGACGCAGACGATGATGCCGATCTGGGTGAGCGTGATGAGCGGCAGCACACCGAGCGCGGCGAAGACCGCGGCCAGCAGGATCCCGGCGCTCGTGATAACCCCGCCCGTCGCCGACAGGGAGCGGATCATGCCATCCCTCGTGCCGTGCTTCGCGGCCTCCTCGCGTGCCCTCGTCACGAGGAAGATGTTGTAGTCGACACCGAGGGCGACGAGGAACAGGAAGCTGAACAGCAGCACGGACGTGTCGAGGGCCGGGAAGCCGAAGACGTTGGTGAACAGGAGCCAGCTCGCCCCAACTGAGGCGAAGAATGAGCCGACGACGGTCAGCAGGAGCAGAATCGGCGCCACCAGAGAGCGCAGCAGCAGCAGGAGCACGACGAAGACGACGGCGAGGATCAACGGGAACAGCAGGAGCTGGTCGCGGTCCTGGGCGGCCTGCTCGTCAAGCGCCTGCGCGTCGAGCCCTCCCACGATGGCCTTCGCCCCGTCGACCTGTGACAGCTCGGCGCGCAACCGTTCAACCGTGGCGAGCGCTTCCTCGGTCTCCGCAGGAGACGAGAGGGCGACGTCGATGCGCGTCAGAGTTCCATTGGTATCGCCCACCGCCGCCGACGCGACGCCGTCGATCTCAGCAGCTCGCTGCGCCACCGCCTCCGCCTGGTCAGCCTTCGAGACGACGATCGCGGGGGCTCCAGCCAGGTCGGGGAAGTGGTCGTTGAGCAGCTCCTGACCGACGACCGCCTCCGGTGTCGACGTGAAGCGCTCCGTCTGCGCGAGGCCGACCTTGATGCTCGGCGCGATGGCCGCGAGCGCGATGAGCACGACGATTCCTGCTCCAGCCACGACGGCCGGACGCTTCGAGACGCCCGTGCCGAGCTTGAACCAGAACCCCTTGCCGTGCTGGTCGTCGCCGACTCGAGGCACCACCGGCCAGAAGATCCCTCGGGGGAACAGCACGAGCGTCGCTGGCAGGAGCGCGAGCGCGAAGGCCATCGCCACGACCACTCCGATGGCGCAGGCCAGGCCGAGCACGACGTTGCCGCCGAGCGAGGCGAAGAGCAGCGTCGCCAGGCTCAGCGCGACAGTGCCACCGCTGGCGATGATGGCGGGACCGGCTCCGCGAAGCGCCGTTGCCATGGCCTCGCGCCGGTCTTCCGAGACGCGGAGCTCGTCGCGGTACCTGGCGATGAGAAGGAGGGCGTAGTTCGTGCCAGCGCCGAAGACGAGCACTGACAGGATGCCCTTGATCGATGCATCCATCGTCAGATCGAAGGCGCCAACGATGCGGGTCGAGACGATCCCCGCGACGCCGTCGGCGAGACCGACGACGGAGAGCGGGATGAGCCAGAGCACCGGGCTGCGGTAGGTGACGATGAGGAGGAAGGCCACGACGAGCACGGTGACGGTGAGCAGCGTGAAGTTGGCGCCCTCGAAGACGGCTGCGATGTCGACGGCGAAGCCCTCGGGCCCGGTCATGACCGGGACCAGACCATCTGGGAGTCCGTCTGCCGCTGCGGCGCGGAGCGCTTCGGCCCGCGCGGACTGCGCTTCCACGTCGCTCGTGGCGTCCAGGGGCACCGTGAGGATCATGGCCTCGCCGTCTTCGGCCGGGAAGGCGGGCGGCAGGGCCTCGACTCCGGCCGCTTCGGCGATGCCGGGGCTGGCCGCGGCGACGGCGGCGAGGTCGTCGGGCGTGAGCGCCTCACCCTCACGATGGAACACGAACAGCGCGGCCGAGCTGTCCTCGGTCTCGAAGGATGCGAGCGCCTCCTCCACCTTCGCCGACTCGGCAGATGCGGGCAGGTCGCCCGCCGGTGCCACGTCTCCGCTCTCGCCCGAGCCCCAGAAGAACGCGAGGCCGCTGAGGGCGACGAAGACGGCGATGACGATCGCACCACTCGCCTTGCCGGTGATGAATCGGATGATCCCGCCCATGGTCGAACCGCCTAAATCCACTAGTAATCAATTTGCTTAGCTAACTTAGCGTTAGGATGGATGTCATGCAATCCGGGGATGAGCGGGGTCGCGCGTTTCCGCGCGTCCATGAGTCGACGGCGCTGCTGCGCGAGATCCTCACGATCTCGGACGAGTACGAGGTGGTCGTCGCGAAGGAACTCGACGTGAATCACACCGATCTGGTCGCCATGCAGCACCTCATCTCGTCGGGTCATCTCACGCCGTCCGACATAGCTCGGAGGCTGGGCATCACGACTGCCGCGGTGACCGTCGTGGTCGATCGGCTCGTGAAGGCGGGGCATGTGCGCCGGGAGCCGAACCCCAGCGACCGTCGCGGTGTGCTCGTCGTGCCCGACGAGGGGTCGACGGCGAAGGCTCGCGGCCTGCTCGCGCCGATGATCATGGACATCGACTCGGTTGCCCAGGAGTTCGATGAAGGCGAGCGCGAGGTCATCGTCCGCTACCTGCAGGGCGTCGTGTCGAGCTACCGCGAGCACCTGCAGCCGCCGCGCTGACCACGACTGCCCAGGGGGCCGGGGGCATCCGACGCCCCGTCATCACCTCGTGTTCGGCGCTTTCACCCATCCGGCGGGCGTCTCGCGAGCGAGCTGATGAATCTCGAGCTCGGCGAGCCCCGCGGCGGTCTCGGCTGTGGTGAGCCCGGCCGAAGAGCCGACGGCGTCGATGCGCTGCGGTCTTGCGACTCGCAGTGCGTCTTTCGCGCGAACGGCGTTGGAGGAGAGTCGCTCGCTGACGTCCGCGACTGAGCCGCGCTCCCCTGGCCACGAAGCGCCGTCCGGCAGCGCCAGCTCAGCAGTCTGGCTCTGTCCGAGCATCTCGACGATGTCGTCGACGGAGGTGATGAGCGTCGCGTCCGTTTCTCGGAGCAGACGATGGCAGCCCACGGATGCCGCGCTCGTGACGGGGCCGGGCACCGCACCGAGTGGTCGTCCGAGTGTGAGCGTGTGGGCGGCCGTGTTGGCGGCACCAGAGCGACGGCCCGCCTCGACCACGACCGTGGCGGAGGCGAGGGCGCTGATGATCCGGTTGCGCTGGAGGAACCTCCACCGGGTGGGCGCCTGGCCGACCGGCAGCTCCGAGACCAGCGCACCCTGCGCGATGATGCGCTCGAGCAGCGCACGGTTGCCCTGCGGGTAGAGCCGATCCGGGCCGCCCGCCAGCACCGCGACCGTCGTGGCGTCTTCCGCGAGCGCGACGCGGTGAGCGACTGCGTCGATGCCGTACGCCCCGCCGGAGACGAGCGCGTAGCCGCGGTTCGCGAGCCCGCTCGCGAGCCGCACGGTGACTTCTTCGCCGTACGTGGTCGAGGCTCGGGCTCCGACGAGGGCCACTGAGGGGGCGAGCTGGCGAAGGGTGTCGACGGAGCCGCGCACCCAGAGCGCGCACGGGGCATGCGGTCCGAGGTCATCGAGCTGCGTCGGCCACTCCGGGTCGCCCGGAAGCACGGCCAGCACCCCGAGTTTCGCGGAGTTCCGCAAGATGGCCAAGGTCCGGTCGATATCGAGGCGATCTCGCCATCGCTCGAGGGCGGAGGCGAGGTCGGCGAGTGGGATCCCCGCCCCGGATCCGCGCTCCCTGGCACGCTGCAGCAGCGCACCCGAGGTGACGGCGTCGAGAGCCGCGACTGGCCCGAGCGCTCCGAGGAGGAGCCCCGCAGTGGCATCGCCTGGTTCGACGGTGCACGACCAGGCGAGCTGCGCGATGCGGGCTCGCACCTCGTCGTCCCTCGTCGCGTCGGTGCCAGGCCTGCTCACCCCCGAGAGCGCCGCGCGCATCTGGTCGACGTCAGGCCGACCGTGACGGGGCCCTTCCGCGGCTGCGGAGGACTGGTGGGTGCCTGGTTCGAACGGTGTGTGCACGGCGAGCTACCCCAGTCTGATTCGGTAGGAGAGTGCCTCCTGGACGTGTTGGAGTTCGGGGCGAGGAACCCCGGCGAGGTCCGCGATCGTCCAGGCGACCCGGAGCACACGGTCGTGCCCGCGCATGGTGACCTGCCCGCGCTCGAGCGCAACCGCGAGCGGCGCGTACGCCTCTCGCGCCGGGCGGTTGGCCGGAGTTCGGAGCCATCGTGAGATGACTCGGGCGTTGATGCTCCAGGGCGTGGCGGCCAGGCGCTGGCGTGCGCGCTCCCTGGCGAGGCGGACCATTTCCCGCGCATCGGCGGTGCTGGTGGTCGATCGTGCTGTGGAGCTGCCGGGTTCTTCGAGCTGCGCCTCATGGTCGACGAGCCGGGCGCGGGCCGCGGAGACCCGCTCGACGCGCAGCTGCAGGTCGATGCGGTCGAGCAGCGGACCGGAGAGGCGAGCGAGGTAGCGTCGAGGTGCGGATGCGTCGCAGCGGCAATCGGCGTCTGGGTCGCCGTGGTTGCCGCAGGGGCAGGGGTTCGCGGCCAGCACGAGCTGCATCTCGGCCGGGTAGGCGGCCCTCCCCTGCGCACGATGGATCTCGATGACGCCGTTCTCGAGTGGCTGCCGCATCGAATCGAGCGTGTGGCGCGAGAACTCCGGCGCCTCGTCGAGGAAGAGCACTCCGCCCGTCGCGAGGGAGATGGCGCCTGGGCGGATCATGCCGCTGCCGCCTCCGAGCAGCGCGACCGTCGAAGCCGTGTGGTGCGGCGCTTCGAACGGCGGCCGGCGGTCGAGGCGCGCTGAGAGCGGAATGCCGCGGAGCGAGCGAACCGCGGCAAGCGTGACGGCCGCCTCAGGTTCGAGATCGGGCAGGATGCCCGGCAGTCGCTCCGCCAGCATGGTCTTGCCTGCGCCTGGTGGCCCGAGCATCAGCAGGTGGTGGCCGCCGGCTGCGGCGATGACGAGGGTGCGCACGGCCGCTTCGTTGCCGACGACGTCGGAGAGGTCGAGCGCCGTGTCCTGCTCGTGCTGCTGCAGGTGCTGGTGCGGGCGGGTGCTGTCGCCTGGCTGCTCTTCCCGTGCGGTGGACCTGGCTGCGGGGCTGGAGGGATACGCCAGCTCCTCCGTGAGGTCGTCGGCGTCCGCGCCGTAGTGCAGCGCGACGGCCCGGAGCGAGGCGACGGCGACCACGCGGATGTCCTCGACGAGCTCCGCCTCGGCTTTCGAGTCTGCCGGCACGACCACGGTGTCGAACCCCGCGGCCCTGGCGGCGGCGACGGCCGGCAGGACGCCGACGACCGCCCTGACCTGCCCCGTCAACGAGAGCTCCCCGATGTGCACGGCCCTGGTCGGCGATTCTGCTGAGATGATGCCCGCCGCGGCCAGGAACGAGACGGCGATCGCGAGGTCGAACCCGGCGCCGTGCTTGCGCAGCGATGCCGGGTACATGTTCGTGATGACTCGGCTGGCCGGCAGCGGGCATCCGGAGCTCTGCAGCGCGGCTCGGACTCGCTCGCGCGCTTCCCCGAGCGAGGTGTCGGGCAGCCCGACGAGCTTGAAGAACGGCAGGCCGGGGCTGATCTGCGTCTCGACCTCGACGAGCTCGCCTCCGAGCCCCTCGAGCGCGATCGCCACCGAGTGGCCGACCGTGCCCTGCGTCACGCGCCGACCCCAGCAACGTGCTCCACATTGGGCGCTCGGTCGTGCGGTGCGACCACCGCGACCACGTCGAGGCGCATCGCGCCGCGCTCATCGGGATGCGCGAGCATCCAGAGCCCCGCGAGTCTCCGCATGCGCGCGAGCTTCACGGGCGTGATCGCCTCGAGCGGATGCCCCGCCGCGGTCGAACGCCTCGCCTTCACCTCCGTGAAGACGATGTACCCGCCCTGCCGCGAGACGATGTCGATCTCGCCCTCCCGACAGCGCCAGTTCCGCTCCACCACGTCGTGGCCGTGCTCCTCCAGGTACGCGGTCGCGAGATTCTCTCCGAGCCGCCCCAGCTGATCCTTGGCACGCATCCGCACCACCTCCCTTGCCGGGAGTCTGACCCGCCACGAGCGTCCGACCAGCGACGAGGAGGGACGGTGTGGACAACCTCTTGCCCACAGTCACGACGTCAGCAGAGTGCGGCACGGCAACGGGGCAGTGGCTTCGGCAGCGTCCCGACGTCCGGGAGACGTCGGCGTCAGAGGGACGCGGTCGCCCCCAGCCCTGCTCGGGGGCACCCGAGAACAAGCCCGGCTGCAGTCGGGCCCCGGCTCAGCCCTTCTGCGCGAGGGCCAGCGGCAGCACGGCGCTCGCCCCGGCGAGACGAAGCTCGCGCGCGCACACCGTCATCGTCCAGCCGCTGTCGACGAAGTCATCGATGAGGAGCACGGGCCCCGCCGGGACCTCAAGCGAGCCTGCCGAGAACCGGCCCTCGACGTTCGAGAGCCGGAACGCGCTGTTCCCTCCAGGCTGACCGGCCGGCCCGCCGCGGACCAGGTCCAGGGAGCCGAGAAGGGGCAGGCGGCCCGCCTCCGCGATGCCTTCGGCAAGCGACGCGCTCAACCTGGGCCTCGAGCGCGATGGGACGAAAGCAACGGCCTGCGGGCGCGCGTCCCACTTCCACTCCGAGAGGATGCGGATGCAGGCCTGCAGGAGCGGCCCCGTCACGGTCGTCTCCGGGCCGGCAGCAGCGAACAGCTCGCGCAGCGGCCCACCCCAGCCGAGGTCGCTGAGCCGCGCGAGCACGCGCCCCTCGGCCGCCTGCTGCTCTTTCGGGATGCGCCCCTTGAGGTCGACGCCGAGGCTAGCCATGCCGCTCGGCCACTGCCGTCGCGGCGCGATGTCCGCGCCGACACGGTCGAGCGCGGCACCGGCCCTCGCCTGCACCGCGGCGTCCGTCGTCGCGTCGAACCAGATGCCCGCGCAGTTGTCGCAGCGCCCGCACGGGGCGGCAGTCGAGTCGTCGAGCTGTCGCTGCAGGAACTCCATGCGGCAGCCCTCGGTGCGCTCGTAGTCGATCATGGCCTGTGCCTCCGCGGACCGAGCCGCGGCGATGCGCGAGTAGCGGTCGCCGTCGTAGTTCCACGCCTGCCCGGTGGAGACCCAGCCGCCCTGCTCGCGCCGCACGGCGCCGTCGACATCGAGCACCTTCAGCAGCAGCTCGAGGCGCGACCGGCGGAGGTCGACCGCAGACTCGAGCGCGACCGTCGACCTGGGCGAACCTCCGAGCGCGCCGAGTACCGCCTGGGCGCGCTCCTCGTCTGGCATGGAGACCGTCGCGAAGTACTCCCAGATGGCACGGTCCTCCTCACCTGGCAGGAGCAGCACGTCGGCGGAGGCGCTTGATCGCCCGGCACGGCCCACCTGCTGGTAGTAGGCCACAGGTGACGACGGTGCGCCGAGGTGCACCACGAAACCCAGGTCGGGTTTGTCGAAGCCCATGCCGAGCGCACTCGTCGCGACGAGCGCCTTGACCTCGTTGCGCTTGAGCGCGCCCTCGAGGCGCTCGCGCTCGTCTGGGTCGGTCTTGCCCGTGTACGCGGGCGCGTGGATGCCCGCCTCGCGGAGCGCCGCTGATGTGTCTTCGGCGCCAGCCACGGTGAGGGTGTAGATGATGCCGGACCCCGGGAGCTCGTCGAGGTGCTGCAGCAGCCAGGCGAGTCGCTCACGGGCGTTGCCGAGCCGCAGCACGCCGAGGCGCAGGCTCGCACGGGCGAGCGGGCCGCGGATGGTCAGGATGCCGCTGCGGCCGAGCTGCTCCTCGATGTCGTGCACCACGCGCTCGTTCGCGGTCGCGGTCGTCGCGAGCACGGGGATGTCGGCGCCCAGACCGGAGATCAGCGACGCGATGCGTCGGTAGTCGGGGCGGAAGTCATGGCCCCAGTCGGAGATGCAGTGCGCCTCGTCGACCACCACGAGGCCTGTGCGTGCCAAGAGCTCGGGCAGTTGCGTGTCTCTGAACTCGGGGTTGTTGAGCCGCTCGGGCGAGACGAGCAGCACGTCGATCTCGTCGGCCGCCAGCTGCTCGCGGATGCTCGCCCACTCGTGCGCGTTCGCCGACGACATCGACACAGCGCGGACCCCCGCCCGGCTCGCGGCCTCCACCTGGTCGCGCATGAGCGCGAGCAGCGGCGAGATGAGGATGGTCGGGCCCGCTCCCCTGGCGCGCAGCATGAGGCTCGCGATGAAGTAGACGGCCGATTTGCCCCAGCCCGTGCGCTGCACGACGAGGACTCGCCTCCGCTCATCGACGATCGCCGAGATCGCCTCGAGCTGCCCGTCGTGGAAGACTGCGTCGTCTCGGCCGACCAGGGCCCGGAGGATCTGGGTTGCGGCGGCCGCGGTGGCCTCGGGAATCGTCGTGTCTGTCACCCCATGAGGCTCCCACGAACCACCGACATCGGCGTTCAGGCGGCGCGTCGCGTCCGCTCGAGCGCGAGTGCCCTCCGGAGCCCGTCCGCGCTACTCGTCGAGTGCGAGCTCCTTGGGGAGCTCGAACTCCTTCGAACCGGTCTCCTCGACGTTGACGTCCTTGAACGTCAGCACTCGAACCTGCTTCACGAAGCGGTCGGAGCGGTAGATGTCCCAGACCCAGACGTCCTTCATCGTGAGCTCGAAGTAGAAGTCGTGCTCGGTGTCGCGCCTGACCAGGTCCACGCTGTTCGCGAGGTAGAAGCGGCGTTCGGTCTCGATCACGTACTTGAACTGCCCCGCGACGTCGCGGTACTCGCGAAACAGGGAGAGCTCCTGCTCGCGCTCGTAATCGTCGAAATTCTCGTCGTCCATGATCCGCCCAGTCTAGGGGGTCGCGGCCCGAAGCCACGTGTGCCGGTGGAGCTCGCTCGGACCCGTCGCCGCGATCGCCGCGAGGTGGGCCGCGCTGCCGTATCCCTTGTTCGACTCCCACAGGTACTCGGGATGCGCTTCCGCAGCCGAGACCATGAGGGCGTCGCGCTCGAGCTTCGCGATCACAGAGGCCGCGGCCACTGAGGTGCAGTCGCGGTCGGCTTTCGGTCGCACCACGACGCGCAGCGGCGTCGAGAGGCACGGAGAGAGCCAGTCGTGCGAGCCGTCCAGCAGCACCACCGCATCCGCGACCGGCACCCCGATCGCGTGCAGCTCGGCGAGGGCCCTCTTGGCGGCCGCCCCGAGGCAGGCCGTGATGCCGCGTTCGTCGATCTCGATGGCGCTCGCGTAGCCGACGCCGACGCCCATCGCCCACGCCTCGATGCCAGCGCGCGCCTCGAGTCGGCGCTTCGCGCTCAGCAGCTTCGAGTCGCGCACGCCAGCGGGCGCCGTGAGCTCGATCCGTCTGACGTCGATGGCACACGCGCCCACCGCGACCGGGCCGGCGATCGCGCCGCGCCCGACCTCGTCGACGCCGATGACGACCGGGGCGGTGAGCAGCAGCTCGCGTTCGAGCTCGAGCGTCGGGTCGACCGGTGGGGTCACTCCTGGTCCGTCCGCTCGGGCACGCGATCGAAGACCTCTGGGTAGTTCCCGAGGAACGTGAATCTGTCGAGCGGCCAGTTGAGCAGGAACGCCTTGCCGACGACGTCGTCGACGGGCACGAAGCCGCCCCCTGGCTCGTCCTGGTGGTAGCGGGAGTCCTCGGAGTTGTAGCGGTTGTCACCCATGACCCACAGGTGGCCTTCCGGCACGGTCACCTCGAACGTCATTCCGGATGCGGCCTGACCGTCCTGGAGCAGCAGGTACGGCTCGCCGATCGGCAGCCCGTTGATGAGCACCTGCCCGTACTCGTTGCAGCAGGAGACGACGTCGCCAGGCAAGCCGATGACACGCTTGATGAGGTGGTTGCTCGTCTCCTCGGGCTTCAACCCGACGAACTCGAGCGCGCCATCGACGGCCGCCTGCGAGCCCGACTTGGCGGGTGGCGTGACCACGGGCAGCCATCCGCCCGGGTCCTCGAACACGACGATGTCGCCGCGCTCGATGCCGACCAGATCTGGGACCAGCAGGTTCACGAGCACTCGGTCCTCGACGACGAGGGTGTCGTTCATCGATGCCGAGGGGATGTAGAAGGGTCGGAGCAGGAACGTCTTGATGAGCATCGACATGACGATCGCGAGGACGGCGACGATGACCAGGTCGCGCGCGAACGAGAGCATGGCCTTGCCGAGACCACGACTGGGCGCCGGAACCGGCTCGTCGTCGGCGATGAGCCCGGTGGCGTGGATGGGCGCGTCTGCGATCGCGGAGGAGCCGAGCCCAGCGGGCCGTGCGGCTCGCCCGAGGCGGTGCCGCCCCTCATGGGGCGGTCTGCCGTGGGATGGGGCGCGGAGGTCGCGCGCACTCGCGTCGCCCATGGCTCCCCCTCGCGGTCGGTCCGCGGTGGCGGAACCCTCAGTCAGTGTGTGGAACGACACGAATGGCTCCCGCGTTGGGGAGCCATTCGCCTACTGCTTGAAGCTTAGTTGTCGCGCTTCTCACGGATCTTCGCAGCCTTGCCACGACGTCCACGCAGGTAGTAGAGCTTCGCGCGACGCACGGCGCCGCGGGAGACGATCTCGATCTTCTCGATGACCGGGGTGTGCACGGGGAACGTGCGCTCGACGCCCACCTGGAAGCTGACCTTGCGGACCGTGAAGGTCTCGCGGACGCCGGCGCCCTGACGTGCGATGACAACACCCTGGAAGACCTGGACGCGCGAGCGCGTGCCTTCGACGATGTTCACGTGCACCTTGACGGTGTCGCCGGGGCGGAAGTCTGGGACATCGCTGCGCAGCGATGCTGCGTCGATGACATCGATAACGTTGGTCATGATTTCGCTCTCTGCAGTCGCCACAGGTCGGCTGCGAAGGTCAGTGAAGAGGTTGGCGTGCATCGCGAAGTGCTCTCGTCCCCTGTGGCAGAGTCGAGCCGCGGCACAAGGATCCAGTAAACCATGCCGACGTTGCCCCCGCAATGCGAGAGCGGGCCAGCTCAGCGGCGTTCGTCGTCCGGTTCGGCGTCGAGCGTGATGATCTTGCCGGCATCCGGCCCGGAGGCGCCCCCGGGCCCCGACGTCGGCGTCCTGTTTCCCGGCGTCCCAGGCGTCCCGGGCATTCCGGGCCCCGCCATCCCCGGCATCGTGCCGAAGAGGCCGAACGGGTTCGCCTGCGGGCCGGCCGCCTGCGCAGCGGCGAGGCGCTCCTGGACCACGGCGGTGAGCCGGCGACGCGCGATGGAGCCTGCGACCACCATCGACAGGAACGCGGCGGCGAGCACCCAGAGGCCCGGCGCATCCGGAACCACGGCGCCGGCCGCCCAGAGCAGCCACGGCACGATGATGAGCGGCAGGTCGCGCGCTGGCAGGGCCCTGCTCTCCCGGATGTCCGGCCGGAGCCAGAAGTTCGCGGAGAGGATGAGCAGCCCCGCGACGGCCGCGAGACCCGCGAAGCCGAAGACGAAGAGGCGCCCAACCGGCGCACCCAGGATGAGCCAGCCCACGAACTGCCAGGCTGCGAGGAAGAGCGCAGCGGGGAGGAGTGCGCGGTAGACGAGACGGCCGATGCCCATGATGCAACGCTACGGGAGGATCCCGAGCGGAGGCAGAGACGTTCGCTCATGGCACGAGCGCCGGTACGATTGGCGGATGATCGAGCTGCGCACCCAGAACGAAATCGAAGAGATGCGACCCGCGGGGCGCTTCGTCGCCGAGGTCCTCAGCGAGCTCTCGCAGAGCGCCGCGGTCGGCACGAACCTCCTCGAGCTCGATGCCAGAGCCCACGAGCTCATCACGAAGCGCGGCGCGAAGAGCTGCTACATCGACTACCACCCCTCCTTCGGCGCCTCGCCGTTCGGCAAGGTCATCTGCACGTCGGTCAACGACGCCGTCCTCCACGGACTCCCGCACGACTACTCGCTCAAGGACGGCGACGTCCTCACGCTCGACTTCGCCGTCGCCGTCGACGGCTGGGTCAGCGACTCGGCGATCACGGTGGTCGTGGGCACGCCCCGCGAGGCCGACCTGCGCCTCATCGACACCACCGAGGTGGCACTCGAGGCGGCCATCGAGGCCGCTCGCCCCGGCAACAAGCTCGGGGACATCTCACACGCCATCGGCCAGGTCGCGAAGAATGCCGGCTACCCGGTCAACGTCGAGTTCGGTGGCCACGGGGTCGGCCGAACCATGCACCAGGAGCCGAGCGTCCCCAACCGCGGACGCGCGAACCGCGGCATGCCGCTCAAGCCGGGCCTCGTGCTGGCACTCGAGCCCTGGCTGCTCGAGACGACGGACAAGCTCGTCCAGGATGCCGACGGCTGGACCCTCCGAAGCGCGGACGGCTCGCGGGGCGCGCACAGCGAGCACACGGTCGTCATCACGGACGGCGACCCGATCATCCTCACCGCGCGCAGCTAGCTGGCGGCGGCTAGCGGAGTTCGGGCGGGAGCAGCTCGGGGCGGACGCGGCGCGTGCGCTCGAGCTGCTGCTCGCGGCGCCACGCGGCGATCTTCGCGTGGTGGCCGCTCAGCAGCACGTCGGGGACCTCGCGGCCTCGCCACAGCGCTGGCTTCGTGTAGCTCGGGTATTCGAGCAGGCCGTCCTCGTGCGACTCCTCGACGAGCGACTCCGGGTTGCCGACGACGCCTGGCACGAGCCGACCGAACGCCTCGATCATGGCGGTCACGGCGACCTCTCCCCCGTTGAGCACGTAGTCGCCGAGGCTGACGAGCTCGACCCTGGCACGCTCGGCGGTGTCGTCGAAGACGCGCTGGTCGATGCCCTCGTAGCGACCGCAGCCGAAGACGATGTGCGGCTCGAGCGCGTAGCGCCTCGCGGTCGCCTGCGTGAAGACCGTCCCGGCTGGCGACGGGAAGACGACAAGCGGTCGAGCATCCGCATCCTCGGCGACGTCGGCGACGGCGAGCTCCGAGGCACCCCGATCGCGCGCAGCATCGTCCAGGATGGCGTCGATCGTCTGCCCCCACGGCTCCGGCTTCATGACCATGCCGGCGCCCCCGCCGTACGGGGTGTCGTCGACCGTGCGGTGCCGGTCGGTCGTCGCATCGCGCAGGTCGTGCACACGAACATCGATGATGCCGTCCTGCCGTGCCTTGCCGAGCAGAGAGACGTCGAGCACCTGGAAGAACTCGGGGAAGATCGTGACGATGTCGACGCGCATGGGCTCCAGCTTAAGCGGATGCGCGCCCGCAGCTGAGTGCGGGCGCGCAGAACGCAGATGAGGGGACGAGGCTATTCGGCGTCAGCCTTGGGCTCGGCGGCGGGCGCCTCTGCTTCGACCTGCGCCTCATCGACCTCTTCGAAGAGGCCGTTGGGCGGGGTGATGCTGACGGTGCCGGCCTCGAGGTCGACCTCGGCGACGATGGCCTTCACGAGTGGGACGAGCACCTCCGCGTCCTCGGTCTTGACGACGAGGAGGTCCTGGGCTGGGAAGTGCTCGACGCGGATGACCTGGCCGACGGACGTGCCGTCGCGCCGCACGTCGAGACCGACGAGCTGGTGGTCGTACCAGGCGTCGTCCTCGAGCTCTTCGGCGTCGTTGGAGTCGACCCAGAGGATGGCCTTCGCGAGGCTCTCCGCGGCCGTTCGGTCGGCGATGCCGACGAAGAAGCCGACGGGGTGCCCGTTGTACCAGCGGAGTTCGTGCAGCTCCAGGCTCTTGCCGTGCCACTCGCTGTCGGTCGGCACCTGGAGGCTGAAGCTCGCGCCCGGCACGAAGCGCCGGTCGGGCTCATCGGTGAAGAGCTCGAGCTTGATGGCACCCTTCAGTCCGTGGGCCTTGGTGAGGCGACCGACACGGAGCTGGGTGATGCCCTTCTTCTTGCCTGCCACCTCAGTCGTCAACTACGTCGACGCGAACTCGGCGGCCGTCGGCAAGCGCGGTCACGACGGTGCGCAGCGCCTTGGCGGTGCGGCCGGAGCGACCGATGACGCGGCCGAGGTCCTCGGAGTGCACGCGCACTTCGAGGACCTCGCCGCGCGCAGCCGTGCTGCGGTCCACGCGGACATCGTCGGGGTGATCGACGATTCCCTTGACGAGATGTTCCAGCGCGGAAGCGAGCATGACTAGGCCTCGACCTCTTCGGTCGCTGCTTCTTCGGTGACCTCTTCGGCGGCCGGAACTGCCTTGGGCTCAGCCTTGGGGCGCAGGACAGGCTTCTTGCCGGCCTCTGCAACGAAGGGGACCTTGCCCTCAGGCGCCTTGACCTGGTTCTCGGTCGAGCCTTCGCCCGTGAACTTGCCCCAGTCGCCCGTGAGCTTGAGGAGCACGACGACGGCCTCGGAGGCCTGTGCGCCGACGCTCAGCCAGTACTGTGCACGCTCCGAGTTGACCTCGATGAACGAGGGGCTCTCGGTGGGGTGGTACTTGCCGATCTCCTCGATGACGCGACCGTCGCGCTTGGTGCGCGAGTCGGCGACGACGATGCGGTAGTAGGGTGCCCGGATCTTGCCCAGGCGCTTCAGACGAATTTTGACAGCCACGTGTCTCCTGATGGTGTGTGTATCGGCGAACGACAGCCGGAGGGCGTGGGGCACACTCGGCAGAGCTCAATGGTGAACCGCGGGCCGGATTAGAGGGTCGAGCCCGCGAGGCTCAACTGCCTAGTTTGGCAGATTCTCGGCCAGTTAGCCAACCGCAGAATCATCGCTCGATGTCCCGCGGCCATCGCGGTCATCGGCCCAGTCGTTCGAGCGTTCCGCTGCGCGCTGTCGGCGCTGGACGAAGAAGAGCACGATGCCGCCGAGGAGCACGAGCAGAACGGCCCCGATGACGTACGGAACGAAGTCCTGCGCACCCGCGGTCGCGAGCTCCGAGAGTGCATCCGAGTAGCGCATGAGGGCCTCCGCTTCGCGGGCGGCGCCTGCCGTCGCCCGACTCCTCCTCCTATCTTGCGGCGGATTCGGAATACCCCGCAATGCAGACACGCCGCGACCACTGGTGCGTCTACGCTTCAACCATGCGTTTCGCCTCATCAGAGCGTTCGACACTCGGCGTCGAATGGGAGCTCGGTATCGTCGACGCTGCGTCGCGCGAGCTGACCGGCATCGCTCCAGAGCTCATCGACCGCCTCGGCGACGAGCGGTTCACGAAGGAGTTCCTGACGAACACCGTCGAGCTCGTGTCGGGGGTGCACCGTTCTGCGGGAGCGGCCGTCGACGAGCTGCGCGACTTGAGGGACTCCCTGCTGACTGCCGCGGACGAGGCTGGTGCGGCGGTCATCGGCTCCGGCACGCATCCGTTCTCGAAGTGGCGCGAGCAGCAGCGCTCCCCCGGTGAGCGCTACCGCATGGTCGCCGAGCGATCCGGGCGCTGGGGCGGGCAGCTCGCGATCTGGGGCGTGCACACCCACATCGGGATCGAGGACTGCCGGAAGGTGCCCGCGGTCATGCGGGCCGCGCTCGCCAACTACCCCCTCATGCTCGCGCTCTCCGCATCGAGCCCGTACTGGCAGGGCGAGGACACGACCTTCAGCTCCCACCGCACGATGATCTTCCAGCAGCTCCCGACGGGTGGCCTCCCGCCGGAGATGGAGACGTGGGAGGACTACGAGCGAGTCGCCCACGACGTGCTCCACACGGGCATCGTCGACGAGGTGCAGGAGCTGCGCTGGGACGTGCGCCCCTCGGCGCAGTGGGGCACGGTGGAGATCCGCATCTCGGACGGGGCGACGAACCTCCGCGAGCTCGGAGCCATGGTCGCGCTCAACCACGTCATCGTCGAGCACGCGTCTCGGGAGCTCGACGCCGGCAGGGACACGGATCGCCTCCCGTCGTGGTTCGTGCGCGAGAACAAATGGCGTGCGGCCCGCTACGGACTCGACGCCATCATCATCGAGGACGCGGACGGCAACGAGCGCCCCGTCACGGAGGTGCTCACCGAGCGCATCGAGGGCGACTACCTGCAGGTCGCGGAGGACCTCGGATGCACGCGGGAGCTCGCCGTGATCGCGGAGATCGTCGAGGGTGGCTCGTCGAGCGACCGGCAGCGTCGCGTGGCGGAGCGGCACGACGGCGCGCTTGTCCCCGTCGTCGACTCGCTCATCGAGGAGCTCAAGGCCTGACGCACGCCGAACGGCGGCCGGAGATCGGGCCGATGAGGGTGGCCGTTCGACTTTGTTACTTTGTCAGGACAATAGGTGTATGCTGACTCTCGTCCTCGTTCACCATCGGACCGAAAGTTGTACAGAGCCGTATGACCACTACAACAGCAACGTCAGCGTTCGACCTCATCACGCTCGGCCGTGTTGGCGTCGACATCTACCCTCTCCAGACCGGTGTCGGGCTCGAGGATGTCTCCACATTCGGGAAGTTCCTCGGCGGCAGTGCGACGAACGTCGCGGTCGCGGGCGCCAAGCACGGCCTGAACTCCGCGGTCATCACCCGCACGGGTGACGACCCCTTCGGCCGCTACATCGTGCGGGAGCTCGAGCGCCTCGGCGTCAGGAGCGACTTCGTGACGAGTGACGACTCGCTCGCCACGCCGGTCACGTTCTGCGAGATCTTCCCGCCTGACGACTTCCCCCTCTACTTCTACCGGCAGCCCAAGGCACCGGATCTCAACATCGAGGCCGAGACGCTCGACCTCGACGCGATCCGCGACGCCAAGATCTTCTGGGCGACCGTCACCGGCCTCTCCGAGGAGCCGAGCCGGGCCGCGCACCACGCCGCATTCGCCGCTCGTGCCCGCCGCGACCACACCATCCTCGACCTCGACTACCGCGCCATGTTCTGGCCGGATGCCGCAACTGCGACGGCCGCGATCGAGCCGATCCTCGCGCAGTCGACGATCGCCATCGGCAACAAGGAGGAGTGCGAGGTCGCCGTCGGTGAGACCGAGCCCCAGCGGGCAGCGGATGCGCTCCTCGAGCGAGGAGTCGACATCGCGGTCGTCAAGCAGGGCCCGCGCGGCGTGCTCGCCAAGACCCGAGAGGGATCCATCGAGGTGCCGACGCACTTCGTCGACGTCATCAACGGCCTCGGAGCCGGCGACAGCTTCGGCGGCGCGTTCTGCAAGGGCCTCATCGCCGGCTGGGACCTCGAGCACATCCTGCGCTTCGCGAACGTCGCCGGGGCCATCGTGGCCTCGCGACTCGAGTGCTCGACCGCCATGCCATCGACGGCGGAGGTCGACGAGATCCTGAAGGAGAACTCCCTTGCCTGAGCAGTACCGGATCCTCGACGAGGCCGCCTTCGAGAAGCTCCGCGACGCACGAGCTGACGGCCCTTCGGCCCTGCGCGAGGCGCTCGCCGGCCGGAAGCGCCGGGCTTCGCTGCTTCCAGAAGACCGCAGGCTCTTCTTCGTGGCGGCCGACCACCCGGCGCGCGGCGCGCTCGGCGTCCGCGACGACGCCATGGCCATGGCCGATCGCTACGACCTGCTCGACCGCCTCGCGCTCGCCCTCTCCCGCCCTGGTGTCGATGGCGTGCTCGGCACGCCCGACATCATCGACGATCTCGCCCTGCTCGGTGCCCTCGACGACAGGCTCATCGTCGGCTCCATGAACCGCGGCGGACTCCGGGGGGCGAGCTTCGAGATGGACGACCGCTTCACCGGGTACGACGTCGACTCGATGGTGCGCGACGGCATCGACTTCGCGAAGACGCTCCTGCGGGTGAACCTCTCCGACGCGGGCACGGTCTCGACGCTCGAGGCCAACGCACGCGCCGTCGACGACGCGGCGGCGGCCTCCCTGCCGATCATGCTCGAGCCGTTCATGAGCGAGTGGAAGGACGGGCGGATCGTCAACGACCTCTCGGCGGACGCCGTCATCACCTCGATCGCCATCGCCTCGGGTCTCGGCAACAGCTCCGGGTCGACCTGGATGAAGCTGCCCGTCGTCCCCGAGATGGAGCGCGTGATGGCGGCGACGACCATGCCGACGCTGCTGCTCGGCGGAGAGCCGAACGGCGACCAGGAAGCGGTCTACGCGAAGTGGGCCGAGGCCCTCGCGCTTCCCGGAGTTCGCGGCCTCGTCGTCGGCCGCACCCTCCTCTATCCCGCAGACGGCGACGTCGCGGCGGCCGTCGACACGGCCGCGCGACTCGTGCATAGCCCGAGCTGAGCTCGGACCGCCGACACCCTCACGTCGCGGCAGCTGCCGCATCCACTCGCGCCGCTCCCAACCCGGTGCATCACAGCGAAGGAAGATCAATGACTGACACTGCTCTGCCCACGATCCAGCACTGGATCGACGGCGCTTACTCGACCACCGCGCCGGCGCGCACCTCGCCGGTCTTCAACCCGGCCCTCGGCACCGCGACGGGCAACGTCGCTCTCGCCGACGACGCCGAGATCAACGCAGCGATCGCCGCGGCGAAGGCCGCGTTCCCCGGCTGGTCCAACACCTCGATCGCGAAGCGCCAGAACATCATCTTCAAGTTCCGTGAGCTGCTGAACGAGCGGAAGCTCGAGCTCGCGAAGATCATCACGTCCGAGCACGGCAAGGTCGTGTCCGACGCGGCCGGTGAGATCCAGCGC
>NZ_PSTZ01000016.1 GCF_002931555.1 Pseudoclavibacter sp. RFBB5 | reverse complement strand
GAATTAAAAGATAACGAAGTAAAAGTTAAAGTATCTTGGGCTGGTATTTGTGGTACTGACTTACACGAATATTTAGAAGGTCCAGTATTTATTTCCACTGACAAACCTGATCCATTCTTAGGTCAAAAAGCACCTGTAACTTTAGGACATGAATTCTCAGGTATCGTTGAAGAAGTGGGGAAAGACGTTACAAAATATAAAAAAGGTGACCGTGTCGTTGTAAACCCAACTGTTTCTGCACGTGAAAAAGAAGAAAATTTAGATTTATATGATGGGTATACATTCATCGGATTGGGTTCAGATGGTGGTTTCGCTGAATTTACTAATGCACCTGAAGACAATGTGTATCACTTACCTGAAAATGTGTCTGCTCAAGAAGGTGCATTAGTTGAACCAACAGCAGTAGCAGTGCAAGCTGTTAAAGAAGGTAACTTATTATTTGGTGATACAGTGGCTATCTTTGGTGCAGGTCCAATTGGTTTATTAACAGTCGTTGCAGCTAAAGCAGCTGGTGCTAGTAAAATCTTTGTATTTGATTTATCAGAAGAACGTTTAGCTAAAGCTAAAGAAGTGGGCGCAACTCACGTTGTAAACTCTGGTAATACTGACCCATTAGAATTCGTAAACGAACATACTGAAAACGGTGTAGATGTAACCTTTGAAGTAGCTGGTGTTGGCGTAACATTAGCACAATCTGTAAAAGTAACACGCCCAAGAGGTAGTGTTGTCATTGTTTCAATCTTTGCACACGAAGTTAACTTTGATCCAATGTTATTGACAAACTCTGGTGTTAAATTAACGTCTACTATTGCTTATACACCAACAACATTCCAACAAACAATTGATTTAATCGCAAATGGCAGCTTAGATGTTAAGAGCGTTGTCACAGATAAAATTGAATTAGCTGACATCGTTGAATCAGGATTCAATCAATTAGTTAATGATAAATCACAAGCTAAAATCCTAGTTAAATTAAATGGTGACCAAAAATATTAATTAAATGTTTTAGAGGCTGGGACATAATTCCTAACAAAATAGCCAGTAAATGAGTTTATTATAAATTCATTTACTGGCTTCTTTATTTACAATACTACGTATTGTTGGCTCGCTTTCTTAGGGGACAGCTTCAGCCTGTAGTCTTCAGCTTGTCCTGTTCCCTCAAGAGTCTCGCCAAAATACTTTGTATTTATATGTAATTTTACATTGAAATACTTTAAAAAAATAAGGCCCTTTCGTATAATTTAATAAATATCACTAAACTAAATTAACGAGGTGCCTTATGTATAAAGATTATAACATGACTCAACTTACTCTACCATTGGAAACTTCAGTTCTTATCCCCACAAATGATATGTCACGACATGTCAATGATATTGTAGAAACAATTCCTAAAACTGAATTCGATGAATTCAGACATCATCGTGGTGCAACCTCATACCATCCCAAAATGATGTTAAAAGTCATTCTATATGCCTACACACAATCTGTGTTTTCAGGTCGTAAGATAGAAAAATTACTTAATGATAGCATCCGGATGATGTGGCTATCACAAAATCAAAAGCCTTCTTATAAAACGATTAATCGATTTAGAGTCAATCCAAAAGTAGATGCTTTATTAGAATCATTATTTATTCAATTTCATAGTCAGTGTTTGAAACAACATCTTATAGATGATCAGGCCATTTTTATTGATGGTACGAAAGTTGAGGCGAATGCCAATCGATATACATTTGTATGGAAAAAGAGTATTCAAAACCATGAGACAAAAATGAATGAAGATTCTAAAGCACTCTATCATGAATTGATAACAAATAAAATCATACCTGAGATTAAAAAAGATCACGATAATGACTTAACAAAGGAAGAAATAGATTTGATTGGTAGTCATTTGGATAAAGAAATCGAAGATTTAAATCAACATATCGATAATGAAAAATGTACTAAAATAAGAAAACAAATACGGCTCAAAAGAACTAAAATTAAACAATATAAAAAGCAAATTAATGATTACTCTGGGCGAAAGCATAAATACGACGTCCAAAAATCTATTTTAAAGGATAGAAATAGTTATTCTAAAACAGATCATGATGCCACATTTATGAGAATGAAAGAAGATCATATGAAAAATGGACAACTCAAGCCAGGTTATAATTTACAAATAGCGACAAATTCTCAATTCGTTTTATCTTATAATGTGTATCAAAATCCGACTGATACAAGAACGATGATACCATTTTTAAATTCAATTCAAGAGACCTACGGTCATTTACCTGAATATATTGTAGCTGATGCAGGTTATGGTAGCGAACCCAATTATATGGCAATTATAGATGATTTTAATCGAATACCACTTATAACCTACGGTATGTTTATAAAAGATAAAACTAAAAAATATAAAAGCGACATCTTTAACACTCAAAATTGGGGTTATGACGAAATTAACGATGAATATATTTGTCCAAACAATAAGCGATTGGGTTTTAAAAGATATGCCTATCGCCATGATAAATATGGATTTAAGAGAGACTTCAAATTATATGAATGTGATGATTGTTCAGAATGTCCTCTGAAACACCAATGCATGAAGTACAATTCAAAAACAAATAAAAAAATAATGAAAAATTATAATTGGGAATATTTTAAAGCCCAAATTAATAAAAAGCTTTCAGAACCAAAAATAAAAACCATCTACAGTCAGAGAAAAATTGATGTGGAGCCTGTTTTTGGATTTATGAAAGCCATTTTGGGTTTCACTCGAATGTCCGTTCGAGGGATAAATAAAGCCAAAAGAGAACTAGGATTTGTGCTAATGGCACTTAATATAAGAAAAGTAACAGCTCAACGAGCTGAAAATAATCAAAAAAATTATAAAAAAGACAATTTCTATATTATTTCAATAGAAATTGTCTTTTTTCACTTATCTAGATACTTTATGTCCCGGACTCTTTTATTTATTTTATTCCATTAGCTGTAGTTTTTAATAATCGTAAAGCTTGAACTGTATAATGTCTAATTTGAAGACCCATTTTAAAATCTGTATATGTTTTCGGCATTTCAATAAATGTGTTAAACATGGCTGTTACGCGATGATGATTAAATATATCAAACTTATCATTAGTCGCACAAATTGCAATAGATGGTTTGTGATATTTTTCTGTAAGTTCCGCAATAGTCAATGTGGTTGTTTCAAGCATATGATCTTCTTCTTTTAAACCCTCTCCAAAGATAATTAAATCTGCCTGAGATACTAACTCATCTAAATGTGTAATTTGATTTACTAGTTCATGACTCGTTAAAATTTCTGTGTTGTATAATGCTTTCAACACCGCAGCAATACCGCCACCGGCTCCTCCACGTTCAATAGATCCTAAAGCAATATGTAATTCAT
>NZ_PSTZ01000005.1 GCF_002931555.1 Pseudoclavibacter sp. RFBB5 | reverse complement strand
ACACCCGCGAGAAAGCCGTCACCAGCCGCTGGCTCGACCCCGCCAAGCACGGCGGCATCAACCTCGGCTTCCCCGAGAACGACTGAGCAGCCCAGAACGACTAGCCTCCACCGGCTAGCCAGACCATTCGCACCTAGAAAGACTCACGAGCAATGTCCTCACACGCAGCAGCTTCCCCCAGGGACACAGCAGAGAACACCTGGTTCAGGGCCCGCGGAGCCCTCTCGCGAGACGGCTGGGAGAGCGTCGTCGATGCGACGCTCCCCGGCTGGGAACACACGGGCATCCGAGTCGCAGACCTCTCCGATGGTGTGCGCCTCGAGCTGCCCGCAGGCGACATTGAGCGAATGGTCATCCCCCTCCGCGGAGACGCGGCCCTCGAGCTCGACGGGGCGGATGCGCCCGCATCCGTCGAGCTCGAGGGCCGCCCCTCGGTCTTCGACGGTCCGGCAGACGTCGCCTACCTGCCCGTCGGCACCAGTGCCGTCGTCACGGGGAACGGCAGGGTCGCCGTCGCCGAGGCGCCGACGACCCAGGTCTTCCCGTTCCAGGTGCTCCGCAAGGGCGACGTGCCGGTCGAGCTGCGCGGCGCCGGCCGCTCGAGCCGGCAGGTGCAGAACTTCGGCATCCCCGGCTCGCTGCAGGCCGCCAAGCTCATCGTGTGCGAGGTCATCACACCGGCCGAGAACTGGTCGTCGTACCCGCCCCACAAGCACGACGAGCACCACCCGGGCCACGAGAGCCGCCTCGAGGAGATCTACTACTTCGAGAGCGAGCCCACCAAGAACGCGACGGTCCCCGAGGGCGCTGACGCCTTCGGCATGTTCGCGACCTACACGTCGCCAGCGGGCGAGATCTCCATCAACGAGATCGTGCGCACGGGGGACATCGCGCTGGTCCCGTTCGGCTACCACGGCCCCGCCGTCGCGGCCCCAGGCTACGACCTGTACTACCTCAACGTCATGGCCGGCCCAGATGAGGCGCGCGAATGGCTCATCAGCGACGACCCGGCCCACGGCTGGGTGCGCGAGCAGTGGACCTCCCAGGAGTTCGACTCCCGCCTCCCCTACGGCCCCCAGCAGTAACGCCGCGCTTCCAACGCACCAGCATTAGCACCAGCACCAGCACCAGCTCAGTACCAACGCAGAAAGATGACGCAGATGTCAACCAAGCGAATGACCGTCGGCCAGGCGCTCGTCGAGTTCCTCGGCAAGCAGTACACCGTCGACGGCGACGTGCGCGAGCGCACGATCCCCGGCATGTTCGGGATCTTCGGCCACGGCAATGTCGCCGGCATCGGCCAGGCGCTCAAGCAGGCCAACGTCGAAGACCCGAGCCTCATGCCGTACTTCCAGGCGCGCAACGAGCAGGCGATGGTGCACCAGTCGGTGGGTTACGCGCGCATGCGCCGCCGCCGCGCGACGTACGCGAGCGCCGCATCCGTCGGACCGGGCGCCGCCAACATGCTCACGGGTGCCGCCCTCGCGACGGCCAACCGCCTGCCGGCACTGCTCCTGCCGAGCGACACCTTCGCGACGCGCGTCTCCGACCCCGTGCTGCAGCAGCTCGAGTTCCCGCACGACACGGGCATCCAGGTGACGGATGCGTTCCGTCCCCTCTCCCGCTTCTTCGACCGCGTGCAGCGCCCCGAGCAGCTGTTCTCGATCGCACTCGCCGCCATGCGCGTCCTCACCGACCCTGCCGAGACGGGTGCCGTGACGATCGCGCTGCCGGAGGACGTCCAGGCCGAGCTCATCGACGTGCCGCTCGCCTTCCTCGAGGAGCGCGAGTGGCACATCCGCCGTCCCCTCCCCGAGGCCGGTCCGCTCGCCCGTGCTGTCGAGGCGATCAAGAACGCGAAGAACCCGATCATCGTCGCGGGCGGCGGCGTCATCTACTCGGGAGCTGAGGACGAGCTGCGCGCGTTCGTCGAGGCCACCGGCATCCCGGTCGGCACGAGCCAGGCAGGCGGCGGGTCCCTCGACTGGGACCACCCGCAGTACCTCGGCGGCATCGGAGCCACCGGCACGACCGCCGCGAACCGCCTCGCGGCGCAGGCCGACGTCGTCATCGGCATCGGCACGCGCTACAGCGACTTCACGACGGCGAGCCGCACGGTGTTCCAGAACGACGGCGTGCGCTTCGTCAACATCAACGTGGCCGCCTTCGACGCCTACAAGCACGGCTCGCAGCTGCCCGTCGTGGCGGATGCGCGCGAGACGCTCGTGAAGCTCATCGGCGCCCTCTCCGGGTTCCGCGTGAGCGACGACTACTCGCGGCAGATCGCCGCCGAGAAGAGCGGGTGGGATGCGGCCGTCGACGCCGCGTTCGAGCCGAGCGGCCTCGAGCTGCCGGGCCAGCCCGAGATCATCGGCGCTGTGCAGGGCGCAAGCGACCCGCGCGACGTCGTCGTCCAGGCCGCCGGCTCCCTGCCGGGCGACCTGCACAAGCTCTGGCGCGTGCGCGACCCGCTCGGCTACCACGTCGAGTACGCGTTCTCCTGCATGGGCTACGAGATCGCAGGCGGCATGGGCGTGCACCGCGCGGCTCCCGACCGCGACGTGATCGTCATGGTCGGCGACGGCTCGTACCTCATGCTCCACACCGAGCTCGTGACTGCCGTCGCCGAGGGCATCAAGATCATCGTCGTGCTCATCCAGAACCACGGCTACGCCTCCATCGGCCACCTCTCCGAGACGGTCGGCTCCGAGCGCTTCGGCACCTGGTACCGCGCCTTCGACGAGGCCGGCTCGAACTTCCAGGGCGACGAGATCCTCCCCGTCGACCTCGCCGCCAACGCGCGCAGCTACGGCATCACCACGATCGAGATCGAGCCGAGCGCCAACGCCATCAGCGACCTGCGCGACGCCATGGCCGCGGCGAAGGCATCTGACACCTCGACCCTCATCCACATCAACAGCAACCCGCTCCTCTACGCCCCCGACGGCGAAGGATGGTGGGATGTGCCGGTCGCCGAGACCTCCACGCTCGACTCCACGAAGAGCGCGCTCGAGGCCTACAAGGAGCAGAAGGCCGCCCAGCGGCCGCTCCTCGGCTGACGCCACGACAACACCCTCTTCTCGACCTCCCCGAACGACCCTCAACAGAAAGCAGACGACGATGTCGCAGAGCATCCGAATCGGAACCGCACCTGACTCCTGGGGCATCTGGCTCCCCGATCACCCGGGCCAGATCCCGTGGCAGACCTTCCTCGACGAGGTCGTCAAGGCCGGTTACACGTGGATTGAGCTCGGCCCGTACGGCTACCTCCCCACCGACCCCAACCAGCTCTCCGACGAACTCGAGTCGCGCGGCCTGAAGCTCTCGGCCGGAACCGTCTTCACGGGTTTCCACAACGAGGACGAGAGCCAGTGGCAGCGCGCCTGGGACCAGGCCATCGCCGTCGCGGGGCTCGCCTCGAAGCTCGGCGCCGAGCACCTCGTGACGATCCCCGACATGTGGCGTGACGACATCACGGGCCAGGCGAAGGAGCCCCGCACGCTCGACGCCGAGCAGTGGACGCGCCTCGCGGCCGGCCATGACCGCCTCGGCAAGGCACTCCTCGAGGAGTACGGCGTCAAGCAGCAGTTCCACTCGCACGCCGACAGCCACGTCGGCACGTACCGCGAGGTCGAGCGCCTGCTCACCGAGACCGACGCTCGGTACACGAACCTCTGCCTCGACACGGGTCACTTCTCGTACTACGGCGGCGACAGCCTGCGCCTCATGAACGCCTACCCCGAGCGCATCGGCTACCTGCACCTCAAGCAGGTTGATCCTGACCGCCTGTTCGACGTCCTCAAGAACGATGTTCCGTGGGCCGAGGCCGCAGCCGACATGATCATGGTCGAGCCGCCGAACGGCATCCCGGAGCTCGGCCCCATCGTGGCCCGTGCCGCCGAGATCGACCTGAACATCTTCGGCATCGTCGAGCAGGACATGTTCGGCTGCTCGGCCGACCGCCCGTACCCGATCGCCGAGCGCACGCTCAAGCACATCTGCGGCTCCACGCCGGCAGCCCGCGCGAAGTAGCGCCAGAGAAGAACAGGAACCATCGACATGACTTCAACTGACCTCCGCGTCGGCGTCGTCGGCGCCGGCCTCATGGGCGCAGACCACATCGCCCGCATCACGAAGCGCATCAGCGGTGCCATCGTCTCGGCCGTCATCGAGCCGGACGAGGGACGCGGCACCGCGGCCCTGCAGAACGCGCCGGGCGCGCAGTGGTTCACGAGCATCGAGGACGCCATCGCGGCGAACGCCGTCGACGCGGTGGTCATCGCGACGCCAGGCAAGTTCCACGAGCCCGTGCTCCTGCCCGCCCTCGCGGCGAAGCTCCCCATCCTGTGCGAGAAGCCGCTGACGGCAGACTCCGCGTCGTCCCTGCGCGTCGTCGAGGCCGAGATGGCCGCGTCAGACCGACCGCTCATCCAGCTCGGCTTCATGCGCCGCTTCGACGCCGAGTACGCCCGCCTGCGCGAGATCATCGCCTCGGGCGAGGCAGGCGAGCTGCTCGCGCTGCGCGCCGTGCACCGCAACCCCGACGTGCCCGAGACGTACACGCAGGACATGCTCATCAACGACTCGGTCGTGCACGAACTCGATGTCATCCCGTGGCTCGCGGGCAGCGAGATCCGCAGCATCGAGATCAAGTACATGCGTCGCAACCCGAACTCGCCCGAGCGCCTCCGCGAGCCGATCCTCGTGCTCATGGAGCTCGAGAACGGCATCCTCGTCGACGTCGAGATGAACGTCAGCATCAAGTTCGGCTACCAGGTCGCGACCGAGGCAGTGTTCTCGAACGGGCTCGCCCGCATCGGCCAGGCCAACGGAGTGCAGACCTGGTCGGACGGCTCGTTCGCGAAGGAGGAGCACCGCTCGTTCGTGACCCGCTTCGCGGCCGCCTACGACGTGCAGATCCAGCGCTGGGTGGATGCGGTCGCCCGCGGAACCATCGACGGCCCGGACGCGTGGCACGGCTACCGCGTCGCGCTCGCCTGCGAGGCCGGCGTGAAGGCGTTCGACGGTGGCATCGTCGAGGTCCAGCAGGTCGAGCGCCCCGCGTTCTACGACAAGGCGTGAGGAGAGACCCCCATGGTTCGCATCGCACTGGACCCGACGCCGTTCCACCACGAGGCCGGCTTCCTCGAGTTCCCGGACATCGCAGCCCGCCTCGGCTACGAGCACCTGCAGATCACGCCCCACCCCGACTTCTCCTGGTTCTTCCGCCACCCGTCGGCCGACGACGCGTACGCGCTGAAGTTCAAGAAGCGGGCGGCGGATGCAGGGGTCAAGATCCCCGCCATCCTGCCGGTGCAGCGCATCTCGGGGCCGGAGGAAGCCGGCCGCCTCGCGGCGGTCCGCAACTTCACGCGGGTCATCGAGTTGGCGTCGCTGCTCGAGATCCCCGTGATCAACACGGAGTTCAGCGGAGAGCCCTCCCAGTTCAACGAGTCGGAGGACGCCTTCCACCGCTCGATGGAGACGCTGCTGCCGATCCTCGAGCGCGAGGGCATCCAGCTCAACATCGACCCGCACCCCAACGACTTCGTCGAGGACGGGCTCGAGGGGTGGCGCGTCATCCGCGGTCTGAACAGCAAGAACGTGGGCTTCGTCTACGTCGCCTCGCACACCTTCCACTACGGCGACCGGGCGAGGACGCTGCTCCCCGAACTGGGTGAGCGGCTCGGCGCCGTCTATACGGCGGACACGTTCGACCACCACCGTTCGCACGGCCTGCGCTACATCTCGAACCCTCCAGGGAACGAGGCGCGCATCCACCAGCACCTCCGCATCGGCGACGGCGACGTCGACTTCGCGGAGCTCTTCGCGACGCTGAAGCAGGTCGGGTACCTCGACCGCCCGGACGCGCTGATCGTCTCGAACGTCTTCGCAGAGGACGAGCGGGCCGACGAGGTCTCGAAGTTCCAGCTCGAGAAGATCCGGGAGCTTGTCGCCTCCTCCTGACGCCGTGTGGCCCCGCAGCTCTGAGCTGCGGGGCCATTGTCACTCCCGACGAATTTGTCAGGACATATTCACATCACGTCATTCTTCGGTTACCATCAAGACACGCGTTCGCAGAAGACGCGCCAGCAGCACCGCACAACCTTGCTCCACCTCGCAGCATCCACGACAAGGACGTCCAAATGGCCTCATCGCATCCGGCGGGCAACACCGCCGAGAAATCACTTCCGCCCCTCACAGCTGGGCCGCACCGTTCGCGGCTCGGGCTGATCTCGATCGTCGCGTGCTTCGGCGGTCTCCTCTTCGGCTACGACACCGGTGTCATCAACGGCGCCCTGAACCCCATGACCGAGGAGCTCGGTCTGACGCCGCTCACCGAAGGCGTCGTCACGAGCTCGCTCGTCTTCGCGGCCGCCATCGGCGCCATCTTCTGCGGCCGCCTCTCCGACGGCTGGGGCCGCCGCAAGACCATCATCATGCTCGCCGTGCTCTTCTTCCTCGGCACGCTCGTCGTCGTCTTCACCCCGAACTTCGAGGTGCTCGTCGTCGGCCGCATCCTCCTCGGTCTTGCCGTCGGCGGAGCGTCCACGGTCGTCCCGGTCTTCTTGGCCGAGCTGGCACCCTACGAGATCCGCGGGTCGATCTCAGGCCGCAACGAAGCCGCCATCGTCATCGGACAGCTCTCCGCGTTCATCATCAACGCCATCCTCGGCAACACGCTCGGACACCTCGACGGCGTCTGGCGCATCATGTTCGCCATCTGCGCCATCCCGGCCATCTGCCTCTTCTTCGGCATGCTGCGCATGCCGGAATCACCCCGCTGGCTCGTCGAGAAGGGCCGCGACGCCGAGGCGCTCGAGGTGCTCAAGACCGTCCGCTCACCCGAGCGCGCCGAAGCTGAGCTCGCACAGGTCGAGAAGGTCGCGCTGGAAGAGGGCCAGGAGAAGCAGGTCGGCTTCGCAGCCATCCTCAAGAACAAGTGGCTCCTGCGCATCCTGCTCGTCGGCATCGGACTCGGTGTCGCCCAGCAGCTCACGGGCATCAACTCGATCATGTACTACGGCCAGATCGTGCTCATCGAGTCCGGCTTCGACTCGAGCGCGGCCCTCATCGCCAACATCGCGCCAGGCGTCATCGCCGTGGTCGGTGCATTCATCGCGCTCTCCTACATGGACAAGTTCGACCGCCGCAAGACGTTCATCATCGGCTTCACGCTGACGACGATCTGCCACCTGCTCATCGGCCTGTCTTCGATGCTCCTCGAGGTCGGCAACCCGCTGCGCCCCTGGGTCATCCTGTTCCTCGTCGTCGCATTCGTCGGGTCGATGCAGACGTTCCTCAACGTGGCCGTCTGGGTCTACCTCTCCGAGGTCTTCCCGCTGCACATGCGCGGCATCGGCATGGGCGTCTCGATCTTCTTCCTCTGGGTCGCGAACGGCTTCCTCTCGCTGTACTTCCCCTCGCTCGTCGACGGAATGGGCATCACTGGAACCTTCTTCCTGTTCGGCGCGCTGAACGTGGTCGCGCTCATCTTCGTCGCAACGCAGATCCCGGAGACCCGCGGCCGCACGCTCGAGTCACTGGATGAGGGCGTCACGACCGGCGCGATCTTCCTTCCGACCGCGAAGAAGTAACCCCCTCTGCAGCAATGAGCGATGGGCTCGGCCGTTCTGGCCGGGCCCATCACTCGTCTTCGGATGCACCCCACGCGCACGACGGATTGTGTAACAATCTGTTCGTGGTGCCTCTCCTCCTCGTCCTCCTCGCCGCCGTCTGCTTCGGCACGACCGGGACGGCGCAGGCGCTCGGCGCGCCGGAGGTGAGCGCGTTCTCGCTGGGCTCCGCCCGTCTCGCCATCGGCGGGACGCTCCTCGGCGCCTGGGCGCTGTTCGCCGTGCGGCATCGCCGCGGAGCCCGCGGAACAACCGCGAAGTTCACGCCGGACGCAGCCCGGCTCCGCCGACCGAATCGTGCCCATCTCGGTCTGATCTCCCTGGGAGCGCTCGGTGTGCTCCTCTACCAGCCGCTGTTCTTCGCGGGCACGGCAGGCAGCGGCGTGGCAGTCGGCACCGTCCTCGCGCTCGGATCAGCACCGGTCCTCACGGGACTGCTGCAGTGGGCGCTCGAACGCCGCTTTCCCGGACTGAGCTGGGGCGTCGCGACCGCGATCGCCGTCCTCGGCGTCGCGCTCATCGCGGCGGCTGGCGCAGGAGACGCGGGCGGAGCGAACCTCGCCGGGATCGCGGCGTCGATCGGTGCCGGCGCGAGCTACAGCGTCTACACGCTCTCGGCGAAGGCGCTCATGAACCGAGGCTGGAGCGCCGACGGCACCATGGGCGTCGTCTTCGGTGTCGCCGGCATCGTCAGCGTTCCCCTGCTCCTCGCGAGCGGGGCCGAGTGGATGCTCACGCCGGCCGGGCTCGCGACCGCGGCCTGGCTCGGTGTCGTCACGACGACCATCGCCTACCTGTGCTTCGGGGCTGGCCTCGCGAAGCTGCAGGCAGCGACCGTCTCGACACTGACGCTCGCGGAGCCGCTGACCGCGAGCATCCTGGGGCTCCTCGTGCTTCGCGAGCAGCTCGCGGGCCTCGAAGCCCTCGGCCTCATCGTGCTCGCGGCGGGAATCGTGGTGCTGGTGCTGGGGTCCACCGCTGCCTTCCAGCGGTTCTCACCTGCGACGAAGATGAGACTCGCCGTGAACGGCGCGACAACGGGCACGGCTGCGGCTGGCATCCATCCGGACGCAGATTCGGCGGAGCGGCAGCAGCGATGACGCGTGCTGGAGCGCCTGACGCAACGCCACGACTGACCGCCGCCTCGAAGCTCGCCACGACGCTTCGCGAGCGCATCCTCGAGGGCAGCTACGCCCGCGGCCAGTCGCTGCGCGAGGAGCACCTCGCGGACGAGTTCGGACTGTCGCGGCACACGGTGCGCACGGCCCTCGCCGCGCTGGCCGCGGAACGGCTTGTCCACTCCGCTCCCTACAAGGGGGTCGAGGTCACGAAGCTCGACGACGCGGAGATCAGGGCCATGCAGGATCTGCGCTGCGCGCTCGAATCCGAGGCCGTGCGCATCCTGAACTCGAGGCACGCAGGCGGGTGGCCGCTGGCCGTGCGGCAGCCGATCCAGTCGAAGATCGCCCGATTGCGGGAGATCGAGGCGAGCGATGCGCAGTCCTGGCGCCTGCTCGAGGCGGCGCACGCCGCCGTGCACCAGGCCATCGTCGACGCGGCCGGGAGTCCCCGGATCAGCGAGGCCTCGCGATCACTCGAGAGCGAGGTCCGCCTGCTGCTGGCGGGAGCGCACGAGCACTACGAGGCCACGGGGCTGGCCGACGACCACGAGGCCTACCTCACCCTGCTCGAGCACGACGGCGCGGCCGCCGTGCGAGCCCACCTCGACGCCCTCACCGCCCACCTGGTGAGCGACTCCCCCGCCTGAGCCGACTCAGCGCCTGCCTGCGCAGCGCCCGTGGCATCCACACATCCAGACGAGAGCTGCCGCTTCCTGCGCGATCAAAGCCGCATCTCCCACGTGGATGGACTCCGAATGCGGGCAGACCGGCGAGCGGCGCGGGCAGAGCACGAACGGGCGGACCGATTGCTCGGGCCGCCCGTTCGGGGATGCTGTGCGTCTGGCGCTGACTACTGCCCGGAGGACCAGCTGGCGCGACGCGAGCCGCGCTCGCCGCCACCGCGCGACGGAGCCGCTGCGGAGGTGGTGCCTGCGCGGCGCGGGCGACCCTCGCCGCGGCGCTGGCCCTGGGCTGCACCCTCTCCACCCTGCGCGCGCGCGGGGCGCGACGCGGACGACGCGGAGGAGGTCTGCGATGAGGACCCGCCGCGGCCACGGCCACCGCCGGTGCTCGATCCGCCACGCGATGCGCCACCACGCGAGGAGGCGTTGTCGCGCTTGCGGCGCGCGTTCGCTCCCTGCGAGGTGCCGCGGCCCTGGCTGACCTCGACGTTGCCGGATCCCGGTCCACCCGGAACGGGGCGCACGGTCGGGGCGACTTCGCCGACGAGCTCGGCCACGAACGGCGAGTTGACGTTGGCGCGCTGCGGGGTCACGCCGATCTTCGCGCGACGGAGCAGCATCTCCGTGTCCTTGCGCTGGCTCGGGAGCATGAGGGTGACGACGTCGCCCTCGGAGCCCGCGCGTGCCGTGCGGCCGGAGCGGTGCAGGTACGCCTTGTGCTCTGCCGGCGGGTCGACGTGGACGACGAGCTCGATGGCGTCGACGTGCACGCCGCGTGCGGCGACGTCGGTCGCGACGAGCACGTTGACCTCGCCGCCGGAGAACGCCGCGAGGTTGCGGTCGCGGGCGTTCTGCGAGAGGTTGCCGTGCAGGTCGACGGCCGGGATGCCGGCAGCGGTCAGCTGCTTGGCGAGCTTCTTCGCCTGGTGCTTGGTGCGCATGAACATGATGCGGCGGCCCTTGCCACTGGCGAGGGCGTGCACGAGCGCCGTCTTCGCCTCGGGCGTCTCCGTCTCGTAGACGTGGTGCGTCATGGCGGCGACGTGCGAGTTCGACTCGTCCACCGAGTGGAGGATCGGGTCGTTGAGGAACTTCTTGACGAGCTTGTCCACGCCGTTGTCGAGCGTGGCGGAGAAGAGGAGGCGCTGCCCGCTCTGCGGCGTGGCGTTCATGATGCGCGTGACGACGGGCAGGAAGCCCAGGTCGGCCATGTGGTCGGCCTCGTCGAGCACGGTGACCTCGACGGCGTCGAGGTTCACGATGCGCTGCTTCATGAGGTCGTCGAGGCGTCCGGGGCAGGCCACGACGATGTCGACGCCGTTGCGGAACGCGGTCTCCTGCGGGCGCTGCGAGACGCCGCCGAAGACGGTGGTCACGGTGAGGCCTGCGGCCTTGGCGAGCGGCTCGATGACCGCTGCGACCTGGGTTGCGAGCTCGCGGGTGGGAAGCAGCACGAGGCCGAGCGGACGGCCCGGGCGGCGCTTGCCACCGGACACGGCACCGGCGAGGCGGGCGACGAGCGGGATCGCGAACGCGAGCGTCTTGCCGGAGCCTGTCTTGCCACGGCCGAGGACGTCGCGGCCTGCGAGGGTGCTCGGGAGTGTGGACTGCTGGATGGGGAAGGCTTCGCGCTTGCCTGCTGCATCGAGCACGCTCACGAGGGACTTGGGGACGCCGAGCTCGGCGAAAGTTGAGGTTGTTTCCGTCATATGGAGGTCTTGCCTTTCAATCAGCACGCAGAGAACGCACAACACTCGAGTGCTGCGCTCTTGCGGCGATGATGCGGGCGAATGTGCCCGTTCGCCGCAACTCGTGAAATCGTGCCGAGGCAGGAAAGGTGCCCTCGAACAACAAACGGTACGACGATTGTGGGAAATAGGACCCACGAAGGTCCGACTCTAGCACGCGAGACCAGTCCCGACCAGATGGAAGGCCCGTTCCGTAGGATGCGCGGCTCGTCCGCTGGAGTTTCGGCACTCGTTCAGGACGCAGTTATTAGAATCGGCCTGCGCATGCACAGGGGCGGACGCCCATTCGCCCATGCCTGAGAAACGGTGACGAGATGAGCAGAGACCTGACGACGATCGTCTGTGAGGGCTTTCGGGCCGCCTTCGAGCGCGAACCCCTCGGAGTCTGGTCCGCGCCGGGTCGCGTCAGCATCATGGGCGACCACACCGACCTGCAGGATGGCGTCGGCTACGGGTGCGCCATCCCCCTCCGCTCGAGCGCGGCGATCGCGCCGCGTGACGACGGCCGCATCCGCATCGTCACCGATCTCTCCACCGAGGAAGCTGTGACCGACCTGCGGTCGATCTCCTCGGAGATCCCCACCAAGGATTGGCGCGCGTACCCGCTCGGAGCGGTCTCGAGCATGCTGCGCTTCGCTCGCGAGAACCCGCCGGAAGGCACTCGCGGCGACGACGACGAGACGGACCCCGGGGTGCCCTTCTTTCTGGGCACCGGCCTCGACATCTTCCTGACGACGGACGTGCCCATCGGGGCTGGCCTCGCCTCCTCCGCCTCCGTGTGCGCCACCATCAGCACGGCCCTCAACGACTTCTGGGGCCTCGGCATGAACGTCGAGGAGCTCGCGGAGATCGGCCGACAGACCGAGGCCGACATCGTCGGCGCGCCCGGCGGCCTGAGCGATCACATCACCGTGCACGCCGCGCGCAGCGATGAGGACGTCTTCTTCGACGCGCGCGGGTCCGACGTCTCCATCCTTCCCGCGCCGCGACCAGCCGAGTCCGGCCTGGTCCGCGTGCTCATCGACACGCGGGAATCGCACCGCAACTGGTCGGCGGAGTTCGCATCGAGGGCCGAGGACTGCGCCAGGGCTGCCGAGGCGCTCGGCTGCCAGACGCTGCGCGAGGTGCGACCTGCTGAACTCGACGCGGCTGCGGACAAGCTCGACGAGGTCGTCTTCAGGCGCGCCCGCCACGTCGTCTCCGAGATCGCTCGCACGCTGGAGTTCACGAAGCTGATGCGCACGGGCGAGACGCCCGAGGAACGCAATCATTTGCTCGCCGCGTCGCAAGCGTCGCTCCGGGATGACTTCGAGGTCTCGACCGCGCGCATCGACTTCACCGTGGAGCTGGCCACCTACCTCGGCGCCGCGAGCGCGCGCATGACCGGCACGGGCCTCGGCGGCTCCGTGTTCGTGATGCACCCAGCCGAGAAGGTCGACGAGCTGCGCGAGAGCGTGCTGAGCGCGTACGCGGAGCAGGGCTGGGAGGCTCCCCTCGTGCTCGCCTTCGAACCTGAGGCAGGGGCGCGACGCGACCGCTGAGCCGCGTCATCGGCCCGCGAGCGCAGCTCAGGCGGAGCCGTCGGCGGACGCGGTCGAGCCCCGGACCGTGAGGATCGGCTGGATGAGCCTGCGCGTTCCCTCGCCTCGCTCTCCGGCCTCCGGACGGCGCCCTTCGATGCGCGCGAGCAGGAGCTCGGCCGCCACACGACCCACGTCGGCACTGCGGTCGTCGACCGAGGTGAGCGACAGGTGCTCGGCGCCCGCGAGGTGCGAGTCGTCGTAGCCGACGATCGAGATGTCGTCCGGCACACGCATCCCGAGCTTGTCGAGCGTTCCGAGCACGCCAAGCGCCATGACGTCGTTCGCGGCGAAAACGGCCGTGGTCTCCGGCCAGTTCTCGAGCAGCTCGCGCGAGGCTCGTCGCCCTTCGTCCTGGTCAGTGGGACCAGAGCCTCCGACGACGCGCGGCTGGAGCCCCGCCTCGACCATGGCCGCCTCGTAGGCCATGCGCCTGAGTTCGGCCGCTCGCCCGCTGCCCGTGACATGCCCGATCCTCGCGTGGCCGAGTGACCGCAGGTGCTCGACAGCGAGGCGGGCGCCAGCTTCGTCGTCGTTGGCCACGAGGTCGGCCCCGGCCGGCACCGTCGCCCGGTTGCCCGCGACGACGGTCGGCACCGGGAAGCCCTTCGCAGGCACCGCATCCACGTCACCGCCGATGACAAGACCCTCGACCCCTGCGGCGAGGAAGCCGCTGATCGGGGACTGCTCGAGGTGCGCGTTCAGGTTCGCGTCAGCCACCGTCACGTGGAAGCCGGGCCCGTTCAGCACCTCCTGCATGCCCTCGAGGAGGTCGACGAACCAGGGGTTCCTGAAGTCGTCGATCATGACGCCGATCGCGCGTGTGCGGTTCCCCGCGAGCGCCGTGGCCGCCCGGCTCGGCAGGTAGCCGAGTTCCTGGATCGCGGTCCGCACTGCCGCGCGCTTCTCGTCGCTGACTCGGGTCGAGTTCTGCAGCACAAGCGACACCAGTGACTTGGAGACTCCGGCGCGCTCAGCGACGTCGTAGATCGTCGGTCGCTTCTGGCGGGACGTGGGTGGCATTCGACACTCCGAACTCGGATCGTTTGACAGGACATTGTTTCATGACCTACCTTCCAGTGTAGCGCTCCAACACCGTCGTCGGTCGCCTGCGCTCACCATCCCAGCTCACGCAGAACCACAGGAGAACCAATGTCCACCTCACTGGGCGTCGCCGTCATCGGCGCAGGCATGGCCGGGCGCGCACACGCCGCGGCGTACCGCGTCGCATCCACTCTCTACAGCCCCACGCTGCCCAAGATCCACCTCGTCTCCATCGGAGACATCAACCCGGAGTTCGGCGCACTCGCCGCCAAGCGCTTCGGCTACGAGCGCACCGACTCGTCCTGGCAGGCCATCGCGGCCGCCGACGACATCGACGTCGTGAGCGTCGTCATCGCGAACTCCCTGCACCGAGAGGCCGTCGAGGGCCTCCTCGCAGCCGGCAAGCACGTGCTCTGCGAGAAGCCCCTCAGCGACTCCATCGAGGACGCCTACGCCATGGCCGAGGCCGCGGAGCGCGCCGACTCCATCGCCCGCGTGGGCTTCACCTACCGCCGATCCCCCGGCATCGCCCACATCCGCCAGCTCATCCAGGACGGCACCCTCGGCAAGCTGCTCCACTTCAGCGGGCGCTACTGGACGGACTACGCCTGCGACCCACAGGGCCCCATGAGCTGGCGCTTCAAGGGCGCACCAGGAAGCGGCGCGCTGGCCGATGTCGGGAGCCACATGGCGTACATCGCGGAGTTCCTTGGCGGTGAGATCCAGGAGGTCAGCGGCGGGACGCTCAGCACCGTCATCCACGAGCGCCCCCTGCCGCTCGGAGCCGTCCTCGGTCACGACCACGCGGCCGTGAGCGACACCTTCGAGTCCGTCGAGAACGACGACTACGCCGCGTTCTCACTGAAGTTCGCGGACGGCGCTGGCGCCATCGAGGTCTCCCGTGTGGCTCGCGGCCATGCCAACAGCCTCATCTTCGAGGTCTTCTGCGAGAACGGTGGCGCCAGGTACGACCAGCGTCGCCCCTCCGAGATCGAGCTCTTCCTGAACGATGTCCCCTCGGCCCAGAACGGGTACCGGCAGGTGATCCTCGGACCGGAGCACCCCTACATCGCCGGCGGGCTCGCGATGGACGCCCCGAGTGTCGGCTTCGGGCAGAACGACGCATTCGCCTACCAGGCGCGCTCCTTCCTCGAGGAGGTCGCCGGCGTTCCCGAGAGTGAATCGCTCCCCCGCTGCGCCAGCTTCGAAGAAGGCATCCACAACATGGAGCTGCTCCACGCCGTCGCCGCATCAGCAGCCGCGAACGGCTCGGCCGTGCGCGTCAATCCCACCACCACGCACAAGATCGGAACCTGACATGCGTCTCGGCGTCTACAACGCGATCCTCCACGACCGGCCGCTGCCGGAGGCGATCAAGGTCATCGCCGACCTCGGCCTCACGGGGATCGAGCTCAACTCGGGCGGCTTCCTCCCGGCAACCCACATCCCGAACTTCGACGAGATCCTCGAGAGCGATGATGCACGGGATGCGTTCCTGGCTCAGTTCGAGGGCACCGGCGTCTCGATCGCGGGTCTCAACTGCAACGGCAACCCGCTGCACCCCGACCGCGCGATCGGCGAGAAGCACGCCGAGGACATCCGCCGGTCGATCCGCCTCGCGGCCCGCCTCGGGCAGGACCGCGTCGTCACGATGTCCGGCCTCCCCGGTGGCGAGCCGGGAGCTACGACCGTGAACTGGGTGGTCAACGCCTGGAACTCGGCGGCGCTCGACGTCATCGACTACCAGCTGGACGTCGCCGCGAAGTTCTGGGCGGAGATCGATGAACTGGCCGGCGAGCACGGCGTGAAGGTGGCGCTCGAGCTGCACCCGCAGAACGTCGCCTTCAACCCGGCGAACTTCCGCGAGCTCATCGAGCGGGCCGGCACGACGAACATCGGCGTCGAGCTCGACGCCTCGCACCTCTTCTGGCAGCAGATGGACCCGGTGGCCGTCGTCCGCGACCTCGGCAAGTGGGTCTTCCACGCCGCCGCGAAGGATGTTCGCGTGAACCCGGCAGCGGCCATCTACGGCGTGCTGGACAACCAGTTCCGCAAGCTGTCCGCCGACGAGCCGCGCACCAACCTCGGTGGCGACGAGTGGGCGAACGCGTGGCCGAAGAACTCAGCGTGGGACTTCGTCGCCCTCGGCCGCGGCCACGACACGGCGTTCTGGACCGAGTTCCTCCGCGCCCTGCACGAGGTCGACCCGGAGATGTGGGTCAACATCGAGCACGAGGACACCTCGCTCGGCCGCATCGAGGGACTCGAGGTCGCCGCGAAGGTGCTCCTCGACGCCGACGCGGCTCTCGAGGCGTCGCTCTGACTTCCGTCTTGGGCACGACTCTTCTGCGAGAGCTCCGCGCCTGGCCACCGGGGCCGCATCCATCCGGATGCGGCCCCTCGTGGTCCCATGAGCCCGGAAGGTATTTGTTAGGACATTAGGACTTTTGAAGGTAGACTTCGTGAGCAGACAACGAATGTCACCCCTCGACCTCAAGGACACCGCACCATGCCTCTCGTACGCATCGACGTCAACGCCGGCCGCACGCCCGAGCAGATCTCGTCCATCGCCGACGCCATCCACGACGCCATCGTCGCCGAGTACGGGATCCCCGCTCGCGACCGGTTCCAGATCATCACCGAGCACCAGGGTGGCCAGATCATCGCCCAGGACGCCGGACTGGGCTTCGACCGCTCAAGCGGCGTCGTCATGATCCAGATCTTCACGCAGCGCGGCCGCACCACGGAGGCCAAGCAGTCGCTCTACGCTCGCATCGCCGAAGCACTCGGCGAGCAGGGCGTCGACGGCAACGACGTCTTCATCGGCTACGTCGAGAACGGCCCAGAGGACTGGACGTTCGGCTTCGGCCGCGCCCAGTACCTCACGGGCGAGCTCGCGGTTCCCAACCGCGCCTGACCTCGGCCCCACGACTGCCAGACGCTGCCAGCCGATGCGCCCGACCGCACCCTGTGCGGAAGGCACATCGGCTGGCAGCGTCTTCTCGCGCATCCCGGAGAACTCGCGCTGCCGGCGGTGGTCATCGGCCCGCGGACGAGGACCAACCCGCCACTTCAGCGCAGGTCACCGCTGTCAGCGCCCGTCAGCGCAGGTCAGCGCAGGTCAGCGCTCGACGAGCGTGATCTCGAACGTGTAGAGGTCCGGCCGGTAGCAGTGCCGCCCGTACTCGACGGCGCGACCCGTCGCGTCGAACGCGACGCGGGACATCGTGAGCACCGCTGCACCGCCGGAGAGATCAAGAAGGCGCTCCTCCTCGCGAGACGCGGTCCTGGCACCGATGCGCTGCTTGGCGATGCGCATGGTGACGCCGCGGGCGCGGAGCAGCTGGTAGAGCCCGTGCTGGATGAGCTCATCCTCGGTGAGCTCGACGAACGGCTCTGGCAGCACGTTGTCGAGCACGGCAAGGGGGACCCCATCCGCGCTTCGCAGGCGCGAGATGTGCAGGGTGGGGCTTCCGACCTCGATGCCGAGGGTCTCGGCGAGCTCGGGCGTCGCGGCCTCGACTCGGCGAGAGAGCAGCGTCGTCGTCGGCTTCTGCGCGGACCGCTCGAGATCCTCATACAGGCTCGTGAGCTCGACGTTGCGGGTGACGGGCCCGTGCACGACCTGCGTGCCCACACCGCGGCGTCGGACGAGGAGTCCCTTGTCGACCAGCTCCTGGATCGCTCGGCGCACCGTCGGGCGAGAGAGGCCGAGGCGGTGGCCGAGGGAGATCTCGTTCTCGAGCTTCGACCCTGCAGGCAGCGTGTCGTCTCGAATCGCCTTCTCGATGCGCTCCGACACCTGGTGGTACAGCGGGACGGGGCTCGAACGGTCGATGCCGACGAACAGCCCGAGCGGGAGTCGGGCCTCGCCTGTTGTGGCAGCTTCATTGCTCAATGGCGCACTCCTCGGACGACTTGATGACCTGACAAGCGTACCTGTCGACGAGCCCTCACCAGTGGCGGCTCATCGGGGTGGCGCGCATTCACACGAGTCACATCCGCCACACCTTCTGGTCCCGGGACGCACGAGCCCGTCCTGTTTCCCAAGATTCTCTTGATTTTCAGCGAACTAGCGGCTTAGCATCACGAAACCCACAGATCCTCAGGAGAACACATGCGACTCCGCACCGCCCTCGCCGCAGGGGCAACATCCGTCCTTCTTCTCGGAGTCGGAGTCGGCACCGCCGCCGCCTCGCCCGGGCAGACCGTCACCGACCTCACCGCCCAGACACCCGAAGATCTGGTCGCCTCCCTCGTCGGCGACGAGACCGCCGTCTCGAATGTCGCCTACACGGGCGCGCCGGAAGCCTCCGGCAGCTACTCGGGATTCACGGACCTCGGCGTCGAGAGCGGCGTCACCCTGACAACCGGCTCAGCCGGCGAAGACGGCGCCCTGCTCGGCCCGAACGAGTCCGGGTCGACCACGACATCGCACGGCCTTCCAGGCGATGCGGACCTCGACAACATCGTCGAGGGCTCGACCCGCGATGCCGCTGTGCTCGAGTTCGACTTCGTCCCCACCGAGGACAACATCGCGTTCTCCTACGTCTTCGGCTCCGAGGAGTACCAGGAGTTCGTCGACACGGGCTTCAACGACGTCTTCGCCTTCTTCGTCAACGGCACCAACTACGCGACCTTCGACGCGGATGGCACCACCACCGCCGTCGCGATCAACAACATCAACCACCTGCGCAACACGGGGCTCTACCGGGACAACCCCGCGGACTCCGGCGCCTTCGACACTGGCCTCGACGGGCTCACGACGGTGCTCGGCCTCTCCGCCCCAGTCCAGCAGGGAGAGACGAACCACATCAAGCTCGTCATCGCCGACCGCGGTGACAGCTCCTACGACTCGGCGGTCCTCATCCAGGCCGGCAGCTTCCGCTCCAACACGCCGCCGACGGCGGCCTCGCAGAACCTGTCCACAGACATCGACACGCCGCTCGACATCACGCTTACGGGCGCTGACGCCGAAGGCGACCCGCTGACCTACACCGTCGTCACGCAGCCGGAGAACGGAACGCTCAGCGGCGAAGGCGCTGACCTCACCTTCACCCCGGCCGACGGCTTCGAGGGAGAGACCAGCTTCACGTTCACGACCAACGACGGCTCCGTCGACAGCGAGGTGGCCACGGTCACCATCACGGTGAGCCCCGTCGTCGTGACGCCGACGCCCACCGAGACGACGACGCCGACTCCAACGCCGACCGAGACGACCACGCTGACGCCGACGTCCACCAGCACGGCCACGCCGACCGCAACCGTCGTCCCCCCTGTCCCGACGACCACCGCGCCGACCTGGACCCCGGCACCGACCTCGACCCACACGACGCCGCCGGCCACTGGCGGAGGACTCGCGACGACCGGTGCTGAAGGCTTCGCCCCCGCGCTGGCGATCGGCGCAGGACTCCTGCTGGCCGCCGGTGCCGTGCTGCTCCTCACACGCCGCATGAGGAAGTCCGACTAACGGCAGCGCACGAACGCACGGAGGGGCGCATCCATCAGTGGATGCGCCCCTCCGTGCGTCCTGCCGGCCGCGGGGCGACGCGCGAAGCGAGCCCGCTCAACGACGGAGGGGCACATCCACCGAGATGGATGCACCCCTCCGTCAGGTGCCGCCAGCGGCAGCGTTTCGAGCTACCCGCGACCCAGGTACTTCTGGAGCTGCTCGAGCTCCGCCGGGCTCGGCTGCCCGTCGCCTGCCGCGGGACGTCCGAGACCCGCGCCACCGAACGCGCCACCCGGCCGCTTCGGAGCCGCGGCCTCCTCGACGGCCTGCTGCGCGCGCTTGGCCGGATTGCCGCTTCGCTTGCCCTGCTGCTTCTTCTTGCCGCCCTTGGCCGCAGCCTTGCGACCGCCGTGCTGGCCTGGCATCGGCCCCATGCCGGGGATCTGCGGCGTGCCACCGCGTGCGACGGTCTTCATCATCTTCGCCGCCTGCTCGAAGCGCTTCACGAGCTCGTTGACGTCGGTGACGGTCCGACCGGAACCGCGGGCGATGCGCGCGCGACGCGAGCCGTTGAGCAGCTTCGGATTCTGCCGCTCGGCCTTCGTCATCGACTGGATGATCGCCTCGGTGCGGACCAGCTCGCGCTCGTCGAAGTTCTCGAGCGCCTCCTTCATCTGGCCCATGCCCGGGAGCATGCCCATCATCTTTTTGAAGTTGCCAGCCTTGCGCAGCTGCTGCATCTGCTTGAGGAAGTCATCGAGGGTGAAGTTCTCGGTCGCGAGCTTGCCCGCGATCTCCATCGCCTCGTCCTCGTCGAAGGCCTTCTGAGCCTGCTCGATGAGGCTGAGGATGTCACCCATGTCGAGGATGCGCTTCGCCATGCGGTCGGGGTGGAAGACCTCGAAGTCGTCGAGCCCCTCACCGGTCGACGCGTACATGATGGGACGACCGGTGAGCTGCGCCACCGAGAGGGCGGCGCCACCGCGGGCGTCTCCGTCGAGCTTCGAGAGCACGACGCCGGTGAAGTCGACGCCCTCCTGGAAGGCCTTGGCCGTCGCGACGGCGTCCTGGCCGATCATGGCGTCGATCACGAAGAGGACTTCGTCGGGGGTCGTGGCGCGGCGGATGTCAGCCGCCTGCTTCATGAGCTCCTGGTCGACGCCGAGGCGGCCGGCCGTGTCGATGATGACGACGTCGTGCAGCTTGTCCTTCGCGAAGCGGACCGCATCCGTCGCGACGCGCACTGGGTCACCGACGCCGTTGCCGGGCTCAGGGGCGTAGACCTGCACGCCTGCCTGCTGGCCGACGACCTGCAGCTGGGTGACGGCGTTCGGACGCTGGAGGTCGGCCGCGACGAGCAGCGGCGTGTGCTTCTCCCCCGCGAGCCGCTTCGCGAGCTTGCCGGCGAGCGTCGTCTTTCCGGCGCCCTGAAGGCCGGCGAGCATGATGATCGTCGGCGGCTGCTTGGCGAACTCGATCTGGCGGGTGTCGCCGCCGAGGATGCGCACGAGCTCCTCGTTGACGATCTGCACGACCTGCTGAGCCGGGTTCAGGGCGCGGTTGACCTCGTCGCCGAGGGCCCGCTCGCGCACGTGCGCGGCGAAGTCCTTGACCACGGGAAGCGCGACGTCGGCTTCGAGGAGGGCGCGACGGATCTCGCGCACGGTTCCGTCGACGTCGGCGGGCGTGAGCTTGCCCTTGGAGCGGAGGCCGGCGAGCGTCTGCGTCAGCCGGTCAGAGAGGTTCCCGAAAATGGCCATAGTCCGCCCATTTTAGCCGAGGTGGCGGAGTCTGGCGTGCGGGGTCGCGAAGGAGCAGCGCAACTGCGAGTATCGGAGCATGACCAGCGCCGCTCCCCTGATTCTGCCGTTCGAGGGCAAGACGCCCCGCATCCACGAGAGCGCGTGGATCGCGCCGGGTGCCGTCATCGTCGGTGACGTCGAGATCGGCCCGGAATCGTCCGTCTGGTACGGGTGCGTGCTGCGAGCGGATGTGGGTGGCCGCATCGTCATCGGGGCCCGGTCGAACCTGCAGGACGGCACCGTGGTGCACGTCGAGCGAGAGGTCGACACGATCATCGGCGACGACGTGACGGCCGGCCACCAGGCGCTCCTGCACGGCACGACCATCGCGAACGGCACGCTCATCGGGATGAAGGCCGCGTGCCTCTCGAGGTCCATCATCGGCACGGGCTCGCTCGTCGCCGCGGGCGCCGTGGTGCTCGAGGGCGCGAGCATCCCTGACGGCGTCCTCGTCGCCGGCGTGCCCGCCAAGGTCCGGCGCGAGCTGACAGCAGCGGAGAGCGCCGCGTTCATTCCGCACGCGGCAGGCTACGTCGCCCTCGCGAAGCGGCAGAGCCCCGCTGGCGCTGCCATCTCGATCGGGGACGCCACCGCCCGCCCATAGGCTTGGGGCATGGTCTTCCTCGCAAGCATCGCCCTGCTCGTCGGTGCTGTCTTCAACGTGCTCGTCTGGCCGTCCTTCTACCGTCGGGTCTCCAACGACCCGCGCGCTCGGGACGAGAACGGTCGCCCCACTCGCTTCCTCACGGTGCACGCCGTGCTCGTGCTCACGGCGCTCGTCATCGGCATCGCCCAGGCGCTGCTCGGCATCCTCCTGCTGACGAACTGAGCCGCGTCGCTGGCGCAGGCGCCAACGGCCCCGGCACGGAGCGCCAGCACAGACTGCTCGGCTTGACTGGTCGCATCCGTCGTCGAAGGATTGGCCGTCACCATGACCAAGCGCACCGCTCCGCTCATCGCCCTCACCGCGGCCGCAGCAGTGGCCCTCGCCGGATGCGCGCCGACAGCACCCGAGACAGGGGCGACGGCGACGGCCACGGCGTCGGCCAGCCCGTCGCCGGCATCCACGACCCAGGCTCCGGCGACGTCAGCAGCAACAACCACCGAAGAACCCGGCCCCGTCGCCCCGAGCGGCGACCCGCGAGTGTTCACGACTGGCCTTCAGGCCCCCTGGTCCGTCGTCGAGCTGGAGACGGGCGATTTCCTCGTGAGCGAGCGCGACTCCGGCCAGATCGTCGAGGTGTCCGCCGACGGGTCGAACCCCAATCGCGTCGTGACGACCATCGATGACGTTGCACCGGGCGGCGAGGGCGGCCTCCTCGGCCTCGCCCTCGCGGGGACGAGCGACGACGCCGAGCAGTGGCTGTACGCCTTCTACACCGCCGACGCCGACAACCGCATCGTGCGCTTCCCCGTGACCTGGGAGGGTGGCCTCGGCGTCGGGGCCCCCGAAGTGATCGTGGACGGCATCGCGAAAGCCGGCAACCACAACGGCGGGCGACTCGCGATCGGCCCGGACGGCTACCTCTACGCCTCGACCGGAGACGCGTCCCAGACCGATCTCGCCCAGGACCAGGACTCGCTCAACGGCAAGATCCTCCGGATGGAGCTCGACGGCTCCCCCGTCGCCGACAACCCGTTCGGCAACCGCGTCTACTCGATGGGCCACCGCAACCCGCAAGGCCTCGCGTTCGACGCAACAGGTGCGCTGTGGGCGAGCGAGTTCGGGCAGAACACGTGGGATGAGCTCAACAAGATCGAGGCGGGCGGCAACTACGGTTGGCCGAACGTCGAAGGCCAGGGCGACGACCCCGCGTTCCTCAACCCCGTCCTGCAGTGGTCGACCGACGAGGCCAGCCCGAGCGGCCTCGCGTACTCGCGCGACACGCTCTTCATGGCCGGCCTCGGCGGGGAGCGCCTCTGGAAGATCGCCATCCCAGGGGCATCAGAAGCCAGCGACGAGGCACTCTACGTCGACGAGTTCGGGCGGCTCCGCGACGCCGTCGTGACCTCATCCGGCACCCTGCTCGTGCTGACGAACAACACCGACGGGCGGGGGTCACCGCGCGACGGCGACGACACCCTGCTCGAGCTCACGCTCAGCGCGACGTGACGCTTCCCCGGCCTGCGCCATCCGCCCGCGACCGGTCGAGGTCAGCTCGCCGCGGTGACGGCCTCCGGCTTCGGGTTCCGCACGCCGAGCCATGAGCTGAGCGCCCCGGCGAAGAGGAGGCCAGCCGTCACGAACATGAGCGGCTGGAAGCTGGCCACGTCGATCGTGCCGCCGGCGATGACGCCGATCATCGCGATCGCCACGAGGCCGGCAACTCGCGAGATGGCGTTGTTGGTGGCCGAGCCGATGCCGGACTGCGTCGTCGGCACGGAGCCGAGGATGGCGGACGTGAGCGGAGCGACGGTCATCGAGAGGCCGAGCGAGAAGACGACGACGCCCGGCAGCACCTGGGTCCAGTAGTTCACCTCGGAGCCGAGCCCCGAGTACATCAGCGTGCCGACGCCCGCGAGGATGGGCCCGACCGTCATGAAGAGGCGCGGCCCGAAGCGTCCGCTGAGCGAACCGAACCACGATGACAGCGCCACGTTGGCGATCGACGTCGGCAGCGTCGCGAGCGCGGCGAACGTGGCACTGAACCCGGCCACCTGCTGCAGGTAGATGGCCAGCACGAAGCCGCCCAGCGAGAGCGCCGCGTAGATGAAGACCGTCGCGATGTTGCCAGCCCAGAAGTTGCGGATGCGGAAGAGCCCAAGCGGCAGCATCGGCTGCGGCGCACGCGCCTGCCAGAACAGGAATCCCGCGAAGCTCAACAGGCCGAGCACAAGAGGCAGGAAGACGACGGGGCTCCCCCACCCGTAGTTGCCCTGCTCGATGAGCGCGAACACGGGCCCGCCGAGGCCGAGGAAGCCGAGCACCGCCCCCAGCACGTCGATGCGCCCGCCGGACCTGCTGTCGACGCTCTTGTCGAGTCGGGTGAGCATCCAGAGCGTGACGAGGATCGGGATGACGTTGATGCCGAACACGAGACGCCAGGTGACGTAGTCGGCCGCGAGGCCGCCGAGGAAGGGGCCGGCGAGGAACGCGGCACCGGTCCAGGCTGTCCAGATGCCGATCGCCTTCGCCTGCGCGGCGTCGCGGAACGCCGAGATGATGAGCGCGAGCGAGCTCGGGACGAGCAGCGCCCCCGCCACCCCCTGCAGTGCCCGCGCGACGATGACGAACTCCGGAGTCGGCGACAGCGCGATGGCGACGCTCGTGATGCCGAAACCGATCAAGCCGAAACGCAGCACCGAGATGCGACCGAACACGTCAGACAGGGAACCCGCGAGCAGGATGAGCGAGCCGAGCGTGATGAGGTACGCGTCCACGATCCACTGCTGGGTGCCGAGTCCGCCGCCGAGTTCGGCGACCATGGCCGGGAGCGCGACATTGGTCACCGAGCCGTCCAGGAAGGCGACGAACGAGGCGAGGATCGCGATGACGAGGATCTGGCGTTGCTGGCGGGTCACGTGGCTGACAACCTCTGCCGTCGACGAATCCTTCCGCCTCGCCGCGATTTCGTCATTTCGTCTCGCGCCACGGGAAAATCGTCTGCTTCGACGGCGCTGTGCGAGCTCGGCTCCTCATGGCAGGCTCAGCCTCGTCCGCGCTCCCGGCGGAGTCGGTCGGCTTCCAGCTGGGCTGCGTCAGCGGCCATCCGCCTGAGGATGTCGGGGCGGAGGAGCACGAGGCGGAGCAGCTCGGGCAGCTGGGCGCCGCTGAGCTGCGGGAGCAGCTTCCACCGCAGGGCACTCGTCACCGCGTTCGCGAGCACTGCCACCAGCACGAAGACCACGAAGAGCCACGGCCGCGACCCGAACGCCGTCCAGATCAGGAGGGCCGCCCCGAGCAGGCTGACGGTCGCGAAGATCACCATGCGCCAGGATCGCCTCGGTACGGAGCCGAAGGCCATGAGGACTCCGCCCGCACCCGCGAGCACCACCGCGAGCGCGTAGGACAGGAACACGAACAGCGCGTCAGCTTCCATCAGAGACCTCTTCCACGGATGCGAGGCACACTACTCCCCCGCACTGGGCGACGGCGGGCCTCAGCCGACGAGCTTCTCGGCGAAGACGTGCGGCGTGAAGCCAGCCAGGTCGTTGATGCCCTCGCCCTGCCCGATGAGCTTGATCGGCAGACCTGTCCGCTCCTGCACCGCGAGCACGAAGCCACCCTTGGCGGAGCCGTCGAGCTTCGTCACCACGAGGCCGGTGACGCCGGCGTGCTGGATGAACGCCTCGGCCTGCGCGACACCGTTCTGGCCGGTCGTCGCATCGAGCACCAGCAGCACCTCGGAGACGGGCGCCAGCTTCTCGACGACCCTGCGGATCTTCGACAGCTCGTCCATGAGCCCGCTCTTCGTCTGCAGACGGCCAGCAGTGTCGATGACGACCATCTCGAGCCCCTCGCGCATCGCGATCTCGACCGCCTGATACGCGACCGATGCTGGGTCCTGCCCGTGCTGCTGCGGGCGAACGATGCCCGCGCCGGCGCGCTGCGCCCAGGTCGCCAGCTGCTCGACCGCCGCCGCGCGGAACGTGTCCGCCGCCGCGACGACCACGGTGCGTCCGTTGATGCGCAGGAAGTTCGCGAACTTGCCGATGGTGGTGGTCTTGCCGACGCCGTTCACCCCGACCACGAGCGTCACCGCGGGGCGCTCGCGCAGGTTCAGCGTCGTATCGAACTTCGAGAGCCGCTCCTCGATGAGCTCGCGCAGCATCCGCTTCAGGTCCTTCGGGTCCTCGGTATGGAACCGGTCGACCTGCTCGCGCAGCTGCTCGACGATCTCGTCGGCGATGTCGGGTCCGAAGTCGGCCGTGATCAGCGCCTCCTCGAGGTCGTCCCACGTCGTCTCGTCGATCTTCTGCCTGCCGAACATGCCGCGCAGAGCGCCGGACAGTGACCAGGGAGTGCGTTCAGCCATGTGCCAAGCGTAGTCAGCGCTCTGACACCATGGGTGCTGACCCCTCAGCCAGCGGCGAAACTTCGCCAGCGAGGGTGGAAACCTCGAACGGAGCACTATGCGCATCGGCCTCATCCGCCACGGCGAAACCGAGTGGAACGCGACCGGCCTCCTCCAGGGCGCCACCGACATACCCTTGAACTCGAGAGGCCTCGACCAGGCGGGAGATGCAGCCGGGCTCCTCGTGGGCCAGGGCTGGAGCAACCTCTACAGCTCCCCGCTCTCCCGCGCGAGAGTCACGGCCGAGATCATCGGCGAGGGAACGGGCCTCGGTGCCCCGATCCTGCTGCCCGGCATCATCGAGCGCAGCTTCGGGGTCCTCGAAGGTGAGAAGTACTGGATGCCCGACGGGACCCGCCGTCCACTCGACCACCCCACCGTCGAACCGCGAGCCGCGGTCGTCGAGCGGTCACTCGCCGCCATCGGCGAGGTCGCGGCCGCCCACCCGGACGAGGACTCCCTCATCGTGTGCCACGGCAGCGTCATCCGCCTCGTCCTCACCGCGATCCTCGGCGCCCAGGCGCCGCACATCGGCAACCTCGGCCTCAGCATCCTGCGACCGGGCGCTGAAGGCGGCTTCGTCGTGACGCTGCTCAACGGGTACCCGCTCGTTCCCACGCCGTAGCAGGCATCCGGGAACGCAGGCACGCGAATCCCGGATTCGAGCGACGGATTCCTCGCCGCCCCTGGCGTCGCCCCGTCCACGGTGTACGATGAGCTTCGTTGAAGGGGAGTATTCCTCCTGCGACGCGCTCGTCATCACGGTGACTGTCATCAGCCACCCGGGCGCGTCGGTCGGTTTCTGCCGACGGAAGAGACCTTCGGCCGATTCGCCGAACACACCCCTCCGGAGGACCCGTGGACGTTCCCATTTGGATCTGGGCGGTGACCATTGCCGTGGTCATCGGCTTCTTTGTTTTCGACTTCTTCACCCACGTGAAGACGCCGCACGAGCCGAGCCTCAAGGAAGCCGGCTGGTGGTCGATCTTCTACATCGCGCTCGCCGTCGTCTTCATGGTGGCGCTCGGCTTCGTCTGGGACTGGCAGCACGCGGGCGAGTTCATCGCCGGCTACACCACCGAGAAGGCGCTGTCGGTCGACAACCTCTTCATCTTCCTCATCATCATGACGAGCTTCAAGGTGCCGAAGATCGCGCAGCAGAAGGCGCTGCTCATCGGCATCGCCATCGCTCTCGTCATGCGCTTCGCGTTCATCATCGCGGGTGCCGCGATCCTCGAGGCCTGGGTCTCCGTCTTCTACATCTTCGCCGCCTGGCTGCTCTACATGGCCGTCAAGCAGGCCATCGACTCCTTCAAGGACGAAGAGCCGGAGATGCCCAAGTGGGTCGGCCTCGTCCGCAAGATCATCCCCGCCAGCGAGCACTACGACGGCGACAAGTGGAAGATCCTGGAGAACGGCAAGAAGGTCTGGACGCCGCTCATCCTCGTCATCGTGGCCCTCGGCTTCACCGACCTGCTCTTCGCGCTCGACTCCATCCCCGCCATCTTCGGCATCACGCAGGAGCCGTACCTCGTCTTCATGGCGAACGCCTTCGCGCTCATGGGCCTCCGCCAGCTGTACTTCCTCATCGGCGGGCTCCTCGAGCGCCTCGTGTTCCTCGACCTGGGCCTCGCGTTCATCCTCGGCTTCATCGGCGTGAAGCTCATGTTCCACGCGCTCCACGAGAACGAGCTGCCCTTCATCAACGGTGGCGAGCCGCTCCTCTGGATCCCCGAGATCCCGATCTGGCTGTCGCTCACGTTCATCTTCGGCGTGCTCATCGTCGCGACGATCGCGAGCATCATCTACACCCGCGCCAAGGGCGACGACGCTCCCAGCACCGTCGGGTCCGCCGCCGGTGGGCCTGAGGCCGCAGCCGCCGGCGTCGAGGGCACCACGCCCGAGACCGCAGAGGACACGGACTCCGCTCCGGTCGCCAGCCACGAGCCCGACCGCCGCTAGGCACCACGCCAGCAGTACGACGAAACCGGATGCACGCGCCAGTCGCGAGCATCCGGTTCCGTCGTTCCTGCCCGGCGGACCAGGGCGGACTCGTGCGGCCTGGTGCGGTCTCCGGTGGCCTCCGGCGCCGCCGGTGCCCGCTGCACACCTGGGGTTTGTGCATCCGCGTGCCGTGTTGTGGATGCGCGACCCCCAGGTCTGCGGATGGTGCCACCGCAGACCTGTGGCCGCCGCACCCGGGTCTTGCCGGAGGCATGCGCAAGCCCCAGGTCTGCTGGCTGCCCCGGAAGGGGCGTGCCGGGCGAGGGCGCCGGGTCTACAGGCGCGCGACCTCGGTGACCCGCACGACGGCCTCCCCGGCCTCGTGCGACTCGGCGAGGTCGACGTCGGCGCGGATGCGCCAGTCGTGGTCGCCAGCCGGGTCATCGATGATCTGCTCCACATGCCACACGCCGGTCCAGAGGCCGCCCGACTGGCGCCCCTCGGAGTCGTCGATCGTGAGGAGCTTCGGCGAACGAGCCGCTGCATCCACCCCCATCGAGTCGTGGTCGGCGAAGTAGTCGTCGAGAGCCTTCGACCAGTCCACGTCCGGGTCGAGCTCGGCGAGCGCCTCGTCGCGCTGGAGGGCAGCGAGCTGCACTCGGCGGAACATCTCGTTGCGCACGAGCACCGTGAACGCGCGGCGGTTGCCGACGACGCTCGGCGGGGCCGGTGGCACGACGGGCTCGTCGCTCGCTGCCTGCTGCTCAGGGTCGACCAGCGACGCCCACTCGTCGATGAGGCTCGAGTCGACCTGGCGCACCAGCTCGCCGAGCCACTCGATGATGTCGAGCAGCTCCTCGGTCTTCGCCTCGTCCGGCACCGTCTGGCGGATGGCCTTGTACGCGTCGCTCAGGTAGCGGAGCACAAGCCCCTCGCTGCGCATCAGCTGGTAGAAGTTCACGTACTCGGCGAAGCTCATGGCGCGCTCGAACATGTCGCGCACCACCGACTTCGGCGAGAGCTCGAAGTCGCGCACCCACGGCTCGTGCTGCGCGAACAGCTCGAACGACTGCGCGAGGAGCCCCTCGAGCGGCTTGGGATGCGTGATCTCCTCGAGCCGCTCCATGCGCTCGTCGTACTCGATGCCGTCGGCCTTCATCTGCGCGACCGCCTCGCCACGCGCCTTGAACTGCTGCTGCGAGAGCACGGGGCGCGGGTCGTCGAGGGTCGACTCGATGATGCTGACGACGTCGAGCGCGTAGTGGCCGGAGCCGACGGCCCCCTCGCCGCTCGTGTTCTCCTCGGAACCGCGGTCGCCGGGAGCGGCCTCAGCGTCAGGGTCGAGCAGCTCGATGGCCGCGAGCGCAAACGGCGAGAGCGGCTGGTTGAGCGCGAAGTTCGCCTGCAGGTCGACGGTGAGGGTGATGCGCCCCTGCCTGCCGATCTCGACGATGCCTGCCGTCACGAGCGTGCGGAAGATGCCGATCGCGCGCAACGCCAGCTCCCGCTGACGGGCGGGCTTCTCGTGGTTGTCGTAGACGAGCCTCTTCGCGTTGCCGAAGACGTCTCCCCCACGCGCGATGACGTTGATGATCATCGACGCCGTGATGTGCATATGCGAGGTGAGTGGCTCTGGCTCCGCGGAGACGAGCTTCTCGAACGACTTCTCACCCCACGAGACGAAGCCCTGCGGCGCCTTCTTCTTGACGATGCGCTTGCGCTTCTTCTCGTCGTCGCCCGCCTTCCGGACCGCAGCGGCGTTCTCGATCTCGTGCTCTGGCGCCTCGACGACAACCGTCCCGGCCGTGTCGTAGCCGGCCCGGCCCGCGCGCCCCGCGATCTGGTGGAACTCTCGCGCCGACAGGTGTCGCATCCGCTGTCCGTCGAACTTGGCGAGCGCCGTGATGAGCACCGTGCGGATGGGCACGTTGATGCCGACACCAAGGGTGTCGGTGCCGCAGATGACCCGCAGGAGGCCCTTCTGCGCGAGCGTCTCGACGAGGCGGCGGTAGCGGGGCAGCATGCCAGCGTGGTGCACGCCGATGCCGGCCCGCACGTACCGGGACAGCACCTTGCCGAACGCCGTCGTGAAGCGGAACCCGCCGATGGCGTCGGCGATCGCATCCCGGCCTGCACGGTCGACGACCTTGAGACTCGACAGCGCCTGCGCCCGCTCGATGGCCGCGGCCTGCGAGAAGTGCACGATGTAGATGGGCGTCTTGCGCTCTTCGACGAGCTTCTCGACGGTCTCGTGCGTGGGCGCCACGACGTACGAGAAGTCGAGCGGGACGGGACGCTCGACGCCGGTCACGAGAGAGACATCGCGCTGCGTGCGGCGTTCGAGGTCCTCGACGATCTCGGTGACGTCGCCGAGGGTCGCCGACATGAGCAGGAACTGTACGTCGGGCAGCATGAGCAGCGGCAGCTGCCACGCCCACCCGCGGTCTGGGTCGCCGTAGTAGTGGAACTCATCCATGACCACCTGGTCGACGTCGGCGTCAGACCCTTGGCGCAGGGCGAGGTTCGCGAGGATCTCGGCGGTGCAGCAGATGATGGGCGCGTCCGGGTTCACGGAGCTGTCGCCCGTGACCATGCCGACGTTCGCAGCCCCGAAGATCTCGACGAGGGCGAAGAACTTCTCGCTCACGAGCGCCTTGATGGGGGCCGTGTAGTAGCTGCGGCCGCCCTGCGCGAGGCAGGCCGCGTGGGCGGCGATCGCGACGAGCGACTTGCCGGTGCCCGTCGGCGTGGACAGGATGACGTGCGCCTCGGAGACGAGCTCCATGACGGCTTCCTCCTGCGCCGGGTACATGGTGATGCCGCGGCTCGTGGTCCACAGCTCGAACGCCTCGAACATGGAGTCGGCGTCGTACGGGTCCGGGAGGAGGGTCACGAGCCCAAGCTTGGGCTCGGGCGTGGCGGGGGCTGGGGCGGAGGTGCCGTCGACGGAAGTCATTGGGTCCATCGTCCCACGCCCGGGTCCGCCGGCGGCGCGGAGCTTCCGGCAATCGCTGCGAGCCAACTGGCCCTTGTCGGCACCTCACCCTCGAACGCTGCCAGGCGAATGGCCCTTTACGCGGCTCCATTCGGGCCCATTGACTGGCAGCGATCCCGGATGCGCGGGCGCGACGCGGGCAGGCAGGCAGGGGCGACGCGGGTTAGGCGGCGGGCTGGCCCTCGTCGCGCTGGATGCGCTGGCCGACGACCGCGGAGACGCCGTCCTGGCGCATCGAGACGCCGTAGAGCGCATCCGCGATCTCCATCGTGCGCTTCTGGTGCGTGATGACGATGAGCTGACTGGAAGCGCGCAGCTCCTCGAAGACGGCGAGGAGTCGGCCGAGGTTGGCGTCGTCAAGGGCGGCCTCGACCTCGTCCATGATGTAGAACGGGCTCGGCCTGGCCTTGAAGATCGACACGAGGATGGCGACGGCCGCGAGCGAGCGCTCCCCGCCGGAGAGCAGCGAGAGGCGCTCGATCTTCTTGCCGGCCGGTCGCACCGAGACCTCGATGCCCGTCGTGAGCATGTCGTCTGGCGCCGTGAGCGTGATGTCGCCGGAACCGCCGGGGAAGAGGATCGGGAAGACCGTGTGGAAGGCCTCCCGCGTGTCCTCGAAGGCCGCCTCGAAGACGGTGCGCATGCGCTCGTCGATGTCGCCGACGATGCGCAGCAGGTCGGCCTTCGTCGCCGCGAGGTCGTCGAGCTGGTCGGCGAGGAACGCGTGCCGCTGCTCGAGGGCCGCGAACTCCTCGAGGGCCAGCGGGTTGATGCGGCCGAGCGTCGACATCTTGCGCTCGGCGGCGGCGAGGCGCGCCTGCTGCTCGGCGCGCACGAAGGGCACGCCCACGAACTCCTCCTCCGCATCCTCCTCGAGAGTCGCGGCGAGGTCGTCGTCGAGGTGCTCCGGGAGCGCGGGACCGGGACCGGCTCCAGCTCCGGCGTCGCTGGCGGTGTCAGTGTCGCTGGCGGTGTCGGCGTCCGTCGCGCTGTCTGCGCCTGCGTCGGCGCCTGCGTCGGCGCCTGCGCCCGCGCCCGCGAGCGCGAGCGCAGCATCGTTGGCACCTGGGGCGACGCTCGCCGCGCCCTCTGTGCCCACTGCGCCGGCGGCGACGGACGCATCCGTCGCGTCGCCCCGATCAGCGGGCTCCCCCGCGCCGTTCGCAGCAGCCGAGCCCGCCGCCTCGCCCTCGGCGGCGACCTCGTGCCTGGCCCGCTGCTCGGCGAGCGCGGAGGCGATGCGCTCGGCCTTCGCGCGCAGCGCGTCGTCGTCGGCTGGCACGAGCTGGTCCGGCCCGTACTCGGCGACGAGCACGGCCTCGGCGAGGCGCAGCTCGCTCGCGGCGCGCTCGAGCGTGGAACGCAGCGCGTTCTTCTTCTCGTAGATTTGCAGCTCGATGGAGTGCACGTCCTCGGTGATCTCGCTGAGGCGGGCGCGCAGCTGCTGCTCGGTCTGCCGCAGCTGACCGAGCTCCTCGTGCTGGGCGGCGCGTTCACGCTCGGCCTCGGCGAGCTGCTGGTGGGCTTCGGCGAGCGACTCCTGCACGGCGGCGGCGAGGCGCGGGATGGCGACGAGCACGCGCTCGGTCTGGGCGAGCTCCGCGCGGCGCACGACGGTCTCGCGGGCGGCCTTGTCCGCGGCCTGACGGTCGGCTTCGAGCTGGCGTTCGAGGGACTCTGCGCGGAGTCGTTCGCTGCGCGAGCGCTCGCGCAGCGTCTCGAGCTGCAGGCGCGCCTCGACCTCGGCCTCGCGGGCGCGCTCCACCCCTGCGTTGGCGTCGACGCGCGCCGAGGAGTCGAGTTCGGGCCGTGGCAGGGCCTCGTGTTCCGCGAGCGCCGCCTTGGCCGCGCTTGCCGCGTGCTCGGCCGCCTCGACGCCGCCGGAGGCGAGGTCGAAGGCCTTCGCGGCGCGCGCGAGCTCGGCGGTGCCCGCATCCACTCGCGCGCTGGCCCGGTTGAGCTGCTCGCGTTCGGCCGCGAGCGCGCCGTCGAAGGCACGGAGCGCGTCGAGCGTGCGCTTCGCCTCGGTCTTCGCGGCCTGCGATGCGGCGCGATGTTCAGCGAGCGCAAGCGCTGCCTGGTCGAGCTCGTCGGCGACTACGGCGAGGCGGGCGGATGCGCGGTCGCGGGCCGCAAGCAGCTCGAGTCGACTGGTGCCCTCTTCCGCGAAGCCGCCGCGCAAGGAGGTGCTCGTGACGACCTCTCCGGCGCGGGTGACGATGGTCAGCGTGGCGTCCACTGGTGCGTCTCCGGAGGACGCCTGCGCTGCCACCGCGGCCCGTGCCTCGTCGAGCGTCTCGCTGACGTGGACGCGGGCGAGCAGCGCGGCGATCGCGGGCGGCGCCTGCACGAGCTCGACCGCGGGGCGCAGGCCTTCCGGAGGCGTGCTGCCATTGGCGCCGGTCGACGTCGCGGCGGCGGCGCCCAACTCGGCGACCACCTCGACGAGGCCGAGCTTCTCCCCCGTGGCGTGCTCGAGCACCCGGAAGGCGGCGTCGGCGTCGCTCGCGAGCACCGCATCCGCCGTCGAGCCGAGGGCTGCGGCGATGGCGGCCTCGTAGCCCTCGTCGATGCGGAGGTGCTCGGCGACGGGGCCTTCGACGCCGTCGAGGCGGGCGGCGAGGAGGGCCGCGGTGCCGTCCTTGGCGGCCGTCGCGAGAGTGAGCGCCTGCACGCGGGCCTGGAGGGCGTCGCGTTCGCGCTCGAGCTCGTGGGCTCTGGTGCGTCCGGCGTCGAGCTGCTGTTCCGCTTCGCGCTGCGCGGCCTCGGCTCGCTTGTAGGCGGCGTCGAGCTCGCTCGAGTCGGAGGCGCTCTGCGCGGCGCTCGCGTCGAGCTGCTCCTTCGCTTTCGTGGCCTGCGCGAGGCGGTCGTTCGCCGCGTCGCGCGCGTTGCGCTGCCTGAGCACCTCGCCGCGCACCGACGCGAGCTTCGAGGCGGCGGTGTCGGCGGCGCCGCGCAGCTCGCTGCGGGTGAGGTCGTAGGCGGAGATTCGCGTCGCCTGGGCTTGGATCTCGACATCGATGCGGTCGAGCGCGGCACGCGCATCCCGGGTTGCGACTTTCGTCGCCTCCCAGAGCGTCTCGGCCTCGGCGGCCCGCTCGACGAGCACTTCCGCCTCGCGGCGGGCCACGTCGACGGCTTCGAGGGTCACGGTCGGCACGAACGCGGGCGACTCGAGGCGCGACACGAGCAGCCCCTTGCGCTGCGAGGCGAGCGCGTTGAGGTTCTGGATGCGCTCGCGCACGCTCTCCAGGTCGAAGACGACCCGGCGCGCGCCGTCGGCCGCGTCTCCCCGGTTCTCGGCGGCGAGCAGCTCGGCCCGGTTCAGGGCTGCGGTCAGCTTCTCCTGCAGGACGACCCGCTCCTCGGAGCGCTCCTGCTCGATGCCGGTCGCGAGGCGAAGGGCAGCGCGCAGCTGCACGACGTCGTCGGCGAGCAGGCGCGCCTTCGCGTCGCGCGCGATGGCCTGGATGCCCTGCGCGCGCCTGGCGATGTCGGCCTGACGGGAGAGCGGCTTGAGCTGACGGCGCACCTCGTTGGTGAGGTCGCGGAGGCGCGTGAGGTTGGCCTCCATCGCCTCGAGCTTGCGCACCGTCTTCTCCTTGCGGCGGCGGTGCTTGAGTATCCCGGCGGCCTCCTCGATGAAGCCTCTGCGCTCCTCCGGGGTCGCGCGCAGCACGGCGTCCAGGCGTCCCTGGCCGACGATGACGTGCATCTCCTTGCCGAGCCCGGTGTCGCTGAGCAGCTCCTGCACGTCGAGGAGGCGCACGCCGTCGCCGTTGATCGCGTACTCGGACCCGCCGTTGCGGAACAGCGTGCGGCGGATCGTCACCTCGCTGTACTCGATCGGGAGCATCCCGTCGGCGTTGTCGATCGTGAGCGTCACCTCGGCGCGGCCGAGCGGCCCGCGCGTCGCGGTGCCGGCGAAGATGACGTCCTCCATCTTGCCGCCGCGGAGGCTCTTCGCTCCCTGCTCGCCCATGACCCAGGCGAGCGCGTCCACGACGTTCGACTTGCCGGAGCCGTTCGGGCCGACGACGCAGGTCACGCCAGGTTCGAGCGCGAGGGTCGTCGGTTGCGCAAATGACTTGAAGCCCTTCATCGTGAGGCTCTTCAGATGCATGCGCGCTCGCTGGCCTCTCGCTGGTGGTCGGACTTCGTTCGTGGGTCGGACCGGGCTGGTTGCTCGGACTGGGGTCGCGGCGCCCCGATCGGCGCGCTGGCGGGGCTGACGGGGCCCTGGCCTGACAGCTACGGTACCGGAGTGGACTACTTCATTCGGGAGCTCACGCCTCCAGAGCCGGCGTCGGCCCGAGACGGGGAGGCCTGGCGCCTGCTGGAGGGCTTCCGCGACATCGTCAACTCCGGATACGCCGCCACCTACGGCGAGGGTCGTCTGCTCGAGACGAGCCAGCGCATCCTCGCCGACTGGACCATGCCGGGCCCCGTCACGAGCCGCCTGTTCCTCGCCTTCCTGAGCGGCGACGGGCGGGACGCGGGCGAGCATCCGGTCGCCGCGGCGAAGTTCATGGTCTCGCCCCGCGACTCCCCCACGCACGCGTACCCGCACGTCGTCGTGGATGCGCCTGCCAGGCGGCGAGGCATCGGCACCTTCGTCGCGGCCCGCCTCGAGGAGCTCGCACGGGCGGACGGCCGCACGTCCCTGCAGGCCTGGGTCGAGCATCCGACCCCGGGAGGCGAGCGGGTGGCCGCGCCGACCGGGCACGGCAGCGTCTCGGCGGCGGACCCCGCCGCTCGCTTCCTGTGGAAGACCGGCTGGGAGCTCGGCCAGATCGAGCGCATCAGCGAGCTGCGCCTCCCGGTGTCGGCCGAGAGCCTGCTCGCGCACATGGAGGCCGCGGCCGCTCGGGCCGGTGACGACTACCGCGTGCTCACCTGGGAGGGCGAGAGCGACCCCGCGCACCTCGACGACCTCGCGAGGCTCAACGGCGACATGTCGGTCGACGCCCCGGCCGGTGAGCTCGAAGTGGACGAAGAGCACTGGGATGCCGAGCGAGTCGCCCAGCTGGAGCGCCGCGCGCTCGCATCCGGGGCGACGTTCCTGAACGCGGCCGTGCTGCACCTCCCGAGCGGCCGCCTCGTGGCCCAGTCGATGCTGCAGCTCGACCTCGACGACACCACGCGCCCAGCGCAGCAGGACAACACGCTCGTCACGTCGACGCACCGCGGCAGGCGGCTCGGGATGCTCGTGAAAGCCGCGAACCTCGAGCAGCTCGCCGAGCGCTACCCGGAGTGCACGGGCGTCTTCACCTGGAACGCCGAGGAGAACGCACACATGCTGCGCGTCAACGAGGCGCTCGGCTTCACCGCGCTCGCGCCGGAGGGCGGCTGGCAGAAGCGGTTGTAGCGAGCACGCCGGCCGATGTGCGTGATGAAACAGGCCACGACGAGCCAGATGCGCCTCGGCGGGCCACCTCGTCCCGCAGGTTGGACGCGCGTCCGCGTTTGCGGTTCCCGCAAGCGGTATTGCCATCGCCAGCGTGCCTGCGCATGCTGAGCGCATGACCTCGCACCACCACCACGCATCCGATGCCTCCGATCCATCCGCAGCTTCGGGCACGAACGCTGCCGCGGCCGCCCATCAGCCGCAGGCACCCACCGAGTTCTGGGAACAGCTCTACTCGGCGAAGCCCGCCGTGTGGTCTGGCCGCGTGAACGCGAACCTCGCGAGCGTCGCCGGCACGCTCGCGCCGGGCCGCGCTCTGGACCTCGGATGCGGTGAGGGCGGCGACGCGATCTGGCTCGCCCAGCAGGGCTGGCGGGTCACGGGCATCGACATCTCGACGGTCGCCATCGAGCGCGCACGCTCGGCGGCGCATGCTGCCGGGGTGGATGCGTCACTGCTCGACTTCGTGGCCGGCGACCTCGAGACGTGGCGTCCGACAGAGCCGCTCGACCTCGTCACGGCGAGCTTCCTCCAGTCGCCCGTGCACCTCCCTCGAACGCAGATCATCCGCGAGGCCGCCCTCACGCTCGCCCCCGGCGGCCACCTCCTCACCGTCGCGCACGCGGGCCCGCCATCATGGGCGTCGGGCTCCGAGCATCCCGCGCACCTGTTCGTGCATCCAGAGCGCGAGGTCGCCGACCTGGCGTTGCCCGCAGACGAGTGGGAGGCGGTGGTCGCCGAGCTCCGCACCCGCGAGGTCACCTCACCGGATGGGGAACCCGGCACCCTCGAGGACAGCGTGGTGCTGCTGCACCGTCGCGCCTGACCCACCACTGCCCCCCTCCCGGTCTGCTTGACTGAGACCTCGACGACAAAGGAGTGAACAGTGAATGGTGCTCGACCCTTCCACGTCGCCGGGGCGGGACTGCTGGCCATCGCCGTGTTGACCGGATGCGCCTCGTCACCTCCCGAGGATGAGGCGCACTACGCAGACCTGGCGCGCGCGGCCGACGAGAGGGACGTGCTGCCTTCCGCCGTCGAGACCACCCAGGACGGCGTCGAAGTAGATGTCGAGACGGTCAGGCTCGCCGCGGAGAACGACGGGACACTCGTCTTCCTCGCGCGCGGCACGCAAGGCGGTGAGGACTCCGTCTGCCTCGTGCTGACCGGACCTGGCGACGAGGACTGGGGGCTCACCTGCAGCATCGTCGGCGGGAGCTTCGGGGATGACCGCTCCACCTACTTCGTCGTGCCGGACGATGCGAGCCCGGAGCGCCTCCCCCAGGACATCTCCCTCACCCGGCTGAGCGAGAACGTCTACGTGAGCCCCGCGGCCGCGCCGGAGGAAGTGCAGTGAAGCCGGACGGCGGCGCGTACGCTATCGGTTTTGGCCGCGAATCCGGAGGACGCACGTGAGCGATGTTGTGATGTACACGGACGGCGCCTGCAAGGGCAACCCAGGGCCTGGCGGTTGGGGGGTCTGGCTGAAGTCGGGCGACCACGAGCGGGAGCTGTTCGGCGGCGAGCTCAACACGACCAACAACCGCATGGAGCTCAAGGCCGTCATCGAGGGCCTCAGCGCACTCAAGAAGCCCTGCAACGTCGCGCTCTACCTGGACAGCCAGTACGTCCGCAAGGGCATCACCGAGTGGATCAAGGGGTGGAAGGCGAAGGGGTGGAAGACCGCTTCGAAGCAGCCCGTCAAGAACGCGGAGCTCTGGAAGGAGCTCGACGCGCTCGTCGAGGACAGCGGCCACACCATCGAGTGGCGCTGGGTGAAGGGCCACTCAGGCGATGTCGGCAACGAGCGCGCCGACATGCTCGCGAACAAGGGCGTCGACCAGGCACGACGCGGCGGCTAGGCCGCTTCCGTAGACTCGAAGCATGGCTGAGACGGCGAGCAGCATCGACGAGTACCTCGAGGCACTGAGCCCGGAGTATCGGGGCGAGCTCGAGCGCATCCGTTCGATCGTGAAGCGCATCGTGCCGGAGGCCGAGGAGAAGATCAGCTACCGGATGCCGACGCTCGCCTACAAGGGCAGGGCGCTGGTCTACTTCACGGCGTCGAAGAAGCACCTGAGCTTCTACCCGTCCGAGTGGGCGATCGAGGAGTTCGCAGACCGCCTCACCGACTACACGACGACGAAGCACGCCATCCAGTTCACGGTCGCGAAGCCGCTTCCGGATGCGCTCATCGAGGAGCTCGTGACGTACCACGCACGGCAGATCGACGCCGGCCGGCAGCAGTAGCTCGCGACTCGACGCGAACTACTCGTCGCCGATCGCCTTGACGATGCTCGCGAGCCCGAAGCGCCACGCCTCGTCGACGTCCCCGCCGAGGTTGAAGCCGCTGTTGAGCTCCATGCTCACGAAGCCGGCAGCCCATGCCGTGAGCGTCCGGGCCGCCTCGAGCGCACGTTCTTCACCGGCCAGTTCGCCCGCGAGCCGCAGGATGCTCTGGCTGGCGGACGCTCCGAACTCGGGCCGTGCCGTCGGCGTCCCCGCGCCCGGCGTCAGGATCAGCTGGAAGGCGGCTGGCCGCTCGTGGCCGAAGGCCCGGAACTCGCCCGCGAGCTGCTCGAGGCTGCCCGCCTCATCAAGTCGTTCCCCGAGTTCGCTGAGGGTCGCTTCCGCCACGAACTGGATGAGCTCCTCGCGGTTCGCCACGCGCTTGTAGAGGGACGGAGCTCGCACGCCGACACGGGCGGCGACCGCCTGCATGCTGAGGCCTGCGAGCCCCTCGCTCTCGAGGAGGTCGCGGGCAGCGAGCACGATGGCGTCGAGGGAGGTCCTGTCCGGAGTAGGCATGCATCCACTATAGCTATTGACAGTAGCCATGATGGCTACATAGATTAGCCATCATGAGACTCGACACTTCGCTCCACCGCATCGGCAACGACATCGTGGCCGCCTACCTCGTCGTGACGCCGGAGGGCGTGACCGTCATCGACGCGGGCCTGGCCGGCCACTGGCGCGAGCTCGTGACAGAGCTCGCGACGCTGAGGCTCACGGTCGCCGACATCAGGGGCGTGATCCTCACGCACGGCGACTCCGACCACGTGGGCTTCGCGGAACGCCTCCGACGCGACCACGGTGTGCCGGTCTTCATCCACGCTGAAGACGCGGAGCGGGCGAAGGGCGGTCCGAAGCCAGCGACCGCGAAGCAGCAGATGAGGCTCGGCGCGCTCCTCGGGTTCGCCGCCTACACGCTTCGCAAGGGCGGCGCCCGGACCCGGTGGCTGACAGAGGTCATCGAGGTCCAGGGCGGCGAGACCCTCGACCTCCCTGGCTCGCCTCAGATCATCGGCATGCCCGGCCACTCCGCGGGCAGCATCGCCGTCTACGTGCCGGTCGCGGATGCGGTCTTCGTGGGCGACGGGCTCACTACCCGCCACGTGCTCACGGGCACGGAGGGCCCTCAGCCGGCCCCGTTCACCGACGAGCCCGCCCAGGCGATCGCATCCCTGCAGGCCATCGTCGACACCACAGCGAAGTGGGTGCTGCCCGGCCACGGAGCCCCGTGGAGCGAGGGAGTAGAGGCGGCGGTGGCGGCGGTCGAGTCGGCGGCCACTGGGCCCCGCTGACCGCGATGCTCGTCCACGCGACCCAGGACGTCGCTGGTGGCGGCGGCTAGCGCTCGCGCTGGCACTTCTCGCAGAAGTGCGAACCGCGGTTCTGGAACTTCTCGCGCACGATCGGCCGCCCGCACCTCGGGCAAGGCTTCCCCTGACGCCCGTACACGTTGAGCGAATGCGCGAAGTAGCCGGCCTGACCGTTCACGTTGACGTACTGAGCATCGAAGGATGTGCCACCCTCGGCGAGCGCCTTCGCGAAGACCTCGCGCACGTGCTGCAGCAGCTCCCTCGCCTTCGACGGCGACAGCCCCGCCGTGTTGCGCGCGTAGTGCAGCCGCGCTCGCCACAGCGCCTCGTCGGCGTAGATGTTGCCGATCCCCGAGATGAGCGTCTGGTCCAGCAGCGCTGACTTCACGCCCGTCTTGCGTCGCAGCAGCGCGGCCGACCAGGCGTCGTCGTCGAAGTGCGGGTCGAGCGGGTCCCGGGCGATGTGCGCGACCTGCGATGGGACATGCTCGCCCGCGACGTCCAGGGTCGGCACAAGCCGGTCGATCGCGAGCGAGCCGAACACGCGCTGGTCGGCGAACGCCACCACGAGGTCGCCGGCAGGGCCGTCGACGCGGATGCGCGCGCGCAGGTGACGGTCGTCAGGAGCGTCGGAGGAGCGCAGCAGCATCTGCCCGCTCATGCCGAGATGCGCGGTCAGGGCCTCCTCGCGGCCCTCAAGCGGGAGCCACAGGTACTTGCCCCGGCGGGAGACGCTCGAGAACCGCGCACCCTCGAGCGCACCCACGAAGTGCGTCGAGTCACCGAGGTGACGACGGAGGGACCGCTCGTCGAGCACCTCGACGGCGGACACGGATGCCCCCGTCACGGCGGGGGCGAGGCCGAGGCGGACGACCTCGACTTCAGGCAGCTCCGGCACGGCTAGGGGACCGAAGGGGCGACGTCGTCGCCCTGACTCAGCTGATGCCACGCGGCAAGCGCCCCAGCCACTTCGGCCTGCTTCTTGCTCGTGCCGACACCCTTCGCCTGAGCGAGGATGCGCTTCTTCTTCAGCACCGTCACCGTGGCAGTGAAGCTGCGGTCGTGCTCGAGCCCGGATCCCTCGACCTCGTACCTCGGCGGCTCGGCACCGCGAGTATCGGCGAGCTCCTGCAGAGCGGTCTTCGGGTCCTGCTCGGCGCCGAGGCGCCACACGACCGCGAGCTTCGGCTCCACCAGTCGCAGGATCAACTCGGTCGCGACGTCGACACCGGCGGACAGATAGGCGGCCCCGATGACCGCCTCCATCGTGTCGGCGAGCACCGAGTCCTTGTTGTTGCCACCCGTCAGGTGCTCGCCGCGCCCCAGGTGCAGATACTTCCCGAGGTCGATGCCCCGAGCGATCTCCGCCAGCGCCACCGTCGAGACGAGGGACGCGCGCAGGCGCGACAGCTGCCCCTCCGTGTAGTCGGGGTACGTGCGGTAGAGCATGACCGTCACGGCCTGCCCGAGAATCGAATCGCCGAGGAACTCGAGGCGCTGATTGTCGGGGATGCCGCCGTTCTCGACCGCGTACGACCTGTGGGTCAACGCGAGCTCGAGGAGCGCGGGAACGAAGTCGACCCCGAGGCCGCCTGCCAGCTCAGCTGACGGTGCGGCGTCGGGGTCGATGATCTTCACGTCGTGCATGACGCGAGGATCAGACGTCTGCGACCTTGCGGCCCTTGTACTCGAAGAACAGCGGAGTGCCAGCTGCGTCCTCGACAACCTTCGCGCGGTGCGGGAGGCTGTAGGTGACCTTGCCGTTCTCAACGGTCTTGACGAGGGTCGGCACGGAGGCCTTCCACTGCGAACGACGCGAACGCGTGTTCGAGCGGCTCATCTTGCGCTTGGGGAGAGCCATCGGCGTCTACCTTTCATCTTTCATCGTGCAGGGAGGCGAGCTCATCTCTGGCCCGACTCCCCCTTGTAATCATGGTTGCGCGTGCCCTCACGAACATCTGTCTCACGAGGACCCGCGACTTCCTCAGAACCCGTTGCTGGTTCCTCGGCTGCTTCTGTTGAAGCGCCAAACCCTGCCAGTGCCGCCCAACGCGGGTCAACCGCGGGCGCCTGCTCTTCGAGCGGCTCCACCAGCTTCTCGCCGGTTTCGGGATCTAGGCCGAGGCAGTCCGGCCGACAAACCGGCTGGAATGGCAGTGCGAGCACTACCGCATCGCGAACGGGCGGTTCAAGGTCGACAGTGTCGTCGTGAACCTCGTACTCGAGGGCTTCGTCGCGAGCATACGCGAAAAGCTCTGCGAAATCGACCCGGAGCGGCTCGTCCAGCGGCGTCAGGCATCGGCTGCACTCCCCGCTCATCCGGGACTCGAGGCTTGCGGTCGCCAGAATGCCGTCGTGCAGCACCTCGAGACGCACGTCGAGCTCGATCGGAGTGCCCTTCTCGATGTAGCCGAGCCCTTCGCCGATGCGCTCAGGCGCATCGAAGTCGAGCTCGAGGGTGCGCATCGTGCCGGCCTTGCCCACGATGGTCGCGATGTTCACGAGGTACGGAGAGGAAGTCACCGGGAGATTGTACGCCCTCGGCTCGGAGTGCATCCCGAACCCCCTTACTCGATGGAGGTGTCGGTGTCGCCCTGCAGGTACTCGTACACGACGCGCGGCACGTACGGCGAGACGTCGCCCCCGAGGCCAGCCACCTGACGGACCAGCGAGCTGGACACGTGCGCGTGACTCGGGTCGGGGAGCATGAACATCGTCTCGACACGGGCGAGGTTGCGGTTCACGATCGCCATCGGGGTCTCGTAGGTGACGTCGGCCTGCGAGCGGATGCCCTTCACGATGACCTTCGCGCCGACATCGGTGCAGTAGTCGACCAGCAGGCCGACGCTCCAGGAGGCGACGCGGACGTTGCCGCGGATCCCGCTCGCCGAGACGGCTTGCTCGATGAGCTCCACCCGGCGTGCGATGGGCAGGAGCGCGTGCTTGTCCGGGTTGTGCACGACGACGACGTGCACTTCCTCGAAGACCGAGGTGGCGCGCTGGATGACATCGAGGTGGCCAAGGGTCACCGGATCGAACGAACCGGGCACAACAGCGATTCTGCTCATGCGGACAAGACTACGGGGCACTTCCTGCGCGAAGCGCGCACGAGAACCACGTTGCCGCTCGCGGGCGGAACGCGGGGCCGGAACGCCGCCCGGCGGGCGAGCTCAGCGTCAGCGCGCGTTGGGCGTGTCGTCGTCCTGGTCTGCCGTCGGCTCGTCGGCCTGCGGCTTGCGGCTCGCCTCGAGGTCAGCGGCCTTGCGACGGAACACGAGGAAGGAGACGAGGACGACGGAGACTCCGGCGAGCCCCATGAGCACCCAGGCCCACGCTGGGATGCCCGAGTCCTGGGGAACCGGGGTGCTGGATTGCTCCGCCGCGCCTGTCGCTCCCGCGTCGCTGTTGGTGAGCGTGGACCCCTTCGTGTTCTCCGCGGCTCCGAAGCCGGCGGGCGCGGATGCTGAGGGCTGCGCGTCCTCGACGGAGGCGACGCCCTCGGAGACGGTGAACGGGATGGTGCCGGAGATCGGATGGCCGTCGGAGGAGACGACCTGCCAGTTGAGCGCGTAGTCTCCGGCAGCGAGCTCGGGGAGCGCCTGGTCGACCACCGTGCCGTCCACCGTCGCAGGCGACTCGAGGTCGACGGCGGTCTCCTCCACGGCACTCACCGCGAACAGCTCGATCTGCGGTCCGAGCGTGCCCTCCGACTGCACTTCCGCGGAGAACGTCAGGGTCGCGCTCGCCGGGGCCACCTCCACGGCTTCGTTGGCGGAGGGGCTCGACTCGACCAGCGAGTCGTGCGCGGAGGCGTACTGCGACCCGATCCCGAGCGCGAGCGCCAGGAAGGCCAGCATCGCGGCGATCATCAGGCGGGAGGCGATACGGAGCGAGCGCACGGAGGAGGAAGAGGTCACCGGACCATCGTAGGCCAGGGGCCCGACCTGGCCCCTGGCACCGGCCTCTTCTCGTCCGGCCCCGTCTGGGCGAGCCCCGCTCGCCTGACGGCACCGACCGCGGCCGTCAGGATTTGCCGAGGAACTCCCGCTCCTCGAAGCTGTGGCGGCCTATCGCCGCCTTGAGGTCCGGCCAGCGCTTCAGGCTCCAGTCGTCGTTGATCAGCAGGGCGGCTTCGTCTCGCGCGGAACGGATGAGGTCTGTGTCCTCGATGACCCGGAGCAGCTTCAGGGATGTCCGCCCGCCGGATTGTGCAGTGCCGAGCACGTCGCCCTCGCGGCGCAGCTCGAGGTCGCGCTCGGCGAGCTCGAAGCCGTCGAGCGTCTCGGCCACTGCGTTGATGCGCTCCCGAGCAGTGGATTCCTCCTCGGAGTTCGAGACGAGCAGGCACAGCCCCGGGTGCTCCCCTCGCCCCACGCGACCGCGCAGCTGGTGCAGCTGCGAGACGCCGAAGCGGTCCGCATCCATGACGATCATGACCGACGCGTTCGGCACGTTGACGCCGACCTCGATGACGGTCGTGGCGACGAGCACGTCGATCTTGCCCTCCGCGAAGGCCCGCATGGCGCCGTCCTTCTCGTCGCTCGGCATCGCCCCGTGCACGGCGGCGACGCGCTTGCCCGCGAACAGCGGATGCACGGCGAGCGTCGGCGCGAGCTCCATGACGGCGGCGACCGGCTGCGGTGCCTCCTCACCCTCGGCGGGCTCCGCCGGCTCGGAGGGCTCGATGGCCGGGCACACGACAAACGCCTGCCGCCCGCGGTCGACCTCTTCCGCGACGCGCTGCCAGGCGCGTTCGAGCCAGTGCGGATGCTCGCGAGTCGCGACGACGAACGTCTCGATCTTCTGGCGCCCCTTCGGCATCGTCACGATGCTCGAGATGTCGAGGTCGCCGAACACGGTCATCGCGACCGTGCGCGGGATCGGTGTCGCGGTGAGCACCAGCAGGTGCGGCGGCTGGGCGCCCTTGGCGCGCAGCGACTCGCGCTGCTCGACCCCGAACCGGTGCTGCTCGTCGACGATGACGAGGCCCAGGTCGTCGAACATGACGTCGTCGCTGAGCAGCGCATGGGTGCCCACGATGATCTTCGCCTCGCCGGCGACGACGCGGAGCGCGGCCCGCTTGCGCTCGGCTTTCGGCATGCTTCCGGTGATGAGCGTCGGCTTCAGCCGCTCGGCGAGCTCCGGCCCCAGCGAGTCGATGATCGAGCGGTAGTGCTGGGACGCGAGCACCTCGGTGGGAGCGAGCATGGCCGATTGTCCGCCTGCGTCGGCGACCTGCAGCATCGCGCGCAGGGCGACGAGTGTCTTGCCGGAGCCGACCTCGCCCTGCACGAGGCGGTGCATCGGCACGCCGCGCGCGAGATCCTTCGCGATCTGCCGACCGACGGTCTTCTGGTCGGGTGTCAGCTCGAAGGGCACCAGTTGGTCGAAGGCCGCGAGCATCGGGCCGATGTCGTCGGTCCTGGCCCGGGCGGCGACGAGCTCGGAGATGGCGCGACGCTGCAGCAACGCGGCCTGCAGCACGTAGGCCTCGGTGAAGCGCAGTGACTCCCGCGCTCGTTCGAGCAGCTTGAAGGTCTCGGGTTGGTGGATGGCGCGCATCGCCTCGTCGTAGCTGTACATGCCGAACATGGCGCGCGTCTCGACGGGCACCGGGTCGCGCAGGAACGGGACCGCCTCGAGCACCGCCTGGACGGCGGCCGCGACCTTCCAGGTGGGCAGGCTGGCCGTGGCCGGATAGATCGGGATCGGCTCCTTCAGCCACTGGTCTCGACGCTCCGACAGGGCCTCGAGCGGCGCGTTCTCGAACAGCTCGTACTCGGGATGGGCGAGCTGGATCGCTCCCCGGTAGGCGGACGCCTTGCCGGAGAAGATGCCCGTCACGCCCGGCTGCAGCTGCTTCGCCCGCCAGCTCTGGTTGAAGAAGGTCAGCGAGACGATGCCCTTCTCGTCAGTGATCTCGACTTCCAGGATCGACCCGCGGCGCGCCCGCATCTGGCGGTCGCTGACGCGGAGCACGCGTGCGACCAGGGTGACGTGCTCACCGAGCGGCAGCGACTCGATGGCGGTCATCTCACCCCGACGCGCATATCGGCGCGGGTAGTGCTCGAGCATGCCGGCGACCGTCGTGACGTCGAGCTGCTTCTTGAGCTGTTGAGCGTCGCGCTTCCCGAGCACGTCCTCGAGCGGCGTGTCGAGGCCGAATCCGTCCATCAGCGCCTTCCTGACAGGGAGGCCGGGGCGAGCACCGCCCGGCGACGGACGGCGGGCGGTGCCGAGACTCGGAGTGCTGCCCTGACCACGAGGACATCGTTCCAGAGCGCCGACCGCTCACCTGCGCTCAGCTGCTGCCCGGCTCCCGGGTCCGAGAAGGCGGCGTGCTCATGCTCGACCCGGATGCGGTCGAGCGCGGAGCGTGCGTCATCCACCTCCGCGACTGCGGGGTCGGTGGCAGACGCAGAGGCAGGAGCAGGAGCAGGAGCAGACGTGTCTGCCGCGGCGCCGCGAGTCTCGACGGCGCCAGCGATGGCGGCGACGACCGCCTCAGGGGTGAGTCCGGCGGCGAGCCGGACGCCGTAGTCGACGGCGCTCTCGCAGACCTCCTGCCAAGCCGCGGTCCCCGCGCTCGGATGCTGCGGCGGCGTCCCGGTCAGGACCGCGGTTCGGCGCGCTCGACGTCTGGCGCCGCGCAGGAACGCCGGGATGAGGAGGAGCGCGATGATCGCCAGCGCTCCGGCGATGACCGCCAGCGTGATGAACACCGCGGTGAGATCGATGCCCGCCTCTTCATCCTCCTGCGCGCCGGGGCTGTCCGCCGCATCGGTCGGAGTCGGTGTCGGCGTCTCCGGCGGCACGGTCGGCGCCTCCGTGCTCTGCGTCTCGACAGGGGCCGGCGTCGGCGTCGTGGTCTCGAACGGGTCGATCGTCGGCGCGGTCGTCTCACCCGGGCCGGGCGCGACGAGGTTTCCGAGGGCACCTGCGGGCGTCGTCTCGAACATGACCCAGCCGTGGCCGGGCAGGTAGAGCTCTGCCCATGCGTGCAGCTGATCGCTCGTGACGGTGTAGACAGGCTGCCCCTCGGCGTTCAGCTCCCCCGCGGAGCCCGGCGTGAAGCCGACGCCGATGCGGGAGGGGATGCCGAGCATGCGTGCCATGACCGCCATCGACGACGCGTAATGCACGCAGTATCCCGCTCGTGCGTCCAGGAAGGCGGCGATGACGTCGAGGCTCGTTCCGTCGTACCCCTGCTGGACGGGCGCGGTCTCCGAGTACGCGAAGCCGTCGGCGAAGAACGCCTGGAGCTGCAGCGCCTGCGTCCCGGCGGGGGCACCCTCGTCGACGATTTCGCCCAGCACGTCGCGAACGCGGTCGGCACTCGGCCCCTCCGGCACTTGCGTGAGCGGTTCGAGCTCGGGCGGCACGTCGACCTCGAGCTGCGAGATGGTCTCGAAGCTCGGAGTCGGCACCACCGTCTGGATCTCGTAGTTCTGCGCCAGCGCTTCATCGTTCGCGCTGCGCACGTCACCGGTCCGCTCTTCGAGGAGGAACTCCCCCTGCAGGTCGACGATGCTGGCCGCGAAACCGGGTCGCGGGAGGAACGAGCTCACGCCGTCGTTGAGCACGATGCGCGTCGTGAACTCGCTCGACTGCGCCCCCGCCGAGACGCCGGTCGGGAGTGGCAGCTCGCCCCCGTCGATCGCCACGTTCCCGTCGAACGCGCCGGGAGTCCAGTCGTCGCTGCCGTTCAGGTCGCTGAGCGTCTGCAGCGTCAGGTACGGCAGCGACCCCTGGTCCGTGGTCGTCGCGTAGCGGAGCACCTCGACCGCGTTGTTGCGCCGAAGGTCCTCGCCGAGGTCGATGATGGGGTTCGCCCGGTTCGTGGACAGCCCGGTCGTGGACGTCTGCCGGATCGCGTCGATGCCGGTCGGCGCGGGGACGACGGTCGAGGCGACGAGGACGGCAACCAGCGACACCGCGGTGACGCCCAGCGCCCCGCCGAGGCCGGCCAGGCCTCTGCTGTCGACGAGGAAGCCCTGGTACGAGAGCTCCTCGTCGTGCACACGCTGGTGCCAGCTCGACACCGCGTAGAGGAACACCGCGAGCGCCAGCGCGGCGAAGACGTACGCCCAGCCGTCGAACGCGTCGATGCCGAGGGCCATCGGGATGAGCGGGAACGCGAGCAGCGGCAGCATCGCGAGCGAGCGACCCCTGATGCCGAACACGAAGAAGTCGCAGAGCACCACGATGATCGCGACGCCGATGAGCACGAGCATCGTCATGGCGTCGGTCTCGCGCAGTGGCGCCGCGTCGGAGCGAAGCTGCTCGACGAGCTGCTCGGTGAGCACACCCCAGCCCTCGACCGTCGCCCGCGGCGAGCCGCGCCCTGTGAAGCTCACGAGAACGATGGCGCCGCCCACGATCGAGGCGATGAGCGCCCAGAGCTGCGACCCGGTGAAGGTGCGGACGAGGGCGGCGGCCCCGAGCATGATCGTGACCAGGACGATGGCCTTCGCCGACCACGTGTTGGTGTCGAAGATCGGCCAGAGCAGGTTCGTCGCGCTGTAGATCAGCACGGCGAGCGAGACGGTGACCACCCATGAGCCGTTGGCGCCAGGGGTCCCCTTCCAGCCTTGGCGGCGACGCATCTGCGCCGTGGTCGTGGCCTGCGCGCTCATACGGTGGCCTCCAGCTCGAGCACGGGCGTGAACGGCCGCGCGCGGGCGGGTGAGTAGACGGCGACGTTCCAACCGGCTTCCGTGAACGACGTCAGGGTGGCCGGGGGCACGGGCCCGTCGGAGACGAGCAGCGCGAGGGCTGGCGAGGCGACGGACGAGAGCGATCGGATGGCGGCCAGGCCTTCCCCGCCCAGGTGACGGTGCACGTAGACGACGGGAGTGCGCGCCACGCGGGAGATGTCGTCGACGACCTCGGCGCAGGCCTCCCGTCGCTCGGCGTCGGGCTGCGTGAGCATGAGTCGGCGCATGACCCCTTCGAGGGCCTCCTCCGACGGCGTGCGCGTGCTCTCGGCGTCGCCGTCGAGAGCGGCGTGCGTCTCGAAGAGCTCGGTCTCGTACCCGAAGCGGTGGAAGCGTGCGAGGACCGAAGCGGCGAGAGAGACCGCGAGCTCGAACTCCGCATCCACGGCAGTCGACGGACTGGCCTGCTCGTTCATGAGGTCGATGATCGTCATCGGCGCCTTCGGCTCCTCGACTGCGGGTGCCCCGCTCGTGTCGAGGATCACCACGGAGGTGTCCTCGGCGTGGTGCTCCTCCTGGCGGACGCGTAGCTCTCCCGCGTGCGCCGTCGCACGCCAGTGGATGCGTCGCAGCGGGTCCCCTCGTCGGTAGTCGCGGGTGAGCACGTCGTCGGAGTCACCCGACTGCGCGACACCGGCCTCGACCTCGCCGCCGCTCTTGCCGCTCGGCACCGACATCGCCGGCAGGTCGACGACGCGTGGCCACACCTCGACCTCGGTCGCCTCACCGATCTTCAGGACTCGCCGGGTCAGGCCGAGGCCGTCCATGTTGTCGAAGAACAGGGGCCCGACCTCGTGGACTCCGCGCCGCATCGAATCCACACCGTAGGCGACCCGGCGACGCCGCTTGTCCTCGTTGCGGTTGATGCGTGAGCCGATCGCCGGCAGCACGCCGCCGACGCTGGACGGCTCCGCACCAGGCAGCAGATCCAGGTAGGAACTCGGCTCGAGCGCGATCCAGGACCGGTTGCGGACCTCCGTGACCACTCGCATCCGATCACCCACGGCGAGCGTCGTCGGGTAGATCGTGCGCTCGGCCTCGAGGCGCGGGCGCCAGATGAGGCGAAGCACGTAGGCGACGAGCGGCAACGCGACGAGGAACCCACCGAGGGCGAGCAGCTCGCCCCGACCGAAGACCACGGCGGCGGCTCCGAGCAGCACGCCGACCACCACCAGGCCGATGGCTCGGCTGGTGGGTCTCAGCCGCCTCTCGATGCGCTTCGTCGCCACGCGCTACGCGGTCGCCGCGCTCGTTGGGACGGCGATCTGCTGCGAGATCTGGTCGATGATGCGGGCGGCGGATGCAGACGCGGCGGTGCCCCTCGACCCGCGGGCGCTCAGCACGAGACGGTGCGCGAAGACGGGACCGACGAGCTTTGCGACGTCGTCCGGCACGACGAAGTCGCGTCCGGCGACCGCCGCAGCCGCGCGCGAGGCGCGGACGAGGTGCAGAGTGGCGCGGGGGCTCACGCCGACGCGCACATCTGGATGCTCGCGCGTGGCCCTCGCGAGATCGACGATGTACTGCTTGATGGCGGGGGCCACGTAGATTCGCGAGGCCTGCTCGATCATGGTCGATACGTCGGTCGCGCTCAGCGAGGCGCGCACGCTGGCGAGGGGGTCGCTCGAGTCTCGGCGGTCGACCATCGCGAGCTCGTCGTCGCGCTCGGGGTAGCCCATCGACATCCGCGCCATGAAGCGGTCCCGCTGCGCCTCGGGGAGCGCGTACGTGCCTTCCATCTCCGAAGGGTTCTGCGTGGCGAACACCGTGAACGGCGCGGGGAGCTTGTGCGTGACGCCGTCGACCGTGACCTGGCCCTCCTCCATGCACTCCAGGAGCGCCGACTGGGTCTTCGGGGAGGCGCGGTTGATCTCATCGCCGATGACGACGTTCGCGAACACCGGGCCCTGCTGGAACTCGAAGCGGCGCTCGACCTGGTCGTAGATCGCGACACCCGTCACGTCCGACGGCAGGAGGTCAGGGGTGAACTGGATGCGGCTCACGCTCGAGTCCATCGCCGCCGCGAGCGTCTTCGCGAGCACCGTCTTGCCGACGCCGGGCACGTCCTCCACCAGCAGGTGACCACCGGCAAGGAGCACGACGACGGCGAGATGCACCTGCTCGTCTTTCCCCGAGATGACCGACGACACGCTCTCGCGGATCTGACGCGCGCCATCCTGCAGCGCAACGGCTGTGCTCGATGCGCGCTCGCGCCCAGTAGGCGCGGCTGACAGGGCCGTCGCCGCCGCGGTCTCCGCGCTGTTGCCGTGTTCCATGGCCACCTCCGAATTCAAGTGCCCATCATTCCACGCACCCCCGACAAGTTCGGCCAGAAGCTCGCCACTGTGCATGCAGTCGCGGCCTCACGGCTACGATCGCTCCGTGACACGCATCATCGCAGGAGCCGCCAGGGGCCACTCGCTCTCCGTTCCCAAGAGCGGCACTCGTCCGACGAGCGACCGCGTCCGGGAGGCGATGTTCTCGTCGCTCGAGTCGCTGCTCGATCTCGGCGGTGTCGCCGTGCTCGACCTGTACGCGGGTTCCGGGGCGCTGGCGTTCGAGGCGCTCAGCCGAGGCGCGTCCAGCGCCGTGCTCGTCGAGCAGTCCAAAGCGGCCACGGCCGTGCTGCGCGCCAACGCCGAGCTGCTCGCTCGCGTGACGCGTGAGCAGGGCCGCCGCACGGTGACGACGCGTGTCGCGCAGAGCGCCGTGTCGAGCTTCCTCCGCACTCCCCCTGCCCAGCGTTTCGAGCTCGTGTTCATCGACCCGCCATACGAACTCGGCGAGGCGGAGCTCGCGGAGGCGCTCGAGGCGCTGATGCCGCACCTGGCGCCCGAGGCGGTCGTCGTGATCGAACGCGGCTCGCGCTCCCCCGCCCCGACCGTTCCGCACAGCTTCGATCCGCTGCGCCGCAAAGCCTACGGCGAGACGATCGTGTACAGCTACGAGGCACTGCCCGTCGAGGAATCAGACGCCGAGAAGTCCCAGGCGTAGGGGTCCCAGCCCCGCGCATCCCTCGGCTCACCGTCGACGCGCACCGCCGAAGCGGCCCCGTCTGCGGCCGGATGCACCCGCCCGATCGCGCGGAACCCGTCCGGCAGCGTCGCCCAGGCCGGAAAGGCCGCCAGCAGCCCGTGGTCCTCGCCGCCGACCACGACGAGCTCCACGGCGCGCGCCCGCCGCTGGGTCTCGTCGAGCTCCGGCATCGCGGCGCGCAGCGCCGCGTCGACCGCTTCGATGTCGGAGCCGAGCACTGAGGTGTCGATCTCGAGCCGCACACCGCTGGCCCGGGCCAGCCTGGTCGCATCGAGGAGGAGGCCATCGGAGACATCCATCATCGCCGTCGCGCCGGCCTCCCTGGCCGCGAGCCCCAGCGAGGCGTCGATCGTGGGCGCGAGATGCCAGTCGACCACGGCCGCGACGGCGTCGCCGCGCGAGCGCAGGGCCGCGATGCCCTCGGCGAGCGCCTCGCCCCGCGCATCCCGGGCCAGGGCATAGAGCAGCGAGAGCCCCGCACCGCTGCGCCCGGCCGGGCCGCTGAGGGCCAGGACATCGCCGGCCGCCGCCCCGGACCGCGGCACCGGCTCTCCTCCGCCCAGGTCGCCGAACGCCGTGATCGCGATCACGAGCTGCCCGCTCGTCGAGAGGTCACCGCCGATGACGCCGCAGTCTGGAGCCATCTCGCGGAGGGCCTCGGCGAAGCCCTCGGCCAGCTCCTCGACCCAGGAGACCGCCGTCTCGCCGGGGAGCGCGAGCGCCACGGTGATCGCGGTCGGCGCGGCGCCCATGGCCGCGACGTCGGCGAGGTTCGAGGCACACGCCTTGCGGGCGAGGTCGCGAGCCGACGACCAGGCGAGACGGAAGTCCGGTCCCTCGATCATGAGGTCGGTCGTGATGACGACCCTCCCGTCGCCGGCCGCCAGGACGGCAGCGTCGTCACCGGCTCCGAGCACCCCGGCTCTGGCAGCGGGAACCCTGGCGAGAATGCGCCGCAGCAGCTCGGCTTCGCCGCATTCGCCGACCGTGAACACGGCAGCAGCGGGACGGCGGGACGCTTCATCGGAAAGGGCGGGCACCCGTTCACGATAGCCTGGGAGCAAATGCTTCGAACCTCTCGCTCCGCCTCTCGAATCGGCTCCGCCGTGGTCGCGACCGCCGCATCCATCGTGCTGCTGGCCGCCTGCAACAGCGCCAGCGTGCCCATGGAACCCGCGCCGGACGCGGCAGCGCCGGAGTGCGCGGAAGTCTCGGTCCGTCTCCCCTCCACCGTCGACGGGCTCGAGCTGCGGCTCACGAACGCGCAGGCCACCGGCGCGTGGGGCACCCCGGCCAGCGTGCTGCTGCGCTGCGGCGTGCCGACCCCGGGGCCGACCACCGACTACTGCCAGAACCTCAACGGCATCGACTGGGTGCTCGACGACAGTCAGGCCCCCACGTACCGCTTCACGAGCTACGGTCGCACGCCCGCCGTCGAGGTCATCCTCGACTCAGACGTCGTGTCCGGGACGGCCGTGCTCATCGACCTCGAGGATGCGGTCGAGAAGCTGCCGAAGACGGGCGCCTGCGTGGGCGCCGACGACGTGCTCGGCTCCCAGTAGCGGCCCACCAGGTCGCTTCCGGGTGCTCTCCCCCAGGGCCGCCCGAGCCCCGCCGCTAGCGCGTGAGGCGCGCCTCGCGGGCCGCGGCGTGCGCGCTCGCCACCTCGATGAGCTCGGTGATGAGCTCCGGGTAGCTCATGCCGCTCGCCTGCCAGCACTTCGGGAACATGGAGATGGGCGTGAAACCGGGCATCGTGTTGATCTCGTTGACGACGAAGCCCTCGTCGGTGAGGAAGAAGTCGACGCGCGCGAGACCGGACGCGCCGAGCGCCTCGAAGGCGCGGACGCCGAGCTCCGCCATCTCCTCGAGCAGCTCGTCGCTCAGATCGGCGGGGCAGCGCAACTCGACACCTGAGTCGTCGAGGTACTTCGCCTCGAAGTCGTAGAACTCCGCCTTCGTCATGACGATCTCGCCGGCGACGGACGCGCGCGCACGCTCCCCTGGACGCGACTCGAGCACGGCGATCTCGACCTCTCGGCCGGCGACTGCCGCCTCGACGAGCACGTGGTCGTCCTCAGCGAGGGCTGTGGCCATGGCGCCGGCGAACTCCTCGAGCGCAGCGACCTTGCTCACTCCGACGCTCGAGCCGGCGCGGGCCGGCTTGATGAACACCGGAAGCCCGAGCTGGTCGATGACCTCAGCCGCCAGCGACTCACCCTGGGTGTCCCACTGATGCTGCGTGATCGTGACGCCGGCCGCGACCTGCAGGCCGGCATCCCGCAGCACGATCTTCGTGTAGTGCTTGTCCATGCCGACGCTCGCGGCGAGCACCGACGACCCCACGAAGGGCAGACCGACGAGCTCGAGCATGCCCTGCACGGTTCCGTCCTCTCCGAACGGGCCGTGCAGGATCGGGAAGACGAGGTCGACCTCGCCGAGCGACGTGCGCTCCGTGAGCTCGGCACCGGCTTCGGCACCCAGGGCGTCACCCTCGACTCGGGAGACGGTCACCTCGCGGTGCTTCGCGGAGTCCGGCAGGTGGATGCGCGTGCCGTTGTCGACGACCTCGGGCAGGTTCTCGGGGTCGAGCGCGAACTTGTCCGCGTCGTCGTCCTCCAGCACCCAGGCGCCATCCCGCGTGATGCCGATCGGCAGGACACGGTACTTGTCGCGGTCGATCGCGCCGAGGACACCGCTCGCCGTGGCGCACGAGATCGCGTGCTCGCTCGATCGGCCGCCGAAGACGATGGCGATGAGGGGCCGCGAGTCTGCGACTGCGGTGGCGTTCGGCTGAGCGGTCGACATGAGGGTTCCTTCCACGAGCGACTCTTCGCTCACCGCATCAAGGGTACGGGGTCGCCAGGCTGGGACCGGGCGCTACTCGCCGCTCGGTCCGTCGTCGGTCGCGAGGTGCGGTGCCAGGTCGGCGGGGCTCATGCGGCCGTGGAGGACGTCGTCGATCTGCGTCGCGATGGGCATGTCGACACCGTGGCGCTCGGCGAGCTCGAGGATCGCGCCGACCGACCGAAGCCCTTCGGCCGTCTGCTGCATCTGCGCGACGACGTCGTCGTAGACGTAGCCCTGCCCCAGGAGCCTGCCGGCCGTGAAGTTCCGCGAGAGCGGGGATTCGCAGGTCGCGATGAGGTCGCCGAGCCCGGCCAATCCGATCATGGTCGACGCCTGGGCGCCCATGGCGACGGCGAAGTCGGAGATCTCGGCGAGGCCGCGCGTCATGACCGACGCCTTGGTGTTCTCGCCGTAGCCGACGCCGTCGACGATGCCGACGGCGATCGCGATGAGGTTCTTGAGGACCCCGCCGAACTCGGTGCCGACCACGTCGACGTTCACGAACGACTTCAGGTAGCCGTTGCGGGCGAGTTTCGCGACGCTCACGGCCGTCGCCTCGCTATCCGACGCGACGACGATGGCGGTCGGCTGCTCCTTCGCGATCTCGAGCGCGATGTTGGGCCCGCTGGCGACCGCGATGCGCTCGGCCGGGAGGTCCAGGACGCCTGTGAGCACCTGGCTCATGCGGAGGCCGCTCGAGCGCTCGACGCCCTTCATGAGGCTCACGACGACCGCGTCGTCGTCGATGAGGGTGGCGAGCTGCCCGGCGAGCTCGCGCGCTGTCTGCGCGGGCACCGACACGAAGACGAAGTGCTGCCCTCGAACCGCCTCGACGAGGTCCGGCGTCGCGCGCAGGTTCCTCGGCAGGTCGATGCCGGGCAGGTAGCCCGTGTTGCGGTGCGACTCGTTGATCTCGTTCGCGACCTCAGGACGGCGAGCCCAGATGGTCACCTCGTGCCCCGCGTCCGCGAGCACCTTCGCGAACGTGGTGCCCCAGCTGCCGCTGCCGAGCACGACGGCGCGCTGCACGGAGCTCACGCCCCGCTCCCCGATTCCCGAGAGGTGGTGCCCCGGTCCTGCGGGAACCGGCCGTGCTCCGTCTGCCCGTGCTTGGCCGGGTCGTAGAGCTCGGTCGGAGCCTTCTCACCGCGGATGCCCTCGAGCAGTCCCGTGATGTCGTGCATGATGAGCTCAGTCGCGCCCTTCATGGCGCTCGCGCTGTGCATGCGCCCACTGAACTCGGCGAGGCTGACGGGCTCGCCGACGTGCACCGTGATGGTCTTGCGCCATCCCAGCGTGAGCTTCTTGGAGTAGCGGGGCAGGATGTGCTGCGCGCCCCAGATCGCCGTCGGGTAGACCGGGATGTCGGCACTCAGCGCAACTCGGGCGGCTCCGTTCTTGCCGCGCATGGGCCACAGCTCGGGCTCGCGGGTTAGCGTGCCCTCCGGGTAGATGATGACGCCCTGGCCGAGGCGTGCGAGCTGCTGCGCGGATGCGATGGCAGCCTGGTTGGCGCCGCGGACGTCACGCGAGACGGGGATCTGCCCGCTCTTGCGGAGGATCCAGCCGAGCCCCTTCACCCGGAAGAGCCGGTCGGCCGCCATGAAGCGCGGCGCGCGGCCGAGCTTCCAGACGGCCATCCCCATGATGAGCGGGTCGATCTCGCTGGTGTGGTTCGGGGCGACGATGAACGCGCCGTCGACCGGCAGCTCGCCCTTGATCTCCCACCGCATGATCGGCCAGCTCAACGGGAAGGCGATCGCCGCCAGGAACCAGAAGATCGACGGCCTGCTCTTCTCCGGCGAGACGCGCTTCCCCGCAGATCCCCGCTTCGCAGCGGTCACTCCTACGCCTCTACCGTGAAGTCAGCTCCGAGGGTCTCGAGCTTCGCGATGAAGTTCTCGTAGCCGCGCGCGATGATGCCGACGTTGGAGACACGCGAGGTGCCCTCCGCTGCGAGCGCCGCGATGAGGTGGCTGAAACCGCCGCGCAGGTCGGGGACCTCGATGTCGGCTGCCTTGAGCTTCGTCGGGCCGGAGATGACGGCGGAGTGCTGGAAGTTGCGCTGTCCGAAGCGGCACTCCTGGCTGCCGAGGCACTCGCGGTGCAGCTGGATGTCGCTGCCCATCTCGACGAGCGCGTCGACGAAGCCGAAGCGCTGCTCGTACACGGTCTCGTGCACGATCGAGACGCCGTGCGCCTGTGTCAGCGCGACGACGAGCGGCTGCTGCCAGTCGGTCATGAAGCCGGGGTGCACGTCCGTCTCGATGACGACGGGGCGCAGCTCACCGCCGGGGTGGTAGAAGCGGATGCCGTCGTCGTGGATCTCGAACGCTCCACCGGCCTTGCGGAAGACGTTGAGGAACGTGAGCATCTCGGGCTGCTTGGCGCCGCCGACGTAGATGTCGCCCTTCGTGACGAGCGCCGCGGAGGCCCAGCTGGCTGCCTCGTTGCGGTCGAAGAGCGCCTTGTGGCTGTAGCCGCCGAGGCGTTCGACGCCCTCGATGCGGATGACGCGGTCTGCGTCGACCGAGATGATGGCGCCCATCTTCTGCAGGATGTTGATGAGGTCCATGATCTCGGGCTCGATGGCCGCGTTGCGCAGCTCCGTGCGCCCGTTGGCGCGCACGGCCGTGAGGAGGACCTGCTCGGTGGCGCCGACGGACGGGTACGGGAGCGTGACCTTCGCGCCGTGCAGGCCTTCTGGCGCGCTCATCCGGATGCCGCTCGGCAGCTTCTCGATGACGGCGCCGAAGTTGCGGAGCACCTCGAGGTGGAAGTCGATCGGGCGGTCGCCGATGCGGCAGCCGCCGAGGTCGGGGATGAACGCCTCGCCGAGGCGGTGCAGGAGCGGGCCGCAGAAGAGGATCGGGATGCGGCTGGAGCCGGCGTGCGCGTTGATCTCGGCCATGTGGGCCGTCTCGACGTTCGTCGGGTCGAGGCGCAGGTCGCCAGACACCTCGTTGCGGTCGATCTTCACGCCGTGGAGGGTGAGGAGGCCGGCGACGACGCGGACGTCGGAGATGTCCGGCACGTCGCGGAGCACGCTGACGTCCTCGCCGAGGAGGGCCGCGACCATGGCCTTGGTCACGAGGTTCTTCGCGCCACGGACCTCGATGCGACCGGCGAGCGGGCGTCCGCCGTTGAAGACGATGGTGTCGCCGGTCAGGCCGACTGATGCGCCGGCGCGAGCCGAGTCGTTGGTGATCGTGTTCACTGAGTTGCACTCCCTGCGGTGGTGGACCTGCGGATCGGAAGAGTCCGCGGACGCCACGCCTCTCGGCGTGACTCAAAGGTGGAGATCGCGTGTTCGTCACGCAACGTCAACGAGATGTCGTCGAGGCCCTCGAGCAGACGCCATCTCGTGTAGTCGTCGATCTCGAACATCGCCGTCATGTCTCCGACAGTAACGGTGTTCGTGGTGAGGTCAACGACCGCAGCCGCACCCGGGTCCGCTTCCGCGGCATCCCAGAGCTGTTCTACGAGGTGCTCCTCCAGCGTGGCGACAAGCAGCCCTTGCTTGCCGGCGTTGCCGAGGAAGATGTCTCCGAAGCGGGAGCCGATGACGGCTCGGAAGCCGTAATCCTTGAGCGCCCAGACGGCGTGCTCTCGGGATGACCCGGTGCCGAAGTCGGGTCCAACGAGCAGGATGCGGGGGGTCTCCTGGTATTCGGGTCGGTTGAGGACGAAGTCGGGGTCTTGCCGCCACCCGTTGAAGAGCGCGTCTTCGTAGCCCGTCTTGGTGACGCGCTTGAGGTAGACCGCCGGGAGGATCTGGTCGGTGTCGACGTTGGAGCGGCGAAGCGGGACGGCGGCGCCTTCGATGCGGGTGATCTTCTCCATCAGACGGTCACCTCCTGTGGCTGCTGCGCGCTGCCCGGGGTCGCGGATGCGGCGGGCGGGTCGAGATCGGACGGACTGGAGAGCGTACCGCGAACCGCCGTCGCGGCGGCCACGAGGGGCGACACGAGATGCGTCCGCCCGCCCTTGCCCTGACGACCTTCGAAGTTGCGGTTGGAGGTGGAGGCGCAGCGCTGGCCAGGTTCGAGCTGGTCGGGGTTCATGCCGAGGCACATCGAGCAGCCCGCGAAGCGCCACTCCGCGCCGAAGTCGGTGATGATCCTGTCGAGGCCCTCGGCTTCCGCCTCGAGGCGCACTCGCGCGGAACCGGGGACGACCATGACGCGCACGCCCTCTGCCTTCTGGCGTCCCGCGATCACCGAGGTGAAGGCGCGGAGGTCTTCGATGCGGCTGTTCGTGCACGAGCCCATGAAGACGACGTCGACGGGGATGCTCTTCAGCGGGCGGCCCGCTTCGAGCGCCATGTACTCGAGGGCACGCTCGGCCGCCTGCCGGTCGTTGGGGTCGGCGAACTCGGACGGCTCTGGGACGACGCCGCTGAGGGAGACGCCCTGGCCGGGGTTGGTGCCCCAGGTGACGAACGGCTCGAGGGTGTCGGCGTCGATGGAGACCTCAGCGTCGAAGACGGCGCCGTCGTCGCTTCGCAGCGTTCTCCAGTAGTCGAGTGCCGCGTCCCAGTCTTCGCCCACGGGGGCGTGATCGCGGCCTTCGAGATACGCGAAGGTCTTCTCGTCCGGTGCGACCATGCCCGCGCGCGCTCCGGCCTCGATCGACATGTTGCAGATCGTCATGCGCCCCTCCATGGAGAGGGCCTCGATGGCGGAGCCACGGTACTCGAGCACGTAGCCTGCGCCGCCGCCCGTGCCGATCTTGGCGATGACGGCGAGGATGACGTCCTTCGCCGTGACACCTTCCCTGAGGGTTCCGTCGACGTTGATGGCCATCGTCTTGAACGGCTTGATGGCGAGCGTCTGCGTGGCGAGCACGTGCTCGACCTCGCTGGTGCCGATGCCGAACGCGATGGCGCCGAAGGCACCGTGGGTCGAGGTGTGCGAGTCGCCGCAGACCACGGTGATGCCGGGCTGCGTGAGGCCGAGCTGCGGTCCGACGACGTGCACGATGCCCTGCTCGGCGTCGCCGAGCGGGTGGAGGCGGATGCCGAACTCCTCGGCGTTGCGGCGCAGCGTCTCGATCTGCGTGCGGCTCGTGGTGTCGGTGATGCGGTTCAGGATGTCGACCGTCGGCGTGTTGTGGTCTTCCGTCGCGATCGTGAGGTCGGGGCGGCGCACGGGGCGGCCGGCGACGCGCAGGCCGTCGAATGCCTGTGGGCTGGTGACCTCGTGCATGATGTGCAGGTCGATGTAGATGAGGTCCGGTGAGCCGTCCTCGCCCTTGGCGACGAGGTGGTCTTCCCACACCTTCTGCGCCAGGGTCTTCGGCTGCGCCGTTGGAGGTGCGCCGTGTGCGTTGCTGCGTTCCGTCTTCATGCTGCTTGTGTCTCCTCGCATCTGGTCAGGCGCCTTGAACACCGCGACGGGATGCACCTGCGAAGTCAGGCCCCGTCGCGGCAGCAAAGGAGGAGCAGACCGGCAGACATGCGGACCATGCTAACACTGCGCCGTTTTCCGGTTTTCGGGCTTCGGGCGTCGGCGTTCGGAGGGTGAGTCGCGGCGGCGAGACCATGCGGCTCCTGACGGGACGAGGCTGAACGCGTCGCTCAGCTGCGGCGGATCGACAGTCGGTATTCGCCGAGCTGCACGACGTCGCCGGAGCGGAGTTCCGCTGGGACTCCAGGCTCAACCGCGAGGGCGCCGTGCGCATTCCCGCCAGGGAAGAGGGCGACGCCGTTGGTCGAGTTCAGGTCGTCGACGTACAGGCGATCTCCGTCGGCCCAGAACCTGGCGTGGGTCTTCGACATGGTCTGTGTGATGTCGGCGACCGCGGAGACCGAGGCGTCTGGGAAGCGTTCCTGCGAGGGGTTGCGCCCGATCACCACCGGACCGTAGATGGGGAGGCTGACGCCGTCGGAGAGCACGATCACCCATTCTGGGAGCGGCTGCTCGGCCTGCACGCCTGGCTCTTGCGGGTTCGGCTGTCGGGCGTCGATCTCCGTGGTGGTCGACGGGCCCTGGAACGGCGCTGCGGGCTGCGCACGATCGACCGGGGCGAACGGCGGTGCGAGCGGCGACTCGAGCGGCGCGCTGGTGACCTGCGCTGCCGCGCCGAACTGCGGCGCCGCCGGAGGGAGGCTCTGCACAGCCGGAGGGAGGCCCTGCGCAGCCGGAGGGAGGCCCTGCGCGGCTGGCTGCGGCGTGAGCCTGGGCCGTGGGGCAGGGAGGGGCGGCAGCGGGTAGTCGTCGTCGAGCTCGGCGCGGAGCCAGTCGTCGGCCGAGCCTTCCGTCGAGCTTCCGCCGCGTGCTGATTGCTCCGACCGAGCTACCCGGTCGGGCTCGTCTGCCGTTTCAGACATGCTCGCCCCCTGGCCGATCATTCCCGGCGGTACCTCGATGAACCCCGAACGTTCCACGTCGCCATGATACGGCTCGCGGGCGGCGCCGGAACGCAAATCGTCCTCGGAGGCGGCGCCAGAAGCCGACAGTCTTGCGCGCCTCGGCGACGGAGGCATCCGCATCCGCCCAGAGGAGCGCGAGCTGCTCATCCGTCGGCAGCTCGTCGCCGAACACAGCCTGGTCGCTCCGGTCGGCGATGGAGGCGAGCGATGGATGCACTGCCGCGGCCGTCTGCACCCGGGTGCTTCGTGGCGGCACTGCGTAGCCGAGCTCGGCGAATCGGTCGATGCTGTCGCTCCACGCCCCGGCCGCCCGGAGGTGCGGGGGCCCCTCGTGCTGTCGTTTCCTGCGTCGTCGCCGTTTGAGGATCCCGATCACGAGCAGCGGCACGAAGAACAGCGCGAGCGGAACGGCGAGCGATACGCCGAGGGTGAGGATCCAGCCGGGGAGGGTCTCCTCGTCGTCAGGCTCTTCCTCCTGTCGACGCTCGTCGGCACTCGTCAGCAGCTCGTCCGGCTTCTCCTGGGTCTGCGGCGGCTGACGCACCTGCGCCTTGGGCTTCGACTGGGGGTCGGTCGTCGTGTTGACGGGCACGTCGGTGCGCTCCGGTGTGGGGTCGAACGCGACCCATCCGAAGCGCTCGAATGGGACCTCGACCCAGGCGGTGACGTCGGAACCGCGGACTTCCGTGGTGCCGTCGCTCGTGACCTGCTCTGGCGCGTAGCCCATGACGACACGTGCCGGGAAGCCGAGCTGGCGGGCCATGATCGCCATGGCTGACGCGTACTGCTCCTCGTCGCCGACGAGGTAGCGGAGCTCGAAGAGCTCCTGCATGCGGTCGAGCCCGTGCCCGGCACGGGAGGGCACGGTGTCGCTGGCGGTGCCGTGGCTGAAGTATCCCTCGGCCATGAGCGCGTTCTCGATGGCCTTCAGCTGCAGGTAGGGCGACGTCTCGCCCGCGACGTAGCTCTGCAGCCGCTCGACGAGCGCGGTTGGCGCGGCGGGCATCTCCGGGTAGGCGAGGTCGACGACGTCCGCGTTGTCGAGCTGCCCTTCGATCGGGAGGTCCTGCACGAGTGCGGCGATCTCGTAGGTGTCGCCTTCTCGGAGCCCCGAGGTGACGAGGCCCCCGCTGGCACGAGCGTTGAAGCGGAAGTCCCCGCTGCGCTCTGGCAGGCTGCCGCCGGTGAGGTTCACGTCCGTCGGGACGCCGATGCTTGGCAGCCAGATGTCGGAGTAGTCGCGGATGGTGACGTCGAGATGCCGTTGGGACGACGCGGTCACGAAGGGGTTGCTCGGCACGACTCGCCCCGAGAGGGTGTAGCTGCCGGCTGCTTCGAGGGACTGCTGGGGGTCGGCGATCTGCCAGGACTTGCCCGAGTAGCTCTCGAGCGTCGCGAGGCGGATGCGGTCTCCACCCTGGAGTCCGGTCGCGTCGAAGAGCACGGCGTCTGGGTTCAGCTTGGAGTACTCGCGGAAGCCGGCGAGCGGGCTCGTGTGCGAGAGGGGGTCGAACGGCGGCGTGATCTGCTCGCGTGCGACGACCCGCTGGTCTGCGACGGTCGCCGCGGCGACGAAGCCACCGGCGGTCGTGAGCAGGGCGGCGACGAGGACGAGCACACCGGTGCCGAGCGCGCGGGAACGGAAGAGCGCGCGCCTGGCGTCCTTCGAGGCGACGTTGCCGAAGCCTCGGCGCCAGCTGAGCCAGACGAGGGCGACGGCGGCGAAGACTCCGCCGCGCAGCACGCCGGCGACGCTGTCGTCTGTTCCGATGAAGATCGCGCTGGCGAGAACGGCGAGGGGGCCGAGCAGCGCGACGCTCGGCGGCCAGACCGCGCGGGGCCGTGCGGGTGCGACCCAGAGGAGCAGCATCATCGACACGAGGGAGCAGGCGGCGGCGACGAAGTAGGGCAGCGCCGCCAGATGGCCGGGCTCGAGCAGCGGGGTCGAGAGGGTCACGGCGTCGCGCCACGCGAACACGGGGGCGCGGGCGAGGTCGGCGAGCGTCGCGAGGGTGGGCAGCACCCCGCCGAGGTCGGTCTGGGGCAGCGCGAACGCGGTTCCGAAGAGGAAGTAGCTGGCGATCGCCACGAGGAGCGTGTTGACGCGGGTGAGGCCCAGGCGGGCCCCGATGAGGGAGGAGCCGATGCCGACGATCAGTCCGCCGGCAACGGCCAGCAGGAACCAGCCGCTGCCGTAGGCGGGCGCGAACCCGAGGGATGCGACCATCGTGAGCACCGCGATGACACCCGCGTCGACGAGGGAACGGGCCCCTATGAGGGACGAGGTCGCTGTCTCCTGCGGTGCCCGGGTGGCTCGGTCGCGCCGGGGTGAGGACGTCTCCCGGGGTCCGCCGCCTGTCTGCCCCTTGGTCGCCGCGGTCATGTGCGCACCCGCGTCTCGCGCACCAGGCGCGGCAGGTCGTCGAGATCAGGCACCGTGCACACGACGGTCTCGCGGAGGCGCGTGCGGCTGGCGGGGTGTCCGATGGCGCAGCGGAAGACGACGAGGGTCACGTCGGCGGTGAAGACGGACTGCAGCTGCCCGAGCTGCGCGTCGGTCGTGGCGCTGCCGCAGACGAGGAAGACGATGCTGGCCTGCGGAAGCCGTCGGACGCTGAGGGCGACGAAGTCGCGCAGCGATGAGGCTGCCGTCGCGTGGGGCTGCAGCCTGCTGGTGCCGTCGAGCATCGATGAGACGGCGCGCGTCGGCAGCCGCCCGCTCTGGGTCATGGCGCTGAGGGCGACCCCTGAGCGGATGAGTTCTTGCGCGAGGGAGGCGAGCACCTCGACACCGAGCTCGAACTCCTCCTCGGACGCGTAGGCGGACGCCTCGAGTGTCTGCAGCACGTTGGCCTGCGAGCGACGGGTCTCCTGGAACTGACGGACCATGAGCAGGCCGGTCCGCGCGCTGGTGCGCCAGTGGATGTTCCTGCGGTCGTCACCGGGCTCGTAGGGGCGGAGGGCGTGGAAGGCGAGGTCGTCGTCGGTGATGCGCTCGCCGGTGACACCTTCGAGGTCGCGAAGGAGGCCCGCCACCTGGGCGGTGATGCGCACGGTCCTGGGGTGCACGAACAGCTCGAGCACGCCCGTCCATCTCGTGGCCCGCTCGAGCAGGCCGATGGGGTCGCCCCGCAGCGAACGGGCAGGACCTGCTTCGATGACGGCGCGGCGCGTGGTGGGCACGGCGAAGAGGTCCTCGTGCGTCTCGTCCGGCCCCAGCTGGGGCACGCTGAACTCGGCGGTCGCGTGACCGACCGGGAGGGCGAGGCGGGTCGGGAGGACGCGGCGCTCGCCGAGGTTGGTGACCTGCAGCCGGCCGAGCGCGCGGTCGCCGACGCGAACGCGCCGCGGCTCGAGGTCGACCTGCACGCCGAAGCTCTCGCGTCCGATGGTGAAAGGCACCGCGGCGGCGAACACGCCGACGAGCACTCCCCCGATTCCGATGAGCTCGAGCCACCCGAACACCGTCCCGACGACGAGCAGCAGGACGCCGGAGACGAGCACGACCCAGCCGAGCGGCGTGACGCACCTGATGGCGTCGCCGATCGTGAGCCGGTCGCGGTCCGCGATGTCGGCGTCGGTGGATTCGTGCGCGTCGGTCACTACGCGGCTCGGTGCTGGGGTGGGTCGACCTCGAGGAGGCACCGGTCGATGACCTGGTCTGGCGTGGTGCCCGAGAACTCGGCTTCCGGGTCGAGGATGAGCCGGTGTGCGAGCACGGGGTGCGCGAGGGTGCGCACATCGTCGGGAATGACGTAGCGGCGGCCGTGCGCGAGGGCCCAGGCCTTCACGGCGCGGGCGAGCGCAAGCGCGCCGCGGACGGAGACGCCGACGAGCACGTCTCGGTCGGCGCGCGTGGCGGTGACGATCTCCGAGACGTAGGCCATGATCGACTCGTCGACGTGCACGTCGGCGGCGAGCTGCTGCATGACGACGACGTTCTCGGCGTGGAGGATGGCGGGCACGCTGTCGGCTCGCTGCCGGTTTCCCGCATCCATGAGCAGGCGCACGGTGCTCTCGTGGTCGGGATAGCCGAGGGAGGTCTTCATGAGGAAGCGGTCGAGCTGCGCTTCCGGCAGCTTGTAGGTGCCGGCCTGCTCGACGGGGTTCTGGGTCGCGATGACGAGGAACGGCGACGGCACGGGATGCGGCGTTCCGTCGACGGTGACCCGCCCCTCCTCCATGACCTCGAGCAGCGCGGACTGCGTCTTCGGCGAGGCGCGGTTGATCTCGTCGGCGAGCACGATGGAGGCGAAGATGGGGCCGGGGTGGAACTCGAAGTCGCGCTTCACCTGATCGAAGATCGTGACGCCGGTGACGTCGGAGGGCAGCAGGTCTGGCGTGAACTGCACGCGGCTGTTGGTGCCATCGATCGTCTTGGCGAGGGCCTTCGCGAGCACCGTCTTGCCGGTGCCTGGCACGTCCTCGAGGAGGAGGTGCCCCTGACTGAAGAGGGTCGTGAGGGTGAGCTCGACGACGTGCCGCTTGCCGACGACCGCCTGCTCGATGTTGGCGGTCAGTCGCTCGAAGGCGTCCTGGAACCAGGCGGCCTGCTCTTCGGTCACGGTCATAGGGGCTCCTCCTGCTGGCGACGCCGCTGCGCGCCGGTTCTGGTCATTGTCTGCTCGGCCACCGACATTCGGGCTACCACTTCTCGAGCACGTCGCTCTTGACGACGAAGACGCCGTCCTGGAAGATCTCCACCCAGTACCCGCCGAGGCTGCCCTTGCATTCCGGGACGACGACGCCGCCCTCCGCCTTGAGTGCGGTGCCGCTTACGTTCGACTGCTCTCCGACCGACTTGTCGGCGCCCTGCTTGCCGTTGCTGTAGCACTTGACCGTGTAGGAGTCGACATCCGAGAAGTCCTCGCCCTTGATGATGAAGCTCTTCACCTCATCCGGTTGTCCGGGCACGGCCTTGCCGCCCGTGACCGCGACCTTGTAGAGCGGCGTGTAGCGCAGGTTGCCGATGGCGGGGTTCGCGGAGGTGGCCGTTCCGGCGGTGTTCTTCGCGGTGACGACGACGCGGACAGGGGTCGATCCGTACTTCGGCACGGTGATGCCGGTGATGTCGAGACTGAGTTGGGTCGGGGGGACGCTGGTGACCGCTGGGGTGGCCGTGCCGATCTGCACGCTCACGTCGTAGCCGGTGAGCCCGCCCCCGTCGCTGCTGGGCGCGGACCACTCGGCGGTGAGCGTGCCGGTCGTCTCGCCCGGAGCGGTCAGGCGGTCAGGGACGCTCACCGACTGGGGCGCCGTCGGCAGGTTGATCGGCTTGTCGGTTCCAGAGGGCTCCGAGGGGTTTCCGATTCCGAGCGCGTTCGTCGCGCGCACCGTGGCCGAGTACTGGACGCCGACCTTGAGCCCGTCCTCGCCCGTGAACGTGACGCTGAACACCGACCCATCGACGTTGCGCACGATGGGGCTGTTTCCCCCGGTGAGCGTCACCTCGTATCCGGTGATCTCGGAGCCGTTGGAGATGGCGCTCGACCAGCCCACGACGAGCGTGCCGAGCGAGCTGCCCTTCTCGAGCGTCACCGACGTGGGGATGCCTGGCACGTCCTGCACCTCGACGGTTGCCAGGCCGGTCGTCTCGCGGAGGGGGTCGCCGGTCTGGTCGCCGATGCGGTAGCTGACCGTGATGGTGCCGATGAAGTTCGTGGCCGGGACGATCCGCAGCTGCCCGTCCACGATTGACACGGCAGCCTTCTCGGCACCGCCAGACACGTCGCTCGCGGCGAGGAGCTCGAGGGGCGACTCGGGGAACGGGTTGAAGTCGTTTGCGGTGACGTTCATGGTGACGGGCTCGTTGCGTCGGGCGAGCTGCTCGTCCGGCACGGCGCGCGGCAGCGGCTTCGAGGTCGAGACGACCGTTACGGTGACGGTGCCCGTCTGCACGAACTCGCGGAACGTGTACGTGACCGTGTACTTCGCGACCGTGCCGACCTTCGCGGTGACGCCGGCCCCGACCTTGACGGTGCTGCCGTCGAGGGACGCCGTGAGGTCTCCCGCTCCGCCCGTGAGCTTCGAGAACTGCACCTGGGGCACGACGTCCTTGTTGGGGTGCCCCGTGGCGGTGCTCAGGTCGAAGCTCTGCTCCGTGCCCTGCTCGATGGTGAGCTGCGGGGCGACGAATGTGGGGGCCACGTCGAAGAAGTCGGGGTCGCCGACGGCGATCGGCACCCGGATGGTCGCGATGCCGGCGTTCGGGTCGTTGTCGCCGTCCGCATCCGACACCTGGAAGGTGATGGATGCGGGCCCGCGGAACCCTGGCTTCGGCGTGAACCTGAGCTCGGTGTCGCTCTGCACGATGGGGCTGCCGTCTGCCTGCTCGGCCCACGCCTCCTCCGGGTTGATGATCACGACGCGGTTGCCGGAGGGCGCCCGGACGAGGTCGTTGACGTTCCACGAGATCGACTCGCCGACCTTGACCTTCTGCGCGGGGAGGTCGGGGATGAGGAACGGCGACTGCCGCTTCGACTCCTCGGTGATGAGGGCGGGGACCATGAGGAATCCGGCCGCCGTGAGCCCTGTGTCCGCTGCTGTCAGCCGGTAGACGATGATCTGCCTGACGTCGCTGAGCGTCACCGTCACGCGTCCGTCCTCTTCGACCTGCGCCGCCCCGGCCCCGGCCCCCACGAGGTCGACGGCGAGCTCGCTCACCCGCCCGCCTGGGTTCGTCGCGCCGTCGCGCACGTTGACGCTCAGCGTCTCCGCGCCGGCGAAGTCGTCGAGACGGACGACGTGGTCGGTCGCGGTCGGCGGGAGGGTCGGGGCATCCGCGCTGATCGTGATGTGGATGAACGCGGCGTCCTGACCTCCCTGGCCGTTGGTGATCGTGTAGGGCACGGAGACGAACTCGCCGTCGCCCGGGACCGTGACGATGACGGAGTCGCCGTCGACCTCGGCGTCGAGGCTCGCGTCGACCCCGACGAGCTCCGGAACGAGCTCGAGCGGGTAGCCGTTCGGGTCGGAGTCGTTCTGCAGCGCGGGGACCGCGATGCGCGAGCCGGGCTTGGCGCGCACGGTGTCATCGACGGCGACTGGTGGCGCCGTGGCGGTGGGGCGGGCGACGACGCCCACCTTGATGGTGCCCTCGGCTCGCTGGCCGTAGCCGTCGACGACCTCGTAGCGCAGCACGTCCGTTCCGGAGGCGCCCGCGAAGGCCTCGTAGATGAAGGAGGTCTGCGTGACTTCCCGCACCGAGCCGAGCTTGGGGACGTCGACGAGCTGCGTGAGCTCGACGGAGTCGCCGTCCGGGTCGATGCCGTTCAGGGGCACCTCGATGCGCACGCTGGCGCCCTCGAAGACCCTGGCGGTGTCGGTGCCTGGCTCCGGCGGCCGGTTGCTCGACTCGTCTGGGGCCGTCACCTGGAAGGTGAGGTTCGCGCCGGCCTGCTCGCCGTGCTCGTCGACGACGGTGTACCCGAGCGAGTAGGTGCCCGGCTCGCTCGGCGCCTGGAGGCGGACGTCGTCGCCGGAGACGAACGTGTAGCCGTCGCCGACCTGCACGTTGTTGAGCTCCGGCGCGAGCGACATCTGCGCCTCGTCCGGGTGCGAGTCGTTCTCGAGCACGGAGACGCTCGTGTAGTCGCCGGCCCGCACCCGCCTGGTGTCGTCGACGGCGACGGGGGGCTCGTGTGTGACGGCTGGCTCGACCGGGACGACGACGATGTAGCCGACGGACGTCGACGCCCCGTCGGTGATCGTGTACGGCAGCTCGATGGCCTGCTGGATCGCCGCCTGCGAGGAGAGGCGGACGATCGTGTTGTCGATGAGTTCGACGGCGAGTCCCGCGATCCGCGCCTCATCCGTCGTCTCGACGCTCTGCACGGAGAGCACACCCGTGCCCGTCGACACGTCGTTGCCCAGCACGTCGACGGCGTTCGACTGGCCAGGGCGCAGGTAGGCGAGGTCGCGGACGGCGGTCACCTGCGTGGGCTCCGCCGCGGCGTCCTCGACGTCGAAGCGGATGATCCCGACCGAGGTGGCGGCCCCGGCCGTGACGGTGTACTGCACGTAGGCGGTCATCGCGGTCTCGGAGGTGAAGGTCACCGTGCCGAGGTCGGGGTTGAAGCTGGCCCCTCCGGTCGCCGTGCCGAGCTCCGCGATCTCGACGAGGCCGAGGGCCTGCCCGTTCGGCGAGAGGTCGTTGACGAGCGGCTGCGCGGTCACGGTCTCGCCGAGCACGCCCCTCGCGTAGTCGGGCGTCCCGATCGGGCCGAGTGTGCCTGGCGCCTCGACGCGGATGCGCAGCTCGCCGGCGGCCTGCGAGGAGCCGTCCGAGACGAGATAGGGCACGACGCGCTCCCCCAGCTCCGCACTGGCCGCCGTGAAGGTGATGCGGCCGTCTGGTGTGAAGCCGATGGCGTCGCCGACCGGTGCCGTCGCCCCCTGCAGGAAGATGGGGTCGCCGTCCGGGTCGATCCAGTCGGGGATGACGTTGTAGGAGATCTTCTGGCCGGCCTCGACGGCGACCGTGCTGGTCCTGTTCGTCGTGGGCGCCTGGTTCTCGGCATCCGCGGGCTGGATCCGGATCGTGAGCCGCGCCTCGGCGACGCCGCCCTGTCTGCCGTCGGTCGCCGTGTAGGTGAGCGTCTGCTCGCCGGAGGCCCCGTCTGCGGCACGGAACTGGAGGGCGCGCCCGTCGTCGATGAGGCGCAGCTCGCCGAAGGACTCCGGCACGTCCCCCGCGAGTCCGGTGATCGTGAGGATGTCGCCGTCGACATCCGAGTCGTTGTCGAGCACCGTCAGATACCCCGTGGATCCGGCGCGCACGCCGAAGACGTCATCCACCAGGTCTGGTGGCGTGTTCACCTCGCCCCGCTCGGCGAGTGTCGCCTCGAACGACTCCTCGGTCGCCTCGTTCTCCCCCTCGACGCCGTCGGCGTCCTCGGGCGGCACGAGCTCGTTCCAGTTCTCGACGAGCCGCATGTTCTCCTGCGGCAGCCACACCTGGCCCGTCGCGACGTCGTTGAGGGCGACGACGTTGCGGTTGACCCGGAAGAGGATCTCGCCGAGCGGCGGCGTCGACATCGACTGGATGCGCGGCTCGCCGCCACCGCACGCGACCATCGTCGTGGCGGTCTGCGCCCACGCCGCGTGCGTGCATCCGCCGACCACCGCGGGACGCGCGGTGCCCTCCGGCGTGGCCAGAGAGCCGTCGATGCCGGCGGGCACGCTGACCGGGTCGCCGCCGTCCAGGGGCACACGAAGGGCTCCGTCGACGGTCGCGAACACGATCTCGGGGGCCGCCGCGCCTGGCAGCTGCACGCGGAGCGCCGTCTCAGGAACCGGCCTGGCCTCGCCGTCGACCAGCAGCGAGCCAGCCTCGCGGTCGAAGACCACCGGCTGCTCCCCGACAGCGGTCAGCTCGTACTCGCCGGGGGAACCCGCGAGGGGTTCCCAGCTCTGCTCGGCGCCGAGGCCCTCCATGCGCAGGATCTGCTGCTTCTCGGGCGAGACCGCGAGCACCGTGCCGAGCGGCGTGACGACGACCTGCGCGTGGGCGCCGAGCTCCGCGACCGGCTCCGCGGTCGCCGCGTCGAAGGCGAGCGGCTGGGCGGCATCGATGAGCCATAGCCTGCCGGTTGCCGGGTCGAGGAGCGCGATCACACCGCCCCCATACGAGCTGCGACTGCCGGCAGGCGTCAGGATGCTCTCCCGCAGGTCGGTGAGCGCCGGGTCGACCCGTCCGAGGGAGCCGCTCGTCTGGTCATGCAGGAACACGGTGTCACCGTCCTGCAGGATGCCCACGTCTGCGGTGACGAGGCTCACGCTCGCGTCGAGCTCCTGGATCTGCGCGTTCAGGCGCCCCGCCCGGAGGTCCTGGCTGTTCGAGACCCAGACGTCGCTGCTCTCCACCTCGATCTCGGCGGCCGCGAACCCCTCGTGGAGGAGCGCGAACAGCAGGGGGGTTCCCACGAGGAGGGCGAGGACGAGCGTCATCGCCAGCTGGCGGCGGCCCCTCGGCCTCGGCGCTGTTCGGCGCATGCTTCCCCACCCCCAGCAGAGATCCTCAGCGCCTCACGCAAGGCGCACCGGACATCATTGTGCACGAGGAGCGGACGCGGGCGCGACCGCGCGGGCTCCCCTCCTCCTCGGGAGTCGGCGATGCTCCTCGGAACTCGGCGAGGCTGCCGGGCGCTCGGCGGGACTCTCCCGGACGACTCTGGCGGCTGCCAGGCGGTGTCAGCGGCGGTCGAGGATGTCGAGGTCCTCCGGAGTCACGAGACGCGTCGAGATGGCGTACTCGACGAGGCGGGCGCGGCGGTTGGACGCGAGCTTGCTGCGCCCGCCCCGCAGTCCAGAGACGCCGAACTTGTCGAGCTTGTCGCACACGTTGTCGAGCTTCCGGTTGAAGGTCGGGAGCGTCCAGCCGAGGCGAGCGGCCGCATCCGCCGAGCTCGGGATGACGCCGCGCCCCGGAACGGAGTTGCGCAGGACGTCCTCCGCCAGCGCGAGGATCAGCTCGCGCTGCGTCTCGGTGAGGTGGATGACGGCCTGCGTCGTGTTGCCGGATGGGGACATGTTGACGTGGGACGTGTTGTAGAAGTCCGACGCCGAGTGGATGGCGAAGTCGTACGTCGTGGAGCCGGCCGTGAACATGACCTGCATGTGCTGGAAGACGACCGGCAGCTTCGCGCCGGGCGACAGCCAGGACTGCACCTGGCCCGAGTCGTCGGTGACCGTGGCCGAGAGCACGGAGCCCACGTTGGAGAGCCACCACATGCCGAACTCGGCCTGGAGCACGAGGAACTGTCGGTGCAGGTACGGGTTCTCGTCGATGACGAGGTCCGCGTCGCGGCCGATCGTGAACGGCGCCGCCGGGTCCAGTTCGTACCATTCCCCCACGAATTCGACGCGCAGCGGTCCGAGTGGCGGCACCTCGCTGACGACTCGCTCGTCGCTGTCGGAGATCTCGACGGCCTCTTCCGGGATCTCGCTCGCGTCGACCGCAGAGGTGTACTTGCTTTCACTCATGGGTCCATCATGGCGGATCGGCGCGCTCATTGCGGGTAGCAGACATCGAGCGGTTCCGGACTGACCTTCCCGCCGCGCCGCACTTCCACCTCGATGCAGGCCTGGGCGCCCTCCGGTACTCCCGGGATCACGACCCATGTCTCACTTGTCGTCGCGCCGTCCTTGCCGTTCTCTCCGACGGTCCAGTAGTAGACGTCGCCGGGCTGCGGGTCGGGGTTCGACCACGAGAAGGTGACGGCGCCGTCTGGGCTGCGGACGGCGACGGGGGCGACGAGCACGGGAGGGAAGCCACCAGCGTCGATGGACACTGGGGTGGCGGTGGCGCGGCCGATCTCCTCGTCCCCGGGGGTGAGCATCCACGCGGCGGCGGCGGCAACGCCGATGACGACGACGAGGCCGCCCGCGATGAGACCGACGAGCGCGTTCCGCGAGGGCCTGCGCCTGGCGGCCGCCGCGTTGGCCTCGCTGACACCGGCCAGGTCGTCGGCCATCGTCGCCTCGACGCGCGCGTCACCGATCTGCTGGCTTCCGGGTGCGCCCCCGAATGAGGGCGCGATCGGCGCTGGACCGGCGGATGCGTGGCCCGGTGTCGTGATGCGGCGGGCTGTCGTCGGTCCGGAGTCATCGCTCGGCTGCGCGGCCGGGTGCTCGGCGCCCCGGGGCCTCCTGCCGGTCCGTGGGCCGCTGGCCGTCTCGTACCGCGCGGCGAACCCACCTGGCGACTGCTGCGCGGCGACTCGGACGACCGCGCGGGCGGACGTCAGCTCGGCCTTGCTCGCGCGGGCCCCTTCGTGGACCTGCGCGTTGACCAGCGAGACGGGCCGCAGGCTCGTCGCATCCGCATCCCCACCCCCGGTCGCGATGGGAGCGGAGATCGTCATGTTGGGCACGTCGATCGCGGTCGGCGCGTAGTTCAGCTCGAGCTCGACCCGCTGCAGCGCGTACGCGAACTCGACCGCGCTCTGGTAGCGGTGGGCGGGGTTGCGGGCCATCGCCTTGTGGAGCACGCTCACGAGCGACCTGGGGACGTCCCCGCGGTCGATGGGTGAGATGGATCCGCGCTCGATGCGGGAGATGAGGTCGAGCGTTGAGTTCTTCTGCCCCGGGCGTTCGAACGGGGTGTGCCCTGCGACCAGCGAGTAGACGGTCGCGCCGAGCGAGAAGACCTCGCTGCGCACGTCGGGCTTCGGTTCGTCCTCGAACATCTCCGGCGGGGACCAGGGCACCGACAACCCGCCGCCCCCTGCCGGGGCGGACTCGACGAGATCGCCGGCGTCCGCGAGCTCATCGTCGACCGCGGAGGAGATGCCGAAGTCGGTGAGCGCCGGCCAGCCGAAGTCGTTCGTGAGGATGTTCGCTGGCTTCACGTCGCGGTGCAGGATGCCGACGGCGTGTGCGGTCGCGACGGCGCTCGAGATGCGCACCCCCGTGCGCAGCACTTCCTCGACGGGGATCCGCTCTCGCTTGTAGCGTTCGGAGAGGCTGAGGCCCGACGCGAACTCCATCACGAAGTAGGGGCGGCCGTCGCCCGCGACGTCGGCCTGGAAGATCGTGACGATGTAGGGGTGCGACGACATCTGCGCCATGAGGTTGGCCTCGCCGATGAACGCCTGCCTGCTCGTCTCGCCGAGGTCGTCACCGCCCAGCAGCACCTTGACCGCGACGAGTCTTCGCGGGAACTGCTGCTCGTAGAGGAAGACGTCGGAGAAGCCGCCAGAACCTAAGTGCTTTCGGTAGAGGTAGCCAGGAATCTCGGGCGGCTCCGCTGGCGTTCGTCGCGGCCCGGCCACCGTCAGTGGCTCGCCGTCATGGACAGGTTGCGCACGGTCAGGAAGATGCCGCTGCCGAGGTCGATGACCGTGTTCGGCATGACCGCTGTCGGCTCGCCGGCTCGCAGCCGCTGCGGGCCGCGGCCGGGCATGACGACGTCGGTGCCGTTGCGCGAATGCAGGTCGGTGACGACGATGACGCCACCTTCGACGCTCATCAGCACGTGGTTGCGGGAGATATCGGTCGCTCCGGTGAGCTTGACGTGCTGGGGCTCGACACCCCCGGTCTGCTCTGCCCCCATGCTCGGCGCCCTGCCGAGCACAAGCGGACCCGCGAGCCCGACCGTGCCGCCCGTGGACAGCTCGACGACGTAGGCGGGCGCGTTCGGGGCAGTGGGATGCGCGGGCGCATGCGGGCGCGCAGCCGGCGGGGCGGATGGTGCTGTCAGGCGTGGCGCTGCGGGCTCTGCGGCCGGGGCCGCGACTGGCCCTGCCGGCGGTGCGGCCGGCGCAGCGAACGCCGCGCCCCCGCCTTCGGGGTGCGTCTCGAACGACAGCGCCTGCGCGAGCACCGTCTCACCGAGGTCGCCGAGCCCGACCTGGCTGGCACGGTCGCGCCTGAGGTCCTGGATCGATCCTCCGGCGACCGTGAGACCGTCGTGCTCCCCCTGCTCGGGGCGGTCGGTGAGCTCGGGGTGACCGCTTCGGCCTGCCGAGGCGACGTGGTGGGGCGGGAGCGACCCGAGCTGGGTCGCCGCCGGGTCGGGGTGGTCCTGGGATTCTCGGCGCGCGGCGCGGCGCGCAGATGCGGCTTGGCGGATGCGGCTCGCTTCGTCGCTCAGGATCGTGCGGCCGTCATGCTCCCCGATCAGGTCGGCCTGCGCTTCCGCGTCGAGGATCGGCACGGGGAACGTCTGCGCGTCGCGATTCGAGGGGTCCGCGTCCTCGCTCGCCTCGGGCTCCGATGCGCCTTCGGCTGCTGCATCACCGTCGGCGGGCGCGTCACCTTCGGCTGCAGGCTCGGATTCGGATTCGGAGGCGGGCTTGTCGAGCGCGGCCGATTCGTCGCGGGAACGTCCTTCGTCATCTGAGGGAAGCTCGAGGTCGACGGGCAGCTCGAGAATCGTCGCCTCTGGGAACGCCTCGCCGGATTCCGCCTTCGCTGTGTGCGAGCGTGGGGCCCCTTCGAGCTGCGCCTCGAGCGACTGCGAATGCTCCTGCACGGCCTCCCCCGGGCCGACGGTGCCGTCGAGGTCGGGGTCGGCGGTCGTCTCCACGGCCTCGAGGTTCGGGACTGATGCCTCGGCGACCTCGTGGTCGCGGTCCGCGAACAGCAGCTGGATCGGCACCTCGTCGCGTCCGAGCCTGTCGTCCTCGACGGTGACCTCGACGCCGCGCGCGGCCGGGAGCAGGGCTTCGACCCAGGTGAGCGCCTCCCGCGCATTGATGACGGCGGGGCGCATCCCGACCCGTGGCGAGTTCGGCAGCTCGACGACGCGCAGCGGCCCTCGCGCGAGGACCCGCAGGCCGTTCCCGTCGCGGATCAGGTACACGAACGGGGCGACCTCGCTGAGCGGGCCGCCGCCGAGAAGAGCCGCGAGGACGCGGTCGCACGAGAGGGCGCCGTCCGTGAACGCCAGGCGGGCCGCGTCGACGGCTCCCGCGGCCTCAGGGGCGTCAGGGGCGTCAGGGGCGTCGCCAGCGTCGAGCGCCGGGTCCGCGCGCTGCGACGATGCGAGCGGACGCGGGATCAGCAGCGCGTGACGGCGCTGACGAAAGATCACGGGAGCGTGTGCCGTGGCCTCGTGGGGTGCCTCGGTCATCGTTACCTCGGCGTCGTGTCTTCGAAGCTGTCGTCGGCCGGCGGAGCCGCGATCGGCCCCGTCGTCACGGTGGGCGCAGCGGATGCCTGGTCGGCGTTCGCGTATTCGGAGTCGATGACGACGACGCTCACGTTGTCGCGTCCGCCGACCTCGACCGCCGTCTGCACGAGCGTCTCGGCGAGCGTCAGCTCGGGCTCCGGGTCGGAGTGGTACTCGAGCATGACCTGCGAGATCTGCTCGTCGCTGAGCTCCTTCGTGAGCCCATCCGAGCAGACGAGGAACACCTGGTGGCCGTGCACCGGCATGAGCCAGATGTCGGCCTCCACGTCGCTCTCGGAGCCGACGGCGCGGGTGATGACGTTGCGGTCGGGGTGGATGAGCGCGTCGGCGGCCGAGATGAGCCCCATGGCGACCATCTCCTGCACGGCCGAGTGGTCGACGGTGACCTGCACGAGCGCGCGGCCGTTCCAGCCGTACACGCGCGAGTCCCCGACGTTGAAGATCATCCAGTGCAGCAGCTCTGCGCCGAGGTCGGCAAGGTCGACGAGCGCGATGCCGGAGAGCGTCGTGCCCGCGACGGCGCCGGGGCCGTCGGCCTCGGTCACGAGGTCCTGCACCGCACGGTTCGCGCGGTCGATGGTGCGCAGCACGCGATCCGGCGTCGCGGGCTCCTCGACCTGGAACTCCTCGTCGAAGGTCGCGACCACGGTCTGGCTCGCGCGGTCGCCGTAGGCGTGACCGCCCATGCCATCGGCGACGAAGAAGACGGGCATTCGTGCGAGCACGGAGTCCTCGTTGACCTGGCGCACACTTCCGACATCGCTGGCGGCACTCACGCGCAACGCGACGGCTTCCTCCGCGCGCGCGTACGACGAAGCCAGTTCAGTATTCACAAATAGCACCTCTGGAACTCTGCCCGGGTGGCCTGCCCCGAAGGCACACCTTGTACGCGTAGATCGCGCGTGCATCCATTGTGGCATTGCGGCGGCCCTGCTGCGAGACCCGCCGCGACCCCGTCCCGGCCTCACGCCTCTGCGATGACGCTTCCTGCCGGGTCGAGACCGAGTCGTCTGGTCACCCCCAGCCTCCCGAGGAACCGCTCGTCGTGGCTCACGACGAGGAGCGCTCCCCGGTAGTCGCCGAGCGCGCTGACGAGCTGCGCGGTCGATTCCCGGTCGAGGTTGTTGGTCGGCTCGTCCAGCAGCAGGAGCTGGGAGGCGGGGGTCGCGAGGAGGAGCCGAACGAGCGAGACCCGGAAGCGCTCGCCTCCGGAGAGCGAGGACACGGGCCGTTCGACGACGGCCCCGCGCAGCAGGAACCGAGCGAGCTGCGCTCTGAGCTCCTGCACGGAGGTCTCCGGCGCCGCCCGCTGCACGTTGTCCAGCACACTCGCCCCGTCGTCCAGACCGTCGAGGCGCTGGCGCAGGTATCCGACACGGTTGGTGGACGCGGTGACCCACGCTCCCCCGCGCGTGCCGATGCGCGCAGCCCCCTCGGCGCCGTCCGCGTCGGCCGAGGTGGCGATCGCCTCGAGGATCGTCGTCTTGCCCGAGCCGTTCGGACCGGTGAGGGCGATGCGCTCCGGCCCCATGATCACGATCGGCCGCAGCTCGCCCGCGGTATCCGGCAGTTCGAGGGTCGCGAGCCGACGCGACGACGCGACGTCGGGGTCGGGCAGCTGGATGCGGATGCTCGCGTCGTCCCTCACGCGCTCCTCAGCCCGGTCCACGGCGGCACGAGCGTCGGCGAGGCGCGCGTCGTGCTCCCCTCGGAGCTTGCCCGCGGACACCTGGGCGCGCGCCTTCTGCCCGTTCATGAGGATCTTCGGCGCCCGCTTGTTGGCCTGCGCCTTCTTCCCCGCTCGGAGGCTGCTCGCGATCTTCGCCTCCGCTTCTCGACGGTCGCGCTGCTCGGATCTGAGCGTGCCCTCGGCTGAGCGGAGGGCCTGGGCGGCCGCCATTCGCTCGCGTTCGAGCTGCTCGAGGTACGCGCTGTACCCGCCGCCGGTCAGGCTGAGCTCCCCTCGCCGGAGCTCGGCGATCTGGTCGACGTGCTCGAGCAGCTCCTCGTCGTGGCTGGCGATGACGAGCGTTCCACGCCACGATGCGACGAGCTCGGTGAGCCTGTCGCGCGCCTCCCGATCGAGGTTGTTGCTGGGCTCGTCGAGCAGCACGATCGGCGCACCGCCGAGGCGCAGACCGGCGACGGCCACGAGCATGGCCTCGCCGCCGGACAGGCTGCCGACGGTGCGGGTCAGCATCGCCTCGTCGAGACCGAGGCTTCGCAGCTCTGCCTCGGCGCGCATCTCGATGTCCCAGTCATCCCCGAGCACGTCGTACACGGCCGTGTCGATGGAGCCGCCCTCGATGGCGCGCAGGGCCGCGATCTTCTTCTCGACGCCCAAGAGGGCGGTGACGGGGAGGCCAGTATGGAGGGTCAGCTGCTGCGGCAGGTAGGCGACGTCCGCATCCGCCCGGATCGTCCCGCCGCTCGGCGTGAGCGTGCCTGCGAGGAGGCGAAGCAGGGTCGATTTGCCGCTGCCGTTGCGGCCTACGAGGCCGGTCCTCCCCGGTGGGAAGGCGCCCGTGAGCGAGTCGAGTGCCCGCGTCCCGTCGGGCCAGCTCAGGCTGAGGCGCTCGAAGGCGAGTGGGGTGATGGTGTGAGGTGTCGACGTAGACACGATGCTCCCTGGTGGTTCAGTGCGCGCACTGACACCGGAAGCCTCAGAAGGTGGGTTCGACGGTCGTCAGCGCACAGTGTGCGTTACGGGGGCGTCGAGAATCCTCACCGGCCTGCCAATCTGTCGGGAACAGGAACCATCCCAACGTATCCCCGAGCAGGATTGCCGTCAACCGAACCCGAGTGCGGGACCCTTGACCACGCATGCAGAAAGCTGACCACGCATGCAGAAAGCCCGGTTCGAGATGTCTCGAACCGGGCTTTCGTTGGTGATCCCAGCGGGATTCGAACCCGCGCTGCCGCCGTGAGAGGGCGGTGTCCTAGGCCGCTAAACGATGGGACCGTTTTGGCAACTCGGATATTCTGGCACACGGCGCGAAGACAATGCAAGTCCGGTTTCGGGTACGGCGCGTCGCGCGTCGTTCCGCGGGTCCTGTGCGGCCGACCAGACGCGGGTTGCTAGCGTTGTCGCATCGTCGCGCGTCCCACGGAGGCCGCATCTCATCAAGGGGGAACATGCGCCTCACCAAGCTCGAGCACGCCGCGCTTTCGATCGAGAAGAGCGGGTCGCGGCTCTTCATAGATCCGGGCAAGTTCACGACCCCGATCACCGAGGCGGCGGGGACGGTCGCCATCGTCATCACGCACGAGCACGACGACCACTGGACTCCGGAGCAGCTGACCCGCATCCTGGCCAGGAACCCGAAAACCCCGATCTTCACGACGCCCTCGGCGGCCGAGAAGATCCTCGCCGCCGATCTCCCGGACATCGGAGAGGTCATCGACGTCTCCGCTGGCGAATCGGTGCTGGTCGGGGGCTTCGATCTCGCGTTCTTCGGCGGCGAGCATGCCATCATCCACAGCTCGATCCCCCGCATCGAGAACGTCGGCGTGCTCGTCGAGCACGGCGCGCTCTACTACGGGGGCGACGCCTACAGTGCGCCGGAGGGCATCGACATCGACGTGCTGGCTGTGTGCGCGAACGCACCGTGGATGCGCATCGCGGAGTCGATGGACTACATCGAGCGGGTGCGCCCCAAGCGGGTGCTGCCCGTGCACGAGATGCTGCTCGCCAAGGTCGGGAAGTCGCTGGCGACGACTCGGCTCCGCGAGTCGGCGGAGCGCGCAGGTGCACTGCTCGTGGACCTGCAGCCCTTCGAGACGCTCGAACTTGACTGACGGCCGCCGCCCCGCTCGGGACGGGCTCTCGTGAGCTCATCCCCAGCGGGGCAGGCAAGTCCGCTCAGTGCTCGCGGAGCATCTCGATGAGCTCGTCCTTGCGCTTGTCCGAATAGCCCGTGAGGTCGAGCTCCTTCGCGCGCTGCTTGAGGTCCGCGACGGTCCAGTCCTCGTACGATCCGGATTCGCCGCCCTTCTTCCCGACCTCACTCCGCCCCTTCTTGGCGGCGGCGTTCGAGATGCGTGCGGCCTTCTCCTTCGAGTTGCCCTCGTCGCGCAGCTTCTCGTAGAGCTCCTGGTCCTTCAGGCTCGGCTGGTCGTCGGCGTTCGAGTTCTTGGGCATGATCCGCTCCTCTCGCTTCGATCCGGGTCGGGTCGCCTGTTCGGCGTCCGTCGACGTCAGAGGTTCTTGCCGCCCGTGACGGCGATGATCGCTCCGGTCGTGTAGGTGGCGTCGTCGGAGGCCAGGTAGACGTAGGCGCCCGCCAGCTCAGCCGGCTGACCGGCCCGCCCCAGGGGCGTGTCCTGGCCGAAGCTCGCGAGCTTCTCCTCGTCCCAGCCCGTGGCCGGGATGAGGGGCGTCCAGATTGGGCCAGGGGCGACGGCGTTGACGCGGACGCCCTTCGGACCGAACTCCTTCGCCATCGACTCGGTGAGCGACACGAGGGCTGCCTTCGTCATGGCGTAGTCGAACAGGCCGTCGCTCGGCTCGTAGCCCTGCACGGACGACGAGAAGATGACGGATGCGCCCGGCGGCAGGTGCTCTTCCGCGGCTCGAAGCGTGTAGATGGGCGCCTCGAGGTTCGTCTCGATGACGCGACGGATCTCCTCCGTCGGCGTCTCGCCGATGCTCGTCCGGTCGCGCTGGTAGGCGGCGTTGAGGACAAGCAGGTCGATGCCTCCGAAGGCGGCGACCGTCGCGTGCACGATCTCGGAGCAGTACTGCTCGTTCCGGAGGTCACCAGGGAGCAGGAGTCCGGTCTCGCCGGCCTCGTTGATCAGGCGCGCGGTCTCCTGCGCGTCCGCCTCCTCTTCCGGCAGGTACGAGATTGCGACCTTGGCGCCCTCCCGTGCGTAAGCGAGGGCGACGGCGCGACCGATGCCGGAGTCGCCACCGGTGATGAGGGCGCGGCGGCCTTTGAGCCGCCCGTGGCCCGTGTAGCTGCTCTCCCCGTGGTCGGGGGCGGGTGTGGTCTCGGTGGTGAGGCCGGGCTGCTGCTGCTCCTGGCCGGGGAAGCCGGAGTCGCTGAAGCGGTTTCTGGGGTCGGTGAGTGCGGTCATCGTTCGCCTCCGTCTGATCGGTGGTTCGTGGTGATCGTGGTCTGGCATCGACGCGGCGGTTCGCGGCGCAATGTACCGACGACGCTAGGGATCGAACGTTGACGTTCCCTGATCAGCAGGTGCGTGCGCGCTCAGTGCGGCGCGCGTCACCGGGTGCGTCGCACGCTGGACGCGACCAGGGCGGCGCATCCGCTCGCCACGACGGCGACGGTCACGAGCAGGGAGGTCATGCCGAACGTCGGTGCCAGCGCGGAGAGGATGGCGGGGAGGGCGAAGCCGATGTAGGTGAGCGCGTAGTACAGGCCGGTGATGCCCGCCAGGTTGCGGCTCCCCGCCATCGCCTGCACCTCCACGAGGCCGGTGAGCATGCAGATGCCGTACGCCCCACCGAGGAGGACGCCGGCCGCGCACGCGAGCAGCGGAGACTGGACGGCGACGTTGGCGGCGACGATGAGGGCCCCAACGGCGAGGAGTCCGAGGCCGACCGAGCCGGAGGCGCCGCCGACGCGCGCGGCGATGCGCGGCACGCTGGGCTGGATGAGGAACCCGACCGTGAGCGTGACGAGCGTGAGGAGGGCGGCGAACGCTATCTCGAGTCCCCCGAGCCGCTCGACGACGATGGCCGGCGAGACGGCGAACGCGAGCGCGGGAGCCGCGAAGACCCACGGTGCCATCGGCAGGATGACCGTGAGGAAGCGACGACGGTGCTCGGGCGTGATAGCCACGTCGACGATCGGTCGAGGCGGCCGATCCTCACCCGATCGAAGGGACCGCGGGCCGGCGGTCTCGGCTCCGCGCGCGATCGCGATGGCGGCGATGGCCGTGAGCGCGAGCTGCACGACGTACGGGGTCACGGTGGGCCAGGGAGCCCACTGCGCGAGGAGGCCGGCGACGACGGCGCCGAGGAGGAATCCGCCGGTGATGGTGAGCGAGGCGCGCCTCGCCGCGATGGCGGGTGCCACGGTTCCGCTCGAGAGCTCGCGGATCCAGGTCGTGCCGACGACCATCGCGAAGGCCACCGAGACGCCGGACAAGAGGCGCCCGACCATCATCGCGGTCGGGCTCGCGCTGCCGAGGGCGAGCACAACCGCGGCGACGACGCTCAGCGTCACCGAGGCGATCATGACCGGCTTGCGGCCGAAGCGGTCGGAGAGGGAGCCTGCGATGAGGAAGCCGGGGATGAGGCCCAGGATGTAGGCGCCGAAGAAGAGGTCGACCTGCAGCGCCGAGTAGCCCTCGACCTTGCGGTAGAGGAGCAGGAGCGGCGTGAACTGGTTGCCGCCCCAGGCCATCATGAGGACAGCGGGGGCCGCGGCGATCCAGGCCCGCTCGCGTCGTGGCGCGGGCGACGGGGACGCCGCGCTCACCCCTTGAGCACCTTCATCGTGAAGTGGGAGGTGACGCGGTGGACGCCGGGGAGCCGCCAGATCTTCTCGCGCAGCAGCTTCTCGAAGCTCTCGAGGTCGGCGACCTCGACGCGGAACGCGTAGTCGGGCGAGCCGAACATGCGGCGCACCTCGGTCACCTCGGTGAGCTCGACGGCCTGCGACTCGAACGCCTCCACCGTGGAGTGCGCCTGACTCGTGAGGTCGACGTCGATGAGCACCTTGAAGGCCCGCCCCACCTTGTCCGGGTTGACCTCGGCGTGATAGCCGAGCAGCACGCCGTCCTCCTCCAAGCGCCGCACGCGGCGCAGGCAGGGCGCCGGCGTCAGCCCCACGCGCTGCGCGAGTTCGGCGTTCGTGAGTCGGGCGTTCGCTTGCAGTTCGCGCAGGATTGCGCGATCGATGGTGTCCACACTTGATTATTGCCGAATCTGACGCCGCAAGGCTCCAATTCGCTCTCGGCATGCGCGCCCGACGTGCCAAGATCTCCGCATGACCACCCCAGACGCCGAAGCGCGCGACGCCGCGCCCCCTAGGCCCGCCGCGACGAGGCCTCGGGATGCGCGTGCGCTGGGCATGCGCGCAGGCACGGGCAGGGCCGCGAACGCGGGAGCAGGAGGGAATGAGCGCGCGAACGCTGCCGCGAGCCCGGATCCGAGCCTGACCGCGACACTGGCCCCAACCCTGGCGGCCCCATCGACCCGCGGCGCGCGCATCCGAGCTGGACTCCGCGACTCGCTCGCGGCGGGCCTCGGCGTGGTGCCGCTCGGGGTGGCCTTCGGGGTGCTGGTCATGCAGGCTGGGCTGCCCTGGTGGGTCGCGCCGTCGCTGTCGGTGTTCGTCTACGCGGGGTCGATCGAGCTCCTGCTCGTGGGCCTCATCGCGGCGGGAACACCGATCGCGACGATGGCGCTCACGACCTTCTTCGTCAACTTCCGGCACGTGTTCTACGCGTTCTCGTTCCCGCTGCACCTCGTGCGCGGGCGCCTCGCCCGCCTCTACTCGATCTGGGCGATGACCGATGAGGCCTACGCGATCGTGACACCCATCCCTCCCGCGCAGCGCTCCGCGACTCGCCTCCTCACCCTGCAGCTCGCCCTCCAGGCCTACTGGGTCGGCGGGGGCCTGGCCGGCGTGGCGCTGGCAAGCATCCTCCCCGGCGAGATCAAGGGCCTCGAGTTCTCGCTGTGTGCGCTCTTCACGGTGCTGGCTCTTGACGCGATCCGCTGCCGCGAGGATGTGCCGTCGCTGCTCATCGCCGGTTTGAGCGTCTCGCTGGGGCTGCTCTTCGTGCCGGACGCTCCGCTCTTCGCGGCGCTCATCCTCTTCGCCGTGGCGCTCGCGGTGCGCGCGCTGTTGGCCGCGAGGCGCGACCGCGGGGAGGCGCAGGTGAGCGATGTCTGACGTGTGGTGGTTCGTCGGGGCGCTCGCCGTCTGCGGTGGCATCACGTTCGCGCTGCGCGCGGTGCCGTTCGCGGCGCTCAAGCCGTTGCGCGATTCGAAGACGGTGCAGCGGCTTGCCGTGTGGATGCCCGCGGGGATCCTCGCGATCCTCGCGGTGGTCACCTTCAGCGATTTCGCCGTCGAGCCGCGCACATCCTTGTGGGCGGCGATTGCGCTTGCCGTGACGATCGGCGTGCACCTGGGGTTCGGGCGCAGGACACTGCTCAGCGTCGGGCTCGGGACGGCAACCTTCGTCGTGCTCGTGAACCTCTTCTAGACGATCACCCGCACGGCCGGCGCTCGCGCTCGCGCCCCTGAGCCATCTCGACGGCCCGCTTCACCTCCACCCCTGATGCACCTCGGCCCCTGCCTCACCGCGGCTCTTGCTTCACCGCGGCCCTGTGGGCTTCCAGCAGCGCGACTCGCGGACGTCGTACCCGGTGGCTGCCCTACCTGGCGGCCATCATGCGTGGCGCCGTCGTTGCTGGCGGCCGTCTCACCTGGCAGCGCTGTGGCGTCGTCGCAGCCAGCTGAAGGCGATGACCGAGATGGTCGCGTAGCCGGCGAAGAAGAGCAGCATGCCGAGGTCGTCCATCTCGTACCGGACGCTCTCGCCGCCGAGCACGAGGCGGTTCATGGTGAGCCACCCGAGGTGGGCGCCGATGCTCGTCCAGACGGTGGCGGATGCGGTGGCGTCGCGCGCGCAGATCAGGAGGTATCCGAAGGCGGTGAGCATCGTGTAGTAGACGATGGGGTCCTCGCCCGCCGGCGCCAGCAGGACCTCGTCGCCCGTCCCGCGAGCTGCTGCGAGGGCACCTTGGAGCGTGATGGCCAGAATCGGGACGACGAGGAACGTCGCGATGTTGAGGAGGGCTGCCGGGGCGGGCGGGAAGGCATCGCGGAGGTTCGTGAGCGCGTAGCCGCGGATCGCGAGTTCCTCCGGGACGGCTTCGAGGAGGAGCGCGACGACGGTGTTGGTGGCGAGGAACCCGAGGAGTCGCACGGGGTCGATGGCGATGAGGCTCACGACGCCGGTGACCTCGAGCGCCAGGAGCATGGCGAGGCCGGCGGCGACGAGGGTGCCGAGGCCGAGGGCGAACCCGGAGGCGTCGGCCCGGAGGCCCGTGAGCCCGATGCCGGCGAGCGATCGGCGATCCCACCGACGCCGAAGGAGCAGGATGACGCCGACGACGATGAGCGTGACGCAGCACGCCACGAGCACTCGGGATCCGAACCCGCTCGCGGCGGTCGCGTCGACCCCGAAGAGGAACGACGAGACCTCGGTGGAGACCACGAGGCCGGTCGCCATGACGGCGGCAGCCACCAGGGCTCGAGCGGTTGCGACCCCTCGGCCGAGGGTCGCAACTCGCCGCCGTCCGTGCTCTGCGCCTGCCATGCCGCCTCCCCCAGCTTGCGGCCAGTGTATTGGTCGCGACGTCGCATCACGGGCGGGGGCACGAGGGCCGAGTCGTTGGCGTCGGTCGTGAACTGGTTCGAGCGCGTGGGTCGTGGCCGGGCGCCGGCCGGGTCGTGAGCGCGGGCTGACTAGAGCGGCTGGCGCGAGTCGTAATTGGACTGCAGTGGGCGCGCCCGGTAGCCGTCCCGCATCATGACGACGAGGGTGGCTGCCACCCCGGCTGCAGCGATGAGGGCGACGATGATCCCGATGACGATGAGCGGGCTGAGTTCCATGGGCCACCTCCGTGATGGTGCGCGAGTCGTGCGGATGGGCACATCCAATCGCTGTATTGGTCTGGCCGTCGCGGTCCACTTCGCGCATACTGGATCCATGGAGTCAACGTCTGGTTCTCGTATCTCTGCCCGCACCCTGCTGTCGTTGGCGGGTGAGCTGCGCGACGATTCGGCGGCGTACGAGGCTCTGGCCGAGCGCATCCGCCTGCTGATCGTCGACGGGCGCATTCCGGTCGGCACTCGCCTGCCGTCCGAGCGGGAGCTTGCGGTGCAGTCCGGCCGGAGCCGCACGACGATCGTGGCCGCGTATCAGTCGCTGCGCGACAGCGGGCACGTGCTGAGCCGCCAGGGGTCCGGGAGTCGTGTGACGCTCCCCCGGCTCGGTCGGCAGGACTACCGTCCGACTGGGGAGGGTGAGAACTTCGGCGTGGACTTCGCGCGGGCGGTGCCGCCACCGGTCGAGGGGCTCGCGGAGATCATCGCGGACGCGTCGAGCTCGATGCCGCTCGCGCTCGCGGCCCCGGGTTTCGACCTCCTGGGAACGCTGTCGCTGCGGTCGGCTATCGCGGACCGGTACACGGCGCGGGGTCTTCCGACGACGGCAGACCAGATCATCGTGACGATGGGTGCGCAGCACGCGATCTCGTTGACGGCGCACACGCTGCTCACGCGGTCGGACGTGGTGCTCGTGGAGTCGCCCACGTATCCGCACGCCTACGAGGCGATGCGGCGGGCGGGCGCACGGCTCATCGCGACTCCGGTCACGACGGGCGGGTGGGAGATCGATCATCTGGTCGAGACGATCGAGCGCATGCGTCCGGCGCTCGCGTACCTGATCCCGGACTTCCATAATCCGACGGGGGCGTCGATGCGGCCCGAGGATCGCGTGCGCGTGACGGAGGCGGCGCGTGCGGCTGGCACGATTCTGATCGTGGACGAGACGACCGCTGACCTGTCCATCGACCGGCCGTGGGACGACGGCCCCTTTGCGCGCCACGCGCGGGGGGCGTCGCCGTTCTCCGGTTCGGGGGTCGTGACGGTCGGGTCGCTGAGCAAGGCCGCTTGGGCTGGCCTGCGCATCGGCTGGATCCGGGCCGATGCGGCCCTGATTCGCCGGTTCGTGCAGGCGCGCCCCGCGGGTGATCTTGGGACGCCGCAGATCGAGCAGCTTCTTGCGGAGCGGATCGTGCGGGCCCTGCCCGAGCTGCTGCCGCGGCGCCGCGAGCAGATGCGTCGCCACCGGGACGCACTGCATGAGGCGCTGAGCTTGCATCTGCCGGAGTGGCACGTGCCTCTGCCTGATGGTGGCTTGTCGATGTGGGTGCATCTCGCGCAGTCGGCGAGCTCCGCCATGACGTCGCTGTCGGAGGCGCGCGGGTTGGCGCTGGTCGCTGGGCCGAAGTTCTCGATCGATGGGAGCCTGGAGCGGTTCCTGCGGGTGCCGTTCACGGCGCCGATCGCTGACCTGGAGGCGGGCACTCGGATGCTTGCTGATGCGTGGGCGCAGCTGTCGGTTCGTGACGTCCGGACGATGGCGGATACGCGTCTTCCTGAGATGGTGTAGTCCATGGCTCTCTTCATCAGCGACATCGACGGCACCTTGCTGAGCGCGCAGCGGACTCTTTCGTCCAGGACGATCGAGGCGATCTCGGCGGTTCGGGCCGCCGGCCACCACTTCGTGCTCTGTTCGTCGAGGCCCCCCGAGTCGATGAGGGTGCTCGAGCGCCTGTACGGCGGTATCGGGTCGCCTTTGGTGGCGTACAACGGCGGGCTGGTGCTCTCGGGGAGCGGTGAGGTGCAGCATGATGTGCCGATCGCGCCCGCGGATGCGCGGTTCGTCGCCGATCACTGCGAGGCGTCCGGGTTGCATGCGAGTTTCTTCGCCGGTGAGCACTGGTACGCCTGGAACGAGGACGAGTGGACCGAGCGGGAGCGCACGCACACGTGGGTGCACCCGGAGGCGACTTCGGCGTTGGAGTTCGTCGCGTCTGGGGAGGTGGATGCGACTCCTCCGCACAAGATCATGTGCATGGGTGCTCCGGCGCTGGTGGATGCGCTTGAGGTGGCGCTTGGTGCGCGTTCCGGTGTTGTGAGCTACCGGTCGAAGGACACCTACTTGGAGATCGCGAACGCGGACTGTTCGAAGGGCACTGGCCTGCTTGCTGTTGCGCAGCAGCTGGGGGTTGGTTCCGAGGACCTGTATTACTTCGGCGACAACTACAACGATCTGCCGGCGTTCGAGGTGGTCGGCCATCCGATCGCGGTGGCGAACGCGCGGGCCGAGGCGCTCGCGGTGGTCGAGTCGGTGATTCCGAGCAACATTGACGATGGGGTTGCGGTCTTCCTCGAGGAGTGGCTCGGGGCGTGGCTCGAGGCGCAGATTGATGCGGCGCGACCAGTCCACTGACCCCCGAGTGGACCGCGACACGCCCGGGCGGATGCGATTGGATTGCAATATCCGGCATCCGCCGGCAGATCACGGAGGTGGACCCATGGAACTTCTTGTTATTGGTATCGGGGTTGTGGCGGTTGTCGCCTTCGCCGCTGAGACTGTCCGCGCTGTCCGCAAGGACGGCTATGCGCAGCGCCCCACGCGCTTCGGCTACAACACTCGTCAGCCGCAGCTCTAGTCGCGCTGCTGCACGCCGCTCCTTCCGAGCGGAATTGGACAGCAACCGGTGCCGCCCTGGTCTTCGTGATCTCGGCGGCACTTTCGCGTTTCGGCGCCGACCTTTCGATGTTCCGCGCCAGGCCCGCGGAGAACTGAGCCTGCCACACGGGAGGCTTCAGGGTCCTCGGTTGATCAGGGCCTTCGCTTGATCACGGTCATCGGCTGGTCAGGGTCCTCGGTTGATCAAGGTCTTCGGTTGAACACGGTCATCGGCTGGTCAGGGTCCTCGACTGGTTGAGGTCCTCGGTTGATCAGAGTCATCGGTTGGTCAAGGTCATCGGCTGGTCAGGGTCTTCGGTTCATCAGGGTCTTCGGTTGATCAGGGTCTTCGGTTGATTGCGGGGCGTGCGGTTGGGACGCTGCTGGTGGTGTAGCTGCCGCGGCGGGCGGTTCTGCGTGGGGCGTGATGTCCGAGGGCGGGGACGACGTGCCAGCGTCCGCTGCTGCCGTTGCCGTTGCTGTTGTTGCCGTTGCGTCCGTTGCTGCCGTTGTTGCCGTTGGTGAGGACGAGCCGTCCCCGGTGGACTTCGTGGTGGTGGAAGGAGCAGAGCAGGATGCCGTGTTTCGCGTCGGTGGGTCCGCCTTCGCTCCAGGGCTGCGCGTGGTGCACTTCGCACCAGCGCACGGGTGCGCTGCAGCCGGGGGCCCGGCATTGCCGGTCTCGGATCGCGATGGCTCGGCGTTGGGCGGTGGTGAAGAGTCGCTGCTTGCGGCCGAGGTCGAGGATCTCCCCGGCGCTGCTGCGGGTCGCGACGCGGATGAAGCTGTCGCACATCAGCTGCGCGGCGACGCTCGGCGGGATGGGTTCCCCGGTGCGCTCCAGGTGGGGGACGTCTTCGGGACGTTCCGCTGTTCCGACGATGCCGGCTTCGGTGGTCACGATGATGACGGTGGGGGCTTCCCCGCCGGTTCTGGGCGCGTCTGGTGACTCGGCGTAGGCGCGGACGAGCATCGTGAGCGCGTCGATCCGCTGCTGCTCGATCGACCGCGGATCCACGAGCGGAACCTCAACGTCGAGGTCAGCGTCCCCGCCCACGTCCCTCTCCTCGCCGGGGATTCCGCCTCCGGTTCCCACTCCGGCTCGGCCGCGGCTGTCGCTGTCGCTGAGCGCGTTGATTACGCCACCAAAGCTGTGGCCGTCGCTGTCGGTAGTTGACGGGAATCCATCCGGACCGAGGGCTGGGGCGAGGGGTTCCCCGCACTCGGACGCCGCCGGGAACTCCACCCTGCGCCGCGGCGAGAGCAGCGCATCGAACACCGACAGCAGCTGCTCGCCCTGCTCGGGCGTCGCCACGAACTTCCCGGTGACCGCGCCGTCGCTGCGCCGGGAGATCCACAGCCCGCGTTCCTCGGCGATCTTGTCGGCCCGCGGCTCGTCACCGTCCGGGTCCAGGTACGACACCCACGTCGCCGCCTGCACCTCCAGCACCTTCGGCACGGCTGGTTGTTCGTCTTCCGGGTTCACCCCGCACGCCGACGCGACCAGCTCCATTTCGGCCCGCTCGAGCTCGCCGACGCCCACGCGGTTCCCGGTTTGGTCCAGGCCCTTCGTGATCGCCGACGCCTGCGCGATCGACATGACCGCTGACCCGACCGCTTTCGATACGGCCGGATACTTCGCCGGGATCGGCTCGCCCGTGACGCTCAGCCGCTCCCGCGTCGCCGCCGCCACCCGCACCAGCGTGCTCGCCTCGAACGGCCGCACCGCAAGCACCTGCTCCACCATCGCCGTCAGGTTCCGAAACCCCGACTTCCGCGCCACCGACTCCGCACGCGGCGACTCATCCTCCCGCCGCAGCAACTCCCCAGCGACCTCCACCAACGCCGCATCCAACACACGCCGACGAGCCGCCAACTCCCGCAACGCGACCACGATCTCCGCATCCGGAAACCCCGCCAACTGACACCGCGCCTCGAGCAGCGCATCGACCACAGCCGTCTCCACTGACGACTGGCGATGCGACTCCTGCTCGAACTTCGATGCCACGATAACCTCCCCCAAGATCACCACCAGCGTAGCACTGGACCGCACCAGAAACCAGTCGTTGACCAGGGATTGTGGAAGAACATCGAAACTAGTTTCGACACCATTCGCGCTCACGGATATCCCCTGATGGCAAGAGTGATTCCTTCGGAAGACAGGCGATCTCGGTTGCTCCTGCGCCCCAGCAATCGCGCGCGACCTACGCTGACGGGATGACCTTCACGCCGCGAGTTGTCGCCCACGAGGCGCTCACGCGTGCCGACCTCGCGGCCCTGCGGACGCTCTTCGATCGCGAGTACCTCGACGAGCACGGGCCGTGGGATCCCGACCACCCATACGGCTACGCGGCGGCTTCCATGCACGCCATCGTCCACGACGCGGCCGGGACTGTCGTGGCGCACGTCGGATTTCAGCCCCGAGAGATCACGGTCGGCGAGTCCAGCGTTCTCGTCGCGGGCACGGGAGGAGTCCTCGTCGACGCCCGCTTCCGCGACAGAGGGCTGGGCGACCTGGCCATGTCGGCCGCTCAAGCAGCCATGCGAGCCAACCTGGACCTTGAGTACGGCTACCTCGGTTGCCGAGAGGAGGTCGTCCCGTTCTACGAGCGCACCGGCTGGCACCGCATCCGCGTGACAGAGCAGAGCGTCTCGCGCGCGCCCGCGACGAGACGCACGCCCACGCCGGACGGCACGCCAACGCCGAGCGGAACTGCTGCGCCACGCGGCATTCCCGAGACGAGCGCGACTCCCGAGACGAGCGGCATGTCCACGCCGGACGGCACTCCCGCGATGAGTGGCACGCCTTCGACGAGCGGCACTCCCGAGACGATCCTCGAGCACGGCGCACCCGTGCTCATCTACCCGCTCCGAGGCGACGTCTACGCCTGGCCCGGTCGATCTGCGGGGCCGACCCTGGTGAGTGCGCGCGAACTCGAGAGCTGAGCGTCCTCCGCGTCAGAACGTTCGGACTCCCCCAGCCAGGGAGCCGTGATAGAAGCACGCTCGGGCCCCCTCAGCCTGGCGGGCCGTGACGGCACCGTGCTCGGCTGCGTCCGCCGCCGCCCCGCGACCGCCGACCAACGGCTGACGGCTGTCGGTTAGCTAGGACGACGACCTCGGCCCTTCGCCGGCATCCCCCGCCGCCTGCGCCTCGAGTTCGCGGAGGCGCTTGAGCCGTGCCCAGGGCACGAACCCGATCCACATGACGGATGCGATGGCTGCGCCCATGATCATCGACGAGATATCCATGTCATCCACCCTACGAACTGCGCCTGGGCCACCGCATCGGCTGCACGACGGACGTCACCCTGGCCTGCTGATGGACCCGCGCGGTCCGAAGGCCACGCGGTAATCGCTCGATCGCCTCGCCACCAACGTCACCGGCTCAGCTGAGCACCGCACGACCGCCGCACGCTCACCGCACCCAGCCCGCACCGCCCGGTCACCCTGCACAGAGGACTCCGGTCACCGCGAACCCCGCCAGGACTTCGGTCACCGCAGACACCGCCAGGTCATCCGCGAACCCCGCCAGGCCGCCCGCAAATGCCTCCCGGCCATCCCATCAACACCACCCAGCGCCGCACCTCCCCTACTCGCCGCCCCACCGCCGGTCGCTGCGGTCAAGGAGCACGTAGACCGTGCGGATGAACGCGACGAACGCCCCGACCCCGCACACGCCGCTGACGGCGATGGACGCCCACAGCACGACGCCGAGCGTCTCCTGGTGATCCGTGCCGACGGCGAGCTGCGTGGAGGCGAGCGTCGAGACGACCCCGCTGAGCACCCCGATGAGGAGGAACACGGTCCACCACATGAACGACGTCGCCGCCGACCCGTCTGCGGCTGATCTGAAGGTGCGCTGGTGGTGCGGGGTCATGCGTCCAGTCTGCCGATCTGGTGCAGCCGATGAATCCCCGGAGACCCACGCGAGACCTGGGTCGTCGCGCAGTCGTGGCGCGCCGCCGCGTGCGAGGATGACCGCATGTCGCGCACCCCGACCGAGCTCCTGAGTCCTGCCGATCAGGAGCGCCGTCGCAGCCTTCGGGTCATGAAGGCGGTCGCCCTGGGTGCCCTGCTGTTCATGGCGGTCGTGTTCGTCGTCGCGTTCGCGCTGCAGCGCGACGTGCCCGCGTTCGCCTATGTGCGCGCCGCGGCCGAGGGCGGCATGGTCGGCGCCCTCGCCGACTGGTTCGCGGTGACGGCCCTGTTCCGGCATCCGCTCGGCATCCCGATCCCGCACACAGCGATCATCCCGAAGCGGAAGGACGAGATCGGCAGGACCCTCGGCGAGTTCGTCGAGACCGAGTTCCTGCGCGGCGACGTGGTGCGCGCGAAGCTGCAGGCCACGTCGATCGCGTCTCGCCTCGGCGAGTGGATCGAGCAGCCGGAGCATGCCGAGCGCATCGCCTCGGAGGCGTCGATCATGGCGACCGGCGTGCTCGAGGCCCTCAGCGACGACGATGTGCAGGGCCTCATCGAGGATCTCGCCCGCGAGCACCTCGTGGAGCCGCAGTGGGCGCCGCCCCTCGGCGAGTGGATGTCGCGTGTCGTCGCGACGGGCGCGCACCGGGGTGCCGTCGACCTCGCCGCCGACAGCGCCGCCGCGTGGCTGGCCGCGAACCAGTCCGCGTTCGACGGCCTCGTCTCGAAGCGCCTCCCCTCATGGGTGCCGTCGGTTGCGACGAGGCTCGTCGACACCACCGCCTACAACGAGGCCGTGAAGTTCGTGGCCGCCGTGCGGGCCGACGACGCGCATCCGGCCCGCGCCGCCATCGACGGCTACCTCGCGCGCCTCTCGGACCAGCTGCAGCACGACCCCGAGCTCATCGCCCGCTTCGAGGGCGCCAAGGGGAACATCTTCGACAGCCCGCGCATGCGCGAGCTGGCCGCCGAGGCGTGGAACGCCGCGAAGAGCGGACTCCTGCGCTCACTCGCCGACCCCGAGAGCACCCTGCGCACGCGCGTCACGGCGGCGCTCGTCGACATCGGCCAGCGGTTGACGACGGATGCGCAGCTGCAGCAGCGCGTGAACACGTGGGTCATCGACGCGGCCGTGTTCCTCGTCGACCGGTATCGGCACGAGATCTCGTCGATCATCTCGGACACCGTCGCGAGCTGGGATGCCGAGGAGACGAGCGAGAAGATCGAGCTCATGGTGGGCCGCGACCTGCAGTACATCCGCCTCAACGGCACGATCGTCGGGGCGCTCGCCGGCGTCACGATCTTCACGGTCGCGCATGCCTTCCTGGGCTGAGCACGAGCACGAGCACCACCCGACCGCGCCCCGCCCCCGCCGCCCAGCGAAGCGGCCTCAGCGTGGCCCCGTCGACTATCCGTACAGCTGCCGGTACCGGCGCTGAGCCGCGGGATGCAGCTCGATGGGGGTCGTGTCGATGAGGTTCGACGCCGTGAGGTACTGCACGCCGAGCGAGCCATCTGGAACGAGCTGTGCGGCATCCCGGATCAGCACGTCGACCAGGGCCCGGGCGACGTCGTCAGGCAGGTCGGGGCGCGCGAGCAGGTAGTTGGAGACGCCGATGGCCGGCACCGCCTCATCGCTCCCGTAGGTGCTCGCCGGCACCGCCGTGAGCGTGTAGACACCGGGATGCTCCGCTTCGAGGGACTCGAGCGCGCTCGTGAGGTCGAGCAGATCGACCGCCGCGTCGAGGTCCTGCACCGCCGGCAGCGGCAACCCGCCTGACCAGAAGATCGCGTCGACGGTGTCAGCCTCGATCGCGGCGATGGCCTCGTCGAGGTACAGCTCGGACACCACGGCGGCCTGGTCCCCGTCGAGGAGGCCGAGGGAGTCGAGCACACGCCTGGCGGTCAGCGCCGCCCCGGACTGCGGCGCCCCGACCGAGACCCGCCGCCCCGCGAGGTCTTCCACGCCACCGACCGGCCCATCCTTGCGCACGAAGCACTGCAGGTAGTTCTGGTAGACGCGTCCGATCGCGACCTTGTTCTGCGCGTCGGTCGCGGCCGCGTCGGCGAGCACGATGGCCAGCTCGGCGTCTCGCGCCTGCAGCAGGGCGAGGTTGGCGACGCTGCCGCCCGTCGTCACGACCTCGAGCCCCGTCGTGCCGGTCCTGCCGAGTGCGTCGCGGAGCAGCTCGCCGAACTGCACATAGGTGCCGCCCTGCTCACCGCACGCCATGCGGATGCGCGTGGGCGCCTGCCCGAGCGAGCACCCGGCGAGCGAGAGGGTCGCGGCCGCCGCCGCGCCTGCGCCCAGCAGGAAACCACGCCTCGTGACGCTCACCACGTGCGCACCAGACGCACTCGTGCCCGGAGCCCACCCTCGGGCGCCCGGTCGTAGCTGACCGAGGCCCGGTTGGCCCTCGCGAGCTCCCCGACGATCGCGAGGCCGAGCCCCGTGCCCGGCTTCGCCCGATGGTCGGGCGAGCGCCAGAACCTCGTGCCGAGCTGCGCGAGCTCGTCGTCGCGAACCCCGGGCCCGTCGTCGCTGATCTCGAGAAGCGCGTGCCCGGCTGCGCCCTCGAACTCGTCGAAACCCTCGTATCCGTCGAAGCCCTCGTGTCCGTCGAAGCCCTCAAGACCGTCCTGCGCGTCGGAAGCCCCGTCGCCCGTGGCGCCGCTGAAGCCTCCACGCTCCGCAGGCTGGCGCGACCCCGGCCCGCCGGCCAGACTCTGCCCGTGCAGCTTCGCCTGCACCGACCCCGACGTCTGCACCGCCTCGCCCCCGTGCTCGGGACCTTCCAGGACGAACCCCATCGTGACCGTCGCCCCGCCCCCCGCGTACTTTCTCGCGTTGTCGAGGAGCGTCTCGACGATCTCCTCGAGGTCGCTCTTGCGACAGACCACGCGCACCTCGCGCTCGTCGACGACGCGCAGCCGCATCCCTTCGTCGCGGAACCGCTCCTCGTGGGGCGCCGCGAGCATGGCCGCGGACGTGACGTGCTCGCGGGCGGCCCCGTCGGCGAACCCCGTCCTCCGCCCGCTGGCCTCCGCCGTCGCGCGATGCTCAGCGTTCGCGAGCACGAGCATCCGGTCGACGACGTGCTCCAGACGGTCCAGGTCGCCACCGACCGCCTCCAGCTCGGCCTCATCGGCGTCGTCTCGGGGCAGGGCGTCGATGCGAAGGCGGATCGCCGCGAGCGGATTGCGCAGCTGGTGGGAGGCCTCCGCGACGAACCCGCGCTGCTGTTCGAGTGCGTCCTCGACACCCCTCGACATGCGGGCGAACGACGAGGACAGGCGCCGCAGCTCGAGCGGTCCGGTCGCCGCAGCCAGGTCCGGCTCTCGCTGCTCCGCGAGCGCGTTGGCGGCGGCGTCGAGCGCGCGGACGGGCCGCAGCACCCAGCTCGTCCAGAACTGCGACGCCGCGAAGAGCAGCAGCAGGAGCAGGACGCCGGCGAGCGCGACAAGCGCCCACCACCCCGTAATCTCGGCTTTCGCCTCCGCCTGGTTCACCTCGAGCAGCACTGCGCCCGATGCCGCGCTCGAGCCGTTCGCGAACGGCTCCGCGACGAGGTGCGTGTCATCGCTCCACGGGTAGATGGTCGGAATGGAGCGCTGGGGCACCGTGCGCGACGCGGCGAGCACCAGCGACGCGGCCCGCGCATCCAGGTCGACGTCGCCGGTCGAGGCGACGAGCGCGCCCTCGCTGTCGACGACCATCGCAGATTCGCCGTAGACGTCGGCGAAACGGTCCAGGTAGCGGATGAGGCCGGCGGCGTCGTCGCTCGCGACCGCCGTCTCGGCGCGCTGCACGATCTGGTCCATGGATGTGGCCCGCTGCAGGGTGAGCTGCTGGGTTCGGTTCACGGCGATGCCCTCGCTCGCGGGGATGATGATGGCGATCACCGTGAGCAGGCCGAAGAGCATGAGGGGCAGCAACACCTGCAGCCTCATCGCGCCGGCTTCGTCTCGAGCCGGTAGCCGAAGCCGCGGATCGTCGTGATCGCGACAGCCGGGAGCTTCTGGCGCAGCTGCGCGAGGTGCACGTCGAAGGACCGCGAGGTCGCCGCGTAGGCATCGCCCCACACCTGGTCGAGCAGCTCCTGCCTGCTGACAGCGCGGCCGACGCGCTTCGCGAGCACAGCGAGCAGCTCGAACTCGGTCGGCGTCAGCGACACCTCGTCGTCGCCGACCGCGACGCGGCGGGAGAGGAGCTCGATGCGGGCCTCGCCGACGTGCACCACCTCTGGCTCGGCCGTCGGGGCTCGACGTCTGGCGACGGCGTCGATGCGGGCGAGCAGCTCGTGCATGCGCACGGGCTTCACGAGGTAGTCGTCGGCGCCGAGCCCGAGGGCGCGCACCGTGGAACGCTCGTCGCCGCGAGCCGTGACCACGATGACGGGCACCTGGCTGACCTGACGCAGACGCCTGAGCACCTCGAGCCCGTCCATGTCCTCGAGGCCGAGGTCGAGCAGCACGAGGTCGACGTCGCGGTGCGTGAGGAGCACGTCGCTGCCCCGGGCGACCTGCTGGCAGGCGTGATCGGCGCGCCCGAGCACGGCCGCGAGGGCGGCGGAGACGGACGCGTCATCCTCGGCGACGAGCACACGCATGCCCCAATGGTAGGCGCGCACCCACGGTGGCCGCCGACACGGGCGAGCGAACGGCACGCACGTAAAGGGAATGTAAGGATCCGCCCGCCGCCCCTTGCGCGCTGTCGAGAGTGGTGCAGTACACCCACACCGAGGTGGGGCCGGGGCTCCACCCCGCGGTCAGCAGCAGATCAACGACGATGGAGAAGTCAATGACGACGACACAGCAGCCGGGCAGCCTTCGCCGCTCGGTTTCCAACACCCTGAAGGGCTCGGCCGGCAACCTCGTCGAGTGGTACGACGTCTACGTCTACTCGGTCTTCGCCTCCTACTTCGAGTTCCAGTTCTTCGATTCCGAGGACAAGAACTCGCAGATCTACATCTGGGCGATCTTCGCCGTCACGTTCCTGATGCGTCCCATCGGCGCCTGGTTCTTCGGGCGCTTCGCGGACAGGCATGGGCGCCGCCTGGCCCTCACCGTCTCCGTGTCGATCATGGCCGGCTGCTCGTTCATCATCGCGCTCACCCCGTCGGCCGAGGTCATCGGTGCGGGTGCGGCGATCATCCTGATCATGTGCCGCCTCGTGCAGGGCTTCGCGACGGGCGGCGAGTACGGCACGAGCGCGACGTACATGTCGGAGGCCGCCATCCGCGGACGCCGCGGCTTCCTGTCGTCGTTCCACTACGTGACGCTCGTCGGTGGGCACGTGCTCGCGCAGGCCACGCTGCTCGTCATGGTCCTGTCCATGCCGACCGAGGCGATCTCCGAGTGGGGCTGGCGCATCGCGTTCGGCATCGGCGGCGTCGCAGCCATCGTCGTCTTCTACCTGCGCCGCACGATGGACGAGTCGCTCAGCGAGTCGGCCATCGAGTCCGTCAAGGACGGCACGTCGCGCTCCTCCGGCTCGATGAAGGAGCTCATCCTGCACCAGTGGCGCCCGCTCCTCCTCTGCTTCCTCATCACGATGGGCGGCACGGTCGCGTTCTACACCTACTCGGTCACGGGCCCCGGCATCGTGAAGAAGGCGTTCGCAGGCGACGACGTCGTCTCCGGCACGATCCTGAACCTCATCGCGCTCACCGTGCTCATGCTGCTGCAGCCCATCGGCGGCTGGCTCTCCGACATCGTCGGCCGCAAGACGCTCCTCGTGTTCTTCGGCGCAGGCGGTGTGCTGTACACCTGGTTCCTGCTCACGTACCTGCCGCAGCAGACCAACGAGCTCGCCGCGTTCGGCATCCTCGTCGGCGGCTTCGTGATCCTCACCGGCTACACGTCCATCAACGCCGTCGTGAAGGCAGAGCTGTTCCCGACGCACATCCGCGCTCTCGGCGTCGGCTTCGGCTACGCCATGGCGAACTCGCTGTTCGGCGGCACCGCGCCGCTGCTCTACACGGCGGCGGGCGAAGCCCAGCAGGTGCCGCTCTTCATCATCTACGTCACCATCGCCATCGCCGCGTCCCTCGTGGTGTACGTGTTCTTCCTCAACAACAAGGGCGTGAACTGGCTCGACGATGAGAAGGCCATGCGCGCCAAGGACGACGAGCGGGACGCCAAGCGCGAGGACCGCGAGGTCGCCGGCATCCGCTGATCTCAACGGTTCGCACCCATACGGGGAATGCAGGCTCGTCGCGCGACGAGCCTGCATTCTTCGTATGGATGCACCTGGACGAACGCGGGCGGAGGTCCGGAGCAGGCGATCGTCGTTGACGGAGGAAGGGCGGATGGCGCGGGCGCGTGAGTCAGATGAGCGCGGGGCGGCGCGTGCTCTCGGCTCCCCCGTCGGCGTAGATGACCTGGCCGGTCACGTAGCCGTTGTCCTCGCTGGTGAGCCACGCGAGGAGGTTCGCGACGTGGCTCGGGTCGCCCGTCAGCTGCCCGTCAGGGACTGCTTCTTCACGACCGAGCGCTGCGCGGCTCTCCGACGTCTCGAGCGCGCCCGCGGTCATGGACATGAACGCGCGCCCCGGAGCCACGACGTTCAGGGCGATGCCCTCGCCGCCCCACTCCGGCAGGGTCGCCGCGCGCCTCGCCCAGCGTGCGACGGACTGCTTCGACGTGGTGAAGAGCACGGACCAGCCGAGGGGCGTCACCGCGGATGCGAGCTCGTCCGCGTAGGCGAGGGCCGCTTCCTCGTCACCCGTCTCGATGAGGTCGAGCAGCTGGGCGTCGACCTCCTCGAGCGCGACGAGCGTGGCGACGACCGCCGCGCGCGGAGCATCCGACAGCGCGAGCAGCGGCCGCAGGCCCTCGAGCGTGGCGACGGCCCCGAAGTGGTTCACCGAGACCGTCTCAGAGGCAGGCCGCATGCGGTCTGCGATCGCGAGCGCACCGTCGACGATGCCCCCGCTGAGCTCGGTGGCCTGCGCGATGAGCTCGGCTCGACCTTCCGCACTCGTGAGGTCGACGTTGATGTCGGCTCCGGCGAGATCGACCCCGATGACGCGGTGCCCGTCTTCTCTGAGCTTCAGCGCCGCCGCCTTGCCGATGCCGGTTGCCGAGCCTGTGACGACGTACGTGCGAGTCATGGGTGAGGGTCCTTAGCACTGGGTGAGCCTTCGCTCAATGACAGAGGTGCCGCAGAGCTACGCGGCGGACCGTGCCCATGAGCACAGTTCAGGAGAGCCGAGGCGTGGGCGCCGAGGGTGGCTCAAGCCTAGAACTGAGGCAAGCGTCCGCCTCGAATTTAGTCCACTTCAGTAGGCCGCCTAACAATTGTCGGAGGTTCGCGACGCATCCGGACGCCACCCAGAGGCTTCACCGGAAGCACCCCCGTACATTGGCCGCATGACTTCTCGGAAGCCTCCCCTCCGTTTCGGATCGCAGACCGTGCTCGTCACGGGCGCGAGCTCTGGCCTCGGTGCCGAGTTCGCGCGCCAGCTCGCGTCGCGCGGCAGCGACCTCGTGCTCGTCGCCCGCCGAGAGGCGAAGCTCGAGAACCTCGCCGACGAGCTGCGAAGCCGGTACGGGGTGACCGTCTCGACGATCGCCGCCGACCTCGGCGCGGCGGGCGCCGCATCCATGCTCAACGCGGAGCTCGAACGCCGAGACGTGCACGTGACGAGTCTCATCAACAACGCCGGATTCGCGACGAGCGGTGCCTTCCATGACGAGGACGCGGAACGCGTGCGCGCGGAGATCGCCCTCAACGTGGCGGCGCTCGTCGACCTGACGCAGACGTTCATCGGGCAGCTCCGGCAGGGTGACGGCTTCCTCGTCAACGTCGCGAGCGTCGCCGGGTACCAGCCGACGCCTGGCTTCGCGGTCTACGGGGCGACGAAGGCCTTCGTGCGGAGCTTCACCGAAGCCCTGTGGGCCGAATCCGCGGGCACCGGCCTGCGGGTGCTCGCACTCGCGCCTGGCCCGACCTCGACGGAGTTCTTCGACGTCGCGGGCGAGGACATCGGCTCCGGGCTGCCGCGCATGACGGCCCGCCGCGTCGTGGCGATCACCCTGCGGGCCCTCAGGAAGCGCGACCCGGGGCCGTCGGTCGTCCCCGGGCCCGTCAACACGATGCTCACGCTCGCGTCGAAGTTCGCGCCTCGCAGGCTGCTGCTGCGCGGGATGAACCGCGCGTCGCGCTGACGAACCGCAAGTGTTCGTCAGCGCGACGCGGGCCGAGCGTGATCAGCGATCAGCGATTGATGGCGAGGTGCCCGAGCGCCGTGACCGGTGTGACGCGCCCGTCGGCGAGCTTGTACTGGCAGCCGACGATGCTGAGGGCGCCGCTCGCGACGGCGTCGCTGAGAACGCGCGAGCTGCGCACGAGCGCGTTGATCGTCGAATAGAGGTGGCGGCGCCCCACGGCGTCCGGGTCGATCTGCGCCTCGTCGACGTACGGCGTCGACTGGTCGCTCGTGAACCACTCCTCCTGGACGGAGGGCTGGATGCGCGCCAGCTCGTCCCTGATCGCGGGCGTCACGTCGTGCGGGTGCGCCGTGGTCTGGTTGATGGCGGCCTTGACGGCGCCGCAGGAGCCGTGGGCGAGGACGACGATGACGGCGACGCCCAGTTCGGCGACGGCGAACTCCATGGTCGCCGTCGTGTTCTCATTGGCGATCTGGCCCATGTTGCGAGCCACGAACAGGTCGCCGAGTCCGCAGTCGAAGAGGATCTCGGCGGCGACTCGCGAGTCGGAGCAGCCGAGGAATGCGGCATTCGGCGCCTGGCTTCCCGAGAGCTCGGTGCGGCGCTCGGTGCTCTGCTGCGGGTGCAGCAGGTCGCCCTTGATGAAGCGCTCGTTGCCGTCGACGAGGGCATCCCAGGCCTCCTGGGGTGTGACGCGTGATGAGGTCATTCGTTCTGTTTCCTTTCGAGGTTGACAGGCATGCGCCTGCACTGGAGGTTCTGCGGGGCAGGGTCAGGCGCGAAGACGCGCCTGAGCGGCCGCGAGACGGGCTCGAAGACCGTCGACGAGGCGCTCCCAGATCGGCAGCGACGTGATGAGCGCGGCGAGGATGATGACGGTGGCGACCCAGCTTGCGACGATGCCCGGGATCGGTGCGATGAGACTCGCCCAGAGCAGGATGCTGAGCGCTCCCAGACAGTAGGCGGCCCCCGCCTTCAGATGCCGGTGGCGTGCGAGGCCGTCGCTCGCGACCACGCGTCCGGTGACCAGCGCGAGCAGGACCGCGCCGACCGTCACTGCCGCCGATGCGATGAGAATCTGCAGGACCGGACTGGGCACAGCCTTGACGGACTGCAGCACGGAAACGCCGTCGAGGATCTCGCACATCAGGAAGATCACGAGCGCGCGCTCGAAGATCACGGTTCCGGCGTGCACGGACACTCGACGCCCGCCTGTGCCGCGGCGAGCCCAGGCGGCGATGCCTTTCGAGAGCGCGTACGTGGCCCCACCGGCGGCACCGCACGCGAAGATGATGAGGGCCGCATGTGGCGGCACGAGGAACGCCCCGACGGTCGCGCCGATCACGGCGGTCGAGACGGATGCGAGCCACGGGCGTCGGACTCGAGCCAGGCGCGCTTCTGCGGGCCCGAGCCACGACCCTCGACTGGTTCGATCGGTGTTGAAGAGGTACTCCGCGAAGACGAGCCACACGAACACCGCTCCGTAGGCGGCAATCGCCGGTCGAATGTGCAGGAGATCGGACGCGAACGCGCTCGGATCGGTGACGACCTCGATGAACGCATTCCAGAGGTGCGTGTCCCCTTCCCGGGCATGCTCGACCGCCACGGCGAATTCAGGCAGCAGCAGGCGCCCGAGGAGCTCGCCCACGACGAGCCCGAAGGTGAGGAAGATTCGACGGGACCGCTCGTCGATGCGAGTTGCGACGCCCGCCATGGGCACTGCGGACTTGACCCCCATCGTCGTCTCGAGCACCACGAGGAAGAGGAACGCGACGGCGATCTGGAGGCCGAGCACCTCCCAGGCGACGACGGCGACGACGGCCGTGAGAATGACCGGCACGGTGAGGACACGGTTGAGCTTTCGAATCAATAGGCTCTCCTGACTGATGAGGCGGACGAGCGGAGTCGGGGCTCCCCCACCTCGTCTTGGACCTGTCCAAGCTAGCAGTGAAGTGAACGACGATGCATTTCTCCTGATCCGCCCGGCGATCTGCCCCACCCAAGGGACCCATGAGACCCGGGGAATAGGGGAACTCCCCGTCAGGAGATCCGGCTCCGACGCTCGGCGTCGCGAGTCGCCAGCACTCGCCGACCGGAAGGTCGTCGTAAACCCCTGACTCGGCTGAGCAGTGCGGGTTTTCCGGCAGCACGCCTGGCGCTGAAGCGGGGTCTCGTGTCACGCTGACGCGGAACGATGACGGAACCCGGCTGCCGAACTCGACAGATCGGACCACTCGCCGCGACCATGCCCGCCAGTGGCACGGTCAGCGTGCGTGCCAGAAAGTGAACTGACATTCCTCGCGCGAAGTGAAGGGCGCGGGTCAGTGGAGGAGGCGTCCGATGCTCGTGAAATGCTGGCTGTAGCCGTCGACGAGCTTTCGGGCCACGGCAACCGAATCGACGAGCGGGTGCGCGGCGAAGCCACGCCAGGCGAGCTCGCGGGAGCCGCTGGTGGCTGCTTCGATGACGAGCTGCTCGGCCGCCTTGACCTGAGTCATGAGCCCGAGCATCTCGCCCTCGACAGGGGCGATCGGCCACGGATGCACGCCGTCGGCATCGACGACGCAGCCGACCTCGACCACCGCATCCTCGGGCAGGGCAGGTACGAGTCCGCCGTTGCGCACATTGAGGATCATGGTCGCCGGCGTTCCGGACGAGAGGGCGGCCATCAGGTCGAGGGCGACGCTCTCGTAGCCGCCTCCAGCGACATCCTCGACATCGCGCTCCTCGCCCTCTTCGCGGCTCTCGGCCATGTAGCTCGCCTCGCGCTCGTGACGTGTGCGCATCCAGGACTCGAAGGGGTCCGTGCCGGGGTTCGCGAAGAACGCCCCCTGCTGCGCGTCGAGATACTCGCCCCTCGTCGAGGCGGCGGCGCGGATGCTCTCGTTCGCTTCGCGCGTGAAGGAGTAGTAGTAGAGGTACTCGTTGGGCAGCGCGCCGAGGGCCCGCACCCAGTCGAAGCCCAGGAGGCGAGCCTCCTCGATGCGCTGCAGCGAGGCGTCCGAGGCGAGCAGTTCCGGCAGGCGCTCGACCCCGTCGACCTCGAGCGAGCGCAGCCAGCCGAGGTGGTTGAGCCCGACGTAGTCGAAGGCGAGCCCCGAGGAGGCGCTGGCGCCCGGACGCGCCGCCGCTGGTGCCCCCGCGACGGCAGCGGCTCGCCGCAGCAGACCGATCGGGGTGTCGCAGATGCCGACGACACGACCGCCGAGCACGCCGCGCATGGCTTCCGTGACGATGCCTGCCGGGTTGGTGAAGTTGATGACCCACGCCTCCGGCGCGACCCGACGGATCGTCTCCGCCAGCGAGATCATGAACGGGATCGTGCGCAGCGCGTAGGCGAGCCCGCCCGGGCCGACCGTCTCCTGGCCGAGCACGCCGAGCTCGAGGGCGATGCGCTCATCCGCCACCCGCCCCGCCGTGCCGCCCACGCGGACGGCGCTGAAGACGAAGTCGGCGCCCTGGAGCGCCTCTTCGAGGTCGGTCGTGACGGTGATCCTTGGTGCGAATCGACGCTCGCTCGCGATGCGCTCGACGATCACACGGATGATGGCGAGCCGCTCAGGTGAGATGTCGTAGAGGCTCAGCTCGTCGATGCGGACGGGGGCCTCGTCGGACGCGACCGCCTCGAACACCTGGGGAACGCGGAACCCTCCGCCTCCGATGATCGTCAGCTTCACGAGAACATCACCTCTACTTCCGCCTCGCGGAGGACGGCGAGCGTCGCCGGGTCCGCTTGTCTCTCCGTCACGACACCCGTGATATCGCTGGCCCCGCAGACCCGCAGCAGTCCGACCCCGGGGAACTTGGTCGCATCCGCGAGCACGACGGTCCGCTGCGACGACGCGATCATCGCGAGCTTGACGGGAACCTCGGTCCCGGTCGTGTCGGAGACCGTGCCGTCTGGACGGATGCCGCTGGTGCCGAGGAAGCAGACGGTGGCCCGGATCTGCGCGAGCGCCTGCTCGGTGAGCACGCCCACCATGGAGCTGTAGTTCTTCCGGACGACCCCGCCGAGCACGATGAGCTCGACCGTGTCGTCGTCCCGCAGCGCATCGACGACGGCGAGGCTCGAGGTGATGACGGTGATGCGTCGGCCGCGCAGCTCTCTCGCGAGGTGGGCCGTGGTCGTGCCGATGTCGATGAGGACGACGTCGCCGTCGCGCACCAGCTCGGCGGCCCGGGCCGCGATGGCGCCCTTCTCGGAGCTCTGGTGCGTCGCGACCTCGGAGAACGGAACCCGGTCGGGCTCGACGCTGCCGCCGCCTCTGACCCGGCGGAGCAGGCCCTCCGCGCTGAGCGCGTTGAGGTCGCGGCGCACCGTCGACGGCGAGACCCCGAACTGCACGGCCAGCTGCTCGACGGTGACCTGCCCGTCGGCGCGCAGCGACTGCAGGATGCGAGCCTGGCGGGTCGTGGTGAGCATGCGAGGCATCGTAGCAGTCACGGACGCGCAGCATTCAAGCGCGAGTGAGCACGACTTGACGCACGAACGATCACCGCGCAGGATGTGTGAGCAACACCGCTGTTGCACCCGAGAGGAGCCGCGATGGACTCCGCACGCGACCCCATGTCGCCCCTGATCCAGGCGCCCGCCCAGTTCCAGGCGCCGCAAGCAGGAGCGACGGCGGATGCACGCTTCGACGTCGTGCTCGCCGGCTCCGTCTTCTTCGACATCGTGTTCACCGACCTGCACGGCGTGCCGAGCGCCGGCACCGAGGTGTGGGCAGACGGCATGGGGTCGACGCCGGGCGGCATCGCGAACCTGGCGGTCGCCGCCAGCCGCCTCGGACTCACGACCTCTCTCGCGTCGGTCTTCGGCGACGACGTCTACGGGCGCTGGTGCTGGGAGCTCCTCGAGGAGCACGAGGGCATCGACCTGAGCCGCTCGCGCCGCTTCGAGAACTGGCACACCGCCGTCACCGTCTCGGTGGCGCAGCACGGCGACCGCAGCATGATCACCCACGGGCACCCGAGCCCGATCTCGAGCGACGCGCTGCTGGGCGACGGCATCTCGAGCCGCACCGCGCTCACCGAGCTGGGCGTCATGTCGAGCCTCGAGCAGGAGCCGTGGTGGCTGCGCGCCGCCGGCCAGGGCACCCGCATCTTCGCCGACGTGGGCTGGGACGACACGGGCGCGTGGGACCCGGCCGTCCTCGAACCGCTCGCCTCCTGCTACGCCTTCCTGCCCAACGAGCGCGAGGCGGTCGAGTACACGCGCACCGAGTCGCCGCTCGCCGCAGCCCGCGCGCTCGCCGCGCACGTGCCGCTCGTCGTCGTGACCTGTGGCAAGGACGGCGCGATCGGCATCGACTCCGCGACCGGCGAGGAGGTCCGAGTGCCGGCCGTGCCGGTTCGCGCGTACGACGCGACCGGGGCCGGAGACGTGTTCGGCGCATCCTTCGTGCTCGGGACCCTGCGCGACTGGCCGCTCGAGCAGCGCCTCACGTTCTCCGCGCTGTGCTCGGCGCTCGCCGTGCAGCAGTTCGGGGGCTCGCTCGCCGCGCCCGGCTGGGGTGACATCGCCGACTGGTGGGAGGCGACGCGAGCTTCCGGCGACGCCGACCTCATCCGCCGCTACGGCTTCCTGCAGGATGTGCTTCCCCCCGAGCGCGCCGGCGCGGTGCGCCGTGCGGAGGCGACCTTCCGCCTCGTCGACCATTTCCCTCCCGGAAGGCACAGCCTCTCGGGCGGACAGGGTCCCGCCCCGCGCGACGAGAATCCCGTCGGCTGACGCCCAAGCGATATCTTTACCCTCTGCTCCCCCGCTGCGATAGGAAGGCCCAACATGTACGAGAAGCACCGGAGAACCGCGGCGGCCGCAGGCGGCTTGGCGCTCATCCTCGCACTGGCGGGCTGCGCGCCAGGCACCGGCCAGACAGACGGCCCCGCCGAGCCGGCAGGCGACATCAGCACCGACATCTCGCAGGTCGGGGACGTGACGCTCACCGTCTGGGACCAGGAGGTGCGCGGCGGGCAGAACGAGCAGATCGAGCAGCTGAACGCGGCGTTCGAGGAGCTGTACCCGAACGTGACGATCGAGCGGAACTCGCAGGCCTTCGACGACCTGGCGACGACGCTGCGCCTGGCGCTCACCGACGACAACGCGCCCGACGTCGTGCAGGCCAACAACGGCCGCAACACGATGGGGGCGTTCGTCGAGGCCGGGCAGCTGCGCCCGCTCGACGACTACGCGGAGGCGTACGGCTGGTTCGACCGCTACCAGGAGTCGATCCTGCAGTACTCGACGTACAGCGACGACGCGAAGGTGTTCGGCGAAGGCAACCTGTACGGCCTCCCCCAGGTCGGTGAGGTCGTCGGCATCTTCTACTCGAAGGCGAAGCTCGACAAGCTCGGCATCGAGGTGCCCGGCACCTGGTCGGAGTTCGATTCCGCGCTCGCGACGGCGAAGGCGGCGGGCGAGACGCCCATGCAGCTCGGCAACATCGAGCAGTGGCCGGCCGGGCACGTGTTCGGCCCGCTGCAGGGCGGCTACGTGGATGCGGAGACCATCACGAACCTCGGGCTCGGCAACCCCGGCGCGAGCTGGACCACGCCGGAGAACGTGGAGGCGGCATCCGCCCTCAAGGGCTGGGTGGATGACGGCTACTTCAACAGCGGCGTGAACGGCACCGACTACGACGCCGCCTGGCAGGCGCTTGCAGACGGCAACGGCGTCTTCCTCATCGGCGGCTCGTGGCTCGCGGCCGACCTCGAGGCGAGCATGGGTGACGACCTGGGCTTCTTCGTGCCGAAGACGGATGACGGTGCGCTGGCGACGACCGGCGGCACCGGCCTCCCGTTCGCGATGACCTCGGCGGCCGACAACACCGACGTCGCGGCCGCGTACATCGACTTCCTGACGAGCGACGACGCGATGCAGATCCTCGCCGACACCGGCAACCTGCCCGTCAACAAGTCCGCCGAGCTGGCGCCCGAGTCCGGTGTCTTCGCCGACATCTACGGCGCCTTCGGCGAGGTCACGGAGTCGGGCAGCGTGCTCCCCTACCTCGACTACGCGACGCCGACCTTCGGCGACACCATCGGCCAGTCCCTGCAGGGGCTCATCGACGGGCAGCTCACGCCTGAGCAGTTCACCGAGGCCCTCGAGACCGACTACGCGGCCTTCACTGCAGCGAACGAGTGACCCCGGTGTCGTCGCTGATGAGGAGCATCCGTCTGGGCCTGGCCGTGCGTGCACGGCCAGAGCGTCTCCGCGGATGACGATCAAGGACCCGACGGCGCGCGAGCGCCGCCCAGCGAGGGGTGCCAGCCGTGGCACCCCCGCCTGGGTGCCCTTCGCGTACCTCGCGCCCGCGTTCCTCCTCTACGGCACGTTCCTGCTGTTCCCGCTCGGTCGGGCCGTGCAGTTCTCGTTCTTCGAGTGGGACGGGCTCGGCGCATCCACCTTCGTCGGCTTCGACAACTACGTGCAGATCGTGCAGGACGAGCGGCTGCGGGAGGCGTTCGGGCACGCGTTCGTGCTCATCTTCTTCTACGCGGTGCTGCCCCTCGCCGTCGGACTCATGCTCGCGGCGATCCTCACGCGGGCGAGGGTGCGGGGCCTCGGCTTCTTCCGGACGCTCATCTTCCTGCCGCAGGTCATCGCGATGGTCGTCGTCGCCGTCACGTGGCGGCAGATCTACGCGCCGGATGGTCCCCTCAACGGGCTGCTGCGCCTCGTCGGGCTGGAGAGCTGGACGCGGGCGTGGCTCGGCGACTACACCTTCACGCTGCCCGCCGTGGGGCTCATCGGCTCGTGGGTGTCGCTCGGCCTCGTGACCGTGCTGCTCATGGCCGGCATGAGCCGCGTGCCGAAGGAGCTCTACGAGGCCGCGCGGCTCGACGGCGCGGGACCCGTGCGCGAGTTCTTCTCGATCACCCTGCCGTCGGTGCGTGGCGAGATCACGGTCGCCCTGACCCTCACGATCGTCGCCGCGCTCAAGACCTTCGACCTCATCTACGTCACCACGAGCGGCGGGCCCGGCACGTCGACGACCGTGCCGAGCTTCGAGGTGTACCGGCGGGCGTTCGAGCTCGGCGAGGTCGGGGCCGCCACGGCAGTCGGCGCTGTGCTGACCCTCATCGTCTTCGCCATCAACTTCGTCGTGAACCGGATCGGGGACCGCGCATGAACGTCTCCGTCTTCGAGAAGGTCGCCAACTACCTGATCCTCGGCGTCTTCGGGCTCGTCATCCTCGGACCGATCAGCGTCATCGTGACCCTCGCGTTCGGGCCGGAGAACGCGACCGTCGCCCAGGAGGGGCGCATCTTCCACTGGGAGAACTTCCCCACGGCCTGGGAGGTCGCCCGCTTCGGGCAGTACATGCTCACGTCGGTGGTCGTCGCGGCGATCGTGGTCGTCGTCGCCGTGCTCGCCTCCATCCTTGCCGGCTACGCGCTCGGCACCATGAAGTTCCGGGGCGCGACGCCGATCTTCTACCTGTTCCTCCTCGGCATCATGGTGCCGACGGAGGCGTTCATCGTGCCCCTCTACTTCGACCTGCGCACCGTCGGGCTGACGAACACGGTGTGGGGGGTCGCGTTCCCGCAGATCGCCATGTCGATCGCCTTCGGCACGTTCTGGATGCGCACCTACTTCCGCTCCTCCAGCCAGGCCCTCATCGACGCGGCCAAGCTCGACGGGGCCGGCTCCATGCGCATCCTCTGGCAGGTGCTCGTGCCGATCGGCCGGCCCGCCATCCTCACGCTCGTGCTGCTGACGTTCATGTGGACCTGGAACGAGTTCCTCATCCCCCTCGTGATGTCGCCGAACGGCAGCGTGCGCACGGCGCCCCTCGGCCTCGCGTTCTTCCAGGGCCAGTACACGCAGGGCACCGCGCTGCTCGCGGCCGGCGCCATCATGGTGGCGCTGCCCGTCGTCGTGCTCTACATCTTCCTGCAGCGCCACTTCATCCAGGGGATGCTCGAGGGGGCGGTCAGGGAGTAGCCGGCCGGCGGGCGCCGGGCACGTCGCGCGTCGCCTCACCCGTGTAGTCGGCGAGCAAGGGCGGCGGCAGCGGGCCCTTGATGCGCTGCCCCGCCTGCTTCTCCTCCCACGCGTGGGCGAGGATCCCCACGGAGCGCGAGAGCACGAAGAGGCCCCTCGCGAGCTCCGGCTGCACGCCGAGCTCGGCGTACACGATGGCGGAGATGCCGTCGATGTTCATCGGGATGCGCCGCTCCCCCCGCTCGAGTGCGCGCTCGAGCGCCAGACCGGCGGCGAGGTAGCGGCCCGAGATGTCCCCCCTGGCGACGGACTCTTCGACGAGCCGCAGCAGCGGGTCGCGGCGCGGGTCGCGGGGGTGGAACCGGTGCCCGAAGCCCGGGACGAACATTCCCCGGCTCTTGTGGTCGGCGATCGCCTCGCGGGCGAGCTGCTCCAGCGCGACGCCCTCGGACTCGTGCCGGGTGACGAGGTCGTTGAGCAGCTGGACGCACTGCTGGCCGGCTCCGCCGTGCGTGTCGCCGAGCACGTTCACCCCGTTGGCGACGGCCGAGTTGAGGCCGACGCCGCAGGTGGCCGCCATGCGCGCGCTGGCAATCGACGGCGCCTGGGGACCGTGGTCGACGCTCGCGACGAGCGTCGCCTCGAGGAGCTCGGACACGGCCCGCGTCGGGAGCGCCCCGGTCGTGAGGAGCCAGATCGTGCTCACGAATCCGACGTTGCCGATGACGTCCTCGATCGGGTAGCCGCGGAGCTCGATCTCCCCCGGGGCGATGCGGGTGACGCTGGTGCTCCACCACGCGGTCGCGTCGTCGACGGTGGGCTGGCGGTCGGTCGTGCTGCTCATACGGCTCGCTCCTCGTGAAGTGCTCGGATCTCCGCCTCGTCGTAGCCGAGCTCGTGCAGGATCTCGTCGGTGTGCTGGCCGAGCCCCGGCGGGGGAACGGTGGGGGCGCTCGGTCGGTCATCGAGGCGGATGCCGTTGCCGAGCACCCGCAGGGTCTCGCCGTCGCGCCCGGGGAAGGGCAGATCGTGCACGAGCTCCCGGTCGACGATCTGCGGGCTGGCGAGCATCTCCGGAACCGTGAGGACGGCGGCCGCCGGCACGCCCCGCGCCGAGAGCAGGTCCTCCCAGTGCGCCGTGTCGTGCGCGCTCAGCGCCTGCTCGATCTCACGCGTGAGCTCCGCCCGGAAGCGCTTGCGGTCCTCCCGGTCGTGGAAGCGCGGGTCGTCGGCCAGCTCCGGGCGGCCGATCGCCTCGGTGAGCGCGACGAACTGCTCCTGCTTGTTGGCCGCGATGTTGAGCGCCCCGGTCGCTGTCTGGAAGGTCCCGGACGGCGCCGCCGTGCCGTTGTCGTTGCCGAGGGCGCGCGGCACCTGGTCGGCGACCAGGTGGTTCGACACGACCCAGCCCATCGCGGTGACGGCGGTCTCGAGCATCGACACGTCGATGCACGAGCCCGCACCGGTGCGCTCGCGTCCGTGGAGCGCGGAGGAGATCGCGAACGCGGCCGCGAGCCCGCCGAGCGTGTCGGCGATCGGGTAGCCGGCCCGGAGGGGGGAGGTCTCCGGGGTGCCGGTGACGCTCATCATCCCGGACCCACCTTGGATGATCTGGTCGTAGGCCGGCTTCGAGCGCAGCGGCCCCGTCTGGCCGAAGCCCGAGATGGCGCAGTACACGAGCCTGCTGTTGATGGCGCGCAGCGCCTCCCAGCCGAAGCCGAGCCGCTCGAGCACGCCTGGCCGGAAGTTCTCGCAGAGCACGTCGGCCTCGGCGACCAGGCGCTGCATGACCTCCCGGCCGCCGTCCGACTTCAGATCGAGCGTGATCGAGCGCTTCTGGGCGTTCTGCGCCAGGAAGGAGACCCCCATCAGGCTGCCGTTGAGCTCGGAGTCGGCCCCGAGCCTGCGGGCGAGGTCTCCGCCGTCCGGCACTTCGACCTTGATGACCTCCGCCCCCATGAGGGCGAGCTGGTAGCAGGCGTACGGCCCCGCCAGCACGTTGGTCATGTCGAGCACGCGGACTCCCGCGAGTGGGCCTGATGGGGTCTCGGTCATACCGTGACTTCCTTTCTCGCAGCGAGCTTCGTGCGGATGACCCGCACGATGACGAACGCCACGGTGAGTGCGAGGACGGAGTAGAGGGTGATGGTGATGGGGCTGTCGATGAGCACGCCGGGGTCGCCCTCGCTGACGGCCATCGCCCGGCGGAACTCGGTCTCGGCGAGCGGCCCGAGGATGATCGCGATGAGCATCGGGGCGACGGGCAGCCCGTAGCGCCGCATCGTGAATCCGATGAGCCCGATCACCACGACGAGCACGAGGTCGAGGATCTTGCCGCTCGTGGCGTAGACGCCGAGCATCGCGAAGAGCGTGATGCTCGCGTAGAGGTAGTGGCGCGGGATCTTCAGCAGCTTCGCCCAGAGCGGCGCGAACGGGAGGTTGAGGATGAGGAGCACGACCATGCCGATGAAGAAGCTCGCGAGCAGCGCCCAGACGAGTTCGCTGGAGCGCTCGAACAGGAGCGGCCCTGGCTGCAGACCGTACTGCCGGAACGCGGCGAGGAGGATCGCAGCGGTGGCCGAGGTGGGCAGGCCGAGCGCGAGCAGAGCACCCATGGCGGTTCCCGCGGTGGCGTTTCCCGCAGCTTCCGGGCCGGCGACACCCTGGATGGCGCCGAAGCCGAACATCGGCTTCTTGCGGCGCTTGTCGAGTCGACGCTCGGCGCCGTAGGAGAGGAACGTCGGCACCTCGGCGCCGCCGACGGGGATGATGCCGAAGGGAACGCCGATCGCGGTCCCCCGCAGCCAGGCCGGCATCGCCTGGCGGAGCTCGCTGAGCGAGAGCCAGAGGCGCCCCTTCGACTGGATGAGACCGGTGTCGTCGGAGTAGCCGCGGCGCCCTGCGACGGCGAAGACCTCGCCGAGCGCGAGCAGACCGACAGTGATGACGACGATGTCGATGCCGTCGAAGAGCTCGGGGATGCCGGCCGTGAAGCGCGATGTGCCCGAGATCGAGTCGATGCCGACGACGGAGATGGCCAGGCCGAGGACGAGCGCGGCGAGACCGCGGATGATGGACTGCGTCACGACCGCAGAGATCGCGATGAACGCGAAGATGGCGAGCGCCAGGTACTCGGCGGGGCCGAACAGGGTCGCGAGTTCAGCGAGACGGGGCGCGAAGAAGACGACGAGGATCGACGCGAGGATGCCGCCGATGAAGGCGCCGATGGCCGAGGTGGCGAGGGCCTGAGCCGCTCGTCCGCTCTTGGCCATGGCATGGCCTTCGATCGATCCGGCGATCGCCGTGCTGTTGCCCGGCGTGTTCATGAGGATGCCGGCGATCGAATCGCCGAAGAGCCCGCCGAAGAGCACGCCAGCGAACATGATGAAGGCGCCGATGGGGTCGAGCGAGAACGTGACGGGGAGGAGCAGGGCGACGGCCATCGCTGAGCCGAGGCCGGGGAGGACCCCGACGGCCGTGCCGAGCACGGCGCCGATGAGCACCCAGAGCATGTTGATGGGGGTCAGGACCGTGAGGAACCCTTCCCCGAGGTTTGCGAGCGTATCCATCAGAGGACTCCTACGAAGATGCCGGGAGGAAGGTTGAGGCCGAGCCCGATCGAGAACGCGATCTGCACGATGGACGACATCGCGAGCGCGAGGAAGATGTCGTACACGGGTCGGCGGCTGCCGAGGGCCCTGGAGATACCCCAGAAGAGGAAGGCGCCGGAGAGCAGCCAGCCGAGCGGGGTGAGCGCGGCGATGAAGACGATCGTCGTGCCGAGGGCGCCAAGCAGGGAGCGGACGTTGGTGCGCGGCCTGATGTGCTCGGCCGCGAGCTCCTTGTCCTGCACGACCGCGAGCTCGTCGCGGTCGAAGTCGGAGAGCTCGTCGACCTCTTGGTCGACGACCCTCTTCTCGCCTCGGAGCTCAGCAAGGTCCGGCTCTGCCACTCGCGTCGGTTCCGGGTTGCGGATGACGTCGACGGCCAGGAAGGCCGCCACGATGAAGATCGCGACCGAGATGATCGCCGGGAACACCTGCGGGCCCGGCTGCGAGACGTTGCTCGGCACGGCCATCGTGACGGTGCCGATGACGAGGCCGATCCCCACGAGGGTGAGGATCCCCGGCACGATGAGTCCGGTGCGGCGGCGCCACCAGCCAGGGCTCGCGGTGGTGTCGTGCTGCGTCCACGCTGAGGTGGGGATGACGCCGGTCATAGTCCGAGCTCCTCGATGATCTGGTCGACTCTCGCCTGGTCTTCTTCGATGAAGGCGGCGAATTCGTCGCCGGTGAGCACTGCTGGCTCCCAGTTGTTGCGTTCGAGCGTGTCCTGCCATTCGGGAGTGGCGACCATGTCCTCGAAGATCCCGACGAGCTGGTCGCGTTCTGCGTCCGTGATGCCGGGAGGGGCGACGATGCCTCGCCAGTTGGGGAGGTGGACGTCGACGCCCTGGTCCATGAGGGAGGGGATGTCGATGCCGTCGACGGGCTCTTCCGCTGACACGGCGAGCGCGCGGAGGTTGCCCGCCTCGATCTGGTCGCTGAACTCGTTGTAGCCGCTGACCCCGACGGCGACGGTGTTCGAGAGCAGCGCGGTGAGCACCTCGCCACCGCCCGCGTACGAGACGTAGTTGAGCTCGGCCGGGTCGATGCCGACATCCTCCGCGACGAGGCCGGCGAGGAGATGGTCGGTGCCGCCGACACCGCCACCGCCGACGGCGAGCGCGTGCGGGTCCGTCTTCCAGTCGGCGATGAAGTCATCCAGGGTCTGGTACGGCGAGTCCGCCGGCACGATGAAGACCTCGTAGTCCTCGGCGAGCCGCACGATCGGTGTCGTGTCGGAGAGGTCGACGGCGGAGTCGTTGACGTTGATCGCGCCCATCATGACCGTCCCCGTCATCATGAGGTTGGTCGGGTCAGCGCCCAGGCCCACGAACTGCGACAGTCCGATGGTGCCTCCGGCGCCGGGCACGTTGACGACCTGGACGTTGTTGACGATCCCGTCTGCACGCAGCGCCTGCTGTGCCTCCCGTGCCACTCCGTCCCATCCACCGCCTGGCGCCGCTGGCGCCATGAACGTGAGCTTCGTGCTCGGGTCGGTCCCGGTCGTCGAGTCGCTGGCGTCGAACGCCGCGATCCCGACGAGCACGGCGGTCGCGGCGATGCCGAGTCCGCCCATGAGCTTCCGTCTTGCTGTCACGATCACTCCCTTGTGATTGACTTGTCCACACAGCGGACACTTCTGTCCACCAGATGGTACGCTAGTGTGACCGGGCAAGCAAACGATCCGAAGCCGGAGACCCCATGACAAGCGCCGACGACGCCCCCGCCCAGCGGTCAGAGCCGGGTGGCATCCGCGCCGTGAGCCGCGCCCTCGATGTCCTCGACTGCTTCGAGAACGAGGGCCAGTCGCTGGCCGTCTCCGACATCGTCCGCCGCTGCGAGCTCCCTCGCACGACCGTGCTCCGCCTCGTCGACACCCTCGTGGGCGAGCGGATGCTGCAGCTCCTGCCCGATGGCCGCGTGAGCGTCGGCCCCCGCATGATCCGCTGGGGAGCCTTCGCGAAGGCGGCCTGGTCCGCTCCGGCAGCCACGCTCGATCGACTCCGGGAGCTTGCCGAGCAGACCGGTGAGACCGTGAGCCTCTACGTCCGCCGCGACCTCAAGCGCGTCGCCATCGCGCAGGCACCCGGGCGGCACACCATCCGCCACGTCGTCCAGGTCGGCGACGAGCTGCCCATCTGGCTCGGCGCCGCATCCACGACCCTCCTCAGCGGAGAGCGGCCCGAAGCCCTCGACGCGGTGCTCGCGCAGCTCGACGCCGACGAGAGCATCGACGTGGACACCGCCGCGCTGCGCCGTCGTGTGGATGAGATCCGCGAGCAGGGCTGGGGCCTCAGCCACGGCGAGCGGGAGTCCGGCAACAGCGGCCTGGCGATGCTCGTGCCCGAGAACCCGGACCGACCCCACCTGCAGCCCGTCGTCGTCGTGCTCGGCGGACCGACGGCCAGATTCGTCGACGCCCGCATCCCCGAGTTCGTCGACGCGCTCCGCGCCTGCGTCCGCGACGTGCCACGAACCGGGCTGCCGCCCGCACTCGAATGACCTCGCGGTGCGGTTCGAGACCGCCCGCGCCCGCAATCCAAGCAGGACCCTGAACCGACGAAGGAGACGGTGCGATGAGCGCAACGGTGTTCGTGACGGCCCCACGACTCGGTCACGCCGGGGTTCGAACCCTGGAGGAGGCCGGAAGCAGGATCATCTACCTGCCTGACGGCGGGGGTCGCGCCGAGGTCGAGGAGATCATGGCCAGCGAGGCCGTCGACGCGGTCATCTCCCGCACCGTCGAGCTGTCGGCCGCAGCCATCGAGGCCTGCCCGACGCTCCGGGTCATCTCGAAGCACGGCGTCGGCGTCGGCAACATCGACGTCGACGCGGCGACCGCCCACGGCATCCCGGTCTTCACCACGCCGGGCGCCAACGCCCAGTCGGTCGCCGAGCTCACGATCGCGCTCATGTTCAACGCCGCACGTCGGGTGTCCTGGATGGACGCGGAGATCCGGCAGGGACGCTGGAGCAGGGCTCAGGACGGGCGGCAGCTCGCTGGCGCCACGCTCGCCCTCGTCGGTGCCGGCCAGATCGGTCAGCGGGTCGCGCGCACTGCGGCGGCGACGGGGATGCGCGTGCTGGCCTTCGACCCGGGATTCGGACTGGACTCCCCCATCCCGGAGCTGACCATGGTCGGCAGCCTCGAAGAGCTGCTCGCGCAGGCCGAGGTGCTGAGCATCCACGTGCCGCTCAGCGAACGGACGCGCGGCCTCATCGGGGCCGAACAGCTCGCCCTGCTGCCGGCGGATGCGATCGTGCTGAACACGGCCCGCGGCGAGGTCATCGACGAGCCCGCCCTCGTCGAGGCGCTTCGCAGCGGCCAGCTCTTCGCTGCGGGCCTCGACACCACCTGGTCGGAGCCCATGGAGCCCGGCAACCCGCTGCTGGACTGCCCGAACGTCGTCGTCACACCCCACGTCGGGGGCTCCACCCCAGCGGCCCTGGAAGCCATGGCGCTGGCCGCCGCCCGGAACATCCTCGGCTGCCTCGAGGGCACGCCCCCGGACGCACGGTCCTGCGTGAACCCCACCACTCTCTCGATCGAACGGAGCAACGCATGACCGAGCAGGACCCCACCGCGGCACCCGCCTGGCCGACCGGCTACTTCATCGGCGAGCGTGCACCCGACCTCCCCGCATCCCTGATCGACGCGTTCCGTGAGATCCCCGTCGCCGTCGCCGGCGACTGCCTCGGGCGCTCCGTCGGCGCGCTCGGCCTCCACGCCTATCACGGCGACGCGCCGCTCTCGGGGCAGGCCGTCACCGTGAAGATCCGGCCTGGCGACAACCTCATGGTGCACAAGGCCATGATGGATGCCCACCCGGGCGACGTCATCGTGATCGAAGGCGGCGGCGACCTCAGCCAGGCGGTCATCGGAGGGCTCATCCGCACGAGCGCCATCACCAAGCGACTCGGCGGCTTCGTCATCGACGGGGCCCTGCGCGACGTCGCCGAATGGCGGGACGGCGGCATGCCCGCCTACGCGCGCGGACACACGCACCGCGGACCCACGAAGGACGGCCCGGGCCAGATCAACGTGCCCGTGTCCATCGCGGGCCTCGTCGTGAACCCAGGCGACCTGGTGCTCGGGGACCTCGACGGCGTCCTCGCCGTTCCAGCACCGCGAGCGGAGTCGCTCCTGCAGGACGCACGCAGGCACCTCGACCGGGAAGCCCGCATCCGCAAGCACAACGAGGAGGGCACCTCCGACCCCGAACGGTTCAACGCGCTCCTGCGCCAGAAGGGCCTGCCCGTCTGATAGCACTCGCCGCCGGACGGGGCGCGAGGCGCGGCTTGTCAAGCGCCGGGACCTCCCACCCGGCGCCGCGTACAGTGATCCGTCGGTCGTCGCGGCACCCCCGAGCCGCGGCCCAAGAGAGGCTTCCCGTGCGACGGTTCCACTGCGATGTGTGCGAGAACGAGGTCTTCTTCGACTCCGTGTCCTGCGAGCGCTGCTCGTCGAAGCTGGGCTACGTGCTCGGCCTCGACGACGTGCTCGTCGAGGGCGGCGACGCGGCGGCGGACGCGGGCCTGCGGCGATGCAGCAACGCCGAGCTCGCCGGATGCACGTGGCTGACGGCGCAGCCTGGCGGGCTGTGCGAGAGCTGCCAGCTCACCCGCACCCGGCCGAGCGACGCCGACGCGAAGGGGCTGCGCCTCTTCCCCATCGCCGAGGAATCGAAGCGCCACCTCGTGCGCGACCTCACGCGCCTCGGCTTCGCGACCCGCCCGAAGGCGAGCGGGGAGCCCGCGACCGTCGGCCAGACGCCCGTCTTCGACCTGCTCTCGAGCGTGTCCGAGAGCGTCACGATCGGCCACGCCAACGGCGTCATCACGATCGACCTCGCAGAGGGCGACGACAGCTACCGCGAGCAGGTGCGGCAGCGCCTCGCCGAGCCGTACCGCACGATGCTCGGGCACTTCCGCCACGAGAGCGGGCACTACTACGAGTGGCAGCTGGTCGAGCAGACCGACCGCATCGACGAGGCACGGGAGCTGTTCGGCGACGAGCGCGCCGACTACCAGGCCGAGATCGACCGGCACTACGACCAAGGCCCTCCCGAGGGGTGGCAGCGCGACTACCTGAGCAGCTACGCGACCATGCACCCGTACGAGGACTTCGCCGAGACCTGGGCCCACTACCTGCACATCCAGGACACCCTCGAGACGGCCGTGGCCTTCGAGCTGCTGCCCGCGCCGGAACCCGGCGCGTCGGCCCGCGACGTGGTCCTCGACAGCTGGATGCCGTTCGCGACGGCCATGAACGTCGTCAACCGCTCGCTGGGGCAGCGCGACCTCTACCCGTTCGTCCTGCCGGACACGGTCATCGAGAAGCTCGCGTTCATCCACTCGCTGCGCGAGCCCTCGAGCATCCCGGCCTGACCTGGGCACGGCAACGAGCAATCGCCGGCCGGAAGCCCGTTGCGCGCTGTCGTCAGTCTGACGGCGCCCCTCAATCACGTCCGGTGTCGTCGACGGTGAGCAGTTGGAAGCCGATCGCAGCCTGCACCGCCTCGGCCCGAGTTGAGCAGGACAGCTTCTTGTAGATGGAGCTGAGCTGAGACTTGATCGTGTTCGGCGAAACGTGCAGCTGCGCGGCGATCTCGGCAGTCGTCTGCCGACGTCGGAGGGTGTGCAGGACACGCAGCTCGCCCTGGGTCAGCTTCGGCCGCGTCTCGACGCGGATGTGGTTGAGGCCAGCAATCGTCGCATCGAACGACAGCTTCGCGTGCTCGTCGAGTTCTGACCTCACGTGCGCGAGTACCTGCTGCGGAATCTGGCTCAGCATCCTCCGAGCGTTGCGGCGCTGTGCAATGTGGACTACGCGCTGTGCCGAGACAGAGTCGAGCGATCCCGTCCTCGCGACGGAGAACCACGCGGTGAGCAGTATCCGTTCAGTGTGCTCAACCGGGGAGAGCGTGCGGTGCTCAGCCATGCGCCCGAGATGCGCGTCCGCGAAGTCCAGTCGATCGTCGGCCAGCGCCAGGCGCACGGCTGCACTGGCCTCGAGAAACCCTTTCCGCTCCCCGTTCAGTGCCGCGCTGCGCGCCTGTTTCTTCGCGCCGAGCGCCCAGAGCGCATCGATGGACGCTGCATTCATAACATCGATGGCCAGGGACCCGTGTTGTTCGGGATGGGCGTCCCGCGACAGCTGCACGTACTCGAGAGCCTCCTCCGGGCGATGACGCGTGATCAGCGACCGAGTCCGCGCGAGCAGCGCATACGGCCAGGTCATTTGGAAGCTGTCGAATGGCTCGAGGCGCGCCAGCCTCGCATCAATGTCATCCACCATGCGCTCCGCGCCCATGAGCGCCGCGGCCGCGTGCTCCGCGACGTAGCTGGGTTCGCAGTATGGGGAGGTCGATTCGGTGAGGCGCGGGAGCTCCGCCAGGATGCGCTCCGCCTCCTCGAACGACCCGCGCTTGGCGTGTGCAAGGGCGATCCGCGACAGGGCAAGGCGCTGCACGTCCGGGCGATTCTCGATCTGGCCGATCTGGTGGGAGGTCGCGAGCTCAGTGAGCGCGGCACCGGTCTCGCCAGCGGCGAGCATCGTCGAGCCGATCTGCTGGTGGTAGAACCACAAGGGCCCATCCGCTCGCTCACGGAACCGGGTTCCTCTCGAACGGATGCGGTCGGAGAGACGCGTGCCATACGCCTGCGCTGCCGTCACATCACCGCTGTACCGGTAGGCGATCATCTGCGCCAGCGTGAGCATGTCGATCTCGTCCGTAGACATCGCCCGGAGGGATTCTGGACTGACCTTCGGCTTGAACATCGGGCGGCGATGCGTGAGCACCGGATTCACCCGGTGCATCACCCAAAGAACCGGGTAATCTTCCAGCAAGGAATTTGGGATCTGCTCGATTGCCGCGGTGAGCGCAAGATAGTGATTGTCGAAGAGCGGCCAGATCCCGGCCATTGCCGCTTGTGCGATCCTTCTCGGATCCCCTGACGCGAGCGCATCATTGAGAGCGTCGAGTGATTCCGAGGCAATTGCGGCATTCATCGATCACCATTCTCTAGGCACTCACTAACGTCTCTACCGACGCTTATGAAAGCGCCCACGAATCACGAACCGGAGCGCGCGCACCAATTGGAGACGCAGGACGACGCTCACTCTGGGGGTCGAGTGAGAGCGCCCTTTCGCGCTCGCCGACAACGTTCTCCTCAAACCAACTTCATCGCTGGACTGGAACGAGACTGCCGGGCAACAGAGGGTGAGTTCCGGGGTGAAACTCGACTTCACCCTAACGCGATCCAGCCACATACGCCAACATCCGGCTTTTCGGGCGTGGCTTGACGAGGAATCGGCCGGGTGATAGTGCGGGTGATGCGGGTGACGACGCCGCGGATGAAATCCCCGAAAGGTCGAACCAGCGTTCCCACGCCGAAGATATGGTGACGAACATGACCCCGAAAACGATCGATCGGCAACGAACCCCTCTCCGCGGACTGATCATTTCGATGACTCAAACAGGCGCATTCACGAGGGAATAGACAGCCGAATCGTGGAGAACGGTCTCCGACCGCGCAATGCGCTGGAACATAAGTCAGGAGAGCATCGCGTGAGCGACCTACAGCAGCTATTCGGCGAACAGCCGCAGCCGAAAACCCGTGAGGTCAACCTCGCCGCCGCCGGTGAGCCGATCCTCGTCGCCGAGGGCATGGGCGTCAAGGCGTCCTGGGGGCACATCTACGGGCCCGTGGATCTCACCATCGGATCTGGCGGCGTCACGGTACTGGTCGGGGCCGGCGGACGCGGACGAACGGCGTTGCTCCTGACGCTCGCGGGCCGCATGAAGCCCACAAGCGGCCGCCTCGAGTCGTTCGGGCGCGACAACGACGCGCACCACCTCTTCAAACAAGCAGCCCTCGCGAACATCGACGAAGTCGACGGCATCGGCCAGACAATCCGCGTGCACGACATCATCACCGAGCAGATCAGATGGGCCGCGCCGGGCGCACGCTGGGTCCGCCAGTCGAAGGTGGCCGACCTGGAGCGAATCTGCGCACCGGTCTTCGGCGAATACTCGCTCCCCAGCATGGGAGCCATGGTCGAGGAGCTCCCAGAGCTCACCTGCGCGCTTCTTCGCATCGCCGTAGCCAACATCCGCAAACCCCCAGTGCTCGTCGTCGGCGGCATCGACAAGCTGTCGAGCATCGAGAGCGCCCACAAGCTCCTCGGCCGCCTCATCACACTGGGCAAAGAGCAGACGGTCATCACCGCCGACGTCAACGGCGTCGCTCCGGACGCCGGAATCCGCGAGCAGATCGTCGTCGACAACCTCACCGACAAGGAGTTCGCCGTGCTCGAACGAGAGGCAGACGAACGATGATCGCCGCGTTCTCCCCAGGGAGCGACTTCAAGCGCTACTACCGCGGCCGCATGCCACGACTCGCGCTCGCCGTCGTCATCCTCATGCCGCTGCTCTACGGAGCTCTCTACCTGTGGGCGTTCTGGAACCCGTTCGGCAACGTCGACAAGATCCCGGTCGCGATCATCAACCTCGACCAGGGCGCCACCGTAGAGGGTGAGCCACTCACCGCCGGTGACTCGGTCGTCCAAGGCCTCATCGACTCCAAGCAGTTAGACCTCACCGAGACCAGCGAGCAGGACGGCGTCGACGGTCTCGCCCACGGCAAGTACTACTTCACGATCACGGTGCCCGCCGACTTCAGCGAAGCCGTGGCATCCGTGACCACCAACGAGTCCCGCTCCGCAGAGCTGGAGTTCACGTACAACGACTCCAATAACTACCTCTCGACGATCATCGGCCAGGACGCGGCCGAAGAGGTCATCGTCATGGTCAACCAGCAGGTCTCAGCGCAGATGTTCGACCAGGCACTGGCAGCAGTCAGAGCCGAGATTCCCACGCTCAAGGAAGCCGTCAGCAGCGTCGAGGAGCTCAACTCCGGCATGCAGACGGCGAACAGCGGTGCGAAGGAGATCGCGGACAACCTGGTGACCGCGAAGGAAGGATCGGCCACGCTGGCAGGCGCCATTGACACGCTCGATGAGGCCGTCCAGGGAGCGGTCACCCGCGTCGACAGCGCTATCTCGGCATCCGGGATCACAGGTGCCGAGCTGCGCGAGCTGTCGTCCGACGTCGTCACGAGCACCGACACCATCGCGACAGCACTCAACGAAGCGGCAGCAGCCCAAGCGCGAGCAGACAGCGAGCTCACGACCATCATGAATGAGCTCGCGGCAAGCGACAATCCAGTCGAGCAGTCCATCGCCGCCCGCCTCGAGAGCGTGCACACGCACATCAAGGACTCCAGGCTGACGGAGGAGTTCGTCACGGTCTTCGATGCCCTGCACGCTGACATGGACCTGCTCGCCGGCGAATTCAACGACCCGGAGAGCCGCGTCAACGTCATCATGACGGCCATCGAGGACGGCGCCGTGCAGCGCGACCTCGCGACCGCCTCCTCAGACGCGGAGCAGCTGCGCTCCGGAGCCGATCAGCTGGACACCGGCCTCGGTGAGCTCTCCGCGGGCGCCACACAGCTGTCGTCGGGCACGGACCAGCTCGCGGCCGGCACGATCGAGCTCGCCGACGCCGCCGACACCGCACTCAACCTCTTCCCCGACTGGGACGAAGACCAGCAGTCGAACTTCGTGCAGGCACTCGCCCAGCCGGTGGAGCTGAAGGAGACGATCAACAACGAGGCCAAGACCTTCGGCTACGGCTTCGCACCGTTCTTCCTCGGCCTCGCGCTCTTCGTCGGCGGCATCATCGCGTGGATGCTCTTCACCCCGCTGCAGGCGCGTCCACTCGCCCAGGGCCTCGGTTCCTTCCGCGTGATCCTCGCCTCGTACGTACCGACCGTGTTCGTCGGATTCCTGCAGGCGACCATCCTGTACCTGGTCATCTACTTCGGCATCGGGCTGCATCCCGAGCACACCTGGGGAACGTACGGCTTCCTCCTGCTGATGGTGATGATGTTCATGGCCATGATCCAGATGTTCAACGCAGTCTTCGGCCCGGCAGTCGGACGTGTGTTCACGCTCGCCTTCCTCATGGTCCAGCTGACCTCCGCAGGCGGTATCTATCCCGTCCCGACGACCACCAACGTCTTCCAGTACATCAACGTCATCGACCCGATGACCTACACGAACAACGGACTGAGACAGCTGATCCTCGGCGGCATCGACGACCGTCTGCTCACTGCGATCATCGTCATCCTCTCCATGACCGTCGCCTTCATCGCCATCTCGACCTGGGCAGCGAGAAGGAACCGGCAGTACAACATGGACCGGCTCTACCCACCCGTCGAGGTCTAGCAGCCAACACCCCTCCGCCACGCGGAAGCTCGAGCCCACCAGACCTACCCATTCGTTCCTCGAAGTCCCTGCACTCACGAAAAGAGAGCCCCATGGAGAACAGCACCAGCAACGGCCACCACCGAAACGTCAACCCGGATCTCGACGTCAACCCCGTCTTCGTCCGACCCGGTGAGGCGACGGTCTTCGACAAGTTCAAGCTGCCATCAGACCAGAGCCTCCCGGAGACGGCCTACCAGATCGTGCACGACGAGGCCATGCTCGACGGCAATTCCCGACTCAACCTCGCGACCTTCGTGTCGACATGGATGGACGACGAGGCGAAGAAGCTCTACGCCGAAGCGGCGGACAAAAACATGATCGACAAGGACGAGTACCCGGGTACCGCCGCGATCGAGGACCGCTGCTGGCGGATGCTCGCAGACCTCTGGAGCATCCCGGACGCGAAGGACACCATCGGCACCTCCACGATCGGCTCCTCCGAGGCCTGCATGCTCGGCGGCCTGGCGCTCAAGCGCCTCTGGCAGGAGAAGCGCCGCGCCGAAGGCAAGTCGACGGAAAAGCCGAACCTCATCATGTCCGCCGCCGTGCAGGTCGTGTGGGAGAAGTTCTGCAACTACTGGGACATCGAGGCGCGCTACGTGCCCGTCTCCCCCAACCACCTCGTGCTCGACGGACACGACCTCGAGAAGTACGTCGACGAGAACACCATCGGCGTCGTCGCTATCCTCGGCCAGACCTTCACGGGCCTCTACGACGACGTCGCGGCCCTCGCCAAGAAGCTCGACGAGATCCAGGCCTCGACCGGCCTCGACGTGAAGATCCACGTCGACGGCGCATCCGGCGCAATGGTCGCCCCCTTCTGCCAGCCCGAGCTGAGCTGGGACTTCGCGCTCGACCGCGTGAACTCCATCAGCACCTCCGGCCACAAGTACGGCCTCGTCTACCCCGGAGTCGGCTGGGTCGTCTGGCGCAGCACGGCAGTGCTCCCCGAGAGCATGATCTTCCACGTCAGCTACCTCGGTGGTGACATGCCCACTCTCGCACTGAACTTCTCCCGACCAGGCGCGCAGGTACTGCTGCAGTACTACCAGTTCCTCCGCCTCGGCTTCGAGGGCTACCGCCTCGTACAGCAGAACTCCATCGACGTCGCGACGTACCTCTCCTCGGAGATCGAGAAGATGGGCCCATTCGAGCTCGTCAGCCGCGGTGACACGATCCCCGTGTTCGCGTGGGTCCTGAAGGACGGCCACACGAAGAACTGGAGCCTCTACGACCTCGCCGACCGCCTGCGAATGAAGGGCTGGCTCGTGCCGGCCTACCCCATGGCAGATGACATGAGCGACGTCATCCTGCAGCGCATCGTCGTGAAGGTCGGCCTCAGCCGCGACCTCGCCTCCTCTCTGCTCGCCGACATCAAGAACGACATCACGTACCTCGACTCTCTTGAAGTGCCCCTGCCCCGCGAAGCAGGCCGCGGCGTGCACTTCCATCACTGATCGAGCATCGGGCGGGGATCACCGGTCCCCGCCCGACGCCGTGCACCACAACTCCCCCACGCACCCCACGGAGAATCGGACATGACGAGCGCCGCCCTTCCCCTCGCGCGAACGAGCTCCCTGCTCGTGCCGACAGTCGTCAAGCAATGCTGGCTGTTCATGATCGGCTCCGCCCTCTTCGCCGCCGGGTCCGCCCCCGTGCTCAGCGAGCAGATGGGATCCCAGCTCTCCAACCTCCTCTTCTTCATCGGCGCCTGGTTCTTCACTGCAGCAGGGCTCATCCAGGTGTTCCTCAGCGGAGCCGTCGCCGTCGCCGTCCCATACGCACCCGGCCGCATGGTGCGCGCGGAATGGCTCACCGCATCCACCCAGTCCTTCGGCACCCTCCTCTTCAACGTGAGCACCACCGCCGCCCTCCACGCGAAGAGCCTCACCGCGCAGGAGAAGCTCGTCTGGAACCCGGATGCTGGAGGTTCCGTCGCATTCCTGATCAGCGGCTGCGTGGCCTTCATCGCCTTCGCCCACACCGGGTCCAGGTGGAAGCTCAGCTCACCCGCCTGCTGGTCCGTTGTCATCAACTTCGTCGGCTGCGTCGCCTTCGGCATCTCAGCTATCGGCTCCTTCATCCTCCCGGGTGGAAACACAGTCAATGACGACTTCGCGACCTGGGGAACGTTTATCGGCGCGATCTGCTTCTTCGTCGCCTCCCTCGTCGTGCTCCCCGGCGCAGCATCACGCCACCGCAGCCAGCAGCGCACCGCTGCGCCGACTTCACAGAACGGCTAGCGCGTGCTCATCGGCGTAGCCCTCGCCCTCACCTCTGCCGCGTTCATGGCGGGTGGCAACCTCCTGCAGTCGCGCGGAGTACACCTCGCGGAGACCAAGTCGATCGGCCGCAAGGACGCGGCCTTGCACATGTTGCGTAACCGCGTCTGGCTCTTCGGCAGCGTGGCGCTCGTCGCCGCCATGGTCGTGCAGGTCGCGAGTCTCGCCTTCGCGCCCCTCATCGTCGTGCAGCCGATCGGCGTTGCGGCTCTCGTCTTCTCCGTCGTCATCACCAGCCTCGTGCACAAGACTCGCCCCTCCGCTGCCGTGCTCCGTTCGATTCTGCTGTGCGTGATCGGCGTCGGCGGCTTCGTGGTCGTCGCCGCCATGGTCAGCACGCAAGAGCCCATCGAAGACACGCAGCTGATCGCCGTGCTCGTCACCCTCGCAGTCGTGCTCCTCGTGACAGGCACCATCGAGATCCTCGGAAAGGGACGACCAACTCCGCCACTTCTCTGGGTTCTCCTCGGAGGAATCTACTCGGCGTTCGTCGCAACCTTGGGTAAGACAGTCATCCTTCGAGTGCAGGCCATTCTCAAAGCACACGAAATGCCCTTTAATTCCACCGACGTGCTCACGATCGTCAGCATTCTCGGAATCGGCATCGCAGGCGGACTCTCCGTCATCTTCGTGCAGCGCGCCCACCTCGAGAATCCGCCAGAGGTCGTCGTGGCGGGGCTCACGGTCATAGACCCCACGATCGCGGTCATCCTGGGCATCGTGATCCTCCGCGAGGCCACGAACGCGCCCCCGTGGGCTGTCCTCGCCTTCCTGGCCGCGGGAGCAGTCGCCGCGCTGGGAGTCCTCAAGCTGGCCCGGGCCGAAAACGCACCATCAACACCCGACACGAGTTCCGCGAGAAAGGGTGATGAAGCGGGTTAGGGGTCGGGTGAAATAAAACCACCTACTGGCGAGTGTAAAAAGACTTCTCCCTAGGATCAAATGACGTCGGAAATGAGCTCGGACAACTTGCCCGGTTAGCGGTCAGTGCCGACGAGAAATGAGTTGACAATGCATTACAGCAGCGGTAACTATGAAGCGTTCGCACGCCCGCGAAAGCCCCAGGGCGTCGACAAGAAAAGCGCATGGCTCGTCGGAGCGGGGCTCGGCAGCCTCGCAGCTGCGATCTTCCTCATCCGCGACGGGCAGATGAGCGGCGACCGCATCACCATCCTCGAGGAGATGCACATCGCGGGCGGCGCGCTCGACGGCATCAAGTACCCCGAGAAGGGGTTCGTCATCCGCGGCGGGCGTGAACTCGAAGACCACATGGAATGCCTCTGGGATCTCCTGCGCACCGTCCCATCGCTCGAGATCGAAGACGCCAGCGTCCTCGATGAGTTCTACTGGCTGAACCTCGACGACCCGAACTCCTCGAAGCGCCGCGTCACCGAGAATCAGGGGCAGGATGCAGGCACGAACTTCAAGTTCGGCCTGTCGGAGAAGGCGCAGAAGGAAATCGTTGGCGTCTTCCTCGCAACACGCGAGCAGATGGAAGACAAGCGCATCGACGAGGTCTTCAGCCCCGACTTCCTCAGCAGCAACTTCTGGCTGTACTGGCGCACGATGTTCGCGTTCGAGGAGTGGCACTCGGCCCTCGAGATGAAGCTCTACCTGCACCGATTCGTGCACCAGCTCGGCGGCTTCCCCGACATGTCGGCCCTCAAGTTCACCAAGTACAACCAGTACGAGTCGTTTGTGCTCCCCATGCAGAAGTGGCTCCTCGAGCGAGGCGTCACCTTCCAGTACGGCACCAAGGTCACCGACGTGCACTTCGACCTCGAGGGCGACACCAAGCAGGCGACTCGCATCGACTGGGTCCGAGACGGCCAGGAGGGCGGCGTCGACCTCACCGCCAACGACCTCGCCTACATCACGATCGGATCCCTGACCGAGAACTCCGACCAGGGCGACCACCACACGGCGGCCCGCCTCGACACCGGGCCCGCACCCGCGTGGGACCTGTGGCGCAGCATTGCAGCGAAGGATGAAGCGTTCGGTCGACCAGAGGTCTTCTGCGGCGACATCCAGAAGTCCAAGTGGGAATCGGCCACCGCCACCACGCTGGACGAGCGGGTCCCCAAGTACATCGAACGTATCGCCGAGCGCGACCCGTTCTCGGGCAAAGTCGTCACAGGCGGCATCGTCACGGTCAGAGACTCGCCGTGGCTCATGAGCTGGACTGTCAACCGTCAGCCCCACTTCAAGGCGCAGAAGGACACCGAGATCGTCGTGTGGATCTATGGGCTCTTCGTCGACACTCCCGGCGCCTTCGTGAAGAAGAGTATGCAGGAGTGCACCGGCGAGGAGATCACGCAGGAATGGCTCTTCCACATGGGCGTGCCCGTCGACGAGATCGCGGAACTCGCGTCCACCGGAGTCAAGACCGTGCCCGTCATGATGCCGTACGTCACCTCGTTCTTCATGCCACGCAAGGCAGGTGACCGGCCGGCAGTCGTCCCGCAGGGCAGCGTCAACTTCGCGTTCATCGGCCAGTTCGCCGAGACCACGCGCGACTGCATCTTCACGACGGAATACTCCGTGCGCACCGCCATGGAAGCGACCTACGAGCTCCTGGGCGTCGAACGCGGCGTGCCCGAGGTCTTCAACTCCACCTACGACCTCCGTTTCCTCTTGCACTCGACGAACATCCTCCGCGACGGCGAGCAACTCGACGTCCCAGGGCCGAGCTTCGTCAAGCGGCACCTCGTGAACCGATTCGACAAGACAGAACTCGGACAACTCCTTACGGACTTCAGCCTCATCCCCGCCACACAGGACACCGGCGTACGCAGCCGCAGCGACGACGCCATCGCCTGACGCACCACCAGCGCAAACACATTCACCATCACGAAAGGACGGCGCATACGCATGTGCACTCGAGTTGTCTGGCCTGACGCAAACGGAGCGGTCATCGTCGGCAGGAACATGGACTTCCACATGGACCTCCTCACGAACATCTGGAAGTACCCAAGGGGCATCGAACGCACCGACGGCGTGGCAGGTGACCTCACCTGGACAGCCAGGTACGGGAGCATCGTCGCCACCGCGTTCGATCTCATCGCGACCGACGGGATGAACGAGGAAGGGTTCGCCGGCCACATCTTGTGGCTCGCAGAGTCGAACTACGGGAAGCCAGAGGCCTCTGCAACCCAGCTCAGCCAGGCCATCTGGCTGCAGTACTACCTCGACAACTTCGCGACCGTCGCTGAAGCCGTCGAATGGACCGAGTCGACCGGTGTGCAGATCGCACAGCTCTTCGATCCCACCGGCCACCTCGTGCCGACGCTGCACCTCGCGATCAACGATGCCACGGGCGACTCAGCGATCATCGAATACACCGACGGCACCCCAACGGTCCACCACAGCCGCGACTACAAGGTCATGACGAACTCGCCGACCTTCGACAAGCAGCTCGAACTCGTCAAACAGTACGACGGACTGGGCGGCGACAAGCCCCTGCCGGGTTCGACGCTCGCGAGCGACCGCTTCGCGCGCGCATCCTGGTACGTGGAGCACCAGGTCCAGCCGAAGACACAACTCGACGCGATCGCCGCGATGTTCAGCATCATCCGCAACGCCGCACAGCCGTTCCGCACGCCGGAACCCGGCAAGCCAGACGCCTCGCAGACGATCTGGCAGGTTGTGCTCGACCTGACGAACAAGCGGTACGTGTTCGAATCCACGACCCGCCCCAACATCGTCTGGATCGACCTGGATGACATGAGCTTCGCCGAAGGCAGCAAGGTGCTCAAGCTCGACCTCATCAGCCAGCTCGCCCTCGAAGGCGGGCTTGCAGGCAACGTGAGCCACAAGTTCACCGATGTCGGGCCGGAAGTCACCGAGGTGCTCGCCACAGGCGTCAAGGCACTGGAATTCGTCGCCAACAAGAAGGACGAGTTCACCGCACTGAAGACGCTCGTGCAGGGGTACGTCGGCAGCAAGAAGTAGCACCAGCGCAGCGGCGGCCCCTCTTCCGAGGGGCCGCCGCTCGCTCACTCAACGGGTCAAGAATCCGCTGACCCAGACCTTGAGAGAGAAGTCCTCGACGTGGAGCACAACCCTCGGCTGAACGACAAGCAGCTCAGCGCCGCGATCTCCCCGAAGCAGCTGCTGATCGCCGTCGCACTGGTCGCCGTCGCCGCAGCGATCCTCGGACTGAGCCAACTGCTGATCGGCCCGAACACGGCCACATCCGGCTACCTGACCCTCCTGTTCCTCCTCAGCGTCGTCCGCGCGGGCAGCTGGCGCACGCGCCTCTTCTCCGTCATGTGGTCGCTGACCGTCGCAGCACTCGGGTTCGCCGTCGGCGGTTTCGGGCTCTGGGCGACGCTGGCAGCACTTGTCCTCGTCTCCATCGTGCAGGCCTTCGTCACCATCGGCGAGGCGTCCTTCCTGACCAGGTCCCCCGTGAACCTCCTCGCGTTCGCGTCGCTCTCCCAATCGGGGGCCGAGCTCTGGCAGGCGATGCTGGGGTCCGCGATCGGCGCAGCCGTCATCGTTGCCTTCGCGGCGCTCACAAAATCCAGGAAGCAGCCGGATGCAGCCGATGTCCCGCTGTCCGACCGAATCAGCTACGCAGCAGTCACCGCGATCGGATCGTTCCTGATCGTCTACCTCGCCGAGCTGCTGGACTTCCCCTACCGAGAGTGGACGCTGCTGTCCTTCAGCGTCATCCTCGCGGTCAGCGCAGATCAGCAGTCGCAGCGCGGCTGGTCGCGCATCCTCGGCTCCGTCGCTGGCGTCGCTCTCGCACTGATGGTGTCGCTGCTGCCAGCACCGATCCCGCTGGTGCTCGCCGCCATCTTCATCGTGCTCTGCGTGGCCTACATCAACGCCGGAAACTACGCGCTGTTCGTCCTCTTCCTCACACCCGCCATCCTGCTCACGACGGCTTCAGAGCACTCCGCCTTCGCACTCGGCCTGTACCGCCTCGAGTCCGTCGTCTTCGCCACGGTCATCGCCCTCGTAGGAAGCCTCGCGGTTGCGTGTCTGCGACGCCCCGCCGTGGATCGCTAGGCGCTTCCGGCTCTTGCTTCTTCGCTACCCGCGGGCAGCTTTCGGGATGACGAGCTCCCGCACCAGCAGCACGACGCCAGCGGCAAGGGGGATCGCGACGAGCGCTCCCACAAGGCCCAGCAGGGTGCCGCCGGCGAGCGCCGCGATGAGCACGAGGGAGCCGGGAATCTGCACGGCCTTCGACATGACCTTCGGGGTGAGGATGTAGGCCTCGACCTGCATGTAGACGAGCATCGCGATGAGCACGATAAGCGCGGCGACCGGCGAGGTGAAGATGGCGATGACGGTCATGAAGACCGTCGTGATGATCGTTCCGATGAGCGGGATGAGCGTGATGAAGAAGCAGATCACGGCGACGATGAACGCGTAGGGAGTGCCGACGATCCAGAGCAGCAGGCCGCTGAAGACCGCGTTGATGAACGCGAGCACGACCATGCCATTGAGGTAGGAACCGACCGAGGCCATGATGCGCTCGGCGTACTCCTCGAATCGCGGCCGCACGGAGGCGTTGACGAGCGAGTAGCCGGCCTTCTTGATATTGCCGAGCGTCGCGATGAAGTTCAGCGTGAGAATGAAGACGAAGAGGCCGGTGCTGACACCGTTGACGACGCTCGAGCCAACCTTCAGCGCGCCCCCGCCGACCGTCGCCCAGGTTTTCGGGTCCGTCGCCGTCTTCTGCGCCCAGTCGAGGGCGTTGGTTGCCGCGCCGTTCGTCGCGGTGTTGATCGTGTCGAACCACCCCTCGTTGTTCAGGCGGGCGATCTCCTTGGGCACGCTCGTCGCTAGCGAAGTGACCTGGTTGACGAGGATGGGGACGACGATCCACACCAGCCCCGCGACGAGCAGGACAACGGCGATGATCACGGTGATGATCGCCATGCCGCGCTTCAGGCCCCAGCGCTGCAGCAAGCGGATGAGCGGATCAAGACCCAGGGTGACGAAGAAGGCGATGAACACCGAGAGGAGCACCGACTGCAGCTGAACGACGGTCGTGGCGAGCAGCGCGGCGAGCAGCAAGCCGATGGCCACAGAGAATCCCCACATGACGGGGTTTCGTCGGAACAGGCCGGGGGCAAGATCGCGATCTTCGGGCATGAAGAGGAACCTCTCGGCGGATACACTCCGCATTCTTCGGGGACAACCACGTGGGCATCAACACTTCCGCATGGAGACGCTGCAACCTCGAATTCCGCGCAGAGGACATGCAGAAGATCACCCGCGGACTAACCTGCCGCCCTCCCGGTTTTCACCCGCAGGTAAGCCTCCCGTTTCCGTACTTGGCGGACCTAGGATCGTGAGTGACGTGCAGAAACGCACCAATGTCCGCGAATCAGAGGCGACGCCCCTCCGCCTGGATTGTGAATCGAGCGCATGAATCTCCGCCAGACACGCGTGCAGCGACTGCTGGCAGCCATCGAACCCACCGGCGCCGACGATGATGCCGCCTCGAGCGACATCGACCTGAGAGCGATGTTCGGGGCGCTCGGGCCCGCACTGCTTGAGGCGTCGCAGGCCACGAACGAGGTCGAGGTGACCCTGCTGGGACTGGCCCGCGCGTATGGGCGGCCGGATCTTCGCGTGTGCGTGCTTCCGACGCTGATCATCATCGAGGACCCGAAGACCGAGAAGGCGGCGGTGTTCCCGGCGACCGGAGAGCCACTGCGCCTCGACCAGGCCGGCTCCATCGAGGAGCTCGTGCAGCGGGCCGCGAGCGACCAGCTTGAGCCGGCGCGTGTGGTGAGCGAGGTGGAGCGCATCACGCGCTCGAAGCCGCGCTTCGGCTTCCTCCTCTCGCTGCTCGGGCAGGTGCTCCTCACACTCGGGTTCGGGATGGTCATGAACCCGACCCCCACTGCCGTGCCGATCTACGCCGCCCTCGGTCTGGTGGTGGGCCTCATCCTCATGATCGGGTCGAAGGCGCGCACCCTGTCGCTCGTTCTCCCGGTCCTCACCGCGTTCGTGGCGACGGTCGCGGTGTCATTCGCGAGCCAGAGCGTCACCGAGGGGAACGTGCTGCTGCTCGTAGCGCCCGCCCTCGTTAGCCTGCTACCTGGACTCACGTTGACGATCGCGGCTGTCGAGTTGACGAACGGGCAGATCATGGCTGGAGCGAGCCGGCTCGTCTATGGGTTCGCGCGTCTCGGCCTGCTGGCATTCGGCGTGTACGTCGGCATCACTGTGACGGGAGCGTCGCTCACCGAGAACACCTCAAGCGAGCGCCTCGGGGCGTGGGCGCCGTGGGTTGGAATCCTGCTCGTCGGTGTGGGCTACTACTTCTCTGAGGTCGCGCCGAAGCGGTCGATGGTGTGGATCGTGTTCGCGCTGGCCCTGGCCTACGCGGCACAGCTGCTCGGGCACACGCTGCTCGGTACGGAACTTTCCGGCATGATCGGCGCGCTCGTCGCGGTTCCCGCCATCTACCTGGCTTCGCACCTCAGGACGGCGCCTCCGCCCGCCGTCATGCTGACGTGCGCGTATTGGATGCTCGTGCCGGGCGCGCTCGGCTTCATCGGTCTGAGTGAGGCCGCTTCTGGGACGGCAGGTGCTGCAGGGACGCTTATGCAGACCATCGGCTCGATCGTCGCGATCGCGATCGGAATGGTACTGGGAACTGGGATCAGTCGGGACACAGGAGCTGCAGCTCGTGCTTGGAATCGCCACGGGACCGCGCACCGGGCCGCGGTCAGCTCGAACGCGCCCAGCGACACGAGGCGCTAGGTTTCCGAGACTCGCAGTGTCAGTGTGCGCTCGAGTGGGACCCACGACCCCCCCGTCGACTGGAGAGGTTCGAGGCGCCACATGCTGTCAGGCGAGCAAGCGCGGCACGGGCCGTCGCTGAGGGTGGCTTCCTCAAGCCCCCGCTGCGCGCGTGGCGACGATCGCGCCGTGCGGCCGGGCTCCCGCATCCGTTCGCGCGTGCGCTTGCTCGACGATGAACCCGGCGTCGTCGAGCAGCCGCGCGAGGTCGGCGATGGGCCAGGTGAAGGCCGTCGCGACCGTGTGTCCGAACGGCTCCACCACCGACCCCTCGAAGAAGCCGAGCAGCAGCCCGCCGCCCGGGCGGATGCAGCTCGCCAGCTCGGCGAGGGCGACGGGCAGCCCGGACGGCTCGGTGTGGATGAGCGAGTACCAGACGAGCGCGCCGCCGAGGCTCGCGGACGGGACCCCGAGCGCCTCCGCCGTTCCCTGGCGATACACGCAGTCGGGGTGCCGGTGCGCCGCGATGTCGACGAACTCCTGAACGGGGTCGATGCCCTCGACGTCGACGCCGAGCTCGTGCAGCCAGGCCGTCCAGTGCCCGGGCCCGCAGCCGACATCGAGCACCGGGCCGTCGGTCGCCCTCGCCCAGGTCTCGATGAGCGCGCGATCTTGCGCCGCCGTCGCCGAGATGCTGCCGAGGAGGTCCGCGTACTCCCGCGCCCGGCGGCCGTACGCCTCGAACGTGTGCCGCGCCATCATTCGGTCGCCCCGGCGCGACCGCTGGAGGCGACTCGGGAGGCGACGTCCATGGCGACGGGCCCTAGCGGGTGATGGTCAGCTGGCCGATCGCCGTCACGGGCGCGACGCGGCCGTCCGAGAGCTCGTACTGGCAGCCGACGATGCTCAGCGCGCCGCTCGCGACGGCGTCACTGATGACGCGCGAGCTGCGCACAAGAGCGTTGATCGTCGAGTACAGGTGGCGGCGCCCCACAGCATCCGGGTCGATCTGCGCCTCGTCGACGTACGGCGTCGACTGGTCGCTCGTGAACCACTCCTCCTGCACCGAGGGCTGGATGCGAGCGAGCTCGTCCTTGATGGCGGGCGTCACGTCGCGCGGGTGCGCCGTGGTCTGGTTGATGGCGGCCTTGACCGCGCCGCAGGAGCCGTGGGCGAGCACCACGATGACCGCGACGCCGAGCTCCGCGACGGCGAACTCCATGGTCGCCGTCGTGTTCTCATTGGCGATCTGCCCCATGTTGCGGGCGACGAAGAGGTCGCCGAGGCCGCAGTCGAAGAGGATCTCCGCGGCGACTCGCGAGTCGGAGCAGCCGAGGAACGCGGCGTTCGGCGCCTGGCTCCCCGAGATCTCGGTGCGGCGGGCCGCGCTCTGCTGGGGGTGGAGGAGGTCGCCCTTGATGAAGCGCTCGTTGCCCTGGACGAGGTCATCCCAGGCCTGCTGGGGGGTGACTCTTGCTGCCGTCATCGTTGCTCCTTCGTGCTGAAACCTGTGACTGCCGGGGTGCATCCGTTGCCGGATGCTCATGCCACGTACGGGGGCGTGGCGCCGTCCAAGCGTACTCACCCTCGGGGGGCGAGATTCTCCTGATGAATCGCCAGGCGTCAACGATATTCCGGAATATGTGAGAACGTCAGTTCCCAAGATCAGGGCCGATGGGAGGTGGCGCGTGCGCCGTGGACACAATCTGGGAGCGGTCGGCGAGTTCAACCAGGCCGTCATCCTCGACCTCATCCGCCGCGCCCCGGACGGCCTGAGCCGGGTCGAGGTCGCGCAGGCCAGCGGCCTCTCCGCGCAGACGGCATCGAACATCACGCGCCGCCTCATCGACGGTGGCCTCGTGCGCGAGGGCGAACGCCTCATCACGGGGCCAGGGAAGCCGCGCACGCTGCTCCGCCTCAACGCGTCGAGCCGGTACACCGTGGGCGTGCACCTCGACCCGACCGTCATCACGTACGCCCTCCTCGATCTCGCGGGCTCGGTCGTCGCAGATCACCGCGCACGCACGCCGACGGCACCGGACCCCGCGGGCGTCATCGCTGACATGGCGCACGAGATCTCGGCGATCCTCGAACGCCAGTCGATCCCCCGCGAGCAGGTGCTCGGCGTCGGCATCGCGGCCCCGGGCCCCCTCGACGCCTCCCGCGGCAACGTCCTCGACCCGCCGATGCTCGACGGCTGGGACGTCGTGCCGCTGCGGGATGCGCTCAGCCAGGCGACCGGCTTCCCGGTTGTCCTCGAGAAGGACGTCACGGCGGCCGCGATCGCGGAGCTGTGGGTCGACTCGGGCCCGCGGCGGGACAACTTCGCGTTCTTCTACTACGGCACGGGCATCGGCATCGGGCTCGTCATCAACCACGAGGTGCTGCGCGGCGCGAGCGACAACGCGGGCGACATGGGGCACATCATGGTGCAGGCGGATGGCCCCGTCTGCTCGTGCGGGAGGCGCGGCTGCGTCGGCGACCTGGTCGTCCCGCACCGCATCGTGCAGCGGGCGCTCGCCGCCGGGCTCATCGCGTCGGACTCCCCCGTCGACCGCGCCGACTTCGACGACGTCGATCGACTCTTCACGGAGTTCACGGCGCTCGCCATGCGGCACGACCCCGTCTCGCGCGAGATCGTCACGGGGGTCGCCACGCAGATCTCGCGAGCCATCGTCTCCATCGTGAACCTCCTCGACGTCGACACGATCGTGTTCGGCGGCCCGTTCTGGCGCCGCATCGAGCCGGCCCTCCTCGGTGCCATCCGCCACCTCGTGAACACCGACCCCGCGCTCATCCCGAAGCACCCGATCCACATCGAGAACTCCGGGATCGGCGAGGATGTCGCCGCCATCGGGGCCGGCTGCCTCGTGCTCGACCAGAGCCTCGCGCCGCATACCTCCGCGCTGCTGATCTCGCGCTGAAGTCGCGCTGATCTGCCTCTGACCTCTCCCTGATCGGGCTGCGCCTCACGTTCCCTGACGCGCTTCGGGAGCTTGCGAGAATGTCTTGACACGAGTTAATCCAATCGGTTTACTTATGGCAGGCCGAAGGCTCGACACCGATGTCGGACCACACGGAGAACGGTCGTGGAGCAAAGGAGCACCATGAAAAATCGCACACTCGGGGCCGTGGCAGTCGCCGCCGCCGCTGTGCTTGCACTGTCTGCCTGCGCTGGAGGCGACTCGGGCGGAGGCGACTCGAACACCCTGAAGGTCGCCTACCAGAAGTTCGGGCAGTTCACGCAGATGGACGACCACATGCAGAAGGTCAAGGCCGAGTACGAGGCGGCCAACGAGGGGATGACCGTCGAGCTCATCCCGATCGAGGCGCAGGAAGCCGACTACTTCGCGAAGCTCGCCCTCATGAACCGCTCCCCCGCGACGGCACCCGACGTCATGTACGAGGACACGTTCATGGTCAAGACCGACGTCGAGGCCGGCTACCTCGCGCCCCTCGACGACTACGTCGCCGACTGGGCCGACTGGGAGCAGTTCCCCGAGAACGCCCGCCAGGCTGGGCTCGGCGACGACGGCAAGGTCTACGGCATCCCCATGGGCACCGACACCCGCGCCCTCTGGTACAACCAGGACATCCTGAAGGCCGCGGGCGTGCAGGTGCCGTGGGAGCCGAAGACCTGGGACGACATCATCGCCGCGGCCGAGGCAGTGAAGGCCCACGACCCCAGCATCCGCCCCTTCAACATCTACTCCGGCAAGGCCATGTCCGAGGGTGCCTCGATGCAGGGCTTCCAGATGCTGCTCACTGGCACCGAGGACGAGCTGTTCAACACCGACGAGCAGAAGTGGGTGACCGGCTCGCAGGGCTTTATCGACTCCCTCACGTTCGTCGGTGACATCTACCAGGGCGGCCTCGGGCCGACCCCGCAGGAGGCGCTCGACAAGAACGTCGGCACGAACATCAACACCGACTGGATCCCCAGCGGCCAGCTCGCGATGAGCCTCGACGGCTCGTGGGTGAGCGGCACCTGGCTCGAGTCGGGCTCCAAGCCCTGGCCGGAATGGTCCGACGTCATGCAGGTCACCCCGATGCCGACGCAGGACGGGCAGGACCCTGGCGTCACGAGCATGTCGGGCGGATGGACGCTCGCCATGGGTGCGGGAACGAAGAACCCGGATGCGGCGTGGGACTTCATCAGCCTCGCCCTCAACCAGGAGAACGCGCTGAGCTACGACGTCGCGGCCAGCCAGGTGCCGGTGCGCACCGACGTCGCCGAGGCGCCCGAGTACACGGAGGCGAACCCGACGTTCGGGTTCTTCGCGGACCTCGTGCCCGACACGAACTTCCGCCCAGCCAACTCCGACTACTCGCAGGTCTCCGCAGCCATCACCGTGGCCATGGAGGCCGTCATGACCGGCCAGCAGACGCCTGAAGAGGCTGCCGCCGCCTACGACAAGGCCGTCATCGGCATCGTCGGCGAAGAGAACACGACGTCGGCGTCGAGCTGATGACCGCCACCCTCACACCGGCCTCGGGGGCGCCCCGCGCCCCCGAGGCCGGGAGGCCGCCGAAGCGACGGAACGCGGTGACACGCCTCACGCGCGGCGTGCCGCTCCTGCCCGCCGTCGGCCTCCTCGCCGTCTTCCTCCTGGGCCCCGTCATCTCGTCGTTCTACGGCTCCTTCACCAACTCGTCACTGAGCGGTGTCGGCGCCTCGAGCGCGGAGTTCGTGGGCTTCCAGAACTACACCGACCTCTTCGCGAGCCCCGACTTCCCGAAGTCGGTGCTCATCACGCTCATCTTCCTCGTCGCCTCCGCGATCCTCGGCCAGAACGTGCTCGGGCTGGGGCTCGCCGTGCTCATGCAGTCGTCGAACAAGGTCGTCCGCAGCACGGTCAGCACGATCGTCGTGACCGCGTGGGTGCTGCCGGAGATCGTGGCGGCCTTCGCCGCGTACGCGTTCTTCAGCGACGCGGGCACACTCAACACGATGCTCGCGGCCATCGGCATCACCGGCCCCAACTGGCTGTACACGCTGCCGCTGCTGAGCGTGATCCTCGCCAACACGTGGCGCGGCACCGCGTTCTCGATGCTGGTCTACCGGGCCGCCCTCAACGACGTGCCGCCCGAGATCACCGAGGCGGCCGAGGTCGACGGCGCCAAGGGATGGCAGCGGTTCACCCTCATCACGCTGCCCATGATCCGCCGCAGCATCTCCACGAACCTCATGCTCACGACCCTGCAGACGCTCTCCGTCTTCGCGCTCATCTTCGTGATGACCAACGGCGGGCCAGGCACAGACAGCACGACGCTGCCGCTCCTCGCCTACCAGGAGGCGTTCCGCTTCGGCCAGCTCGGCTTCGGCACCGCCATCGCCACCATGCTCCTGCTCGTCGGCGCGCTCTTCTCGGTCGCCTACATTCGGGCGCTCAAACCGGAGGTGGACTGACCATGACAACCCACACATCCGTGGCCGCGGCTGACCCCGCGCCCACCACCAGATCCATCGCAACCGGCAGCCACCACGTCGAGACGAGCGCGGCCGCCCCACGGGGGCGCGCGATGCGCTGGTTCGCCAACATCGTGCTCAGCGTCATCGGCGTGATCTTCCTCCTCCCCCTCGTCTGGCTCGTGCTCGCGTCCTTCGACGAGGTCGCCACCCTGTCGGTGAAATGGCCGGAAGCACCGTCGCTCGCCAACTTCACGGCCGTCCTCACCCCCGAGATCTCGCTCGTCCCGCTCTGGAACAGCCTCGTGCTCTCCGGCGGATGCGCGATCGTGACGGTGCTCGCGGCGATCCTTGCCGCGTATCCGCTCTCCCGGTACAAGTCGCGCATCAACAAGCCGTTCCTCTACGGGGTGCTGTTCGGGACCTGCCTGCCGATCACCGCGATGATGGTGCCCGTCTACGCCCTGTTCGTGGCGTTCAACCTCATCGACAACATGTTCGGCACCATCCTGTTCCTGGCCGCCACCTCGCTGCCCATGGCGATCTGGATGATGAAGAACTTCATGGACTCGGTACCCGTCTCCCTTGAGGAGGCGGCCTGGACGGACGGCGCCTCCGCCATGGCGACGCTGCGACTCATCGTCGTGCCGCTCATGCGGCCAGGCATCGCGGTCGTGTTCATCTTCGTCTTCATCCAGACGTGGGGGAACTTCTTCATCCCGTTCATCCTGCTGCTGAGCCCCGACAAGCTGCCCGCCGCGGTGAGCATCTTCTCGTTCTTCGGCCAGTACGGGGCAGTCGCCTACGGGCAGCTCGCCGCGTTCTCCCTCCTCTACTCCGTGCCGGTCCTGGCGCTGTACGTGCTCGTGTCCCGCCTCGGCGGCGGCTCGTTCGCGCTCGCCGGCGCCGTCAAGGGCTGACCCGACTTCCAACGTCTCCTTCAACGCAGAAAGGCGCCCCATGCCTGACCCCACACAGTTCGTCGATCTCCGCATCCGCCGGTTCGTGTCCGAACGCCTCACCCCCGCCATCTACCGCGAGCGCGAACAGCTCACGGTCACCTCGTGGGATGTGCCGGGCGAGCCCGTTCCGTTCGCCGAGGCGATCACCCAGCAGTTCGCGCCCTTCCGGGTCGGCTCCGAGTGGAGCCGGCCGTGGGGAACCACGTGGTTCCACATCACCGGCACCGTGCCCTCGGACTGGGAGATGACGGATGCGCGCGTCGAGGTGCTCGTCGACCTCGGCTTCGTGAGCGGGCACCCCGGCTTCCAGGCCGAGGGCCTCGTCTGGACCCCCGAGGGGCACATCCTCAAGGCCATCGAGCCGCGCAACACCGCGGTGCCGCTGAAGATCGGGCCAGGCGACAGCATCGACCTCTACATAGAGGCCGCTTCGAACCCGGATGTGCAGGGCGAGTCGGTCTACGCGCCGACCCCCATGGGCGACCTCGCCACCTCGGGTGATGCCCCCATCTACCGGACGCGGGTCCTCGACATCGGCCTGCGCGACGTCCCCGTGTGGGAGCTCGCGCAGGACGTGTGGACGCTGGACGGCCTCTGGCGCGAGCTCGGCGAGGAGCAGCCGAGGCGCGCGGAGATCCTCCGCGGACTCGAGCGGCTCATCGACACGCTCGACCCGGATGACGTCTCCGGCACGGCGAAGGCCGGGCGCGAGGTGCTCGCGCCACTGCTCGCCTCCCCCGCCTACGCGAGCGCCCACCACCTGGTTGCCGTCGGGCACGCGCACATCGACTCCGCCTGGCTGTGGCCCGTCCGGGAGACGATCCGCAAGTGCGCCCGCACCTTCTCGAACGTGCTGTCGCTCATGGACGAGAACGACGACTTCCTGTTCGCCTGCTCGTCCGCGCAGCAGTTCGCGTGGATGAAGGAGCACTACCCGGACCTCTTCGAGCGCATCAAGGTGCGGGTCCTCGAGGGTCGCTTCGTGCCCGTCGGCGGCATGTGGGTGGAGTCGGACACGAACCTGCCCGGCGGCGAGGCCATGGCCCGCCAGTTCGTCGCGGGCAAGGGCTTCTTCATCCGCGAGTTCGGGATCGAACCGCCAGAGGTGTGGCTGCCCGACTCCTTCGGCTACTCGGCGGCGCTCCCCCAGATCGTCAAGGCAGCAGGGTCGAAGTACTTCCTGACGCAGAAGCCGTCGTGGAACGAAACGAACGTCATGCCGCACCACACGTTCAACTGGGAGGGCATCGACGGCTCGCAGGTGTTCACGCACTTCCCGCCCGTCGCCACCTACAACTCCGTCCTCTCGCAGGAGGAGCTGCACAAGGCGCAGCGCGACTACAAGGAGAAGGGCGAGGCCAACTCGTCGCTCGTGCCGTTCGGCTACGGCAATGGCGGCGGCGGCCCGACGCGCGAGATGGTCGCGGCGGCTGAGCGCACCCGCAACCTCGAGGGCTCCCCGACCGTCGAGATGACCAGCCCGCAGGCCTTCTTCGAGCAGGCCGAGGCCGAGCTCGCGCAGCCGCCGGTGTGGTCAGGCGAGATCTACCTCGAGTTCCACCGAGGCACGTACACGTCGCAGGCGCGCACGAAGCGCGGCAACCGCCGCAGCGAGCACCTGCTGCGCGAGGCAGAGCTGTGGGCGACCGCCGCCACCATCCGCACGGGCACGGCCTACCCCTACGCCGAGCTCGAGTCTGCCTGGCAGACGGTGCTGCTGCAGCAGTTCCACGACATCCTGCCCGGCTCCTCCATCGCCTGGGTGCACCAGGTCGCGGAGGAGCACTACGAGCGGGTCGCGGGTGAACTCGAGACGCTCATCTCCTCGGCGCTCGGCTCGCTGACCGGTGCCGGCGAGACGGCGCTGCTCGCGAACGCCGGACCGTACGCAGTGGACGGCGTGCCCGCGCTCGGTGGTGGCGCATCCGTTGCGGGCTCGACTGCCGACACCTCTCCCGTGACGCTCACGCGGTCCGGCGACGACCTGGTGCTCGACAACTCGCTCGTGCGGGTCACGATCGACGCCGACGGGCTCGTCTCGTCGCTCTTCGACGTCGCCGCCGACCGCGAGCTGGTCCCGGCCGGCGAGCGCGCTGCCGAGCTCTGGGTCTACCGCGATACGCCCGCACAGTGGGATGCGTGGGACATCGACGTGCACTACCAGCGCCACGGCCGGCCGATCCGATCGGTCGACTCGATCGAGGTCGTCTCGGAGAGCACCGACCGGGTCGTCGTCAAGGTGTCGCGTTCGGACGGAGCGAGCACGTTCGTGCAGGAGCTGTCGCTGAGCGCGGGGCGCCCGACGCTCGACCTGACGACGGACGTCGACTGGCACGAGCGGCAGAAGCTGCTGAAGCTGGCGTTCCCGCTGGACGTGCACGCGGAGCGGTCGTCGTCGGAGATCCAGTTCGGGCACGTGAACCGGCCGATCCATCGCAACACGTCGTGGGATGTGGCGCGGTTCGAGACGAGCGCGCACCGTTGGGTGCACGTCGGCGAGACCGGTTACGGCGTCGCCGTCGCGAACGACTCGACGTACGGCCACGACGTGACGCGCACGACCCGGGATGGTGGTGGCACGACAACCCTCGTGCGGGAATCGCTGCTGCGGGCGCCCACGTTCCCGGACCCGCACGCCGATCAGGGACGGCATGTGCTGCGGACCTCGGTGCGCGTGGGCGCGGATGTGCTGGATGCGGCCGCTGAGGGCTACCGGCTGAACGTCGGCCCGCGCCCGGTGACGGGTTCGGCGCCGATCGAGCCGCTGCTCACGGTCGACAACCCCGCGGTTGTCGTCGAGGCCGTGAAGCTGGCGGAGGACAGGAGCGGCGACGTGGTCGTCCGCTTCTATGAGGCTCGCGGTGCGAAGGCTCGGGCAGTCGTGACGCCCGGGTTCGCGTTCGAGTCGGTCGCTGAGACCGACCTGCTCGAGCGTGACGTCGACCAGACGGCGATCGTGGATGCTGAGGGCGCGCTGGCGCTGTCGGTGCGCCCGTTCCAGCTGGTCACGCTGCGCTTCCGTGGGGTGTCAGCGCTGCGCTGACATCTGGGGAGACCGGGCGGCGCAGACTGCGCTGCCCGCCCGGTCCGACGCTGTGGCGAACCGCACCTCCCGCTCCTGGGGTGCAGGTTCGCCACAGCTTTTTCACGCCGCGCCCCGGGATCTCACGGGGGCGGCGTGAGACGGTGAGCGGAGCGCGCATCCCCCGAGGCGCGCAGGAATGAGCGATGATGCCCACCTTCACGAACCTCCACCACGTCGCGGTCACCGTGCGCGACCTCCAAGCGAGCGTCGCCTTCTACGAGCAGGTGTTCGGCTTCGAGCCAGCGACCGAGATCGACGACGCGACCCTGCACCGCAAGCTGTTCGCGCTGCCCGGCGGCACGAACCTCGGCCTGACACAGCACGATCGCGGCGACGACGCCGGGTTCTCCCCCTTCTCTCCGGGGCTCGACCACCTCGGGTTCGAGGTAGAGAACCAGGATGAGCTCGAGGCCTGGGCGCAGCACCTGACCGCGCGCGGCATCGAGCACGGCGGCATCGTCGAGGCTCCGTACGGCTACGCGCTGAGCTTCAAGGACCCCGACCAGATCGCGCTGGAGTTCTTCGTCTCGAAGTGAGGCCCGCGTCCTCCCGCGGAGTTGTGGCAGAGCGCTGGTCGCCGCGCTCGGAACCGCACTACGCCACAACGCTGCGCCCCTGAAGCGAGCCGGGACCAGCGGCTGCGCGGGCTACACCGGCAGCAGCACCGACAGCGTGAAGCTCCACACGCAGATGAAGGCGAGCATCCCGAGGCTGTAGCCGATGGACGTGCGCAGTATCTCGCCCTCCCGCCCTGAGAGCCCGACGGCACCGGCCGCGATCGCGATGGACTGCGGTGAGATGACCTTCGCGGTCGTGCCGCCCGCCGTGTTCGCGGCGACAAGCAGTTCGGGCGAGACGCCGATGCGTCCCGCCGTCGCGACCTGCAGGGGGCCGAAGAGGGTGTTGTTGTTGACGACGGACCCCGTGAGGAACACGCCGAGCCACCCGATGATGGGTGCGAGAAGCGGGAAGACGGGGCCGACGGCGGCGAGGGCGCTGCCGATGCTGGCCGACCCGCCGGAGTAGTTGGCGATGTTCGCGAGCACGAGGATGAGCGCGATCAGGACGAGCGCCTGCCAGAGCTCGCGGAGGGTTGCGACGAGCTCGTGCCAGAGGTCGGCTGCCCTGAGGCTCGGCGTCGTGAGGAACGACACGATGACGGCGAGCAGGATGGCGGTGCCGGTGGCGCTGATGGGCGCGAAGTCCCAGGTGCTGGCGACGGGGTCGTCGCTCGGGAGGGCGATCTGGCCGGTGAGTCCCGGGATGGGGAGCTTGATGACCGCGGCGGCGAGGGGACCGTCGGCGGCGAAGAGCTGCTTGAACGCGGGGATGCTCCACACCAGGATGAGGGCGGTGAGGATGTAGAACGGGCTCCAGGCGACGGCGATCTCGCGGACGCTGTGTCGCTCGACGGCGGGTGCCGCTTCCCCGCTCTCGCGGAAGATGCGCTTCGGCTGCCACACGCGGCCGAAGGCGAAGAGGGCGAGCATGGCGGCGAGGCCGGAGCCGAGGTCGGCCAGCTCGGGGCCGAGGAACCAGAGGACGCTTGCCTGCACCCCGCTGAAGACGACGCTGACCAGGAGGGTCGCCGGCCAGGTCTCGCGGAGTCCGCGCCATCCGTCGAGGATGATGACGAGCAGGAACGGGACGAGGAACGTGAGGGGCTGCAGGAGCAGCATCATCGTGCGGGACATCTCGAGCACTTCGACGCCAGCGACCTGCGCGCCCACGATGACCGGGATGCCGATGGCTCCGTAGGCGCCGGCGGCGACGTTCGCGACGAGCGACAGCATGGCGGCTTTCACGGGCTTGAAGCCGAGCTGCACGAGCAGGGCGGCACAGATCGCGATGGGCACGCCGAAGCCTGCCGCGCCTTCGAGGAACGCGCCGAAGGCGAAGCTGATGAGCAGCACCTGGATGCGCTGGTCGGGTGAGATGCCGGAGATGGATGCGCGGATCACGTCGAAGCGTCCGCTGGCGACGGCGAGGCGGTAGAGCCACACGGCCATGACGATGATGTAGGCGATGGGCCAGATGGCGGTGAGGATGCCGAGGAGTCCGGACCCTGCGACGGCGGTGCCCGGCATCCCGAACGCGATGAGGGCGACGAGGATCTCTGCGACGACCGCGATGCTCGCCGCGAGGATGCCCTTCATCTTCAGCGCCGTGAGGCAGATGAGGAAGATGGCGATGGGGATCACGGCGACGAGCGCCGACAGCCACGGGTTCCCGAACGGGTCGATGTCCTGCATCCACAGTGCTTCAGTGACCACGGGAGGCTCCGTTCGCTGCGAGGCGGAGCGCATCGGGGAGAGCGCGCTCAGCTCTGCTCGTCACAGTAGCGGGCGCGGGTGCCGGCATGCGAGCGTTTCCCTCCAACACTTGCTTAGTAACACTTTCCGCGAGAAGTGTTACTAAGCTCGGAAGATGATGACATCGGCAGGAAGCCGCAGTCGCGCTGACGGAGCGTCTGTCCGTCTCGGCCATCCTGTCCATGCACCGTGAGCTGCTCGCGCACCAGCCGGGCATGGAAGAGCATGCCGGTCAGCTCCGCGGGGAACTCGTCTGGATCGGGAAGGGGAATGCGGGTCCACGCGATGCCGACTTCGTCGCCCCCCCAACCCGACATCATCACCTCGGCGCTCGCCGATCTGCTTGCGTTCGCGGATCGCGTGGACCTGCCGGCCATGCTGCAGATCGCTGTCGCGCACGCGCAGTTCGAGACGATCCATCCGTTCATCGATGGGAACGGACGAACGGGCCGCGCCCTCGTGCAGATCATGCTGCGCGCCAGCGGCATCGCCTCGCACACCACCGTGCCGCTTTCCGCAGGGCTGCTGACCGATCTTGATCGCTATTTCGATGCCCTCGGTGCATTCAGGGCCGGGGACGCCGAGCCGATCGTGCGTACCTTCGCGGGGGCCGCGAGGTTCGCGGCAGCAGCAGGTGGGGACCTCGTGGATGCGCTGCGGTCGGCACTCGACGAATCACGCGAGCTCCTCGCGGGCGTGCGCCCCCAGGCGACCGGGCTGCGACTGCTGCCGTTGCTGGTAGGGCAGCCGATCGTCGATTCGGCCTTCGTGCAGCGTGCACTCGCTGTCGATGCCGTGACCGCGAACCGTGCACTGTCTCTGCTGACGGAACGCGGCGTCCTCACGGAGCGAACCGGCAGGCGCCGAGGGAAGGTGTGGCAGCACTCTGGGATCCTCGACGCCCTGGAGGACTTCGCCGCGGGCATCCGGCGCGCCCGTCGTTGATCTCCGCGTCGCATTCACCGGTTCCGTTGACGCTGCTGCGCGAGACTGCTCGCATGACGCGCATCGTGCCGGTTCTCGGCGACATCACCCAGCAGGAGGTCGACGCGGTGGTGAACGCCGCCAACAACGGCATGCGCGGAGGTGGCGGCGTCGACGGAGCCATCCACCGCGCGGGCGGGCCAGCCGTGCTGCGCGACTGCATCGCCCGCTTTCCCCACGGCCTCGCGACAGGGGACGCCGGATACACGACGGCCGGCGACCTGCCGGCTCGGTGGGTCATCCACACGGTTGGGCCGGATTACGGCTCGGGCCAGCGCGACCGCTCGCTCCTCACCTCCTGCTACCGGCGCTCGCTCGAGGTCGCCGACGAGCTGGGCGCGACTACGATCGCGTTTCCGCTCATCAGTGCCGGCATCTACGCGTGGCCGCTCGACGATGCGATCGCCGCGGCCGCCGACACCATCGCGGGATCGGGGACCCGCGTCGATGAGGTGCGCCTCGTGGCACGCGACCAGCAGATCTTCGCGGACGTCGAGCGTGCGCTCAGCGCTCGAGGCCTCGGCAGCTGAGCCCCGCCAGCCCGCCGCCTAGAACTCGAACGCCCGCGCCATCCGCTCCCCTGCGACCTCGACCCAGTGCAGGGTCTCCTCCATGGCGCGTTGCCCCGAGCCGGCGAGCTCCGACAGCGACAGGATGCTGACCCCGGCGAGCGCCAGGGTCTCGCGCTGCTCCGCGTCGAGCCCGACCCGCCCTGCGATCACTCCGAAGCGCGCGCCCTCCTCTTCCGCGAGCGCGCGGACGAGCGACGGCACCTTGCCCGCCTCGGACTGCGCGTCGAAGCTGCCCTCCCCTGTGATGACGAGGTCCGCCCCGCGTACGAGGGCCGGCAGGCCGATCGCGTCAGCGACGGCGATGGCCCCTGCCGAGATCTCCCCGCCGATGGCGAGCACCCCGAATCCCGTGCCACCTGCGGCTCCGGACCCCGCCCGGGCGGTGAGCGCGGCGACGTCCCCGCTCGTCTCCGGCGCACCGCCGAGCACCTCGGCGAATCGAGCGAGCCCCGCCTCGAGCGTCGGCACGTCATCGACGGCTGCACCCTTCTGCGGTCCGAAGACGGACGCGGCCCCGAGCTCGCCGAACAGCGGATTCACGACGTCCGTCAGGGCGACGACGCCGTCCACGGGGAGCGGCGCGAGGCCGGACACGTCCAGCGTCTCGAGCGCGTGCAGCCCGCCGTTTCCTGGCGGGATGCTCGCCCCGCCGCCGTCGAGGAGTCGAACCCCGAGCCCCGTGAGCAAGCCGGCCCCGCCGTCCGTCGACGCGCTGCTGCCCAGCCCGACCAGCACGCGCCTCGCGCCGTGCTCGGTCGCGTACCGGATGGCCTGCCCGAGCCCGACGGTCGACGCGCGGAAGCAGGAGTCCCGGTCGACCCGCTCGAGGAGGGCGATCCCGCTCGTCTCGGCGAGCTCGACCACCCACGTGCCGTCGGGCAGCTCGACGAGCGCAGCATCCACCGGGTCGCCGAGCGGCCCCTCGACCGGCACGACGACAACTCGCGCCCCAGGCACCGAACCTGCGATCGCAGCCGTCGTGCCCTCACCTCCGTCAGCCATCGGCACCTCGACGCACCCGTCATCCGGCCTCGCGCGCTGCCAACCCCGCCTGATCGCCGCGGCGACCTCCGCCGCCGAAGCGGTGCCCTTGAACGAGTCCGGTGCGATGACGATTCGACGCTGCATGCCGCCAATCTACCGAGGAGCCCAGCGCGAGGAAAGCGTTTCCCACTAGGCTCCTTCTCGTCAGAGTGGCGCGCAACGCTGCACGCCGGGGAGGAGACCCGTGAGTCGGCACGGAAATCACGTCACGCTCGGGGAGGTCGCGCAGGCTGCGGGCGTCTCCATCGCCACGGCCTCGCGCGCCATCAACGGCAGCGCTGGCAGGCGCGTGAACGAGGAGATCCGCAAGCGCGTCCAGGAGACCGCGGATCGACTCGGCTACTCGCCGAACCTCAGCGCGCAGGCCGTCGCACGCGGTGCTTCCTCGACCATCGCCGTCGTCGTCAGCGACATCGCCGACCCCTACTTCAGCGCCATCGCCGCCGGCGTCATGCGCGGAGCCGAGGAGGCGAACCTCATCGTGACGATCGCCGCGGCCGAGCGCAGCGTCACGAATGAACTCGAGATCGTGCGAACCCTGCGCGGGCAGCGCCCCCGCGCCATCATCCTGACCGGCTCGCGTCGCATCGACGACCCCCAGCAGTCGGCGCTCGAAGAGCAGCTGCTCGCCTACGCGGCTTCCGGTGGACGAGTCGTGCTGGTCGCTCAGGCTCCGTCGCCGTTCGACGTCGTCGAGCTTCGCAACCGGGCAGGCGCGCAGGAACTCGCCCGCCAGCTCGTGGGGCAGGGCGGACGCGAGTTCGGGATCATCACGGGCCCGCTCGACCTGCTCACGAACCGCGACCGCGTGGATGGGTTCCGTGCGGGCCTCGACGAGGCGGACCTCAGCGTCGACGACGACGCCGTCATCTCGGCGGCCTTCACGCGCGATGGCGGCTACGAGGCCCTTCGCACGCTCCTCTCCCGGTTTCCGGACACCGACACGATCTTCGCGACCAGCGATCTCATGGCCACCGGCGTCCTCACCGCGCTCCGGGACCTCGGCCGGGAACCGGGTCGGGATGTGTCGGTCGCGGGCTTCGACGACATCGCGCTCGTCCGCGACGTCACGCCCCCGCTGACCACCGTCGTCGCGCCGTTGAGCGACATGGGCTATCGCGCGGTTCGGCTCGCTCTCGCCGAACGCGGTGAGGACGGGCCGGTCGTACTCCCCGTCAACACGGCCGTCGTCATCCGGGAGAGCACGCCGCGGCGCAGCTGACGGCAGCATGCTCCGACGTTCGATCTTGTTCGTTCTGCTTGTCTTGGTAAGCGCTTTCCAATACGCTGATCAGAGCCTCAACGCCGAGGCTCAGACGAGAGGATGAATATGACCACGGACAAGCTCGGGATCATCGTCAATGGCGCGACGGGGCGCATGGGCTACCGCCAGCACCTCGTCCGCTCGCTGCTGGCGCTTCGCGACGAAGGCGGCATCCCGCTCTCGGACGGGACACGCCGCCCGATCGAGCTCTACCTGGTTGCCCGCAACGAGGAACGACTTCGCGAGCTGGCAGCGAAGCACGGCATCGAGAAGTACACGACCGACCTCGACGTGGCGCTCGCCGACGACGACTTCCCCGTCTACTTCGACGCCCTCATCACCCGCCTGCGGGTGCCCGCGATCCACAAGGCCATCGCGGCCGGCAAGGCCATCTACACCGAGAAGCCCACCGCCGAGAGCTACGCGGATGCGCTGGCGCTCGCCGAGGAGGCCGAAGCCGCTGGCGTCAAGAACGGCGTCGTGCACGACAAGCTCTACCTGCCGGGCCTCCTGAAGCTGCGCCGCCTCATCGAGAGCGGCTTCTTCGGCGAGATCCTCTCGGTGCGCGGCGAATTCGGCTACTGGGTCTTCGAGGGCGACTGGCAGCCGTCGCAGCGTCCGAGCTGGAACTACCGCTCCGAAGACGGCGGCGGGATCGTCGTCGACATGTTCCCGCATTGGAACTACGTCATCGAGAACCTCTTCGGTGAGATCTCGTCCGTCTACGCAGAGACGCGCACGCACATCCCGGAGCGCGTCGACGAGTCAGGAAAGCGCTACACGGCCACCGCCGATGACGCCGCCTACGCGATCTTCGACCTCGCCGACGGCCCGATCGTGCAGTTCAACTCGAGCTGGACTGTGCGCGTCAACCGTGACGAGCTCGTCGAGATCCACGTCGACGGCACGCACGGCAGCGCCGTCGTCGGCCTGTTCGGCGCGAAGGTGCAGCCGCGGAATGTGACGCCGAAGCCCACCTGGAACCCCGATCTGCGTGATGAGCACGACTACTCAGCCGATTGGGTCGAGGTGCCGCAGAACGACGCCGTCGACAACGGCTTCAAGCTGCAGTGGATCGAGTTCCTCCGCTACGTGCTCGACGACGGCACGCACGACTACGACTTCCGCTCAGGCGCCAAGGGCATGCTGCTCGCCGAGGCCGCTCTCGAGTCGAACGCCTCGGGCCGCCGGGTGTCGCTGGCTGATCAGGGTGGCGCAAAGTGACCACGACGCAGCTGATCGACGGGATGCGCCAAGCGACCGGCACCCGCCTCGCACTGCTGTCCCCCGAAGGCGCCGCGTCACGCGTCGGGTTGCTCGAGGCACCGGAGTTCCAGCGACCTGTGGGTCCGCTCCGCTCGCGCGAGCTCTATGCGGCGGCACACGTCATCCCGCGGGTGACGGCGGACAACGTGCCGGGCGCGCCGGCCGACATCGACTGGGATGCGACGCTCGACTACCGCAGGCAGCTGTGGTCGTGGGGGCTCGGCGTCGCGGACGCCATGGACACGGCGCAGCGCAACATGGGTCTCGACGCCGCCGCGACGCGCGAGCTCATCGCCCGAAGCGCGGCGGCAGCGAACGAGGCCGGTGGCAGCATCGCCGTCGGTGTCAACACGGATTCCCGCACCGAGGAGGTGCTGACGCTCGACGAGATCGAGCGCGCGTACCTGGAGCAGCTGGAGTTCGCGGAGGCACAGGGCGCGCTTCCCGTCATCATGGCGAGCCGGCACCTCGCACGCGCGGCGCAATCCCCCGCCGACTACCTCCGCGTCTACAACCGCGTGCTCGGAGCAGTCTCGTCGAAGGCGGTGCTGCACTGGCTCGGCACCGCCTTCGACCCGTCCCTGCGCGGCTACTTCGGGGCCGACGCCTGGCAGCGGGCGTCCGACACCGTCATCGCCCTCATCGAGGAGCACGCCGACAAGGTCAGCGGCATCAAGATGAGCCTGCTGGACGCTGACGCCGAGCGGGACGTGCGGGCACGACTCCCCCAGGGCGTCACGATGTTCACCGGCGACGACTTCAACTACGTCGAGCTCATCGAGGACGACGCCAGGGGCATCCACTCGGACGCGCTGCTCGGGGCCTTCAGCGTGCTCGCGCCGAACGCCTCCGCTGCCGTGCAGGCACTGGACGCGGGCGACCCCGCGGAGTTCCGGCGCATCCTCGAGCCCACCCAGGAGCTCTCGCGTCAGGTGTTCGCGGCACCCACGTTCTACTACAAGACGGGCGTCGCGTTCCTGAGCTGGCTCAACGGGCATCAGGATGCGTTCCAGATGGTGGGCGGCCTGCACGCGGCCCGCAGCCTCCCGCACCTCTCCCGCATCGTGGAACTCGCGAACGCGTCCGGGGCGCTCGAACGCCCCGAGCTCGCCGCCGACCGCTGGCACTCGATGCTGCGCCTGAACGGAGTCGACGCGTGAGCCCGCATCCACGCCTGTCGATCAACCAGGCCACCATCAAGCACGCCTCGCTCCGCGACGCCATCGACGCGACCGTCCGCCAGGGCGTGCAGAGCATCGGGCTCTGGCGTGAGCCGGTCGCCGAGGCCGGCCTCGCCGAGTCGGCGCGCATGCTCGCCGACTCCGGGCTGCGCTTCTCGAGCCACTGCCGCGGCGGTTTCGTGACGATGACGGAAGGCGCCGAGCGACGTGCCGCGATCGACGACAACCGCAGGGCCATCGAGGAGGCGGCGACCCTCGCGGCCGCCGGCGCCGACGGGTCATCGGCGTCGCTCATCATCGTCGCGGGCGGCATCCCCGAGGGCAGCCGCGACCTCGCCGGCGCCCGAGGCCGCCTCGAGGAAGCCATCGCCGAGCTGGCCCCCGAGGCGCACGCCGCCGGTGTGACGCTCGTGCTCGAGCCGCTGCACCCGATGTACGCGTCCGACCGCGCGGTGCTCTCGACGCTCAAGCAGGCGCTCGACCTCGCCGACCGCGTCGGCAGTCCCGCTGTCGGCGTGGTCATCGATTCCTTCCACGTCTGGTGGGATCCGGAGGCCGAGGAGCAGATCGCGCGCGCCGGTCGCGCCGGTCGCATCGCGTCCTACCAGGTGTGCGACTGGGCGACGCCTCTGCCCGCTGACGTGCTGCTGAGCCGGCACCTCCCGGGTGCGGGCGTGATCGACTTCACGCAGCTCACGGCGTGGGTGAACGCTGCCGGCTACAGCGGCGACGTGGAGGTCGAGGTCTTCAACGCCGAGCTGTGGGCGAAGGGCTACGACGAGGCCGTCTCAGACACGGTGGCGGCGTTCGACGCGCACGTCGGCACCCACCTCGCTGTGCCCGTCCACGGCTGAACCGCCACACCGCGAGACCGCAGAGCGCCTGCCCCAACCGGGGCAGGCGCTCTGCTATGTCCGTTCCGATCTGCTTCTCTGCGTCCTGACCGCTCGTGCCGCCGCTATCGAGTCTGGCGAGAGACTCTCGCGCGCGAAGAGGCCCGCCCACCGTGGGGTGAGCGGGCCCGGCGCGTGGCTGTCGCCGGTTCGGGGGCTGTCAGTCACCACCCATGGGGCTGCCGAGCAGCTCGCGGATGCGGCCGGCGACCTTGTGGAACCGCGGGTCCTCGAGGGTCGGCTCGTACTCGCGCTCGCGAGGAAGATCGACGTCGAACTCCTGGATGATCGTGCCGGGACGCGGCCCCATGAGGACGACCCTGCTCGCGAGGTAGACCGCCTCAGGCACGGAGTGCGTGACGAGGAGCACGGTCAGGTCGGTCTGCGCCCAGAGGCGCTGGAGCTCGACGTTGAGGTGCTCCCTGGTGAGCGCATCCAACGCTCCGAAGGGCTCGTCCATGAGGAGCACATCGGGGTCATGCAGCAGAGCGCGGCAGAGCGAGACACGCTGCTGCATGCCGCCGGATAGCTCGTGCGGGAGCGCTTTGGCGAAGTCGGAGAGGCTCGTGAGCTCCAGGAGCTCGTCGCAGCGCTTGGACGCCGCGGCCTTGTCGAGGTTTCGCATCTCGGCCTGCAGCATGATGTTGCCGCGCACGTCGCGCCACGGCAGCAGCGCGGGGCGCTGGAACACGAACCCGACATCTTGTCTCGGCGAGGTGACGCGGGAGCCGCGAAGCTCGATGGTGCCCTCGGTCGGGATCGTGAGCCCGGCGACGGCTCGGAGGAGCGTCGACTTGCCGCATCCGGATGGCCCGACGATGGAGACGAACTCGCCCTTGCGGACGTGCAGGTCGACGTCGCGGAGCGCCTGCACGCTGCGGCGCTTCGTCTCGAAGCGGATGCCGACGTCGTAGATGCCGAGGAGGTAGTCCTGGCTGCCGCCGGTCGAGGCGGGGGCGGTGCGCTCGTTGATCGTCATGCTCATTCTGCCGCTCCGCTTGGCTCGAAGCTCGCGTCGAAGTACTCCTCGACGGGCTTGGCCTCGTCGATGAGCCCCGCGGTGGAGAGGACGTCGATGGTCGCTTCCCAGTCGGCGGTCGTGTTGACGCCGGGGGCGTTGCCGTCGCTCTCTGGCGAGGTGAGCAGCGGGATGGTGTTGTTCCACTGTTCGATGAGCACCTCGGCGGCGGGCATCTGCGGGTCCTTGCCATCCATCGCGGCGACCGCGTCTTCTGGGGCCTCAGTGGCGGCCGCGTACGCCTCGGACGTGGCCGCGACCATGTTCTCGACGAGATCGGGGTCGCTCTCGATGAGGTCGGTGTTGGCGATGAGGCCGTTGCTGAAGAAGTTCAGGCCGACATCGGAGTACTTGAGGTAGGTGACATCCTTGCCGCTCTGGGCGGCGATGGTCGGGCCCTGGTCGTGCGCGAAGCCGATGAGGCCGTCGACCTGCTCGTTGATCATGGCCGCCATCTTCCCGGCGGCGTCGAGGTTCTGCTGCGTGACGTCGCCTTCTTCGAGGCCGGCGGCTTCGAGGAAGAGCGGGAAGGTCGTCGTCGGCGCGTCACCGGCCGAGGTCGCGATCGTCTTGCCCTTGAGGTCGGCGGGCGTGGCGATGCCGGAGTCGGTGAACACCTGCACTGCGGACGGGGTGGTCTGGAGGAAGACGCCGACGCTGCGGATGCTCACGCCCTTGTCGATGTTCGCGAGCACGGCGGGGGTGTCGGCCCAGCCGAAGTCGACCTGCCCCTGGCCGACGGCCTGTGCCGTCTTGGTCGACCCTTGACCTGCCTGGATCGTGAGGTTGATGCCGTGCTCTTCGAAGATGCCCTGCTCGACCCCGTAGTAGAACGGCGCGTGCTCGCCGTACGGGTACCAGTTGAGCATGAGGGTCACGTCGGTGAGGCCACCTTCGCCTCCTGCGTCACCTCCTCCGGCTGCGGGCTCGGTGGATGCGTTGCCCGAGCAGGCGGTCAGCAGCAAGGCGCTGGCGGCGACGGCGGCGACGAGCCCGGTGCGGATTGTCTTCTTTGACATGAGGGGCCTTTCGTAGTTCGGTACGGGGTCTTGGGTGGGTGGACGCTGCAGCGCGGGGCGCGGGTCAGCTTTCGAGGTTGCGGCGTGAGGCGTGCCAGGGCACCAGGAAGCGCTCGGCGACGAGGATGACGGCGAAGAGCAGGATGCCGAGCAGCGACATGATGATGAGGGCTGCGAAGAGCATGGCCGTGTCGACGTTGCCGTTTGCCTGCAGGATGACGTAGCCGAGGCCCGCGTTGGCGCCGACGAACTCGCCGACCACGGCACCGGTGACGGCGAGGGTCGCGGCGACCTTCATCCCGGAGAGCAGTTCCGGGAGGGCGGCCGGGAAGCGCACCTTCACGAAGGTCTTCCACCGGGAGGCGCCCATGGTGCTCGTGAGTTCCAGGATCTCCGGGTCGATCGTGCGGAGGCCGCTGATGCCGGCGATCACGATCGGGAAGAACGCCATGAGCACGGCGACGAGGATCTTGGGCTCGGGCCCGAACCCCATCCACACGATGAAGAGCGGCGCGATGGCGATCTTGGGGATGACCTGCGCGAAGAGGATGAGCGGGTAGAAGGTGCGCTCGAGGGTGCGCGAGTAGACCATGATGACGGCGACGGCGATGCCGAGGACCACGGAGAGTGCGAAGCCGATGACGGTCTCGACCGTGGTCACCCACGTGTTGTCCCAGAGGTACTGCGGGTTGTCGGTGAACGCCGCGAGCGTGTCGGCCGGCGAGGGCAGGATGTAGGAGGCGACGGTTCCGGTTTCGGTCACGGCCCACCAGGCCGCGAAGGCGACGATCAGGAAGATGGCCGGGTAGGTGTAGCCGGAGAGCCCCTTGGCGATGGAGCGTCGCTTCGCGGGGACGGGTCGGGTGGCATCGCTCGGCGAGCCGATGACCGGGGTGTTGGTGGTAGCGCTCGTCATGCGGAGCTCCTTACAGCGTTGTAAGAGTTGGATTCGGGTGAGGGAGCGACTGGCGGTAACCGCTTTCCCGATGGCTCAAACATAACGCGGAATGATCCGCGAGACAACCGTCAGTGATGCAGGGAGCGCTTTCCGTGGCGGTGGGCCCCGGGGTTCCCGAACGCATCCGCGTGGCGCGGGTCTTCCCAGCCACCACCCGAGCGCGGTTCGTAGCCTCGATGGCATGAGCGCTTACGACTACCTGATCATCGGCGGCGGAATGGTGGCGGATGCGGCGGCCCGCGGCATCCGGGAACGAGACGAGGCGGGGACCATCGGCATCCTCAGCGCCGACGTCGACGAACCCTACGCGCGGCCCGCGCTGTCGAAGAAGCTCTGGGTCGACCCCGACTTCACCTGGGACCAGACGCCGCTCGGCACGAGCGAGGCGACAGGCGCGGAGATCATGCTCGGGACCCTCGCGACCGGCATCGATCGTGCAGCGAAGACGGTGACGACGGGCGGCGGTGAGACCATCACCTACGGGAGGCTGCTGATCGCGACCGGTTCGAAGCCCGTCGAGGTGGCCGCCCCCGAGAGCGACCGCATCTTCTTCTTCCGCTCGGCGAGCGACTACCGACGCCTCCGCGCGCTGGCGGCCCATGGCTCGCACGCCGTCGTCGTCGGCGGGGGCTACATCGGCACCGAGATCGCCGCCGCCCTCGCCCAGAACGACGTCGAGGTCGACCTGGTGTTCCCTGACGACGTGCTTGGCGCGTCGACCTTCCCGCCCGCCCTCGCGTCGCGATTCCAGGAGCTCTACGTCGAGCACGGCGTCGGCCTCATCCCGGGCCGCCGCGTCGAGGCGGTGCGCGACGAGGTGCGTGCCGACTTCGAGGTGGCCGCGGATGCGCACACGCTCGAGGATGCGTCCGCGCAGGCCGCCGACGGGGTCGCGGCGGAAGCCGCCGCCGCCGAGGTGCGAGCATCGCCGACCGCCACCACGGGTGTCACGGTCGTCTTCGACAACGGCGCTGAGACGGAGGCCGACTTCGTGGTGTTCGGGCTGGGTGTGACCCCCGTCGTCGACCTCGCGGAGGAGGCAGGCCTCGTCGTGGACGAGGGTGGCGTGGTCGTCGACGAGCAGCTGCGCACCAGCGACCCGTTCATCTGGGCGGCCGGCGACATCGCCGTCTACCCCGACCCTGTGCTCGGGCAGACGCGTGTCGAGCACGTCGACAACGCCACCGAGATGGGCACCGCCGTAGGCCGCTCGATGGCAGGCGCCACTGACCCCTACTCGCACACCCCGTACTTCTACTCGATGGTCTTCGGCACGCGGTGGGAGGCGGTCGGCACGCTCGATCCCGACCTCGACGTGCTCGAGGCGGAGCTGCCCGAATCGGGCGAGTCCGACGCGAGCCGCGTCTTCTACTACCGCGACGACTCGGGTGCCCCGGTTGGCGTGCTGCTCTGGGACGTCGGCGAGGATGAGGCACTGCGCGACGCCGCGCGCGCGGTCATCGACGAGGGCGTGACGTCGACGGAAGCACTGCGCACGCGCATCCGCTGACCACCTGATGTACGGAGGCGGGGCGGGGTCACCAGTCGGCGACCCCGCCCCGCCTCGCGCGGTAGCAGACGTCGGTAACGTGGTCGGCAACCTCCCCGTCACCTGCCATCGACCTCAGGTCACCGGCCGGTTGCTCGCGAGTCATACGGTTCCCCGGGTCCCCCACATGCTCCCGGAGGTGCATTCCCCCATGCCACGCCACCACGTCAGGGCCCCGCTCGCGGCGCTGACCACCGCCTGCGTCGCGGCCGCCGTCCTCACGGTGGCCCCCGCCGCGTCCGCCGCCGTCTCAGGCCGGCTGCCAGCGGCGCCCGTCTCGTCGCCCGCAGACGCGGGCCAGTCCGCCATCATCGTCACCGAGATCGTCGCGAACAACGTCGGCGATGACAACTTCGAGTACTTCGAAGTGCACAACACGTCGGCGGCCCCCGTCGACCTCGCGGCCGAGGGCTACTCGTTCGCGTACTCGTACGTCGACTCGGACGACCGGTCGCGAGACGTCCCCCTCAGCGTCGAGGAGCCGCTTGTCCTCGCGCCGGGCGAGACCGCCGTGCTCTGGCTCAGCTACACGAGCGCGAACGGGGCCGTCGACTCGTCGGCCCGCACCGTCGACGAGTTCCGCGACCACCACGGGGTGGATGCGGGCGTCCAGGTCGCGCGCGTGACCGGCCAGGCCGGCATGGCGAACGGTGGCGACCGCGGCATCCGCGTGCTCCGCGGCGAGGCGCTGACCTCGTGGTCGCATGCACCCAAGGACTCCATGGGCGAGGACCTCGCCGTGCACTTCCGGGTGCCTGAGGAAGCCTCGAAGCTGAGCCTCGACGTCTTCGGGCAGCAGGCCGAGCGCTCCCCCGGCGTGGTCGTGCCGGAAGCGCTCCAGCCCGGCGCGCCCGAGGACGGCGAGGAGGAACCCGCCGAGCCGGAACCCACCGAGCCGACGCCCACGGAGCCGACGCCCACGCTCCCACCAGAACCGGGCTTCGACCCGCAGCCGGACGCGAGCGTCGTGACGTCGCCGCTGCAGATCACCGAGCTGCTCCCCGACTCGAGCAACGTCGGCACGGGCGACGGCTACGAGTTCATCGAGGTGTACAACGCGTCGAGCGAGGCGATCGGCTTCGGCGACTATGCCCTCACCTACCTGTACCCGGACAGCGGCACGTCCGCGCTCTGGCCCGCCACCCCGGCGGAGGTCAGCATCCCCGCCGGCGAGACCCTCGTGCTGTGGGTGAAGAACGGCCAGAACGACGACCTCGGCGATGCCGAGTTCAACGCCACGTTCGGCACCGAGCTGACGCTCGGCGAGAACCTCGTCGAGGTCTTCTCCGGCGGCATGGCGAACAGCGGAGCCCGCGGCATGGAGATCGCCACCAACACGGGGCACACCGTCAACCAGGCGTTCTACAACGTGACCCCCGGCACCGATGACACGCAGGCGGATCAGGGCATCCGCTACACGACGTCGGCCGCGGACCTCACGAAGCAGGACCTCCTCGACCTCGCTCCGGCGACCCCGGGCTCGGTGCAGGCCGACCAGGTGCCGGCCGGGCTCACGATCGTCCCGGCGGATGCGACGCCGCCCACCATCGAGGACCGCACCGCGGCCGAGATCGACCCGGCCGCCGACTTCGAGCTGCGCTTCGCTGCGAGCGAAGAGACGCAGCTGCGCACCGTCGCCGTCGAGCTCCGCAACGACGTCGACGCGACCCCGGTGCAGCTGAACCTGACGGACGCGGGCGACGGCATGTTCACGACCTCGGTGAACGTCGCCGACCTGACGGGCAAGAGCTGGTACGAGTACACGGTCACGGTCTCGGACGGCACCAACCGTGTCGTCACTGAGCCGCGGCGGGTGCAGGTGGCCGGCGCGAGCTCGGCCCCCGTGCGGTTGAACGTCGACGAAGGCCAGTACGTGGGCGGCACCACGACGATCGCCGCTGCGGGTGACCGGTACCCGAGCCCGATCGAGCTGTCGATCGGCGGGCAGCGGCAGCAGACGTCGCCGTCGCTCGAGGGGGCTCCCGTCTTCGCCTTCGAGGCGACCGGGGTCGACTACTACTTCAAGAACGGCGTGCGAGTGGGCGACGACGTGCTCACGATCTTCGACCAGGGCATCTACGAGGGGTCGGAGACCATCGTCACGCCCGTGCCGCTCGAGTACACGAAGCTCGGCGACGAGCTCGTGGTGAGCATCTGGGCCGGCTCGAAGAAGGCGCCGGAAATCGACGAGGCCGAGAACAACGACGACTTCACGGTCTGGGACCTGCGCCTCGTGCTGCCCGACGGCCGCACGCTGCGCCCCATCGGCTACGACGACCCAGCTCTGCGCCTGGCCATGGGCGACAGCGCCGGGAAGTACGACTTCTACGACGCGCGCTTCGCCCTGCCGGACGACGCGTTCGCCGCGGCCTCGACGCAGTGGGACACGACGAGCGCGGCGGATGGCCCCGTCGAGATCTCGGCGACCGACGGCACCGACAGCGTCACCAGGCAGGTGCTGGTCGACAACACCGCCCCCACCGTCTCCTCCGAGCTCCGCGACGGCGGCGAGTACCAGGGCGAGTTCGTCATCGAGGCCCAGGTGAGCGACGCCGGGTCCGGGGTCCGCGAGGTCACCGCGACCCTCGACGGCGCGCCGATCGCGCTGCCGCACACCACCTCCTCGGTGACGCTGCCCGCGGGCGGCCACGAGGTCGAGGTGACGGCGACGGATGCGCTCGGCAACGCCGAGACGTGGCGCACCAAGTTCACGACCCCCGAGGAGCACCCCTCCTCGTCGTCGATCTGGCCAGCCGAGGGAGCCGAGGTCGAGGCGGGCGGCGTGGAGCTGCAGGCCAAGGTCGAGGACCCGACCGGTGACGCGCTCGACGTGACGTTCCTCGAGGGTCGCCGGGCGGACCTCGCTGATGGCGGCGTCACGACGGCAGCTGGAACCGTGAACGACGCGGCCAGCGTCGACCGCGACCCGACGAGCGTCGCGACCGGGCAGCCCCTCGAGCAGCTCGCGAGCGTCGATGGCCTGACCGCGGAGGTGACCTCGAACGCCGAGTTCCCGTATCAGCTCTTCGACGTCGCGCTGCGGGACGGCGAGCAGGATGCGGAGGTGCGCGTCAGCTGGGACGGCACCGCGAACGCCGACGGCACCGTCATCCTCTCCGCCCTGCGAGCGGACGGGAGCGGCTGGGACGAGGTGACCCGGCACACCGCATCCGCCGACGACGAGAAGATCTCCCTCGAAGGCACCGTGGCTGCGGCCTCGTACGCCCGCGACGGGAGCGTGCAGGTGCTCGTGCAGCACTCGGAGGGCTTCGCCGGAGAGAACCTCAGCGACCGCACGACGCCCGTGACCCCCAACAACGAGGCGGACACGCCCCGCTCGGAGTACGACTTCACGCTCGCCTGGGAGTCGGACACGCAGTACTACAACGAGAACACGATGGAGGGCGAGCCGTACAAGCACCAGCAGGCGATGCACTCCTACCTGCTGGAGCAGCGCGAGGAGCTGAACCTGCAGTACCTGTTCCACACGGGCGACATCATCGACGACTACGACCAGCGCTACCAGTGGGAGAACGCCGACCCCGAGTACCAGCGCCTCGACGACGCCGGCCTGCCGTACGGCGTGCTGGCCGGGAACCACGACGTGGGCAACGACCTCGAGGACTACTCGTACTACGGCGAGTACTTCGGGGAGGAGCGCTTCGCGGGCAACCCCTGGTACGGCGGCTCCTACGAGGACAACCGCGGCCACTTCGACCTGGTGTCGGCTGGCGGCATCGACTTCCTCATGCTCTACACGGGATGGCTGCCGAACGACGACAGCATCGCGTGGATGAACGAGGTGCTCGCCGAGCACCCCGACCGGGTCGCGGTGATCGCGCAGCACGAGTTCATGCTGACGACCGGCGGTCTCGGTGAGATCCCCCAGCGCGTCATGGATGAGATCGTCGCGCCGAACCCGAACGTCAAGATGGTCATCTCGGGGCACTACCACGACGCGTTCACGCGGGTCGACGAGTTCGACGACAACGGCGACGGAACCCCGGACCGCAAGGTGCACTCGATGCTCTTCGACTACCAGGGCCTGCCGGAGGGCGGCCTCGGCTTCCTGCGCCTCATGCACTTCGACAACGAGGGCGAGCGCATGATCGTGCGCACCTACTCGCCGTCGCTGGATGTGCACAACTCGGACGACCCGAGCCTCGCGGATGCGCCGCAGGAGTTCGAGCTTGCCTACGCGGACCTGGGGATCGAACCCGGCGAGCGAACGCTCGGCACGGATTCCTTCTCCGCGGAGATCCTCACGGGCGACGAGATCGCGTCGTTCCAGGACGTGGCGAGCGGCACCACCCTCACGGCAAGCTGGGCGGATGCGCCCCTCGGCGAGCTCGGCTGGTACGTGCGCACCGCGGACCCGTTCGGTGCGGTGAGCCTGTCGCGGGTGTCCGAGCTGACGGTCATCGAAGCGACGGGGCCCGGAGAGACGCCGGGGCCGAGCGAGCCTGGCGTGCCCGGTGAGCCCGGCGAGACGTCTGCTCCGGGAGGCCCTTCCGAGACGGAGGGACCATCGGATCCTGAGCAGAGCGACTCCCCTGATGGCTCTGGTGAGGCTGACGGCACGGGTGAGGCGCACGGCCCGGATGCATCCGAAGCCGCTGGCGACGAGCTCGCTGCGACGGGCGCCGACGGATCGACGCTGGCCTGGGTCCTCGGGGCGCTCGCGCTCCTCGCAGGAGGCGCCGCACTCACGCTCATCCGGCGAGGTCGCGCAGGCAACGTTTAGCAGGCAACGTCTCGCTGACAGCGTCTCGCTGACAGCGACGAGCTGGCGCGGAGACAACGACAGACTGCGGGCGGTGGAACCTCTGTTCCACCGCCCGCAGTCTGTCGTTCGGGGCGTGCGACGTGCCGCTGCGCGCCCGTCAGCCGTTCACGGGTCGGCCTGCCCGGCCCTCGGTGAGGGAGCGTGCCAGCTGCGCGAGCTGCAGCGCCGAGCCGAGCGGGAGCGCGTAGAGCAGGAGGCCAGCTTCGGCGCCCGTGAGCGCGAGCACGACCGCGATCCCGATGCTGGCCACGAGGGCGACGCCGAGGTAGGTCGCGGATGCGCGGCGGCTGGCGGCGGCCGGACGGGATCGCGCCACCCACGCTGTCGCGGCGAGCAGGATCAGCGCGAGCACGACCGGACCCGCGAGGAGCGCATCCGCCCACCCTGCCGTGCTGTGCACGGCGGATGTGGCGGCGGTGCCGCCGAAGAAGACCGCCGACGCCGTGACGGCCAGTCGGCTGCCGTCTCGCTGTTCAGTGCTGCTGCTCATGAGTGGGACTCCTGTTCGTGGTTGTCGCCTGCGGACGTGGACGTGTTCTCAGCTGACCTGCCTCAGCTGTCGCCGCCGAGGGCCAGGATGATGGCGGAGTTCGCGCCGAGGCCGAGCGCCTTGAGGCCGGAGATGACGAGCGGCTTGTTGGCGTTGATGAGGGTCACGACGACGGGCTTGGCTGCGGCGCCGAAGGGGATGCAGCCGATCACGGTCTGCGCGATGAAGTCGACGGGGTCGCCGGACTTGTACGTCGAGTAGGCGCCGTATCCGGCGGAGCCGATGCAGGCCGCGACGACCGCGAACGGGATGAGCGGCAGCGCGGCGCGGCCTTCGACGGCCTCTGCTTCGGCGCTCGCCTCTGCCATGAGCTGCTGAACGCGAGCGTCCTGCTCCTCGGCACTCAGGGAGGCGGTGTATTCGACTTCTGCGGCGAATGCTTCCTGCGAGTAGCCCCCGCTGTCGGCGGTGGCGGACGCTGCGGTGACGACAGGTGCTTGGGCGGCGTTCGCGGCGGTGCTGCCTGCGACGCCGAGGGCTCCAGCGACGACGATGGATGTGGCCAGGGTGACGGTGTTCTTCAGCTTCATGTTTCCTCCGTGAGTGTGCTCATCGAGTGCATGTTGCGTGAGTGCCGGTTGTGGCCCGACGTCTTCGACCCTATGAGGCTGGGTCTGGGGTCAGTCAAATGGATTCACGGGACGCCCAGGATCATGGATGCTTCGTTCAGGAAGCGGCCCTGACACAGGAAAGGCCCGCCGGTGGCGGGCCTTTCCTGTGCTGTCGCGCGAGCTAGTGGCTCGTCGCTACTCGTTGCCGACTGCCGCGTCAGCGCCGTCACGCATCTTCTGGATGTGCTCGTCGTGCTGGTTGCCGATCGCGGTCTCCGCGTGGTCGCCGGCCGCGTCGAAGGCGTGGTCGGTGAGCTGCTCGCCCTGCTCGCTGTTCGCTGCCTGGGCTGCCTTGTCGCCGATGTTCTCGAACACCATGGTGGTCTCCTTCGCTTCGTCGGATCAACGCGATTGCGTTGCATCGAGTTGAGCATCCGCACGTGGATGCGGGGTGTGCGGGAGCTTGATGTCCGGTCAGACTCGCACGGTGTCCGCTGGTACCGTCCGGTCGTTCTCGGCCCGCTGCGCGGCGAGCTCGAGGCCGCGTTCGGTGGTCGGGAAGCGCGCGGCGGCGGCACGAACCTCGTCGGCGGGGAAGTTCGCGCCGAAGAGCTCGCTGCCCGGTTGCAGCAGGAAGCTCTCGTGCAGGGTGCCGACGCGCACGGGGTCGAAGCCGGCCGCATCCACGAGCGCTGCCGCTGCCGCGAGGTCGGCATCGTCATCACCCGCGATGCCGATCCCCCGCCTGCCGGGGGCATCGGTCGGCTTCGGCCCTTCGTCGAGGTCGTGGTAGCCCATGTGGTTGAAGGCCTTCACGACGTGCGAGTCGGAGAGGAGCCGCTGCACGAGCTCGCTCGTCGCGACGGTCGGGTCGTTGAGGTCGTCGCGCACGCCGTCGATCTCCCACCAGTAGTTCATGGCGTCGATGACGAGCTTGCCCCGCAGCTCGTCGAGCGGGAGCGTCTCGCGCTCGCCGAGCGGGAGCGCCTTGCCAAGTGGCAGGGCCAGGATGACGACGTCGGCCGCGGCCGCCACCTCAGCGCTCGTGCCCGTGGTCGCGCCCGGCACGAGGACGTCGATGATGAGGTCGATCTTGCTCGGCGCCCCGGAACCCGAGATGAGCACCCGGTAGCCGTTGCCGATGAGGAGGCGGGCGAGCACGGTGCCGACCTTGCCGGCGCCGAGGATACCGATGGTGGGCAGGGCCTCGCTGCGGTCGCTCGGGTCGAGCTGCAGGTCAGACATTGATGGACTCCTTCGCGAGCAGTCGGCGCACTCGGGGTGCGACTTCGGTGCCGAGCAGGCTGATGGTCTGGGCGCGTGCCTCCGTCGGCAGGCCGATGACGTCGTACTTGAGGTCGAAGCGGCTGATGCGGAGAACCTCCACCATGCGCGCGATCTTCGCGGCGACCGTGTCGGGCGAGCCGACGAAGAGGGCGCCGGATTCGAGCTCCATGAGGTAGCGCTCCTTGGTTGGCGGGTAGAAGCCGCGCTCCTTCCCCATCATCTCGACCATGGGCTTCCACGACTCCCACCAGGTCTCGGCGGCTTCCTCGTCCGTCTCGGCGACGAGGCCGAGGGCGTGCTGGCCGACCCGGTTCGCGGGCATCCCGAACTTCTCGAGCGCCCGGAAGTAGAGGTCGACGTTGCCGGCGAAGCGCTCGGGCTGCCCGCCGATGATGGCGAGCATGAGCGGCAGGCCGTAGCGGGCGGCGCGCACGACCGAGTCCGGGCTGCCGCCGACGCCCACCCAGGTGGGGATGCCGCCGGGGCGCATGGTGGGGTGCAGCGTCTGGTTCACGAGCGGCGCGCGCACGCTGCCCGACCAGGTGACCGAGTCGCTGCGCTGCAGCTGCATGAAGAGGTCGAGCTTCTCCTCGAAGAGCTGCTCGTAGTCGGCGATGTCGTAGCCGAAGAGCGGGAACGACTGGGTCTGGGATGCGCGGCCCACGACCATCTGCGCGCGCCCGTTCGAGAGCGCGTCGAGGGTGGAGAACTCGTTGTAGAGGCGAACGGGGTCATTGGTGCTGAGCACGGTGACGGCAGAGCCGAGGCGGATGCGCTCGGTCGCGGTCGCGATGCCGGCCAGGATCACGGGGGTCGCGGAGTCGACGAAGCCCTCGCGGTAGTGCTCGCCGATGCTGAAGACGTCGAGGCCGACCTGCTCGGCGAGGCGGGCCTCGTCGACGAGGAGGCGAACCGTCTCGGCATCCGACAGGGGCGTGCCGTTGACGTTCGGCACGTCGCCGAACGAGTTGAGGCCGATCTCGAACGGGAACCGGCCTGCATCCACTGCGCTCATCTGCGTTCCCTGCTGCGTGCTCATGGCTCCTCCAAGTAGTTGACGCGTCAATCATGCGCCAGGGTAGTTGATATGTCAACTACATGGCATGATGGAGGCATTCCGAACCCTGGAGGCCTCATGAACGCATCGCCGAGAACGCAGATCAGCGCCGAGGAGCTGCGCGTCTGGCGCGGGTTCATCGAGACGACGGGCGTGCTCAACTCCCGCCTCGCGAGCCGCATGCAGAGCGAGTCCGCACTGTCGACGGGCGACTACGGTGTGCTGCTCGCCTTGCGCGAGGCGCCGGGGCGCTCACTGCGCTCCTCCGAGCTCGCGGCGTCAATCGGCTGGGAGCGCAGCCGCCTCTCGCATCAGCTCGGCCGCATGGAGAAGCGCGGGCTGCTGCGCCGCGACCCGTGCCCCGAGGACACGCGCGGGTCGGTGGTCAGCCTCACCGAAGAAGGGGCGACCGCCTTCCGCCGCGGCTCGGTCCCGCACCTCAAGGCCGTGCAGGAGCTGTTCCTCGACGCCCTCTCCCCCGAACAGCTCGCTCAGGTCGAGGCGCTGACGGACACGCTTCGCGGGCATCTGGGACTCGACGAGTCGGAGGGCGGGTCCGATCTTGGCTGACAACGCCCGCTCCGCGACGGTCGTGGTGATCGGCGCCGGGCAGGCCGGGCTCTCAGCGGGGTTCCACCTGCAGCGGCGCGGCTTCGTGAGTGCCCTGGACGAGCCTGGAGCGGAACGCACCTTCGTGATACTCGACGCGAACCCCGAGCCTGGCGGCGCGTGGCAGCACCGGTGGGAGTCGCTGACGATGGCGACCGTGAACGGCATCTTCGACCTGCCGACGTTCGCGCGCACGCCCGGCAGCGACGATGAGCCGAGCCGGGATGCGGTGCCGCGGTACTTCGCTGCGTTCGAGCGGGCGCATCCGCTGCCCATCGTGCGACCGGTTCGGGTGCTCGACGTCTCGCGCGTCGACGACGACCCCCGCGGTGAGCTACTCGTGCGCACCGATACGGCCGGCGTGTGGCGGGCGAGCGCGATCATCAACGCGACCGGCACCTGGAACAACCCGCTGCTGCCGAGCATCCCGGGCCAGGAGACCTTCGCGGGGCACCAGCTGCATACGCGCGACTACGTGTCGGCGGAGGAGTTCGCGGGTCAGCGGGTGGCTGTCGTGGGCGGCGGCATCTCAGCCGTGCAGCAGCTGGAGGAGATCTCGCGCACGGCCCAGACGTTCTGGTACACGCGGCGCGAGCCGGTGTTCCTGGAGGGCGGCTTCGACCCGGAGGTTGAGGGGCGGACCACGATCGCGAAGGTCATCGCCGACGTCGAGGCGGGCGAGCCGGCGAGCAGCGTCGTCTCGTATACGGGTCTCGGCTGGTCGTCGTACGCGATCGCCGCGCGCGACCGCGGGGCGCTCGTGCGGCGGCCCATGTTCACCGCGATCGAACCGGGCGGGGTGCGCGAGGCCGACGGCACCTTCACGCCCGTGGATGTGATCCTCTGGGCGACCGGCTTCCGCGCCGACCTCGCGCACCTCGACACGCTGGGGCTGCGCAACGAGCGCGGCGGCATCACGATGCGGGGCACGCAGGTCGCCGACGAGCCGCGCATCCACCTCATCGGGTTCGGGCCGTCTCAGTCGACGGTCGGCGCGAACCGGGCGGGACGGGATGCGGCGCGAGCGATCGAGAAGCTCGAGCTGGGGCGGAGCGAGCACACCGTGGGACCACGGGAGCCGGCAGTCAGGCGATGATCTGCGGCCGCCCAGCCTCGGTGCGTACGGTCGCGCCATGACCACCCCACAGAACGTATCCCCCGCGTCCGACGATTCGAGCGACTCCTCGACCGGCGACGAGAACCTGCGCGACATCATCGAGGAGGTCGAGGGCGAGCACGGCCGTGACGGCGCGGCCGCGATGGCCGACAAGCTCCGCGACCGCACCGAGGAGACGCAGCAGGAAGCAGAGGACCCTGCTGAGGAGCAGAACTAGGCGGACGGGCACGCCCGGCGATCGCGACCGCTAGCGTCGTGTCATGACCCGCCCCGCCGCCACCCCAACCGTCCAGGTCGATGACGACCGATTCCGCGTCACCGAGTGGCACTTCCCTCCCGGTGCTGAGACCGGCTGGCATACGCACACGATGCCGTACGTCGTCGTGCCGCAGACGACGGGGACCCTGACCGTGGAGACCAAGACCGCCGATCCGTTCGCGATGGAGTGCACGGCGGGCGTCAGCTACAGCCGCGAGGCCGGCGCGCACCACAACATCGTCAACGACCGCGACGAGCAGTTCACGTTCGTGGAGGTCGAGGCGAAGGGCTCCGTCGCGTGAGGGACGCAAACAGCGTCGACTCCGGTTCCGGAGATTCCGACGCGGTTCCCGAACGAGACCCCGAGGAGCCCGGGACTGAGCAGAACCTTGAGACCGACCCTTCGTTCGTGGCGCTGACGCCAGATGAGCGGCGGCTCGCGCTGACCGCCGGACGATTGTTCGGCGTGATGGCGGCAAAGGCCGGTCAGGAGTCCCCTCACCCGTTGCGCGCGGTGCCATTCGAGGGCGGGGTCGCGGTGTTCCGCGCGGTTCGCGTCGGCGGCATGATCCTCGTCGGGGACGACGAGTCCGTCATGTTCCGCGCCTCGTCGTACACGTTCGATCGTGCCTTGGAGGAGTTCAGCGCCGGCGAGCGCACTCAGGTGGAGTCGTTCGGACGCGGATGAACCGTCGTCGCCACTGCTCTGGCAGCAGCCACGACGGTTCAGTTCACTCGAAGTCTTACTGTGCGCGGATGTCGGAGAAGACCATGAGCCAGTTCGGGTCGACGGCATAGAAGGCGTCCGTCAGGTTCGCCTTCTTGAGGCACGAGTCGGTACCGGTCAGGAGCGTCCCAGAGAAGGTGACGAGCTGCCCTTCCTCCATTGAGGTCAGGGCGGTGAACATCGGAGTCCCAGGCTCGATCAGAGTGTTGTCGCCAATGTCCGAGAACGCATTGTTCCAGGTCTGGAAGACCATGTTCTCCGCAATTTCGATGCGAACGTGCGCCTTGCCCTCATCGTTGGCCCCGATCTCAATGATCTTGCCCACCCACTGCTGGGTAGCACCGCCAGGGACGGTTTCGCAGAGCGCTGCATCTCTCGAACGGATGGCTTCCGATTCCTGAAGTTCTGTAGACGCTGCGTCGTAAGCGTCCAGGTGCTGATCAGCGACCGTGACAAATGACAATTGCTGGTCGGGGTAACCACCGTAGGCGTCAGCTGGAACCGGCTCCGCCGGCGCTTGCGTGGGAGTAACCGCGGGGGCCTCCTCAACGGGTTCAGCGGGCACTTCGACGACAGCTTCTACTTCTGCGGCAGCGGTCGCTTCCGTCGTCGCAACGGCCGCTACCGGCTCGTCTGCATCTCCCGAACCGCCCAGTCCGATCGTGGTGCCGATCGACGCGACCACAGCCAACGACGCGAGGACGATTCCAACGACCGCCATGGGCCGGCTCTGCCCCTTGCTGAGAGCGAGAACACCGAACACGATCGCCACGAACCCGACGAGCAATCCAAGAACCGGAACGAGCCCGATCAGGAAAGCGACGATGCCGACTACAAGGGCCGTCACCGCGAGCCCCTTGAGCTTCCTCCCAACTGATTGAGCCGGGAGAAAGCTGTGGTGATTCTGTTGCTGGCCGTACCCGTTCTGCGGAGGCTGAGGTTGCGACTGCGCACCGAAGTTGGGTGCTGCTGGAGGAAGGGACATTCGGAAACCTTCTGACGGAAACTGGGAGTTGCCTGAAGGCTAGGGAAAATACTCACGATGCGTATCCCCGGGCAGTCCCCGGATTGCCAACCCGATGAAGACCGCGAACATCTCGATGCATTAAGTGAGAGCCTCAGCTCTGCGAGCTTCTTCCGACCGCCTTCGCCGCTCGGACGCCAACGCGGGCGCCGTAGAGGACGAACCCGAGCAGGGCCGCGCATCCCGCCAAGACAACCCCGATCATGACCGGGTTGGGCATCGGGATCATCACCACCAGGCCGGTCACGAGCGCCAGGATGCCGGCGGTCATCGTGGCGCGCTTCGACCGCACGTGCGCCGCAAGCCAGGCGACGTCGCTCGACATCGTGCTCGGCGTGCGGATGCCGGCGATGTCGTTCCGCTTCAGCTGGCCCGAGGCGGCGGCCTGGGCCATCCACATGGTGAGGAGCCCGGATCCGGCCATGACGATTGCCAGAACGATTCGAACGGCAAAGGGGGTATCCATCTGCACCATCGTACGGAGCAGGCCGTCGTCGCGTTCCCTCTCGGGTTTCCGACGCCATCGTTCGATGCGGCGACGCCTCGTGCCCTAGCGTTGTCGACGTTCCGAGTTCGGCAAGATTTCCTGGAGGTCAGCCTCGATGCCTGATCAGCTTCCCCCGTGTCCCGAGTGCGCGAGCGAGCTCGCCTACGAGATGGGTGCGCTGCTGGTGTGCCCGATGTGCGGCCACGAGTGGGCGCCCGGTGACGCCGACGGTGCCGAGGCACACGTCGAGGTTCGGGACTCGGTCGGGAACGTGCTGGCCGACGGCGACTCCGTCACGATCGCGAAGGACCTCAAGGTCAAGGGCGCAGGCGGCGGAACGGTCAAGGTGGGCACGAAGGTCAACGGCATCCGCCTGATCACGGACGGCGTCGGCGACCACGACATCGACGCGAAGGTGCCAGGCTTCGGGCAGATGCAGCTGAAGTCGAGCGTGGTCAAGAAGATCGTCTGACGACCGGCGGACCGCCCCTCGAAATCGATCCGCCGGGCGCCTTTCCGTGACAGAACGGCGTCGAGGAGACGCCACGCACCGCGCCCCGCTTACTCGTTCGACCTACGACTGACCAAGGCCAGCGCGAGTCTGCGCGAGCCCCCGGCTCCGTTCAGCTGACGTTCCGCGCACAAGTTGCCATGCCCGGGGCTCACGTGGCGACGAGCTCAAGAATCGCTCGGTCGTTCGTCCGCCAACGTTGAGCTTTGTTGTCAGAGAACTCAACTGATTCCACGGTGTACTTCTCTGTCTGCATCACGGGACGCAACCAGGTGCCATCAGCCTTGGCATCTTCGCAACGCTCAGCAAAATTCCACCTCTTCGAATTGGCATCAAACTCGACGAAGAATTCCCCTGGCGGCAGTACGCTGATATTGATTGGCTTCATCTCCTGATTATCGAACTTCACTGAGATCTGCACACTGTTGAACGACGTACCGGAGTGGTTATTCACGACCACCCCACGAGAAATGGGGTACGGCTGGTCTCCGATTCTGGCCACGACCCATGTGGTGAGGCGCGAAGGCTGCGCGCGGCGATCAAGGTCCACCTCTGCTCGCCGCCTTTGCCGCTCGTGCCAGAACTGCCAGACCGCGAGGCCAACGGCCACAGTCGTGATCCAAGTCGGAAGGTCGCCCCAGAATCCCATGTTCTCCCCCAGTTACTTCGCTGCCCTGTTGCAGCCTTCCGATCTTGGCCGCGCGGACTCTTTCCGAAGAAATCGAACTGGTCAGATTGGCGACTCCACCGTCAATGTCATTGAAATTACCCACGGAAAGCTCGCCACGGACCGAGCGCCTCACTTTCCGCGCTCTCTGAAGCAGGAGCCACGGTATTTGCTAGCGAGGATAGCCACCGCGCCTAAAGCTCGATACCTATTACCTCGGTGACGCGATACTTTGCGCCGCATCACCAGAGTCCGAAGCGTTCGGGCAGATGCAGCTGAAGTCGAGCGTGGTCAAGAAGGTCGTATGACACCGAGGACCTACGGACCGACCGACGGCAAGACTCCGCCGCCGGCCGGCATACTCCGAAGAGACGGCCCGGCTCGCTAGACCTGCTCGGGCCGGCGGATGCTCTCCGCTCCCCCGTCGATGAAGATGATCTGCCCGGTGACGCAGCCGTTGTCCACGCTGGTGAGCCACGCGAGCAGGTTCGAGACCTGGATGGGGTCGGCGGCCGGGCCGCCGTATGGTGCCGGGGCACCCGCATCCATTGCCGCGCGGCCTTCCTCGGTATCGAGTGCGGCCGCGGTCATCGGGGTGAGGATGACGCCGGGCGCGACGGCGTTGAGCGCGATGCCAGCTTTCGCCCACTCGGCGGTGGGGGCGTTCTTCCGAACCCAGCGGGCGATCGACAGCTTCGAGGTTGTGTAGAGCACCGAAGAGCCCGCCGCGTTGGCGGTGGCACCGAGCGAGTCGGCGTAGGCGAGCGCGGCAGCTTCGTCGCCCGACTCGATGAGGTCGAGGAGCTGCTGGTCGACCTCCTCGAGGGCGGCGAGGGATGCGACGACGGCTGCGCGGGGCGCGTCGGACTTCGCGAGCAGCGGGCGGAGGCCCTCAAGTGTGGCGACGGCGCCGAAATGGTTCACAGCGACGGTGACCGGAGCCGGGATGACGAGGCCCGCGATGGCGAGCACGCCATCGACCACGCCGCCGCTGAGCTCCTCGGCGCGGGTGACAAGCTCGGCCCGGCCCTCGGCGGTGGTGAGGTCGGCGTTGATGTCGGCGTTCTTGAGGTCGACGCCGATCACGGTGTGCCCGTCGGCACGGAGCTTCTCGGCGGTGACCTTCCCGATGCCGGAGGCGGAGCCGGTGACTACGTAGGTGCGGGTCATGAGGAGGTGTCCTTATCGTCGTTGATGAGCCAGGCGGGGAGAAGCGCGAGCAGCTGTTGCTGCACGCGTTCGGTGGGTTCTGGGGTGTCGCTGAGCAGCCAGGCCGTGATGACGGCGAGGCTGCCGCCCGCGACGTACTCGGCGGCGACCTCCGGGTCGAGGCCTACGGGAACGGTGAGCCGCATCGTGCCGAGGGCCTGCTCGGCGAAGGCCGCGCGGACGGCCCGGGCCGCTTCCGTGGTCGTGCGGCTGCCGAACACCCCTGCGTAGAGCGTGCGGCGCTTCGCGAATTCGGCGACGAGCTGCGAGGTCGTCGCCCGGGCGGTCTCGATGGGGGTCGCGGACGCGCGCAAACTCAGGTCGAGTTCCTCGATCTGCGTGAAGACCTCGGTGAGGATGCGGACGGCGAGCGCGTCGAGGTCGCGGAACTGCGCGTAGAAGGTTGAGCGGCTGACGCCGGCTTCGGCGACGATCGCCGGCACCGTGACCTCTTCGCCACGAGCTGAGAGCTCCTCGACGGCGGCGACGATCGCGGCCTGCGTCCGGGCGGGGCGAGGGTCAGGCGAGCGGGGCGTGGCGGTCGTTGGCACACGACGAGCCTAGCAAGTTTCGGACTGTTGTCCAGAAAGTGGACGACGTGTGGTGCAGGTTCGAGTTGGCCTCAGTCGTTCCACTTGCCCGTGTCGAGGAACGAATGCATCCGGTCGAGGTGGGGTTCGAGGTCCCAACCCCGCGCCGCAACCCAGGCGTCGTCGTAGTAGGTGTTCGCGTAGCGGGCTCCCCCGTCGCAGATGAGGGTGACGACACTGCCCTTCTCACCGGCGGCGAGCATCCGCGCGATGATCTGGAAGGCGCCCACGAGGTTCGTCCCGGTGGATCCGCCCGCCCAGTGCTGGGTGCGCTCACGGAGGACGCGGATCGCGGCGACGGAGGCGGCGTCCGGCACCTGGATCATGTCGTCGATGACCGTCTCGATGAACGAAGGCTCGACGCGCGGGCGGCCGATGCCCTCGATCTTCGAGCCCCGACCGGTCGCGTGGCTGCGGTCTCCGGTCTTCCAGGCCTCGTAGAACGCCGAGCCTTCCGGGTCCACGACGGCCAGACGGGTGTCGTGCCCGCAGTACCTGGCGTAGCGGCCGAAGGTCGCGGAGGTGCCGCCGGTGCCGGCGCTGACCACGATCCAGCTGGGGACAGGGAAGCGTTCCAGCGTCATCTGCGAGTAGACGCTCTTCGCGATGTTGTTGTTGCCTCGCCAGTCGGTGGCACGTTCGGCGTTGGTGAACTGGTCGAGGTAGTGCCCGTCGAGCTCGTCGGCGAGCCGTTCCGCCTCGGAGTACACGTGGAGGGGCTCGTCGACCATGTGGCAGCGGCCGCCGTAGAACTCGATGAGCTCGATCTTCTCGGGGCTCGTGGTGCGGGGCACGACGGTGACGAACGGCAGCCCGAGCATCCGCGCGAAGTACGACTCCGACACGGCGGTCGACCCGCTCGACGCCTCGACGAGCGTCGTGCTCGGGCCGACCTGCCCGTTCACGATGGCGTAGAGGATGAGGGAGCGAGCCAGGCGGTGCTTCAGCGAGCCCGTCGGGTGCACCGACTCGTCCTTCAGATACAGGTCGATGCCCCACTCCGGCGGAAGCGGGAAGACGTGGAGGTGCGTGTCGGCGCTGCGGTTGGCGTCGGCCTCGAGCACGCGGATCGCCTCGCGAATCCACTGGCGTCGGTCTGGGGTCTCGGTTGCGTGTGCCACCGATCCAGTATGCGACGCGAGCGGCCGGATGCTTCCCCGCGGCCTGCGGGGTCGGCGCGTCGGTCAGTCTCGGCGTTCGACGACCATCCCGGCCGGGACCTCGGGTACGTCGCCGGGCCACGGCCCGAGTCGCACCGCGTTCTCGGGCACACCCTTCTCGGTGGCGTAGTCGGCGACGGGAACGGACACGCTGGTGAAGCCGTTGTCGGCAACTCCAGGAGTCGAGGAGGCGCTCGGCACCCACCCGGTCTCGATGCCGACGGCGGTCATGTCGATACCGTCGTCCGCGGGTCCCGTGAAGCGGATCTCGATGGCGATGTTCGGCATGTGGTCGTCGCGCACCGACCACGCCGATTCGGTGAGAAAGACGAGGAGCGCGCCAGGGTCGGCGAGCTGGTACCCCTCCTCCAGGGTCACATTCACACCGAACCCGGTGTTGCCCTTGACGTTGGGGGCCGACCCGCCGACGTCGGAGAAGGTGAGCCCTTCGATGGCGTCGAGGGTGTCCTCAAGCTCGGCGAGCGTCTGCCCGCCGGTCTCGGCGTCGCGAGGGATCTCCGGGTAGGCGGGCCCGCATCCGCTGAGCACGGTGCAGGCGACCAGCGCGGTCGCGAGTGCCGCCGGGCGTCGTGGATGCGCAGAGAACATGGCGACAGGCTACGGGTCGGCCTCGTAGCCGGTCGGCCACGAGGCCGATCGGCAGGCGCAGCTAGGACGAGGAGTCGGCTCGCATGTCCGGCAGCAAGCGGACGCACCCCGTACGCGTGCGCTGAGACGCGGATGCGTCAGGCGCCCCGTTTTGTGACGGCTGAGTCGGAGAGCGTGATGAGGTCGACGGCGTGCAGCCGCGGCCAGCCGTGCACGGGGTCGACGAGGGCTGGCGGCAAGGCGTCCGCGCCAAAGACGGCCCCGGCGAGCGATCCGGCGATGGCGGCTACGGTGTCGGTGTCGTTGCCTCCGCGGACGGCGCGTTCGAGTGCATCCACTGCGGAGGTCGCGCCGGCGATCGCGGCGAGTGCGCCCTGGAAGGCGCGGACGACCCAGCCGTTCTGTTCGGAGAAGTCGCGCGGGTGCGCGCCGGGCGCGAGCGCTTGCCCGGTGAACCCGCGCCACCGGTCGCGGCGTTCGCCGGGGATGGCGTTGAGCTGGCCGAGGACGTCGAGTTCGCCGGTGAGGATGGCGTGGCGGATGCTGAGGCACCAGAGCACGCAGGCGTCGGCGTTGTCGCCTTCCCAGTGGGTGAGCTGCGCGATGCGGGTGGCGGCGTCGACGAGGTCACGCTCTTGGCCGTCGGCGAGGTAGCCGAGGGCGACGGGGCCGGTGCGCATGAGGGCGCCGTTGCCGCCGCTTCGACCAGCGCGCGTGTGGACGTCGCGCGCCGCGTCGCGGGCTCGGTCTTCTGTGACGTCGCCTTCGAGGGCGGACAGCACGGTGCGCGTCTGCGCTCCGACGTCTTTCGCATCCCGGGCCCACTCGCGCCAGGCGACGACGATCTGCGCGAGCACGTGAGCGTCGTTCAGCGACTCCCCCGCGGCGAGGGCCTGAAGGATCGGCATGGCCATGGAGGTGTCGTCGGTCCACTCGCCGACCCCGTGGCCAAACACGCCGACGCCGTAGGAGACGGGCGTCGCATCCGAGAGCGGCGGCCCGAACTCGTACTGCGAGCCGAGGGCGTCGCCGACGGCGGATGCGAGGACGGCGCCGCGTGCGCGGTCGAGCTGGGGCGGGGTGAAGGGCATGCCCGAAGTCTGCCCCCTCCGGCACGTCCGACGCTGAACCGAGGCGTCTTGGCTCTCGTTTGCTCGAGCCTCTTGACTCTTGTAATCGGTTGCAGTTAACTGTCAATCGTTAACGGTCCATGAAGGAGTGACGTTGTGACGATGAAGCCCACCCGAGCGCCAGCCCTCGGCGAACAGCTCGCTGCAGTGCTGCGCGACCAGATCGTGCGCCGCCAGCGACAGCCAGGTACGCACCTCGTTGAGGATGCGCTCGCGCAGGAACACGACGTGAGTCGCGGACCGGTGAGAGATGCCCTTCGACTCCTCGAAGCCCAGGGGTTGGTCGAGTCGCGTCGCCGCGGTTTCTTCGTCGTCGGCCTCACCCAGGACGACATCAACGACCTCTATGAGCTGCGCGAATCGATCGAGATCACGGCCTGCCTCCGCGCGATCGAGCACGTCACCCCCACGCAGATCGCGGAGGCCCGGGAGATCGTGGCCGAGATGGTGAACCACGCCGAGAAATCGGCGGCGGATGATTTCGCGGAAGCCGACATGCGCTTCCATGCGCTGCTCTACGTCATGGGCGGCAACCGCCGTCTCCAGGACGTCTGGGTCGCTCACGAGTCCGTCTTCGCGAGCCTCATGCAGCTCACCGTGGAGGAGGACGTGGACCTGCGTCCATCAGCACTCGACCACGGCCGACTCGTCGACCTGATCGAGCTGGGGGATTCGAAGGAACTCGAGTCCGAGCTGCGCGAACACCTCGATGGCGCACGCACACGCATGGCGCACGCAGTGCGACTGCTCGCAGACGGACCTCAGAACGAGATCGCGTCGTGAGCGCCCCCGACACCACGGTGGCGACGCTCCCGGCGAGCACCCCCGATACCGTGGCTGAGCCCCTGCCCGCGAGCGCCCCCAAGCGGAAGTTCGTGGCGGTCGGTCGCTCGAAGACGCTGCTCGTCTTCGCCATCCCGGCGCTGGTCTTCTACGGGTTCGCCGTCGTGGCACCTTCGCTCCGCGGCGCCGTCCTCGCGTTCACCAACTGGGACGGCCTCTCCCAGTCCTACGACTTCGTGGGCATCGACAACTTCGTGCGCATCTTCACGACGCAGAGTTCACTCGATGCGCTGAAGATGACGCTGATCTTCGCCCTCGCGGTCACGGTACTGCAGAACCTGATCGGCCTCCTGCTCGCGCTCGGCGTCAACAGCGGACTCAAGTCGCAGAACTTCCTCCGCGTCCTCTTCTTCGCACCCGTCGTCATCACACCAGTTGTCGTCGCCTACCTCTGGAAGTTCCTCCTGGCACCCGACGGGGCCGTCAACGCCCTGCTCGGCGGGGTGGGCCTCGGAGAAAGTGCCCCGAGCTGGCTCGGCGATCCCTTCTGGGCGTCCGTCTCGGTCATCGGGATGATCGTGTGGCAGCACGCCGGCTACTCGATGGTGATCTACCTGGCTGGCCTGCAGTCCATCCCCCAGGAGGTCAACGAGGCAGCCGCGATCGACGGCGCCGGCGCCTGGCAGCGCTTCTGGTACGTCACTCGTCCCCTGCTCGGTCCGGCGCTCGCCATCAACATCATGCTGACGATCATCGGCGGGCTCAAGATGTTCACCGAGGTGTTCGTGCTGACCGCCGGCGGCCCGGGTGGGTCGACCGAGACTCTGTCGACGTTGCTCTACAAGTCGGCCTTCCAGTTCAACGAGTTCGGCTACGGCATCTCCATGGCGCTTGTGCTCGCCGTCGTCGTCGCGATCTTCTCCGTCGGCCAGCAGCGTCTGTCCAGGAAGGCGAACAGCTGATGTTCCGATACTCCAAGGCGACCTTCGCCCGTGAAGTCGTCATGCTCGCCCTCGCGGTGGTCTTCGTCTTCCCCGTCTACATCCTCGTCAACATGGCGCTCCGCCCATCCGGCGACACATCATCTCCGCTGCTCCCACCAACCCAGCCCACGTTCGGGAACTTCATCGAGGCCTGGAACCAGGCGGGACTCGCGTCGGCGCTGCTCAACAGTGCGATCGTGACGGTCACGAGCGTCGTGCTCATCGTCGCGATCTCCGCCATGGCCGCGTACCCGCTCGCACGAGTGCTGTCCAAGCTCTCCACTGCCCTCTTCTGGGTGGTCCTCGTCGGCATGATGATCCCGTTCCAGGTGGCGCTGATTCCGCTCTACCAGACGATGAGGGACCTCGGCCTGCTCGGCTCTCTCTTCTCGCTCATCCTCTTCTACACGGGCAGCCAGGTGCCGTTCTCCGTCTTCCTCTACACGGGCTTCCTCCGAACCCTTGATCGAGACTATGAGGAGGCCGCCGCCATCGACGGGGCCGGCCCAGTTCGCACCTTCGTGAGCATCGTCTTCCCCTTGCTCCGCCCGATCACCGGCACCGTGATCATCCTCAACGCCATCACCATCTGGAACGACTTCTTGGTGCCGCTCCTGTACCTCAGCGGCACGCCCCAGCAGACAGTCCCCGTCGCGCTCTTCGCGTTCGTCGGGCAGTTCGTCTCCAACTGGCCCGTCGTCTTCGCGGGCCTCATCATCAGCGTCCTGCCCGTGCTGACGGTCTACTTCCTCATGCAGAAGCAGATCATCAAGGGCTTCGCAGGAGGGCTGAAGGGATGAGCGTGGCAGCGTACGACCTCAGCGTCGACGGCCAGCGCGAGCCGCAGGGCATCGTCACCTCCCCCACATTCTCGTGGCGACTCCGCTCGGCCGACCGCGGCTCGCGGCAGCTGGCCTACCGCATCCGTGTCGACGCACTGCTGCCCGGTGGGCGGGTGCGAGTCTGGGAATCGGGGCGCGTCGAGACGATCGAGACGACCGCGGCTCGGTATCGCGGTTACCCGCTGTCAAGCTCCGCCGCCTACGAATGGACGCTCGACATCGAGGATGCGACGGGCGAGACCTCCACGACGACGAGTCGCTTCGCCACCGGCATCGTGCATCCGGATGAGTGGAGCGCCGCCTGGATCGGCAAGAACCCTGTGTTCCGGAAGACCGCCGTGCCGCCGCAGGACACGGACATCAGCTTCACCGTCAACAAGCTGCAGCAGGTTCGGCGCTTCGTCCGCCACTTCCAGCTCGACGCGGTTCCAGAGTCCGCAAGAGTTCACGCGTCAGCCCGCGGCATCTACCGTCTCTACGTGAACGGCACGAGAGTCGGCACCGACGAGCTCGCGCCCGGCTGGACCGAGTACCGCGACCGCATCACGTACCAATCCTGGGACGTCTCTGGACTGCTCCGAGTCGGCCAGAACAGCATCGCCGCCCTCCTCGGCGACGGCTGGTACGTCGGCTTCATCGGCACAGATCGCCGACACCAGGCTCAGCACTACGGCAAGGAGCCTGCGCTGCTCGTGCAGCTCATGCTCGATGCCGAGGACGGCGGCCGCAGTGTCATCGCCACCGACGACTCCTGGCGCGAGGCTCCGAGCGAGATCATCTACGCGGACCAGCTCATGGGCCAGTACGAGGACTCAAGGCATGAAGAACCTGACTGGCATCTTCCCGGAAGCGATCTCGAGGGGTGGTCGAATGCTGTCGTCGTCGACCACGACCACTCGAAGCTCACGCCGGAGGTCGACCCCGGGGTCCGGCGGACCCTGACGCTGCCGGCAGTGTCGGTCACGGAACGTGAGCCGAGGCGGCACATCGTCGACTTCGGACAGAATCTGGTCGGCCGCGTGTCACTGACCGTGCGAGGACAGGCTGCCGGCACGCGCATCCAGCTGAACCACGCCGAAGTCCTGGACGCCGGGGAGCTGTACACGGCCAATCTCCGAACCGCGGAGCCAGTCGACGTGTTCTGGACCAACGGGGCCGCTGAGCAGACGTTCGAGCCACGCTTCACACTCCACGGCTTCCGGTTCGCCGAAGTCCAAGGCCTGGACGGCGACCTCGATCCTGCCGACATCTCGGCTGTCGTCCTCCACAACGGCTTCGACATCATCGGCGAGTTCGCCTCGTCGAGCCCGGCCCTGGACAGGCTCTTCCGGAACATCGAATGGGGGCTGCGCGGCAACTTCGTCTCCATTCCCACCGACTGCCCGCAACGCGACGAACGCCTCGGCTGGCTCGCAGACGCGCAGGTCTTCGCGCCGACAGCTCTCGCCATCGCCGATGTCGCGCCTCTGCTTCGCCGATGGATGCGGGATGTGCGGAGCGCGCAGAGCGACGACGGGGCGTTCCCCGACATCGCGCCGCACCTCATCCACCTCCGGGAAGGAGCCCCCGCTTGGGGTGACGGCGGCGTCACCATTCCCTGGAACATCTACCGGGCGACCGGCGACGACGTCATCCTGCGGGAATCGGCAGAGTCGATGATCGCCTGGGTCCGGCACATCGAGCGGCACAACACGGACCTCATCTGGCGAAACCAGGTAGGCAACAACTACGGCGACTGGCTGCAGGTCGGGGCGGAGACTCGCAAGGATCTCCTGGCCACGGCGTACTTCGCGTACAGCACAGATCTGACGGCGCGCTCCCTGCGAGTGCTCGGCCGGACGGAAGAGGCCGATGAGCTCGAGTCGCTGCACGCCCGCATCGTCGAGGCCTACCGGAACGAGTTCGTCGAAGCCGACGGAACCGTCGCCGGCGACACTCAGGGTGCCTATCTCCTGACGCTCGCCTTCGACCTCCACGCCGACGAGGCCGAGCGTGCGCGCATCGCAAACAGGCTCGTGGAAGCTGTCGTCCGCGCGGGCACGACGCTGACGGCGGGGTTCGTCACGGTTGGCCTGCTCTGTCCGATCCTCGCCGAGATCGGCCGTGAGGATCTCGCCTTCCAGCTGCTGCACAACGAGCAGTACCCGTCCTGGCTCTACTCCGTCAAGAACGGGGCGACCACGATCTGGGAACGCTGGGACGGCTGGAGCTCAGAAGGTGGCTTCCAATCGGCACGGATGAACAGCTTCAACCACTACTCGCTCGGCTCGGTCGGCGAGTGGTTCCTCTCCGGGATCCTCGGCATACGCCAGTCCGAGACCTCGGCCGGGTTCCGGCAGCTGGCGCTCGCGCCACGATTCGACCCCCATCTTGATCACGCGACCGGTGCCCTCGAGACACCACGAGGTCGAGTCGAGAGCTCCTGGAAACGGGATTCGAACGGGATCACCTGGCAGGTCACGGTTCCGCCGGGGCCCGCCGCTACCGCACAGCTTCCCTGCACATCCGATTCGACGATCACGGAAGGAGGTATCGAGATCAGCCGGTCCACGGGCATCACCGTGACCGAGCTCGGCTCGGCGTGCACGACGCTGCAGCTCGAACCGGGCACCTACTCATTGCAGTTCCCCGTCGACTGACGTCGGCCCCCTCCCCTCCCCCTCTCAGGCTGATTTCGTTTCGGCCTTCTCTGGAGACCCATAACCATGAAAATGCGCAACATCGCCGCTGTCGCCGGTGTCAGCATCGCTGCCCTCGTCCTCGCGGGCTGCTCGAACTCCGCACCCGCCGAGGGTTCGATGGAGCCAACTGACGCTCTCAACATCGCCACCACCTCGAATAACCAAGCTCCCATGGAGGCGGTTGTCGCCGCCTACGAGGAGAAGACCGGAATCGAAGTCAACGTCACGGTCGCCGACACCTCGCAGTACCAGACGACGTTGCGAACGCAGCTCTCTAGCGGAACCGCTCCTGACGTCTTCACCGTCTGGGCCGGTGGCGGAAACCCCGGCGCCATCGATGTCCTGCAGGGCGCCGGCTACCTCGCGGATCTCTCCGATCGCGACTGGGTGGGCACCGTCGACCCGGGCACGGCTGAGACGCTGCAGATCGATGGAGGCACCTACGGCCTTCCGTCGAAGCTCGACGCCGTCGGGGCGATCTACAACACCGCGACCTTGAGCGAGCTCGGCCTCGAAGCTCCGACGACCTATACGGAGCTGCTCGACTACTGCGCGGATGTGAAGGCGCAAGGCAAGGTCGCGTTCGCGCTGGGCATCCAGACCGATTGGGTGACGCAGCTCATCCCGTACGCACTCGTCGCGAACACGGTCTACGGCGAGACTCCCGAATTCGATGCGAGCCTCGCAGACGGCTCCGCCACCTTCGCGGATTCCGGCTGGAAGTCCGCCTTCGACAAGTACCTCGAGATGGATGAGGCCGGCTGCTTCAACGAGGATCCCCTCGGCACCGACGTCACCGCCTCGTACAACCTCGTGGCCACCGGCGAAGCGGTCGGTGTCGTGCAGGTGCTCGCCTCGTACCCGCAGCTCGCATCCGCGTCACCGGAGGGCACCGAGTTCGGCTTCTTCGCCCTCCCCGGCGATGACTCGGGCACGACGGCCATCCCGCGCGGCATCGGTGTCGCCTTCGCCGTCAACGAGGGAGCAGCCAACAAGGCGAACGCGCTGGAGTTCGTCGACTGGCTTGCGACGCCGGAGGCAACAAGCGTCTGGTTCGACACAGCACCCGGCCTCCCCGCCGTGACGAACACCGATGTCGAGCTCGACCCCGTGCTCCAGGGCGCCGCCGATGTCATCGATTCGGGCGAGACCGCACCGATGCCAGACCAGGGCTGGCCGAACGCCAAGGCGCAGTCGGCGCTGTTCATCGGCACCCAGCAGCTGTTCTCCGGCCAGGCCGACCCCGACGCGGTGCTCCAGTCGATGGATCAGGCGTACTCCAGTTGACCCCAAGACTCCGGACGCGATCAGCGATCGCGTCCGGAGCCCGGCCATACCCCCTCAGCAGAAAGCGACCCATGTCCTCGCACGACATCATCACCGCAGTCCCCCTCGCCTTCGACGAAAGCGACGGGCTCGATCTCGCCGCGTGCCGACGCATCCTCGACTACGTCGCAGCATCCGGCGTACAGGGTGCGCTTGTACTCGGCACGACGGGAGAGTTCCCGGCGCTCTCGATCGAGGAGCGCAACGCCGTCGCGCGACTCTCGGTCGAAGTGCTGACCGATATCCGCGTCATCGTGCACGTCGGAGCAGCGAGCCGTTATGAGGTCACGCAGCTCATCGCCGGCGCGCGTGCGGCGGGCGCCAAGGAAATCGCAGTCCTGACGCCGTATTACCTGCCCGCCCACCCAGACGAGGTGTACAGCTTCTTCCGCGATGTGGTCACCGAGGCCGACGGGCTCGACGTCTACGTGTACATGTTCGAGGCGCGGACCGGGATCCCCGTCGACCAGGAGCTGCTGCTTCGCCTCAGCACCCTGCCCGGGGTAGTCGGCGTCAAGGTGAGCGGTGAGGCGCTCGGGCTCATCACCTCGTTCCGAAGCGAGCTTCCCGAGGAGTTCCGGATCTACACGGGCTCCGACGGCGACTTCGCGCGCGCGGGTGCCGCCGGTGCCGACGGTGTCATCTCCGGGGTGGCCTCCGCCTTCTCCCGCCCGTTCGTGCGGATGCGGGACGCGCTGATCGACGGAGACGAGGCACGCATTGCGAGCATCCAACCCGACATCGACGAAGCCGTCGCGGCGATTGACGGCTCTCCAGCCCGGATGCGTGCAGTGCATCGCCTTGCGGGCCACAACGTAGGTGGTCGACGCATGCCCATCCAGGAACCGGATGAGGTCACCGTCGCACGCCTCCGCCGCGCAGTCGCGCGGTTCCACTAGAAGCACGATCCCCACACCGAAAGGAAGGTTGCAATGACGCTCCCCCAAACCCGGCACCGCGCCCCTGTCTTGATCGGCGGCTCTCTGCTCAGCGCGTTCGCGCTCACCGCAGGTATCGCCGTGGGCCCAGCCCTCGCGGACACCACCGAGCCACCGACCACGATCGGCGTCACCGAAGGCCTGATCGACACCACGGATCTGAATGCGCTCGGCCTCCCCCAGGCAGAGAACGCCGAGACCGTGACCATCTTCGAGCCTGGCGACGACGACGCGAAGTTCAACCACGGGACGGTGCTCATGCCGTTCAAGGACCGCCTCTACGCGCAGTGGCAGTCGTCGGCGCTCGACGAGGACGCCCCCGAGACGATCGTCACGTACAGCGTGAGCGACAACGGCAGCGAGTGGTCCGCACCGATCCCCCTCACCGAACCCCGCGACGACGGGTACACGTCGAACGGCGGCTGGTGGACAGACGGAGAGACGCTCATCGCGTACCTGAACGTCTGGCCGGCAGCGCTCGAACCTCGCGGCGGGTACACCGAGTACGTCTCCAGCACCGACGGTGTCACCTGGTCGGAGCCGAAGCGTGTGACGGACGAGGCCGGCGAGCCGGTGCTCGGCATCATCGAGCAGGACGTCAAAGCCCTGCCGAGCGGCCGCCTGCTGACCGCATTCCATGTCCAGCCAGGCCTCCACGTGAAGCCGTACTACACGGACGACCCCACCGGCGTGAGCGGCTGGACTCAGGGTGAGTTCGAGAACCAGCCCTACCTCGAGAACGAGATGTCGCGCGAGCTGGAGCCGAGCTGGCACGTCGCGGCAGACGGATCCATCTTCATGACCTTCCGCGACCAGGGCGGCAGCACGATGTTCAAGCTCGCCTCGAAGAGCGAGGACAACGGCGAGACGTGGTCTCAGGCCGTCGTCACGAACGTGCCTGATTCGCGAACGAAGCAGAGCGCGGGCAACCTGCCCGACGGCACCGCGTACCTGACGGGGAGCCTGACCGGCACGAAGACCCGCTACCCGCTCGTCATCGTGCTGAGCGCCGACGGTGTGACCTTCGACCAGGGCTTCGTGATCCGCGACTCGGCCGACCTGCAGCCGAAGCGCTATGAGGGCAAGTCCAAGAACCCGGGCTACAGCTACCAGAAGAGCCTCGTCTGGGGCGACTCGCTCTACGTCTCCTATGGCACCAACAAGGAGGACGTCGAGTTCTCGCGCATCCCGCTTGCCGACCTCGAGCTCGGTGCGACCCCGGGTGTCACTCCCACGCCGACGGCATCGGCGACCACGGCACCGACGACGACCCCCACGGATACTCCGGTTGTCCCCGTCCCGACCGACGCTGAGGCGACGGCCACGCCGACGGCCACCACGTCAGCTACCGCTGCGCCCGTGACGACGGCCACGCCCTCGTCGACCGGCAGCGCGACAGCCGGCGGGACCGACTCGCTCGCGACGACCGGCGGCGAGGTTCCCTGGCTGGGAGCCGCCTCCGCGCTCGCTCTTGTCCTCATCGGCGCTGCGGCGCTCTTGCTCCGCCGCCGCAAGGCCGCGAGCAGCGAGTAACCGGAACGACGAGGAGCGGAACACATGGAGTCGGGCGGCCTGCGCACGCGCACCTCTTGGGTGCGCAGGCCGGCCCGGCGAACTCGAACGCCGCGTCCGCTGTCTTCGTGCCACCCTCGCGAAATCGATTACTGTGCTGACATGTCGACGATCTATGACGTCGCGAAACTCGCCGGTGTCTCGACGGCCACGGTCTCGCGTGTGTTCAACGGAGCGAGCGTCTCCACACCGAAAGCCGAAGCGGTCAGGTCCGCCGCGAAGGAACTGAACTTCACGCCGAATCGAGTGGCGCGCAACCTACGCCGACGGGAGTCCGAGACGATCGCGCTCATCATCCCTGACGTGCAGAACCCCTACTTCACCGAGATGGTCCGTGGGGTCGAGGACGTCGCGTCGGAGGCTGGCTACTCCGTCGTGCTCTGCAATTCCGACGGCCGCCTCGATAAGGAGGCGCGCTATCTGCAAGTCAGCGGATGGGAGTCGATGGCGGGGGTCATCATTGCCCCTGCCTCGGCGTCGACCAGGCTCGATGAGATCCTCTCCACGAGCCGCCCTGTCGTGATCGTCGACCGACGGACGGCGCACGATCTCGATCTCGTCGTGATGGACAACCGGGCAGCGGGGGCCGCCGCGACGAAGGAGCTGCTCGCGGCGGGGTTCTCGCGCATCGCGCACATCGCCGGCCCGCAGGACATCGATACGGCGTTCGAGCGGGCCGAGGGCTGGCGCGCCGTACTCGAGGCGTCACCGTCATCGGTCGACGAGGACCTCCTCCGGTTCTCGACGTTCCACGTCGACGGCGGCCGCGCCTCGATGAGTGCGCTGCTCGATCTGCCGAAACCACCGGATGCAATCGTCGCGGGCAACAATCTCATCGGCGTCGGAGCGCTTCAGGTGCTCGGCGAGAGAGGCCTCATGCCGCCGACCTTCGGCGTCGCCGTCATCGGCTCGCTGCCGTTCAGCACGATCTCACCCAGCGCCGTGACGATCGTGCGGCTCGCCGCCCAGGAGATGGGCAGCGTGGCCGCGCGCCTGCTCATCGAGCGGATCGCCGGAGATGAGCGCCCGATTCAGACGGTCGTGCTGCCTCACACCGTCCAACGGGCCGCCGCAGCTCGCGACTGACCTGCGACCAACGGCCTGCCCGCCTCTCTTTCCCCACCAATTTGTAATCGATTGCACTGCCACATCTTTCGAAACCTGGAGGTACCGCCCATGGGTTACACACTCGGAGTCGACATCGGCACGTCGAGCAGCAAGGGCGTGCTCGTCGCCAGCGACGGCACCATCGTCGCGCAGGCGGTGCGCGAGCATGAGGTCGACCGACCCCGCACCGGGTGGGTTGAGATGGACGCCGACATCTGGTGGTCGGAGTTCTCCGACATAGCGCGGGAGCTGGTCGCCTCCCTCCCCGGCGTTGTCGTCGACGCTGTCGGCGTCAGCGGCATGGGACCGTGCGTGCTCCTCGCCGACGACGACGACCGTCCGGTGCGCCCGGCGATTCTCTACGGCATCGACACCCGCGCCTCGGAACAGGTTGCCCGGATGACGCGAGAGCTCGGGGAAGGGGCCATCACCGCGGTCGGCGGCTCGGTGCTCAGCTCACAGGCGGGCGGCCCGAAGATCGCGTGGATAGCGGAGTCGGAACCGGAGCGTTGGTCGCGGGCGCGGCGTCTGTTCATGCCTGCCTCATGGCTCGTGCGAAAGCTGACCGGTGAGTACTGCCTCGACCACCATTCGGCGAGCCAGGTGTCACCGCTCTATGACATCGAGGCCGAGCGCTGGCACGCGGAGTGGTGGGACCGCTACGCTGGCTCACTCGAGCGGCCACGGCTCGCGTGGGCAGGTGACGTCGCCGGAGTCATCACCGCCGAGGCGGCCGCCGAGACGCACCTCGCTCCGGGAATCCCGGTCATCACCGGCACGATCGACGCTTGGGCTGAGGCGGCCAGCGTCGGCGCGCTCGAGGTCGGCGACTTGATGGTCATGTACGGCACGACGATGTTCCTCATCGCCACGACGGACGAGACGCACCGCTCACCGTCGATGTGGACCACCGTCGGCACCGTCCCTGGCACTCGCAATCTCGCCGGTGGGCTCGCAACCTCAGGCGCGCTGACGGCGTGGCTGCGGAACCTCACGGGCGCCGAGTACCCGCAGCTCCTCGAGGAGGCGGCCGCCTCGGGCCCTGGTGCGAACGGGCTGCTGACGCTCCCCTACTTCGCGGGCGAGCGTACCCCCATCCAGGACCCGCAAGCTCGCGGCGTCATCGCCGGGCTGACACTCGAGCACACCCGCGGCGACCTGTACCGCGCGGCACTGGAGGCGACAGCTTTCGGCGTTCGCCACAACATCGAGACGATGCGGGAGGCGGGCGCTGCCCTGCAGCGGATCGTTGCCGTGGGCGGTGGAACGCAGGGACGGCTGTGGCTGCAGACCGTCTCCGATGTCTGCGGGCTTCCACAGGAGGTGCCATCGGCGACGATCGGCGCCAGCTACGGGTCCGCGTTCCTCGCGGCGCGCGCGTTCGCCCGTGCGGCGGGCGAAGACGGCCTGCCCAGCATCACTGACTGGAATCCGCCCACCGAGGTGATCACCCCGAACCCGGCTCTGAAGGACTTCTACGACGGACTCTTCGAGCTCTACCTGCGCTTCTACGGGGACTCGAAGTCCGTCGTCCACGAACTCGCAGCACTGCACCGCGGCGCTCACAGCTGAGCGCCGCATCCACCCCCCTCTGATCGGAGACCCGTGACCTACACGCTTCCCACTCTGTCCCCCCGCCCAGCTACGGCCCCGAAGACCGCGTACCTCATCTCATCTGGCGACCTGCGCGAGTCCGCGAACATCGCGGGCTGGCCGGCGCAACTGGAACTCGAGCACGGCGTGACTCGCGCGCTGGAGAACCTTGGCTGGCACGTGCAGCGGGCCAATGAAGTCGACCCGAAGACCGGCCACGGGTTCATCTCGAGCCAGCGAATGGGGCTCGACGTGTTCAAACACATCCCAGTGGACGCCCCACTGATCGTCGCTGAAGCGGTCTGGCAGTACTCGCATCATGTGCTCGCGGGGTTGCGCACCCATCGGGGGCCGATTCTGACGGTCGCGAATTTCAGCGGTGAGTGGCCGGGACTCGTCGGGCTGCTAGGGCTGAACGCGTCGCTCACGAAGATGGGCACCGAATACTCGACGCTGTGGTCCGTCGATTTCGCTGACGAGTGGTTCCTGGATGGACTGCGATCGTGGACCCAGTCCGGGGTGATCGCGCACGACGACTCGCACGTGCATCCCCAGCGGGACATGCCGGTGAGCGCGGAGCGAGCTGTTGGCGAGGCGCTGGCGGCGAAGCTCGCCTCGGAGAAGGCGATCATCGGCGTCTTCGACGAGGGTTGCATGGGCATGTACAACGCGATCATCGACGACGAGCTACTCAACAGGACGGGCATCTACAAGGAGCGACTGTCGCAGTCGGCGCTGTACGCGGAGATGCTGAAGGTCGGAGATGCGGATGCGGACGAAGCGTTCGCGTGGCTCGTAGACCAGGGCCTCCACTTCCGGTTCGGTGCTGACGACGCGACGCAGCTGACGCGGGAGCAGGTGCAGTGGCAGCTGAAGATGTACATCGCCGCGCTGCGTATCGCGGATGACTTCGGGTTGGACGCGTTGGGCATCCAGTACCAGCAGGGATTGAAGGATCTGGTGCCGGCCTCCGACCTTGCGGAGGGGCTGCTGAACTCGACCGATCGGCCACCCGTGCGCTCGCGCAACGGTGCCCGCGTGCTGCACGAGGGGCGCGCGTTCCCGCACTTCAACGAAGCAGACGAAGGCGTCGCCGTCGACGCGCTCGTGACTGACCGGGTGTGGCGCGCAATGGATCTTCTGCCGGACAACACCTTGCACGATGTGCGTTGGGGCGAGGACTTCGACGGGCAGTTCGTGTGGGTCTACGAGATCTCCGGCTCGGTTCCTGGCTCGCACTTGGGCGGCTGGTCGAACGCGGAGGCGTGGCGTCAGGATCCGGTGTTCTTCCCTGCCGGTGGCGCGACGATCAATGGATGCTCGAAGCCGGGCGAGGTCGTCCTGAGTCGCGTCTACATCGCGGAGGGCATCCTGCAGGCCGATATCTTCCGCGGATCAGTCGTCGAGCTGCCAGCCGAGGAGACGAAGCGCCGCAAGGAGGCGACGAACCCAGAGTGGCCGATCGCTCACGTGGTGCTGCACGGCATCTCCCGGAACCAGTTCATGGCCCGCCACAAGGCGAACCACGTGCAGTTGGCGTACGCCCCCGACGCGGCGATCGCCGACAAGGCGCTCACCGCGAAGGCTGCAATGTTCGCGGACATGGGCATCAAGGTGCACGTCCTAGGGGCGGTGAATCTCTAGCGGTGGCGCGGGGCGCGGGCGGCGGGCGGGTTGCCCCGCCGCCCGCAGTCGCGTCAGCTCAGGCCGGTGACGACGACACGCGCGATCTCTGGATTCTTGAGCGACGCGTATCCGTCCTGCACGTCGGCGAGTGTGATCTCGCTGGAGACGAGGGCGTCGAGCTCGAACCGACCCTGCAGGTAGAGGTAGAACCCTCCGCCGGGCGCGACCAGCTGGAGTGCCTGCTGCGTGACCGGGCCGAGGCCGACGAAGTCGAAGACCGAATCGGCGCCTACGCCCGTGATGGGCAGGACCGCGGCGACGCCCTTCGCCTAGCCTCCTAGCGTGCAGACATCCGAGAGACTCCAGTGCGCCACGGTGACGCAAGCCATCGACTACGGCCAGTTCTACATCTGCTGCGCACCGTTCCTGGACCCGATGCCGTTGCTCGAGGCCGCGCTCTCGCAACCTCCTTGCGCCGGAGACGGCAATGCAATCGTCGTTGTGAGCCCACAGCAGTGGAACTTCCAGGCGAAGTTCCGCGTGGAAATCTGGTCGGGGGTCCCGCCGCAGGACTCAAGAGACTGGGACCAGGTGTCGCTTGAGGCGTTGAACGTTCGGACTGAACCAGGTGTTTGGTTGGAATCCGCCACGGTGGACGCGACGCCGTTGCCCCTCGCCTTCGAGGAGGTCGGCTACAACGTCGAAGTCTGCGGGCGCGAATCCAACGCCGACTGGGATGTCGAGTCGGCGAGTGAGCCCAACTTCGAGTGGCGGCTCCGTTTCTGGCCACACGTTGAAGGTCACTAGCGAGAACGAGAGCCGGGCGGGGCAGGCCCGGCAACCGGCTGCTTCCGCCAGAATATGTTCATGACGCCGTGCCGAATCGTGGGTTCCCTGCTCCTCGCGAGTGCCGCCGTGGGTGTGCTTGCCGGTTGCCAGCAGCTGGCCTTCCTCACGAATACGGGTGATCCCGCGACGTGGCACCTCTCCGACCCGACCGCGGTCTCGAGTTCCAGCGAGCAGCTGCACATCGAGGTCACTCGACTTGATTGCTCCGGGGGCGAGACCGGTGAGGTTCTTGAACCGCAGGTCACGTACGAGGCGGAGCAGATCATCATTCGCGTCGACGTTGTCCCGATCTCAGGCCTTCAAACATGCCCGGGCAACAACGCAGTTCCGGTCACTGTCCAGCTCACGGAGCCGATCGGTTCGCGCTCGCTCATCGACGGCGGGTGCGCGCTTGAGGGAGTCGGCACGACTGCGGAGTGTCTCGACTCTGCGGTTCGCTACGAGGGCGAGTAGTCAGGAGAGCAAGCAGCTACGCGGGCGAGCCTCAGCGCTTGCCCGGCAGCAGCGTGCCGACCGCGAAGAACCCGGCCAGCACGACACCCCAGATGATCGCCGCAACCACTCCGCCGACGAGGAAGGGGAAGTTCCAGATCGCGATCACCAGCACGAGGACAAGTCCGATGCCGCCGGCCAGCGACGCGACCGTGACCCACGACGAGGCCGTCCCTTCGGCAGCATCCCGCTTCAGGCGAGCGCGGAAGGCGACGACGGCGAAGCTCGCGAGGGTCATCATGACGATGACGCCCACCGCGCCAGCTCCGGAGTACCAGGTGTAGATCTGCAGCACCGGGTCGAGCTGCGCGAGCGCGGAGACGACGACCACGACTGCGGTGATGATGGTGACCCACAGGGACGCGCGCGACGGCGCAGAGTGCTTCGGGTGCACGGCGGCGAGGGTGCGCGGCAGCACGTCCCGCTCCCCCAGCGTGAACAGGTAGCGGGTGACGATGTTGTGGAACGCGAGCATGCACGCGAACATGCTCGTCACGACGAGCACCTGCACGATGTCGGCCATGATCGGTGCGACCACGTCGCCTGCGAGTCCGACGACGACACCTGCTGGGTCCTCGTTCGAGAGGGCGACCGCGTCGTCGGCACCGAGGCCGGCGATGACGAGCCACGACGACACGAAGTAGAGGGCGCCGACCGCAATGACGGCGATGTAGGTGGCGCGGGGCACGGTGCGCTCCGGGTCACGAGCCTCGTTGCGGAAGACGGCCGTCGCCTCGAAGCCGAAGAAGCCGAGGAACGCGAACAGCAGGCCGAGGCCGGGCGTGCCGGAGACGGCCTCGCTGACGCTGAACGGCAGCGTCGTGAGCTCGCGCCCGGACGCGAGGACGCCCACGTCGATGACGATGACCGCGACGACCTCGAGCACGAGGACGACGCCGAGCACCTTCGCGGAGAGGTCGATGTTGCGGTAGCCGAGGAACCCAACGATCGCGATCATGAGGGCGGAGATGAGCCACCAGGGCACCTGCATCCCAGTCCACAGCTCGAAGAGGTTGCCGGCCTGCACGCCCAGGTAGCAGGTCATCGACACGGTGAGCAGCACGTAGGAGAGCAGAGCGATGGATGCGGTGCCCAGCCCGAGGCGCCGCCCGAGACCGCGGTCCACGTAGGAGTAGAAGGCGCCAGCGTCGGGCACGTGCGGGGTCATCCACGCGTAGCCGACGGAGAAGAGCAGCAGGATCGCGGTGGCGACGAGCACCATGAGCGGCGCCCCGACGGAGCCGGAGACGCCGAAGATGATCGGGAAGTTCGCGGCGACCACGGTGATGGGCGCGGCCGCCGCGATCACCATGAACACGATTCCGGGCACGCCGAGCTTGCGGGTGAGTGTCTGCGTCAAGGGGGTGTCCTCTTCTCGGGCGAGCCGGAGAAGGGGGTGGGCTCGCGCGGGTACCCCTGAACTTTAGTGGGGTGGCGGGCCCCCGGATGCCCGGAGCCGAGCAGCCGGGCTGGAGTTCGTTCTCTTCCGACACCGTGACGCACGGATGCAGTAAAGAAAGGACGCGTTAGTCGCCTCTGAGGTTCCCGAGGACACTGCGATCCGGGGCGTCCGGCCCGCGAGGTGGAGTCCGTCCGGCGGTGTCGGCGCCGCCGACCCGGTTGCTGCGTTCGGTGAGCGCGACGAGTGCCAGGTGTCGGTCTGCGCTCCAGCAGACGACGCGCCCCTTGTGGTCCGTGTTGCGGGAGAGCACCCCGGCCTCGCCGAGCCGCGTCAGCGCCTTATGGGCGGCGACGTTGGAGACGCCGTGGGCGGTGGCAACAGAATCGGCAGTGAGGACAGGTTCGATTGCCAGCCGACCGAGGATGCGCAGCGCGACAGCGTCGCGTCTGGGCCGCGCGGGCGATAGCCGCCGCTGCGTGCGCCATTCGATGAGCTGCTCGAGGGTCTCGGCGTCGAGTCGTTGCACGTCGTCCGCGAGACGAACTGCGTTGGCGGCGGCAAGCTCCGCGGCTTCAGAGAAGGCGATGACCCATTCGTCGACGCGTCCTGATCGATACTCGGTGAGCCCGTCGATGTACGCGTTCTTTGCGCCTGCGAAGACCGTGCTGATGGGGATGAGGATGTTGCGGAGGGCATCTGCACGCTTGAGGACGGTGTGGATGAGGGCACGACCGGTGCGCCCGTTGCCGTCAACGAACGGGTGAATCGTCTCGAACTGCGCGTGCGCGATGGCGGCGCGCACGACGGGATTCCCTTCGGTGGCGGTCACGAATTCGGCCAGGTTGCCGATGAGGCGACCCACTTCACTTTCGGGCGGCGGGACGAAGTCGGCGCGCAGAGGTGAGTAGCCCGGGCCGCCTACCCAGTTCTGCTCGGTGCGGATGCCGAGCGTGAGGCCCGGTTCGATCGTGTGCTGGAGCGCCTCGATGTCGGCGACCTGGATGGGTCGCGTGTGGTCGGCGAGGGCGGCGATCGCGTCCTCCGTGGCGCGCACGTTGGCGACCACGTCGAGCGCGACGGGCTTGCCTTGGCGCAAGAGCTCGGCGATCGCCAGACGCTTGGGCGTGACGCGGTTTCCTTCGATCCAGGACGAGGAGATGCTCTCGGATCGAATGAGCAGGTGGTTGAGGAATTGACCCTTTGTTCCTACGCGCTCGTCTGCGCGAGTGAGCGCCTGGAGCGCGCCCTCCGCGGCGCGTTCAGCTGCTGCGGAGAGTGGAGCGAGATCGGGGTTGAGCTCGTCGGGGACGAATGCGCGGTACTTGCCGCCCGCGCGGTCCTTCCGGCTCACGCCGAAGGTGTCCTGAGGCTCCCAGATGCGGTCGATGTAGACCATCGGGGCCCCTCTCCTCGCTTTGGCGCACGTGTAGTTTTTTAACTTTAGAGTATTTAAAGTTAAAGCTCACGACACTGTGTTCAAGGTTACGTTCGGGAAGGTCCGGGCGGCCGCAGGTCAATGGTCGGCAGGGCACCCGCGTCCGCCCCGCGTTTCGCGACTCAACGGCGCTTGACCGCAGAGGTGGTGCAGGCACCCAACCGTGATCGACACCACGGTTGGCGCCAAAGTCGCGACCGTGTGCCACAAGCGTCTTGAGCTCGCGCCCGGAGACGAGCACACAGAGGTAGCAGGTCATCGACACGGTGAGCAGCACGGAGAAGAGCAGCGCAATGGATGCGTTACCAGCCCCAGGCAGCGCCCAAGCCGGCGGTCGACGTGCGAGCAAGAAGGCGCCAAAGTCTCGTTCTCGCGGGGTCATCCACGCGTAGCCGACCGAGAAGAGCAGCAGGATCGCGGTGGCGACAAGCACCATGAGCGGTGCCCCGACGGCGCCAGGGACGCCGAAGATGAATGGAAAGTCCGCGGCGACCACGGAGGTGGGCGCAGCGGCCGCTATCGCGATGAACACGATTACGGGGCACGCCGAGCTTGCGGGCGCGTGTCTGCGGCAGAGGGATGCCGTCTTCTCGGGCGAGCCGAAGAAGGGGGTGGCGAGACTCGCGCGGTACCTGAGAACTGTAGTGGGCTCGAGAGTTCAAAGCGCTCGATTGTGGCAAGGCCTGCATGGCCCACTCGGACTGCCGATTTGATGCGGAGAATCACAGTTGTACGGTGAGCGCGGTTGTGCCCCACGACCCGGTAGTTTCTGCCCTAGGGTGTCTAGAAACGAAGCGCCGTTGCTGGCACAACTTCGTGACCAGAGCGGCAGAGCCGTGGGCTCATTGCTCCGTCCCAGAAACCTAACCACGTCGAGAGCAGGGCCGAGTGAGTCACCCCTTAGCAGAGGATAGGACCTTCCTCTCGGTCATACGCGCCTGGCCTCCGCAACGTCGACTGAGTCTCGACAAGTGGATCGATAACTTCGAGCCGGGCAGGGATCAAGAAATTGCCATGGCTCTACTCGAGTCGCACGTTCACCTGGACGGCCTGCACGTGCGCCGCTCAGTTATATCAAACCTCGCTCGGTTGCGCGCATTTCTCTTGCAGAGAGACAGCCTACTCGACTGGGACGAGTACATCACTACAGCACTTGTCACAATTCCTGAGGGTCGCCACGGAGACATAACTGGATCTGGAACAATCTTTGCAAGACTTGCGAAGACCATCGGATTGCCCGAGGAGAACACCGTAAGCAATTCCGGACTTCATCGTCATTGTGGAGATCGGGCCAGAAATTTGATTTACTTCGACGACTTAGCAGGCTCGGGCGAACAATTCATCAACTCCTGGGAACGACACCAAGACAATCAACACGGGCGCTTGTCTGCGGCGAACATGAAAGACAAAGGCATGCTGAAAGACGTCTTTTACCTGCCCGTGGTCGCAACGTCAAATGGCCTCAGGAATATCGAGAACAAGTGCAAGGTGAAAGTGTTGCCCACATACGAACTCGATGACACCTACTCAGCCTTGAGCCCGAATACAAGGCTAGTGCCGAGCAGGCACCGACCGTATCTTTCCAACTTTCTAGCGAAATACGCTGCCCTGACCGAACTTGACACTCACGGCCCCTTTGGTCATGGCGAAGTCGCCCTCAACCTCTCGTTCGAGCACGGCTGCCCCGACAACACTGTCCCAATCATGCGGTGGGGCACACCGACCGCGACTTGGACCCCATTGATCAGCCCCGAGGGGATGTAGCATGGACGAGCTCGTCACAACCGACCGAATCAACACCATTTTCGGGCAGGTTCGCGCTGAATATGAAGGCGATGACTCTCTCTATAACCGTTTCACGCAGCCAAACTACTTCAAGCGACTATTGGGAATTACGCCGTCGTTTCTCGTTGGCGGGCGTGGAACAGGCAAGACAACTACGCTCCGTTCCATGTCACATGCGGGCCAACGTCGTATCCACGACAGCCGAGAGCCCGAAGACTGGGATGTAGTAGGCGTATACTGGAAGTTTGAACCGAGCCTAGTTTCTGTCTTTTCCGGCAAAGGAGTTTCGGATAGCACTTGGACGAGCGTCTTTGAGCACTATCTGAATCTGAAACTTAGCTCAGAAGTGGTTAGATTCGCGGAGCATCTGATGACTCACGGGCGCGAAGTACCAGTTTCTCAGCATCACTTTGATCTATTCCAGCGCTCGATGAACTTGCCACACCGGAGCGGCCTCTCAGATGTATCCAAAAGCTTGGACTTCGCGCTGGTTGAGATCGAATCCTTGATTAACGGCGGCATCCGTCACCTCACGGACCACCGCTGGTCCGTGGCCGGACTACCATTAAACTATCTATTCCAGGCCCTCGGCAACCTTGGCAATTCACGTGAGCGTCCCTTCATGTTTTGCTTGGACGAATATGAAAACCTGTCGGCCATGCAGCAGCGAATTCTTAATACGTTAATAAAACAGGTTGGCGTTGCGACGTACACCTTCAAAATCGGTGTCCGGAACACGGTATCTATAGACCGGGAAACGCAACTCGAGGGGCAGCCGATCCAGGACCCTTCAGACTTCACTACAGTGGAGATTGCGGCCGACCTCGAAGGCGTAGCTTTTGAGATTTTTGCGGAGAAAGTCATCGTGGGTCTTCTAGGCTTAACAGGGGCTCATCTGCCCCCGGCCGAGCTCCTGCCGTCACTCGAGAAGAACGAAGAAGCACTGCTCCTCGGGGCCGATATTCTACTCGAAGAACTAAGTTCACGCCTCGAACTCGAAGGCGCCAATGCTGAGCAAATCGAAAAGGCCGCAAGATTAACGCCTCTTGAACAAGCCCTCGTCGTCCGCTGGTCGGATCACCACCGAGAGACTCCGCTCGACGTGCTGAAGTTTGCCATGGAAGACAGCACAAAGTGGCGGAACCGCGTGAATAACTACGGCACTGCAACACTCTATGCAATTAAAGAAAAACGTGTAGGAATAAGAAAGTACTACACAGGCTGGAGTACCTACTGTTTAATGGCCAGCGGGAATATCCGATACCTAGTCCGCCTTGTTCATGAGTGCCTGAGGCTCCACATTGAATCCGGCCGCAGCTTATCCGAATCCGTTGCGCCAGAAATGCAAACTCGTGCCGCTCAACGGATAGGGGAATCCACGATTAAAGACCTCCAGGGCTGGTCCAAACGTGGAGCCGAACTGGTGCGATTGACGCAGAGCCTGGGGGCGGTTTTTCGTGAGATAGCGCGAGAAAAACCCCTCGCAACACCTGAGGTGTCACAGTTCCGAGTAAAGTACACGGGCGTCGAGGATGAATCCACAGAGAGTGTTGGAAAGCTGCTTTCTGAAGCCGAGGGGCAAGGAGTCCTGATTTCATTCGACGGCGATAAGAACGCCAGAAATTCGGGCGCCACAAGACAACTCGATTACCAGTTACACCCAGTTCTTTCTGCATACTTCACCTACAGCCCACGGAGTAAGCGGCGACTGATGTTGCCGGCGGCATACTTGTTACATTTCGCGAGCCGAGAACCAAGCGATAAACTGGTGCAAAAAGTTTCAGGCAGCAGTAGCAGCGAACCTGCGAGAGAACGAAGCCACACACCGGAAGACGCGGACCGCAGCAACCAACTGTCCCTCGACTTTGGGCAGTCCGAATGATTGATCTTGGTTCATCGATACACACTCGTCGTATCGAAATTAGTGAAATAGAATCCCTGAACCTTGGTACGTTCATCCACGGAATCAGCAGCGACGAAGAGCGTGCAAATGTAATCACGGACGCCCTGACTGAGACCGCAGGCACCCTCAGAATCGGCCTAAGCGTTGATACAGATTCTTTCTGCACTCCATTTTCTGAGAAATTAGACGCACACGAAGTTTTCTCCCTCTACGACCACGCAGGGATATCGGGCTTCACGGCCAGCTTGACCGAATGTGTCGCGATCGATTTAACAAGCCTTGAGCATCGCGTCTGGGCGCCGCTCGTTAAGACGCTGATTGCACAAAATAAGCACTTCGTTGCTGTTTACGCAGAGCCGGACGACTACACAAGGGCTGAACATTCTCTCGGATCTATATACGACTTGAGTACACATCACGGCATTGAACCCCTGCCCGGGTTTGCTAAGTTAAGCCGTAGGCCGGAAGAGAGCGGGAATTTCGCGCCGCTCTTGGGCTTTGAGGGTGCGCGACTCAGCCATATTTTCGATCAAGAAGAGGTCGAGTCTACGGGCACGTATCCCATTCTTGGTGCCCCGGGGTTCCGCATCGAGTACCCAGCACTGGCTCTTGTCGCCAACCGCGCAACCCTTGAGATGGATCGCATGGAAGATCGCATGGAGTTCGCGACTGCCTCGTGCCCATTCTCCGCGTTCGATGCTCTCCATGCAATTCATAAGCGCATCGATGATGCATACCTGCGAATAGCCCCCATTGGCACGAAACCACACGCCCTTGGCGCTGTAATTTACGCCATTTGCCACCCTGGTAATACGGAGCTGATCTACGATCACCCGCGTCGAAGCCCGGGGCGGTCCACTGGACACCGCGCTCTGTACGTATATCAAGTGAGCGAGTTCATTCTGAATCGACGCAACACGTGAAGGTTGACCCACGCATTCTCGATGCGTATTACACTCCTGAAGCAGTTGCTCGCGAATTAGTTAGCCACTTACCTGCAGGCGTCACTGGAGCTGTAATGGACCCAACAGTGGGCGATGGAGCCCTGTTACGTGCAGTGCATTCCAGGTACGAAGAATCCGTCACCTTGCTCGGCATTGACGTCAACGGAAAAACTGTGCGAAACCTGCGGCGCGAACGACCCGATTGGTGCCTGAGTCAGGCGGACTGCCTGAAATCAGAATCTAGGCTGGCTAGTAAAGCCTGGCGGCTCGCTCGCGCCGATCTCGACGTTGTGGTCATGAACCCGCCGTTCTCGCACAGGGGAGGCGGTGGAGCTTGGGTAGAATTCGGGGACTTCGCGGGGCACGTGGCTCCGGCCGTACACTTCTTAACCGAACTTATATCGAACCTCAACCCCAGACACGGCTTCTATGCAATTCTACCGGATGGCGCACTGCGCGCGGAGCGACACGAGAAGCTATGGGCAGAGATCGAAAAGTCTTTTGAGGTGCGTGTTTTGGCGAAACTCAGGACGAGCCTGTTCGCAGGGGCACGGGTCTCAACTTCTATCATCCACCTCAAGTCTGGCCGGACGATTCGAAACGAGCCTGCGGTCCTCCAGAGCAAGAACAACGGGTCGTGTCGCTGTGTCGATATCGTTCGAGGTCGAGTTCCGGTACATAAGGCGCGAACATCGGTGATTAAAGACCCGGTACCTTTCATCCACACCAGCGCGATTGGAGCCGCCCAACACCCTCAGTCCAGTGATCTAGTCCTGAGTGACACGACACCTTTTGTGCTGATTTCACGCGTGGGCTCCTGGCGCTCACCACGGACCCTTGAGATCGGGCCGGTTGTCCTGAGTGATTGCGTGATCGCCATCCGACCGACACACCGTCCAAACTTAACGGACCTCTTCGAGGATATCGTCGAGCACGAGAGCTTATTCCTCGACGCTCTACGCGGTACGGGCGCCCAATACCTAACACTTCGCGCTTTAACCGAGTGCCTCCAGAAGCTCGGATGGCAGCCAAGAATCTCACGCTCGGGAGTAGCTCCCACCCCATGTTTGTGCGCGGCAGAGACGAGAGTGATTTACGGCTCGCAATAGGGACAATCGATAGTGCAGACTTCGTCAACGGCGATCGATCCATCGCCCGTGACAGCAGCCAGGACTGTCGATGCGCGTAGATCCGTCAGCGCAGACGAAACGTCGGACAGAATGACCTGCCTGCTCGATCGTCTCAATCCCTGTACACAACGAGCGCACCCGGATCCTCAGCTTCAGGGCTAGCATCGCGCGAACCCCGCCCCAACTGTTCACCTCCGCGCCAATTTCCAGTCCACCGGTCTCGTAATTGCCGGTCACCTTCGCGAGTTTGCATACCGGTGTTCTCGAAATCCCGGGAGCATCCCTCGGAAGGACCCCGAACATGCGCCGTTCACCGCTCCTCGCCTTCGGCATCATGGGCGTCAGCGCCCTCGCCCTCACCGGCTGCCAGACCGCCGAAGCCACCGCCGACGACACCACGATCACGATCGCCACCATCCCCCTCGGCGAAGACCCCACCCAGGCCAACCCCATCGACGCCCTCGTCGAGCTCCTCGAAGCCGAGACCGGCTACACCGTCGAGGTCACCGACGTTCCCGACTACCTCAGCGTCGTCGAAGCCATCCGCGCCGACCACGTCGACATGGGCATCATGAGCGGCTTCCCCTCCGCCCTCGCCGTCAACACCGGCGAGGTGGATGCGCTCCTCGCCTGGGAAGGCAGCGAAGACCCCGTCTCCACCTGCGTCGTCTTGAATGACTCCCCCGTGCAGGAGCTCACCGACCTCGAAGGCAAGACCGTCGCCTTCGCCGACCAGGCCTCCAGCTCCGGGTACTTCATGCCCGTCCACATGCTCCACGAGGCCGGCCTCGAGCAGGGCACCGACTACGAGGCGATCTTCGCCGGCGGACACGAGGGCTCCTTCGCGGCCCTCGAACAGGGCCAGGTCGACGCCGCCTGCACCTCCATCATGCTCACCGAGCTTGGCGCACCCATGTTCCCCTTCGCCGACGGCGAGTGGCGCGGCGTCGGCGAGAGCGCACCCATTCCGGTCATGGGCAGCGTCCTCGGCAGCCCCGAGCTCAGCGACGAGAAGCGCACCGTCATCCAGGACGCGATCCAGGCCGTGTTCGTCGAGGAGAACGCCGAGGCCCTCGGCGCCCTCGGATCCGGCTTCATCGGCCTCCCCGTCTCCGTCGACCCCGAGCCCTCCGTCTTCGACGGCTTCGTCGAGATCGCCGGCGTCGCGGGCGTCCAGCTCGAGGACCTCGAATGACGAACCTCGCCCCAGCACCCAGCGCTAACACCGCGCCCGCACCAGCAACCACAACGACCAGCGACATGGATGCCCTCACCCGCCTCCCCCTCGTCACCGTGCGCGGCCTGCGGGTCGCCTACGACGAGACGACCGTGCTCCACGGCGTCGACCTCGACCTGCACCCCGGCGAGATGGTCGCCCTCCTCGGCGCGTCCGGCTCCGGTAAGTCGACGCTCATGCGCAGCCTCACCGGCTTCGTGCCCATCACGGGCGGGACGGCCCGCGTCGCCGGCCACGATGTCACCAACCTCCGCCGGGGCGAGCTCCGGCAGCTGCGCGCAGGCGTCGGGCAGGTGTTCCAGCAGTTCAACCTCATCCCCCGCCTCAGCGTGCTCACGAACGTGCTCACCGGCACCCTCCACAGCGCGGGCCCCATCAACCTCGTCGGCGGCTTCAGCAGCGAGCACCGCAAACGCGCGATGGAGCTGCTCGACCGCGTCGGCATCGCCCACAAGGCGAAAGACCCCGCCCGTTCGCTGAGCGGCGGCCAGCAGCAGCGCGTCGCCATCGCCCGCGCCCTCATGCAGCAGCCGCGAGTGATCCTCGCCGACGAACCCGTCGCATCCCTCGACCCGAAGCTCGCCGACTCCGTGCTCGAGCTGCTGCGCGACATCGCCACCCAAGACGGCATCCCCGTGCTCGTCAGCCTCCACGTGCTGCCCCTCGCGCTGCGCCACACCGACCGCATCATCGGCCTCCGCCACGGCGAGATGCTCGTCTCCGCGCCAACCGGTGCGCTCGACGCTGAGAAGCTCTCCGTGCTCTACGACGACGAGGAGGCCCACGATGACGACCACCGCGCCTAAGCCGCCCCGCGCATCCACAACCCCCACCCTCACGACCGCCGAGCGCGACCGCCTCGAACGCGCCTTCTCGATCCCGCGAGCGCGCTTCATGCTCGGCATCCCGGTCGCCGTCATCGTGCTGCTGTGGTCGTTCGCGGGCGCCGAGTTCAACGTCGCGAAGCTCGGCGACGGGGCCATCAACATGGGCGAGTTCCTCTCGCGCCTGTTCCCGCCCGACTTCTCGAAGTTCGGCACCATCTTCTCGCTCCTCATCGAGACGCTGCAGATGGCCATCGTCGGCACCGTCCTCGGGGCCGTGCTGTCGCTGTTCATGGCGTTCGCCGCATCGTCGAACATCGCCCCGAAGTGGATGTACTACCCGGCCCGCTGGGTGATGAACATCATCCGCTCGGTGCCCGACCTCGTCTTCGCGCTCATGTTCGTCTCCGCGGTCGGACTCGGGCCGTTCGCCGGGATCCTCGCCATGACGCTCGGCTCGATCGGCTCCATCGGCAAGGTCTACGCCGAGGCTATGGAGTCCGTCGACCGCGGCCCCATGTCGGCCATGCAAGCCGTCGGCGCATCACGCCGGCAGCTCATCCAGTACGGGGTGCTCCCGCAGGCTGCCCCGCTGCTCGTCTCCTACACGCTGCTGCTCTTCGAGGGCAACGTGCGCGGCGCCACGATCCTCGGCCTCGTCGGGGCCGGCGGCATCGGCCTGGAGCTCACCACGGCGATGAAGATGTACGACTACGGACACCTCAGCGCCATCATCATCTGCATCATCGTGCTCGTCACGCTGATCGACCAGGGCAGCGCCCTCATCCGAAAGCGACTCACATGACCACCACACTCGACATCACCCTCTCCGCGCCCGTCAACCTGCGCGACCTCGGCGGCACCCCCATCGCCGGGGGCACCCTCCGCGACGGGCTCGCGATCCGCGCCGACGACCTGTCCGTCATCACCGAAGCGGATGCGCGCGAGCTGACCGCAGGCGGGCTCGCCTCCGTCATCGACCTGCGCACCGCCGACGAGGTCGCGCTCACGGGCCGAGGTCCGCTCGCCGCGCATGCCGTCGCCTACCACCACCTGCCTCTTATGGGCAGCGTCGGCGGAGGAATCCCCGCCGCCGACGAGCACGGGAGCGCGCACGCCGGCATGGGCGAGATGTACGCGCTCATGGTCGAGACGGCCGCGCCGCAGCTCGCGACGGCGCTCGGCATCATCGCCGTCTCCCCCGGCGCCACCGCCTTCCACTGCGCGGCCGGGCGTGATCGCACGGGCGTGCTCGCCGCGATGCTCCTCCTCGCGCTCGGCGCAGCGGACGACGACATCGTGCGCGACTACGCGAAGACCGACGCCAACATGGGCGCCATCCTCACCCGCATCGGGCCGACGATGAGCGTGCTGCTCGCGAAGTTCGGCATGGATCTCGAGGAGGTGTCCAAGCTCAACGGGTCCCTCCTCGACGGGGCCGAACCCATGGATGTGTCGATGCGCATCCTCCTTGGGCGCCTCCGCGAGCGCCACGGCGACCCGCTCGCACCGCTCCGCGCGGCAGGGCTCACCGACGCGACCGTCACGCAGCTCCGGGCGAAGGCCCTCGCGTGACGTCCCTCGCAACGGCCGAGGTGCCCGCATCCGCGGAACTGGATGCGGGCGCCGAGGCGCACCCGGCAGCCGGCGAGGACGCCGAGACGCGGCGCGGCCCCGGTCGACCCCGCACCGAGGAACTCGACGGGCAGATCCTCGCGGCGACGCTCGCGATCATCGACGCCGACGAGGCCGTGACGGTGTCGAGGGTCGTCGAGCGCAGCGGCGTGAGCCGAGCGGCCCTCTACCGACGGTGGCCGTCGATGACGACCCTCATCGCGGACGCCCTCGACGTCGGGCGCACGGTGCCCGCGCCCCTCGCCAAGCCCGGCGACCTGCGGGCACGCGTCTTCGAGTTCCTGATGGGGGCATCCGCCGAACTCGACGAGACGAGCTACCCGGACCAGCGGTTCCGGCAGCGCATCCGCCTCGTCATGAGCGACCGGGCCCTGCAGGAGGCCTACTGGGAGTCGCACGTCTCCGTGCGGCGCCGACCGATCGAAGACGCGCTGCGCGCCGGGGTTGCCGAGGGGTCACTGCGGGCTGACCTCGACGTCGAGGCGTGCTTCGACCTCATCGTCGGCATCTTCTACTACCAGCTCGTCGTTCGCGGCGACCGCTTCGACGACCCGGCAGCGCGCGCCCGGTGCCGGGCGGGACTCGAGGTGGCGTGGCGCGGGATGGAGGTGCAGGAAGCCCCACTTGACCCCGCCCCAACGTCATAGTTTCTGCTTGATCGCATGAACCTCCTCCCGGTCACCTACCTCACCTCGCACGTCCTGTCCCTCCTCGGCAATTCGATCGCCGGCATCGCCCTCCCGCTCATCGTGCTGTCGACGACGGGCAGCGCTCTCGGCGCCGGCACGGTCGCGGCGGGCACCGCCATCCCGGCCGTGCTCGCCGGCCTCTTCATGGGGGTCGTCATCGACCGCATCAACCGGCGCACCTCATCCGTCGTCACCGACCTCATCTCGGCCGCCTCGATCGCGGCGCTGCCGATCATCGACCTCGTCTCCGGTCTCGACCTCGGCTGGTTCGTGCTCTTCGGCATCATCGGGTCCCTCGGCGACGTGCCAGGCATGACCGCCCGCGAAGCCCTGCTCCCCGCCATCGTGCGCCACGGCGACATCAGCGCCGAACGCCTCATGGGCGTGCGCGAGAGTCTCAGCGCCGTCGCCATCTTCATCGGCCCCGCCGCCGCCGGAACCCTCATGGTGCTCTTCGACGGCTCCACCGTGCTCTGGATCACGGCCGCCACCTCTCTCCTCGCCGCCCTCATCACGCTCCTCATCCCGAAGGCGGTCGGCGAGATCGTCGCCGACGACGGTTCGCGTGCATCCACCCCGATCGGCAGCGGATGGTCGCAGCTGCGCGACGGCTGGCGGGCCCTGTTCCGCAGCCCCTTCCTCGTCGCCACCACGGCGCTCAGCCTCGTGTCGGTGTTCGTGCTCGCCGGACTCCAGGGACTCGTGCTGCCCGTCTACTTCACGCAGGTCGAACAGCCGGGGCTCCTCGGGTTCGTGCTCAGCGCGCTCGCACTTGGCATGCTCGTCGGCGGCGGCACCTACGCGATCGCCGGCACCCGCGGCCCGCGTCGCGCCTGGTTCGTGGTCGGCATGATCGGCACGACCATCGGCATCGGACTCATCAGCCTCCTCACCTCCGTGTGGGTCGTGTTCGCGGGCGCCTTCATCATGGGTCTCGCAAGCGGCCTCTTCGGCAGCCTCATGGGCGTGCTCATGATCGAGCGCATCCCAGAGCAGCTGCGCGGCCGCATCATGGGCACCCAGAACGCGCTCACCACGGCGGCCCCGTCGGTCGGCATCATGCTCGCCGCCGTGCTCACCGAATACGCGAGCGTCAACATCGCCGCGCTTGTGCTGCTCGGGGCGTGGGGATGCGCGTTTGCCTACGGCCTCGCGGCCCGCCCGCTTCGTACACTGGAACCCCAGGCAGTCAGCGTGAACGCGGGTGGTGTGCGATGAACAGCAGCGAGCTCGCCCGCCGCGCCGGCGTCACCGTGCGCGCGCTGCGGCACTACCACCAGGTCGGGGTGCTGGATGAGCCACCCCGCACCTCGAACGGGTACCGGCAATACGACGTGCACCATCTGATCCGGGTGCTGCGCATCCGCCGCCTGGCTGCCCTCGGAGTTGCCCTGGACGAGATGCCGCGCTTCCTCGATGAGGCGAGCCCGGAAGCTCCCGAGCTGCTCGACAGGCTCGACGCCGAGCTCGCCGCGCAGATCGAGCGGCTCACCGCCCAGCGCGCGCTCATCGCCAAGCTGCGAAATCTGCCCACGGCGCCCGACCTCCCACCGGAGCTCGCCGCCTACATGAGCACCCTCGCGGGCCACCTCTCTCCCGAGCTCGAGCAGATGGACCGAGACCAGACCGTTCTCCTCGCGCACCTCGTTGGGGAGGAGGGCATGCCTCACTTGGTGGGGTTCTACGAACAGCTCAGCGACCCGGTACTCGTGCCGCAGATCATCGAGATCACCGCAGAGTTCCACGAACTGGGCGAGGAGACGAACGAGCGGGCGTTCGACAGCTTCATCGAGCGGTTCGTCGCGACGTTTGCGCAGGTCGTCGGATCGCTGCGAGCGGATGCGCCCGAGCTCGACCTCACCGACGCGGTTGGCCTCTTCGACGAGTACTCCGAGTCAATGCTCAACCCGACGCAGGTGCGGGCACTGACCATAGTCAGCGAGCGGCTGGATGCGGGGCAGACGGCCTAATTCCACCCCGCGACCCGCTCCAGCATCTGTCTGAGACCTATCGTGTGCTGAGAAATCTCGCCGCTTTTCGGGACATCTGCCTGAAACGCGCGGCGCCCAATTGCGACCGCTCGCGTTACCAACGGTTACAGAACGATTAACTCGCTGAGAAAACCCCTTCGTTCGCTAGGCCCCGCCTCGAGACAGGACGAGTCTTCACCACTAAGAAGATTCATCCACCCTCTGAGAAAGGATGCGCCGATGGGTTCAGCCGGAATCACCGCCACCGACGTCGAGATGACGTTCGTGAGCCGCACGGGAACCCGTGCCAACGTGCTCCAGAACTTGTCCCTCGATGTGGCGCCTGGGAGCTTCGTCACGCTCCTCGGCCCCTCCGGTTGCGGCAAGAGCACACTCCTCAAGATCCTCGGCGGAATCCTCGAGCCGACCTCAGGCGAAGTGCTCATCGGCGGCGTCCCCGCCCGCGAGGCCGTTCGCCAGCGTCAGATCGGCCTCGTCCTGCAGCGGCCCGCGCTCCTGCCATGGAAGACGGCCCGCCAGAACGTGATGCTCCTCCACGAAATCGCCAGGAACAGCAAGAAGAGCGCCGCGTCGGCGGCAGACCTCGCGCTCGAAACCGTAGGCCTCACCCACGCAGCCAACCGCCTCCCCCACGAACTGTCCGGCGGCATGGCCCAGCGCGTCTCCATCGCCCGCGCCCTGGCCATGGAACCGAGCATCCTCCTCATGGACGAACCCTTCGGCGCCCTCGACGCCATCACCCGCGACACCATGAACGAGCACCTCGCGAACATCTGGGAAGCCACCGGCAAGACCATCATCTTCGTCACCCACTCGATCTCCGAAGCCCTCTACCTCTCCGACACGATCCACGTCATGGGAGCCAACCCTGGCCGCGTGATCGACAGCCTCGACATCGAGCTCGCCAGGCCCCGCGACGAGCGCGTCGTCGGCGGTCTCGAACACGCCGCGCACGCCGCGCGCCTCCGCGACGAACTCCACCCCCGCACAGAGAAGGCAGCGTGACCATGGCCACCTCCGCCCTGCTCCTCCCCCTCGACCAGCCCTCCCCGCAAGCGCTGCGAGCCGCCGCCGCACGCCGCATCTGGTCGAAGCTCTGGCCGCCCCTACTGCTGAGCGTCGCCGTCATCGCCCTCTGGGAGATCGCGGTCATCGTCTTCGGCGTCTCGAGCTTCATCATCGCGAAGCCCTCCGACATCGCGACCACCCTCTTCACGTCCTCCGAGATGCTGCTCGAGGCAACCTGGATCACGACCCAAGAAGTGCTCTGGGGCTTCCTCATCAGCATCATCGTGGGCATCGCCATCGCCCTCGTCGTCGTCCGCTACGCCTGGATCGAGCGCGCCGTCTACCCGCTGATCGTGCTCTTCCAGGTCGTGCCGAAAGTCGCACTCGCCCCCATCTTCATCCTCTGGTTCGGCTACAGCATGACCCCGAAGCTCGTGCTCATCGTCGTCATGGCCTTCTTCCCCATCACCATCAACATGGTGCTCGGCCTCAAGCGCACCGACGACGACCTCATCCTCCTCATGCGCTCCGTCGGCTCAACGCGCAACCAGATCATGACCCGGGTGCAGGTCCCGAACTCGCTCCCCTACCTCTTCACCGGGATGCGCATCGCCATCACGCTTGCCGTCATCGGTGCCGTCGTGGCCGAGTTCGCGGGCTCGCAGAACGGGCTCGGGTACCTCATCCAATTCGCCTCGACGCAGCTCGACACGGCACTCATGTTCGCCGCTCTCATCGTCGTGTCACTGCTTGGCCTCGCGTTCTACTACCTCGTCGGCCTCGCCGAGTACCTCGCATCGAAGCGCTTCCCACACATCACCATCGACGAGCGCTGACCCACACGCGGGCAACCGTTGGTTCCCCTCCGCACGCCTCCACCCTCTGCTCCGCCTCACCCAACCTGGAGATTGTCATGCCCAAATCCGTCCCCCTGAAGCTCGGCGTCGCCCTCACCCTCGGGGCTAGCATCGCCGCTCTCACCGCCTGCGCATCCACGGATGCCCCCGCCGCAACCGGCGGCGCGGAAGGCGAACTCGATCCCGTCACGATCCAGCTCGACTTTCAGCCACGCGGCATCCACTCGGTCTTCTTCGTCGCCGACGAACTCGGCTTCTTCGCCGAAGAGGGCATCGAAGTGGAAGACATCCTCACGGGAAAGAGCTCAGGCGAAACCCTCCGCCTCGTCGGTTCCGGATCGGGTGACTTCGGGATGGCGGACCTGCCGACCCTCGCAGTCGCCAGGTCGCAGGATGTGCCCGTGAAGGCCCTCGCCGCCGTCAACCAGGTCTCGCCCCTCGCCATGTGCACGGTCGCAGACCGCCACACGCTCGAAACCCCGGCCGATCTCGAAGGCCTCACCGTCGGCGTCCAGTCCTCCGGTTCGACGTACGTGTTCTACAAGGCGCTGCTCGCCGGCAACGGCATCGCCCCAGACGCCCTCACCGAGCTCACGGTGCAACCGCCGTACGAGAACTACCTCATCACCGAGCAGGTCGACACGGTGCCGTGTTACCTGGATGCTGAAGTCACGATCCTCGAAGAGGCCGCAGGCGGCGAAGGGTCGCTGAGCATCCTCCCCGGCTCCGAATGGGGCTACGACACGTACGGCACGGGTGTCTTCGCGAGCGACGAGATGATCGAGAACGACCCGGAGCTCGTGCAGCGCTTCATGAACGCCTACGCCCGCGGACTCCAGTACGTGATCGATAACCCGGCTGAGGCCGCGCAGATCCTCGCCGATTCCTCGCCGCAGCTCGCCGGCAACGTCGACCTCTACGAGAAGCAGATTCAGGCCAACATCGACGCCTCGTTCACCAGCGCCGACACCGACGCCAACGGCCTCGGCACCATGACCGACGAGAAGTGGCAGAGCCTCATCGACATGCTCGCGGAGCAGCAGGTCATCACCACCTCACCATCAACCAGCGACGTGCAGGACAGCACCTTCGTCAACGCCGCGTCGGGTAAGTAGACCCGTGCTGCCGACGACCGAACGCAACGACCAGGAGAACTTATGACCACCCAACGACGCGCCGAGATCTCCGGCGCAGGGTTCGCGGGCCTCGTCGCCGCCACCGCACTCGCCCAGCGCGGCTGGAGCGTGCGTGTGCACGAGAAGAATGCTGAGCTGCGCACCGAAGGTGCAGGCATCGTGCTCTGGGAGAACAGCCTGAAGGTCATCGAAGCGCTGGGGGCGCTCCCCGACCTGTTCGCCAACTCGATGACCCCGCCGTTCTACGAGACTCGCTCCAATAACGTGAGCGTCTCCGCGGAGCCCATCGAGGGGTTCCGGTGGCGCACGATGACCCGAGCGCACCTCTACGGCACCCTGCTGACCGCCGCACGCGAGGCCGGAGTCGAGGTCGTCGCCAACTCGAAGGTCACGGCCGCGACCGGAGACGGCACGATCACTTTCGACGGCGGCGAGCAGGCGCAGGCCGACCTCATCATCGGCGCAGACGGTGTGGGGTCCGCCGTGCGCGACTCCATGGGCTTCTCCTTCTCCCGCGAGCGCTCCCGCGACGGCATCACGAGGTTCCTCGTGCCACGCCGCAAGGCGGAGCTCCTCGAGCTCGAGCCAGACACCGAATGGGACAACGTCATCGACTTCTGGAATTCGGAGCCGCGCACCCTGCGCGTCCTCTACGTTCCTGCGAACGACGACGAGCTGTACATCGCGCTGATGTCGCCGGCCGCCGACGCCGACGGCTCACGCGTCCCGATCGACCTGGATCTATGGACGAGCATCTTCCCGCAGCTCGCACCGGTGCTTCGGGACGCCGCCAACACCCCGGGGCGCTACTACGGCTACCAGACGACACGCCTCGACCGGTGGACGAGTGACCGTGTGGCCGTCGTCGGTGACGCGGCGCACGCCATGTGTCCAGCACTCGCCCAGGGCGCCGGGTGCGCGATGGTCAACGCGTACACGCTCGCGGAGGCTGCCGATGTCGCATCCTCCGCCGAACTGGCGGGCGCGTTGGAGACCTGGGAACGCCTCGAGCGCCCCTTCACCGACCGATGCCAAGACCGTTCTCAGCGCTTCGCGGACACCCGCTCCATGGCGCTCGGCAACCAGTTTGTCGGCGAGAACAACGAGACCTCGCTGTACGACATCACCGATTCCCACCGACACGACCTGGCAGGACAGCACGCATGAGCACGATTACCAGCTACCAAGTTCGGGAGTGGTTCTCCGCAGTTCAGGAGATCGAACACGACCACGGCCCCCAAGGCGAGACCCTCGTTAAGGCCGCGGTCGCCGTGGTCATCGAGAACCCGTTCGCCGGGAAGGAGTACGCGGCCGACCTGAGCGCCCTGACGATTCCGAGCGGCGAGCTCGGCACGGCGCTCGGGCTCAGAGCGGCAGCCCTCCTGGGCGGACGCCCCGTCGAGAGCTATGGCAAGGCAGGACTCGCGGGCCTCGGCGGGGAGCAGGAGCACGTCGTGGCCTGCGTCACCACCGTCTTCGGCGACGCGCTCCGGGCGGCCATCGGGGGCGGTGCCGCCTGGATCAGCTCCGTCACGAAGAGCGCGGCACCAGGCACAACGCTCGACATCCCCCTCGCGTACAAGGACGAGGTGTACGTGCGCAGCCACTACGACGCGATCACCATCACGATCCCGGATGCACCGCGCCCGAACGAGCTCGTCATCGCGGTGGCCGTCGCATCCGGTGGCCGCGTCAACGCCCGAGTTGGCGGCACCACCAAGAGCGAAGCCATCGCGGCCCGCGCCACCAGCTGAACCCCGAAAAGGAGCACCCCCAATGGGATACACACCAGGCATTTACCACCAGGACGAGTCGATCGCCGCGGTCCTCTCTGACGTCGCCCGCGCGCACCGCATCCTCGAGCTCGAGGGGCACGGCGACATGTCGATGGGCCACCTCTCGTACCGCGACCCGTTCGGCCGGGGCATGTGGCTCAAGCGCGGCAACCTCGCGCTTTCCGAGGTGGCAGCAGACGACTTCATCCTCGTCGACCTCGACGGCAACGTGCTCGAAGGCACCGGGCTCCGCCACCTCGAGTGGCCGCTGCACGCCGAGATCTTCAAGGCCCGCCCCGACGTGAACGTCGTCGGTCACTCGCACGCCCACTACGCGACGGTGCTCGGCGCGGCCGACTCCCCGCTCCAGCCCTACAACAACCACGGGGTCTGGTTCGCCGAGCATGGAGTTCCGCGATTCTCGGACACCAGCCACATCATCACCACGGTGCCCCTGGGCGTCGAGGTCGCGAAGCAGCTCGGTGACTCGGAGGCGATCCTCCTCGCCAACCACGGAGTCGCGTTCGTCGGCCACGACGTCATCGAGGCGACCCTCGCGGGCATCTTCCTCGAGAAAGCCGCCAAGTTCCAGCTCGACCTCGCCGCCAGCACCCTCTCGGCCGTCATCCCCGACCCCGAGGAGAGTCTCGAGAAGTTCCGCCGCATCTACCCCCGCAAGGCCCAGCTCAACTTCTGGATGTACTTCAACCGCAAGCTCGAAGACGCCGAAGCCTCGACGTCAGGAAAGGTCACCCACTCATGAGCATTCCCAGCATCGCCACCGTCGTCGGCTCCGGCATCATGGGCCCCGGCATCGCCGCCGTGCTCGCACGCGCAGGTGCCAGCGTTCGCGTCTACGACATCAGCACCGAAGCCCTCGAGCGGGCGGCCGCCGGCCTGAACCTGGCGAACACCGTCCTCGACCAGCTCGGCTCCGACAGCGTCGAAGGCGGGTCTGTCGAGTTCCTCAGCGACCTCGGCGCGGCACTCGCCGACAGCCAGTTCATCGTGGAGGCCGTCCCCGAGAAGCTCGAGCTCAAGAAACGTGTGCTCGCCGAGATCGAAGCGACCGTCGCGCCAACCGCGATCATCGCCACAAACACCTCCGGGATTCCGATCACCACAATGGCTGAGGGCATGCTCGAGCCCGGCCGCTTCATCGGCATGCACTGGTCGAACCCGCCGCACCTCATCCCCATGATCGAGGTCATCAAGGGCGAGCAGACACGCGACGAAATCCAGGATGAGCTCGTCGCCATCGTCTACGCCTTCGGCTACGAGGCCGTCATCGAACGCGAGACACCCGGCTTCGTCGAGAACCGCATCCTGTACGCGATCATGCGCGAATGCCTCGCGCTCGTCGACGAAGGCATCGTCACCCAGGAAGCCCTCGACGTCTGCGTGAAGTGGGGCATCGGCTACAAGCTGTCCGTCGTCGGACCGATGCGCCTCCTCGACATGGCCGGCCTCGACACGTATGAGAACGTGTCTGGCTACCTCAACAGCGAACTCGACAACTCGCAGTCCACCTCCGAACTCATCAGCCGGCTCACCGCAGAGGGCAGGCTCGGGATGAAATCAGGCGGCGGGCTCTTCGAGTACGGCGAAGGCGAGGTCGCAGCGAAGCGTGCTGCGATCGTTCAGGGACTCGTCGCGGCCCGCAAGGCCCTCTCGTCGGTCGAGTCGGTGTAGCCATGCCAGCAACAGCCGAAGCCCCGAACTCGAGATACGCGGCCGGTCTCGCCTACAGCGACACGCACCCCGACGGCACCGCGGGCTCCCCGCCGGCGGTCATCCTCCTGCACGGCACGAGCGCAAACCATGCAGTCTGGGCGCCCGTCGTGCAGCACCTCGGCGCCGAGGTTCGCGCGATCGCCGTCGACCAGCGCGGGCACGGGCACAGCCACAAGCCGAGCTCTGGGTACGACGCGGCAGGCTACGGCTCTGATGTCCTCTCGCTGATGGATGCGCTCGGCCTCGAGCGGGCGGTCCTGGTCGGCCACTCGCTCGGAGCCAGGAACGCCTGGACCTTTGCGGCCGAGCACCCCGACCGCGTCGTCGGCGTGATCGCCGTCGACTACGTGCCCTTCGTCGAGGCCGTGGTGCTGGACGCACTTGAGACCCGCGTCGCCGCCGGCGATCAGTCCTTCACGAGTCAGCAGGAGATCCGCGACTACCTCGCGGCGCGCTACCCGCTGCTGCCAGCGGATGCGGTCGCCCGGCGGGCCGCCCAGGGCTACGAGGAGCGGGGCGGACGCTGGTCACCGCTCGCCCCGGCCGACGCGCTGGCGCAGACGGTGACGGGGCTTCGCTCCCCGCACGCGGACGAGTTCGACGCCGTGCAGCTGCCCTTCACACTCGTCCGAGGCGCCGATAGCGAGCTCGTGACCGAGGACGCCTGGGCGACCGCCCGACGTCGCCGCCCAGACGCACGCTGGCTCGAGGCGGCCGACGCTGACCACTACGTGCCGGAAGAGCAGCCCGCGTTCATCGCGAGCGAGATCATGCGGCTGCTGCAGGCGCGGCCCATCGACCCCACCCCCTGAGCCCGACCCCGAGCATCGCCCGACCGACACAACCGAGGAGACCACCGTGCCACTCAACATCGCAGACCTGACCATCAGCAGCCCCGACTTCGCCGCCCTCGCGAGCATCCCCGAGGAGCTTTCCGCCGACGGCGGGAACCGACTCCCCCGGCTCATCGTGCAAGGCGTTCCCGCCGGCGCCCATGAACTCGCCCTCATCCTCCATGACCCAGATGCGCCGCTCGCGCAGGGCTTCACGCATTGGACCGTCTACGGAATCCCCGCAGCAGACGGCGAACTCGACACAGCTGCGGAGGGCGTCACCACAGGGCCGAACGGTATCGGCACCGCCGAGTACACCGGGCCGCAGCCACCCGCCGGTCACGGGCAGCACCACTACTACTTCACCGTGTACGCACTCGACCGCCCCGTGACCGGGACACCCACTCGAGAGCAGTTCCTCGCCGAGTACGCCGACTCAATCATCGAACAGAACCGACTCGTCGGCTCCTTCTTCCGCTAAACGCAACGCCCGGCCTTCCCAGAGCACGAGGAGCATCTCATGGCAGCTGAACCCAATGCACGCCCCATCACCCCGGGGGTCGACAGCGCTCGGCGAGTCCTGCAGGTGCTCCTCATGTTCTCGGAAGATCGGCCCAAGCTGACCGTCGAAGAGGTCGTGAAGGCAACCGGCATCTCGATGCCGAGCGCCTACCGCTACCTGTCGCTGCTCAAGGAGCTCGACCTCGTGGAGGAGAAGTCCTACAGTCGCTACGCGCTGACGCCGAAGCTCCTCGCCCTGGGGCGGGCTGCCGAGTCGGCCTTCGCGGAATCGTTCGCGATCCGCCCGGTGCTCTCCGAGTTGTCTGCGCTGAGCGGGGAGTCGGCGCTCGTCATGCGACGGCTGCGCGACTCTGCGGTCTGCGCGGACCTCATCGAGTCGAACCACACCGTTCGTCTCTCTTTCACGGTCGGGCACACACTGCCACTCCACCGCGGTGCCGCGGCCAAGGTCCTGCTCGCTGAGATGGGCGAAGCCTGGTGTGACGCGTACATCACACGCAACGAACCAGACTTCGCCGAGCAGGAACGGCGACGCCTGCTGCACGAGCTTGCCCTCATCCGCGAACGCGGCTGGGCCCAATCTGCCTCTGAGGTCGATGAGGGCATCTGGGCCGTTGCCGCCCCCATCCGTTCCGGTGGGCGAGCCGTCGCTGCCGTCACCGTCGCCGGCCCCCGCTACCGCATCGACCCCGACCAAGCGCAATCCATCCACACCCACGTGCTGGCCGCCGCCGCGAAGCTCTCTCAGCACGCCAGTTGACAGATTCCGCCCCTACACCTTCCCGTATGCCTCCATCGCGTCGTTCAGCCCGCGCGCGAGGATGTCTTTGCCAAACGCGTCGGAGTTCTCGTCGAACTCCTCCTCGAGTTCGAGGTCGGCGTTGAGGGTCAGCGTGAGGTCGTCGAACCTGGCCACGTAGCGGCCGGAGGCGCCCGCCTGGAAGTACACCTCGACCTCGACGCCGCTCACCTCGATGAGCTCCGACAGCTCGTCTGCTTCGGTGGGCCCATCCACCCACAGCAGCAGCGTCGGCGCCGACTTCATGCCGTCGCGCCACTCGCAGTCCGGGTCCGGCGACAGCGTCTGGGCAGCTGACGGTGACGCGAATCCGGCCGCCTTCAGCGTCTCGTCCGAGATCGCACTGCAGGGGTCGATGTCGGCGTAGCCAGACTCGACGAGCTCCGCATCCGGGGTGACCTCGACGCCATTGCGCGTGTACGTCACCTCGCTCATGCACCCCGCGAACCCGGCGAGCGACACGGCGGATGCCCCCAGCACGGCAAGCACGCGAGTCGCCCTCATGGGGACGAGCCTAGAGAACGCCAGCCCGAGCCACAATGCGCGGCGGGAGTCGCCGGCGAGGCCGGTTGCTCGTGACCGAACGCAGGTCGCGGTCGCGCCCCCAGACCCCCGAGCGCCTACCTGCACCAGCGGTCACCCGCCGGCGCTCGCCCTCCCTAGCGCCATTCGGCCATCGCGATCGCAAGCGCCTTGCGCGCCCGCGCGATCGCGCCGCGCACGGTGCTGACAGGAAGCTCAAGTTCGTCCGCGATGTCCTGGTAGCTCAGCGATTCGAGTTCGCGCAGCACCCAGCATCGGCGCTGCTGCTCCGGGAGGTGCGAGAGGGCGACGTGGAGGGCCGCGGAGAGAAGCGCAACCTGCGCGTTGGTGGTCGGCGATCCGTCGTCCGGCGCCGGGAACTCGGCCTCCTCGACGCGGTCGTGCTCCCGACGTCGCCTGAGCACGTCGATGCTTCTGGATGCGACGATGCGCAGCATCCACGAGCGGACGGCGGCGAGATCCTTGAGGGTCGAGAGCTTCGTCCAGGCGTGCGCGAGCGACTCCTGGACGACGTCGTCCGCCTCCGCGTCCGAGCCGAGGCGCCGCCTGGCGCACACGTACATGAGCGTGCGGTAGCGCTGCACCAGCAGGTCGAAGGCGTGCGCATCACCGAGGGAGGCGAGCCCGGCCAGGAACTCGTCGCTGTCATCGGCGGCGGCAACGCTCTTGAACTTCGAGAGCGCCCGCGCCCGCTGCGAACCTGTCGCCACGGGTGCGGCGGATGCGGTGGGCGCGTCCCGCAGTTCAGGGAGCTTCGGCGCTGCGTCAATCGCGAGCATCATCGTGGACCTCACTTCCAACAGTCCAGAGCTTGCAGGCCTGAGCTGTCGCCAACCGAGAGTCCCCCGCTGGGGTGAGCGGCATGCGGAACCCGGACGCGGCACCGCGTCTGCCATCCATTCGGAACGGACGCGAAAAGGGATTGCGGACCGCGTCTGCCCAGTACTTGCAAGTCATGCTCAACCGTGTTCTTCCTCGCTCAGATCGTCCGGCGTCTTGCGCCGCGAGAATAGTTAGTTAGACTAGCTATATGCCCGAGACGAGGATCGACCAAGAAGCTGAAAGCCGGCAGGCAATCGCCGCCGACGGCTTCTGGGACGCGTACCAGCGCAGGACCCTGCCGATCGAAGCGCTCGCGATCTGCGGCACGGGGCTCGTCATCAGCGTCGGCATCATCACCGCGATCACGACGCTGTTCTGAGCCGAATCGCATCCGCTGACCGTCGCGTTTCGTCCAGCTCGACCTCAACAGCGCCGCTGGTCTGCAACTTGACAGCGACCCGAGGCTCGAGGTGCCTGTCGCACGCCGCCGCTTCGCCGCATCCTGCAGCGAGGCGACTGCAGACGCCGGCCCTAGACCGCCGTCGCGAACACCACGACGTTCTTGTCGTAGTGCCCCACGTCTCGGTCGAAGTAGCCGCCGCACGTGATGAGCCTGAGCTCGTCGCCGGGCACGGCACCGAAGACGCGCGCCGTGGGGAAGTCGGCCTTCTCGACGGTGACGACCTCGGTGACCTCGTAGCTCGTGACGCCGCCCTCGGCGTCGGTGACGCTCACCACGTCACCCTGAGTGAGCTCGTCGAGTCGGAAGAACGCGGCGGGTCCGGCGAGGCCGTCGACGTGCGCCGCGATGACGGTCGGCCCGCGACCGCCGGGCTTGCCGCCGCCCGTGAACCAGCCGATCTCGTCGAAGTCGACCGGCACTTCCATCTTCCCGTCGGCGGCGATGCCGAGGTCGATGAGCGTGCCCTCGACGTCGATGGCGGGGATCGAGACGGCGGTGGGCTCGATGCCCTCGGGCATGACCTCGACACCACCGGCCCCGTACGGGGGCTGGATGTCAGGCGCGGGGGCCGCGGGTGTCGGAGTCGCAGCCTCGGACGGTGCCGTTGGAGTTGCTTCGGCAGCGACCGCCGGGGGCTGGGTGACCTCGGGAGCCGAGACGTCGCCGCTCGGCGCGGCCGCGCATCCACTCAATAGGAGCGCGACCGCCACGACGAGCGCCGGGACGCGCAGCGCGCGCCCCGGCATCCGCGAGATGCTCCTGGTCACTGACCCGCTGCGCGAGCCCTGCGCGCAACCGCCAGACCAGCCGCGCCGACGACGGCGAGGCCACCGAGGCCGAGGAAGCCGAGCGTCGTCGCATCGAGGCCACCGGCAGCAGCAGCGCCGCCGGCACCCGTGTCGACGCCGCCGACAGGAACCTGCACGAGCTGGCCGCGCACGACGCCGGCCTTGAAGTCAGCCGTGTGCGAGTCGCCCGTGAAGCCGGCCGGGTTCGCCTCGATCTGCTTGAGCGTGAAGCCCTCGCCCGTGTCGGTGCCGGCGTCGCTGTTGAGGCCCGTCGTGAACGGACCCTCGAGGCAGCCGCTGCTGGTGCGCGTGCCGTCACCGTTGTCGGTGGGGTTCGGGAACGCGATGCGGGGCGGGCCAGCCTGGCCCTCGGCGGCCTCGTGGATGTGCGTGGCCGTCTTCGCGGGGCTCTCGTACTCGCCCGTGACACCCGTGAGGGTGATGTCGTAGCAGATGATATTCAGGTCGGAATTGATGCGGAAGTCGAACTGGCCCATCGATCCGGGCTCGCCCGGCGTCACGTCGCCATCGTTGTTGATGACCGCGTCGGGCGTCGCCATGACCGTGTAGGCGCTCGTGAACGAGTCGGGTTCGGAGACTTCCGTCTCGGCGGTCGCGGGGGCGGCGGCGACAAGAGCGATGGCGGCGGCAGCGGTGGCGCCGAGAGTGAGCGACTTCGCGAACGTGTGCTTGGGCATGAGGGGGTGCCTTCCTGCTTCGCAGCTCCCGGGTGGAGCCGTCGTACAGGGGCATACGGGGCTCGACCCTCCCGCGTTCATCCGCCCCCGAACTTTTTCGAGAGAGATTTTCGGGGACGCCCTGAACGCGGCATGCGGTCAGGCAGTACACCCCTGTACCAATCGCAGTTGAGTCGCCGGAGGGAGGAGCCGTGAGCACTGCCGTTATCGTTGACCGCGCCAGGGGGCCGACGACGAGAGGACACGCACGAATGGCGGATGCGCCGCACTCGTTCGACCTCCACGCGGCGTTCCGCGACCACGGCGGCGTGCTCCTCGGCTTCACCATCAATGCGCTGCGCGACCGCGCGCTTGCCGAGGACTGCGTGCAGGAGACGTTCCTCCGAGCCTGGCGAGCACGCGACCGCTTCGACCCCGCGAAGGCCGGCGAGCGCACCTGGCTGTTCGCGATCGCCCGCAACGTCATCGCCGACGCCCTGCGCGCCCGCGACCGGCTGCCCAGGACCTCCGCAGACGACGCATCCGCCGCAGACGTTGACGTGGCAGCCGAAACTCCCGACCCGCTCACGGGGCTCGGCCTCACCGAAGCCCTCGCACTCCTGCCCGACGAGCAGCGCGACGCGATCATCGCCATCCACCTCACCGGCTACAGCTACGCTGAGTTCTCCGCCCGCTGCGGGGTGCCCGTCGCCACCCTCCGCACCCGCGTCTTCTACGGCCTCCGCGCCGTCCGCGGCCACCTCGACGAATCCGGAGGAGCTCGTGACTGACCACACCGCAGACCGCCGCGGCGAGCTCATCGCCGCCGCCCTCGTCGGCGAGCTGACCGCCGACGAGACTGCCGAGTTCGAGCGGATGCGCGCATCCGACCCCACCATCGACGCCGACCTGACGGAGCTGCGGGCGCTGACGGGGCAGGTCTCCAGGCGCCCTGAATGGCTGGATGCGACGCCAAGCGACGGGCTCCGTGACGCCGTGCTGGCGATCGGGGCCGCAGATGGCGGCGTCGACCGTCGCGAATTCGGCGACGAGGAGCGAGACGATCGTGCCGGTGGCCCCGTTGGGCCAGACGACGCGGATGGGTCTACCGGGGCTCCCGGCTCGGCTGACGCCGTCGACTCTCGCAATGGCGCCGATGAAGCGGGCGGACGCGGCGAGGCCGACGAAGCCGACGCCGCCGCCGCCGACGCCGCGCCCGTCACGCCGCTGCGCCGCCCCCGGTTCGGAGGCGCCATGATCGCCGGGATCGCTGCCGTTGGCCTCGTGGTCGGCGTCGTCGGAGGCTTCTTCCTCCCCCGCCCTGAGACGCCCACACCAGTCGGCGACCCCGGAACGCTCGGCGCCGTCGAGCCCGTCGATTTCCAAGGCGAACCCGTCGGCGTCGAGATCGACGGCAGCGTCGTCGCGCACACCTGGGGCACCGAGACCCTGCTCACGGTCAACGGGCTGCCGAGCGGTGAGTTCTACTCGGTGGTCGTCGTCGATGCCGCCGGCGAGGACGTCGGCTCGGGGACGTTCCTGGGCTCAGAGGTCGAGATCAACTGCGCCGTCAACGCGGCCGCACTCCGCGAGGAGGTCACGAGCGTCGAGATCCGCGAGGAGAGCGGCGACGTCGTGGCCTCAGCAGCATTGCCGCGAGTCGAGGGGTAGCAGGCTCACGCTTTCAGAGTCGCGCGGTCGGCTGCGGGAGGGGCGCGGACGCACGGCGACAGGCGGATGGCAGGGTGTCGCGCCAATGTCACGGGAGCTTCACACAAGGAGCCCGGGACGCGAGCGGCCGCGCGGCACGCGGACGTAAGCGCGGCACGCGGGCACGGGCGCGGGACGCGAACACCAGCGTGGCACGCGGATGTCAGCGCGGCACGCGGGCACGGGCGCGGGACGCGGGCGTAAGTGCGGCACGCGGGCGTAAGTGGGCTCCGAGCACCACGGGGGCACACGGCGTCAGCAAGCGCAAGCGCGGCACGCGAACGCAGGTGCAGCACGCGAGCACAAGCGCAGCACCCGAGCACAAGCGCAGCACGCGGGCGTAGGCGCGGCTCTCGAGCGCCACGGGCACACAGGCACACGGGCACACGGGCACACGGGCACACGGGCACACGGGCACAGCAAACCGCACGATGACTCGGCTGTCTGCGAGCGGGATGACATTCTCAGCAGACAGTACGCGCGCGACACGGAACCGCCCTCAGACGACGCGCGAGCACCAGCGGACGCTATCGACAGGCCGACACAGCGCACCGCGGCAGGACCTGTTCAGGGACAACTGCCCCTGGCGACACGTGCGAGCAACTCGGACTGAAGTGCCGTGGTGCGCAGCGTCGGTGGTCCGTGGTCTGCTGAACGGGAGAAGAGAGTCGGCTCGGCCACAGCGCGAGCTGAAACGGCGAACAGCTGGAGACTTCGCAGCTACCCGTGTGCCGCCGGACATGAAGGACACCAAGGGCACCCTTCGTACCTATCATCGAATTACGTCATAAAACTCCTGTTGATAGCTAGATTGAACGGGTCCAATCGGCTAGGCTGGTGCTGATCTTGGGGGAGGTTATCGTGGCATCGCAGTCGGAGCAGGGGGCGCATCGCCAGTCGTCAGTGGAGTCGTCAGTGGAGACGGCTGTGGTGGATGCGCTCCTGGAGGCGCGGTGTCAGCTGGCGGGGCTTCCGGATGCGGAGATCGTGGTCGCGTTGCGGGAGCTGGCGGCTCGTCGGCGTGTGGTGGATGCGGCGTTGGTGGAGGTCGCGGGCGAGTTGCTGCGGCGGGAGGATGAGTCGCCGCGTGCGGAGTCGGTGGCGCGGAAGTCGGGGTTTCGGAACCTGACGGCGATGGTGGAGCAGGTGCTTGCGGTGCGGCCGTTCGAGGCGAGCACGCTGGTGCGGGTGGCGGCGGCGACGCGGGAGCGGATGAGCGTGACGGGCGAGCCGATCCCGGCGAAGTATCCGGCCGTGTCGCAGGCGGTCGGGTCGGCGGTCATGTCGATCGCGCAGGCGTCGGCGATCACGAAGGGCTTGGACCACACCGGGAACCGCGTGGGCGTCGACGAGCTCGAGCGGGCCGAGAGAGAGTTGGTCGCGTCCGCGTGCGGGGTGAACCCGGAAGACGAACAACCAGCCGTGCCGAAAGTCTTGGAGGTGCAGGCGGCGACGTGGGTGTCGTACCTGGACCCGGACGGCGACGAGCCGCGGGCCGACAAGATCGCCGAGGAACGCGGGCTGTGGATCTCCCGCCGTAGCGACGGCGCGGTCACCGGGAAGTTCGTGGCGACACCCGAGCAGGGCGAGCAGCTCTTATCGGTGTTCGACGCGCTGCTCTCGCCCCGGCGCAGGGTGGAGTTCCCGGCCGCGTCCGAGTGCGGGGAACCCCTCGCCCCCGCGCTCGGCGCCGACGAGCACCCGCTGGACGAAGACAACGCGCACAGCGACAACGACGAAGTCGAGGTTCCGCTGGTGGACCCGCGGTCGATCGAGCAGCATCGCATCGACGCGCTCACGATGCTCGTCCGCGCCTACGCCGAGTCACCAGACGCGCCCAGAACCGGCGGCGAAGCCCCCACCGTCATCATCGTCACCACCGAAGCCGGCATCGCCGGAACCGCGACACGACCCGAAGACGTCCCCCACCTGGAGCGCACCGGAGACCCCGTCCCACCCAGTGTCGCCGCGCAGCTGCTGTGCGACGCCTTCATCCGCGTCGCGACCCGCAGCAGCACCGGGGAGATCCTCGACCTCGGCCGCAAACAACGACTCTTCACCACCACCCAACGCCGCGCCATCGCGATCCGCGACCGGCAATGCCGGGCCCCCGGGTGCAGCGCACCCGTGCGCTGGTGCGAAGTGCACCACGCCACGCCCTGGAGCGAAGGCGGACCCACCGACGCGAAACACGGCATCCTGCTCTGCTCCTTCCACCACCACGAAGTCCACCGGGGACGGCTCGTCCTCATCAACGGCAGCAGCGGACGCTGGCACGTCGTGCCCACGCTCGGACACCACGGCCCACGCAGAACCGCCCGCCGCCGCAGCTACACCACCAACAGCGTCCAAGCCGCACGCCCACGGATCAACCGAAGACCCTGAAACCAGAGGCAGGGGGAACTAACCCGCCGACCCGCGACCCTGATCAACTGACGGCACCATTCCACCTACGGCTCTGATCAACGGACGGCTCTGATCGACCGAAGATTCTGATCGACCGAGGACTCTGATCGACCGAGGACTCTGATCAAGCGAGGACTCTGATCGATCGAGGACTTCTAAAACCACGGGCAGCCCAACAATCGGAGCCGAGACCCAGCCAGAAGCCCCCGAAACACCAGTCCCGCCGTCAACTCTGCCGTGCGCTCCTCTCCGCCGCCAGAACCAACTTGATCGTGGCCGCGTCATCAGGAACCGTCGGGTCGAGCCCCGTCACCGACGCGAACTTCGCCAGTCGGTTCATGACCGTGTTCCGGTGACAGAACAGCGCCCCCGCGGCCTTCGACGCCGAACCAGTAGCCATGTACACCTCGACAGCCTCAACCAACAGAGCCCGCTCAGACGAAGGCAGAACAGCGAAATCCCGAAGCGAATCCGCAGCCAGACTCGACACCACCGGCCCAAGCCGCCGCACAACAAGGCTCGGCCAATGCTGCGCGAGCAGCGCCGCCCGCCCCGGAACCGCAAACTCAGCCAACTCCGACGCCAACTGCCACATTTCACTCAACGACGACAGCGTCGCCGCCGACTGAGACACGCCCACCTGCAGACCCGCGAGCCCCAACTGCACAGACAAACCAGCAGACCACAAGCCAGCCGACTCAACACCAGACGACCCCCCGCCCGCAGAACCCACGCCAGACGACCGCGCACCGGACGAGCCGGCAACGACCGCGAACTCCACACCGTCCAAGCGCAGACACACGGCCGCGGGGAGAACGGCCCGCACATCCGAGGCGAAGCTGGCCGCCGCATCCTGATGCGCAACCGCAACCCAGTACGGACCAACGAGCGGAATCTCGAGCGCCTCCGCAGCCTGCACATGCAACTGCGAGTCGTCGACACCACCGCGCAGCAGACGACGCAGCAGGAACGCCTGCTCCTGCTCGAGCTCCGCCTTCACCTGCCCCAGCTCGAGCATGTACCCCGACTGCACGCTCGTCGTGTGCGCCTCCACAACCTCCCAGATCGCGACAACATCGTCGGACAGGCGATCCGCCTCCCCCGGCAAGCGGTCGTTGAGCGCCTGCCAGATGAAACGGAAGTCCATCCGCACCGCCCGCAGCAGCGACTCGAGCGGCACCCCCTGACGGACCCGCTTGCGCCCGATGGCTCGCGAATGCGCCCGCAGCTCGTCCTCGAGCCGCTCCCCACCGAGCTGCCGGAACATAAGCCCGAGCGTCGTGAACGCCGTGCTGTGCACATCGCGCTCCGCGATCACCGACTCGACATAACCCGTGAGCGTGCGCACCTGCATCACGTACAACGTCGTTATCTCGTCCAGGTCGTCGAGACACGATCGGATACCGCGCTGCAACGGCGCCGAAACAGACGCGTCATTCACCGGCTCAAAACCAATCTAGATTGTGCATTTGCCCATCTTAGGCGTGCAATCGAGTGGGCCTGGCGATTGCCCGACCCTGCCATGGCGGGGTTGCATAGGTACACCAACGTCACCGCAGACGTGCACGTTCACATGCAGGCCTTTCCCCCAACATCGGAGCCACCATGTCCCACGACCCGCAGACATCGACCTCGAGCGCCCCCGCCGCCCCACCCAAAGTCAGCCTCAAAGAAGCGCGGCGCATCGCCTTCGCCGCCTTCGTCGGCACCGCCCTCGAGTGGTACGACTACTTCCTCTTCGGCACCGCCGCGGCCCTCGTCTTCAACCGCCTCTTCTTCACCGACCTCAACCCGGCAGGCGCCACCCTCGCCGCCTTCGCGACCTTCGGCGTCGGCTTCGCGGCCCGCCCCATCGGCGCCGTCGTCTTCGGGTGGATCGGCGACCGCTACGGCCGCCGCCCCGCCCTCCTCACCACGATCGTCATGATCGGATGCGCGACCGGCCTCATCGGCGTCCTCCCCGACTACCTCGCCGTCGGCATCGCAGCCCCCGTCATGCTCGCCGTCCTCCGCCTCGTACAGGGCTTCGCCGTCGGCGGCGAATGGGGCGGCGCGACCACCATCGCCATCGAGCACTCCCCCGAGAAGATGCGCGGCCGCTTCGCCGCCCTCGTGCAGATCGGCTCCCCCGTCGGCACCCTCGTCTCATCCGGCGCCTTCGCCCTCGTCCTCATGATGCCGCCCGAGACCTTCGACGCGTGGGGCTGGCGCCTCCCGTTCCTCCTCGCCTTCCCCCTCCTCGGCATCGCCCTCTACATCCGCCTCAAGGTCGAAGAGTCCCCCGTCTTCCAGGAGCTCGCCGCCGCCGGCGAGCAGGTCAAGGTCCCCGTCGTCGAGCTCTTCCGGAAATCCGGACTCCGCCTCCTCGTCGCCGTCGCCGCCGCCATGCTCGGCGTCGGAGGCTTCTACATGATGACCACCTTCGTCGTCTCCTACGGCACCAACGTGCTCGAAGTCGACCGCCAGGTCATGGTCAACGCGACCCTCATCGCCGCCGTCCTCCAGATCGGCGTCACGATCTTCGCAGGCCGCCTCGCCGAGCGCTTCGGCCCCGGCCGCATGACCGTCGCCGGCGGCCTGACGACCGGCATCGCCGCCTTCCCCCTCTTCTGGCTCATCGACACCGAGAGCCCCATCGCCATCATCGCCGCCGTCAGCATCGGCATCGCCCTCATCACCCTCTCCTACGCCGTCACCGGCGCCCTCCTCGCCGAACTCTTCCCACCCCGCCTCCGCTACAGCGGCGTCTCCCTCGGCTACAACCTCGCCGGAGCCATCAGCGGCTTCCTGCCCCTCATCGCCACCGCCCTCATCACGGTCGGCGACGGATCATCGTGGCCCGCCGTCCTCGTCCTCATCGGCATCTGCGTCATCACCGTCATCGGCGGCGCCTTCGGCGAGCGGATGCGCCTCCGCGACGACATCGTCGAGATCGACGAAGCCGCCTCCTGAGCGCAGACAAACGCTCCCTCCCCACCCCGGGCACAGCTGCCCGGCAGCACCACACGCGAAAGCAGGACACGACCATGACCACGCCAACCACACCCACCGCCGCCCTCACCGACGATCAGCGCCAGCGCATCCTCGACGCCGTCGACGCCGCCTTCGACCGCCAGATCGCCTTCACCCAGGAGCTCGTGCGCCACCCGTCGCTGCGCGCCAACGAATCCTCGGCGCAGGACCTCCTGTACGGCGCCATGGCCGGACGCGGCCTCGCCATGGACCGCTGGCAGCTCGACCCCGACGAGCTCGCCGCCCACCCGGGCGCCGGCGCCGTCGAGATCTCCTACGACGGCCTCGAGAACGTCGTCGGCACCTTCGCACCCCAGGAAGAGCGCGGGAACTCGCTCATCCTCAACGGCCACATCGACGTCGTCCCCGAGGGACCAGAGAGCCAGTGGGCCCGCTCCCCGTGGGACGCCACCGTGCGCGACGGCTGGCTGTACGGCCGCGGCAGCGGCGACATGAAGGCCGGCCTCGTCGCCAACCTCTACGCCTTCGACGCCGTCCGCGCCGCCGGCCTCACCCCGACCGGGCGCATCCACTTCGAGTCCGTCGTCGAGGAGGAATGCACGGGCAACGGCTCCCTCTCGGCCCACCTGCGCGGCTACACGGCCGACGCGGTCCTCATCCCGGAACCCGAAGAGGACATGCTGGTGCGCGCCAACACCGGAGTCATCTGGCTGCGCCTCCGGGTCGACGGCAAGCCCACCCACCCGCGCGAGATGCAGACCGGCTTCAACGCCATCGACGCCGCCTACTTCGTCATCGGGGAGCTGCGGAAGCTCGAGGCCGCCTGGAACGCGAAGCAGGGCGAGCACCGCTACTTCGAGGAGCTCGACCACCCCATCAACTTCAACGTCGGCAAGATCCAGGGCGGCGACTGGGGCTCCAGCGTGCCAGCCTGGTGCGAAGTGGATGTGCGCGTCGCCCTCTACCCGGGCATCACCGCCGACTCGGCCTGGGCCGAGATCACGGATGCGCTCGCCGCCGTCACCGTGGATGCAAACGGCAACACGATCGCCACGACGGCAACGAAGACGGGCTTCTTCGCCGAGGGATACGTGCTCGAGGAGGGTGGCGCCGCCGAGCAGGCGCTCGAGCGCAGCCACAGCGCCGCCTTCGACGGGGCGAAGCTCGAATCGTTTGTCACCCCCGGCTACCTCGACGGGCGCGTCTTCGTGCAGTACGCCGACACCCCCGCCCTCGTCTACGGCCCCATCTCCGAAGCCATCCACGGCTACGACGAGCGCGTCGACCTCGAGTCCGTGCGCCGCATCACGAAGTCCATCGCGCTCTTCATCGCCGAATGGTGCGGGGTCGAGTAGACGCCGGCAGCGACTTCACGGCACCGACACCGGCGATCCATCGCAACGGCCGCGCCGGCTCTCACGCTCGAGAGTCTGCGCGGCCGACGTCGTCTTGTCCCCGCCCGCCTGGCGCCGCCGAGCGCGTCCCGGGATACCCAGGCTTGGTTCGGCGCTGCCTCGCGGTCAGCATCGTCTGCTCGCTCGATGTCTGCTCGCTCGACCTTCCCTGGTCACCTCCGCGTCGCCCCAGCGGGTGGCCCCGTCGCTTCTCAGCGCGCGCCCGCCCCGCGCATCCACTCGTCGCCGCTGCCGCTGAGGGAGTCCTGCACCGCTTCCTCGGCGTCGGCGAGCGCCTGCTCCGCGGCGTCGAGCTCGAGCTTCGTGGCTTGCTCCGCCTCGAGCCGTTCGCGGTCGGCCGCCTGGCGCTCGGCGCGATCGCGCAGCGACAACGACTGCGAATCCGGCACGTGCAGGTCTTCGCTGCGCAGGGCGGCGAGGCGCGAGCGCAGCTCCCGCGTGCGCAGGTACGCCTCGCGGACGCGGAGCATCAGCTCGGGTTCCGACTGCTGGCCTGCTTCGTCTGCGCGCGCGTTCACAGAGAGAGCCTAGAACGTTCCGACAGCACGCCCGAACACGGCGCGATCGCGGCGCGCGCGGTTCAGGCAGCCCAGGCCACGCAGGCGGCGCAGGCGGCGCAGGCGGCGCGTGCGGCCCAGCAGGTCTGACGGTTCAAGCAGCTCCGGACGCTCAGGCCGCGAGGGAACTCGTGCTGACGGGCTCCGGGCAGATGCGCATGCCAGCCGGCGAGCTGGCCGAGCTGATGATCGCGCGCACCCATGCGTCGTTGATGGCGGGCATCCGCCCCCCGACGAACCGGAAGCGCAGGTCGGTGGCCGGGCTGATCCACAGCGTCTCGCGGCCGCTGCCCTGGCCAGCGGGGCGCGAGATCGAGAAAGCGACGCTCTGCCCGGCCCGCAGCAGACTCAGCACGGCGATCTTCAGGTGCGCGAGCGGACGGTCGTCGATCTCGAGCTCGTGGCCCTGACTGCCGTAGTACATGAAACCCATGGGGTCGCCTTCGACTGATGAGGAACCAAGGCGACGGATCCGTCTCGACCGCTCGGTGTGCGCCCCGAACCAGTGAAGGAGGGGCTGGGAAACCGAAGTCCTTCGAGTGTTGCACGCCGCCCGCGCAATGCCTATATTTCCGCCGATTCCCACATCACCGCTGGCTCAGTTCGAGCCGCAGTGCTGCCGACGCCGCGGGCGAGATGTCCGATTCGCCTCCGTCGGAATCGACGCTCCGAGCTGCTGACTGCTCGTCGCCTCGGAGCAAGCGCATCTCGTACGGTGGATGCATGACCGGAGGAACACCGCGACGCGTCGCGCTCATCACGGGCGTGGGCCGCCGGCGCTCGATCGGGGCCGCGCTTGCGGTTGGCCTGGCTCGCGACGGCTGGGACCTGGTGCTCACCTACTGGCAGCCGTACGACGACCGCGTAGGGCTCAAACGCTCCGGCGATGACCCGCGGGCCGTGGCGGAGCTGTGCCGTGATCTCGGCGCGTCCGTCGAGCTCGTCGAGGGAGACCTGAGCGACCCGAGCATCCCAGCCCGACTCTTCGAGGAGGCGCGGACCCTCGGTCCGCTCGCAGGCCTCGTGCTGTCGCACGCGGAGTCCGTCGACAGCTCCATCCTCACCACGGATCTCGAGAGCTGGGACCGCCACTTCGCGGTCAACGCCCGCGCGACGTGGCTGCTGATCAAGGCGTTCGCGGAGCAGCTGCCCGTGGTGCCCGACCCCGGGAGCGCCCGCGCCAGCATCGTCGCCCTCACGAGCGACCACACGGTCGACAACCTGCCATACGGGGCCAGCAAGGGCGCGCTCGACCGCATCGTCACGGCGGCCGCCGTCGAGCTCGCCGACCGCGGCGTCAGGGCCAACGTCATCAACCCTGGCCCCGTCGACACGGGCTGGATGGATGACGAGACCCGAGCGTGGTGCACCGACGCGACCCCGGCGGGTCGCCTCGGCACCGCCGAGGACACCGCCAACCTGGTGCGCTTCCTCTTCTCGCCTGCGGGCGCCTGGATCAACGGCCAGGTGCTCTCCAGCAACGGCGGGTTCAAGGTCGGGTAGGCCGCATCCGCAACGCGCATCCGGTAGACATGACGCATGACTCCTGATGCGCCTCGCCGGACGATCCGCATGTGGATTCTCGCGAGCGTGATCGCCCTCGTGTTGGCGGCACTCGCGACGTGGCTGCTCTTCCCGGTCTCGCTGGACACGTACTGCGGTCGAACCGGGTTCGGCCCTCTGAACTGCGGCGACGTGAGCTACTCCGCAACTGGAGCGCCGACGAGCTTCGCTCTCTGGATGCGGGGAGCAGGCGCAGCCATCGCGACGCCGCTCGCCGTTGTGGTGGTCACCAGCTTCGTTCGGAAGCAGCGCGCCATGCGCGCCGAGCACGCCCCAGTCCCACCGGCGAATGAGGGAGCCCAGAGCACATGACGCCTCCGTTCCTCCGCCCACGATCGACCGCGCGCATCTGGCTCTGGACGGCCGTCATCGTGGTCCTGATCTCGCTCGTCCTGGCGCCGACACACGACTACACGATCTGCGTCGACAACTACACCGACACCTCCCTCTCCTACTGCGAGAGCTACCCGCTGTCCCTTGCCGGCAACCGGACCCACGTGTGGGTCTGGCTCGCCGCAGTAGCCGTGACGGCGCTCACCGGCTGGCTCCTCGCTCGGCGCCAGAAGGCGCGCGACCCGCGATAGGCGCGGCGCGAATCGCCCCTGCGTCACCACGCTTCCGCGCGCGACTTCGCCTCAGCATCCTGCCGCTGCCCAGCACGGCGCACCCGTTTCGCCCGCAGTCGGGCGCGCGGCCGGAGCGAGCTGACGAACGCCGCGAGGATGACCGCCGACCCGACCCAGGCGGCGACGGCTCCCGGAATGGGAACGACGAGGCTCGTCCACAGCAGCACGCTGAGCAGCCCGAGTACGTAGGCTGCGCCAGCCTTCAGGTGCCGGAGCTTGGAGAGCCCGTCAGCGGAGACGACGCCAGACGTGAGCCCGGCGAGGAACACCGCCCCGATGAGAACCGCCGCGCCCGCGACCAGCGCCTGCACCGCGGGAACCGGCACGATCGTCACCGACTGCAGCGTCGAGACGCCGTCGAGGATCTCGAAGACGAGGAAGATCACGAGCGCCCGCTCGAGGATGACGGTCGAGGCATGCGCGTGCAGGCGGAAGGCGCCGGTGCCGCCGCGGGCCCACTTCGAGACGCCCTTCGAGAGCGCGTAGGCGAGCCCGCCCACGGCGCTCCACGCGAGCACCTGCAGGCGCTCGGCCGGCTCGACGAGCGCTGCGACGAGGATGGCACCGGCGGCGGCCGTCGCCCACGACCAGACCCACGGATGCTGCACTCGCGCGAGCGCCGCCTCAGGCGCCCCCATCCACGCTCGCCTCGTGAGCCGGTCGGTGTTGAAGAGGTACTCGGCGAACACGAGCCACACGAAGACCGCCCCGAACGCCGCGATCGCGGGGCGCACCTCCAGGAGGTCTGCCGCGAACTCGCTCGGCTCGACCACCGCCTCCACCATCGCCCCGCCCGCGTCACCCTCGTCGGTCGCGACCGCCAGCGGAGGCAGCAGGAGTCGCACGGTCACGACGCCGACCACCAGCCCGAGCGAGAGGAAGAGCTGGCGAGCCCGGGAGTCGATGCGCGACGCGACGCCCGCCATCGGCACCGACGAGTCCGCCGCCATCGCGATCTCGAGCGTCACCAGGAGAACCAGCGCCAGCGCCACCTGCGGGCCGAGCGCGACACCCGCGACGGTCGCCGCAATGGCGGTGAGCAGGGCTGGAACGATCACGATCTGTCGGAGTGCGCGCATCCGGGGTTCCTCTCGTCGTTGCCCGTCGAGCGGAGCCCCATCGCACCAGGACGCCCAGACGAACAGACGAAGGTGAACGCGCGCTGGCTGCCTGCGTCACCGGACACAACAGGACGCGAATCAGGGATGCGAGAGCTTCGAATCGCCCAGTCAGCACCGTCTCCCGCCCTGCTAGCTTGAGCGCGTGGCCCCGCAGATCCCCCCGCAGCTCGCCGACCGGCACACGCGTCGCCTGCGCCGCCCGGCCACCGAGCGCACACCGGAGTTCGACCTGAGCTACGCGCGCACCGGGCCCCGAGCATCCACCCCCGTCGTCGTGATCCCGGGCGGCCCCGGCCTCGGGTCGCTCCTCCCCTACCTCGGCTTCCGCCGGCGCGCAGCCCAAGGTGGGCTCGACGTGATCATGGTCGAGCACCGCGGCGTCGGCTTCTCGCGCGCCGACCTGCGCGGCCGCGACCTGCCGGCGTCGGCGATGCGCATCAGCGACGTCATCGACGACATCGCCGCCGTGCTCGACCACGAGGGCATCGGCCAAGCGCATATCGTCGGCGCTTCCTACGGCACGTACCTCGCCTCGGCGTTCGGGGCCCGCTACCCGGAACGCGTCGCCGGCATGCTGCTCGACTCAGCCCTCCAGTCGGCCGAGTCGCTCAACCTGGAGCGCCACACCGTGCGCGAGCTGTTCTGGCGCGGCGACACCGCCACCGCCGAGGTCGTGCACGCGCTCATCGACCAGGGCGTCGACTCGCGCATCCTGCTCGACGTGGCGAGGGCTGCATACGAGCTCGGCGGCGACGAGCTCCTCCTCCCCGTGCTGCGGCAGCGCGCCAACCACACGCACACGGCCGCCTGGAGCGCCCTGCAGCTCTACGCGACCCGCGACCGCTCGATCGTGCGGTTCCCCGGCTTCTACGAGTTCGACCTCGCAGGCGTCATCGGCTTCCGCGAACTCGGCTACGGCGGCACCCCGGACGGACTCCCCCTCGACCCCGCCCTCACCTACTCCGAGATCGCCGACCTCTTCCCCGCCTTCGCGGGCGAACCCTTCGACCTCGCCGCCGAGACCCCGAAGTTCACGTGGCCGCTCGTGCTGCTCGTCGGCACACGCGACCTGCGCACCCCTCCGCCCATCGCCCGCGCCGTTGCGGCGACGGCACGGGATGCGGTGCTCGTGCACATCGAGAACGGCCACTCCGCCCTCGAATCGCACCCGCTCGCACTGCTCAACGCGATCCGCGCGCTCGTCCGGGGACGGGAGCACGCGCTGCCCGGAGCCGCGGCGGCGATCAACCGGCTGCCGCGCCGGGGACTCGCCGCGCGCATCCCGGAGCTGCTCGGGGCCGCGACCCTCGTCGAGAGCACGATTCGGCCGTAGCCCGCCGACCGCCGCCCCTCAACCGCGAGCGGGGTCCATCCCATCGACGACACCGGTGATGCTGTGGTTGATCGGGTGGTAGGTGTTGATGCCGATGTTGTAGTAGACGCCGCCCCGGTAGGAGCGGCGATGCTCTCGGAGGGCGGGCGTCCCGACAGGCATCTGGAGCGACCCGGCGAGGACGTCGTCGAGGACGACGGCCGTGAGCTTGTACTCGATCCGATCGGCCGCCCAGCCGTTTCCCGCGAATTCGGCTTCGATGCTCCCCCGGGTCAGCGTCTCCTCGTCGAAGACCACGGCATCGGGGCGGACGTAGTTCTCGAAGCTGGCGATCGGCACCCCGCTCGCGTACCTGTCTCGGACGATGTGCAGGAGGCGAGCCCCGATGGGGAACCCCGTGACCGACGACACGTCGGCGTCGGCGTGCGTCCAGGAGAACTCCCGAACGTCGGTGCTCGGCTCGCGCTTGCTCGCCGCGATCAGCTCGAAGAGCGTGTGCGAGGTCTCGGGATGATGCTGGATGGCGGCGGCACCCTCGACTCGGGTTCCGCTGCCCTGGGTCCGGGAGATCAGTCCTCTGGCCTCGATATCCCCCATCGCACGCCGCAGCGTCGACCGGGCCACCCCGAACCCTTCGCAGAGCTGCCGTTCCGTCGGCAGCAGGTCTCCGCTCTGCAGCACGCGCCGCCGGAGAGCTTCCTCCATCTGCGCGATGACCTGCGCATACAGCGGCGCCCTGCTTGTCACATCGACGGCGACGAACGCCTCGCCGAAGGACACACGTCGTGGAGCATCGCTCACTGCTGATTCTCTTTCCTCGCTTGTCGCGACGTGCGACGCCGGGATCTCCCGGCGCCGCACCGCTGGCCTCACTCTAGGAACGAGAGCTGCGCCACAGATCCTGCCAAGTGACCGTCTTGGTGTAATCATCCTGCAGGGTGTCGGTGTTGTACGGCTGGAACCCGCCCGCCTCCTTCAACTCGATAACGCCCCAATCGTCTGCCACGGGCTGCACCTCCGGATCGAACGAGGACTTGCTGTCGGGCATGATGAACTTCATCCCCTCCTGCGATGTCGCGAAATGGATGTAGAGCTTCGCGGCGTTCGGGCTCGCGCTGTTCGTCGCGTACGCCATCGTCTGCGGTGTCGCGGCCCCCGCATACGGGTTCATGCCCTCGCAGGGCGCGAGCTTGTATCCCTTGTCGACATTGTTGCGGTACTTCGCGGCATACATGAGGCCGAAGGGCGGGTCGCTCTGACCGGCAGCCCCCACCGCGTCGGAGACCTCCTCATCGTTCTTGAAGATCGTTGGGCTGTTGCCCGCGAGACGCTTCACCCACTCGTGAACCGCCGTGGGCTCCTCGGTCACTAGCTCCTCGCCGAAGTGCTCTTCGTAGGCTGCGGCGTACTCGTCCGCGTGATGGTTCGCCGCCTGGTTCCAGATCGTCGTGTACAGCGCCCGGCTCTCCGGGTCGGGGATGGCGACGCTCCCCGCCCACTCCTCGTCCGTGAGCTGCCAGATGTTCGAGATCGGGCAGGTGTCCCCGTACACCTCGGTGTTGTACGTCCAGATCGCCTGGTTGTCGCTGGTCAGATACGGGTACTGCGCGTGCGCAGGCAGGCGGTCGTAGGCGTCACCCGGAACCCAGTTCGTGAGCACCCCGTCGGCGAGCAGCTCGCTGTAGAAGGTGGGCACTTCCGAGTTCGCGACGACATCGCCGATGACGTTGTCCGCCTCGTACTCCTTGGCCACCTTGTCCATGACGTTGGTCTCGATCTTGATGCCCGTCGCCGGGATGCCGTACTTCGCAGTGAACGCCTCCGCGATCTGCACGACCTTCCCGGTCTCGTCGTAGATCGTGATGGGGCCTTCTTTCTTCGCGGCGTCGATGAGCGCATCGAGGTCGAAGCCCTCGGCCGTCTCGTCGACTGCGAGGTCCGGGCGCTCCACGGTGTTCTCGGCAACGCTGCCGTCCGCACCGGGAGGCGCGCAGGCCGACAGCGAGAGCAGCGCCGCCGCGGACACTCCGACGGCGAGCGCCCTGCGGAGGGCCCGCGAACGTGTTCTGGTCATGATGGTTCCTTTCGGGGGGATGAGATCAGTTGTCGGAGAAGACCGACGGGACAGGACGGGTGCTCTGGAGGCGCATCAGCGATTCGATGTGCGGGAAGACGGCGCCGGCGACGGTGCCGTAGTAGTGGCGGTTCAGGTGATCAGATGCACCCGGCAGCTGCTCCCCGCCGCCGTACGTGCGGTAGATTCCACCGGCCCGCTTCAGGATGAAGGCCGGTGCGGCGACATCCCAAGGGGACGCCTCGAACGAGAAGACGGCGTCTGCCCAGCCCGCGGCGACGTGTGTCAGCGTGATGGCGCTGCTCCCGAGATCGCGGACGTGCGAGTACGTGTCCTCGAGCTCTGCGTAGGCCTCCAGCGCTTCTGCCCGCAGGTGCACCAGGTCGCGCGGCAGCGGGAAGCTGGCGAGGACCGTGGCACGTTCGGGGGTCGTCGCTCCCTCTGATCGCAGGTCTTCGCCGTTGAGAAACGCGCCACGCTCATCCGCGACGAACATGTTGTCGGCCACCGGGTCGTAGACCACGCCGGCGACAACCTCCCCGTCGACGGCCGCGCCGATGCACACGGCCCACAGGGCGATGCCGCGTGCGAAGTTGGAGGTTCCGTCGATCGGGTCGATGAACCAGGTCACGTCGCCGGCACCGCTCGCGCCTCCTTCTTCTCCCACGATCCTCGAGTCGGGCAGCTCCTTCTCGACGACGCCCCTGATGAACTGCTCGGCGCGAACGTCGTACACGGTCACCAGGTCGTGGAAGTTCGCCTTCTCGTCGATGCTCATGCCCTTGGAGCGGAAGCCCTCGAGGGCGAGCGCCCCTGCGCCCCGCGCCGCCTCCTCGGCGATCCGTGCGAGTTCGATGCTGCTGATGGTCTTCGTGGTCATGCGGTTTCCACCTTCATGCGTTGTTCGTCCTGATCGAAGACGTGCAGCGCGGATTGCGCGGCACGCAGTGTGACCCGGTCGCCCGCCCGGACCGGCGCGGCGACGGATGAGGTCGTGTAGACGTGGCGTTCGCCGACGAGGACGTCGGTGGTCCAGCTGCCCCCGGTGGGCATGACGGACGCCACCGTCCCGTCGAGCGTGAGCTCATCGGTGACTCCCGTGTCCCCAGCAGGCTCGACCCGGATCGCCTCGGGCCTCACTCCGAGCGATCCGAGCCGACCAGCATCCACCCTCGCCGCGAGGTACTCGTATGCCGACGCAGAATCGGCACCGGCGGGAGTGAAGTCGAAGAAATTCATGGGTGGCACGCCGAGGAAGTTCGCGACGAACCGATTCGCTGGCCTGTCGTAGATGTCGAGGGGTGTGCCCACCTGCTGCAGCTTCCCCTTGTTCAGCACGGCGACGCGGGTCGCGAGGGTCATCGCCTCCCACTGGTCGTGCGTGACGAAGACGATCGTCGACTTCGACTCGTTGTGGATGCGCTTCAGCTCGGTCCGCATCTCCAGGCGCAGCCGGGAGTCGAGGTTCGACAGCGGCTCGTCCAGCAGCATCGTGTCCGGCTGCACGGCGAGCATGCGGGCGAGGGCCACGCGCTGCTGCTGCCCTCCAGAGAGCTGCGCCGGATAGCGATCGCGGTAGTCCGTGATGGAGAGCGAACGCAGCACCTCGTCGATTCGTTTCGCACGGGCCGCCTTGTCCAGCCTCCGGAGCTTCAGGCCGTAGTCGATGTTGTCGGCGACCGTCAGGTGCGGCCAGAGCGCGTAGCTCTGGAACACGAGACCCAGGTCGCGCCGCTCAGGAGGAACGAAACGAGCGGCTCCGGGTTCGTCGACGGCGCGGTCGCCGATGCGGATGGATCCGCTGGTCGCGTTCTCGAGGCCGGCGATCATGCGGATCGTGGTCGTCTTCCCGCATCCGGACGGGCCGAGGAGGCACATGAAGTCGCCGTCCTCGATGGTCAGATCGAGGTCGTCGACAGCGTTGGAGGCTGCCCCGTAGTTCTTGACGATGCTCTTGAGATCGATGGTGGGCATGGGGTTAGCCTCCTAGGCCGCGGGACAGGTCGGTCTTCATGATTTTCTGGACGGCGTAGGTGCCGAAGAAGGCGAGGGCGGAGACGACGAGGACGACCCCGTTGCCGGCTTGCGTGTACCCCACATCCAGAAGACGGATGGACAGTGTGGTGAGCACTTCGAGGCCGGGGACCGCGAGGATGACGACCAGGCTCAGGCTCTTGACGCCGGAGATGAAGGACATGAGCATCGACGTCGCCACGGCGCTCTTCTGGACGGGCAGGATGATCGTGCGGAAGCGGTGGAACCAGCCTGCGCCTGCGACTCGCGCGGCCTCCTCGGTCTCGCTCCCGAGCTGCATCATCGCGGAGATGCCGGCCCGCGAGGCGAAGGGCATCTGCTCCGTGAAGTAGATGATCACCAGCAGCGCCGCGGTCCCGTAGAGGGCCGGCACCGGCCCCCGCTGCACGGCGAACAGCGACAGGTAGGCGGTCGCGAACGCGATGCCGGGAACCAGGTACGGGAAGAACAGCATCTGTCGCAGCGTCCCGGAGAGGAGCCTCGACTCCGACCTGACGATGACGTAGCCGACGAGCAGCCCGACGACGCCGGCCATCACCGACGACAGCCCGACGATCCAGAACGTGTTGAAGGCCGCGCTGAGGACTTCCGCGTTGAGGAGGATCCCGTTCGGGAATCCGAACGTCTGCAGGTTCGTGCCGATCCAGAAGTCGAGTGTGAAGTTGTCGGGCGCGAAGCTGCCCGGCACGCGCATGACGGTTGAGAGCGCCAGCACGAGAATGGGGAGCGCCACGCTGACCGTGAAGAGCGCGACGCAGGCCAGGGTCGCGAAGATGCGAGACCTGCCGAGCCGCACCTCGTTTCCCGCCGAGCCGCTCTTCCCCGAGATCGTCACGAAGCGCTTCGCTTCCTTGAGGAAGTGCATGTCGACCCACAGCGAGATCGCGCCGATGAGCACGATCGCCGCGACGATGACCGCCGCAGAGCCTTGCTGGTTGCTGTAGACGCTCCGGTAGAGGCTCGTCGCGAGGACGTTCATGTTGACGGGCAGGCCGAGGACGTAGGCGACGCCGAACTCTCCGAGCACTTTGGCGAGGATGAGCGTCACCGCTGAGATCAGCGAGGGTCGGAGGATCGGCAGGACGATCGTGAAGGCGGTCCTGATGCGTGATGATCCGAGAATCTGGGCCGACTCCTCGAGTGTGGAATCGAAGCGCTTGAGGGCGTTGCCGACGAGCAGGATCACGAACGGGACGAAGTGGATCGCGAAGATCAGGATGATGGGCACTCGGCCGTAAGCGAGCCAGTCCGGGACGACGACCCCCATCGCCTCAAGCCATCCGGCCTGGCCTCCCGCTGAGCGATTCTTGAACATCGTCAGCCAGGCGAGCGCGAAGGTCCAGGCCGGGAGCATGTACGGCACGATGAGCGCGGTCGCGAACCACTTGCGACCCCACATGTTCGTGCGGACGAGCAGCCAGGCGGCGCACACGCCGATGACGAGCGCGAGCGCCACGCTGCAGACCGCGATGACGACGGTGTTGCCGAGCGGCCCCCAGAATATGGCGGCGGCCTGCGGCGAGAAGAGCACCCGCCAGAGGTAGTAGGAGGTGAACGACCCTTCCTCCTGCTGGGTGATCGCTGTGTCGGCCCGGTCGACCGTGATCCCGTCTCCGAGCAGCGAGATGATCGGCGCGACGATCAGGTAGGTGAAGAGCAGCAGGGCCAGGATGCCGATCGTCGTCGTGGGGTTCGTCGAGAGGACCCTGAGCCGGTACGCGAGCGGCGTCTTCGTCTTCGGTGGACGCTTGCCGCGCCTGGCTCGCGGGGGCACGGGCGGTTCCCCCTCCGGCGTCTCCGGAATGATGATGCTGGTTGTCAAGACATCCTCGTCTCACAGTGCAGGTGAATTGGTACCTCATTAGGTATGTTTAGAGGAAACACCCACCCCACCAAAATGTCAAGACAATAGATCGAAGTGACACCTCATTTCCGCGCCGGTCCAACAGAGCCCGCCGCGTCGGTGCGCACAACGGACTCGGGGCGGTGAGCCGAAGCCCACCGCCCCGAGAGACGACCGAGAGAGACCGAAGCTACTCGCTGATGACGGCGTCGACCTCGACCTCAAGCAGCAGGTCCTTGGCGACGAGACCCGCTGTGCCGATGAATGCGCAGGCCGGTCGGATGTCGCCGAAGACCTCGCCGTGCACGGCGCCGACGGCGTCGAAGTCGCGCTCGATGTCGACGAGGAACACTCGCGTGCGCACGACGTCGCTCAGTGAAGAGCCCGCCTGCTCGAGCGCGGCCCCGATGCGTTCGAAGATCTCCCGCGCCTGCTCTTCAGCGTCGACACCCGGGGCCGTCGTACCCGCCACGAAGACGAGGTTGCCGACCTTCACGGCTCGCGAGTAGCCGACCGTCGCCTCGTACGGCGAGCCGGAGGAGATGTTCGTGCGCTCGGTCATGTGGGGCTCCTTCTTGTGGTCAGGTTCCGCCTCCGACTTGGGAAGCGCGTCCTGGCAGGCGATGTCAGGGAGAGCATGCCATGCGGCGGGCGCCGGGTGAACCCGCCTCAGACCCCGACACGGCCCCCGTCGTCATCGCGGTCCAGCTCCGGCTCCCCGGACTCGAGCGCCGCCCGAGCTGTCGGCGCCTCGATCCGCGCCGGGTCATCGGCATCCGGCCGGTCCGCGTCCGGTCCCCCCCGTGTCGGCCTTCACCACGTCGAGCATCCCCGTCGTGGCCTCCGTGTACCACTCGGTGAGCGCCGGGTCCTCGGTATCGAGCCAGGCACCAGCCCCGTGCTCCGACTCGACGACGCTCGCCCCGAACACGAAGTCGTCACCGTGCTCGGCGATGCCCGCGCGCACGCCCTCGTCGATGGCCTCCTTCGCGTACCGGCGGCGCATCATGTAGGGGTCCGTGCGCAGGTCCTTCGCCCACGCCCACATGATGCCCATGACGACGAACGCGAACGGCAGCGCAGTGACGACCATGATCGCCTGCAGCCCCGACAGCGCATCCCGGCCGCCTGCGAGCAGCAGCGAAGCCGCGATCAGGCCGAGCATGAGGCCCCAGAAGATCGTGACCCAGCGCGATGGCTCGGCCTTGCCCTGCTGGCTCATCGACCCCATGACGATGGACGCGGAGTCGGCGGACGTGACGAAGAAGATGACGATGGATACCAGCGCGACAACACTCGTAATGGCGCCCAGCGGGAGCTCCGCCAGGAGAGCGAACAGCTGAGCCTCGGCCGAACCGGCCGCACTCACGCCAGCGCCCTGCGTCTCCAGCCACATCGAGGTGCCCCCGACGATGCCGAACCAGACGAGACACACCGCGGACGGCACGACGATGACGACCGTCACGAACTCGCGCAGCGTGCGCCCGCGGGAGATCTTCGCGATGAACAGGCCCACGAACGGCGTCCACGAGACCCACCACGCCCAGTAGTACGTCGTCCAGGCCTGCATGAACACCTCCGTCTCCTCACCCATGGAGGCGTTGCGCATCAGCATGGTGCCGAGCTCACTGAAGTACGTGACGCCGGCGGCCGGGATGATGTTCGCCAGCAGCAGCGTCGGCCCGGCGACGAGCACGAACAGGCCGAGGAGGCCCGCGACGACCATGTTGATGTTCGACAGGATGCGGATCCCCCGCTTCACACCCGACACGGCGGACAGGATGAACAGGGCCGTGAGCACGGCGATGGCCCCGATGATGAAGCCGTTGCCGAGCGCTCCGAGCCCTGTCACCATCTCCACGCCCGACGCGATCTGCAGCGCGCCGATCCCCAGCGAGACTGCCGTGCCGAAGAGCGTCACGAGGATCGCGAAGATGTCGATCAGCGGGCCGAACCATCCCTGCGTGCGCTGCGAGAACACCGAGTCGAACAGGGCCGAGATCAGTGGCGGACGGCCGCGGCGGTACGCCGCGTAGGCGATGGCACCGCCGACGAGCGCGTAGTAGGCCCAGGCCATCGGCCCCCAGTGCAGAACGGTCTGCGCGATCGCCGTGTGCATCGCATCCACGCTGCCCGGGTCGACGTCGAAGCCGTGCGGCGGCGCCAGGAAGTACGTGAGCGGCTCCATCGGGCCGTAGAAGAGCAGCCCGATGCCGATGCCAGCTGAGAACAGCATCGCGATCCAGGACACCATCGAGAACTCGGGCTTCTCATCGTCCGCGCCGAGGCGCACCCCGCCGGTGCGCCCGTAGCCGACGACGAGCATGAAGATGGCGACGACGATCGTGAGGAGCGAGAACAGCCAGCCGAAGTTCTCCGTCACCCAGTCGAGTGACACGGAGCCGACGGCCGAGATGCTCGCCGGGTCGACGAGAGCCCAGCCGATGACCGCGACGACGCCGGCGCCGGCGACCCCGAACACCCACCAGTTCGTCCGGAAGGCCCGGCCCGTCTCCTCGACGCCGATGCCGGGGATGAGCGCCGGATGCAGCGGATCCGGGTCGATCACCTCCCGGATGATGCGCGACACGGGCTTGCGCTCGGGCCCGAAGGCAGCCGGCTCCTGTGCGGATCGGGAGGGTGGTGCGTCCTGTGAGTTCATGGCGTGCGGTGCATCCGTTTCTCTCGGGGGAAGGCAAACGGGGTGCAACGTTACCCGAAGGTCTTCCCGCAGCCGAGTCGAGCTCGCACCGCTGCGACCTTCCTCTGACGCCGCGACGGGCGCTGAGCAACCTCGGAGGCCTGCGCGCGAGACTTGGCTGAGTGAACCACCTCACACCCCAGCATCGAGGAGACCCAATGCCGCTCAACATCGCCGACCTCACGATCAGCAGCCCCGACTTCGAAGCCGGAAGCCGCCTCGCGGACACGTTCAGCGCTGACGGAGGCAACACCGCCCCTCGGCTCGAGATCACGGGAGTCCCGGCCGACGCCGTCGAGCTCGCGCTCATCGTCCACGACCCGGATGCGCCCATGCCGCTCGGCTTCACGCACTGGATCGTGTACGGCCTCCCAGCTCAGGACGGCCCCGTCGACGCCACCGCCGACCACGCCAGGACCGCCGAGAACACGGCGGGCAAGAGCGAGTACATGGGGCCTCAGCCGCCGGAGGGCCACGGCGACCACCACTACTACTTCACCGTCTACGCGCTCGACCACCACGTCGAGGGAACGCCGTCCCGCGAAGAGTTCCTCGACGGGTACGCACGCGCGATCATCGAGCAGAACCGACTCGTTGGCGTGTACTCGAACTAGGCGCATCCCGGAGATCGCGCGGTCACAGGCAGCGCCCCGGCAGCTCCCCTTACATTGGGGGCCGTGACCCACCCCCGCGATTCCTCCCAGGGTGTCGAGGGCGAGCTCGCCCAGGACACCGCGTTCGACGACCGCGTCGTGCGAAAAGCCGACTCCAGAGCGGCGGTCGCCGTCCGCCAGGGCATCCAGCGCGTCGGCGACAGGGTCGGCCCGAACAGCGCGCTGATCCTGCTGCTCGTGATCGGCGCGGCGATCATCCTCGGCCTGAGCATCCTCGCCGCCGAGATCTACGAGGCCGTCACCGACCGGGACGGCGTCGCGGGCCTCGACCAGCCGCTGCTCGACTACGCCATCACCCTCAGGTCGCCGCAGTCCGACGCCATCATCACCGCGTACACCGACATCGCCGGGCAGATCGGCATGCCCGTCATCGCCGTCGGAACGCTGCTGATCCTGTCGATCCGCCGCCGATCGTGGACGCCGGTCATCCTCATCGTGGCGGCGGGCGGTGGCTCACTGCTCATGACGGTCGTCGGCAAGAACTTCATCGGGCGCGTGCGCCCCGAGCAGTCGGAGGCCGTGCCCCCGTACGAGACCTCCGCATCGTTCCCCAGCGGGCACACGCTCAACGCCGTCGCCGTCATCGGCGTCATCGCCTACCTGCTCATCCTGCGCCGCCAGACCCGGCGCGCCCGAGTCCTCATCGCCCTCGGCGCCGCACTCTTCGCGCTCACCGTCGGCCTCTCACGCGTGTATCTGGGACACCACTGGTTCACGGATGTGCTCGCCGGCTGGGTCCTCGGAGCCGCCTGGCTCGCGTTGGTCATCTGCGCGCACCGCCTGTACCTGCTCATCCGCGAGCAGCGGCATGCTCGCCAACTCGAGCAGACAGCCCAGGACAGGGCCGTCTGAGGCGCAGTCTGAGGCAATCCGTCTTGCCACGAGTCTCCCAGGAGGCACAGACGACTCGTGGATCCACGATCGCTACGGTCGCCGGCATGGTTAATCTCAAGAAGCGGGTGTCCACTGTCATCGCCGGTGCCGTCGTCGCGGGTGGCCTCATGTTCGGCGGGGCGACCGCCGCCCAGGCGGTGACCCCCAACTACAACGTCGGCCCGTTCGCGACGGTGAGCGAGTGCGAGGCGGCGAAGATCACCTACATCTCCTCCTGGACGAAGATCAGCCAGGACTGCACGTACTACCCGAAGCAGGGTGGCTTCGTCGACAACGGCTACTACTTCCACTACCGCGCGATCGCCTGATCGAGGTCGCCGGCAGCGCGCGGCTCAGCAAGCGATGCCCTCCGCCACACCGTACGTGGCGGAGGGCATCCTCGTTCCCTGGCCACCGCGGCGAACGAACGTGCTGCGAGCGTCACTGCGGCTCGGCGGCAACGCGCGCAGCAAGCGCGGCAGCTCAGGCGGCGGGGCAGCTCAGACGCGCTGCTCGTGCACGGCCTCAAGGGCGGCGCGATCCTCCGGCAGCATGCCGTCGATCGGCTCGCCGTTCCAGACGATGTCCGCGCCAAGAGCCGCGAGCAGCTCCTTGCGCTCCCCGTGCGAGAGCTGGGCCCCGTGCACGATCGTCGCCGGGCTCCACAGCATCGCGAGCTCGTCGTGCCAGCCAGCGCCGACGTCGCGCACGTGCAGCAGGTCGTGGAGTGACTTCGGGAGGTGCTTGATGGGCTCGGCGAACGCATCAGCGAGCACCGCGAGCTTCACCTGACGCTCGACGCCCGGCGCGACCACGAACGGCTCCGGGTTGGTGCCGACGAATGCTTGGGAGACCTCTTCGGCCTCGAGCAGGATGACGCCGCTCGTAGGCCGCGGGTTGCATTCGATCGCGAACAGTCCGCCGTCGTTGTCGACGAAGTCGAACGACAGCTGCCCCGTGTAACCCGGGTCGAGGGTGTCGACGAGCTTCTGCGTGTAGTCGAGCGTCTCCGTGCTGTCGATCGCGAGGAACGAGATGCCGGTGCTGTGCGCCCACTGCTCGGGCGCGCGGTAGGTGCAGTGCGCCGTCACGCGGCCATCGACGACGATGCTGTACGTGCAGATCATGGGGCCGTCCACGAACGGCTGCACGAGCCAGGGCTGGTCGGGCGTCGGCACCGCGTCGTCCACCGACATCTTGCCGGCGAGCGGTCCGGTGTTCGTGAGCAGCCCCACGCCGCCGCGCGAGAACGCGGCGCGCGCGAAGTACCTCGGGTACTGGTCGATCGCCGCCCGCAGCTCCTCGGGGCTGTTCGCCACGATCGTCTCCGGCACGGGCACGCCGGCCTCGATGGCGAGGCGCTTGAAGCTGGCCTTGTCGTGCAGGCGGGCGAGCTGCTCGAACCCGCCCGTGAAGATGCTCGTGCCGTCCGGCAGCTCGTGGCCGCGAGCCGCGAGGTAGAACGCCTCCTCGAACGTCGGGATGACGACGTCGATCCCGTGCTCTTCCACGATGTTCACAAGGTCTTCGATGAACTCGTCGGTGTTGAACCGCGGAGAGTTCGTCACGAAGTGCCCCGCGAGGTACTTGGAGTGATTGCCGATGGCACCCGCGTAGGTGTCGCTGGCGAACACCGTATGGCCCGTGCTGCCCAGCTTTCGGATGATGTCGAGCGCGAACGTGTTCCGGGAACTGGTGACGAGTACTCGCACGGGAAGATCCTCTCGAAGGGGAAGCGGGGTTCCCGCCAGCCTAGTGAAGTGCCCACCCCAGCCTTGCCCCGGGGATTCACGAGGAAACTCCCCATCGAACTCCCCACTTCAGCACCTCGGGCCGACGTGCCGGACCGCGCTCCCGTCGATGTCGGTGGCCGGTGCTGTACTTGGCGCATGGAAACTCAGGGGTGGGTTGCGGTGAGCTTCGTGCTCGGCGCAGCCGTCGCAGTCATCGTCGCGCTCGTGCTGCGCGGCCGCGCCGACCGACGCTGGCGGACGACGCTCGAGGAACGCGAGCATGAGGACGAGCTCGAACGGAGGGCGCTCAGCGACGCGGCCGAGCGCGCCGACCGTGACTTCAGAGCGCAGAAGGACCGACTCCAGCGGGAGGCCGACGCTCGAGTCGCACAGCTGCAGGCGGAGCACGACCTGGCGTTCCAGGAGAGGCAGACGCTCGTCGACCACATCATGGACTCCGCACGTCGCGCCCTCGAGACCGAGCTCGTGTCCCGCGAGGCGATCCTGCGGGCGAGCGCCACCCTCGGCGTGAACGGCGTGCTCGCGACGCGCACGTTCATCCTCGGCCAGCAGGGCTTGAGCACGGCTCGCCGCGTCGTGCAGCTCGATCACGTGCTGCTCACCGATGCGGGCGCCCTGCTCGTCCACAACAAGACCTGGGACGGCGTGATCTTCGATGGCGTCCGGCCGAGCGAGGCCCAACCCGCGTTCGCGAACCTCGTCGACGACGCGAATCTGCGTCCCCCGTTCGCCGTGCAGATCTCACCCGGACGCGACGCTCGGTCGCCGAGTGACGACACCCCCTCGACCGCTGGTCTGCGGGTCGTGACGCACGTCGGAGACCACTCCCCTCGCCGGGCTGCGCTCGAACACGCCGAGCAGCTCGCGCACTTCGCCGAGGCCGCCCTGGGCGAGGGGATCACCGTCGACACGTGCGTGTTCTACTCGAACCTCGCCGCGACCGTCCACACAGACGCGGCAGGTGTGACCCCGTCGGCGGATCGCACCGCCGTCGTCGCCGACGAATCCCAGTTCCTCGACCTCCTCGCGCGCCGCGAGCGCGCCAGGCGCCGCCCGCTCACTCCAGCCCAGATCGAGCGACTCACGATGCTGCTCCATGGGCAGGGAGCGAAGATCGACGCCTTTGGCGACTACGAGCGGCTGGCTCCGAGTGAGCAGCCGCACGAAGGGCACTGATCAGACGCGAAAAGCCCCGCTCGGCGGGGCTCTTCGTGTTGATCTCGCTGTTTCTACTGGCTGGGGTACCTGGACTCGAACCAAGAACAAAGGTACCAGAAACCTCCGTGTTGCCAATTACACCATACCCCAATGGCACCGAAGCGCCTCAGAGAGCATAGCGCACTCCCGGACGCTGAACAAATCAGCCCCTCAGCCCGTCGACCCCCGCAGCCTCGGCGACTCCCCCGACGGGGTCCGCGACCAGCTTGCGGCCGGTGAAGCGACGAACCAGTATCTCGAGCACGAAGCTGGCCACGAACACCACCAGCAGCGTTATCCACGTGCTCGCCGGACCGGTCGAGACCGTGTACCCGAGCAATAGGGCGAACAGCGCAGCGTTGAGGGCGATGGCCGCGATGAGCGGCCACATCTTCGCCCCAGTCTGCTTCCGCAGCTTGATGTGGCCGACGCTCACGGCGCCGTAGATGACCAGGAACGCGAGGCTCGCCATCTGCCCCACCGCGGAGAGCGGGAAGAACATGACGAACGCCACCGTAAGCGCGGCAGACGCGAACAGGCCACCCGTTCCGCCCAGCCACACCTTCTTCTTGAACTGCTGCGGCAGCTGCCCCGTCCGGGCCATCATGAACGCGAGGTTTGCGTCGCCGAAGAGGGTCGCGTTGACACCCGACGCCGTCGCCAGCAGCGCCGCCGCACCGATCACGACGAAGCCGACCTGGCCGAAGATCGCAAGACCCGCCTCGGCGACGACATGCCCCTGATGCTGCTCGACCTCGGGCACGGACAGGATCATGACCACCAGCGACGAGACGACCACGTACACGGCGACGACGATGATGAGCGACAGGTACATGGCTCGCGGCAGCTCTCGTGCGGGGTTCTTCATATCCGCCGCCGAGTTGGTGACCACCCCGAACCCCTCGTACGTGACGTACAGGAGTCCCGCGGCGAACAGGATCCCGAGCGCACCGGTCTGTCCCGCCTCCTCGAAGATGAACTTCGGGTCGGCCTTGAAGAGCCCGGCCACGATGAACGCGAGCAGGATGAGCAGCTCGATCGCGATCACGAACTGCTCAGAGCGGCCCACGAGCTTCGAGCCGACGAGGTTGACGACGACGACCAGCAGCACGAGACCCACCCCGAACGCCTTCGCCGCCCAGGCCGGCGCATCGAACGGGAGCATGCTCACCGCATAACCGCCGAAGCCGACCGCATACAGCGACATTGCGATGATCCACCCGATGAACTGGAACATGTTCAAGCCGCCCGCGACGACAGTGTCGCCGAAGCAGCGGATGAGGAACTGACCGGCGCCACCACGACTCGGGAACTTCGCACCGAGCTTCGCGTACGAGTAGACGCTGAAGGCGGAGACCGCGCCACCCACGATGAACGCGACCGGGATCCACACGCCCGCCGTCGTCGCCGCCAGACCGAGCAGCGTGTAGAGGCCAGCGCCCATCATGCCGCCGACACCGATCGCGGTGCCGCCGAGCAGCGAGATGGCGCCCTTCGGCTTCGAAGCCGCGCCTGCGGCTGGTGTGTCTCCGGTCATGGCTGGCCCTTCACGAGGAGCGAGGCGTCGCCTCACCGGCGCCCGCGGGAGCGGCGACGGTGCCGACAGTGTCAAGCTAGCGCAACCCGCACCCTCCGAACAGCCCACGGGCGCGCCCCGGACCAGCCTGCATCACGCCGCCCCCGCGCGGGCCACCAGCAGACGCGGCAAACCACGCGGGGCTCACGTGGGTCAGAGGCCGAGGAGGTCCCGGTCCACAGCCATGCCGGTCTGCGCACCGTTCCCCGCCGCGACGATGAGCATCTGCGGCCCGGGCCCCGTCAGCTCCCCCGTCGCGTAGATGCCGGGCACGCTCGTGCGACCCAGCTCATCCGCCGCCACGAGGCCGAACGCGTCGAAGTCGACACCGAGGTCGCTCGCGAAGTCGAGCTTCGCCACGTAGTTGGGGCGCACGAAGACGGCCTCGGTCGTCACGACGTCGCCATCCTCAAGCGCAACCCCCGTCACTCCCCCCGGCCCGCCTTCGACATCGACGACGGCCCGGTTCTCGACGACGACTCCGCGCTCGATGAGGTCGAGCTCCTGCAGCTCAGCAAGCTGCCCTTCCCCCGCGAACACGGTCAGCGCGCCGGTGAAGCGCGTCAGCTGCACCGCCCGCTCGTAGAGATCTGTCACCCCCGGCGCCGCGATCACGGAGACCCGGCGGTCGCGCTGCGTCCACCCGTCGCACTCGACGCAGCTGTGGATGCTCGTGCCGTAGAACGCGCGCAGCATCGGCAACGCAGGCAGCACCTCCGTGAGGCCCGTCGCCAGGATCACCGAACGCGCGAATACCGCCCGCGCTGGCGTGCCGCGCACCCCCTTCGCCTCGACCGCGAACCGGTACGGCACGCGCACACCATCCCGGCGACGAGATGCGATCTCGCGCGGGTCCGCGCTGACACTCGAACCGTCAGCGGCGGGGACGCCACCCGCCACGAACGCGAACGACCCCTCGAACGCGGCCCCCTGCGAGGCCTCCGCGCCCGCCGACTCCTCGTCGTTCAGCGCGCGCACCCGAGAGACCTGGGCGAACTGGATCTCCGCGTCCTCGTACGCCTCGACGTCCTCACGCCCGAGCCTCCGCAGTTCGTTGGGGGCCGTGTGGTCGCGGGTGAGGAAGCCGTGCGCCTCGAGCGTCGCCGAATGCCGGGGCCGATTGCCGTCGAGCACCAACGTCGAGTACCGGTGCCGCGCGAGGATCAGCGCCGCCTGCAACCCCGCAGGCCCACCCCCGATGACAACAACGTCGTAGTGCGTGCCCAAGGCCTCGGTCATGCAGTCCTCCCGGAGTCTCCCGCCCGCAGGCTCAGGCAGGCGGGCATCCTCTGAGGGTATCCTCACCCGTCCCGACGTGCGAGGGCTGGCGCGATCCGCAGGCCTCCGGGCGCCATCGCATCAGCCCACTCACGCCGACTGGGCGACTTCAGCAACCCCTCGCCCTCGGACACAAGTCTCGGGATGGGTAAATCGCTTCGGGATGGGAAAGAAACCATCCCGAAGTGATTAACCCATCCCGAAACGAGGTGCGTGCGTGCTCGACGAGCGGTCGACCGTTCCGCGAAACCTGCGGGCGCCATCGCATCAGCCCACTCACGCCGACCGTGCGACTTCGCCAGCCCCTCGCGCTCGGACACAAGTCTCGGGATGGGTAAATCGCTTCGGGATGGGAAAGAAACCATCCCGAAGTGATTGACCCATCCCGAAACGAGGGGGTGAGTGCTCGGCACGCGCGAGCGGACACGCGCGAGCGGGTGAGCGCGCGAGCAGCGCGGGCTACGCGGCGAGGCGCGAGGCGAGCGAGCGGATGCGCGCGAGCGACTGCTCGCGGCCGAGCAGCTCGAGCGACTCGAAGAGCGGCGGGGAGATCTTGCGGCCGGAGACGGCGACGCGGATCGGGCCGAACGCGACGCGCGGCTTGAGGCCGAGGCCGTCGATGAGCGCGCCGCGGAGCGCCGCTTCGATCTGCTCCGTGGTCCACGCATCCGGCGCGTCGAGCGCGTCGAGGGCGGTGATGGATGCGTCGAGCACGCCCGAGACGTCGCCCTTCAGCGAGCCGACCGCCGTGTCCTCGACTTCGAGGTCTGCGGCGTCGACGAAGAGGAAGCCCAGCATCTCCGGGGCCTCGCCGAGGAGCTGCATGCGCTCCTGCACGAGTGGGGCCGCGCGGCCGAGCAGCTCGAGCTGCGCATCCGTCGTCTCGAGCGGGAGCACCCCGGCGAGCTGCAGCGGGGCGACGAGGCGTGACGCGAAGTCGTCGGCGCCGAGCAGGCGCATGTGCTCGCCGTTGATGGCCTCGGCCTTCGTGAGGTCGAATCGCGCCGGGTTCGGGTTGACGTCTTCCACGTCGAACGCGACGATCATCTCGTCCATCGTGAACACGTCACGGTCGGCGGCGATCGACCAGCCGAGCAACGACAGGTAGTTGAGGAGCCCCTCCGGCAGGAAGCCGCGGTCGCGGTGGTGGAAGAGGTTCGACTCGGGGTCGCGCTTGGAGAGCTTCTTGTTTCCCTCGCCCATGACGTAGGGCAGGTGGCCGAAGCGCGGGATGAACTCGGCGACTCCCACGTCGATGAGCGCGTGGTACAGCGCGATCTGGCGCGGCGTCGACGAGAGCAGGTCCTCGCCGCGGAGCACGTGGGTGATGCCCATGAGCGCGTCGTCGACGGGGTTCACGAGCGTGTACAGCGGCTTGCCGTTCGGCCGCACGAGCACGAAGTCGGGGAACGACCCCGCCTTGAACGTGATCTCGCCGCGCACGAGGTCGTCGAAGGAGAGGTCGGTGTCCGGCACCCGCAGGCGCAGCGCCGGCTCGCGCCCCTCGGCCTTGAGGCGGGCGATCTCGTCGGCGGACAGGTCGCGCTCGTAGTTGTCGTAGCCCATCTTCGGGTCGCGACCGGCGGCGATGTTGCGCGCCTCGATCTCCTCGCCCGTCGCGAACGACTCGTACAGGTGGCCGGCGTCGCGGAGCTTCTGGATGACGTCGAGGTAGATGTCGGTGCGCTGCGACTGGCGGTACGGCTCGTGCGGCCCGCCTGCGTTGACGCCCTCGTCCCAGCCGAGGCCGAGCCAGCCGAGCCCGTCGATGATCTGCTGGTAGCTCTCCTCGGAGTCGCGCTCCGCATCCGTGTCCTCGATGCGGAACACGAACGTGCCCCCGGTGTGCTTCGCGTAGGCCCAGTTGAAGAGGGCCGTGCGGATGAGCCCGACGTGCGGGGTGCCCGTGGGAGACGGGCAGAAGCGGACGCGGACATCGCTGCCCGTTGCGGTGGTTACGAGCGAAGAAGAGGATGCAGTCATGAGGCCCCCAGCTTACCGGGGCGAGCCCACGCGCCGGGAGCTCCGTCGGCAGCTCAGCCGGCAGTTCAGCCGAGCACCTTCCGCCAGGCGCCCTCGCTGATGAACGGACGGAAGCCGAGGGCCTCGTTGACGTTCAGCATCGGCCGGTTCTCTTCGGCGTTGTACGTGTAGACCCGCTCGACGTCGGGGTGCAGGCTCCTCCACGCGAGCAGGTTCTCCGCCTTCACGAGCAGGCCGAGCCGGTGGCCGCGGTGCTCGCTCAGCACGAGCGTGTCCTCCTGGTCGGCCCGCTTCGTGCCGTCGGCCATCCGCTGCAGCTCGGTGAAGGCCACGAGCTCGCCGCTCGGGAGGTGCTCGATCGCGCCGACCAGCACCTGGTCGCCTCGGGCGATGGCCGTCGACTCGAGCTCCTCGCGAACGCGCTTCGCGTCCCACTCCTGCTCATCTTCGGCGAGGTCGCCCTGCGGGGCGTCCGTGCTCATGCGGGCCTTCAGCTGCGCGTAGCCGTCGACGTGGTCCTCGGGCGTCGGGTACGACCATGAGACGTAGCGGTAGTCGTCGCCGGCGATCTCGGCCGCGCCGTCGCGCAGCCCGCGGAGGCCGGCGTCGCGCTCCTCCCCGAGCTCGAGCACGCTCATCCGCTCGACCTGTCCCAGCTCGAAGCCGCGCCCGACCAGCATCTGGGCGGCCGGGTCGAGGGCGGGGATGTCGCCCACCCCGGTCGGTGACGGGATGCGCGGCCCGTCGACCTCCCGGTGCACGACCCAGGTGCGGATCTCGGTGCGGCCCGCTTCGCGCACCAGGCGCTCACCCAGTTCGTAGGCGGCGGCCCCGAACCCGCGGCCCCTCGCCTCCGGGTGGATCTCGAGCATCATCTTCGCCATGTGGACGTCCTCCGTGAGCGGGAGGTCGAAGAGGACCCGGCCGACGAGGCGCCCGTGCTCGCGGATGAGACGACCGTCGCGGCGCTCGTACTCGCTCGCCTCGTAGCCCGGGAGCAGCACCTCAGCAGGCAGGACGAAGTCGTCGTTGCGGTACGTCTCCCGGGCGACGGCGTTGCGGAGCGCCGTCATCTCGTGGAACGACTCGGCCGACGCATCGCCGAGCGATGAGGGGATGGCCAGGGGTTCAGCGGTGAATCCGCCTGGCTGACTGGCGGCGGGGGCAGTGGTGTCGAGCGACATCGGATGCTTCCTGTTGGTGCGGTGAAGCTGCGGCATCGCAGCCGGCCAGGATATCGACGGCGACGCGCTCACCTCAAGCGGGCGGCGTGGCGACCGTCCGTCGCGCATCGCGCTTCATGGACACAACGACCAGAACCGTTCCAGAACTGGACGCCGGGGTAAGGCAAGGCTTATCTTGGCTCGGTGACTGCTTCCGCTGCTCTCCAGACCCGCCCCGCCTACCGGCCATACTGCGCCGAGGTTCGCTCGGTGCAGCATCTGTCGCCGGCATTCACGCGGGTGACCTTCACGTGCGAGGAGTTCGAGCACTTCGGCACCACCGGGCTCGACCAACGGATCAAGCTCATCCTCCCCATGGCCGACGGCACGACCAGCGACTTCGGGCAGCGCGACCCTGAGGTCCTCGACGCCGGCCTCTGGTACGAGCGCTGGCGCGAGACGCCGACGGCGCAGCGCAGTCCCCTGCGCACCTACACGGTTCGCCGCGTCGACCCGGACGCGCGCGAGATCGACGTCGACTTCGTCGTGCACCACGGTGCTGGCCCCGCGGGAGCCTGGGCCGAGACCGCGAAGCCCGGCGACGACCTCGTCATCGTGGGCCCCGACCAGCGCAGCGAGCACTCGCACCTCGGCGCCGACTGGCACCCAGGTACCGCCAAGCGCCTGCTCCTCGCGGGCGACGAGACCGCGGTCCCCGCCATCGGCTCCATCCTCGAGTCGCTCGACGAGCGGTGCGACGTAGACGCGCTCCTCGAGGTGCCGACGAGCGCAGACATCATCCGCATCGACGCGCCCGCGAACTTCCGCATCACCTGGCTGCCACGCGACGGCGCCAAGCACGGGGCGCGCCTCACGGAGGCCCTGACCAGCTGGTGCGAGGCCTCCCCCGACGCGCTCGCGCAGGCCGCATCCCCACGCCCGCAGCAGATCGCCGACATCGACGTCGACGTCGACCTCCTCTGGGACAGCCCAGAGGACGGCGAAGGCGAGTTCTACGCGTGGATGGCCGGGGAAGCGGCGACCATCAAGACGCTCCGCCGCCACCTCGTGACCGTGAACGGCATCGACCGCAAGCGCGTCGCCTTCATGGGGTACTGGCGCCTCGGCCAGTCCGAGCACCAGGAATGATCGCGGGCGCACGCGCGCGCCGCATCCGCCTGGTCGCCGTCGGCGCCGTCGCGCTGCTGATTGCCGCCGTGATCCTGAGCCTCCTCGTCGGAGCCCGCCCCATCGCCCCCTCCGTGGTCCTGGATGCGCTGCTCTCCCCCGATCCAGAGCTCGCGGACCACACCGTCGTGCGAGACCAGCGCATCCCCCGCACGCTGATCGGCCTCTTCGCGGGCGCGGCGCTCGCCGTCGCGGGCACCCTCATGCAGGGCATCACACGCAACCCGCTCGCCGACCCGGGACTCCTCGGCATCAACGCGGGGGCCTCCGTCGCCGTGCTCGTGGCCATCACGTTCTTCAGCATCTCCGCGCCGACCGGATTCGTGTGGTTCGCGTTCGCGGGAGCCGCCGTCGCCGCCGTGGTCGTGGCCTTCGTCGGCACTCGGGGGCCCGACGGCGACAACCCGGCGAAGCTCGCGCTGACCGGGGCCGCGGTCACCGCCGGCCTCACCGCCGTGACCACCCTCATCCTGACGACCTCCATCGTGGCGCTCGACGTCTTCCGCTACTGGCAGGTCGGAGGGCTCACCTCGCGTGGCCTCGACACCGTCGCCGTCGTCGCCATCCCGCTCCTCATCGGCGGCATCATCGCCGTCGCGAGCGCGCGCGGCCTCGACCTCATCGCACTCGGCGCCGACACCGCGGCAGGCCTCGGGCAGAACGTGGCCCGCACCCGCGCGCTCGGCATCCTCGCCACCGTGCTGCTCTGCGGGGGCGCCACCTCGATCGCCGGCCCCATCGTCTTCATCGGGCTCCTCGTCCCCCACGCGCTGCGCGCCATCGTCGGCGACGACTACCGGCGCCTCCTCCTCATCGGCGCGCCCCTCGGCGGCGCCGTCCTGCTCATCGCCGACATCATCGGACGAGTCATCGCCCTCCCCGGCGAAGTGCAGGCCGGCGTGGTCGTCGCCTTCGTCGGCGCCCCGGCCCTCATCACGCTCGTGCTGCGTCGGAAGCAGGTGGCGCTGTGACGGGATGGGATACGCGCACGCTCGCCCCCGCCGCCGAGCACGCAGGGGCCGACTCGCCACTCGAAGCGGTGCGAGCCCGCGTCCGCCGCCGGCGTTCCGCCGTCTTCGTCGGCCTCAGCGTGGCCCTGGCCGCGGTTGTCCTCGTCGGCGTGACGACGGGCGACTACCCGCTGACGCTCGAGCAGCTTGGCCGCACCCTCCTCGGCGGCGGCGACCGTCTCGAGACGTACGTGCTGTTCCAGGTTCGACTCCCCCGGGTCCTCATGGGCGTCCTCGTCGGAGCGTGCCTCGGCGTGGCCGGTGCCCTCTTGCAGGGCGTGCTGCGGAATCCCCTCGCGAGCCCCGACCTCCTCGGCATCAGCGGAGGCAGCAGCGTCGCCGCTGTGTTCCTGCTCCTCGTCTTCGGCGTCACGGGGCCCTTCCTCGCACTCGCAGCGTTCGCCGGAGGCCTCGCGGTCGCCGGCGTCCTCCTCCTCGCGGCTGGCCGGCGCGGCGAGGCCGGCTTCCGCCTCATCCTCGCCGGCATCGGCATCTCGTTCCTCTGCGTCGCCATCATGAACTACCTCATGGTCCGCAGCCAGGTCGAGCTCGCCCAGGCCGCGCTGCTCTGGGTCACGGGCTCCCTCGCCTCCACCGCCTGGTGGCACCTCCTCGTGGTCGGCGTCGTCGCCCTTGCGGCGCTCCCCTTCGTGACGCTCTCGGCCCGCTGGCTGCCCATCACGCAGCTCGGCGCATCCACGTCCGCCGGACTCGGCGTCAGCACCAGTCGGGTTCGGATGACCGCGGTCCTCACCGCGGTCCTGCTCACCGCCGTCACCTGCGCCTTCGCGGGCCCCATCTCCTTCATCGCCCTGTGCGCGCCCGCCATCGCCAGGTCGCTGCTCGGCCACGGCGCCATCGGCGTCGGCGCGAGCGCGCTCACCGGAGCGGCCCTCCTCACCGGCGCCGACCTCGTCGCGCAGTTCGCGATCCCCGAGACCTCACTGCCAGTCGGAGTCGTCACCGGAGCCGTCGGCGCCGTGTTCCTGCTCTGGCTCCTCGCCTCCACGAAAGGACGCCAGCTGTGAACGGCGACGACTTCGCGCTTGCCCTCGCCGTCGACCCGTCGGCGACCACCGGCGCGGGCCCGCGCCTCTCCGCCCGCGGACTCTCGGCCGGTTACCCAAGCCGCACGGTCATCGAGGGACTCGACCTCGACATCACCCCCGGCCGCATCACGATGATCATCGGCGCCAACGCCTGCGGCAAATCCACCCTCCTCGGCGTGCTCGCCCGCCTCACCGCGCCGCTCGCGGGCAGCGTTCGCCTCGACGACGTCGACGTGGCGGGCATCCCGAGGCGCCGGTTCGCGCAGACCGTCGGGATGCTCCCCCAGCATCCGACCGCCCCCGACGGCCTCACGGTCGCAGAGCTCGTCTCCCGCGGACGCCACCCCCACCGCGGGCTCTTCGACCGCTGGGGCCAGGCCGACACGAAGCACGTCGACGAGGCAATGCGCCGCACCGGCGTCGCCGAACTCGCCGACCGCCCCGTCGGCGACCTCTCCGGCGGGCAGCGCCAGCGAGTGTGGATCGCGATGTCGCTCGCCCAGAACCCCAAGGTGCTCCTCCTCGACGAACCCACGACGTTCCTCGACCTCAGCCATCAGCTCGAGGTCCTCGACCTGCTCGTGAGCCTCAACCGGCGCGAGGGAACCACCATCGTGGTCGTGCTCCACGAGCTGAACCTCGCCGCCCGCTACGCCGACGAGCTCATCGTCATGCGCGATGGACGGATCGTCGCAAGCGGAGCTCCCACCGACGTCCTGACGAAGGAGGTCGTCGCCGACGCGTTCGCGCTCGACGCGCTCGTCATGCCAGACCCCCTCACCAAGACGCCCCTCATCGTGCCCGTGCCAGGCGGCGCCCACACCGGCAGTGAGCCCGCATAGTCCCGCCGCACCCCGACTTCCTCACGTCACGCCCCGTTCGAAAGGAACCACCAATGCACCGAATCCTCCGACCGATCGCCGCCGCCGCGGTCGCGGTCACGGCGCTCGCGCTCAGCGCCTGCGCCCCCGCGGCCACCGACGCAGGCGATGCGGCCGCCGCCCCAGGCGACGCATCCAGCTTCCCCGTCACCTTCGAGCACATGTACGGCAGCACCACGATCGAAGAGGCCCCGACCCGGGTCGCGACGTGGGGCTGGGGCGTCACCGACGCGGTCCTCGCCCTCGGCATCGTCCCCGTCGCCATGGCCTCGATGGACTACGGCGGAGGCGACGACCGCATCGCGCCGTGGGTGTCCGACAAGATCGAGGAGCTCGGTGGCGAGACGCCCGTCATCCTCGACAACGCCACCTACGAGCTCTCCGTCGAAGCGCTCCTCGCCACCGACCCCGACGTGTTCATCGCGTCCTACTCGGGGCTCACCCAAGAGGAGTACGACGCCGTCACCGCAGCCGGTGTGCCGGTCGTCGCGCCGGAGGAAGCCATCTGGTCGACGCCGTGGCGCGACGTCATCACCGACACCGGCAAGGCACTCGGACTCGAGTCGGACGCCACCGCGGTCCTCGCCGACCTCGACCAGCAGGTCGCCGACCAGGCCGCAGAGCACCCCGAGTTCGAAGGCACCACCATCGCCTACGCCTCGGAGGACGTCGACACCTTCTACCTCCTGCTCGAGAATGACCCGCGCGTCGAGCTGCTCACCGACCTCGGGTTCACGAGCGCACCATCCGTCGCAGAGCTCGCCACCGGAGAGTCGACCTTCTCCACCACGGTCTCCAGCGAGAACCTCGACCGGATCGACGCGGACGTCGTCTTCACGCAGACCGAGACCGAGGAGCAGCTGCAGACGTTCCTGACCTCGGACCGCACGAAGCTCATCCCCGCCGTCTCGAAGGGTGCCGTCGCGGCACTCGTCGGCGAAGAGAACGGGGCGGCCATCTCGCCGACCGCGCTCTCCATCCCGTTCTTCCTCCCGACACTGGTCGAGCAGCTCGCCGCCGCCACGGAGGTCGCGAACAGCTAGCCGCGGAGCCCACTCCCGCACGACGAAGATCGCCGCCAGTCAATGTGCCCTTTCGGGGCGCCCAGAAGGGCACATTGACTGGCGGCGATGGGCCGACGCAAGGTCGGCGGGGCTCCAGTAACGGGCGGAGAGCGCGGCTCAGCGCGGCGAACTCTGCGGAGAGTGCGGCCCTAGCGGGCGGTGACGGGGTTCGAGAGCGAGCCGATGCCCTCGATCGTGCAGGTGACGGTGTCGCCCTTCGCGAGGGGACCGACGCCCGCGGGCGTTCCGGTGAGGATGATGTCGCCGGGCAGCAGCGTGAACACGCTCGACGCGTACTCGACGAGCTTCGCCACCGAGGTGATCATCTGCGAGAGGTCGCCTTCCTGGCGCAGCTCCCCGTTGACCTCGGCCGTGATGCGCCCCTTCGACGGGTCGAAGTCGGTCTCGATGATCGGGCCGAGCGGGCAGAACGAGTCGAAGCCCTTGGCGCGGGCCCACTGGCCGTCGCTCTTCTGCAGGTCGCGGGCCGTCACGTCGTTGGCGATCGTGTAGCCGAAGATGACCTGGCCCGCATCGGCGGCCGGCACGTTGCGGGCGACTTGACCGATGACGACGGCCAGCTCGGCCTCGTGGTCGACGCGCTCCGACTGGGGCGGCAGCACGATGGGGTGGCGCGGGCCGATCACCGAGGTGTTCGGCTTGAGGAACATCATGGGGACCTCGGCGGCCTCGTTGCCGAGCTCGTTGGCGTGCTCCGCGTAGTTGCGGCCGAAGCCAATGACCTTCGAGCGCGGCAGCACGGGCGACTGCAGCTGCACCTGGTCGATCGGGATGCGTTCGTCGAGCGTCTCGTAGCCGAGGTAGAGGGGGTCACCCGCCAGCTTGACGTAGACCTTCTCCTCCTCGTCGAGGATGCCGAAAGTGAGCTGACCCTGGTATTCGAAGCGCGCGATCTTCACCGGGCCAGCCTACAGCGGACCGGGCCGCCCGCGGTCGGGCGATGCCCAGCCACGTCACGCCAGGCCGGCACGAACTACTGCAGCGCGGGGGCCGGCTCCGCGTCGCCGTCGGCGCCCGTCTTGATCGTCTCGCCGCGGAAGAAGCCGGGGCTGCGGAAGTACTGCACGACCATGAGCACGACCCCGAGCAGGAGCACCCCGACACCGAGCACGAAGACGAGGCCTATGCCGTCCTGGGCGATGCCGTCCGCGTCGTAGCTGGTCGCGAAGATCGCCGAGCCGGACCCGAACGACGGCGAGAGCGACGCCCTGGCGGTCTCGAAGAAGAAGTAGAGCAGCGCGAGGCCGCCGAGCAGCGGGAACACGAAGCGGAAGAACACGTTGCGCGTGGATGCGAGCAGCGAGCGACGGAAGTACCAGACGCAGGCGAGCCCGGTCACGCCGTAGTAGAAGCAGACCATGAGGCCGAGGGCCGCGATCGTGTCCCACAGCGCGTTCTCGGAGAGCAGGCGCAGCACGATGTAGAAGGCGATCGCCGCGACGGCCGAGGCGATCGTCGCGACCGACGGCGACTTGAAGCGCGGGCTGACGCTCGCGTACGACTTCGGCAGCGCCCCGTAGTGCCCCATCGCGAGCAGCGTGCGCGACGGCGACACCATGGTCGACTGCAGCGAGGCGGCCGAGCTGAACATGACGGCGACCGTCATGAGCAGCGCGAACGGCCCCATGATCGGCTCGGCGAGGGAAGCGAGGATGCTCTCCTGGTTGTCCGGGTTGCCGGCACCGAGCCCCTCCTCGCCGATCCCCGCGTACGCGAGCACGGCGAGCGTCATCAGCACGTAGATGGCGACCATGACGAAGATCGTGAGCATGGATGCGCGTCCTGGCGTCTTCTCCGGGTCCTTCGCCTCCTCGTTCATCGTGATGACCGTGTCCCACCCCCAGAAGAGGAAGATCGACAGCGAGACGCCCGCCGAGATCGCGGCGAGCGAGCCGACCTCGAACGGGTTGAACCAGGACAGCTCGACGGGCGTCGCGTCGAACGCGGTGCCGTTCCCGACGTGCACGAACGCCGCGATGATGAACCAGACGATCGCGATGAGCTGCACCACGACGAGCACGTACTGCACCTTCTTCGTCGACTCGACGCCCCGATACGAGATCCACGCCGCCAGCGCGGTGAAGATCACGGTCATCGGGATGTTGACCCACAGCACGCGTGTGAGGTCGGCGAGCGCCGGGTTCTGGAAGATCTGCGCCAGCATGATGAAGAAGAAGTCGACGGCGACGGCCGCCAGGTTGGAGAGCACCAGCACGGTGGCGGCGATGAGCCCCCATCCGCCCATCCACCCGATCCACGGGCCGAACGCGCGGGTCGCCCAGGTGAACGACGTGCCGGAGTCGGGCATCGCCGTGTTGAGCTCCCGGTAGCCGAAGACCACGAGCAGCATGGGAATGAAGCCGACCATCATGATCGCCGGCGTGTACACGCCGACCTCCGCGATGGTGGGGCCCAGGCCGGAGGTGACGGCGTAGGCGGGGGCGATGCAGGAGACGCCGATGACCGCGGCTCCGAGCACGCCGACCTTGCCGGCGGAGAGGCCCTTCGCGCTCAGTCCCCCGCCGTGCAGCTCCTCATTGAGCTTCGCGGCGGCTGCGGTTTCCGATGTTGTCATTTGGTGATGATGACCCATCGACGGTGACCCGTCAATGGGCCGAAATGGCCCCGAAATATACTTGAATCGACAGAACGGCCAGTGGCCTCCACCGACCCGTCGGTTTGCAATCCGGCCGGGCCCGCGAGACATTGGCACCTGCTCGCGCGTGTCCTCCCCCTCGAGAGTTGGTGGGCAGCACCCTCGACCGAGAGGCACCATGAAGAGGCCAACAGACCCGCATCCCGTCATCGAGACCCTGCTCGACGGTGCCGACGACGACGCAGCCCGTCCCAGCCCGCGGTCGCCGAGCCGCGCATCCGCACCCTCCGCCCGCCGCCCCAGGGCTGGCGAGGGCCGCCACGTGTCCAGGCGCAGGCGCACGAGCTCGAAGTTCGTGAGACGCCGCATCATGGTCGCCGCGGCGGCGGCGGTCTGCGTGACCATGGTCGCGGGCATCAGCTTCGTGTCGGCCACGTACTTCCAGGTCGTCGGCAACCTCGCCGACAACGCGGTCGGGCGCGCCGACGGAACGGGCACCGAGATCTCCGGGTGGGACGGCGCCGTTAACATCCTCATCATGGGCTCCGATTCGCGGGACGGGCAGACGAGCGCCGACTACGGGGAGGCCGGCGGGGCCAGATCCGACGTCATGATGCTCCTGCATGTGTCGGCTGACCGCGAGGACGCGACGCTCATCAGCATCCCCCGCGACACCATGCTGCCGACCCCGGAATGCACGACTCCGGCGGGCGACATCGTGCCAGCGCAGGAGGCCGCGCAGATCAACGGCGCCCTCGAGAACGGGCCGTTCTGCTCGCTCGACACGATCCGTGCCTTCACGGGGCTCCCCATCGACCATTTCATCGTCGTCGGCTTCGACGGCGTCATCGGCATCACGGAGGCGATCGGCGGCGTCGACGTGTGCGTCGAGAACGACATCGCCGACGACTACTCGGGCCTCTACATGACCGCCGGCACGCACACCCTGAAGGGTGAGGCCGCCCTCGCGTTCCTCCGCACCCGCCACGGTTTCGCCGACGGTAGCGACCTCGGCCGCATCCAGGCGCAGCAGGCGTTCCTCGCCTCCCTCGCCCGCAAGGTGACGAGCGCTGGCACCCTCACGAACCCGGGTGCCCTGTACGGACTCGCCGACTCCGCGTCCAAGGCCATGACGGTCGACGAGGCGCTCGCGCAGCCGAGCAGCCTCGTTGCCCTCGCGCAGACGCTCTCGAACGTCGACCTCAGCCGGATCGTCATGCTGCAGCTGCCCGTCGTGCCGTACTGGGCAGACCCGAACCGGGTGGAGCCGCTGACCGAGGAGACCGACGCGATCTTCGCGACGCTGCGAGCCGACCTGCCGCTGTCGTTCCAGGACGACGAGGCACCGGATGCGCCGGCCGGGGTGGCCCCGGAGCCCCAGCCGGACGACGCGCCGCAGCCCGAGGACGCGGCCGGAGCGCCGAGCGAACCCCTGACGCTATCCGACGACATCGTCGGCCGGACGGCGGAGGACACCACCTGCGCGAGCTGACGAAGCACTCCGCATGAACACAGAAACTGGAGTTGCGCATCCGATCATCTGACCGGGATGCGCAACTCCAGTTTCTGTGTCAGGCCCGGCGCGGGCCGGGCGAGAGCGCCCGAGCGCTAGTCCTTCAGCACCTCGATCGACTGCGTGTCGCGGTCGTTGCCGATCTGGATCGTCTCGCCGCGGAAGAATCCGGGGTTGCGGAAGTACTGCACGACCATGATGACGACGCCGAGCAGCAGCACGCCGATGCCGAGCACGAACACGAGGCCGATGCCGTCCTGGGCGATGCCGTCCGCGTCGTAGCTCGTCGCGAAGAGCGCCGAGCCGGAGCCGAACGACGGCGAGAGCGATGCGACTGCTGTCTCGTAGAAGAAGTAGAGCAGCACGATGCCGCCGAGCAGCGGGAACAGGAACCGGAAGAAGAAGTTCCGTGCGGAGGCGAAGAGGCTGTGCCTGAAGTACCAGACGCAGGCGAGGCCCGTGACGCCGTAGTAGAAGCAGATCATGAGGCCGAGGGCCGCGATCGTGTCCCACAGCGCGTTCTCGGACAGCAGCCTCATGACGACGTAGAAGACGACGGCGGCGATGGCCGAGGCCAGGGTCGCGACCGACGGCGACTTGAAGCGAGGGCTGACGTCCGCGAACCGCTTCGGCAGCGCCCCGTAGTGCCCCATCGCGAGGATCGTGCGCGACGGGGAGACCATCGTCGACTGCAGCGACGCCGCCGACGACGAGAGGATGGCGAGCGACATGAGCAGCGCGAACGGCCCCATGACCGGGCCAGCGAGCGCCGCGAAGATGCTCTCCTGGTTGTCCGGGTTCCCCGCCCCGAGACCCTCGGTGCCGATGCCCGCGAAGACGAGCACGGCGAGCGTCGTGAGCAGGTAGATCACCATGATGATGATGATCGTGAGCATGGCGGCGCGGCCCGGGGTCTTCTTCGGGTCCTTCGCCTCCTCGTTCATCGTGATGACCGTGTCCCAGCCCCAGAAGAGGAAGATCGACAGCGAGACGCCGGCGGCGACCAACGACATGTCACCGAGCTCGAAGGGGTTGAACCAGGACAGCTCGACGGGCGTCGGGTCGAAGGCCGTGTTGTTGCTCAGGTGCATGAACGCGGCGATGATGAACCAGGCGAGCGCGATGAGCTGGAACGCGACGAGCCCGACCTGGATCTTCTCGGTCGCCTCGACTCCCCGGTACGAGATCCACGCGGCGAGCGCCGTGAAGAGGACCGTGACGGGGATGTTGATCCACAGCACCCGCGTGAGGTCGGCGAGCTCCGGATTCTGGAAGACCTGCGCCAGCAGGATGAAGAGGAAGTCGACCGCGACGGCGGCGAGGTTCGAGAGCACAAGGACGGTTGCCGCGATGAGCCCCCATCCGCCCATCCACCCGATCCACGGGCCGAAGGCGCGCGACGCCCACGTGAAGGTCGTGCCGGAGTCGGGCATCGCCGAGTTCAGCTCGCGGTAGCCGAAGACCACGAGCACCATCGGGATGAAGCCGATGAAAAGGATCGCGGGCGTCTGCACGCCGACCTGCGCGATGGTCGGGCCGAGGCCCGAGGTCAGCGTGTAGGCCGGGGCGATGCACGAGATGCCGATGATGGTGGCGCCGATGACGCCCACCTTGCCGGCGGAGAGGCCCTTGGAGCTGAGCCCGCCCCGCTCCGTGCTGTCTGCTGTCTTCGTCATCGCCCTGTTCCTGTCTCAGTGGATTCGGCACCGGGGGCGGGCTTGGGCGCCTCGGCGGGGAGCACCGCGCGTGGCACGACGATGACCGGCACCGTCAGCACCCGCAGCAGTCGCTGCGCGCGGGCGCCGAGGAAGATGCGGCCTCCCTGCGCGAGTCGGCTGGAGCCGACGAACGCCACGTCGCCCGCACTCCAGTTCGCCTTCTCCAGCGCGGCCTCGAGGTTCTCGCCCTCGACGGTCTCGACGGTCGCCTTCCCGGACTCAAGCAGCGCCTCCGCGCGCCCCGCGAGCACGGCGCCGCCGAACTCGCGCACGAACTCCTCGACCTCCTGCACCTGGCTCGGCGGAACGCGGTCGAGCTGCACGAGCGAGAGGAGACGCAGCTGCACGTCGCGCTGGAGCGCGCTCTCGACGGACGTGCCGATGAGCGCGGCCGCACCGGAGCGCGTCCCGAAGAGGGTCGTGATGCGCGTGACTGGGCCCTCCTCCGCGAAGCCAGCTGGCGCGAGCGCCACCGGCAGCGGCGAGGCGTGCAGGAGCGTGGATGCGACGGTCCCGACCGTGAACTGACGCAGGAGCGCCGTCGTGGCCGCCCCGATGACGATCGCGACCGCACCGAACTCCGAGGCGACATCCATGAGGCCCTGCGCTTCGCCCGAGGCGCTGCGGACGACGCCCGTCGCCTGGATACCCTCGGGCACCTGGGCGAGCGCTTCGCTCATCCACGTGTCGATCTGCTTGCCGATGATGCTGTCCGCATCGTCGAGCGGCAGCGGGTGCGTGCCGCTGTACGGCGACGTCTCCGGGGTGACCATCGCGATGATGAGCTCCGTGTCCGTGCCCTTGGCGAGGAAGGAGGCGAGGGCGAGAGCGTCATGCCCTCGGTCGCTCGCGATGTAGCCCACTACGAAACGCTGCGTCATGCTGCCTCTCCAGTTCTTCGGGTGTCGTCCGATTTCACGTGCCGTGGGCGCTCAGGACTCGAGGATGCGCTTCGCCGTAGCTTCGCCCATCCGCACTGCGCCGTCAACGTGCTGGTAGCCCTCTGCCGCGAGGTCGGAGCTCGACCAGAAGATGGGGCCGACCGGGTCGTGCTGGATGGCGCCCCAGCGGGCGAGCCCACCGAGGTCGTAGCTGGTGGCGTACGCGCCTCGCGTCCACTCCTCCGCGCCGAAGTCGGAGAGGTAGAACACCTCGGGCTCGAGTGCCTTCGGGCCGAGGAATTCGGCGACGGCCCCGAGCACGGCCGCCTTGCGCTCCTCTTCGCCGAGCGCCCACATGGCTTCGGCCGCCTCGTCGGTGATGAACCCGACGAGCGTGCCGCGCTCGTCTTCGTGGTTGGTGTTGTCGTAGACCTCCTGCACGAGGTGGCCGGCGCCGAAGGCGGTGCCGCTGAGGCCCTCTTCCCGCCAGAACGGCGTCGCGTAGGTGGCGTGCACCTTGATGACGAGGCCCATGGAGATGTGCTGGTGCACGATCATCTGCTGGCGAGGCAGCGCGGGCACGAACGAGACGCGCGAGTAGAGGTTCGGCGGCACGGCCATGATGGCGTGCTGGGCCTTCACGGTGATGTGGTCGGCGATGGCCGTCACCGGGGCGGCCTGGCCTGCGCCGTTGTCGTCCCAGTGGAGGAAGCGCACGGGGTTGTTCAGGAACACGACGGCGTCGCCGAGTTCCGCGGCCATCTGCTGGCTGACCGACTGCATGCCCCCGACGACGCGCTTGTCGAGGATGAAGCTCTCGTCGACGAGGTTCGAGAACGAGCCGGCGGATGCGGCCATGAGCACCGCCTGCAGGGCGGAGAACGCGAAGGCCGGCTTGGTGAGCATGCCGCCCGCGACGAAGAGCCCGATGTTGTTGCAGGCTTCCTCGTCGTCGGACTGCTGACGCAGCCAGTGGTGGAAGGAGATGGTGTCGAGCTCGCGGGCCTTGGCGTGCGCCCAGGGCTCGTGGGGGCCGATCTCGGCGGCGAGGCCGTCGAGGATCTCGATCATGCGGTCCATCTCGGCGGCCGTGTGCTCGCTGACGGGGAAGGTGTCTCCCTCGTAGACGGTGCGCTCGCCCTTGGGGCTGATGTAGACCGACTTGCCTTCGCGGTAGCGCGAGAAGGTGTCCTTGCCGAGCTCTTCGAGAAGCGCGAGGAGTGCCGTCTGGTCCGGCGACACCCACTGGCCGCCGATCTCGAAGAACTGGCCGTCGATGATGTTGCTCCACGTGCGCCCGCCGACGCGGTCGCGCGCTTCGAGGACGGCGACGGTCTTGCCCGCCTGGGTGAGGCGGCGTGCCGCCGTGAGTCCGGATGGGCCCGCTCCGATGATGACGACGTCGCGTTCGATGGTCTGCATTTCCGCTCTTTCCGTTGTGACAGCCCCAAGCGCCCTGGCTTCGCCGTCGAAGTGAGTCAGGATGGCGACCGGGTTCGTGACCGTGCCATCCAAATGAACAGGATTAATTTACGTTAGTCGACACCGCGCCCTCGGACAAGGAGCATTTGCGAGGCGATATGGTCGGGAGACGGGAGGGCCAGTGAGCACCAGCGAACATGTCGAGTCCGATGGACAGCGGCGTGCCGGGCGACCCCGCACGCGCATCCTGACGCAGAAGCGCATCACCGACGCCGCCATGCGGGTCGCGAGCCACGACGGCTACGACGCCCTGACCATGGCGAAGCTCGCCAAGGCGCTCGATGTGACCCCCGCCGCGCTCTACAACCACGCGCACTCGAAGCGACAGATCCTCCGCTGGATCGAGGACCGCCTCATGGCCGCCGTCGACGCCTCCGCTTTCGAGACCGAGCCATGGGACCTGGCCCTGGCCGCGTGGGCGCGCAGCTACCGGCTCGTCATGAAGGAGCACGACTCGCTCGTCGAGGCGATCGCGAAGATGCCCGTGGCAGGTGCGACCGAGACCCTCGCGATGTACGAGAGCGTTGCCGCAGGCCTCCGCCGCGCGGGCTGCCCCGACGCGAGCATCATGCCGGCGATCGTCGCCATCGAGTCGTTCATCTACGGATCCGCGTACGACCTCAACGCCCCGCTCGACATCTTCGACCTCGGCAACCAGGCGGATGCGGCGCCGACGCTCGCGGCGGCCGTCGCCGCACATCCACCCCGCGAGCTGCGCGAGCAGGCCTTCGAACGCGGCCTCGAGGCACTCATCCGAGGCCTCGGCGTCGCGGCCGGTCTCAAGACGACGACCCACTGACCAGTTCCGGCCACCGCGCCCCACCCGTTCCGAACCGTCGCGCTGAATCCGTCCTGGCGCCCAGCCCCGGCGCAGACATGCGGAAAATGCAGGCTCGTCTCGAAACGAACCTGCAGGAGCCGCATCTTTGCACGCCGTTCGGCGGGATGCGGGGGCGCGGGCGGGCGCGGGCGCGGGCGCGGCGGCGAGCGCGGGCGCGGCGGCGAGCGCGGGCGCGGCGGCGGGCGCGGGCGCGGGCGCGGATGCCCGCGGAGACACCTCGACGCCCCGGCGGCGCGGAATGTGCCGGGGCGTCGAGATTCTGGTGCCGGGGCTTCCCGGCGGTCTGGTGCGCGCCCGTGGCGGGCGCGAGCGGGCTACGCCTGCGCGCGGATGGCGGCTTCGAGCACGTCGAGGCCGTCGTTCAGCAGCTCGTCCGTGATGGTGAGCGGCGGGAGGAGGCGCACGACGTTGCCGTAGGTGCCGCATGAGAGGAGCACGACGCCCTGGCTGAGCGCGTCGGCGACGATCGCCTTCACGGCCGCCGGGTGCGGCTTCTTCGTGGTCGTCGCCGTGCCGGCCTCGACGAACTCGAACGCCAGCATGGCGCCGCGTCCGCGGACCTCGCCGATGATCGTGTTCTCGCCGAGCTCGGCGCTGAGCGCCTCGAAGCGCGTCTTGACGATGGTCTCGATCTCGAGGGCGCGGGCAGCGAGCTGCTCGTCCTCCATGATGCTGATCGTGGCGAGCGCGGCGGCAGTGGCGACGGGGTTGCCCGTGTAGGTGCCGCCGAGTCCGCCGACGTGCACGCTGTCCATGATCTCGGCGCGGCCGACGACGGCCGAGAGCGGCATGCCGCCCGCGACGCCCTTCGCGATCGTGACGAGGTCGGGCACGATCTCCTCGTGCTCGGAGGCGAACCAGGCGCCGGTGCGGCACATGCCGGCCTGCACCTCGTCGGCGATGAAGACGACGCCGTTGGCCTTCGCCCACTCGACGAGCGCGGGGAGGAAGCCCTCGGCGGGGACGATGAAGCCACCTTCGCCCTGGATGGGCTCGATGATGATGGCCGCGACGTTGTTGCCGCCGACCTGCTTCTCGATGACGTCGATCGTGCGGGCTGCCGCCTCGGCGCCGGTCAGGCCGTCACGGTACGGGTAGCTCATGGGTGCGCGGTAGACCTCTGGCGCGAAGGGTCCGAAGCCGTCCTTGTACGGGATGTTCTTCGCGGTGAGGGCCATCGTGAGGTTCGTGCGGCCGTGGAACGAGTGGTCGAACGCGATGACGGCGTTGCGGCCGGTCGAGTGGCGGGCGATCTTGACCGCGTTCTCGACGGCTTCGGCGCCGGAGTTGAGGAGCACGGCCTTCTTGGCGTGGTCGCCCGGCGTGATCTCGATGAGCTTCTCGGCGACGGCGACGTAGCCCTCGTACGGGGTGATGCCGAAGGCGGTGTGCGTGAAGTGCGACGCGGCTTCCTGCACGGCGGCGACGACGCGGGGGTGCGAGGCGCCGACGTTGGTGACGGCGATGCCCGCGCCGAAGTCGACGAACTGGTTGCCGTCGACGTCGCGGATGATGGCGCCATCGACGTCAGCCGCGTACACGGGGACTGCGGGGACGAGCGACGCGGAGACGCTCGCCTCACGACGCGCAGTCAGGGCCTGCGACTTGGGGCCTGGAATGGCGCCTTCGAGCTTGCGCTCCTGGGCAATGCGGAACTCCGTCACGATGCTTCCCTTCCTCGGGGTTCGACCTCTTGGTATGGCTTGAAGGCTACGCGGTTCTCCCCTCAGCGACGAATGGGCACGCGCACGACGCGTCCCACGGCTGCTGTGCATCCGTCTAGGCGTGCCTACAATCGGGGCATGCTTGCCACCGTCGACACGCTTCTCGCGGACCGCTCCCTCGGCCTGACCCTGCTCACCGGAGCCCCCGGGACGAGGCGGACGGGCATCGAGTGGGTCGCGACGACCGAGCTGCTCAACCCGCAGCCGTTCCTCACGGGAGGCCAGCTGGTGCTGACGACGGGGATGCGCCTGCGCGGCACGCGCGCGTACCGCTCGTTCGTGGACTCGCTCGTCGCGGCCGACACCGTGGCGCTCGGCGTCGGCACCGGCTTCACGCACGAGAGCGTGCCGGAAGCCCTCGTCGCCGCGGCCGAGCAGGCCGGACTCCCCCTGTTCGAGGTGGCCTACGAGACGCCGTTCGCGGCCCTCACCAAGGTCGTCACGCAGGCGAGCACCGATGCGCAGCACTCGCGCCTCGAGGGCGAGCATCGGCAGCAGCAGCAGCTCGTCACCGCGCTGCTCTCCGATGGCGGCGTCGCCGGGCTCGCCGCGCGCCTCGGGCGGCTCACGAAATCGCACGTCGCCGTGACGCGTCTCGGCGAGCTCCTGGCGGGCAGCCTCGACGTGCAGGATGAGGCCGTGAGCGGCTGGGACGCGCTCCCCATCTCCACGGGACAGTCGGCCGGCGCGACGCTCCACATCACGAGCCCGCGTGTCAACGAGGGGCTCGTGAACTACGCGCGCTCCCTCCTGAGCCTGCAGCTCATGCAGGACGCGCGCCGCGTGCGGGCGGCCCGCGACGCGTCGGGTCTCGTGCTGCACGACCTCGTGCAGGGGAAGTTCGCGGTCGAGGACGCCGAGCGGCGGCTGACCGCGCTCGGCGTCGCGACGGGGCAGGCCGCGCGCGTGCTCGTCGCCGAGACCGACGATCGGCGCACGGCGGAACTCACCGCGCTCCCGTTGCCCGCCGAGCTGCAGTCGTCGGTCTCCGCGGTGTTCGATGGCCGCCTCGTCGTGATCGCGCCCGAGCGAACCCGAATGCCCGCGGCGGCTGAGGCGCTCATCGGCCTCGCACGGTCGGCGGGCATCGCGGCACGAGTGGGCATCGGCGACCTCTACCCGACGTCGCTCGCGCTGCGCTGGAGCTACTTCGAGGCCCGGGATGCGCTGCGGAACGCCCCGCAGGACTTGGACGTCGCCACGTCGGCCCGCCTCTCCATCTCGTCGCTGCTCCTCGCGAGCCGCGACGTGCCCGTGCTCGAGCTGGCCGCTGAGGTGCTCGGCCCGCTCGAGACGCACGACACCGAGCACGGCTCCACTCTCCTCGCGACCCTCGACGCGTATTTCGCGCACTCCGGCCAGATCGCGCAGGTCGCGGAGGAGCTCGGCACGCATCGCAACACCGTGCGCTACCGACTCGACCAGATCGCGAGCATCACGGGCCTCGACCCGCGCGTCATGGCCGAGGGTGTGCAGCTGTGGCTCGCGGGCGCGGCCAGGCGCCTCAGCCCGAGCGGCGGGATGCGCGACTGAGCTGCGCGAGCGGACCCTGCGGGCCGTCCGCTCTGCCAGACTTGGCGCATGCGCACCTCCGTGACCCTCCCGAACGGCGTCGAGATCGAACGAGACGACGCCGTCGACGTCACCGTCGACGTCCTGGAGGTGGAGGACCTCGCCTTCGCGCACGTCTGCCGCTCCCTGCGCCCGCAGCTGCAGCCACCCGCTGGCCTCATCGTGACGATGCCCGCCGGCGACGACGTGCTCGGCTACGTGTATCGCGAGGAGCAGCGCGAGGACGGCCGCCGCGACGAGCTCGACGACACCGACTCGCTGTTCGTCGACATCCACGAGCTCACGTTCGAGTTCGACGCACCCCGAGACGCCGACATGGACGAGGACGGCGTGCGGGGCCTGCTCGCGCGCGCCCGCCCCGAGACCGCGCTGAAGGTCGAGGGCGTCGAGCTGCTCGATCTGCGGGACGGACCGATGTCGCTCATCACGTGCCGTCCGCCTCGCGCGTGGACCTTCCGTCAGCTCGTGCTGGAGGTGCAGCTGCTCCGCGGCTCCTACATGGCCCTGCACTACAAGAGCTAGCGGCGGCGCTGCGTCACCTCTCGCCAGCGGACCGCGCGCGACGGTGCCACGGCGAACGTCAGGAACCAGCCCCCGGAGTACGCGAAGAGCGCGACCAGCCCCATCGCGGCGACCGGACTCGCGAACACGCCGAGCGCCAGCATCCCGAGCACCGCCACGATCACGACCACCCGCCGCAGCCAGGCCGGGACGTGCACGAGGTACCTCGTGGTCGCCCACCCGGCGAGGGCGGCGACCACGAGCACGACGGGTCCCAGCCAGAACTCGGCGAGTGCGAGGAACACCGCGAACGCGATCGCCAGGACGAATTCGAGGACCGCCAGCAGCACGAAGCCGCGCCTCGACGGCGCAGCCATGGTCCGCTCCTGAAACTCGGCGCCCTTGCGGGCAGCCCACCCGTAGACCATGCGAATGCCGCAGCTACGCCAGGCGCTGCGTCCAGCCCATGAGGTCGGGCAGCTCGCCGTTCTGGATACCCGTCAGCTCTGCGCGGATGCGCATGCTCACCGAGTCCTCCGTGAGCGCCGGGTTCTCGATCGTGAAATCGGGCGACTTGACCTTGCCGATCGGCGAGATGACGGCCGCGGTGCCGCACGCGAAGGCCTCGACGATCGACCCGTCGGCGACGCCCTCGCGCCACTCGTCGATCGTGATGCGCCGGTGCTCGATCCTGCGACCGGCCCGCTCGCACAGCTCCAGCACGCTGTCGCGTGTGATGCCGGGGAGGATGGAGTCGCTCAGCGGGGTCAGGATCGTGCCGTCGGACTTGATGAGCACGATGTTCATGCCGCCGAGCTCCTCGAGGTACCTGTTCTCGGAGGAGTCGAGGAACAGCACCTGCTCGCAGCCGTTCGCGTACGCCTCCTCCTGCGGGAGCAGCGACGACGCGTAGTTGCCGCCGCACTTCGCCGCACCCGTGCCGCCGGCACCCGCGCGCGAGTACTCCTGCGAGAGCCAGATGTCGACGGGGCGCGTGGGGTCGGAGAAGTACGAGCCAGCCGGGCAGGCGATGACCATGTAGCGCACCGTCTGCGCCGCGCGCACGCCGAGGAAGTTCTCGAACGCGATCATGAACGGGCGCAGGTAGAGGGTCTTGCCCTCGCCGGCCGCCGGAACCCACTGCTCGTCGATCTGCACGAGCTGGCGCACCGATTCGAGGAAGAGCTCCTCGGGCAGCTCCGGCAGCGCGAGCCGCTTCGCCGAGTTCTGCAGGCGCTGCGCGTTGCGCTCTGGCCGGAATCCGAAGACCTCTCCCCCGTCGTGGCGGTACGCCTTGAGGCCCTCGAAGATCTCCTGGCCGTAGTGGAACACCGCCGAGGATGGGTCGACCTGCAGCGGGCCGTACGGCACGACGCGGGCGTCGTGCCAGCCGTCGGCGACCGTCCAGTCGATGATCACCATGTGGTCGGTGAAGTGCTTGCCGAACCCGGGGTCGGCGAGCACCGCCTCCCGCACCTCGGCGGATGCGGGAGCCGGGTTTCGCTCGACCGAGAACTCGAGGGACGCGCCCGCGGTGCGTGCGGCCTGCGTCGTCGTGCCTGGCTGGGTGCTGCTGGTGTCGCTCATGCGTTGGTTCCTTGCGCGGTCAGTCGGGAGATGATGGCGTCGCCGATCTCGGACGTGCTCCTGGATGCCCCGCCTCGCGACGCGAGGTCGGCGCGGCAGGCTGCCTCGAGGGTTGCGGCTGCGTCGATGAGTCCGAAGTGCTCGAGCAGCAGAACGACGGAGAGGATCGCCGCCGTCGGGTCGGCTTTGCCGAGGCCCGCGATGTCTGGTGCCGAGCCGTGGACTGGCTCGAACATGCTGGGGAATTCGCCTTCGGGATTGATGTTGCCCGAGGCCGCCAGCCCGATGCCGCCGGTGATGGCTGCGGCAAGGTCGGTCACGATGTCGCCGAACAGGTTATCGGTGACGATCACGTCGAATCGCGATGGGTTCGTGACGAAGAAAATCGTAGCAGCGTCGACGTGCAGGTACTCGACGGCGACGTCAGGGTAGTCGGCGGAGACCCGGTCGACGACGCGCTGCCAGAGCACGCCGGCGTTGACGAGCACGTTCTTCTTGTGCACGAGCGTGACATGCTTGCGGGGGCGGGACTTGGCCTTCTCGAACGCGTACCGCACGGTGCGCTCGACGCCGTAGGCCGTGTTCACGGAGACCTCGGTCGCGATCTCCTGCGGGGTGCCGACGCGGACGACGCCGCCGTTGCCGACATACGGCCCCTCGGTGCCCTCGCGCACGACGACGAAATCGACCTCGCCGGGGTCGCTCAGCGGGGTCTTCACGCCGGGCGAGATCGCGCCAGGGCGCAGGTTGATGTAGTGGTCGAACGCGAAACGCAGCTTGAGCAGCAGGCCACGCTCGATGATGCCCCCGGCCAGTCGCTCGTCGGCTGGGTCACCGCCGACGGCGCCGAGGAGGATGCCGTCGTGCTGCGCGAGCGCGTGCAGCTCCGCGTCTGAGATGATCTCGCCGGTCTCGAGGTAGCGGGCCGCGCCGAACGGGTACTCCGTGAGCGTGAGCTCGACGCCTGCCGGCAGCGAAGCCCGAAGCGCGCGCTGCGCCTCGGCGGTGACCTCCGGGCCGATCCCGTCGCCAGCGATAACGGCGATGTCGAGCTTCTCTGGCGCTGCACGTTCCGACACGAGGCGTCCTTTCCTGCCGACGGCGGTCGCGGCTCCCCCAGTTTAGGCCGCAGCCGGGCTAGCGTCTGTCGTCATGACCACCGCGATCCTGCGCCGCAAGGACGATCTGCCGCGTGCGCGCGCCGCCAGCCGCCTCACGGCCTACGTGTACGGCAACATCATCATCCTCGCGACGCTCCTCGGGCTCGTGCACGCGGGCGAGAATCCCGGCGAAGGTGCGATCGTGGTCCTCGCGACCGGGGGCACGACGCTCCTGGCGCACCTCATCGCCGACGCGGTCGGCCACTCCACGAGGGCCGAGGTCGGCGACCATCGCGAGCGCACTGCGCACATCGAGTTCCTGTACGAGCTGCGGGATGCGGTGCCGATCGCGTCGGCTGCGTCCATCCCGGCCGCGATCCTCGGAGTGGCCGCACTCGGCCTCATCGACGGCGAGACGGCGCAGCTCGTCGCGGAGATCGTGATCATCGTGCGGCTCGCTGCGATGGGCTTCACGGTGCAGCGCATCCGCGGCGAGCGGCCCTCGTTCCGCACCTTCGCCGCCGGTGTCGGCCTCGCCCTCATCGGCGTCGCCATCTCCGTGCTCAAGGCGAACCTCGGGCACTGATCAGCCACACGTCCCGCCCCTCACACCAGCGCTGTCCAACTTGCGTGTTGGATGCGCCAGGGCAGCCCCGCAAAGACCCGCCGACCCGCATCCATCCCGCAAGAGCGTCATGCACGCACGTCCCGTCGGCAGAACGCGACGGCTGCGCAGCAGACCAGTGCCACGACCGCGAGGAGGAACACCGCGTAGGCGCTCCCAGGGTCGAGCGCTGCCGCCGGGTTCGCTGCGGTCACGGCGGCAGCATCGAACAGCTGCGCGCCCGCGATCGTGGGCAGGAACTTCGCCCACGGCGTCAGGAAGACCAGGACAAGCGAGATCTGCGAGACCGCGATGAGCACGAGCAACGGCACCAGGGCCTGGCGGACCAGGACCGCGAAGCTGAACCCGATCAGCGCGATCCCCGTCCAGTAGACGACTCCGCCCAGCCAGCGCACCAGGAGCGAGACGGGCACGCCGTCGCTGAGCACACTGAGCGATCCGAGACCGAGCTGACTGCAGATGCTGAGCAGCGGGATCGTCACCGCTCCGAGCAACGTCACGGTGACGGCGAGGACCGAGACCTTCGCGAGGACGAGCCTGAACCGGTTCGGCACCGCGACGAGCGAGGTCTGGATCTGTCCGCCGGAGAACTCACCGCTTCCCGCGAGCACCCCCACGATGATGACGCCGATCTGCCCGAGCGCGATCCATTCGAGGCCGACGACCTCCGGCGTCGTCCCGGCGGCGAGCATCGGGTCGTCGACGCGCAGTCCCTCGCCAACCGAGGGGGCGGTGACTGCGGCCATCAGGACCGGCACGACGAAGCTCACGGCCAGCGTGATGAGGACCGCTCTGAGAGTGAAGAGCTTCCGGGACTCTGACGCCAGCGCCATCTTCACGCGGCATCACCCGCAACATGCTCGGCGCGACCCTGCGTCCAGGCGAAGTACGCGTGCTCGAGGCTGTCGTACTCCGCGACCAGGCTCGTCGCCGCCCCCGCCCTGATGACCGTTCCGCGCGCCATCACGACGAGGTCGTCAGCCATGGACTGCATCTCCCCCATGAGGTGCGACGAGATGAGCACCGTGCGGCCGGAACCCGCCAGCGAGCGCGCAAGATCCCGTATCCAGCGAATGCCCTCCGGGTCGAGCCCGTTCATCGGCTCGTCAAGGATCACGACCTCCGGGTCCCCGAGGAGCGCGGCCGCGATGCCCAGACGCTGCTCCATGCCCAGAGAGAAGGTCCCGACGCGGCGGTCAGCGACGTCCGACAGCCCGACGAGCTGCAGCGTCTCCGGGATGCGCGTGGGCGAGATCCCGTTGCTCGCCGCCATCCATCGGAGGTGCGCTCTCGCCGTGCGTCCGCGATGGGCACCCGACCCGTCGAACTGCGCGCCGACGCGGGTCAGGGGACGCCGCAGGCTTCGGTACTCGGAGCCGAGCACCGACGCGCGCCCGGACGTCGCTCGGTCGAGGCCGAGCAGGATGCGCATCGTCGTCGACTTGCCCGCTCCGTTCGGGCCGAGCAGCCCCGTCACCCTGCCTGCTCTGGCTTCGAAGGTCACGGACTCGATGGCAGTCCGCTTCCCGTAGATCTTTGTCAGGTTCTCGACTTCGATCATGAACCCACCCCCTTTTCTGCATGGTTGACGGCCCAGGAGCGGACCGAGAGAAATCCAGCGACGGCGAAGACGCCGATCCAGCTCAGCAGCACGAGAAGCCCGAGCATCGGCCCCAGGTCCCCGGCAAGCGGAGCGTCCTGGAGCAGCAGTTGAGCGCCCGCCTGGTCGGGCAGGAACCTGGCGGCCGAGGTGAGCTCGAGCAGGTACGGCGAGATGGCGAGCGTGAGCGCCAGCATGGCGGTGAGCCCGACGATGCCGCTGCGGAACGCCGACGAGATCAGGAACGAGAGCAGGCTGATGAGCGACCAGTAGACGATGTACCCCGCGAGCAGGCGGAGGTCTCCACCGGGAAGGCTCGTCAGGCTGCCGACCGCGCGGCAGTCGAGGACAGCGCAGCGGGCGGCATAGCTTCCCAGGACGGCGGGAAGGGCGACCGCGACGCCGAACGCGAGCGCGGAGAGGGCCTTCGCGAGGAAGAAGCTGCGCCGGTCTGGGACGGCGAGCAGCGAGGAGGCGACGACACCGTTGTCGCGCTCCTGCGCGAAGACACTCGCCCCCAGGAAGACCGCCCCGATCTGTCCGTAGTGCAGCACCATGAGGAACGCCGACTGAGGTTCGAGTCCGCCAGCAGCGGTGACATCCCCCGAGAGCATCGCCTGGTGCGTGAGCGCGGTGACGCCGTAGGCGGCACCGATCACGACCGCGACGGTTGCGAGACTCGCGATCCGCGATGAACGCAGTGAGGTGAACTTGATTGCTTCCGCGCGGAGCGCGTGGAGGAACGTGGTCATGGCCTGCCGCCCTCGGTCGAGTGGACGCTCCTGATCGGGTGCCGTGCTGTCCGGTCCATGTGGCTAGCGTGGCACTCGGGTGGTCAGCGGACCATCATTCGAAAGTTCGAGCCCTGGACACCAGCCTGATCCCACAGGACAATGCGTGTTTTGCCCCAAATATGTCGCGACGAGCACCCCCATTCCGGGCCCAAAGAACAACGCTGCCTGCGTTCCCAACCGCGGCGATCTCTCGCGGGGTTGGGAACGCAGGCAGCGCTTGTGTGGGTGACGCGGGGCGTCTAGCTCTCTACGATGTCGATCTCGTGCAGCTCGGAGGCGCCGATCGCGTCGCGCAGGTGCGCGAGCAGCTCGTCGCTGGCCGGCTCGTCGATCGTCAGCACGGAGAGGGCCTGGCCGCCCTCTTCGTCGCGGGCGATCTGCATGCCTGCGATGTTGACGCCTGCCTCGCCGAGCGCGGCACCGTAGACGGCGACGACGCCGGGGCGGTCGCTGTAGACCATGACGAGGTGGTGCGCGGCGAGGGGCACCTCGATGCTGTAGCCGTTGATGCCGACGAGCTTCTCGATCTGCTTCGGGCCCGTGAGGGTTCCGGAGACGGAGACCGTCTTGCCGTCGCTGAGCGTCGCACGCAGCGTGAGCACGTTGCGGTACTCGTCGCTGTCCTCGTCGACGTTCATGCGCACGTCGAGGCCGCGCTCCTCCGCCAGGAGCGGCGCGTTCACGTAGGAGACCTGCTCGGTGACGATGTTCGTGAAGAACCCCTTGAGCGCGGCGAGGCGCAGCGCCTTCACCTCGTAGCGGGCGAGCTCGCCGTGCACCTCGATGTCGAGGGCGACGGGAGAGGCCCCGATGAGGCCCTGGAGGAACTGACCGAGCTTCTCCATGAGCGGGATGCCGGGGCGCACGTACTCGTCGATGATGCCGCCAGCGACGTTGACCGCGTCCGGCACGAGCTCACCGGCGAGGGCGAGGCGCACGGAGCGCGCGACGGAGACGCCGGCCTTCTCCTGGGCTTCATCGGTGGATGCGCCGAGGTGCGGTGTGAGCTGCAGGTTCGGCTGGTCGAGGAGGTCGCGGTTCGATGGCGGCTCGGTGACGAACACGTCGAGCGCTGCCCCCGCGATCGTGCCGGACTCGAGGGCGTCGCGGAGCGCGTTCTCGTCGATGATGCCGCCGCGCGAGCAGTTGACGATGCGCAGTTCGGGCTTGGCGAGCGCGAACTGGGCCTCGCCGATGAGACCGGTGGTCTCGGGCGTGCGCGGGATGTGGATGGTGATGAAGTCGGACTGCGCCATGAGCTCTTCGAGGGTGAGGAGCTGCACGCCCAGCTGCGAGGCGCGGGCGGGCGTCACGTAGGGGTCGTAGGCGACGAGGTTGACGCCGAAGCCCTTGAGGCGGTCGACGACGAGCGTGCCGATGCGGCCGAGGCCCACGATGCCGATGGTCTTCTCGAACAGCTCGACGCCCGTGTACTTCGAGCGCTTCCAGTCCCCTGCCTTCATCGACGCGTTGGCGTTCGGGATGTGGCGGGCGAGCGAGATGATGTGGCCGACCGCGAGCTCGGCTGCCGAGGTGATGTTCGAGGTGGGCGCGTTGACGACCATGACGCCGGCCTTCGTGGCGGCGGGCGTGTCGACGTTGTCGAGGCCGACGCCGGCGCGGGCGATGATCTTCAGGTTCGGGGCCGCGGCGATCGCCTCGGCGTCGACCTGGGTCGCGCTGCGCACGAGGATCGCGTTGGCCTCGGCGAGTGCTTCGAGGAGCGCGGGACGATCGGTGCCGTCGACCTGGCGGACTTCGAAGTCGGGACCGAGCGCATCCACGGTTGCGGGGGAAAGCTGCTCGGCAAGCAGAACGACGGGCTTTGACACGTGAAGAATCCTCCAGTGGAGACAGGGAGTCTGCGGGCGCAGGCCGAAGCGATCCTATCGCGAGGCGCGCTTTCGCCTCACGTCGCCGTAACACTGAGCGATCGCTGACGAGGAAGGGCCGGCCGCGAGCGGATGCTCGGGCCGGCCCAACGCAGTTCAGGACTGCAGACGGGAGTGACGCCTAGCGCGCGACCTGTCCGTCGACGTAGTCGCTGTCGGTCTGCTTCCAGGCGAAGAGCTTGCGCAGCTCCTGGCCGGTCTTCTCGATGGGGTGCGACTCGCCCTTCTTGCGGAACTCGGCGAATTCGACGCCGCCGTTGTCCTGGTCGTCGATGAAGCGCTTCGCGAACGCGCCAGACTGGATGTCGGCGAGCACGGCCTGCATGTTGGCCTTGACGCTCGGGTCGATGACGCGGGGGCCGGACACGTAGTCGCCGAACTCGGCCGTGTCGGAGACCGACCAGCGCTGCTTGGCGATGCCGCCCTCCCAGATGAGGTCGACGATGAGCTTGAGCTCGTGGAGCACCTCGAAGTAGGCGATCTCGGGCTGGTAGCCAGCCTCGGTGAGCGTCTCGAAGCCGTACTGGATGAGCTGCGACGTGCCACCGCAGAGCACAGCCTGCTCGCCGAAGAGGTCGGTCTCGGTCTCTTCCGTGAAGGTCGTCTTGATGACGCCGGCACGCGTTCCACCGATGGCGGCCGCGTACGAGAGGGCGGTTGCCCATGCGGTGCCGGATGCGTCGTTCTCGACGGCGATGATGTCCGGGATGCCGCGGCCTGCGACGAACTCGCGGCGCACCGTGTGGCCGGGGGCCTTCGGGGCGACGAGGATGACGTCGACGCCCTCGGGAGCGTCGATGTAGCCGAAGCGGATGTTGAAGCCGTGCGCGAAGGCGAGGGTCTTGCCTGCGGTGAGCTTGTCCTTGACGCTGTCCGTGTAGATCGAGCGCTGGTGCTGGTCCGGCGCGAGGATCATGATGACGTCGGCCCACTCGGCCGCGTCGGCGACGTTCAGGACCTCGAAGCCGTCTTCCTGTGCCTTGGGGGCGGACTTCGAGCCGTCCTTGAGGCCGATCTTGACCTCGACACCGGAGTCGCGGAGGTTCTGCGCGTGGGCGTGGCCCTGCGATCCGTAGCCGACGACGGCTACCTTCTTGCCCTGGATGATGCTCAGGTCGGCGTCGGTGTCGTAGAGGATTTCAGCCACGTGTGTGCTCCTTGGTTGTTGGCGTTTGGCGTGTGAGTTCTTCAGTGCCGGTCGGCACAGGGCAGGTGAGCGCTGGCCGGTGGCTCAGCGCGAGACCCGCTCGGTCATCGACTTCGATCCGCGGCCGACGGCGACGAGGCCGGACTGGACGATCTCGCGGATCCCGTACGGCTCGAGGACGCGCAGGAAGGCCTGCACCTTCCCGGTGTCGCCCGTGGTCTCGATGACCAGCGCGTCCGTTGCCACGTCGACGACGCGGGCCCGGAAGAGGTTGACGGCTTCGATGACCTGCGAGCGGGTCGCGGAGTCGACCTTGACCTTGACGAGCAGGTGCTCGCGCTGGACGGACGCGTCGTATTCGAGCTCGACGATCTTGATGACGTTGATGAGCTTGTTGAGCTGCTTCGTCACCTGCTCGAGCGGGAATTCCTCGACATCGACGACGACCGTGATGCGGGAGAGCCCGTCGACCTCGCTCGCGCCGACGGCGAGCGATTCGATGTTGAAGCCTCGGCGGGCGAACAGCCCGGCGACGCGTGTCAGCAGGCCTGGCTTGTCCTCCACGAGGAGGGAAAGGACGTGCTTCGACATGGTCTACTCCCCCTCGAAGGTCGGGCTGTGTTCTTTGGCGTACTGGACGAAGCTGTTCGAGACGCCCTGCGGCACCATCGGCCACACCATGGCGTCTGCGCTCACGACGAAGTCGATGACGACGCTGCGGTCGTTGGTCTCGAGCGCGAGCTTGATGGCGGCGTCGATCTCTTCCTCCTTCGTGACGCGGATGCCGAGCGCCCCGTAGGCGTCGGCGAGCTTCACGAAGTCCGGGATGCGGACCGTCTCGTGCCCCGTGTTCAGGTCGGTGTTCGAGTGGCGGCCGTCGTAGAAGAGGGTCTGCCACTGCCGCACCATGCCGAGCGACGAGTTGTTGATGATGGCGACCTTGATGGGGATGTCGTTGATGGCGCAGGTCGCGAGTTCCTGGTTCGTCATCTGGAAGCATCCGTCGCCGTCGATGGCCCACACCGTGCGGTGCGGCTCGGCGACCTTGGCGCCCATGGCCGCCGGGATGGCGTACCCCATGGTGCCGGCGCCGCCGGAGTTGAGCCACGCGTTGGGGCGCTCGTACTTGACGAACTGCGCTGCCCACATCTGGTGCTGTCCGACGCCTGCCGCGTAGATCGCTTCCGGCCCCGTGAGCTCGCTGATGCGCTGGATGATGCGCTGCGGCGAGAGGAGTCCGTCGCTCGGGTCGGTGTACCCGAGCGGGAACTCGGCCTTGAGGCCGTCGAGGTAGGTCCACCACTCGTCGAGGCGTTCCGTGTCGGCGGGCGCGTGGTCGGTGACGGCGGCGAGGAGGTCGATGGCGACCTCGCGGGCGTCGCCGACGATCGGCACGTCGGCGGTGCGGATCTTCGAGATCTCGGCGGGGTCGATGTCGACGTGGATGACCTTCGCGTTCGGTGCGAAGAGCGCCGCCTTGCCGGTCACGCGGTCGTCGAAGCGGGCGCCGATGGTGATGAGCAGGTCCGCTTCCTGCAGCGAGAGCACAGCGGGCACGGTGCCGTGCATGCCCGGCATGCCGAGCATCTGCGGGTGCGAGTCGGGGAACGCGCCGCGGGCCATGAGGGTCGTGACGGCTGGCGCCCCGGTCTTCTCGACGAGTCGCTGCACCTCCGCGGAAGCACCCGAACGGACGATGCCGCCACCCAGGTAGAAGACGGGCTTCTTGGCCTGCGCGATGAGCTGCGCTGCGGCGAGGATCTGCTTGCCGTGCGCCTTGAGCACCGGACGGTAGCCGGGCAGGTCGAGCTTCACGGGCCAGACGTACGGCGCCTTCTTCTGCTGCGCGTCCTTCGTGATGTCGACGAGCACGGGTCCCGGACGACCGGTCGAGGCGATGTGGTAGGCGGAGGCGATGGCAGCGGGGATCTCCTCTGGCGTGCGAACCAGGATGCTGTGCTTCGTCACCGGCATGGTGATGCCGATGATGTCGGCCTCCTGGAAGGCGTCCGTGCCCATGAGGTGCGAGAACACCTGGCCGGTGATGGCCAGCAGCGGCACCGAGTCCATGTAGGCGTCGGCGATCGCGGTCACGAGGTTCGTCGCGCCGGGCCCGCTCGTCGCGATGCACACGCCGGTCTTGCCGCTCGCCGAGGCGTATCCCTCGGCCGCGTGGCCGGCACCCTGTTCGTGGCGAACAAGGATGTGGCGGAGCTTCGTGCTGTCGAGCAGCGGGTCGTATACCTCGATGATGGCACCACCCGGCAGCCCGAAGACGTCCGTGACCCCGAGGTTCTCGAGGGTGCGGACGACAGCCTGGGCTCCGGTCAGCATCTCGGGCTCGTGCCCAGCGGAGGGTGATGACGCCGCGGCGATGCGGGCGGCAGTTTCCTGCGTCATGAGATCCGTTCTTCTTCGTGCTCGATGGCTCGAGCGCAGTCGATGAGGCGCAGCCCTGGATCAGAGTAGAGACTCTGGATCAGAGTCGAGACTCTGAGGGCTAGCCCGTGGTCGCGCCCTCGGACGCGCTGCGGACGAGCTTCGAGTATTTCGCAAGCACGCCGCGCGTGAACTTCGGAGGGAGCGGTTCCCAGCCTTCTCGGCGGGAGGCGAGCTCGGCTTCGTCGACGAGTAGGTCGATCGAGCGAGCCGCGATGTCGACCCGAATCAGATCTCCACTGCGGACGAAAGCGATGGGACCTTGGTCGACCGCTTCCGGTGCAATGTGGCCGATGCACAGGCCGGTTGTGCCGCCTGAGAATCGTCCGTCCGTCAAGAGTAGTACATCCTTGCCGAGACCCGCGCCCTTGATGGCCGCCGTGATGGCGAGCATCTCGCGCATGCCTGGTCCGCCCTTCGGACCTTCGTAGCGGATGACGATGACATCGCCCGCTTCGATCTCCCCGTTCGTGAGGGCATCCATCGCGCCGCGCTCGCGCTCGAACACGCGGGCCGGCCCCTCGAAGACGTCGGCGTCGAAGCCGGCCGTCTTCACGACGGCACCCTCGGGTGCCAGCGAGCCGTGCAGCACCGTGATGCCGCCCGTCGCGTGGATGGGGTTGTCGATCGTGTGCACGACGTCGCCGTCGACCGGGTCCGGGTTGAGGTCACGGAGGTTCTCGGCGAGCGTCTTGCCCGTGACGGTGAGCGCGTCGCCGTGCATGAGGCCCTCGTCGAGGAGCGCCTTCATGACGACTGGGATGCCACCGTGACGGTCGACGTCGTTCATGACGTACTTGCCGAACGGCTTCATGTCGGCGATGTGCGGAACCTTGTCGCCGATGCGGTTGAAGTCGTGCAGGGTGACGTCGACCTGGGCCTCGCGAGCGATCGCGAGGAGGTGGAGCACGACGTTGGTCGAGCCGCCCAGCGCCATCGCGAGCGCGATGGCGTTCTCGAACGCTTCCTTCGTGAGGATGTCGCCAGTCGTGATGCCCTGGCGCAGCAGGTTGACGACGGCCTCGCCCGAGCGGTGCGCGAACGCGTCGCGGCGCCGGTCGGCGGACGCCGGAGCGGCCGATCCCGGCAGGCTGAGGCCGAGCGCCTCGGCGACGGACGCCATCGTGTTCGCCGTGTACATGCCGCCGCAGGCTCCCTCACCCGGGGCGAACGCGCACTCGATGCGCTTCAGGTCGGCCTCGGACATCTTGCCGGCCTTGCACGCGCCGACTGCCTCGAAGGAGTCGATGATCGTGATGTCCTTCTCGGTGCCGTCCGAGAGCTTGACCCAGCCGGGCGCGATGGATCCGGCGTACAGGAAGACGCTCGAGAGGTTCAGACGGGCGGACGCCATGAGCATGCCGGGGATGGACTTGTCGCATCCCGCGAGCAGCACGGTGCCGTCGAGGCGCTCCGCCATGACCACCGTCTCGACCGAGTCGGCGATGACCTCACGCGAGACGAGGGAGAAGTGCATGCCCTCGTGGCCCATGGAGATGCCGTCCGAGACGGAGACGGTGCCGAACTGCAGCGGGTAGCCGCCGCCCGAGTGGACGCCTTCTTTGGCGCCCTGGGCAAGGCGGTCGAGGGAGAGGTTGCACGGCGTGATCTCGTTCCACGAGGACGCGATGCCGATCTGCGGCTTGTCCCAGTCTTCGTCGCCCATGCCGACCGCGCGGAGCATGCCCCGCGAGGTGGTGGCTTCGATGCCGTCGGTGACGACCCGACTGCGTGGCTTGATGTCGACTTCTGGCTCAGGCATGCCCGCCATTCTACGCCGCGGAGAAGGTCGGCCCGCGCCGCCGGGAGCGCCTACTTCTCGCCGTGCCCGAGACCCTCGTGCTCGGGTGCCGGCTCCTTCTCCGGTTCCCCGGTCCGCACGGCCTGCGCGCGCGTCAGCTCGTCGTCGGTTCGGCGCTGGGCGCTCTCGACCGCCGCGGCGAGCTCGTCGACGTGCAGCGACACGTTGTCGAACTGCCGGCTGCGGTATCCGGCTCGGGCGAGCATCGTCGCGCCGGCCGGGGTCGTGAGCATCTGGAAGAACATGATCGGGATGAGGAACAGGATCGTGGGCAGGTGCGTCTGCTGCACGGCGAGGCCGATGAGCAGGAACATGAGGCCCGCGATCTGCGGCTTCGTCTGCGCGTGCATCCGCATGAGCACGTCGGAGAAGCGCATGAGGCCCACCCCGGCGGCGAGGGACAGGATGGCTCCCAGCCCGAGGCAGACGAGGGAGACGACGTCGAGCGCATCCACCGGGGCGTTCTCCACGAGCAGCCCACCGGAGGCGAGCAGAGCGTCAGAAGCGCTCATTGGCGTTCGCCTCCTGTCGGGTGACGTGCCTGGCGACGGCGACCGAGGCGATGAACGCGGTCATGGCGAGGGCAAGCACGAGCGGGATCGTGTCGGTGTGTCCGCGGATGATCATGTCGGCGACGAGCACGCAGATGAGGATCGTGAGGAGCGCGTCGGAGGCGACCATGCGGTCGACGATGGACGGACCGCGGATGATGCGGATCACCGCGAGGAGCGCCGCGACGGCGAACATCGCTCCGAACATCCAGACGAGGACGTCGATGACCATCACTTGCCTCCCTCCTTCGCTGCTGATGCGCCGGCGGATGAGCCCTTGACGACGACGGGCGTGTCGTGCGCGAACTGCTTGTCGCGGATCGCCTCGTGCTTCTTCTGCGCAGGCGACTGGCCGATGGGCTCGAGCCCACGACGCACGCGGTCGCGGTTGACCCGCCAGAGGTCGTCGCGGGTCCCGAGCGCGAGCGCGAGCCCCTCCTCCACCTCGAGCGCGAGCGCCTTGACCGATTCGACGGACTCGTCGGTCGAGGCGTCAAGCACGTGCAGGTAGAGCACGGAGTGCATCCGGTCGACTTCGACGACCATCGAGCCGGGGATGAGCATGTTGACCTCGGCCGTCAGCGTGAGGATGAAGTCGCTGCGCGTGCGCAGCTGCACCGAGACGACGGAGCCGAGCGGCGGCTTCGCTGGCCGGAACGCCAGCCACGCGACGATGAACGACGCGCTGACCAGCCGGTACATGAACTTCGCGAAGAAGACGAGCGTCCACCACAGGTTGATGCGGCCGGAGAGGTCGACGGCCGGCAGGTAGAAGACCTCGACGATGATGACCGAGAAGATGATCCCGGTGACGACGCTGATGACGTCGACGTGGCCCCACAGCACCAGCCAGAACGCGACGAGCGCGAGCAGCAGCGGCAACTGGACGAGGATGGCATGGCGCCTGGGCTTGCGGGCGCTGCCGTCTTTCACCTTCATGGCTTGAGCACCTCCCCGTTGGAGACCGAGCTGATGTACTCAGCCGGGAACAGATCGAACGCGGCCGTCTCGGACCACTCGTAGATGGGGCCGGCGAAGATCGTGATGGCGACGCTCACGGCGACCATGGTGGTCGTCGCGATCGTCATGAGCCGCGACGACGACTTCGTCTCGGTGACGACGGCCGACTCCGGGGTGTCGGAGATGCGCTCCGTCATCGGCGAGGAGAAGTCGACGACCTGCTCCTGCGTGCGCCAGAAGCCCAGGTTCCAGACGCGGATCAGCGCGTACAGGGTGAGGAGGCTCGTGACGGCTCCGGCGCCGATGAGCACGTAGCTGAGCACGCTGCCCTGTGCCGCGCCCGCCGTGAAGAGGCCGAGCTTCCCGATGAACCCCGAGAACGGCGGGATGCCGCCGAGGTTGAGCATGGGGATGAAGAACAGCACGGCCACGAACGGCGCCCGCTTGAGCATCCCGCCCAGGTGGGTCAGCGACGAGGAGCCCGCGATGCGCTCGATGAGCCCCGTCACGAGGAACAGCGCGGTCTGCACGATGATGTGATGGACGATGTAGAACACCGTCGCGGCGTAGCCGAGCTCGGTGCCGAGGGCGACGCCGAAGATCATGTAGCCGATGTGGCTCACGAGCGTGAACGACAGCATTCGTCGGATGCCGGCCTGGGCCACCGCGCCGAGGATGCCGACGATCATCGTGAGCAGGGCGATCACCATCAGCAGCACGGAGATGTCGTTGTCCCAGAAGAGCAGCGTCTCCGTCCGCAGGATCGCGTACACGCCGACCTTCGTCAGCAGGCCCGCGAAGACAGCCGTGACCGGCGCTGGCGCTGACGGGTACGAGTCCGGCAGCCAGAACGACAGGGGGAACAGAGCCGCCTTGATGGCGAAGGCGATGAGGAGCGGCATGTGCAGCATGAGCTGCACGTCCTGCGGGAGCTCGGACATGCGAACCGCGATCTCCGCGAAGTTCACCGTGCCGACCGCACCGTAGATGAGGGCGATGGAGCCCAGGAAGATGAACGACGAGACCAGGCTCACGACGATGTAGGTGACGCCGGCCTTGATGCGCTCCGTCGTTCCGCCGAGCGTGATGAGCACGAAGCTCGACACGAGCAGGATCTCGAAGCCCACGTACATGTTGAAGAGGTCGCCAGCGATGAAGGCGTTGTAGACGCCCGCGGAGAGCACGAGGTAGGTCGGGTAGAAGATCGAGACCGGCGTCTCGTCGTCGCCGTCCGCCGCGCCCTGGCCGATCGAGAAGGCCATGACCGCGAGCAGCACGATGCTCGTGACGACGACGAGCATCGCCGACAGCTGGTCGACGACGAGCGAGATGCCGAACGGCGCGAGCCATCCGCCGCCCTGGACGACCAGCGCCTCGCCAGATGTGGTGACCGCGACGAGCAATCCGATGCTGACGCCGAGCGCGAGCACGAGCGTCGCCTGGGCGATGAAGATCTGGAGGCGCGCCGCGCGGGCGGCGGTCAGCGCCAGGGCCGCGCCGATGAGCGGCACGAGCACGATGAGGGGAACGAGCCAGGTCATGAGCGCTCCCCCTCTCCTGCGGTGTCGTCGTGCGGTTCGGTGTGGTCATCGGAACCCGAGTCGAGGCCGACCTCGCGAGCTCCGGCAGGCTGCGAGCCCTGCTCGGCGTCCGCATCCTGCTCACCCGCCCGGAACTCCTCGAGCTCCTCGTGCCGGTTGCTCGGCTCTGTGGCCTTCACGGATACGTCGGCGAAGCTGTCCTTGCCCGACCCTGGTTTCGGCCCATCGCCCATGTTGATGCGGGCAGTCGAGACCGCCGCTTCCGCGTACTCGCCGAACTCCGTGTCCCCGGACTCGTCCTCGTCGAACTCCTCGTCGTCCTGCGAGAGGTCCGCGGTGCGCATCGCGATGTCCTCTTCGTCGTCGCTCACCGTGTCCGCCTGCGCGAGTCTCCACGAGCGGTAGATGAGGGCGAGCATGAACGCGGTCACGCCGAAGGTGATGACGATGGCGGTGAGGATGAACGCCTGCGGGATCGGGTCGGAGTAGTCCTCCGGCGCGATGTCGGCGTCGTAGATCGGGGCGAGCCCGAAACTGCCCGACATGAAGAAGATGAGGATGTTCGTGGCGTTGCCGACGAGCAGGATCCCGAGGAGCATCCGCGTCAGGCTGCGCTCGAGGAGCAGGTACACGCCGCATGCGTACAGCACGGCCATGCCGACGAGCAGCACGAGGGACAGGGTCATGAGCGGGTCACCTCCTCGGATCCGACGGGTTCGATGTCGCTCTGATCTGCCTCGACCTCTTCGTTGACACGGGCAAGCGCCCCGGTGTTGTAGCCCGTCTCACCGGGCTCGCCTCCCTCGCCCTGCAGACCGTCGTGCTCAGCGGCCGAGTCCGAGTCGGGAGACGCATCCTGTTCGATCTGCAGGTCGATCTCCGAACCGAGCGAGCGCAGGATGTCGATGACCAGCGCGATGACGATGAGGTAGACGCCGATGTCGAACACGGTGGAGGTGACGAAGACGAACTGTCCCACCCCCGGGATGTCCTGATCGATCCAGGATGAGGTGAACGGCGCCTGGCCGAAGAAGATCGGCACGAGAGCCGTGAGCGTCGCGAGCAGGAAGCCGATGCCGAGGAGACGGCCCGCATCCACCTTGACGGCCTCGTCGAGCTCGGCCCGGCCACCCGCGAGATAGCGCGCAGCCAGGGCGAGGCTCGCGACCGCACCGCCGGCGAAGCCGCCGCCCGGGGTGTTGTGGCCGGTGAAGAGCAGGAAGAGCGAGGCGATGAGCAGCGCGTGGAACACGAGCCGCACGACCACCTCGAGGATGATCGAGCGGTTGCTCGGGGCGAGCGACTTGCCGGCGATGAGCCAGACCTTGCGGCGCTCCCCCTGCAGCTTGTCGGCCCGGCCGAGCTTCTGCCCGGCCGCGCTCACGGCGGCGAGGTCGATGGGTTCGGTGACGGGGCGTGATGCGCGGCGGAACCGCGGCCCGCGCGCCGCGTCGACCCGCGAGCGACCCCGGTTGTTGAGGTAGACGAGGCTCGCAACACCCGTAGCGGCCGCGATGAGCACGGAGAGCTCACCCATGGTGTCCCATCCGCGGATGTCGACGAGCGTGACGTTGACGATGTTGGAGCCGTGGCCGCCCTTGTAGGCGAACTCCGGGAAGAACACGGAGTCTGGGATCGCCTGGCGGGAGGCGAGGGAGATCCACGCGACGACGGCGAGGACGAGTCCGACGGATCCGCCGATGAGCCACCTCAGCCACGACGGCGGGTTCTTGAGCGCCTTGCCGTGGCGGGCAGGGAGCCTGCGCAGCACGAGCACGAAGACGACGAGCGTGATCGTCTCGATGAGGGCCTGCGTGATCGCCAGGTCCGGTGCGCCCGAGAGCGCGAAGAGCCCGGCCATCCCGTAGCCCGTGACGCCCACGAGGATGACGCCCTGGAACCGCTTCTCCGAGGTGGTCACGAAGAACGCCGCGAGGATCATGATCAGGATGATCGCGATCTCCTGCCAGCGGATCTCGGTCTCGAAGGCCGGGACGGGCGTGTCCATGGTGACGAGCGTGAACACGGACGCCACGACGAACATGATGAAGATCGATGCGAGGTAGAAGGGAAGCGAGCCGCGCTGGGTCGTCGCCGTCGTGCGCGCCGCGATGACATCCACGACGCGCATCGTGGTCCAGTAGCCGCGAGACGACTCGATGAGCGGAGGCACCTTCGCCTGCGCGCGGGCCACCCCGGCCCGCCAGACGAAGAGCAGGCCACCGACGATGAACGTGCCGATCGTGATGAAGAGCGCCGGCTCGAACCCGTGCCAGAGCGCCAGGTGGTACGGCTTGACGCCGGGCAGCTCCGGCAGCGTGTCCGCGTACATCGCGAGCACCGGGTCGACGAGACCGGACGCGAAGCCCAAGCCGAGCGAGGCGGCGACGAGGATGAGCGGGGAGAACATGAAGTCGAGGTGCTCGGGCACGTAGCGCACCCGCTCGACGTCCGGCTTCGACGCGAAGGCCCCATAGAGGAACCGGGCCGAGTAGGCGACCGTGAACACGGTGCCGATGATGACGCCGATGAGCGCGATCCACCCCCACACGCTCCCGGCCTCGCCCGCCTCGAGGAGCGCCGTGAGGATCGCCTCCTTGGCGACGAACGTGAACATCGGGGGCACGCCGGCCATGGCCGCGATCGCCAGCGCCGTCATCCAGAACAGGACGGGCGCCGCCTTCGCGAGCCCCGACAGCTTGCGGATGTCGCGGGTACCCGTGCGGTGGTCGATCATGCCGACGATGAGGAAGAGCGCGGCCTTGAAGCAGGCGTGCGCGATGACCATGGCCAGGCCCGCGAGCGCCGCGTCCCGTGTGCCGAAGGCGACGACGATGGTCATGAAGCCGAGCTGGCTGACGGTGCCGTAGGCGAGGATCAGCTTCAGGTCGTGCTGGCGCAGCGAGCGCCACCCGCCGATGAGCATCGTCGCGATGCCGATCGTGACGAGCACCTCCCGCCACCCGGGCATCTCGGCGAAGCCGGGCGCGAGGCGGGCGATGAGGTAGATGCCGGCCTTCACCATGGCCGCGGCGTGCAGGTACGCGCTCACCGGTGTGGGAGCGGCCATCGCCGCAGGCAGCCAGAAGTGGAACGGGGCGAGCGCCGACTTCGTGACGGCGCCCGAGAGCACGAGCATCACGGCCGTGATCGTGAAGCCGTCGAACTCGGGCGGGTTGGCGATGATCTCGGAGAGCAGCGTCGTGCCGGTCGAGGCGTGCAGCATGACGAGGCCGACGAGCATGGCCAGGCCGCCGAGCGTCGTGACGAGCAGCGCCTGCATGGCGGCACCGCGGCTCGCGCGCTTCGACGAGTAGTGGCCGATGAGGAGGAACGAGAGCACGCTCGTCGCCTCCCAGAAGATGAAGAGGAGGTAGATGTCGTCGGCGAGGACGAGGCCGAACATGACGCCCGCGAACGCCAGCAGCACCGCGGCGAAGCGCCCGAGGTCGGGCTCGTCTGGCTTGAAGTAGCGGCCGCAGTAGATGAGCACGAGCGCGCCGATGCCGGTGACGATGAGCGTCATGATCCACGCCAGCACGTCCATGCGCATGGCGACGGCGACGTCGATCTGCGGGATCCAGGGGACGCTCTCGACGAGCACCTCACCGCTCAGGATGCGCGGACCGAGCAGCGCAGTCCAGACGAAGGCGGCGGCGGGGATGGCGGCGGCGGCGAGGAACGTCACGTTCCGTAGCCACCTGTGGAGCACTGGGATGAGGATGCTCGCGCCGAGGAAGATAGCCAGGAACGCGATCATTCGGCCTCCTGGAGCTCATGCAGCGGTGTGGACGAATTGATTTTACCTGGCAGTTGTCTGCGTGTGTGCCGAATGCCTCGCTCGATAGCGTGAGTGCATGCATGATTCTCCGCCTGGACCCCGGCCGACGGCGACGGGAGCGCGTGCGCTGGCGCCCGATGCCGCGCGTGGTTTCGCTCTGCTGTTCATCGCGATCGCGAACCTCACCGTGTATCTGTACGGCAGGGACCAGGGCATCCTGTTCCGTCCGGTGGATGCCGGACTCGGCGACCGGGTCGCGGATGTCCTCGGCGCGCTGTTCATCGACAACCGGAGTTTCCCGCTGTTCTCGTTGCTGTTCGCCTACGGCTTACACCAGCTCGTGACGCGTGAGGAGGCGCTCGGCACGGCGTGGCCCGTCGTCAGGCGGCTGCTCGTGCGGCGCAACGCGTGGCTCTTCGTCTTCGGGGCACTGCACGGACTGCTCCTCTTCATGGGCGACATCATGCACACGTACGCGCTCGCCGGGTTCGTGCTCATCTTGCTGATGAGGGCGCCGAACTGGGTGCTCTGGCTGGTCTTCGGCATCACGGCCCCGCTCGCCGTGGCCTTCGGCAGCGGTGACGGCGCGGCGGCGTCCGGGCTCGCCGCGGTGGGCGGCGCGGCCGATCCGATGATGCCCTCCGCCGTGAGCGCGACGCTCCTCGACGCTCAGCTCGCGCGAGCCGGCGAGTTCCTTCCGCTCCTCGCATTCGCGCCGTTCACCGTCCTCGGCGTGCTCCCGCCCATGATGCTGGGCCTGCTCATGGCCCGGAGCCAGCTGCTCGAGCGCCCGTGGCAGCACGCTCGCGCGGTCCGCAGCATCGCGATCGGTGGCGTCTCGGCCGCCATCCTCGGGGGCCTCCCCTTCGCCTTCGGCCTGGCGCTCGGGTTCGAGCCGGGCCCCGTCTGGTTCCTCGCAGGCTCACTGCATGCGGCCATCGGCATCCTGGCCGGTGCCGGCTACGCCGCGCTCTTCGCACTCATCGTCGCGGGCACGCAGCGCTCCGGCTCCCGCCCCGGCCCGGTGATCGGGGCGCTCACCGCCCTCGGACGTCGCTCCATGTCCGGCTACCTCGCACAGTCGGTCATCTTCCTCGCGATCATGCCGGCCTGGTCGATGGGGCTCGGCGCCACCGTGGGCACCGGCGGTGCGCTCCTCATCGGCACCGGCACCTGGCTCGCAACGCTCCTTGGCGCCGTCCTCCTCGAGCGGATGGGCAAGCCGGGGCCCGCGGAATGGGCGATCCGGAGGCTCAGCTACGGGCAGCCACCCGTCAGAGCGGTCGTACGATAAGCCGCATGCAGACCACGAGGCTCTACCGCGACGGACACCGGGTCGGCGGCGAGCACTCGCTCACGAATCTCGCCGAGCACCGCGCATCCGGGGACTGCACGGTCTGGGTCGACCTCACGCTCGACGAAGAAGGCGCCCTGGACGAGTTGGCCTCGCTCCTCGACCTGCACCAGCTCGCCGTCGAAGATGCGAGGTCCCACCTCGAGCGGCCTCGTCTCGCGCGTTTCGACTCCCACCTGCTGCTCACGCTGTCGAGCTCCGACTGCGACGAGCAGGGAGACGTCACGATCTCCCGACTGACGGCGTTCATCCTGCCGGGCATCCTCATCACCGTGCACGAAGCCGGCTTCCCCATCGAATCCGTCGCGAAGCGCCTCGACGAGAACGAGGAGCTCTCCGCGTACCGGGTCCCCTGGCTCGTCTGGGCGCTCCTCGACGTCATCGTCGACAGCCACACCGACTCCGTCGAACGGCTCGACGAGGTCATCGAGGCCCTCAGCGACGGGCTCTTCAGCGAGCGGCCCGACACGAGCGAGGTGCAGCGACGCGCGTTCACGCTGCGGCGGAGCGTCTCGAAGCTCCGCCACGCGACGCTCCCCCTGAAAGAGGTGATCACGCTCCTCATCCACCAGGGAGAGGAGAAGGTGGCGCCAGAGCTGCACCCGTACTTCGCCGACGTCGGCGACCATGCGGCGCTCGCCGCCGACTGGTCCGAGACGCTCGCGGATCACATCTCGACGGCCATCGAGACGAGCATCGCCCTGCAGGGCAACAGGATGAACGAGATCATGAAGAAGGTCACGGGCTGGGCTGCGATCATCGCCGTGCCGACCGCCATCACCGGCTTCTTCGGCATGAACGTCGACTTCCCCGGCCACAACGAGGTCGAGGGCCTCATCGCCTCGGTGTCCCTCGTCATCGGCTCGTCGGTCGTGCTCTACATCGTCTTCAAGAGACGCGACTGGCTGTAACCGCACCGGCTGCGCACTCCCCGCCACACCTCCCCCGCCTGGCTCCTCCCCCGCCCTGGCGGAAACCGCCAAGAGACCTGTGGGGTGTGCATCCGGTTCTCTCGAAGCGGATGCACACCCCACAGGTCTGCCGGTAGGCAGCGGCGCAGCGGCGCAGGTTACGCGGTGACGCGCTCCTCGTCGATGACCTGCTGGCTCTTCGCGTCACGGGAGTGATCCGTGGAGCCGTGCACGTCCTCGTTCATGGTCGCCTCATCGAACGGGGCGCCCCCGCTGAGCACGAGGTCGACGCGCTGCTTGTCGATCTCCTTCGTCCACGTGCCCACGAGCACCGTCGCGACGGCGTTGCCCGTGAAGTTCGTGAGCGCGCGAGCCTCGGACATGAAGCGGTCGATGCCGACGATCACGCCGACGCCGTCGACCAGGTCGGGGCGGTGGGCTTGCAGGCCTCCAGCGAGCGTCGCGAGGCCGGCGCCGGTGACACCGGCGGCGCCCTTCGAGGCGATCATCATGAAGATCAGCAGCGACACCTGCTCGCCGATCGACAGGGGCGTGCCCATCGCGCTGGCGATGAAGAGCGACGCCATCGTCAGGTAGATGGCGGTGCCGTCGAGGTTGAACGAGTACCCGGTCGGGATGGTGATGCCGGCGACCGACTTCGAGACGCCCACGTGCTCCATCTTCGCGATGAGGCGGGGCAGCGCGACCTCGCTCGACGAGGTCGAGACGATGAGCAGGTACTCGCGGCCGAGGAACTTCATGAGCTTGAAGATGTTCACGCGGGCGACGAGCCACAGCAGCGTGCCCAGCACCACGACGATGAAGAGCGCGCACGTGATGTAGAAGGCGATCATGAGGGTGCCGAGCGCGATGACCGCGTCGATGCCCGTCGCTCCGACGACCGCGGCGATGGCGCCGAACGCGCCGACCGGGGCGACCCACATGATCATGCCGAGCACGCGGAAGACGAGCGCCTGGATCTGCGCGATCGCGTCGATGATGGGCGCCGCCTTCGTGCCCATCTTCTGCAGGCCGAAGCCGAGCAGCAGGGCCACGAAGAGCACCTGCAGGATGCTGCCGTCGGTGAGCGACGAGAACAGCGACGTCGGGATGATGCCGAGCAGGAAGTCGGCCGTGCCCTCGCTCTTCGACGCATCGGCCTCGTAGGAGGCGCTCGCGATGTTGAGCCCCTCGCCCGGGTGGATGAAGTTGCCGACGACCATGCCGATGGCGAGGGCGAAGGTCGACATCGTGATGAAGTAGAGGAGCGCGAGCCCGCCGACCTTGCCGACCGTTGCCGCCTTCGCGATGGAGCCGACGCCGAGCACGATCGTGCAGAAGATGATCGGGGCGATCATCATCTTGATGAGCGCCACGAACGCCTCGCCGACGGGCTTGAGGGCCTTCCCGAACTCCGGGAGGACCAGGCCGACGGTGATGCCCGCGAGCACCGCGATGATGACGGCGATGTAGAGCCAGTGAGTCTTGTCGATCCCGCGCTTGCGCGGAGCCTTGGTGTCCTGAGATGTGAGCGCCATTGCCTTCTTCTCTCCGTTGAGATCCGACGCGAGCTGCGTCGGGAGCGATGGATCGAGCATCCGCGCACCGGCAGAACTGCCGCGACTTGCGTTCATACTGTTCTCACCGCGCCCGCAGCGGCGAGATCCGACGCGGCACGCTCATCGACGACGAGGAGGAACCGTGCGATTCGCAAGCTGGAGCGTTGCGACGCGCCTCTTCGTGCTGCAGTTCGTCGCGATCCTCGCGCTCACCGGGCTCGGCGTCGTCATCGTGTGGGCGGATGCGCGGCGCGAGGCAGAGGACGACGCGGCGCTGCGCAGCCTGGCGGTCGCCGAGACCATCGCCCACGACCCGTTCGTCGTCGAGCAGCTGGAGACCGCCGACCCGAGCAGCACGCTGCAGCCGTACGCGATCGTCATCTCCGACTCCACGGATGTCGACTTCATCACGATCATGGACACCGACCGCGTGCGCATCACGCACCGCAACCCCGAGGAGATCGGGCGCCTGTTCCAGGGCAACATCGACACGGCGCTCGGCGGCTCGACCTTCACGGAGACCTACACGGGCACGCTCGGCCCGTCTGTCCGGGCCGTCGCCCCGATCTGGGACGACGGCGAGGTGGTCGCCCTCGTGTCGGCCGGTGTGACCGTGTCGAACGCGCACGTCGCGACGGGGTCGCGCATCGCCCTGATCCTCTGGTCCGCCCTCGGCGCGCTCCTCATCGGCGGCGCCGGAGCCTGGGCGCTCAGCCGCTACCTTCGGCGGGTGACCGACAACCGTGGCCCCGAGGACCTCGCCCGCATGTTCGCCTACTACGAGGGTGTGCTCCGATCGATCGACGAGGGGCTCGTGCTCATCGACCCGAAGGGCAGGATCGTGCTCGCCAACGTGGTCGCCAGCGAGTACCTCGGCCTGCCGCCGTTCGACCCGCGGGCCGCCCCTGTTCCGGTCAAGGACCTGGCCGCTCCTGAGATCCTGCGAGAGGTCATGCTCCGCAGCGATGCGGTCGTCGACGAGATCGTCGTCACCGAACGGCATGTGCTCGTCGTGAACAGCGAAGCCGTCGTGACGCGCGGGCCCGGTCAGGATGCACCGCGCTCGGCCGGCACGGTCGTCACGCTGCGCGATCACTCCCGCATCGAGGAGCTCAGCGGCGAGCTCGAGACCTCGCAGACGCTCGCGGCGGCGCTCCGCTCGCAGGCGCACGAGTTCGCGAACCGGCTGCACACCATCATCGCGCTCATCGAGCTCGGCCGCCCCGAGGAGGCGATGCGGCTCGCGAGCTCGACGCTCGACGTCAGCCAGGAGCTCGCCGACCGGCTCGTGCGAGCCATCGAGGACCCCGTGCTGGTCGCGCTGCTCCTCGGCAAGTCGGCGCAGGCAGACGAGATGGATGTGCGCTTCGAGCTGCACCTGCCCGAGCGGGTTCCCGCGAGCGCCACTGCTCGCGACCTCATCACCATCGTCGGCAACCTCATCGACAACGCACTCGACGCGGCACGGACGACGCCGGCCCCAGCCGTGCGGGTGCTCGTCGAGGAGCTCGACGGGGAGGTGCTCATCGAGGTGAGCGACAGCGGCGACGGGCCCGATCCGCAGTTCCTGGGCCGCATCTTCGACTTCGGGGTATCCGGCAAGCCCGGCAAGGGGCGCGGGGTCGGGCTCGCGCTGGTGCGGCAGGCCGTGCGCCGGTCGGGCGGCAGCATCGAGGTCGACGGGTCGGCGTTCACGGTGTGCCTGCCGCTGCGTGCCCCGGACACAGCGCAGGCCGGGGCCTCGCGCGACTGGGAGGCCGCGAATGGACGGTGAGCGGGCGACGCAGGCGACACCACTGAACGTGCTCATCGTGGACGACGAGCCGCTGACAGCGCAGGCGCACGCCTCCTACGTGGACCGCCTGCCGGGGTTCCGCACCGTCGCCGTCGCGGGCACGGCGTCCGCCGCGCTCCTCGCGGTCCGTGCATCCGCCCACGGCGACACCGAGCGCATCGACGTCGTCCTCCTCGACATCAACATGCCGGACGCGACGGGCATCGACGTCGCGAGGCGACTCCGGGCCGAAGGTCACGACGTCGACATCATCGCCGTGACGGCCGTGCGCGAGGCGGCCACCGTCAAGCAGGCGGTCTCGCTCGGCATCGCCCACTACCTGCTCAAGCCGTTCACGTTCCAGACGTTCGCGGAGAAGCTCGAGGCGCTGCGCGAGTACCGCGCCGGGCTCTTCGACCACGTCGTCTCCAGCCAGGATGAGGTCGACCAGACTCTCGCGTCCCTCCGACAGGCCACACCGCACGCGAGCCTCCCCAAGGGGCTGACGAGCGAGACCCTCGCGAGCGTCATCTCCGCGCTGCGCTCCCTCGAGGCGGGAACCGGCATCTCCGCGAAGGAGCTTTCCGAGCAGCTGACACTCTCCCGCGTCACCGCGCGCCGCTACCTCGAGCACCTCGTCGACACCTCCGCCGCCGATCGCACCCCCAGGTACGGCACCCCGGGGCGGCCCGAGCTCGAGTACCGTCTCGCCTGAGGCGCTCCGGCCGCCGTCACCTTTCGGACAGCCGGGGGGAGTAATCTCCGGAAAATGATCACCGTCGGCATGAGCACCTCCTGCACGTTCCCCAAGTCTGTCGAGACGTCGTTCCAGATAGCCAGGGACGCGGGCTTCGACGGCATGGAGATCATGATCTCGACCGACCAGACATCTCGCAGCGTGGATGCGCTGAAGCGCCTCATCGACAAGTACCAGCTCCCGGTGCTCGCCGTGCACGCCCCCGTTCTGCTCTTCACGCAGTTCGTGTGGGGCCGCGACCAGCGCACGAAGCTGCAGCGCTCCGCCGAGCTCGCCCGCGACATCGGCGCCTCCACCGTCGTCGTCCACCCGCCATTCCGGTGGCAGTCGGGATACGCGGAGAACTTCCTCGAGATCGTCCGCGAGATCAACGCAGACACGGGCACCGAGATCGCCGTCGAGAACATGTTCCCGTGGAAGGTGTCCGGGCGGGCGCTGCAGGCGTACAAGCCCGGCATCGACCCCGTCGACATGGACTGCGACGCCATCACCCTCGACTTCTCGCACGCCGCGCTCTCGGGACGCGACTCCTTGCAGATGTCGAAGGCGGCCGGCGACCGACTGCGGCACATCCACCTCTGCGACGGCCAGGCGCCCGACGTCAACGACAAGCTCTTCGACGAGCACCTCGCGCCCGGCGAGGGAGGGCAGCCCGTCGCCGAGACGCTGCAGTACCTCGCCTCGATCGGCTGGTCGGGCCATGTCGTCGCCGAGGTGAACACGCGCAAGGCGAAGAACGAGGCCGACCGACTGCGCATGCTCCGCGAGACCGTCGCGTTCGCGCACGATCACCTGCAGCTGGGCCGCCCGGTCCCCGACGAGGTCTAGCCGCCCACGCCCGACTCGGGCTGGCATCCTCACTTCGTGGCGGGAAACTTCCCCCAACGAAGTGATTTCCCCATCCCGAGACGCTGCCCCGAGACGCGGGGTCTACGCGGCGACGGCGAGCACCCGGCTCAGCCACCACGCCCGACTCGGGCTGGAATCCTCACTTCGTGGCGGGAAATTTCCCCCAACGAAGTGATTTCCCCATCCCGAGACGCTGCCCCGAGACGCGGGGTCTACGCGGCGACGAGCTCGCGGCGCCCTGCGGCGAGGCCGGCCACGAGTGACGGCTTCGAGCGACGCCGACGCCCGATGACGAGGCTCGCCGCCGCGAACGACACCGCGGCGATGACGAGCATGCCGATGGCCGCCGTGACCACTCCGGAGGCGCTTCCTCCCGAGTGGGCGATCTGCAGCCCCGCGGCGAGGTGCGTTCCGGGCAGCAGCCCGGAGAGCATCTCGACGAACGGCGACTTCAGCTCAAGCGGCACGAGCCCCCGCATGGCGAGTACCTGGATGCTCAGGAGGCCGATCGATGCGACTGCTGCCGCCCGGCGCCCCCAGAGCGTCGTGAAGAGCAGGTGCAGGCCGATGAGGGCGAGCGCGCAGAGTGCGCCGAGGCCGAGCGTCGCGAAGGCCGCGGTCACGGGCACCCCGACGAATCCGTGCGCGATCACGATGACCGCGAAGAGCACTGCGGCCAGTGGCAGGAGCATGCGCCTCGCGGCGTCGAGCAGGATGCGCCCGTTCGTCGCCATCGACGCGTAGGCCTCGGTCGGCACGAGGCGGCGCATGAGGGTCGTCGCGAGGGCGGCGAGCCAGAGCGCGAGGGGCAGGATGAGCGCGGTGAGGATCTCGCCGAAGCTCACCTCGTGCTGCATGGTCTGGTTCGTCTGGACCGGGTTGGCGACGACCTCCGCGAGCGCGTCCGGATCGCCGACGGCGTTCTCCGCCTGCGCGGCGCCGTCGCTCAGTCCGGTCGACAGCTGGCTCGCGCCGGAGGTGAGCTCGCCGACGCCCTCCTGGATGGGGGCGACTCCGTCGACGAGCAGCTGCTGCCCGTCGCGGAGCTGCCCGAGACCAGTGGCGAGCGCGCTCGCGCCGGTCTCGAGCTCGGTTCCGCCGGTGACGAGCTGGGATGCGCCGCTCTTGAGTTCGTCGCCCGCGGTCGCGAGGTCGGAGGCGCCCGTGGTGAGGCTGCTGGAGCCTGCCGAGAGCTGTGTGGCGCCGGTGTTGAGCTGGTCGATGCCGTCCGCCAGGGTGACGAGGCCGGTGCCGAGCGTCTTCAGGTCGGCTGCTCCGTCGGTCACGGCGGTCAGCTCGCTCGTAGCCCCGTCGAGGGTCTCGACGAGGCCGTCGACGCCGCCGGTCGTGCCGACGAGGCCCGCGATCTGGGTCTCGCATTGGGTCTTCAACGTCGGGTCGGCGAGGGCCGCGCACCAGGCGACGAGGCCGTCCGTGGAGTCGTTGAGGGCCACGAGCGCCGGCCGGATCTGCTCCTGGTAGGTGGCGGTGCCCTGCGTGACGGCGGTCGAGTATCCCTCGAGCTGTGTGCCCGCGTCCGTGAGCTGCTGTCCGCCGGTGCGGAGTCCTGGCGTCTGCGCGGCGAGCTGGCCGACGCCAGCCGCGAGCTGGTCGGCGCCGCTCGTGTACTGCGTGATGCCCGCGGAGAGCTGGCCGACGCCGCCGGTGTACTGGGTGATGCCGCTTGAGAGCTGGCTGACGCCGGACACGTAGGTGCTCACGCCGGTCGAGAGCTCGCTGGCACCGTCCGCGCTCTGCACGAGTCCGGTCGAGAGCTCGCTCTGGCCGTCGGCGAACTGGGCGAGGCCGGTGCCGAGCTGCGTGCCGCCGTCGGCGAGCTGGGATGCCCCATCGGCGGCGTCGCGGAGGGAGGTCGCGGTCTGGCCGATGCCGTCGAAGAGCTGAACGGCGACCATCTCGGTGACCTGCGTGCCGAACTGGGCGGTGAGCGCATCGGCGAGCCCGTTGGCGATGGCGGGCGAGAGGTAGTCGTGCGACTGGTCGGTGGTCACGTCGATCGTGGCGGGGGTCGCCCCCTCGTCGGCGATGCCCGTGATGCGAGCGGAGAAGTCCTCCGGGATGGTGACGACCACGTACGCCGAGCCGTCTTCGAGTGCGGCCGCCGCGGTGTCGGCGTTGGCGAGCTGCCAGTCGAAGCCGGTCGCCGTGTCGGGATCGGTGAGCGCGCTGACGACGAGCCGGCCCGCGATGACGGTCGTCTCGGTGCCGTCCGGCGCGGTCTGGGTCTGGAGCTGGTCGTTGTTCACGATCATGGCGGGGATCGCGGAGGTGCGGGCCTCTGCGCCGGCGAGGCCGGCGAAGTAGGCGCCGGCGACGACGAGGGGCACGAGGATCGCGACGAGCAGGTTGCGCAGGCGCCGCCGGCGCAGCGCCCCGCGGTCGGCCGTGACGGCGTGGAGGACGGCGGCGCTCATGCGAGTGCTCCCTTGTGCGTGCTGGTTGCGGCGTGTGTGGATGTGGATGCGTCGGCGGATGCGCCCGGCGCGGCGTCGAGGCGGATGCGCCCAGCGGGACGTCGAACCTTGCCGATGATTGCGGCGGGGTCGAGTCCGCTGGGGAGTCCGAGCACGATGGTCGTGTCGGGTGAGGCGAGCGTGCTCACCTCCGCGAGGAGGGAGGAGGCGAGGCGGGTTGCCACCTCGGGTTCGGCTCCTGGGCCGAGATCGACGATCAGGACCTCGGGGTCCTCCGCGAGCGCGATGCGCGCCAAGGCGACGCCCCTCGATGCGGGCCGGAGCTCGCCGAGGTTCGTGCCGGCCTGCACGCGGGGCGAGCCGTCGCGGAGTCTGGCCGCGGCTGCTGAGACCTCGGCGACTCCCTGGTCGACGAGTGCGGCTGGCACCGGTCCCCCGGTGGCTCCGCGTCCGAGGCGCAGCCGCTCTTCGAGGAGGGCACCCACGGTGAGCTCCGCCGACCTGGCGTCCAGCGTCGAGGCGTCCACGACGGCGACGCGTCGCATGAGGGCGCTCTCGTCGCCTGGCGTGAGGTGCCCGTGCGCGTGGGCGTGCCCGGCGACGGGCTCGATGCGTCCCGCGAGGGTGGCCGCGAGCAGCCGCCGCTCGGCGAGCTGTCCCTCCACGAGCAGCACACCGCCGCGCTCGATGCCACCTGTCACGGGGCGCGTGGCCGTCGTCTCGGTTCCGGCCACGAGCTCGCCCATGGCGATGCCGTCGGGCTGCTCGCGCATCCACTCGACGTTCTGGCGGTAGTGGCGAAGGTGCTCGCCCTCGACGTCGAGGTCGGGGAGGATGCGATCGAGCCAGGCTGGGAGGGCCCAGGCGCGCTTCCCGAGCATCGCCATGATGGCGGGCACCAGCGTCATCCGCACGAGGAAGGCGTCGAAGAAGATGCCGGCGGCGAGCCCGAGGGCGATGGCCTTGATGACGCCGGCTCCCTCGGGCACGAAGGCGGCGAAGACGAAGAACATGATGAGCGCGGCCGCGGTGACGACGCGTGCGCCGTTCGCGAAGCCCGTCTCGACGGCGTTCCGCGCGTCGCCGCTGCGCACGTACGCCTCGCGCATGCCGGAGACGAGGAAGACCTCGTAGTCCATGGCCAGCCCGAAGATGATGGCCATGAGCAGGATGGGCATGAAGCTGATGATGGGGCCGGGCACGACGTGCAGGGCGTCGGCGAACCACCCCCACTGGAAGATCGCGACGACGACGCCGAAGGCGGCGAACACGCTCAGGAGGAAGCTCAGGGCCGCCTTGAGCGGGACGAGGATCGAGCGGAACACCATCATGAGCAGGAAGAAGCTGAGCCCGACGACCACGGCCGCGAACGGCAGGAGCGCCTGGTTGAGGCGGTCGGAGATGTCGAGCGCGATGGCGGTCGCACCGGTCACGGAGGTCGCCATGCCGGTCTCAGCTTCGAGCTCGTCGCCGAGGTCGCGGATCTCGCCGACGACTCGGAGCGTCTCGTCGTCGTCCGGGCCCGTCGAGGGCACGACCTGGATGATGGCGGAGTCGACGGTCGTGTTGGGCAGCGGGTCGCCGACGGTGTCGACCCCGTCGACGTCCGCGACGCGGTCGGCGATGAGCTGCAGGTCGTCGAGGAGGGTCTCGTTGTCACCCTGCGTGATGTCGACCATCACGATGAGTGGCCCGTTGGCGCCTGGTCCGAAGTGCTCTGCGACGAGGTCGTAGCCGATGTGCGCCACGCTGTCTTCGGGCTCGGATGCGCCGGACGGGAGCGCGAGCTTGAGGTCGAGTGCCGGGATCGCGAGCGTGCCGAGGATGGCGATGACGGCGAGTGCGAACGGGAGCGGCGCCTTCATGACGAGCCGCACCCAGCGGCGGCCCATCGTCGGCTTCGCATCTGCGCCGGTCTCGCGACGGAACGCGCGCGAGCCGGCCTTGGGGCGCATCCGCTCGCCCGCGAAGCCGAGCAGCGCGGGGACGAGGGTGATGACGGCCGCCATGGCGGTGAAGACGGCGGCAGCCGCGGCGATGCCCATGACGCTGAGGAACGGGATGCCGACGATCACGAGGCCGAGCAGCGCGATCATGACGGTCACTCCGGCGAAGACGACGGCGTTGCCTGCCGTGCCGACGGCGGTCGCCGTCGATTCCTCGGCGTCCATGCCGTTCGCGAGCTGCGTTCGGTGGCGCGAGACGACGAAGAGTGCGTAGTCGATGCCGACGGCGAGGCCGATCATGACGGCGAGCAGGGGGGTGGCGCTCGAGACGACCACGAACTTCGCGGCGAAGAGGATGCCGCCCATGGTCACGCCGACCCCCACGATGGCGGATACGAGCGGGAGCCCTGCGGCGAGCACCGACCCGAACGCCACGAGGAGCACGATCGCTGCGAACACGACGCCGACGATCTCGGTCGGCGTGAGCCCGTACTCGAGGTTCTGGAAGATCTGCCCATCGAACCCGACTTGGAGGCCGGAGTCCTCGAGCGATGTGCCTGCCTCGGTGACGTCGGCGATGAGCTCGTCGCTGATGTCCTCGCTCGTTCCGTCGAACTGGACGCGGATGATGCCTGCCTCGGCGTCGTCCGACACGGCGTCGGTCGCGTACTCCGAGAAGGGAGAGAGGGCCTGGCTGACGCCGTCGAGCTCGCCGATGCGCTCGGACGCGGCGTCGATGGCGCTCCGGTACGGCTCGTCGTCGACGGAGTCGCCCGCGGGAGTCACGACGACGACGCTGGCGCTGGCACCGGCTGCTTCGGGGAACACCTCGCCGAGGCGGTCGAGCGCCGCCTGCGACTGCGTGCCCGGAATCGCGAAGGACTCCTTGAGGGTTCCGCCCGCGGCGACGCCGACGCCGAGGGCGACCGCGAGCAGCAGGAGCCAGGCGGAGAGCACACGCCATGGGTGGCGGTATGAGCCGCGGGAGATGCGGAAGAGGAGAAGGGCCATGAGTGCGGTGTCTGCCTGTCGACTAGCGGCGCGTGGCCGAGATGAAGGTGAGCGCGTCGACGAGCTCGTCGCGTGTCGGCTCCTGCGTCCGCGCCTCGCCTGGGATGTTCTCGTTGGCGAGGCAGTAGGTGACGCCCGCGAGGCCGATGGCGATGCGCAGCGCACGGTCCGGGTCGTCCTCGGACAACGCCGCGACGAGTCGTTCGATGATGGGGTCGACTCGGGTCGCGATGAACTCGCCAGCACCGGTGCTGCGGTGGTTCACGAACATGTGCACGGCCAGGCGGTGCTGGAGGAGGAAGTCGACGAAGGGGCCGACGAGGCGCCTGTCCTCGGTGCCGATGTCGAGGTCCTGCAGGGAGTCGACGAGCTCTTCGAACGCGCCGAGGGCCTCGAGCACGGCCTGCTCGAAGAGGCCCTGCTTGGAGCCGAAGTGGTAGAGCAGGTTGGCCTTCGTGTACCCGGCCTTGCTTGCGATCTCCTGCAGCGAGGCGCCCTCGTAGCCGTGCGCGGCGAATTCGACGAGGGCAGCCTGCTTGAGCAGGTCGGTCGGATGCTGGCGGGACGCCGATCGACGATGCTCGGGCTGCGTGGGCTCGGGATTCGGCTGCGGTTGCTCGGTCACGCGAGCAGTCTATTGACCGAACGGTCAGAGTTCAACCGATCGGTCAGGATGCGCGAGCGGGGCGCATCCTGACCGGTCAGCTCACCCCCGCGGTTCAGGCGCGGGGCACGTTGGGGCCGGCGACCGCATGACCGATGGAGAGGTCCAGCAGCGAAGCCGCGCCGATCACGCCGACGTGGAGCGCGGTGACCTCGAACTGGCCTGGCACCGTCGACGCGGAGGGCAGCGAACCGGGGAGGTGGTTCTGCGCGTTGACGGTGAGGGCGAGCACATCGCTGAGCAGGAGGAGCGCGGCAGAGAGGAGGTCAGTGATGGCCGTGAGCTCGACCGAGAGGACCCCTGCTGGGTCGAGGAGCGCCTCGAGCGCCGCCTCGACGCTCCCCGCGACCGCGACCATGACACCGCCCATGAGCCCGCCGAGGAGCCGGTCGGTGAGCCTGTTGCCGGTGGTGAAGGTCGCCGTGCCGCTCGCGAACTGCGCGAGCGTGCCGGAGAGCTTCAGAGAACCCGTCGTCACGGTGATGGCCACGCTCGACGCAAGCCGAGCGAGCAGTGCCGAGACCCACTGGTCCAGGATCGTCGAGACGGCCGACACCGGGAACCCTGAGGCGAAGAGCGCCGTGTTCGGTGCAAGCCCGTTGAGCCACCCCGGCGTGCCCGCGACGTACGGCCCTCCGAAGAGGGTCGAGAGGTCGAGCGAGGCCGTCCCGGCCTCGGCATCCAGCGTCAGCGCGGCCGAGCCGTCGCCGGGCAGGGGCTGCAGGAGCGCGTCAGCGGCGATCGACACGGACACCGAGATGTTGGCGGCGTCGAAGATCCCGCCAAGCAACGGTATCGACGAGAGCGGCCCCAGGATTCGCGACGTGTCGACGGCGAGGGTCGGCAGAGCGGCCGTGAGCGCGGAGACGAGCGCGCCGGCCGCTGGCGTGGAGAGCTCGAGCGCAAGATGGCTCATGAGGTACTGACGCAGGGCGACCGGTTCGGCGCACGGATCCGCGATCTCACTGCGAGCGCCGACGGCGCCGACGACAAGAGCGACATCGGAGACCGCACCGACGAGATCCGCCGCGGGGGCGCCCGCCAGGTTCTCGAGCAGCCCCTTCAGCTCGACGCGCGCGAGATCGGGTGCGGCGTAGGGATCGGGGTTGAGGGTGATGCTGCCGCTGTCCGACACGGCTCCGACCGCGCCGAGGGAACCGCCGTCACGGTTCGCGCGCGCGAACTGGTGGACGACGCCGAGGTTCGCATCGGCGAGCGTGAGGATTCCGCTGAGCACAGCGGCGGCGCCGCTGAGCGGGGCGAGGGTGGCGGGCCCTGCCACCGTGACGATCGGCGGGGACCCGGCACTGTTGCTCGCCTGCGAGCCGGTGAGACCCGTGACCGCGTTCAATGACACACCGGCGAGCGACCCGTGGAGCAGGCGCGCTCCCGCACGCGTGCTGTACAGGCCGGACGGGGACTGACACGTCGACGCGGCGGCGAGTGGAGCCGCGGTCGCCGTCAGGAGCACGGGCGCGATCCAGGCGGTGCTGGCGAGCACCCCTCGCCGGGTGAGCCCGGCTTGCTTGTCGGGGTTGGAGTCCATGCGGGTTCTGGGCAGGGAGGGAGGGTTCATCGATGAGACCTTGCGTCAGGGGACACAGCTGCACCGGGGTGTGCAGCTGCCGACATCACTCGCGCATTCGCGCGGATGATGAATGCACGCTAACTTGGCCCGGACCAATTCCACTAGTTGAGGACGACCCGAACGCCTCTCGACGCCGCGAATACGAGAATGTCCCGCCGCTCAGCCGTGGCACCCCACCTCCGCGCAGCGTCGAGATCGCATCCACACTTCATCGGATGGCCAGACGACACCGCTACCCTGACGACGTCAATCAGAACGCTGGCGGCATCACAACGACGCGGCCCCGGCACAAGGGAGCGGAACCCATGCGCAAATTCCTCACCAACGGCGCGATCCTGTCCTCGGTCTTCGGCATCGTGGGTGTCGTCCGACAGACCTCGATGGAGACCAAGCGCTGGCGAGCAGTGCTCGTCTGGCTGGCCTGGGGCATCTCCACGGCCCTGGCGATCAGCGCCGTCATGGACGACGCGAACCAGAAGAAGCTAGAGCTCGACTAACAATCCGAGCGTCGTGCGGCGTGTCTGTCGACACGCCGCACGAACGCCGTGAGACTAGTGCTGTCTCAATCCGCGGCAGACGACCTGTCCCGGTTCACGAGCTCACAATCCAGGTGCAGAAAGGGGACTCCGTGTTCGGTTGGTTCCGCAAGCGGCGACACCCCGAGGGTGAAGCCACGTCGATCGCAGATTCGACGCAGCCCACCCCCCAGCAGACGGCCACGACGCTGCCGTCGCTCCCCCAGCATCAGATGGGTGCCATCCCGGCCCCGATCCCCGCTGCATCCGCACCGTCGGCACGCCCGGCCATGCCCCTGGGCGGCCACCCCAACTTCTCCGGCCTCGAGCGCCCGGGAAGCGAGCTGGAGCCACCGCGCCTGCTCGAGCCCAGCGCGATCATGAGCGACGAGGCCCGCGAGGAGCTCACCCTCCTCCTCGACGACATGTTCGGGGCCGAAGGCCGCTACCGCCTCGAATGGCGCCCAGACCGCGAGCCGGGCGACGACGCCATGTTCTCCGAGATCATGGTCGCCGACCTCGTGCGCCGCATCCAGAACACGTTGGGAACCGTCGCAGCGCTGGAAGCAGGCGACGAAGCGCCGGTGCGCCTCGCTCCTGCGAGCGAAGCGGAACGCCAGAAGGCTATCGAGTCGTTCCTCAAGCCCGAGGAGTCGCTTGAGGACCTCGTCGAGACGGTGACCCCTCGCCCGGCTGACCTCGCAGCGCGAGCATCCCTGGCCGAAGAGCGCAAGATCGCCTGAGCCTCTCTCCACGCGCGCACAGCACTGAGCAGCGCGTAACGAAGAACCCCGGTCCGTGTTCGGACCGGGGTTCTTCGTTACGCGCTGCGTGCGCCTAGATGGCGAAGTACGGGAGGAGCCCCGCGAAGACGACCGCGACGACGACCAGGTACCAGACGATGATGATCGTCACGAGGAACGGTGCGAGCTTCTCCCCCACTCGCTTCGCGCCGGCACCCAGGTGCCCGTGCACGAGGTTGAAGATCGTCCCCGTCGAGACGAGAGGGATGGTCGCCGCCCAGATGATCATGCACCAGAGGCACAGGCGCGCGAGCTCGAAGGCGCTGTACCACTGCAGGTAGCTGACGAGCGCCGCGGCGCCCACCAGACCGACCTGGAAGGCGACCCAGAACCAGCGACGGTAGCTCGCACCCGCGAAGATGCCAGCTCCGATCGCGACCGTCACGGCGAACGTCACGAGGCCGATGATGATGTTCGGGAAGCCGAGGATCGCGCCAGCTGAGGACTGCATGGCCGGACCGCACGTGACGAAGATGCTCAGATCGCAGACCAGCGCCTCGTTCGGCGCCTGCAGCTTGTGGATGTACTCCACGGTGAGGAAGAAGCTCGCGAGGAGCCCCACGCCGCCGAAGACGACAAGCGCCCACGCAACGTTCCGCGGCGTGCGCACGAGCCAGGGCAGGCGGGAGACGCCGCCCTGCTCGTCCGCCGCGCCGGCCTCTGCCGTCTCAGGGGAGCTCGTCATCGTGCGCCGCCGCTACTCGCCGGCGTTCGCGGTGCCGGCGAGCGCCATGAGCGTCTCGACGGTCGGGGGCGTCTGCTGCAGTTCGCCGTCGACGAAGATGCTCGGGGTTCCCGAGACGCCGGCCTCGCGCGACGCAGCCGTGTTCGCGGCGGCCCACCCCGAGAATTCGCCGTTGGTGGCCGCGGCGAGGGCTTCTTCGTTCGTCACACCGAGCTGGCTCAGCGCCGATGCGTAGTCAGCGGGACCCCAGCTGGTCTGCGTCTGGCCTGGGATTCCGAACAGGCCGTCGTGGACCTCGAAGAACGCGGACGGCTGGTAGGCGACGGTGGACGCGATCGCCGCGGCGGCCTCAGCACCGTACGGGGCCACGATGTTGATCGCGTGGTAGGTCACCTGGGCGTCACCTGCGGCGACGAGATCGTTGTAGACCGCCCCAGTCTGCTCGTGGTAGTCCACGCAGTGGGGGCACGAGTAGTCGTAGTAGTAGTCGATCTTGACGGGGGCATCCGCTGCACCGACGACGATCGCCGAGTTGTCGACGACCTCGATGGGCTGCTCGACACTCGAACCGTCGAGGCGCTGCACCGCCACCGTGCCATCGGCGGTCAGCTCGATCTTCTTGCCGAACCAGGTCGAGCCGAAGACGGCAAGCAGCACGATGGCACCGAGCACGACGACGGCCCCGACGATGATGCCCACCTGCGTGAGCACGCGACCGCGCCGGGCGCGCGCCTCCTCCTGCTTGCGGATGGCGTTCGCCTCCTCGCGAAGCTTCTGAATGTGTTCGCGGTTCTTGTCTGCCATTGCGGCTCTCCTCGGGTTCGACGACCGGCGTCATTGTACGTGAGATCATTTTGTGACCTTCACATACATACTTGCGGCCACAACTATTACATTGTGCACCCCGCACATCCGACCACCCCCAGGGAGCAGCCACCGTGAGTTCCATGTTCCGGTCGCTCGGCGAACGGAACTACCGCATCTGGTTCGCGGGGTCCCTGACCTCCAACGTCGGCACGTGGATGCAGCGCACAGCGCAGGCCTGGATCGTGCTCACCGAGCTCACCGACAACGACGCCACCGCGCTTGGCGTCGTCATGGCCCTGCAGTTCGGCCCGCAGCTGCTGCTGGCGCCGTACGCCGGCGTCATCGCCGACCGCTTCTCGAAGCGGAAGGTGCTCATCTGGACGCAGTCGGTCATGGCCGTGCTCGCCCTCGCGCTCGGCGCCATCGTGACGGCGGGCGCCGCGGAGCTCTGGCACGTCTACGTCTTCGCACTGCTCCTCGGCTGCGCGGCCTCCCTGGACGCGCCAGCGCGCCAGGCGTTCGTCTCCGAGGTGGTGGGCCTCAAGCTGCTCTCGAACGCCGTAGCCCTCAACTCGGCGTCGTTCAACGGCGCCCGGATGCTGGGGCCGGCCGTCGCCGGAGTCCTCACGGTCCTCATCGGCGCGGGCCCGGTGATCCTCGTCAACGCGCTCACGTACCTCGCGACCATCGCGGCCCTCCTGGCCATGCGCGGCGCGGATCTGCTCCCCGCTCCCCCATCGAAACGCGGCCGCGGGCAGATCCGCGAGGGCATCCGCTACGTCGCGAGGCGCCCGGACATCGTCGCGGTCCTGGTCCTGGTCTTCCTCCTCGGCACCTTCGGCCTGAACTTCCCCATCTACACGGCGACCATGACGACCATGGAGTTCGGTGGCGGCGCGGATAGCTTCGGCCTGCTCTCCTCGATCCTCGCCATCGGCTCGCTCGGGGGCGCGCTGCTGGCCGCGAAGCGCGAGCGAGCCCGGTTCCGTGTCCTGCTGTCGTCGAGCGTGTTCTTCGCTCTCAGCTGCCTGGCAGCCGCCCTGGCGCCGACGTTCTGGATGTTCGCCGTGGCCCTCATCCCCATCGGCTTCACCTCGCTCAGCGCGATCACCACGGCCAACGCCCTCGTCCAGGGAAGCGTCGAGCCCTCCATGCGCGGGCGGGTCCTCTCGCTGTACATGGCGATCTTCCTCGGCGGGACGCCCGTCGGTGCCCCCGTCATGGGGTGGATCGTCGAACTGTTCGGGCCGCGCGCGGCGCTCCTCGTCGGCGGTGCATCCGGTGCCGTCGGGGCGATGCTCGCCGCCTGGATCCTGCACCGGGCCGGAGCGTTCAGGTGGCGTGACCGCCCCTGGCGCAACCTGGACGACCCGCGAGCCGACGAGCCCCTGTAGGCGTCCGCGCTTCGACGCGCATCCGCTCATCACGCTCGACGAGCGTCGGCACGGGCCAGCAGACGACTCAGGCCCCGCTCGAACGGCCTCGGGATGGGTTCCACGCTTCCGGATGGGAAGCAACCCATCCCGAAGCGCGGAACCCATCCCGAGACGCAGGGCGCGCGGCCGAGCGCGCGGTCAGGCGCGCGGTCGACTCAGTGCGCCCCGAGGACGCGCTTGAGGTGTGCGTTGTCGAACACGCCCTCCGGATCCAGCCGTTCGCGCGCCGTGTGGAAATCGCCGAAGCGCGTGATGACGTGCTTGAACTCCTCCGCACGCACCGTGTGGAAGCTGCCCCAGTGCGGGAGGCCCCCAAGGCTCAGGAAGAGGTCCTCGGCAGCGGTGAAGATCGCGCGCGCGTCGAGCGTGGACGGCACGCGCACCGTGATGTTCCCGACAGCCCTGCCGTATGCGTTGGACAGGAACGCGTCGTCGGCAGCAGTCGTCGAGATGCGAACGGCGTAGGGGAGATTGAGGTGCGCTCGCTCGAGGGTCTCGTCGAGCGCCCGCAGCACCTCTGGGGTCTCGGCGATGGGGAACGAGTACTCGAGCGACGCGAAGCGCACCGGGGCGGGCTCCGCGAGTGCTCGCATGGGCCCCAGGGTCGACTCGCCGACCGGATGCACGCGGTTCGCGAGCTTGTTCACCGCGGGGGTGAGCAACGGCAGCGACTTCGACAGGCCGATGGCGAGCATCTCGCCGAGCGCGCCGAAGGATGCGGAACGGCGCGAGGGCGTCGGCTCGTCGGCGATCTCGCCGGATTCGCGGAACCCCTGCGTCACGAACACCTCATCGGTGTGCGGCCGCCAGCTCGCCGAGAAGTGGTCAGCGCCTGAGGCGAGCACAGCGAACTCGTCGACGAGTTCGCTCATGCGCATCTGCTCCTCCGAGGTGCGGATGCGGTAGCCGGGCACGATGCAGAACACGAGCTCCGTGAAGATGCCGAGCGCGCCGAGGCTGAGCTTCACCGAAGGCCACAGCTCGAGGTCCTGGTGGGCGCTCACCGTGACGAGCTCGCCGGTCCCGGAGACGAGCGTCGCGGAGACGAGCTGCGATGACAGACTCGCGAAACGAGCACCAGTGCCATGGCTGCCCGTGGCGATCGCGCCTCCGAGAGTCACGGCGGGGTTGTTCGGGATGTTCTGCAGCTGCCATCCGTAGGTCTCGAGCAGGGCCCCGGCCTCGGCGATCGTCGTGCCGGCACCGAACGACGCCTCATGGCTGTCGAGGTCGATCCAGTTCATGCCGCGGAGGCCTCGGGCGTCGAGGAGGATGTCCGGGGCCGCGGCCAGCGCATTCGAGGTGTGGCTCGCACCGACGGGACGCACGTGCCTGCCCCTGCTGTAGGCCTCGGCGACGACCTGCTGGACCTCGAGCGCAGTCCTGGGAGCAACGATGCTCGACGGGTTCGCGCGTGCGGTCCGCGGCCAGTTCGCCCAAAGTTCTCCGGGTGCAATCGTCACGGAATCCGCCTCCTCGTCGTCGGCGCGTTGCGCGCCAAGCCAGTGCATGCCCATTGTGCCAGCACCGCGCCTCCGAGAACGGCGGATCGGTGCCCTCCCAGCCCGAAGAGAGCCTCCCTCGAGGATGCAAGAAGGCCCGGTAGCTGGCGAGAGCTACCGGGCCTATCTCGTACACCCCCTCGGACTTGAACCGAGAACCCATTGATTAAGAGTCAATTGCTCTGCCAATTGAGCTAGAGGTGCGCGTCGTTCCGTTTCCGTGGCGACCAAGAGAGAATAGCACTGTTTTGAACTCGAAGTCCAATCGGCCGCGACATGCCACGATTGAGGCCATGACGACCTCCACTCCGACCCGCCTCGAGCCGGGCGCAGACGCTCCGGACTTCACCCTCACAGATCAGGACGGCAACGCCGTCTCCCTCTCCGACTACCGCGGCAAGCGCGTCATCCTCTACACGTACCCCGAGGCATTCACCCCTGGATGCACGGCTGAGGCGTGCGACTTCCGCGAGAGCGATGCCCCGCTTCGCGCCGCCGGGTACACGATCCTCGGCATCTCGTCGGACGACCCGGAGAAGCTGGCCGAGTTCCGCGACGCCGAGCACCTGGACTTCACGCTCCTGAGCGACGCCGACCACGCCGTGCAGACCGCCTACGGCGCCTACGGAGAGCGCAACAAGTACGGTCGCGTCGCCGTGGGCCCCATCCGCTCGACCTTCGTGATCGACGAGCACGGCAAGATCACCGAGGCCCTCTACAACGTTCGCGCCGCGGGCCACGTCGCCCGGATCCTGAAGCTGCTCGGGGTCTAGCCCCTCGCTTCCACCTCGTCGTCGTCGCGGCGCAGTGCACGGCCCGTCGCCGGATGCACGGCCGCGACGATGCCGAGCAGGCTGATGGCGACGAGCACCCAGCCGGCCCAGACGGCCAGATCGCCCTGGAGGAACACCCAGGCGACTGCCAGCTGCATGATCTGCCAGGTGATGGCAGCCCCGCGGACCCAGGCGCGCAGACGCAGCGTCGACACGGCCACGAGCGCAAGGAGCACGGCCCCCAGCAGCGCGAGCCCAGCAAGCGCAAGGGAGGAGGCGAGGAACCTGGCCTCCTGCGCGGCGGTCTCCACGACGAGGAACGCCGTCACGGCGGCGAGGATCACGGCCTCCACGCCGAGCACCCCGGCAAGCAGAACGACGGTGACCGGGCGCTTGGTCGTGCCTGGGCTCACGAATTACCCCTTGCCTGGAAAATGACGCTGTGGCAAAATCTTTCTCTAGGTAGAGATACCCGGAGGAATGCAAAATCGAGGCCAAGTCTATAGGCCAGTCACCGCATCCCGGGTTCACGAACTTCGCTCCCAGCGGAGCGTTTTTGTGCGCGAGGCGCACTCGATAAGGAGCACCACTGATGGATTGGCGCGATACTGCCGCCTGCTTGGACGCAGACCCCGAGCTCTTCTTCCCGGTCGGGAACACCGGCCCCGCTGTCGACCAGATCGACGCAGCGAAGGCCGTTTGCGCTTCCTGCAAGGTGACCGAGGTGTGCCTTCAGTACGCACTCGACACCGGTCAGGATTCCGGCGTCTGGGGAGGCCTCTCCGAAGACGAGCGACGTGCACTCAAGCGTCGCGCTGCACGAGCGCGACGCGCGTCCTGAGCAGCAGACAACCCGCGGCCTGACCGCGGATCGCCCGACGGGCGGCGTTCACGCGCCGCCCGTCTCGCGTTTCCAGCGGCTGGGGATGAGGAGCTTCACCTGCGTTCCCTCCCCCGGCTCGGAGTGCCATTCGATGGAGCCGCCGAGCTCGCCCTCAACCAAGGTGCGGACGATCTGCGTGCCGAGACCGGCGCCGATGCGTCCGGCGACGAATCCGGAGCCCGTATCCGCCACCGTGACGGAGAGCCCACCCGGCGTCTGCTCGGCCGTGACGGTGACCTCGCCTTCCTGCCCCGCGAGTCCGTGCTCGACAGAGTTCGTGACGAGTTCGGTGAGCGCAAGGGCCAGCGGCGTCGCGTACTCGCTGGGCAGCGTTCCGAATCGACCGCTGACGACCGGTCGGACAACCGTGTTCGAGGAAGCGGACACCTCGGTGATGAGCTTCATGACGCGGAGGAACACCTCGTCGAAGTCGACGGTCTGGGAGAAGCCACCGGAGAGCGTGTCGTGCACGACCGCGATCGAGGAGACCCGACGCATGGCCTGCGTCAGCGATTCCCTGGCCTCGTCGCTCCGCGAGCGTCGGGCCTGGATACGCAGGAGCGCCGCGACGGTCTGCAGGTTGTTCTTGACGCGGTGATGGATCTCCCTGATCGTGGCGTCCTTGGTGATGAGCTCCTGCTGCTGGTGCCTGACGTCTGTCGTGTCTCGGCAGAGCACGATGGCGCCCGTGCGCTCTCCGTGCGCCCTCAGCGGCAGCGCGCGCAGTGTGACGGTGATGTCTCGCGCTTCGACGTCGGTCATCCACGGCGCACGCCCCGTGACGACGAGCGGCAGCGCCTCGTCTACCGTGACGCGGCTCTTGTCGTGCACGAGCGCTGAGGCGACCTCCGAGAGCACTTCCCCCTCGAGCTCTCCCCCGAAGCCGAGCTTGTTCATGGCGCTGAGCGCGTTGGCGCTCGCGAACGTGACGACGCCGTCTCTGTCGAGCCTGATGAGTCCGTCCGATGCTCGCGGTGCGCCGCGGCGTGAGATCTGCGGGGCCTCCGGATCGGGGAAGGCTCCCTCTTCGATCATTGCGAAGATCTCGTCGGCGCAGTCGCGGAACGTCTCTTCCTGGCGGGTGATCGAGCGTGTGCTCCCCAGGTTCGTGTGACGCGTGATGACGGCGATGGGGTGCTGGCTGACTCCCTCACCCGGCAGACGGCAGAAGACGGGTGTCACGAGCAGCTGCGTCGGGATCTCGTCGAACCAGTCCGGCTCGGTCGACCGAACGGTGATGCCCTCCTCGTAGGACCTGCGCACGGCCATCGCCCACTGCTCCCGCACGGACTGGCCGATGAGGTCGCGGTAGAAGAGCGTCGGGGCGCTCGAGGGGCGCCCCTGTGCGACGGCGACGAAGTCGTCGTCCTTCGTGTGGACCCAGAGCACGACATCCGCGCACGAGAGGTCGGTGAGGAGCTGCCAGTCGGCGCTCAGCTGCAGGATCCACGACTGCTCAGCTTCACTGAGGGTTCCGCGGCGCTGGAGTTGCGATGAGAGACTCGACACTCGGTCAGCTTAGGAGTTCTGAGCTTGCAGTTCGCCGCGACCGCGCCAGAATCGACGAAACGCCGAAGTTCGTCGCCTGTTCTCACCCTTTGGCTGCCGGGTCTCGAGGTCACTGCCGGCTGGGGCCAGCAGCGTGTCCGAGACGTAGGCTCCGATCGCACGAGCGAACGCGGAGCGGGGGCTGGCGTACGAGACCGGCTCGCCGGCGAGCAGCGCACGGTCGCACGCCGCCTGGTCGAGTGGGATGAGCGCTTGCGCCTCGAGGCCCGCGAATCGCGAGAGGACGTGCCGGATCTGACCTGCGGCGCCCAGGCCGACCGCGTCAGCTCGCACTCGGTTCACGATGACATCCGTGGGTGTGTCGTCGACGAGGTCGACGAGGTTCGCGCGGGCGCGCAGGAATCTCTGGAGGCCAACCGCCTGCCCGTCCGCGACGGCGAGCACTCGGTCCGCAGCGGTGAGGGCGGTCAGGGTCGCGGCCGAACGACGAGGCGAGAACGCGTCGCTCGCGATCTCGTCGTCGCTCTCGAGACTGAAGCCGACGTCGACGACCACGAGGTCGGCGACCTCGCGGCACTTCTCGAGCACAGTTGCCACCCGATCCCTCGCGAGTTCCGGCCACCTCGCGGGATTCGCGATGCCGGTGAGCACCAGCAGTCCACCCCGGCCGAAGGACAGCGGCACCGCGATGCGCTCGATCTCGGCGACCGTGAGTCGTGCCGCGCCCGCCAAGCGGCAGGCAGCTGCGAAGCCCGGCGCCTCGTCGGTGATGCCCAGCATCGCCGCGAGCGAGCCGCCGTAGCTGTCGGCATCGATGAGCAGCACTCGCTGCCCCATCTCGGCGGCCTTGGACGCGACCGCTGCGGCCACGGTGGATGCGCCCGGAGCACCGTGCGGACCCCAGACCGCGAGCACGACGCCCCTGCCGTCTGCGCGTGCCCGTCGGAGCGGCAGTGCGGTCATGCCCCGCTCGTGCGCCACGGCGCGGGTGCCGACGCGCGTGGGCATTCTGGCCGCGCGTCTGCGCTCACGTCGCCCAGCTCCATCGCTCGTCGGGTGCTCGGGTTCGGACTCGGGCTCGGACTCGGGCTCGGGCTCGGGCTCGGCAGGGTCAGGTCGGTCCTCGTCCGAAGGCTGGAGGCCGACGGCCGGGGGCCTCGAGAATGCCACCGATCGCTGCGGAATCGGGCCGGTTGGCGTGGAGCGGGAGGAGTCGCCGGACGTTCTGGCGAGGAGCATCTCGATCTCGCTCCAGCTGACCGCCGCTTCGACGACCTCCGTCGCGGAGAGCGTCTCCGCGTTCCGACGTTCCAAGTCGCTCGAGACCACGACGATCACACGCGCGCCGAACCGGGCGCACGCCGCCAGGCTGCGCGGAGTCAGCGTCTCCGGCGCCCCTTGCAGCACCACGATCTCGGGTCGCAGCCGCTCGAGCGCCGTCGCGGCGGCGAGCCCACCGGAGACTCGATCGACGATGTCGTGTCCCGCCGCGATGATGCCCTCGAGGAGGCGGGCCTCGATCTCGAATTCGATGGCAAGCAGGATCCTCGACATGTCACTGCCCCTTCTCGCGGAAGACTGGGACGAGGGCCAGCCGCGAATCGTTGCTGATCGCCGCGAGCAGTGCGGGGATCTCGGCCTTCGGCAGCAGCAGCTCCACCCGGTCCGCCTGGCTCGCGGAAAGGGCCCCTTCCCTCGGGAGGATCTTCGCGACCGTCGCATTCGACGAGGTCAGCACTGGCGCGCCGTAGGTCCCGGGGGCTGACTCCTGGCTCGACCAGAGTTCCACCGCACTGCCAGCGCCCAGCTCCGTCGGCAGCCCGCCGGAGACTTCGACGACAACCGACGACCGGCTCGAATCAGCGTCCCCGAGGGCTGACCTCGGCAGGAGCTCACCAGCCTCGACCGCCTGGGTCACGAGGAACTCGCCCGTCGGCACCGTCTCCGTGCTCACGTACGCCTCCGCGCTCGGCCCGAGCACGACCTCGACGGCCACGAGGTCATCGACCGTGATCAGCTGCCCGGGTGCGATCGTCGTGGCGGCGGCGTAGGCAATTTCCGTTCGGTTCCCGGCGACGAGAACGCCGACGACACCGAGCACCGACGCGATGACGAGGAGTATTCCGAGGAAGAGCCTCGGGTCGACCCAGCGTCTCGGCTTGCGAGCCCTGCTCACGCTCATGCCACTCTTCCCTTCTTCGGTCGCCGCGAGGTGGCGACCCCGCCATCGTGGCGCAGCGCGAGAGAACCTGCAGAAGTTATCCACAACATGCGTCGATCCACGATCTGCGCGCGATAATCGAGGGCATGAACGCATCCGTTGACCCCCAGTCAATCGGCCGTTTCCTGACCCTCGCCGAAGTCTCCGAGATCCTCAACGTCACGATGGATGTGGCGACCGGTCTCGTGCAGAGCGGGGAGCTGCCCGCGATCCGTATCGGCGGCGTCGGCGAATGGCGAGTGGAACGGACGATGCTCGAGCAGTACATCGACGACCAGTACGAGTACCAGCGACGCGTCGCTGCACTCCGCCAGGGCGAGTTCGCAGACACCGGCGACTTCCTCGAGGCGAACGCGACACAGGATGACACGACCCCGCGCCTGCGGCCGTTGCCGTAGGCAGCCCGTCGCCGGCCCCGGACCGGTCAGTCGTCAGCGAGGATCACGAGACGCAGGTCGTCGAGCGGGATGATGCGGTACGCGACGACATCTCGCGATCTTCTGGCCACCCCGCGCTCGTGGACGGCGACATCGACGTGGTCGCGCGCGACCCGGTCGATGGTGCCCACGATCGTGCCGGTGGTCACCACGAACTCGCACTGCCGGCGACGCCGCCCGAGGTCCCGCAGCGCGAATGCGAGGCCGAGTCGCCCGGACAGGTCACCTGGACCGCTCGCGGCCGGTTCGCGCAGACTTGCGACGAGTTGCTCCTCAGTGAGCACCAGGGACGCGATACCCGCCGTCGGGACGATGCAGACGCGCGCCCGACCCGATTCCGCGAGCAGTTCGGCTGACAGCCAGTCGCTGCCGAACGCCTTCGGGCGCACGGCCACGAGGGAACCATCCGACAGCTGCAGGGAGATGGGCGCCGAACTGGCCTCCGCGAGCGCGACGAGACGCTCGCGCACGGTCAGTCGACCCACGCGAAGTCGCTCCTCGTCGACGGCGCGCCTGGCGGCCTCGTCGTCGAGCGCCCCCTGCAGCTCGCCCGCGAGGTCATCGAACAGATCGTCCCATCGCACCTCGACAGCGTAGAGTTCACGGCCCGTGCGACCGGAGTTATCCACAGGGGAGTTCACCCCTCGCGAGCACCGGGAACGACGTGGTTTCATGTCGCCAGGCGGTTCGGGGGGAATCGTCTGAGATCCGACGGGGGCAGTATGTCGCCAACGCGCAGCACCAGGGCGCTCCGCGCCATCGATGCGCCACAATCAACGCTTTCCGCGGCGGCGGGCGAACTCATCGACGCCGACCCGCTCTTCGTCCGGGAACGCACGGCCGCGAGCGACCTTCCCGATGCAGCTCCACTGGTCTCGAATCTGGCCCGAAGCGTCGTCGAGGTCATCTCCGGGGTCCGCGACATCGAGCAGCTGTCCAGGTGGGTGACCGACGACGTCTACCGTCACCTGCTCATTCGCACGCAGCACGCAGCACGAGCGAGGCAGGCGCGACGGCGTCCAACTCGCCGGCCGAACTTCGTCGAGCTGAGCGTGCGCATTCAGGCGACGACGGAGAACATCGTCGATGCCGTCGTCGTCCTCGACTTCGGTGCGCGGGTGAGAGCCGTGACCGTGCGCCTCGAGGGTCTCGACCGGCGCTGGCGGGCATCCGCCATCCACGTCCTCTGAACCGCCCAGCGCGACGAGAACGCCTCGGCGGACGTGCCACCACGAGTGGTGGCGCGTCCGCCGAGGCGTCTGCTCTGCTCCCGGGAGCTGGCCGCTACTTCTTGCGGCGTCGCTGCGCGCGGTTGCCCGCGGGCTGGCCACCAGGCTTCGACGTCGCGCCCTTGCCGAACGAGCTGCCTGCGGCCGGGCTGTCGCCGTCAGACGGGGACGCCTGCTCGGCCGCCTGCCGCTTCGCGGGGTTCCCCGAACGCGAGGCTGGCTGGCGCGAGCGTGTTGCCTGCTGTGTGCTGGCCACCGGCGCTGCCGGCTCCTCACCGGCCTCGCCGCGAGCCTGGTCGAGCGCGGAGGAGGTGCCGAGGTCCCGCTCGCGGCGCTTGGCCTCCGCAGTCGCCCGCTGGTTGAGCTGACCGCGCTCGTTGCGCACCTCGACCTCACCCTGGTCGGTAGCTGCCGAGTAGCTGAGCGCGGTCTGCGCCTTCTCGTCGAGCCCCTTCGCGACGATCTGCACGTCGGGCGTCTCGCTGGCGGACGGCGTCTCGTCCTTCTTGACCGTGACCTCGAGGTTGTAGAGGAAGCCGACGGATTCCTCGCGGATGCTGCCGAGCATCTGCTGGAACATCGCGAAGCCCTCGCGGGTGTACTCGACGAGCGGGTCACGCTGCGCCATGGCGCGGAGGCCGATGCCGTCCTTGAGGTTGTCCATCTCGTAGAGGTGGTCGCGCCACTTCCGGTCGATGACGCTCAGCACGACGCGTCGCTCGAGCTCGCGGGTGGCCTCCGTGCCGATCGATGCTTCGCGGCGCTCGTAGGCGTGGCGTGCATCGGAGAGGACCTCCTCCTCGAGGAGCTTCCGCGTGAGCTTGCTGCGCCCACCCGCTTCCTCGAAGAGCTCCTCCTCGGTGATGCCGACCGGGTACAGCTGCTTGAGGTCTGTCCAGAGGGCATCGAATTCCCAGTCGTCGCCCGTGCCATCTCCCGTGTGCTCCTGGATGATGTCGTCGATCGCGTCGGTGAGGAAGTTCTGCACCTTGTCGGCGATGTCGTCGCCTTCGAGGATGCGGCGGCGGTCGCTGTAGATCGCTGTGCGCTGCTCGTTGAGCACGTTGTCGTACTTGAGCACGTTCTTGCGGATCTCCGCGTTGCGCGACTCGACCTGCGACTGCGCCGAGCGGATGGCGCGCGAGACGATGCGCGACTCGAGTGCGAGATCGTCTGGCGTGCCGTCGCCTGCCATGATCGCGCGGGTCGCACCGGTGTTGAAGAGGCGCATGAGGTCGTCCGTCATGGACAGGTAGAAGCGGCTCTCGCCCGGGTCCCCCTGACGTCCGGAGCGTCCACGCAGCTGGTTGTCGATTCGACGCGACTCGTGGCGCTCGGTGCCGAGCACGTAGAGGCCGCCCGCTTCCGCGACTGCGTCGGCCTCGCCCTTGACCTGCTCCTTCATGGCGGAGAAGACCTCGAGCCACTTCTCGTCGTACTCGTCGGCGTTCTCCTGCGGGTCGAGGCCGAGGGCGGTCATCTCGGCGACCGCGAGGAACTCGGCGTTACCGCCGAGCATGATGTCGGTTCCGCGACCGGCCATGTTCGTGGCGACCGTGACCGCGCCCTTGCGACCAGCCTGAGCGACGATCGCGGCCTCGCGCGCGTGGTTCTTCGCGTTGAGCACCTCGTGCTTGATTCCGCGTTTCGCCAAGAGCTTCGAGAGGTACTCGCTCTTCTCGACGCTGGTCGTGCCGACGAGCACGGGCTGTCCGGTCTCGTGCCGCTCGACGATGTCCTCGACGACCTGGTCGAACTTGACCTTCTCGTTCTTGTAGACGAGGTCGGGGTTGTCCTTGCGCTGCATCGGACGGTTCGTGCGGATGGGCACCACACCGAGTTTGTAGGTGCTCATGAACTCGGCCGCTTCGGTCTCGGCCGTACCGGTCATGCCCGCGAGCTTGTCGTACATGAGGAAGTAGTTCTGCAGGGTGACCGTGGCCATCGTCTGGTTCTCGGCCTTGATCTGCACCCCTTCCTTCGCCTCGATCGCCTGGTGCAGGCCCTCGTTGTATCGGCGCCCCTTGAGGATGCGGCCCGTGTGCTCGTCGACGATGTTGACCTCGCCGTTCTGCACGACGTATTCCTTGTCGCGCTTGAAGAGCGCCTTCGCCTTGATGGCGTTGTTCAGGAAGGAGATGAGCGGCGTGTTCGCCGACTCGTACAGGTTGTCGATGCCGAGGGCGTCCTCGACGCGGTCGATGCCGGGCTCCAGGACGCCGATCGTGCGCTTCTTCTCGTCGACCTCGTAGTCGCGACCTTCCTTGAGCTTGCGCACGATGGAGGCGAACTCCGAGTACCAGCGGTTCGCGTCGCCCTGAGCGGGGCCGGAGATGATGAGCGGTGTGCGAGCTTCGTCGATGAGGATGGAGTCGACCTCGTCCACGATGGCGAAGAAGTGCTCGCGCTGAACCATGTCCTCGGCACGCCAGGCCATGTTGTCGCGGAGGTAGTCGAAGCCGAACTCGTTGTTCGTGCCGTAGGTGACGTCGGCCGCGTACTGCTCGCGGCGCTCAGCGGGCGACTGGCCGGAGACGATGCAGCCCGTGGTCATGCCGAGGGCGCGGAACACGCGGCCCATGAGGTCGGACTGGTAGCTCGCGAGGAAGTCGTTGACCGTGACGACGTGCACGCCCTTGCCCGCGATGGCATTGAGGTAGGCGGGCAGCGTCGCGACGAGGGTCTTGCCCTCACCGGTCTTCATCTCCGCGATGTTGCCGAGGTGCAGGGCGGCCCCACCCATGAGCTGCACGTCGTAGTGGCGGAGACCGAGCACACGCCCCGCGGCCTCGCGGACGGCGCCGAACGCCTCCGGCAGGAGTGCGTCGAGCGACTCCCCCGCTTCGTGCCGCTCGCGGAAGGATGCGGTGATGTCGCGCAGCTCATCGTCGCTGTACTCCTTGAAGGCGTCCTCGAGGCGTCCGACCTGCTTGGCGATGCTCTCGAGCTTGCGAAGGGTGCGCCCTTCGCCCATGCGGAGAATCTTCTCGAGAACTGAGGCCAAGGTCTGCTCCTACTGGTTGACGCAAGCGGCGCGAGAGCGCGCTGAGAGGCACAGCCCATGCTGTGCATATTCGTTGATTCTACGCACCTCGCCCCGACCGATGCTGGACGCATCGACCGGGGCGAGGCTGAGCGAGCTGGGCTCAGGAGACGGGAACCTCGTTCTCGTCGAGCGCGATGACGCCGTAGTCCCAGCCGCGCCGGCGGTACACGACGCTCGGGCGGAGCGACTCGCTCTCGATGAAGAGGAAGAAGTCGTGGCCGAGGAGCTCCATGTGATCGACGGCTTCGTCGTTGCTGAGGCGCTTCGGGGCGAACGTCTTCTCGCGGATCACGACGGGCGAGTAGAGCTCGTCCAGCTGCTCTTCTTCCGCAGCGATCTCCGAGGCGGTGCCGCCGTTCTCGACGAGCCTGATCGTGTCCGTGTCAGCGGGAACCACATCGATCTGCGAGAAGTTGTCTGCGGCCGCCTCTTGGAGCCGGAGGGGGGTGTGCTGTCCGCGGTGGATCTTCTTGCGGTCCTTGTTGCGACGGAGGCGCTCGACGAGCTTGTCGAGCGCGAGATCGAAGGCTGCGTACTTGTCACCGGCTTCGGCTTCTGCGCGGATGAGCGGGCCTGGGCCGAAGAGCGTGATCTCGACCTTGCCCTTGTCGAGCAGATTGCCCGCGCGGTCCGTGCGCTTAGTCAGCTTGATTTCAGCCGCCTGCGTCTTGCCATCGAGCAACGAGACCTTGGCGAGCGCTTTCTCCGTGGCGTACTCGCGGAAACGGTCCGGGATCTCGGTGTTGCGACCGGTGATCGTGATTTCCATGTCACTCTCCTGTCGTTCTGCACGAGGCCGAGGTGTCACTGCCTCGTGATGCTGTGCCGCAATCGTAGACCCCTATTCACCCGGTGTTATCTGCGACTTCGCAGGCATGCCGTACCCTCCGCGCGTGTCGAGTTCGGCTCACGGGTGATGCGGTGCTCTCCGCCTGGTCTCCGCGATGACAGCGCAGCCGACGACCACCGCCCCAACGGCTTCCAGTGCGCGCACCGATTCCCTGATCGTCGCGCCGCTCGTGACGACGTCGTCGACCAGGACGACCCGCGCACCGGCGAGCCTGGGGTCAGCGACGTAGGCGTCCTCGAGGTTCGCTGCCCTGGCGTGCTGGGAGAGCCCCGCCTGATCGCGGACCCGCCGGGTGATGCGGAGCCCGTCGACGCCGCGCGTCCCGGGCACCGCAGCCTCCCAGAGCATGGCGAGGTGGGCGTACCCGCGCACACGACGAGACTTCGGCGAGGAGGGCGCGAGCACCGGAACCCACGCGGGTTGCGGTCCGGTCGTGGATGCGGGGGCTCGCGTGGACTCCGCCAGTGCGCTGATCGCGCTCCGCAGAAGGAGGCCGAGCGGGCGGGCCGCGTCCGTCCTCCCACGTTCCTTGAGCGCCGCGATGAGCGCCTTGGTCGGTCCTTCATAGTCGGACGCGGCGATGACCGGGATGCGGCTGCCGTCGACGGCGACGACGGGCAGCTCGCACGCCCGGACGAACGTGTCGCGCGCGAGGTGCTCAGCGCACCGCCGGCACAGGGCCCGATCGACGGCTCCGCACGCGGCGCATGTGACCGGCAGGACCACCGCGAGCGCGTCGAGCGCATCCGCACGCAGCCGCTCGAGCCACGTGCGCAGAAGCGCGACCTGCATCGACGGCGGCGACATCCTGCCAGCTTGCCTCAGCCTGGTCCGCGGTCTCCCCCGGCGACTGAGACTGTGGAGAACCGCCTCAGCGCATCCGTCACACCTGCGTCAGGATGAAGTCGACGACGGCGTCCGACTGCTGCCACCTGTTGCCCTTCGGCACGTAGATGTGGTGGTCCTTGTCAAGCACTCGCAGCCCGGCAGGGGTGTTGCTTCCCGTGATCTGCTGCCCGTCGAGCACCGCACCGTTGACGCTGACCGTGCCGCCGACCGTCTGTGTCCGGACCTCGGCGGTCCCCTCGCTGCCAACCGCGAGGACGGCGAGCGACGTCTCGTCGACCCAGGCGAGGTCGACCGGCGAGGCTCCGCCCGGTTCGAGGACGAGCGGGACACCGAGCGCCACTGGTCGATTCGTGCTCGGCTCACGCTCGATCGCCATGACGGCGACGCGCACCCCGACGGAGCTGTTCTCGAGCACGGCCAGCCTCGCGCCGTCGCGCGACACGGCGATGGCCCGGTACCCGGTGGCTCCCACGTTCTCCGCGGGCTCGAGCCAGCTGTGCTGGCGGTCCTCGACGTCGGTCGCGCGGAGCCCGGGCCCGTCCGTGCTCCCCGTCCAGGTGTATCCCCAGCTGTCCAGGCTCATGGCCAACGGACCCGGCCGCGCGTCCACGAGCAGGGGTTCAGGATCGGAGATGGGCGTCGTGAAGACGCCGTTCGGGGTCACGAAGGATGCGACGTCGCCGTCGGCGGAGTAGGCGCCCTTCTGCGGGCTGAGCGAGGCGAGCGCACCCTGCAGGGCCGCCGTCTCTGGCGATGCCGTGACGTTGACGCCGCCGAGGAAGCCGAGCTCGCCGCTCTTGTACACGAGCGGCGTGCTCGTCACCTGGCGGTTGACCACGACCTCATCCTCCGGAGGAAGCTCCTGGTCGATGGGGACACCCGTGATCGACATGGTGACGCTCGTGATCGCCTCGAAGTCCGCGAAGCTCTCGGTGAGCTGCAGGAGCATCCGCGAGTACTGGTCGGGTGAGGTCGAGGAGAGACTCGACGAGAAGTCGACGTCGGCGACATCCCCTTCGACGGTGACCGCCCCCAGCAGTGAGACACCGGACGGGATGGCGCTGACGACGTTGCCCTCGGCGAGCCAGGGGGCTGGGCCGTTCACGAGCGCGCGGGCGATCCGCGTCAGCGCTGTCTGCTGCGCGTCGAACCAGCGCACGTCCGGCACGAGCCGCGAGAGGGTGTCGTCGTAGAAGTAGAGCGTGTAGCTCTTGAAGAGGCTGCGGAAGTTCTGGCTGAGAAGCACGATGCCCGGTGGGGCCTCCGTGATCCTCCACTCGCCGGCGGAGTCCTGGGCGAGCGTGAACTCGAGGCGTTCCGTCGTTCCGCTCTTCAGCTCGCTGTAGAGGCCTTCCGAGTCGACGCTCGCCGAGGACTTGTAGCTGGCTTGGATGCTGTCCGGCCCCGCATCGACCACGTCCGGCACGGATGCCGTGATGAGGATGCGCGCGTTCGGGTCCCACTCCTGTCGGTACGAGTCCGCGAGGTACTCTCTCGCGACCTCGTAGTCGTTCTGCGTTCCGGTTCCCGCGTCGAGGAACCCCTCGACGATCTCCTCGCGGCTCATCCCGTCGCGGGGGGCGTCAGGGAAGAAGCTGTAGGACTGGTCGCTCTCCTGCTGCTCGGACTCTCCGGCCAGGACCTGGCCGGAGGTCGGGATGCGGGCGCATCCGGCGAGCACGAGCACGGCGAGGATCACGATCGCGGCGGTCGCGCTCCGCGCGGCGCGACGTCGGTACGCTGCTCGTGTCACTTCGGGTCCTCCTGGTCCTGATCGCGGCTCGCGCCGGCGTTGCCGCTGTCCAGGCCATCGTCGTGGTCGCTGCTGGGAAGCGACGGCACGGAGTCGGGGGCCGAGCTCGTCACGACGACCGCCTCGGCGTCGTCCCAGGGTGCTGGTGCCTGCGTCGGCTCGTCCAGGGAGGCGGTCTCGATGACGTCCATCGAGTTCGTGGGGGCCGAGGAGACGATCGGCTCCGCGTTCGAGGAGCGCATGCCGACGAGGTCAGGGAGCTCGATGGGCTGCGTGTCGACGTCCTCGTCGGTGAACGCCTCGGAGGACACGTCCTCCTGCTCGATCGTGATGGTCGCGGCCCCGGCGTCACCCGGCTCGAGTGGGAGCGGCGACCCCATGATCTTGCCACCCACGAACCGCGGGAGCGTGAGCCGGAAGTTCGTCCCCTTGCCGGGCTCGGACCACACCTCGAGGCGTCCTTCGTGCAGGCGGACGTCCTCGAGCGAGATCGCGAGCCCGAGCCCCGACCCGCCCATCGTGCGCTTGCGGGACGGATCAGCGCGCCAGAACCGGTCGAAGACCCTCGTCCGCTCCGCCTCGGTCATGCCGATGCCGTAGTCGCGCACCGAGAGGGCGACCGCCGACTCGTTGGAATCGACAGAGACCACGATGGGCTTGGCCTCCCCGTGCTCGATGGCGTTCCCGAGGAGATTGCGCACGACCCGGTTGATGCGACGTGCGTCGAATTCCGACTCGCCGTATCCGCCTGGTGCCTTGAGGACGAGGCGTGTGCCGTGGTCGAGCGCGACCGGGGTCATGGCCCCGATGACGTCGTCGGCGACCGTCGCGAGGCTGTTCGATTCGCGCAGGATCTCCACCGCGCCCGCGTCGTACCTCGAGATCTCGAGGAGATCGGCGAGGAGGATCTCGAACCGCTCGATCTGGTCGTGCAGCAGCTCGACCGAGCGAGCCGTGACGGTGTCGAAGTCATCACGTCGGTCGAAGAGCATCCCACCGGCGAGACGGATGGTCGTGAGCGGCGTCCGCAGCTCGTGCGAGACGTCCGAGACGAAGCGCTGCTGCACCTGGGACAGGTTCGCGAGCCGCTCGATCTGGTCCTGCAGGCTGTCCGCCATCTCGTTGAACGATCTCGCCAGCGTGGCGATGTCGTCCTCGCCGGACTCTGGGACACGCTGCTCGAGGTGGCCGGCGGCGAGGCGTCGGCTCGTCTTCGCCGCCTCGCGGATGGGCTGGATGACGGCGCGCATGACGAATCCCGTGATGACGGCGACGAGCAGGACCAGCACGATCATGGCGACGACGAGGGTGCGCTGCACGAAGTCGAGCGTCTGCTGGGTCTCCTCCATCGAGTACACGAAGTACATCTCGTACTGGCCGAGGTTCTGCACGGTGACGGTTGAGCCGATGACGATGCCGGGGACGACGTTGCCGAGCTCGTCGACGAGCGCGATCGACTGATAGTGCGTCTGCGGGGAGGTCGACGCGGCACCGGTCGCGGTCGTGTCCGCCCCTGCGCTGACCGCTTCCTTCAGCTCATCGGAGACGAGGTCTGCGGACACGGGTCCCTTCGCGAGTGCTCGCAGCTCGTTCGACTGCTCACCCGTCCCTGACCCGCTCTGCATGAAGATGACGCCGTAGCTGTTCGCCGCGGAGTCCTGCGCCGCATCCACTGCGACGGTCTGCAGCGTCTCCAGGGCCGCGCTGTCCGTCTCCTCGCCCGACGCGAAGACGGTCTGGGCCGCCGTCACGGCACGCTCGGTCTCGGAGACGAGCGGCCGAAGCCTCGAGTTGAAGAGGTCGCTCGCGATCGAGTTCGACATGACGAAACCGACCGAGAGCACCGTCGCGGTCGTCAGCGCGACCGAGAGCGCGATCGTTCGGAATGGCAGCGACGTGCGCCAGAGGAACACGAGGTTCCGCCACACGCCGCGGGCGGACCGCCACCGGTAGGGGACGCGGATGCCCTCCGTGTCGACGTCTGAGGACCGAGGAGAGGTGGAGGTCGCGCGCGGTATCACTGCGCTCACGTCAGGAGAATGCGGTGGTGTTCCCAGCGCGGTAGCCCACGCCGCGAACCGTCGCCACGATCTTCGGATGGTCCGGGTCGTGCTCGACCTTCGCGCGCAGGCGCTGCACGTGCACGTTCACGAGTCGCGTATCCGCCTTGTACTGGTAGCCCCAGACCTGCTCGAGGAGCTCCTCGCGCGTGAAGACCTTCTGCGGCTTCGCCGCGAGGGTCAGGAGCAGGTCGAACTCGAGAGGCGTCAGGTTGATCTGCTCGTCGCCTCGCAGGACCTCGTGCGCGTTCACGTTCAGGGTCAGGTCGCCGACGCGGATGATGCTCTGCACCTCCGGCTGGCTGGCGCGAAGTCGCGTCTTGATGCGTGCGACGAGCTCCTTCGGGTTGAACGGCTTGACGATGTAGTCGTCGGCACCGGCCTCGAGGCCGCGCACCACGTCGGTCGTGTCCGACTTCGCGGTGAGCATGATGATCGGGGTCCCGGATTCGGCGCGCAGCAGGTGGCAGATCTGGATGCCGTCGAGCCCAGGGAGCATGACGTCGAGCAGCACGAGCTCCGGCTTGACCCGACGGAACTCGCCGAGGGCAGCCGCGCCGTCACCGCAGAACTCCGGTTCGTAGCCCTCAGCTCTGAGCACGATGCCGATCATCTCCGAGAGCGCGAGGTCGTCATCGACCACGAGGATGCGTTCGCCCACAGAACCCTCCCTGTTCCAGAACCCGCACGAGACCGGGCGGTTCCCTCAGCGTAGCGGGCGTAGCCTCCTCAGAGGCTCAACCCAGAGAGCGCGGCGAGCAGTATGCCACGATGGGCGGGTGACGCATGGCCCATACGAGCACGCACCAGAGCCCAACCACGCGTATCCGCCGCCACCCGGAGCGCCGTCGAGCGGCGGGTTCGAGCAGGGAGCCCAGTGGCCCGCGCCGCAGCCTGCCCCCGGCTCGTCGAACTGGCAGTACGGCCCTCCGCCGGAATCCGGGTACGGGCAGCGGCCCGGTGGTCAGTGGATGCCGGCCCCGACTCCTGGCCTGTTCCCGTTGCGTCCACTCGCGTTCGGGGATGCGCTCGCCGCCACCTTCCGGCTCTTCCGCACGTCCCACAAGACGACCCTCGGCAGCGCCGTCATCGTCATGGGCGCGACCACGCTCTTCGCGAGTCTCCTTCCGGTGGTCGTCGGCATGCTCATGTTCACGCGCATCCCATTCGGCGGAAGCCAGGAGGACATCACGCCGATGCTGGTGTCCTCCATCACGCTGACCTCGCTCGCCGCGCTCTTCGGCTTGGCCATCGCCGGCGTCGGCTCGGCGCTCCTGCAGGGCATTCTCGTGCGCGTCGTCGCACGCGGGGCGATCGGCGAGAAGCTCGGCTTCAAGGAAGCCTGGCGCGCCGGGTGGCGCGGCATCTGGCGCCTCATCGGCTATGCGCTGATCGTCGGCGTCGGCTCGCTCCTCCTCATCGCCATCGGCTGGCTGCTCATCCCGTTCATCCTGTTCATGGTCCTCTCTGGCTCAGGAGCAGACGAGGCGACGATGGCCGGTTCCATCGGTCTCGGCGTGATCTTCACGCTGCTGCTGGGCGGCGCGACGGTCGTCCTCATGGTGTGGGTGGGCATCAAGATCATGTTCGCTCCGAGTGCCATCGTGCTCGAGGGGCTCGGGCCCATCGCGGCCATCCGGCGCAGCTGGGGTCTCTCCCACGGCAACTTCTGGCGGGTGCTCGGCATCGTGGTCGTCATCCAGGTGATCCTGAACTTCGCGACGGGGGCGGTCTCGACGGTCGCGCAACTGGCCGTCAGCATGGGCCAGGTCATCCTCACGCCGCTCGGCACCGGGCAGTCGACGGAACCGCAGGCCGGCACGATCGTCGCCTTCGCAGTCATCCTGCTGCTCACCTCAGCGCTGCAGGTCCTGCTCGGGGCGATCGTCCTCGTGCTCACCAGCGGAAACGCCACGATCCTGTACTTCGATCTGCGGATGCGGAAGGAAGGGCTCGGCGTGACCCTCCAGCGGTACGCGGAGCAGTCGTCAGCTGGCGCGGAGATCACCGACGCCGACTTCGATGTGCAGCGGGAGCAGCACCCGGCGCCCATGACCGCTCCGGGATACGCGCGCTGATGGGCTTTGGCCCCTGGGCCGGCTCCGGAGAGCCCCCTCTGGAGATCGATGAGGACCGAGCCCGAGACCTGCTGCAGGGCGAGCTCGCCAAGAGCGAGTACACGCAGGCCTCGCCGACCTGGCTCGACCTGTGGATCGATGACTTCTGGAACTGGGTCAACGACATCCTGCAGCCCATCGACGGCGTTCCCGGTGGGCTCTCGCCGATCGCGCTCGTGCTCGGCGCGATCGTCGTCCTCGCCGTCATCGCGTTGCTCGTGGGTCGCCCGATCCTCGTCCAGCGCGCGAGGCGCAGGTCGGCGCTCTCACCTGATCTGTTCGACGGTGACGAGCGCTCCGCGCAGGAGCTGCGGGCCTCCGCCGCCGCCGCGGGGGCACGGGGTGACTTCGAGACTGCCGTGATCGAGCAGTTCAGGGCGCTCGCGCGGGCCGTGCATGACCGCACCGTGATCGCACTGAGCCCCGGCATGACCGCGACGGCCGTCGCTGAGACGACGACCTCTGCGTTTCCGGGGCAGGCGCCCGGGCTGCACCGAGCTGCCCGGTCGTTCAACGCGGCCAGATACCTGGGCCTCGGCGCATCAGAGGACGACTGGCTCGCGTTGCGCGAGGTCGATTCGGCGCTGCAGGCGGCCAAGCCGGTGGCGCTCACCTCGTTCTCGGGTCGCGCCTCATGAGCCTCACGCAGGAAGCGACGCCGACGATCGCAGAGCGTTTGAGGCGAGCACGTCCGTGGCTCCTCATCGCCGTAGGCGCCGTCGTGATCGCCGTGACCAGCGCGCTCATCGCGGGCGGTGTCGCGAGCGCCAACTCCCCCTATCTCGGTGTCGACTCCGCACGCCCCAATGGGGCGAAAGCCGTGTTCACCGTGCTCGGCGAGCAGGGAGTTCAGACGAGCAGCGCGGAGAGCATCGATGACGCCCGGTCGCGGCTCCAGGACGCCGAGGGGGAGACGACGTTGGTCGTGCACGACCGCGACGGCATCGCGGTCGATGAGCTGGCGGCTCAGATCGCTGACCTGGACGCGGACAGGGTTGTCCTGCTCGCTCCGAGCCGCGGCCTCCTCGAAGCCTTCGGCGGGGCGATCACGGTCGGTGGGGTCGGGGCCGCGGGTGAAGCGGGCGATGTCGTCGAGGCGGGCGCGGAATGCGCTGCGCCCCTCTCCGAGCTGGCACCCGAGATCTCGCAGCGAGGAGCTCGGCTCTATCAGCTCGACGACGCTGCCGCGGGCGGCAGCGCCTGCTACGCCGAGTCGGAGCGATTCGCCTACGTCGAGACGACGCTTGCCTCGGGGACGACGCTTTCCGCGCTGGGGGCGACGGACAACCTGAGCAACGGCGACGTGCTGAGCTCCGCGAACGCGGCCATGGGGCTCGCGGTGCTTGGACAGACCCAGTCGCTCGTCTGGTACACGCCTGGAATCTCGGACGCGGAGGCCGTCTTCGGCGTCGAGCCCTCACTCGATGCGTTCGTGCCGCCTTGGCTGACGCCGAGCATCCTGATCGCCCTCGCCACGCTGCTCGCGGTCATGGTCTGGCGCGGTCGCCGCTTCGGGCCGCTCGTCGAGGAGCGCCTGCCGGTGATCGTCGAGGCGTCGGAGACCATGCACGGCCGCGGACGGCTCTACGCCCAGCAGCGCGCGCGTCTGCGCGCGCTCGACAACCTCCGCATCGGCACGACCACCCGGCTCGCGAAGTCGCTCGGGCTGGCCAAAGCCAGCAGCGTGCAGGAGATCATCACCTCGAGCGCGGCCATCCTCGGCGCGAACCGAGCAGCCATCGCCTGGACCCTCCTTGACGCCGTCCCCGGCAGCGAGGCCGAGCTGCTCGACCTCAGCCAGGCCCTGCTGACCCTGGAACGAGCGGTCGCCGAAGCGGCTGACCCCGGCCGCGGTCCCGTCAGCACGGGCCCCAGCACCACCGATCAGAGTTCCACCGCCGAGAAATCCGGAGGCCAGTATGAGCACCGATGTCCGTGAAGCACTGCAGCGAGTCAGAGGCGAGGTCGCCAAGGCCGTCGTCGGACAGGAGCGAGCGGTTGACGGTCTCCTCGTCGCCCTGCTCGCCGGCGGTCACGCCCTGCTCGAGGGCATTCCAGGGGTCGGCAAGACCCTCCTCGTGCGGACCCTGAGCGAGACGCTGTCGCTCGACACGAAGCGCGTGCAGTTCACGCCAGACCTCATGCCAGGTGACATCACGGGCTCACTGGTCTACGACGCTGCCGCTGGCGAGTTCGAGTTCCGCGAGGGCCCGGTGTTCACGAACATCCTGCTCGCCGATGAGATCAACCGCACGCCGCCGAAGACCCAGTCGGCCCTGCTCGAGGCGATGGAGGAACGTCAGGTGTCCGCGGACGGGGTGACGCGCGCGCTCCCCTCCCCCTTCCTCGTCGCCGCGACCATGAACCCCATCGAGTACGAGGGCACGTACACCCTCCCGGAGGCTCAGCTCGACCGCTTCCTTCTGAAGCTCGTGCTCGAGCTGCCGTCTCGAGACGCCGAGTTCGAGGTGCTGCGCCGGCATGCCGCGGGGTTCTCTCCCCGGGACCTGCGCGCCGCAGGGGTGCGAAGCGCGCTCACGGCCGAGGAGCTCAGGCGCGCTCAGGCCGAGGCGGCGGCTGTCGATGTCCGGGCGGACGTGCTCGCGTACATCGTCGATATCGCTCGGGCCACCCGCCAGTCGCCGTCCGTTCGCATGGGCGTCTCTCCTCGCGGGGCGACCGCCCTCATGTCGGCGAGCAAGGCATTCGCGTACCTCAGCGGGTACCAGGCGGTGACGCCCGACCACGTGCAGGCGATGTCGCTTCCGGTGCTTCGGCACCGACTGCAGCTTCGACCGGAAGCCGAGCTCGAGGGGGTCGGCGCGGACGCGATCCTCCGCTCGATCCTCGCGCAGGTCCAGGTACCCATCTGATCCGGCAGCTGCGGGTGCTCGTCGAAGTTGCAGGTCTGAAGGGAAGCGTGAGCGCATGGTGGTGAGCGGACGTCTGGTGCTCCTGACTGCGGTCGGCGCGGTCCCAGTGGTGATCTTCGGGCAGACAGCGGAGTCTGCGTACGTGACGCTCGCGATCTGGCTGCTCTTCGTTCTCCTGACGTCGATTGCAGACGTCTTGCTCGCCAGCGCCCCGCGCCAGGTCGAGATCGAGCGTGACCTGCCCGCTCGAGTACGGCTGGGGGAACACGCCGTGAGCAGGGTCGCGATCACGAACCGGGGATCGCGCACGCTCCGGCTCCAGGTCAGGGACGGCTGGGAGCCGACCGCGGGTGCAACGCAGCAGCGACCCAAGCTCGATGTGCCGTCCGGCGAGCGACGTGTGGCGGAGTTCCCGCTTCGTCCTTCGCGTCGCGGCGACCGGAGGTCCGAGCTCGTCACCCTCAGGAGCTGGGGGCCCATGGGCTTGGCTGCCCGGCAGGTGAGCCTCGCCGACCGCGGCGTGCTCCGGGTGCTGCCCCCGTTCAATTCGCGCAAGCATCTGCCGTCGCGTCTCGCGCGGCTGCGGGAGCTGGATGGGGCGACGCGTCTCATGGTTCGCGGGCAGGGGACCGAGTTCGATTCGCTGCGCGAGTATGTCCGAGGGGATGACGTCCGTTCGATCGATTGGCGCGCCACGGCTCGGCGCCAGGACCTCGTCGTGCGAACGTGGCGCCCGGAGCGCGACCGCCGTGTGGTCATCGTCATCGATACCGGACGCACCTCTGCGGCCCGTGTTGCCGATGAGACGCGTTTGGATACGGCGATCGAGTCGGCGCTGCTGCTGGCGGCGCTTGCGACTCGTGCTGGCGATCGGGTGGACGTGGTGGCCTGGGACCGCCGTGTGCGCGCACGCATCCAGGGCGTCTCCGGTGCCGAGCTGCTGAGCCGCATGGTCGAGTCCCTCGCGGATGTGGAGCCTGAGCTGATCGCCACGGACTGGCGGGCGATCCCCGGCCTCGTGCGCGGTGTGACGACGCATCGGTCGCTTGTCGTGATCCTCTCGACGCTCGAGACGGGTGGCACGCTCGAACCGGTGATCGCCGCTCTGCCGCAGCTGGCGAGCAAGCACGTGGTGGTGCTCGGGTCGGTGCTGAATCCGGATGTGCACGAGGTGGCGCTCCGCCGGGATACCCGCGAGCAGACGTACGCGGCCTCGGCCGCCGAGCGGGCCTTGCTGGATCAGGAGCGGGTCCGCCAGACGGTTCGTCGTCTTGGCGGGGACACGGTCACGGGTACCCCGTCGGCGCTGCCTCCTGCGATCGCCGACCACTACATCGAGCTGAAGGCGACTGGTCGACTGTAGGCAACGGGGGGGTTTTCGGGCAACAAAAAAGCCGGGGTTGGTGGGCGAGGAGCATCTCTGCTCACTCACCAACCAACCCCGGCTCATGAAGAAGTCCGGCGGTGACCTACTCTCCCACAGGGTCCCCCCTGCAGTACCATCGGCGCTGAGAGTCTTAGCTTCCGGGTTCG
>NZ_PSTZ01000010.1 GCF_002931555.1 Pseudoclavibacter sp. RFBB5 | reverse complement strand
GTGCCCTCCGTGCGGGCCTCACGGCTCCGTGGGTCGTCGGCTAACTAGCTGACGAGCCGAACGGGCGCACCAAGCCGAGTGTCCGCCGGTCGGATGCGGGTGCCGCCAAGCTGAGCCGACGGCGATCAGTGCCAGGCCTGTGAGCTGCGCACGGCGCCGACGGTGAACGGGCGATCCGGGACGATCGCCGACCATCGCAGCGCGCGGTGAATGCTGTGCCAGAGGATCGAATCGTGCCCCGCCCCGAGAGGCCGCCCCGCCGCATCCACCGTGCCCGCGACGTATCCCTGTGTTCGACGTTCACCAGGCCACAGGCGCGCAACGCGACCACCCATGACGACCGCGCGCTTCTCGAGCAGCGTCAGGCTGGTGTACCCCATAGGCACGTTCTCGAACAGGACGTCCTGCCTGAAGTCGTCAGCCGTCCCGCACCGGGTGACCCCGCGTCCGGTCTCCGCAAACAGGAGCGTCTCGTCGTGGCCGGTGTCGAAGACCGATGGATGGTCCCGAAGCCAGGCCGCGGGTCCGGCAGGTTCGTGGTCAATCTTGGGCACCTCGATCCCTTTGTCCCACCACGAGCTGGAATCGACGATCATCGAAACGTTCAGGCTCTTCACGAGGCGTGATCATACGGGCTCAGCTATTGCACGAATAGAGGAGACTCGACTCTCGGCATCCGCCGCGAGTTGCGCACTGCGAGGCCGTCGCCGTTATGCCCCTGCTACGTGATCACGCGCGGAAGGCGGCCGTGCCGACTGGGATAGTCCTCGACGAGCTCCTCTTCGGTGATTCGCCCGCCAGCGTGCAGACGCCGAAGATAGGGGACCAGCCACCTCCCTTCGGCCTTCACGATGTGTGCCAGTGAGCGCGTTTGGAGGGCTTCTTCGATGCTGACGACACGTCCGGCAGCCCCGTGGCCCACCCCCTCGCTGAGCCCGATAGTCCACGGCTGGCCTTCGCTCAGCACGAAGTCGACGTCGTAGGGCCAGGACGGTGAGCCTGCATCCCCTTGCCCCGGCGAGCTGGAGGCCAGGCGCAGAATGCGCTTCTTCGGTTCACACCTCACCATCGCAACATCATGACGGAGAGAACTCGCCAGCACCCCGTTTCGCGAAACCCACGGGTTCGAGATGTCTCACGACCTGCTGCGCTCGCCTGCGCGTCTGCGAGGTGCGTTACTGTCACCGCATGGAGACGGCACCGGAGAAGCCCAAGCAAAGTCGCTTGATGTCGAAGAGGTCCGCGCTGGCCGGTGCGGCACTTCTCGCACCATTGCCAGTCTTCGCAGTTCTGGTGACGTGCTGGGTCCAGTATTGGGCCGTGCCGAACGGATGGGTCATCCTAGGTAGCTTCATCTGTTTTCCGCTCTACATCAGCTACGTAGCTTTCATCGTGCTGAAGATGCGCAAGTGGTCCGAGGAGAACGACATCGATCGCGTCTGGTGGATGGACGGGTACGCGCTGTTTGATCGCCTCCGCCATCCCGCGCCGAGCGAGCAGAGATACACAAAGCGACAGAGCAGCGGTGCGTATCAACAGGATGAGTGATTGTCAGGGCCAGATCAGCCCGGTCACGAGAAAAGCCGAGTATGAAGCCACGCAACGCTCGTTCCACGGTGTTTTTTGGTAGCGGCGTGGGCCCTGGCGCTTGTTCTTGGTTTCCTTGCGACAGGCGCGTTCAACCTGACAACTGGACAGACCTAGCTCTTCATCCTCACGCCGCTGGTGCTCGTCGTGGTCATTGGTTATGGGATGTTCCAGCGCCCGGGGCGGTAGCCGATGTCTCAGCAGGCCAGACTGGGGAGCGGGCCGGGTGTTCGCGGAACGCAGCCCTGCCCGAACTGCGGCACCCAAGTCGTCCAATCCGATCGGTACCCCGAGTACTTGTGCCTCGAATGCGAAGCTCGCGCCGTAGATGCGAACGGTGCGCGCGTGATTGGATCGAACGCGTCGTTCAGCGGCGGGTTCGTGTTGCACTGGCCGAACGGCGAGCACGAACAACGCCCAGTACCCACTTTGGTTCAACAAGACCAACGCGTCACCGGACTCGGTCTCTTCGATGCGCTTGGACATCGGTAGCAACGCAAGGCCAGTACAGCGCTCCGGGTGATCGTTGGCCGCTGCGGACAGGGCTGGGTAGATCGTCTCCGGTGGCACGCGCATCTCCGGACTGGATGAGAACAGGCGGTTCAGGTCATCGCCGATCTGCTGCGACTCGATACTTCACCAGACGCTCCTCAACGAGCGCCGCAAGGATCGGCTCGTCGACCCGGCATGCCTTGGGTCGGCGCGCGAGCCTCGCACCGCTTCTGGGCAGCGCGAACTTTCGCTTGCGTTCCCGCGCAGCATTGTTCGCCGGCATCCGCCCATCCCTTGTTCATCGGGGTGTTGCGACGACCGGTTGGCACCACCCCGGGTCTTGAGACGCGGAGTTCTGCGACAACTCTTCAACCAAGCTGCTGACGCTGGTCGGGACAGGCTCCGCCGCCGAGACGGGGTGTTGAGCGCGTCCCGTGTAGCCTGCTCCGAAGTCAGCCTCTGGCTCATCCTGGAAGGGTCCCCGTCTGTTGTTCCTCCCGCCTGAAGCCAATGAAATCGTTCCGATCCAGGACTTCGAGGCCGCCCCCACCGTGGCGCTCTTCGACCTCATCCGCAAGGGAACGGCCGCCACCCGGCCCGGCCTCGTCGCTGTCAGCGGTCTCGGCCGGAAGGCTGTCACTCAGCGGGTGGAAGCCCTGACCGCACGCGGTCTCGTCAGAGACGGCGGGCTCGTCCCTTCAATAGGCGGGCGCCCTGTTCGAACCCTCGAGGTGAACCCGGGGGCCGGGTACGTCGTGGGGGTCATGATCGGCTCGACCGAGATCGACGTGGCCAGGATCGACCTGAGCGGCGGGGTCATCGAGGCTGTCAGCTCCACGTGGGACGTGGAGCTGGGTCCTGAAGCGACGATGCAGCGAGTGGCTGGTCTGCTTCAAGAGGTAGGCGCTCCGGAGAGCGGGGCAGGCCCGTGGTCGATCGCGGTCGGAGTACCCGGGCCCGTCGAGTTCTCCACGGGGCGCCTCGTCGGTCCATCCGTCATGCCCGGCTGGGATGGGTTCAGCCCGCGGGCATGGCTCCGTGACCGCCTCGACGCCCCGGTCTGGGTCGACAACCACGTGCACCTCATGGCGCTTGCAGAGTGGCGCAGGCCTCCGCGCTCGAAACGGGACATGCTCTTCATCGAGGTGGGCATGGATGTGGGGGCCGGAATGATGGTCGACGGCAGAGTACTGAGGGGGGAGCGGGGGGCAGCCGGGTCGATCGGGCACCTTCGCGCAACGACGGAACCGCTGCCGTGTCGATGCGGCAAAGTGGGCTGCCTCGAAGCTCTGGCTGCGGGGTGGGCGGTGCTCGATGAAGTCACACGACGAGTCGACGCAAGCCCGCTGCTGGCCGAAATCCTTCGTGCGCGTCCACTCGACCTCGTTGACATCGGAGACGCCGCGCAATCGGGTGACGCCCTCGTGGTGAGCGTCTTGGAGCGAGCGGCTCAGGCTGTCGGCAACCTCGTGGCGGACCTGGTCGTGTTCACCAACCCCGGGGAAGTCGTCCTGGGCGGAGGTGTCCTCGCTGCCGGAACCCAGGTCGAGGAGTCCTTCCTCAAGGCGCTGCGTGATGCGATCCAGACGCGCGGGGCTGAGCTGATCACAGCTCATCTCTCAGTGCACGCGTCCAGTGCTGACGATCGTGGCATGTCTGGGGCTGGAGCGCTCGCCCTCGACTCGATTCTCAACCCGACGGCGTTGATCCACTGGCTTCACGCGGGCAACCCACTGGCTCGCCGCGACCAGCTCGAACGACTGGCCCTCTAGCGTCATCCACGCGCCCGATGCTTATGTTCGTAACGCACCTAAGCTGTGCTACGTTTCATGAGGCCGTCGATGCCGACGGAAACCAGAGATCGGAGCTGCCGTGACCCCAGGTATGGGCGAGAACACCCACCACGACCTCATCGGTCAGGAGCGACTGCCGTACCGAGACCCGAGCCTGACAGCTGATCAGCGCGCGGACGATCTCGTGCCTCGCCTCTCCCTCGAGGAGAAGGTCGGACTCCTCTTCTGCACGGTGATCACGATCGGGGAGCCGGGCGATCACGACAGTCCGGGGCGCTTCGGGGAGGGCTCCGTTCGGGACCTCGTCGAAGGGAAGAAGATCACGCACTTCACCCTCGGGGAGCTTCCGTCGACCGAGACCGCGGTCCGCTGGCAGAATGCCGTCCAGGACCTGGCCGCCGAGAGTGAGCACGGCATCCCAGTCATGTTCGCCTCCGACCCGCGCCACGGATTCTCCGCCACTGAGGGCATGACCGTCGCATCCGGACGGCTCTCGAAGTGGCCGGAGCTCTTGGGGCTCGCAGCTATCGGCGACGAGGAGCTCTTCGAGCGATTCGGCGACGTCGTCCGCTCCGAGTACAGGGCCGTCGGGATCTCCTGTGCGATCCACCCCCAGCTCGACCTGGTGACTGATCCCCGCTGGGCTCGTCAGCTGCAGTCGTTCGGCCAGGACCCGGACCTCGTCGGTCGGTTCGGTGCCGCCTTCATTCGAGGGATGCAGGGCTCTGAGCTCGATGCGAGCAGCGTGGCGTGCATGCCAAAGCACTTCCCCGGCGGCGGTCCGCAGAAGGACGGTGAAGACCCCCACTTCCCGTATGGGAAAGAGCAGGTCTACCCCGGTGGCCGATTCGCTGACCACCTGAAGCCCTTCGAGATGGCGATCGAGGCGGGCGCGCCGTTCATGATGCCTTACTACGGCATGCCGGTTGGCCTGACCCTCGACGGCAAGCCCGTCGAGGAAGTCGGGTTCTCCTTCAATCGCGAGCTCATCACCGGCCTGCTTCGGGAGCGCATGGGGTACGACGGCGTCGTCACGACCGACTTCGCGATCATCTCGGACATCAGCGTGGGAGGCCTTGAATGGCCCGCGAAGGCCTGGGGCGTCGAAGACCTCAGCCAGGAAGACAGGGTGCTTCGCGCGTTCGACGCCGGCATCGATCAGCTGGGTGGAGAGACCGCCACGGATGTGGTCCTGAAGCTGGTCCAAGATGGACGCTTGAGCGAAGAACGAATCGACGTCTCCGCGAGACGAGTTCTCAAGGTCAAGTTCGAGCTCGGCTTGTTCGACCATGCTCACGTCGACCTCGACGAAGCCATCGCCGCCGTCGCATCGCCAGCCTTCCTTGCCGAGGGGCAACGGGCGCAGGCTCGCTCGATCACTGTCCTCAAGAACCAGGGCGCCCTCCCGCTGGCTCCAGGATCGAAGGTCTATCTGGATGGTCTGGATGCAGAGACCGCCTCGGCCTATGGTCTCGAGGTGGCTGACGGGCCTGAGGCTGCTGACGTCGCCATTCTGCGCATCGGCGCCGCGTTCGAGCCGAGGAACGAGTACTTCCTGGAAGCGGGAACGCATCAGGGCAGTCTCGACTACCCCCAGGAGATGATCGATCGGGTGGCCGAACTCGCCGCGTCGACCTCGGTCGTGCTCGATGTGTACCTCGACAGAGCCGCGATTCTGACGCCACTGGAGCCGCACGCAACCGCGATCGTCGCGAACTACGGCGCTTCGCACACGGCGTTGCTCGACGCGCTCACGGGGCGCATCCTGCCAGAAGGGCGTCTCCCGATGGAGCTCCCGAGCTCGATGGACGAGGTGCTGAGGAGCTCACCGGACGTGCCTTCGGACACCGAGAACCCGCTCTACCCCGTGGGGTTCGGTCTGAGCTACTGACCAGGACGGTTGGCAAGATGCCACGCGTCTCCGGGATGGGCGCAGGACCCGGCTCGGGGCGCTGACCGAGCCATGAGCGATGTCTGCCCCATCCCGTCCGCCGCGCGCCGGCAGGGGTGGGGCAGACTAGTGCCGGAAGTCGCCGCGAGGCGTGAAGGCTGCCCCGCTCGTGGGGCGGTGGCCCGAATTCGACGGCAGAAGCGAGGAACAGGATGGCAGAACGGTACTCGACCCTTGCCGCCCTGATCGCCGCGGTGCGAGCTGAAGAAGGCATCACCCAGTCTGCGGCGGCCCGCCAGACCGGACTCGGTCGCAGCGTCGTCGCCGAACGAGTCTCCGAGCTCGAACGGGCGGGCCTGCTCCGTTCCCTGGGGCTGGCGCCCTCGACGGGCGGCCGGGCGGCTCACCGTCTCGCGCTCAACTCAGCCGTGGGGCTGGTCATCGGCATCGACTTCTTCTCCTGGGGCATCGTCGTCGGTACCGCAGACCTGAGCGGAACGATCATCAAGGTCGGCGAGATCACGACCGAGCCCGCCGCCGAACCCGAACACCTCCTGTCGACCGTCGACCGCATCATCAGCGACCACCTGGCAGAGCTCTCGAACGCTGGAGTCCTCCTCGGCATCGGAGTGGGCCTGCCGGGTCCGGTCAACTTCGACACCGGCACGCCTATCGCCACCCCTGTCGTCGATGGCTGGGCCGGCTACCCGGTCCGCGCCTGGCTGCAGGAGCGCTGGGAAGTCCCAGTCTGGGTGGACAACCGCACGAACCTGCTCGCCCTGGCTGAGCTCCGAGCAAACCCGGCAGCGTCCCGATCCGGCAACGTTCTCTACTTCGGCGCGACCAACGACGTCGCCGCCGCCCTCGTCGTCGAAGGGCGCATCCACCGTGGCACGCACGGGCTCGCAGGCTCGATCGGGCACGTCCGCGCCGCCGACTCGCGGGACGTGGCCTGCCGATGCGGGCGAACCGGATGCCTCGAGGCGCTGGTCGGCGGTTGGGCGCTCGCGAGGGATGGGGCGGCCCTGGCAGATGCGGGGGCGAGCCCGCTGCTCCGGCAGATCCGGGAGCAGAGTGGGCGGATTCGGCCCCTCGATATCACCGCCGCCGCGAACGGCGGCGACGCGGCCGCGCGGGCCCTCATGACGCAGGCTCTGGAGCACATCGGCCACAGTCTGGCGCCGATGATCGCGCTGTTCGCTCCGGAAGTCGTCATCATCGGCGGAGGACTGACCGCAGCGGGTGATTGGGTCCTCGAGCCGATCAGAGCTGCCGTCGCGTCCCGCACGTTGTCGGGGTCAACCGCCGACTGCGTTCTCGAGCTTTCCGTCGTGAACGGGCCGCACGGTGCGATGACCGGGGCGGCGCAGCTCGCGCTCGACCAGCTCCTCAGCCGCGACGGTCTCAGGGAGTTGCTGCAGCGTCTGTCAGCCGATCGAGGTTGAGCCCGTCGAAGCAGCAGGGGTAAAACTGACCCAGGCCAGCCGCTCTCCCGCACGGGGTGAAACCCTCGAGTGGTTCCACCCCGCGCGGTCAGGCTCCCAGGTGCTCCGCGAGGTAGGAGACCGTGGCCTCGAGGATCGCAGGCCCATCGGGGCACGCGTCGAAGCCATGCCCAGCGCCTGGAACCGTCATCAGGGTCACGGGAGCCCCGGCGTGCTCGAGGGCGTCCCGGAGCAGAGTGCTCTGCTCGAAGGGAACGACGGTGTCGGCAGTGCCGTGGGCGAGGAAGAACGGTGGCGTCGACTGCGAGACGTGGGTGACGGGGCTCGCATCCCGTCGCACGTCGACAGCGGCGCCGTTCAAGAGGATCTCAAGCGGAGGCTTTCGCGCGTGCTCCGGCAGCTGCGCGAGGATGCTCGCGGGAGTTTCTGGGTGCACGATGCTCTCGATATCGCTCACTCCGAACCAGCTCACCGCGCAGCTCACCGTGCTGCTGCCGATCCGGACGCCGACGTCGCCTTCGAGGTGCGTCGCGTCGGAGGTGAGGGCTACGAGGCTCGCGAGGTGTCCTCCCGCCGATTCGCCGGCGACGGCGATCGCGTCCGGGTCGATGTTGAGCGTCCCCGCGAAGGATCGCAGCCAACGCACAGCCGCCTTGGCATCGTGAAGCTGGGCGGGAAACGGTGCTTCGAGCGCGTGACGGTATTCGATGCTCGCGACGGCCATTCCGGCGTCGGTCAGAGCTGCGAACAGCTCGTCAGGTTCGAGGAAGGGGGGAAGGGCGCGGCGGTCGCCGACCATCCACGCTCCTCCGTGGATCCACACCACGGTGGGAACGGAGGACGAGGACTCGGGAACCCAGAGGTCGAGCTGCAGCGACCGGAACCCCGGCACCGAGGCGTACACGGCGCCGGGGAAGAAGGCGACCGCGTCGTCGAGACGGTACGAGGTGGGCGGGTCCTGGTACTGCCGGAGGATCGCATTCATCTGGTGACCTCGACCGTCAGCTCAGTCGTCGCGTCCAGGCGTGGGCCGACATGGAGCTCGAAGGTGCCGGGCTCCGCTGCGAAATCTCCGTCACGTTCGGTTCCGTGCCAGAAGCCGAGGTCCTCCCAGCCGACCGAGAAGGTCACGATTTCGCTCGCGCCCGCCTCGAGTGCGACGCGAGAGAAACCGCGAAGCTGGCGCACGGGGCGCGCCAGTGTCGCGACCGCGTCACGCACGTACAGCTGCACGACCTCGTCGCCCTGACGGTCGCCGATATTGCTGACGGCGACCGACACGGTGAACCGCTCGCCGTCGCGGAGCGCGTCGAGTGCCAGCGAGCGGGGTTCCACGGTGAGCTCCGCGTGCTGGAAATCGGTGTAGCTCAGGCCATGCCCGAACTCGAATTCCGGGCCGAGTTCGAGGTCTCGGTATTTGGACGTGAACCGGTCGTCGAGGTTGTTCGGTCCGACGACGCCGATGTCGATCTCTTCCTGATCGAGCGTTCCACCGACGCTGGCCGGACGCCCGGTGTTCTCGTGGTCGTAGTAGATGGGGATCTGACCGGATGCGCGCGGGAAGGACATGGGAAGGCGACCAGCCGGGTTCACTGCACCGCTCAGGACGTTCGCGATGGCCGCGGGGGCTTCGGTCCCGAGATGCCATGCCTCCAGCACCGCAGGAGCACGGGCTATCCAGTCACTCGTCACGAGGGGCCGCCCGTTCGCGAGGACAACCGCGAACGGCACTCCGGTGTCCGCGATGGCGTGGATGAGCGCCTCCTGGTCGCCAGGGAGACGAAGGTCGCTGCGGGAACTCGCCTCGCCCGAGAGTGCGCTCGGCTCTCCGACGGTGACGATGATGAAGTCCTTGTCCGCAGCGACAGCCTTCGCTTCATCCTGGAGGGCGGGGTTGCTGCCGAAGAAGGTCGCTCCTTCGCATGACGTGATCTCGGAGTCGGGGAGGAGGTCCCGGAGCGCGGCGTTGATCGTAGAGGTGGTCTCGAAGCCGAACGACATGACCCACGCCCCGTTGTGGTCCGTGGAGTCTGCGTACGGTCCCACGACGAGGACCTTGCGCTGCGCGGGCTTGACCGGGAGCATGCCGCCCTCGTTCTTGAGCAGCACTATCGAGCGCTCTGCCGCGCGCAGGGCGGCGCTCCTGCTCTGCTGCGTCGGCGTGTCGAGCTCCGCGGCGGCATCCAGGTAGGGGTTCTCGAAGAGCCCGAGTCGCACCTTCAGCTGGAGGACCCGACGCACCGCGTCGTCGATTCGCTCATCCGTCAGCTCACCCGGAAGGATCGACGTCGTGCCGTCGGCCGCGACGACATGGCCTCCCATCTCGATGTCGAGTCCGGAAGCCAGGGACAGCACGAGCGCGTCGTGCTCATCTTCGGCCACCCCGTGGTTCACGAGGTTCAGAACGGCGTCCGCGTCGCCGACCACAGGTCCGTCAAAGCCCCACTCCTCCTTCAGGACGCCGGTCAGGAGCTCCGGGTTCGCGTGCATCGGGCGGCCGGAGACCGAGTTGAGGGACGCCATCACCGAGCCGACGCCAGCTTCGACGACCGCGCGGAACGGTTCGAGGTAGACGTTGCGCAACCGGTACCAGGACGTGTCGACGGCGTTGTAGTCGCGACCGCCCTCGCCTTGTCCGTAGGCGACGAAGTGCTTCGCGCAGGCCGCGATCGATGTTGGTGCCGCGAGGCTCTCACCTTGGTAACCGCGCACCTTGGCGGTGCCAAGGACCGTCGTCAGATAGGTGTCCTCGCCGAATCCCTCGGCGACGCGGCCCCAGCGCGGGTCACGTGAGACGTCGATCATGGGAGCGAAGGTCAGGTTGATGCCACCAGACCTGGCCTCCGCTGCGGAGACCCGCGCATCGGTCTCGGCAACCGCTGGGTCGAAGCTGGCTGCGGAGGCGAGCGGGATCGGGAAGATCGTCCTGATGCCGTGGATCACGTCCAAGCCCATGAGCAGCGGAATGCCGTGTGCGGTTTCCTCGCGCGCGATGCGCTGGAGTTCATTCGTCTGGGGGACGTTGCCTGGCCAGAACACGGAGCCGATGCCGCCGCGAACGAGCTCTTTCGCGCGCTCTGGGTCCGGGTGGTACCGAATCTGCAGCTGCGCGAGCTTCTCCTCGCGGCTCATCGCGGAGAGGAGCTTCTCGATTCGGTCGTGGTGGCCCTCGGCTGCTGAAGCGGGTGCTTGCGAGTCGGTCATGGAGTCTCCTGTGGTGTCGATGCAGCTCGCCGTCGAGGCTCGTCGCAGCCAGCTCCGCCGGGTCAGGCTGGAGCACCCCGACCATAATCCGGTGACCGGATGAAGTCAATGACCCCAGGCGGGGCCGGTCGCAACGTCCAGTCTTTCCACTGAGTGGAAAGAGTGGCCTGTCGTGTCCGCCACCCACGCACACTCGTCTCATCCTTCCCAACGACGAGAGGCGTTCGATGACGAACGACGAGAGCCGCGGCCACACCGCCGAGCCGGGTGCGCACCAGTCCACGCAGGTGGCGATCATCGGAGCTGGGCCGGCTGGCCTGCTGCTCGGGCACATCCTGGGCCAGGCGGGCATCGACTACCGCATCCTCGAAGCGCGCGACAAGGAGTACGTGCTCGGCCGCATCCGCGCCGGCGTACTCGAACAGGACTCCGTCGACCTCCTCGCCAAGTTCGGCCTCGACGCCGACCTCAAGGCCAACGGCCTCACCCACCACGGCATCTACCTCCAGCACGAGGGGGAGCGCCACCACATCGACTTCGCCGAGCTCACCGGCCGCACCGTCACCGTCTACGGCCAGCAGGCGCTCGTCCACCACCTCGTCGCCGAACACGAGCGCCTCGGCTCGCAGCTCATCTTCGAAGCCACCGACGTGCAGCCGACCCAGATCGAATCGACGCACGACGGCGACCGCGCATCCGTCGCCTACACGGCCCCGAACGGCGAGCGCATCACCCTCGACTGCGACTACATCATCGGCGCCGACGGCTACCACGGCGTCTGCCGCCGCACCTTCCCCGAAGGCACCCTCGACGTCGCCGAACGCGTCTACGACTTCGCGTGGCTCGGCATCCTCGCCGACGTCGCCCCCTCCACCGACGACCTCATCTACGCCCTCCACCGCGACGGCTTCGCCATGCACTCCATGCGCTCCACCACCGTCTCCCGCCTCTACCTGCAGGTCAGCCCCGACGACGACATCGCCAACTGGAGCGACGAACGCATCTGGGCCGCCCTCCAGACGCGCCTCGGCACCGAAGGCTGGACCCTCACCGAGGGCCCCATCACCGAGAAATCGATCCTGCCCATGCGCAGCTTCGTCGTCTCAACCCTCAACTACGGTCGCCTCTACCTCGTCGGCGACGCAGGCCACATCGTGCCACCCACCGGCGCGAAAGGCCTCAACTCGGCCATCGCCGACGTCGCCCTCCTCGCCGAAGCCCTCCAAGCCCACTACGCCGGCGACGACACCGGCCTCGAGCAGTACAGCGACAAGGCCCTCGACCGGCAGTGGAAGGTGCAGCACTTCTCGCAGTGGATGACCGACATGCTCCACGTGCACCCCGCCGACGGCTCCGCCGAGCAGAGCGCCTTCGACTTCCAACGGCAGCTCGGGCAGATCCGCTACGTCACCTCCTCGCACGCCGCCCAGGTCAGCCTCGCCGAACAGTACGCCGGCCTCCCGTTCGTGGATGCACGATGATCGCCGGGCAGGAACGACCCGAGACGCTCGACGGGCCCGTCGACTCGCTCGTCAGCCAGGCGCACATCTCGCAGCAGATCGCCGACATGCACACCGCGCACGCCGACGATGCCCGCAGCCACCCGCTGCGCGACTTCGCCCCCTACCGATCCGTCGCGCTGCGCCACCCCACGCACCAGCTCGTGCGCGCCGACCCCGAGGAGATCGAACTCGTCTCGCCCGCCTTTGGGCACACGGACGTCGCGGCTGAGGAATCCGACCTCACCATCCAGCACAACGGCGAACCCATCGGCGAGCGCATCATCGTCTCCGGCCGCATCCTCGACGGAGACGGCCGCCCCGTGCGCGGCCAGCTCGTCGAGATCTGGCAGGCCAACGCCGCCGGCCGCTACGTGCACAAACGCGACCAGCACCCCGCCCCGCTCGACCCGAACTTCACGGGCGTCGGCCGCATCATCACGGGCGACGACGGCGAGTACCGCCTCACCACCATCAAGCCCGGCGCGTACCCGTGGAAGAACCACCGCAACGCGTGGCGGCCCGCGCACATCCACTTCTCGCTCTTCGGCACGCAGTTCACGCAGCGCCTCATCACGCAGATGTACTTCCCCGGCGACCCGCTCTTCGCGCTCGACCCCATCTACCAGTCCATCGTCGACCCCGCCGCGCGCGCGAGGCTCGTCGCGAACTACGACCACGACGTCAGCGAGCACGAGTGGGCGATCGGCTACAAGTGGGACATCGTGCTCACCGGCTCGAAGTCCACGTGGATGGAACCGGAGGACGACGACCATGCCTGAGGCAACAACTCCCACGCCGCTCGGCCAGACCCCGTCGCAGACCGTCGGCCCCTTCTACGGCTACGCCCTGCCCTACGAGCGCGGCGGCGAGATCGCCGCACCCTGGCGACCCGACTCGATCCGCCTGCACGGCACCGTCACCGACGGAGCGGGCGAGACGGTTCCGGATGCGATCCTCGAGCTCTGGGGTCTCGACGCCGACGGCCAGCCGGTCGCGCAGCGCGGCAGCCTCGAACGCGACGGCTACACGTTCACGGGCTTCGGACGCACCCCCGCCGACCGCGACGGCCACTACTCGTTCACGACCATCAAGCCAGGACGACGGCATGCGGGCGCAGCGCCCTACCTGCTCGTCACGATCTTCGCGCGCGGCCTCCTCCACCACCTCTTCACCCGCGCCTACTTCGCGGACCAGTCGACCGAGAACGAGGGAGACGCCGTGCTCGCGGGCCTCACCCCCGAGCGCCGCGCGACCCTCATCGCGACCCCGGATGCGCCAGGCAGCTACCGCTTCGACATCCGCCTCCAAGGCGACGGCGAGACCGTGTTCTTCGACTTCGGGCAGGAACTGTGAGCGCGGGCGAGGCAGGCTCCCGCCAGGTAGGTGCCCCTGGACCAGGCGCCGGCGGGGCGGCATCCGACGAGTTCGGCGGCCTCATGCGGGGCACACTCGTCGTCGAAGCCGAGCTGCTGCGCGCCTGGGCGTCCCTCGAGTCCCGCGACGCCAGTGCGGCGGCGGGCGCCGTCGAAGCCGTCGACCTCGACGCCGCTGCGCTGCGCGACGGCATCGAAGCCGACGGCGTCATCGTGCCCGAGCTCGTGCGCCAGCTGCGCGCATCCCTCGCCTCCGCCGGTGTCGAGGCCCGGCGCCTGCACGCCGGCGCGACGAGCCAGGACATCGTCGACTCCGCCAGCATGCTGCACGCGCGAGACGCGCTCACGGCTGTCCGCGCCGACCTGGTCGCCGCGGGCACCCGCCTCCAAGGCCTCGCCGACGCCGAACGCCGCTCGCCCCGCGTCGCCTACACCCTCGGTCGGCAGGCCGCCGCGAGCACGATCGGCGTGCAGTTCGCGGGCTGGCTCGACGGCGTCACCTCCGCCATCGCCGCCATCGACGGCCTCGCCTTCCCCGTGCAGTTCGGGGGAGCGGTCGGAACCGGCGAGGCGGCAGACCGGCTCGGATCCGGCGCGCAGACCACCAGCATCCTGCGAGCGCACCTCGCCGCCGGCCTCGGCCTCGACGACCCTCGCCGCTCCTGGCACGCCGAGCGCACCCCCGTGCTCGCCGTCGCCAGCGCCGCCACGGCCGTGTGCACAGCGCTCGGCCGCATCGGCCGCGACCTCGTCACCGCCTCCGGCGAGCGCGTCGGCGAGCTCTCGCTCGGCGGCGGCGGCACGTCGTCCGCGATGCCGCACAAGCAGAACCCCGTCGCCCCCATCGTCGTCGTCTCGAACGCGCTGCAGGCACCTGGCCTGCTGGCGACGGTCGCGTCCGCTGCGGTCTCACAGGACGAGCGGCCGGCCGGCGAATGGCACGCTGAATGGGATGCGCTGCGCCGCCTCCTCGAGCTCGCCAGCGTCTCCGCCAGGCGGCTTGCCGCGTCCCTCGACCGCGTCACGGTCGAGCGGGAGACGGCACGCCACCACCTCGCCGACTCCGCCGTCGCGGGCGCCGACCAGGTCACGCTGCAGGCAGCCAACCGGGTCGTGAATGCCGCCATCAGCCGGTTCCTGTACCGGGAATCGGCCAACGACCACGACGGTGACACCGACGACGACACGAACAGCGAGGAGACGGCATGACGATCCCACGCCTCAGGGGTGCCTTCGCCCCCGGCACCCAGCCCGCGTCGCAGAACGAGCTGCTGGTCATGCTCCCATCCCTCGGCACGACCATGGCGCTCTGGGACGGCACCGTCGCGGCCCTCCGCGCCTCGACGCCGGGCAGCACGCTGCGCATCCTGCGCCTCGACCTCCCCGGCCACGGCTCCAGTCCCGCCACGGCCGAGCCGTTCACGATCGCCGAGCTGGCGGATGCGGTGCTCGACGTCGTCGAGGAAGCCGGGGGCGGTGCGTTCCACCTCGCCGGGCTCTCGCTGGGCGGGGCCGTCGCGCTCGAGCTGGCCCTCGCACATCCCGAGCGCGTGAAGAGCCTCGCCCTCTTCTGCACCGACTCGAAGATCGGCACCTCCGAGGGCTGGGAGCAGCGCGCCGCCGCGGTGCGCGCATCCGGAACCGCGTCGCTCGTCACGGGCAGCGCCGAGCGCTGGTTCGCGCCGGGCTTCCTCGAGCAGCACCCCCTCTCGGCCGCCGCTCGATCGCTCTCGACGCTCATCGACATCGACGATGAGTCGTACGCGCGCTGCAACGAGGCGCTCGCCGCCTTCGACCGCACCGCGTCGCTCGGCTCCCTGCGCGCCCCGACCCTCGTCGTGAGCGGCGAACACGACGCCGTCACGACACCCGAGGCGATGCAGGCGCTCACCGAGCGCATCCCGAACGGCTACCACTCCACGATCGCGGGCACCGCCCACCTGGCCGCGCTCGAAGACCCTGACGCCGCTGCCCGCCTCCTCACGACGCACCTGCGCGCATCCGCGTCGCAGGGCCAGTCGACGCAGGCCGCAGCGCATGAGCAGGGGATGCGCGTGCGCCGCGAGGTGCTCGGCGACGCGCACGTCGACCGGGCCGTCGCCGGCACGACCGCAGAGACGGCGCCGTTCCAGGACTTCATCACCCGCTACGCGTGGGGCGAGATCTGGGCGCGAGACGAGCTGTCCCGCCGCGAGCGGTCCATCGCGACGCTCGCGAGCCTCGTCACCGGGTCGCATGAGGCCGAGATCCGCATGCACGTGCGCGCCGCGCTCACCAACGGCCTGTCGCGCGCCGAGATCGCCGAAGTCATCCTGCACACGGCCCTCTACGCCGGGCTGCCGCCCGCCAACGGAGCGCTCGGCATCGCCAAGGAGGTCTTCGCGGGCCTCGACGCCGCGGGTACCGCAGACACTCAAGCATCCAGCCCCAACGAAGGAGCAGAACGTGGATAAGACCTACGCCTCGGCGGCTGAGGCCGTCGCCGACATCCCGGCGGGATCGTCGCTCGCGGTCGGAGGCTTCGGCCTCTCCGGTGTGCCGATCACCCTCATCCGGGCCATCCAGGCGCTCGGCGTCGACGGCCTCGAAGTCGTCTCCAACAACTGCGGGGTCGACGGCTGGGGCCTAGGTGAGCTGCTCTCCGAGGGGCGCATCCGCCGCGTCATCGCCAGCTACATCGGCGAGAACAAGGAGTTCGCGCGCCAGTACCTGTCCGGCGAGATCGAGGTCGAGCTCACCCCGCAGGGCACGCTCGCCGAGCGGCTGCGCGCGGGCGGCGTCGGCGTCCCCGCCTTCTACACGGCGACCGGCGCCGGCACCATGGTCTCGGAAGGCGGGATGCCCATCCGCTACAACACCGACGGCACCGTCGGCCTCGTCAGCGAACCCAAGGAGCAGCGCCCCTTCGACGTCTTCGGAGCCGCCAAGGAATACGTGCTCGAGACCGCCATCAGCACCGACTTCGGCCTCGTGCGCGCCGCCGTCGGCGACCGCCACGGCAACCTGATCTTCGAGAAGTCGACCCGCAACTTCAACCCCCTCGCGGGCATGGCCGGACGCATCACGATCGCCGAGGTCGACCGACTCGTCGAGCCGGGCGAGCTCGACCCGGATGAGATCCACCTGCCCGGCATCTACGTCGACCGGGTCGTCGTGCTGAGCGCGGAGCAGGCGGGCGAGCTGCCCATCGAGAAGACCACCGTCCGGCCGCGCGAAGCCGCTGGCGCACCCACTTCATCCACCGACTCGAGGGGACACGCCTGATGCCGCTGACCAGGAACGAGATGGCCGCCCGCGCCGCCAAGGAGCTCAAGGACGGCTCGTACGTGAACCTCGGCATCGGGCTGCCGACGCTCATCCCGAACTACATCGACGACGGCATCGAGGTGGTGCTGCACTCGGAGAACGGCATCCTCGGCGTCGGCCCCTACCCGTGGGAGGGTGAGGCCGACCCGAAGCTCATCAACGCGGGCAAGGAGACTGTCACGGTGCTGCCAGGCGCCTCGTTCTTCGACTCGGCGGCGAGCTTCGGCATGATCCGAGGCGGCCGCGTCACCAACGCCGTCCTCGGCGCCATGCAGGTCTCGGCGCAGGGCGACATCGCCAACTGGGCCGTGCCGGGCAAGATGGTGAAGGGCATGGGCGGGGCGATGGACCTCGTCAACGGCGCCGAGCACGTGCTCGTCGTCATGGAGCACGTCGCGAAGGACGGCTCGCCGAAGATCGTCGAGCAGTGCACGCTGCCCCTCACGGGCAAGGGCTGCATCGACCGCATCATCACCGACCTCGCCGTCCTCGACGTGACGGACTCGGGGCTCGTGCTCGTCGAGCTCGCGCCCGGCGTCACGGTCGACGAGGTTCGGGATGCGACCGGAGCCGCGTTCACGGTCGCCGACTCGCTGCAGGAGGTCTCCGCGTGACCGAGCTGCGCGAGGTCGTCATCTGCTCGCCCCTGCGCACGCCGGTCGGCCGCCTCGGCGGGTCGCTCGCACCCCTCTCTGCTCGTGCCCTCGGAGTCGCCGTGCTCGAGGCGCTCGTCTCTCGCAGCGGCCTCGACGTGAACGCCGTCGACTCGGTCATCGCCGCGCAGGGTTACCCCTCCATGGAATCGCCGGCCTTCGGGCGCGTGGCGGCGCTGGATGCGGGCTTCCCCATCACCACGAACGGGTACCAGCTCGACCGCCGCTGCGGTTCGGGCCTGCAGGCCGTCATGAACGCGGCCATGGAGGTGCAGACCGGCGTCGCCGACGTGGTCGTCGCCCTCGGCGCGGAGTCGATGTCGAACGCTCCTCTCTATACGGAGCAGGGACGCCGCGGCACCCCGCCCGCCGGCCTCATGCTGCACGACGCGCTCGCCCGCGGCCGCGAGACGGTGGGCGGCGTCAACTACCCGAGCCCAGACGGGAACGTCGGCAGCGCCGAGCTGCTCCGTTCCGAGTACGGCATCTCGCGCGAAGCGCAGGACCGTTTCGCCTTGCAGTCGCACCAGCGCGCCGTCGCGGCGCAGGAGTCCGGCGCGTTCGACGCCGAGCTTGTGCCCATCACCGTGCCCGGACGCAAGGGCGACGTGCTCGTCGATCGGGACGAGCATCCGCGCGCCGACTCGTCGCTCGAGGCCCTCGCCCGCCTGCGGCCGATCCTCGGGAAGAAGGACCCCGCATCCACCGTGACCGCCGGGAACTCGAGCGGGCAGAACGACGCGGCCGCCGCGTGCATCGTGACGACGCCAGAGCGGGCCGCTGAGCTGGGGCTGACCCCTTCGGTCCGGCTGGTCTCGTGGGCGGTGGCCGGCAACGACCCGCGGCTGTTCGGCGTCGCGCCCGTGCCGGCGACGAACCTCGCGCTCTCGCGTGCAGGAATCGGCCTGGGCGATCTCGACGTGATCGAGCTCAACGAGGCCTTCGCCGTGCAGGTGCTCGCGTGCCTCGCCGACTGGGGCATCGACGCCGAAGACCCGCGCCTCAACCCGCGCGGCTCCGGCATCTCGATCGGCCACCCCATCGGCGCCACCGGCATCCGGATGCTCGCGACCCTCGCCAACGAACTGCCCGCCCTCGACGCGAGCCTCGCCCTCGAGACCATGTGCATCGGCGGCGGCCAAGCCCTCGCCGCCGTCTTCGAGCGCGTGTAGCCGCGGCGCGCGAGTTTCGGGATGGGTTTCTCGCTTCCGGATGGCTTGTAACCCATCCCGAAGCGCGGAACCCATCCCGAAGCACCCGATAGGCGCGGCCTGCCTTCCTGGGCGGCTCCCGCCTCCGTCTCGGGATGGGTTTTTCGCTTCGTGCTGGGAAGTTTCCCAACACGAAGTCATCTCTCCACCCCGAAACCGTGTTCTCGGGCGTCGCTGCATCCAGAGAGTGAATGCGCCGGATCAGCAATTGCCCGTGTCTCCCTGCCGCGCGCCCTGCTTGGGTTGAAGTGGATGCGCAGAGCCGCGCGCCGAGAGGAGCCCCGTGCCAGACAAAACCAGCAGTGCGTCCGCCCCTGTGGTTGTCACGGGATCCGCGTCCGGCATCGGGGCGGCGATCGTCGAGCGGCTCGTCGCCGACGGCATCCCGGTCATCGCGGCCGACCTCGCTTGGCCAGCGGATGCCCCCGAGCTACTGGGCGTGCAGCGGATTGTTCTCGACGTGCGCGACCCGGAGGGCTGGGCGTGTGTCGCCGAGCTCGCCGCTGCTGAGACCGTTGCCTCCGGGGCGCTCGCGGGCCTCGTGAACGCCGCGGGCATCACCCGCCGAGCGAGGCTCGCGAACGTCACCGCCGAGGACTTCGAGCTGGCCTTCGCGGTCAACGCGACCGGCCCCGCCCTGGGCATCCAGGCGCTGTCCCCGCTTATGGCGGGCGGCGCATCCATCGTCAACGTCGGCTCGGCTGCCGCCGTGACCGCGCACTACGCGGTGGCGTACGCGGCCAGCAAGTGGGCGCTGCGCGGCATCACGAAGACCGCCGCGATGGAGCTCGGGCCGCGGGGGATTCGCGTGAACATCGTCCATCCCGGATACATCGAGACGCCCATGACGGCGAGCGCCTCGGCGGCGTTCCGCGACATCAACGTCGAGCTGACACCACTTGGCCGCACGGGATCACCGGCCGAGGTTGCCGAGGTCGTCGCGAGCCTGCTCTCACCCGCGACCTCGTTCGTGACGGGCGCGGAGCTCGCCGTCGACGGCGGCCTCACCTCGCACGGCGGCGGGCTGCCGATCGCGAGGGCGATCAGCTGAGTTCAAACCCACGCCCCCCTTGGCGCACCTACTTCGTCTCGTGGGGGTGATGTGTGTGAACGTGTTCCAGGTAGACGACGTCATCCTCGACGTAGAACCAGATGCGGGCATCGCCGCGCAGCGTTGGCTTGTGCTGCCAGCGTGCGTAGACGCGACCGTTGCGATGAAGGCTGCCGAGTTCGCCGCGAAGCCTGTAGTTGTTCGGGGTGGCCTCCTGGGGCGTCGTGGTAAGGAAGTCCCGGCATCGGCGAGCGGGTTTCGGATCGTGGCGGCCAGATCCATCCAGCCTTTCCTGGCCGAGTTCGTCGCGAATCGGATGCGGTACTCGCCTTTCTTCGTCGGGCGGGGGACTGGTGTGTCTTTCGTCACCTTCTAGGGGCGTTCCACGGTGATGTCGGCTTCGAGCCAGTCGGCTTGAACTGGGGTCAGTCCCGCCGCGAGCGCCGATGCCGTTTCCTTCCACGCCGTGAACTCGGCAATCGCAAGATGAGCCTGGCCGGTAGAGAAGGATGCACGCGACGCGTCGAGCAGGTCGTGCGCGCACTTGCGTTGGCTATCTGGGCTGAGGGCCAGCATCCATGGAAACATCTGCGACATTCGGTGCTCGAGCGAGCCGCGGTCGTCGGTCGCTACGGCGATGAGCTGCGCCGCGATCTCCAAGAGCTGATCGCGGGCCTGAGACTCGCTCTTCGACATCAGCACAAGATCTTCACCGTCGCGTCGGGTGACGTCGACGGGGTGGTCTTCAGCTGCCGCAAAGACCTTCGGTGCGTTGCGGCTGAGGTCGGACGAGTTGAACGTCCTGCTTGTGGGTGTCGCGGAGTGCATGACAAAAGCGTACTTCAGAAGTAATTCTGAAGTGGCGCGATCGGGAAATCTGTTGAGAAGCGTCCACCGCTCCATCACCAACCCTGATGCCCGGGATAACGCATCCCGGCTTGGCTGATGCGGCGGCACACGGTTGACTTATGTCACGAACGCACCGAAGCGTCGTGAATTGGAGACCACCCGTGACATCGTCGTCCGAAGGCCTGACTGCCGACTTCGCTCTTGCCCGCTTCAGCGTGGGGGAGGGGAAGCCGCAGCTCGGACTCGTCGCGGCCGGCCGCATCCGCCCGCTCAGCAGCGAAGAGCTCGGCGCCGACTCCCTCAACGACTTCCTCGCCGGGGCGCCCGCCTCGTGGGACCGCGTCGCCGAGCTCGCGCAGACCAGCGCCAGCGACGACAGCGCCTGGCTGCCCCTCGACGACGTCACGCTGGAAGCCCCCGTCGAGCCCCGCCAGGTGCTGCAGACGGGCGCCAACTACCGCACGCACGTCATCGACCTCGTCGCCGCGGGCCGGGCCAAGAACGATCCGCGCCCCATCGAGGAGCTGCGCGAGTGGGCTGCCGAGATGATGGATGCGCGCGCCAGGGACGGCGAGCCGTACTTCTTCATCGGCCTGCCGACGGCCGTCGCAGGCGTCGACGCCGAGCTCGAGCTGCCCGGCTACAGCGACCAGCACGACTGGGAGCTGGAGCTCGCGGTGGTCATCGGCAAGCGCGCCCACCGCGTCTCCCGCGAAGACGCCTTCGATCACGTGGCTGGCTACACGATCGTCAACGACATCTCGACGCGCGACCTCATCTTCCGCAAGGACATGAAGGAGATCGGCACCGACTGGTACCGCGGCAAGAACGCGCCGGGCTTCCTCCCCACCGGCCCGTTTCTCGTGCCGGCGCAGTTCGTGACCGACCCGCACTCGCTCACGCTCAAGCTCACGCTCAACGGCGACACGATGCAGGACGCCGTCACCGACGACCTCCTCTTCGACATCCCGGCCCTCATCTCGGCCGCGTCCGAGAACATGCCGCTCCTCCCCGGCGACCTGCTGCTCACGGGCAGCCCAGCTGGCAACGGCATCGTGCACGGCCGCCTCCTCCGTGACGGCGACGTCATGGTGAGCGTCATCGAGGGCCTCGGCACGCAGACGACGCGGGTGCGGGCGGAAGCGGTGTCGTCATGACCTCCGTCACCGAGACGACCGTTGCCGGGGGCGCCCCCACGGTCACGGGGACCCCCACCGACAACCCGGCCGAGCTCGACCGCGCCGACCCGACCACCGAGGTCGCTCGCGCCGCGCAGGCCTACCGCAACTGGGGACGCTGGGGCGACGACGACCGCATCGGCACGCTCAACTTCATCGACGACGCCAAGCGCGCAGCCGCCGCAAAACTCGTGCGCACGGGCCGCAGCTTCTCGCTCTCCCAGCCCTTCGACATGAACGGCCCCCAGATGGGGTGGCGTCGGCGCACGAACCCCGTGCACACGATGCTCGACACGGGCACGGATGCGCAGCTCGCGAACCAGGGGTTCCCGCACGGCCTCGGCGGGGCTGACGATGTCATCGCCATGCCCCTGCAGTGCTCCACGCAGTGGGACGGCCTCGGCCACATCTTCGACCACGGCTACGCCTGGAACGGTCGCCGTTCCGGTGAGGTCGTGACGAGTGACGGCGACCTCGTCACCGGCATCGAGCACACCGCGGCCGAGATCGTGAGCCGCGGCGTGCTGCTGGATCTCGGCAGGCACCTCCGCGAAGACGGGGAGCTCGAGGACGGCTACGCGATCACGACCGCCGACCTCGAGTCGTGCATCCGCGCGCAGGGCGCGACCGCCGCCGTCGGCCGTGGCGACATCGTGCTCGTGCGCACCGGCCGCTACGCCCGCGCCCAGCGCGACGGGTGGAACGGCTACGCGGGCGGCCCAAGCGCCGGGCTCTCCTTCACGACGGCCGGCTGGCTGCACCGCAGCGAGATCGCCGCGATCGCCACCGACACGTGGGGCTTCGAAGTGCGCCCCAACGAGTTCGACGACGCCTTCCAACCGCTCCACCAGGTTGTCATCCCCAACATGGGCCTGACCATCGGCGAGATGTGGGACCTTGAATCCCTGGCCGATGCGTGCGCCGCCGACAGCACCTACGACTTCCTCCTCGTCGCCCCGCCGCTGCCCATCACCGGCGCCGTCGGGTCTCCCGTCAACCCCATCGCCATCCGCTGAGCAGCCCCCGCCGCACGGCACGCACATCTTCATCGTCAACGCAGACGCAGAAAGCAGGACCATCATGAGTGCAGTTACCAAGGTCGCCATCGTCGGAGGCGGAGTCGCGGGCATGGTCTCAGCGATCATCCTGGCCGACGGCGGCGTCGAGGTCGACGTCTACGAGGCGAAGTCCGAGGTCACGGCCCTCGGCTCCGGCATCACCCTGCAGGGCAACGCGCTGCGCGTCTTCGACCAGGTCGGCATCTGGGAGCGCATCCAGGAGCAGTCGTACTCGTTCGACGAGGTCAGCATGCGCGCCCCCGACCCGGCGGGCACGGTCATCGCGAGCCTCACCGAGACCCGCACGGGCGGCCCCGAGTACCCGGCGACGGCCGGCATGTACCGTCCCGACCTGGCCAAGATCCTGGCCGAGCGCGCCCTCGAAGTCGGCGCGCGCATCCACTACGGCACGACCGTCACGGGCCTCGAGCAGGACGCCGATGGTGTGACCCTGACGACGGATGCGGGCGACACCTCGCGCGTCGACCTCGTCATCGGCGCAGACGGCCTCAACTCGCCGACCCGATCGCTCATCGGCATCGAGACCAAGCCCGAGCGCACGGGCATGGGCATCTGGCGCGCCTTCGTGGAGCGCCCCGCCGAGGTCACCCACACCGACCTCTACTACGGCGGCCGCTGCTTCATCGCCGGCTACTGCCCGACGGGCGAGAACAGCATCTACGCCTACCTCGTCGAGAAGGCGCAGGACCGCACCGGCCTCACGCCAGCCGAGAGCGTCGAGATCATGCGCGACCTCGCCGGCAGCTACGGCGGGCCGTGGCAGGAGATCCGCGACTCGCTCACCGAGTCGGCCCGCGTGCACTACACGCTCTTCACCTCCCACGTCGTTCCGGATGCATGGAACCGCGGCCGGGTCGTCATCATCGGCGACGCCGCCCACAGCTGCCCTCCGACCATCGCGCAGGGCGCGGCTCAGGCCGCCGAGGACGGGCTCGTGCTCGCCACGATGCTCCTCGAGAGCGACCAGCTCGACCAGCAGTTCTGGGACGACTTCCATGCCCGCCGCATCCCCCGCGCATCGCACGTCGTCGAGGCGTCCACGACGCTCGGCCAGTGGCAGCTCGAGGGCAAGCGTGACGGCAACGTGCCAGCCCTCATGGGCGGCGTTGCGCAGCTCGTGGCGGTGCCCGCATGAGCGGCGGGAGCGACGCAGCCGTGAACGCGACCGACGCTTCCAGCGCTTCAGGCCAGGTCGTCGACGTCCACGCGCACCTCCTCCTCCCCGCCCTCCAGGGCGCCGTGCAGGGCCGCGACCCCGAGGGCTTCGCCGCCGCCGGCGAGCTCGAGGCCAAGCGCAACGGGCCGGCGAGCCTCGCCGCATCCGGTGCCATGATCAAGTCGCGCTTCCCGAAGCTCATCTCCCTCGAAGAGCGCCTCGCGGTGATGGATGCGCAGGGCGTGGATGTGCAGCTCGTCTCGCCCTCGCCCAGCCACTACTACCCGTGGGCGGGCGAGGAGCTCGCCGTCTGGGCGGCGAAGGAGGCCAACGCGGCCATCGCCGAGCACGTAGCCGGTGCGCCCGAACGGCTGCGCGGGCTCGGGCTCGTGCCGTTGCAGCATCCGCACCGTCTCGTCGAGCTGCTCGACGACGCCGTGCTGACCAACGGGCTCGCCGGGGTCGAGCTGTCGTCGTTCGCGGGTGACGTGGAGCTCAGCGACGAGCGCCTCGACGACTTCTGGCGCCGTGCCGAGGAGCTCGAGGCGATCGTGTTCCTGCACCCGTTCGGCTGCAGCCTCGACGAGCGCCTCGACCGCTTCTACCTCTCCAACACGGTCGGCCAGCCCGCCGAGAACGCGGCCGCGATCTCCCACCTCATCTTCGGTGGCGTGCTCGACCGCTTCCCGAACCTCGTGCTCATCGCGGCGCACGGCGGCGGCTACCTGCCGACGTTCATCGGCCGCTCCGACCACGCCTGGGAGGTGCGGCCCGAGGCGCGCACCTGCCTGCGCGCGCCGTCCACGTACCTGCGGCAGCTGAGCTTCGACTCGCTCGTGCACACGCCCGACGCGCTGCGGAACCTCGTCGCCGCCGTCGGCGCCGACCGGGTGCTCCTCGGCTCCGACTACCCCTTCGACATGGGCGTCGAGAACCCCGTCGAGCGTGTCCACGACGCGGAACTCGGCGCCGAGGACGAGGCGCAGATCCTGTTCGGCAACGCCGCGCGGCTACCCCGCGTCTGGAACACCGTGGAGGCGGCACGGTGAGATACGCCAGGTGGATGCACGACGGCCGAACGCACGACGGGGTCGTCGTCGCGCACGAGGGCGGCGACCGGTTGCTCGCGTTCGCCGACGGGTTGACCGTGCTCGGCGCGACGAGGCTCGGCCTCGACCGCGCCAACGCGATCGCGGCCTCGCTCATCGAGGGCGCCTGGGCGGACGGTTCCCTCGGTCTCGCCCCGTCGCTCGCCGACGTCGAGCTGCTCGCCCCCATCGAGGCGCCGAGCGTGCGCGACTTCGTCGCGTTCGAGGAGCACGTCGAGGGCGTCGTGAAGTCGATCGACGGCGACTCGGGGGTCGTCGCCGAGTGGTACGACGCGCCCACCTTCTACTTCACCAACCCGCACTCGCTTGTGGGCAGCGGGGCGAGCATCCGCCCGCCCGTGACCGAGCGGCTCGACTTCGAGCTCGAGGTCGCCGTGATCGTCGGCGCGGTGGACGGCAGCGAGGGGTCGAACCTCGACGAGGCGGCCGCGGCCGACCACATCTTCGGCTACAGCGTCTTCAACGACTGGTCGGCGCGTGACATCCAGTCGCGCGAGATGAAGGTGCGCCTCGGACCCTGCAAGGGCAAGGACTTTGCCGCGACGCTCGGGCCGTGGATCGTCACGGCCGACGAGCTCGCCGACGCGCACGACGCCGACGGCTTCCTCGAGCTCGAGCTGCAGGCGCTCGTCAACGGCGAGCTCATCGGCAGCGACCTGCTCTCGAACATGGGCTGGTCGTTCCCGCAGCTCCTGGTCTACGCGTCCCGGAACTCGCGGGTCGTGCCGGGTGACGTGCTCGGCTCCGGCACCGCTGGCAACGGCGGATGCCTCGCCGAGCTGTGGGGCCGCGCGGGCTCGCTCACGCCGCCACCGCTCGCGGAGGGCGACGTCGTCGAGCTGCGTGTCGAACGCATCGGCGACATCAGCAACGTCATCGGTGCGGCCGTCGACGCCGTGCCGGTCCCGCGTGCCCGAGCGGCGTCGCGGGCACGAACGAGAGGACGCGTGAGCGCATGAGCGGCACAGACTTCGGCGCGAGCCCAGCTCCGGCCGCGAACGACGTCGTCATCGTCGCCGCCGCCCGGACCCCGCAGGGCAAGCTCAACGGGCAGCTCTCGACGCTGACCGCCCCGCAGCTCGGCGCCGCCGCGATCAGCGGCGCGCTCGCACAGGGCAGCATCGACGCGTCGCTGGTCGACGCCGTCCTGGTCGGGCACGTGCTCTCCGCCGGGGTCGGGCAGAACGCCGGACGCCAGGCGGCGCTCGCCGCGGGCATCCCGGCGTCCGCGCACGTCGCCTCCATCAACAAAGTCTGCCTCTCGGGGCTCACCGCTGTCATCGACGCTGCCCGCCTGCTGAAGACCGGCGACGCGCAGCTCGTCGTCGCGGCCGGCATGGAGTCGATGAGCCAGGCGCCGCACCTGCTCACCGGTTCACGCAAGGGCTGGGCGTACGGCTCGGTCGAGGCGCTCGATCATATGGCGCACGACGGGCTGACGGATGCGGCATCCGGGCAGAGCATGGGCCTCCTCACCGAGCAGCACAACACGAGCCTCGGCATCACGCGCGAGGCGCAGGACGCGGTCGCCGCGCGCTCCCACCAGCGCGCCGCCGCGGCCGTGGAGGCTGGGCTGTTCGACGCCGAGATCGTGGCCATCGACGTGCCCGCCCGTCGGGGCGACCCGGTTCGGGTGACCCGCGACGAGGGCATCCGCCCCTCCACGACCGCCGAATCGCTTGCCGGGTTGCGCGCCGCCTTCACCGCGGACGGGACGATCACGGCAGGCAACGCCTCGCCCATCTCCGACGGTGCGTCCGCGGTTGTCCTCACGACTCGCGCGTTCGCCGACGCGCACGGCTACGACGTGCTCGCGGTCGTCGGCGCAGCTGGCCAGGTCGCCGGACCAGACGCATCGCTGCAGTCGCAGCCGTCCCGCGCTATCGCGCGGGCCTGCGAGAAGCAGGGCATCGAAGTCTCCTCGCTTGACCATGTCGAGATCAACGAGGCCTTCGCGGCCGTCGTCGTGCAGTCGCAGACCGAGCTCGGCGTCCCCGACGAGGTCGTGAATCCGCACGGCGGCGCGATCGCCCTCGGCCACCCGATCGGCGCATCCGGAGCTCGCGTCGTCGTCCACGCCGTGCACGAACTCAACCGCCGAGGCGGCGGAACGGCCGCGGTCGCCCTCTGCGGCGGAGGCGGCCAGGGCGACGCCCTCATCCTGACCCGCTGAGTTGCTGACCCGCTGACCGCTGACCCGCTGACCCGCTGACCGCTGACCCGCTGACCGCTGACCCGCTGACCCGCTGACCGCTGACCCGCTGACCCGCTGACCGCTGACCCGCTGACCCGCTGACCGCTGAGTCGCTGACCGCTGCGTTGCTGCCTCGATGACGGTTGCTTGGATGACGGTTGACCCCACCGGTTGCCCTTGACCCGACCCCCACTTCTTCCGTCTCGGGATGGCTTTCTCGCTTCGTGCTGGCGAACTTTCCGCAACGAGGTGAGGAACCCATCCCGAGGTTGGGGCGGGTGAGTGCGCCGGGTGGCGTCGCCGCCGAGCGAGTTTCGGGATGGCTTTGGCGCTTCGGGGGGGCTTGCAACCCATCTGCGTGCGCGGAACCCATCCCGAGGCGGTGGGATGGGGTGCGGCGGGGTGGGCCGGTGGCGCTGCGCGACAGTCTCGGGGTGGAAACCTCGCTTCGTGCTGGCGAACTTTCCGCAACGAAGTGAGAAACCCATCCCGAAGTAGCCGTAGCCGCAACTGCAGCCTCCGCATGCCGGACGCGCGGCGCAACCGACTTACGCCGAGCCGGCCTCCGCCTGCATCTCGGCGCCGGCTTGCGCGAAGAGGCGGCGCATCCACGCGTGCTCGGGGTCACTGCTGTGCGTGGGATGCCACCAGAGGGCCGCCGAGATGGGGGTTGCGTCGAAGGGGGGTTCCAGTACCCGGAACTCATCGTTCGGGATGAGAATGTCGGTGAGCCGCTTCTGCATGAGCGCGAGCCGGTTCGTGCCCTCGACGAAGTGGGGGAGCACGTGGAAGCCTTCGACGACGGCGGCGACGATCGGCTCGATTCCGAGTTCGCGGATCTGGCGGCTGGCCGAGGTGAACGCCGAACGCGACAGGTAGTTGAACACCCACGGCAGCTCGGCGATGTTCTCCATCGTGAGGTGCTCGCCGACGTGCGGATTGTTGTGGGAGCAGATGATGCGCCACTCGTCGGTGAAGAGATCGTTGAAGGGGAGTTCGCTGAGGAAGCCGTGGGGGATCATCATGGCGTCGACCGAACGGAGCTGCGCGATCGCGTCCTCGACGATGCTGGGATTGTGCATTCGGAACCGGAAGCGGACGCCGGGTGCGGCCTGGGCGGCGAGCTTGGAGACGGCGACACCGATCGTCGCGAAGCCGTAGTCGGATCCGAGCACCGTGAACTCGCGCGTGGACTGGGTCGGGTTCCATTCGGCCTGGCTGTCGAACACGCGCCTGGCGGAGTCGAGGGCGGTGGCGGTCAGCTCGCTGAGGCGGACGGCGAGGGGCGTGAGCTCGTAGGTGTTCCCCGTGCGCGCGAGGATCTTGTCGTCGAAGTGTGTGCGCAGCCTGCCGAGGGATGCGCTGAGCGCCGGCTGGCTGAGGTGCAGGCGCTCTGCCGCTCGGGTCACGCTGCGCTCGGTGAGCAGTGCATCGAGGGAGACGAGCAAGTTCAGGTCGAGCCTGGAGAGCGGAGTTTCTGAGGTCACTTCGTTGTGCTTCCGGGTCGTGGTGTGCTGCCAGCTTAGCCTTCTCGGTCTGCGGAGCAGGAGCATCGATTTGCTCGCGGGGGCTTCGCTCGGTTGCGGTCGGCGCGGTCCGGGAAGGACGCCTCCCCGGGTGCGCCGAGGACTCGTCGCCACGCATCCGTGGCGGCGAAGAGGTGCATCAGGGATGTTTATGCACGAAACGAGCATAAGTGCGTACTCTGAGAGGGCAATAGAAAAACGAGCAAAGAAGCTTGTCGTGGGGAACCCAATCCGGCCGGATCTCTCACCTGCGAACTCTGCCTCGAATCATGACATCGCTCTCCGTATGCCGCTCAATGTGCGACGTTCCCCCGAAGGTGACGTTGTGCTCGACGCGTACTGGAGCCGCCTGTTTCGATTCCTGTTGCCTCTCGGCTGTGTCGAGTGACGCCACCTCCTCACCTCGTAGAAGGAAAGACCATGTACCAGCTCGCTCCGAACATCGAGCTCCTCTTCACCGAGGCAGGCGATTACCAGGACCGCGTCCGCGCCGCCGCTGCGGCGGGCTTCGATGCCGTCGAGATGTGGGGACCGACCGGGCGCGACGCGCCCGCCAAGCCCAAGGACATCCCCGCTCTCAAGGCGGCACTGCAGGAGACCGGCACGCAGCTCACGGCCCAGCTCGCCGAGCCGCGAACGCAGTTCATGCTGCCGCCGAAAGACCATTCCTTCTTCTACCAGTGCCTCGACGAGGGGGTCGCCATCGCCCAGGAGCTCGGTTGCCCGCGACTCGTCGTCGGCAGCGGTACCGGTTTCGGCGGCTCGAAGCGTCAGACGCAGCTCGACGAACTGATCGCCATCTACGAGAAGGCCATCGCGCAGATCGAGGGTTCCGGCATCACGCTCGTGCTCGAGCCCGTCAACATCCGCGTCGACCACCCGGGTGCGCTCATCGACCGCACCTCTGACGCCGTCTACGTTGCGCGCGGCGTCGATTCTCCGAACTTCGGCGTGCTCTACGACATCTACCACTCGGCCGTCGAGGGCGAGGACATGGCCACCGAACTCGCGAACGCCGGCGCCATCGTCAAGTACGTGCAGTTGGCGGATGCGCCCGGCCGTGGCGAGCCCGGCAGCGGTGCGCTCGATTGGGCGGAGAAGTTCTCCGTGCTGCGCGCGTCCGGCTATGACGGGCCCGTCGGGCTCGAGTACTCCCCGACCACGGAGTCCGCGGCTTCGGTCGCCTTCGTGCGGGAAGTCGGGGTGGCCGCATGACCCGCTACCCCGAACGTGTTGACGTCGCCATCGTCGGCAGCGGACCGGCCGGCGCAACGTACGCACGCATCCTGAGCGAGACAGCACCCGAGCTGCGCATCGCGATGTTCGAGGTCGGGCCGACCGTGTCGAACCCGCCCGGCGCGCACGTCAAGAACATCGAGGACCTCGAGGCACGCGCCACTGCCCAACGGCGCTCCGAGGGGCCAGGGGAGGCTGCCTCCAAGCTCAACAGTCCCGTCGCCCTCGCGCAGGGGAAGCGTCAGTCACGCCCGGGCACGTACCTCCTTCCCGACGGCGATTTCTCCGTCGGCGGCGGCGAGGGGCTGCCTGTCGCGGCCATGTCGAGCAACGTCGGCGGCATGTCGGCGCACTGGACTGGTGCCTGCCCCCGTCCGGGGGAGAGCGAGCGCGTTGCTTTCCTCGACTCGACGGGTGAGCTCGATGAGCTCCTCGGCGAGGCCGAGCGCCTGCTCGGGGTGACCACCGACGCGTTCGAGGGTGCGCCGTTCAGCCAGCTCATCCGTGATCGGCTCTCACCGGTTGTCGACGAGGGTCGCGAGCCTGTCGCCCGCGTGCAGCGCATGCCGCTCGCCGTGCGTCACCGCGACGACGGACGGCTCGTCTGGTCCGGCTCGGACGTCGTTCTCGGTGACGTGACTCGCGAGAACCCCAACTTCGAGCTCTTCGACGAGTCCCTCGTCACCCGGACTGTCATCGGCGACGACGGAGCGGCCGCGGGCGTGGAGGTGCGCGACCTCAGCGAGACCGGTGCCGAGCAGCTCAGCGTGGTCGCGGCCCGAGTGGTCGTCGTGGCCGCCGATGCCCTCCGCACCCCGCAGGTGCTGTGGGCCTCGGGCGTCCGCCCTGACGCGCTCGGCCGCTACCTCAACGACCAGTCGCAGGTTGTCTTCGCCGCCCGCATCACCGGCATCGAGGCGCCGGAAAGCTCGGCGGCAGCGGCAACCGACAAGGCTGCTGGCGCGATCAGCGAGACGAGCGGCGTCAGCTGGGTGCCGTACACCGACGCGAAGCCGTTCCACGGGCAGATCATGCAGCTCGACGCGTCCCCCGTGCCCGTCGCGGTCGACGACGCGGTCATCCCCGGCTCCATCGTGGGGCTCGGCATGTTCTGCGCGAAGGAGCTGCAGCGCGACGACCGCGTGCTCTTCACAGAGGGGCACCTCGACAGCTACGGGATGCCCGCCGTGCGCATCCACTACACCGCCACCGACAAGGACCGGGCGGTGATGGATGCGGCCGAGACCGAGCTGCGCAGGCTCGGCGCGGCTGTCGGCGAACCCCTCGACGAGCGGGTCATGCGCCTGCCGTTCGGGGCGTCCCTGCACTACCAGGGCACGACTCGCATGGGCGAGACGGACGATGGCGAGAGCGTCTGCTCGCCGACGAGCGAGGTGTGGGGCGTGCCGGGGCTCTATGTCGCCGGCAACGGCGTCATCCCTACCTCGACGGCCTGTAACCCGACGCTCACGGGCGTCGCGCTCGCGGTGAAGGGTGCCCGCGACGTCGCGGCGAAGCTCACCACGGCACCAGCCGTCGTCGCTCAGGCGACACAGAACTGACCATGACTGACAACTGGCTAGGAGGCCACCATGATTCCTGATCGGATGATTGAACGAGACACACTCAAGACGAACGGGGCACGCACCTCTGTCGAGGTGCGTCTGCCCTGGTACCGCGCGCTTCCCGCATCCTGCATCTCCGAGTTCGGCCTGTCCGTCGACGGCGTTGCCGCCTCGCTGGAGTCGCTGCGCTGGACCATGAACGGGAAGACGTATGCGCCCGACGAACTCGCTGGCGACAGCAGCGAATGGTGGTTCCCGACCGACTCGGTTGTCGTCGAAGGTGACATCCCGATCACCGCCGGCGATGAAGAGCACACCGTCGACGTCGACCTGAGCCTGTACATCCCGTACATCGTGTCTGACCACGGGGTGCTCCGCATCGAAGAACACAGCTCCAAGACGATGAAGGCGGTTTCCGCATGACCGGCGAGCTCGGCACCCCCATCCAGGGGGTCACCCTCTACAGCTTCACCCGCGCGTTCCACGGACGCGAGTACGACCTCGAGGGGCTCATCCGCAAGGTAGCGGCTGACGGTTTCGGGCCGGGAATCGAGATGATCGGGTTCTCGAGCGTTCGCGGCTTCCCGCACGTGACGGATGAGTTCGCCGGTCAGTTCTCGGACCTCGTCGAGGAGCTCGACCTCGTGCGCACCTCGCTCGCGGTCAACGCCGACATCGGCATCCACCGCGACCGCCTGCTGTCGCAGGACGAGCTCGTCGAGTACATGACGCGGCAGATCGAGGCTGCTGCCAAGCTCGGCTTCCCCGTCGCCCGCGTGCAGATCTCGATCACGCCGGACTCGATGGAGCAGCTCGCGCCGATCGCCGAGAAGCACGGCGTGACCCTCGCGCTCGAGGTCCATGCTGACCAGTACGCGTCGCACCCGCGCATCCTCGCGCTGCGCGACCGCTTCGAGCAGGTCGGCTCCCCGTTCCTCGGCTTCACCGCCGACTGGGGCGCCACCACCAAGGCGTTCGCCCCATCCGCCGTCGAGGCCTACCGCCGCCGCGGTGCCTCTGAAGAGCTGCTCGCCGAGCTCGTCGAGCTGTGGGACGGCTACTACGCGGAAGGCCCGCCGGCCGACCAGGGCGTGCACGGCAAGCGCTTCGGCTCGTTCATCGGCCTCGCCGCCAAGCACGGCCGCCCCGACTTCGGCATCGACTTCGCCATCAACGGCACCGGTCTCTTCGGTCCGGCCCGCGTCGAGGACTGGCTCGAGATCATGCCGTGGGTCAAGCACGTGCACGGCAAGTTCTTCGGCATCGACGAGCACGGCGAGGAACCCTCGGTTCCCGTGCGCGAGCTCATCGCACTGCTTGTCGAGCAGGGCTACTCGGGCGCCGTCTCGAGCGAATACGAGGGATGGCACTGGAACCACTGGCAGAGCGCGTTCGACATCGTGCGCGACGAGCAGGCCGTTCAGCGCTCCGCCGCTGCTGATGCGGGATCGCGGATGATCACCGACCCAGCTGAAGCGCGGCGAGTGCTCGCAGCGCACCACGCGTTGCCGGTTCGCCGCTGACCTGCACGCGTCCGCACCGCAAGAAGACCGACCATGATCGACCATCCCGCAGAGAGAAGCGAAGCTCCTATGACCAAGCCCCTTCGAGTCGCCATGATCGGCTACGGCTTCATGGGAGCCGCTCACTCGGTCGGCTGGCGGCAGGCGCCTCGCGTCTTCGGCCTGCCAGCCGAGGTCGAGATGGCGGTTGTGGTCGGGCGCAACGGTGAGGCCGTCGCGGAGGCCGCGAGGCAGTGGGGCTGGCAGGAGTCGGCCACCGACTGGCGTGAGGTCATCGGGCGAGACGACATCGACATCGTCGACATCGTCACGCCAGGTGACTCGCACGCACAGATCGCCATCGCGGCGCTCGAGGCGGGCAAGCACGTCATCGTCGAGAAGCCGCTCTCCAACACGGTCGCAGAGGGCGAGTCGATGGCGGATGCGGCCGCTCGCGCGGCAGAGCACGGCGTGAAGTCGATGGTCGGGTTCACCTACCGTCGCGTGCCAGCCGTGACCCTGCTGCGCGACCTGATCGCCGAGGGCAGGATCGGCCGCATCCACCGGGTGCGTGCCTCGTACCAGCAGGACTGGCTCGTCGACCCGGATGCGGCGCTCTCGTGGCGCCTGCAGAAGGAGTTCGCGGGTTCGGGTGCGCTCGGCGACATCGGGGCGCACGCCATCGATCTCACGCAGTTCGTCACAGGCCAGAACATCGAGCGGGTCTCCGGCACGATCGACACGATCATCACTGAGCGGCCGCTCGCCGACGGCTCGGGCACTGGGTCCGTGACGGTCGACGACATCGCGATCTTCACCGGGCGGCTCTCGGGCGGGGCGCTCGCCTCGTTCGACGCGAGCCGCTTCGCGACGGGCCGCAAGAACGCGCTCGCCATCGAGGTCTCCGGCGAGTTCGGCGCTCTCGCGTGGAACTTCGAGGATCTCAACTCGCTGCAGTACTACGACCGCACGGCGGACAGTCGGGCGCAGGGGTTCGCGCAGATCCTCGTGACCGAGCCAGTCCATCCCTACGTCTCGGCCTGGTGGCCGGCCGGCCACATGCTCGGCTACGAGCACGGCTTCACGCACCAGGTTGTCGACCTCATCACCGCCATCGCAGACGGCACCCCGTTGCACTCGAGCTTCGAAGAGGGGCTCAGCGTGCAGCGAGTGCTCGACGCCGTCGAGCGCAGCTCGGCCGCGGAGAGCGCGTGGGTCGAGACCCGGTCCGCCGTCGCTGTCTGAGCAGCGCGGCTTCAGCATTCGAGAACGCCAGCTAAGAGGAGAAGCATGTCTCGTCCTGTCACGTTGTTCACCGGTCAGTGGGCCGATCTGCCGTTCGAGGAGGTTGCGCGCCTTGCGGGGGAGTGGGGGTATGACGGTCTCGAGATCGCCTGCTGGGGTGATCACCTGGATCCGTGGCGGTGGGATGACGCCGAGTACGTCCAGGGCAAGCTCGACATTCTCGAGCGCAATGGTCTGAAGGTGTGGACGATCTCGAACCACCTCAAGGGGCAGGTGGTGTGTGACGACCCGATCGACCAGCGGCACCGCGACATCGTCTCCGACCGAGTGTGGGGTGACGGCGACCCGGAGGGCGTGCGGCAGCGTGCGGCGGAGGAGCTGAAGAACACGGCCCGTCTCGCGGCGGCGCTCGGCGTGAAGACCGTCACCGGGTTCACGGGGTCGAGCATCTGGAAGTACGTGGCGATGTTCCCTCCCGCCACGGAGGCGATGGTGGATGCCGGCTATCAGGACTTCGCGGACAGGTGGAACCCGATCCTGGACGTGTTCGAGGAGGTCGGGGTTCGGTTCGCGCACGAGGTGCACCCGTCCGAGATCGCGTACGACTACTGGACCACGAAGCGCGCGTTGGAGGCGATCGGGCACCGGGAGTCGTTCGGGTTGAACTGGGATCCCTCGCACATGGTGTGGCAGGACATCGACCCGGTCGGGTTCTTGTGGGACTTCCAGGACCGCATCTATCACGTGCACTGCAAGGACACGAAGAAGCGCCTCAGCAATGGCCGGAACGGGCGCCTGTCGTCGCACCTGCCCTGGGCTGACCCGAGGCGGGGTTGGGACTTCATCTCGACCGGGCACGGGGATGTGCCGTGGGAGGACTGCTTCCGCATGCTGAACGCGATCGGCTACGAGGGGCCGTTGTCGGTGGAGTGGGAGGACGCCGGCATGGACCGTCTCGTGGGTGCTCCTGAGGCGTTGGGGTTCGTGCGCAAGCTCTCCACGTACCGCCCGTCGGAGGCCGCGTTCGACTCGGCCTTCTCGACGAAACAGGACTAACCGCCGCGCAGGACCGCCCCACCAGCAGACTCATCGGCGCCGAACGTCCGCACGTTCCGCCCTCCACCGCATCACCGTGCACTGTCGCACCGCTCACGAAAACCCAAGGAGATCCCATGTTCGAGCTTCCACACCTCACACGTTCAGGCAAGCACGCAGAGTTGATCGTGGACGGGGCGCCGTTCCTCTGCGTCGGCGGAGAGCTGCGCAACTCCAGTGCTTCCGATCCCGTCCACATGGAGAAGGTCTGGGCCGCTCTCGCAGAGTCGGGGATCAACTCGGTCGTCGCGCCAGTCGCCTGGGACCAGGTGGAGCCGAGCGAGGGCGATTTCGACTTCAGCGTCGTCGACGCCCTCCTGGAAGGCGCGCGCGCGGCGGGCATCCGCCTTGTGCTCATCTGGTTCGGCGCGTTCAAGAACGCCACCTCGACCTACGCGCCGAGCTGGGTTCGCCGCGACCCCTCCCGGTTCGAGCGTGCGGACCGCGGGCCTTCGCCGATGAGAGCCCCGCTCACCTACCCCGGCTCGATGCCGAAACCGACGCTGTCAGTCTTCTCGCCTCGGTTGAGGGAGGCAGATGCAAGGGCGTACGAGGCGCTCATGCGACACATTGCCCTCGTCGACGAGCAGCACACCGTCATCATCATGCAGGTGGAGAATGAGGTCGGACTCCTCGGCGTCAGCCGCGACCGCGCTGCGGTAGCCGAGGACGCGTGGCAGTCGCCGGTGCCGGCGGCTCTCCTGGAAGCCGTGGGACGTCACCCCGAAGGGTTCCACGACGACATCGTGGAGCTGTTCCGAGCCCCCGGAGCGGCCGGAGCATCCTGGCAGGATCGCTGGGGCGACGAGAATCTCGTCGCCGACGAGGTGTTCATGGCGTGGGGCTTCGCCAGCTACCTCGGGGAACTCGCCAAGCGGGGCAAGTCCATCAAGGGCCTGCCCGCCTACGCCAATGCCTGGCTTGGGCCTCAGCCGGGACAGGACCTCCCGGGTCAGTACCCGAGCGGTGGCCCCACGGCCCGGATGGGTGGCGTCTGGCGGGCGGCTGCACCGCACCTCGACTTCCTCGCACCGGACATCTACACGCCAGACAGTGAATCCGTTATGCGCGAGTACGCCTCCGAGGACAACCCGCTCTTCGTGCCGGAGGCCCGCGTCATCACGGGCGATGCATTCCGTGCCTTCGGCTCGTTCGACGCGATCGGGTATCACGCGTTCGGGATCGACGACGTCCGTCCGGGGAGTCAGCTGTTCGCCGGCTTCCGGCACCTCATCGGCATGGCACCCCAACTGCTCGATGCTCGCCGGGCCGGCCTGGTCATGGGGTTCGCCCTCGACCAGGGCGTCGACTCTGCAACAGGTCAGTTCGGATCGACCACCGTGGTCGTCCGGAGTGCTCCGAAGACGCTCGCCGATGTGCTCTTGGATGTCGGCGTTCGCCTCCCGGAACTTCCATCGCTCCCGGACGAGAACCTCCCGACCGCGCACGCCCCCTCCTTCGCCGACTCGCGTCCCTTCGGCATCGTCGTGCAGACGGGACCGCTCGAGTACCTGGCTGTCGGGCAGCGCGCGATCGTCGATTTCTCGCGTGAGGGGGCGACGGTCGAGATATCCAGCGTGCAGGAGCTCCGCCTGGAGGAGGGCGAGTTGGTTGGAGGACGTCTGCTGAACGGTGATGAGCGTCTCGTGACGCTCGACATGGCAGGTGTGACAGCGGTGAGGATCACGCTGCTGGAGTTCGCGGATCCGACTGATGGATAGCGCAGACGAGCGGCGACCGCTCCGGTGGGGCATAGCGGGCACCGGCGCGGTGTCGAAGCAGATCGCGCATGACCTTCATCTGGTCGAGTCCGCATCTCTCGTGGCGGTCGCCTCCAGAAGCATCGAGCGTTCGACGAGGTTCGCGGTCGACTTCGACATCCCGAACCCCTTCGACGACTACACGGCGATGCTGGAGTCGGACATCGACATCGTGTACCTCTGCACGCCTCACGTGACGCACTTCGAACTGGCCAGGCGCGCGTTGCTGCATGGCAAGCATGTGCTGTGCGAGAAGCCCCTGGGCCTCGATGCTCGTGAGGTTCGTGAGCTCGCGGAACTGGCCCGCGACGAGGGTCTCTTCCTCATGGAGGCCATGTGGATGAAATTCAATCCGCTCATGGCGCTTGTCGGCGACATCGTGAGGTCAGGAGAGATCGGCCAGGTCCGCGCCGTGCAAGCATCCTTCGGTGCGCCTTTCCCGCGGGATGGCTCAAGCCGTTGGCAGCCGGGAGGCAGCGCGCTTCTCGACCAGGGCATCTATCCCGTCACGCTGAGCCACATGATGCTCGGCGCCCCGGAACGCGTGCACGCCAACGGTACGGTCAGGGCGGACAGCAACGACCTGAGCGAGCACTTCACGCTCGAGTACGACGGCGGGCGCTTCGCGCACGGGGCGAGTTCCATGGTGGAGTTCCTCAGCTCTTCGGCGGCCATTTCCGGGGATCAGGGCTGGATCGACATCGATCCAGGCTTCTGGTTCGCGTCGAGCCTCACGGTCCACTCCTACGGCCCCGAGGGGCCACGAGCGCGTCACTGCACCGTGGATCGCGAGGGACACGGCTACACGCCGATGCTCCGCGCGGCCAACGACGCTGCGATGTCCGGTCTCCTCGAGCACCCCACGCACACGCTCGAGGACACAACCAGTGTGTTCGAGACCCTCGATGCCATCAGGCGGGATGCCTTCGAGACCTGACGCAGATCCCGCGTCAGGTCCCAAACACGATTGCAACAGAGAGGCGAGCCATGGCGACAGCGCCAGCGCGCATCATCGTCACCACCGATCCAGAGCTGGACGACCTGAACTCGATGCTCCGACTCCTGCTGTACAGCAACGAGATCGACATCGCCGCCCTGGTCTACTCGGCGAGCCAGGTCCATCACGCGGGCGACGAGTCCCGAGGTATCGCCCCTCACCGCTGGCCAGCGCCGGGTGCGCGGATGCACATCGATCTGGCAGTGGATGCGTATGCGGAGGTGCACGAGAACCTCGTCCGTCACGACGATCGCTATCCGGACCCCGAGCGCCTCCGTGCGCTGATCGCGGTCGGGAACGTGGGTGAGGTCGGCGATATGCGGGAACCCACGGCCGGGTCGGATCTGGTCCGCGACGTGCTGCTGGGTGACGCGCCTGGCAAGATCTTCGCGCAGGCGTGGGGTGGTATGAACACCATCGCCCGCGCGCTCAAGTCCATCGAGGAGCAGTATCGAGGCACCTCCCAGTGGGAGGTGATCCGAGCTCTGGTCGTCGGGCGCACGGTGATCACGAGCTTCGGAGAGCAGGACGACGCCTTCGCTGCCTACATCCGGCCGGTCTGGCCGGAGATCGAGTTCCGGGACGTCGCGACGACGGCGTGGGGCTATTTCGCATGGCACGTCGTGCCGGATGGTGCTGCGGAGTATCTCTCTGCGGAGTGGATGCGCCAGCACGTGTCCTCGGTCGGACCTCTCGGGAAGGCCTACCGCGTCTGGGGTGACGGCGAGCAGATGGCTGACGGCTTCGACCCGGAGGACTACTTCGGCGTTCGAGGTGCTTCCGCCGATGACCTCGTCGCTCGTGGATACCAGCTCTGGGCGCCGCTCCACGATGCCGGCGCGTGGATCTCGGAGGGCGACTCCTCGAACTTCGCGATGCACATCGACAACGGACTTCGGAATGCCGAGCATCCGTCGTTTGGGGGATGGGGCGGCAGGCAGACTCCGCATGCCGATGACCCCAACCGATGGGACAGCGCGGGGGCGGTGTCGTGGACGCCGGGGGCTCCGATCACGGATGCCGGCGACGCAGGTCGGTGGATCGGCGCATTCCAGAGGGACTTCGCTGCTCGCCTGCGCTGGACCGTCACCGCCGACCCTGCGGACGCCAATCACGCGCCTCGCGTCTCGGCGACCGGGCTGGATCGTGCTGTGCGACCAGGCGAACGTGTCCAGCTGGATTTCACGGTCGTCGACCCGGACGGCGGGGACATCTCGGTGACGGCCTTCCAGGATCAAGGGTCGGATTCCGAGATCGTTGTCCTGCCGGGCAAGTGCCTGGTGCGGGTGGCGGCGGACGCGGTGCAAGGGGAGCAGATCCACGTCATCGTCGAGGCTGTCGACGACGGTGTTCCTGCTCTGACCGGCTATGCCAGATTCGTGCTGACGGTCGGCGCGGGGCCGGCGAGCTAGTCCGCGAGGAGATCCTGGAGCGAAGCTGCCCGTCCGACCGGTGAGCCCTGATCGATCCAGAGGCCTACCGTGTCCGCCGCGAAAAGCTGCTCGACCGCGAGGATCGCGCTGCCCACCAGGCCCTCCCGGTAGTCCAACGATGCCGCTCTGATGGAGAGAGGCTCCAAGGCGTCGGGCGTCAGGCCTTCGCGGAGGGCCTGCTCGAGGAGATCGACGGTCCAGTCGCCGATTCGGATCAGACCTCCGCCGATGACCAGCGTCCCCGGGTTGGCGAAGTTCACATGCGGAGCGAGGGCGGAGCCCAGGAACCTTATGCGTGCACGGACCTCTTCAGCCGCGACCGGGTCCCCCGCTCGCGCGGCATCGCCGACGTCCTCGGCCGTCAGCAGTTCTTTGCCCCGGATGCGTGCTGCGAGGAAGGCGCTCTCCATTGCGCGAGCCGACAGGCGCTCGGCCAGGCTCCATCCGGCCACGACTGCGTCGAGACAGCCAGTGCGCCCGCACCTGCACGGGAAAGATGGGTCGTCGGTGACCCGCATGTGCCCGATAGCGCCCGTGGCGCCGGAACGGCCTCGGTGGATCAGTCCCTGCGTCACGACCGCCGCGCCGACTTCCTCGTCGACCAGCACGTACATGAGGTCGTCCTCGGTCGCGGGGCTGCCTAGGTGCCACTCGCCGAGCGCCATCACGTTCACATCGCGTTCGACCCACACCGGTGCGTCGTAGTGCTGTCGGAGGAACGAGCGGATGCTGAAGTCTGTCCAACCGGTGAGCAGGGGTGACGACACGAGACGTCCGCGTTGGAAGTCGACGATGCCGGAGACCCCGATGCCGATGGCCCACGGGGTGGCGTGGCCTCGTGCAGCGAGCTGCTCGAACATCTGCTTGAGGGCGTTCAAGGTGTCGACCGGGCCGACCGCTGCGTCCCACGTCAGATGCATGGAGTCGACCAAGCTGCCGGAGAGCGTGGCGACTGCTGCCCAGAGTTGCGAGGATTCGATGACTCCGACGTAGACGACGCCGACTTCGGAGCGAAAGCGGAGCAGACGTGAAGGGCGGCCGATGTCCGCGACGGCGAACTCGCTGTCATCGACGAGTCCCGTCTCGACGGCCTGGCTGACGCACTCGGAGACGATTCGCCTGCTCAGCCCCGTGGCCCGGACGAGCGCTGGCCGGGTGTTCGCTCGTCCTGAGCGGATCAGGTTGATGAGCTGACCGTGCACGAAGGCATCCTGAGGCGAAAGCTGACCGTTGCTCATGCTCTGCCGTCCTCGTCGTCTGTCAGTGGCTTCCCGCGCGGCGCCCGTGCCGTTCTGGTCGCCGCCGAGTCTAGCTTCTGGGCTCGGCGGTCCATGCGGCGCAGCGAGTACGGTCGGTGGGATGAGGGCGGCATCCGGCTCTCTGAAGCCCGCCTCACATCTGTCTATACCGGGCATCACTGGTCGCTATCTCCCAGGACCCTATTTATGTTCATTCTGGGCTAAAGTCTGGACTAGGCGCACCGGAACACGCAAGCAAGCGGTTCTGCGTCACGAGTCTCGGTCTGGGCCTGGACGCGACTCGAATCCGAACACCGGGCCTGAACAAAGAAACAACGACGTCTCTTCCTCCCTCCCGCGACAAGGTCGCCGCGGCGGGAGGGTGTCGCCAGCAGCCACGGCGCTGTGATGGTGTCACCGCTCTCCTGGCGAAGCTGCCGACGTTCGGAGCACAACACCTCAGCCGAAGGAAACGCACATGAGAAGAAAATTCGCGACAGCTGCCGCCGCTGCCATAGCCATCGCGCTCGCCGCCACCGCATGCTCGGGACAACCTGCTGCCGGCGGGTCGTCGACCGGCGGGACCCTGGCACTGGCTACCGTCTCCCCGCCGCAGTCCTGGCAGCCCGGTGACCTGCTCACGGGGCCCGAGATCTGGTACACCCAGCCCGTCTACGACTCGCTGCTGCGCAACGACAACGAGGGCGAGCCGGTGGCCAACGTCGCCACCGAATGGTCCTACAACGACGACAGCACCGTGCTGAGCCTCAAGCTCCGCGACGATGTGAAGTTCACCGACGGCACCGCCCTCGACGCAGAGGCCGTCAAGGCGAACCTCGAGTCCGCGAAGACCGGTTCCGGTGGAAGTGCAACCCAGCTTCGGTTCATCGAAGAGGTGACCGTGGTCGACCCCACCGCTGTCGACATCAAGCTGTCTGCGCCGGACCCCTCATTCCTGCCCAGCCTCGGCGGCCCTGCCGGCATGATGGCCAGCCCCAGCCACCTGGAAGATGGATCGCTCGCGACCACTCCCGTCGGATCCGGCCCGTACACCCTCAGCCCCTCGACCCAGGCGGGCAGCAAGTACGTGTACACACGCAACGCCGACTACTGGAACCAGGAGCTGTACCCGTACGACGAGATCACGGCGACGATCTTCAACGACAAGAACGCCATGATCAACGCGCTCCGAGCGGGCCAGGTGAACGTCGCGAACATCGAACCGAAGGACGTCGAGTCGGTCTCCTCCGCGGGGCAGGAAGTCGTCTCCTTCCCGTCCTACAACGCGAACGGGCTCTACCTCTTCGATCGTGAGGGCACGCTCGTGCCCGCTCTGGCCGACGTGCGCGTCCGCCAGGCCATCAACTACGCGCTCGACCGCCAGTCGCTCTTCGACCAGCTCTACAACGGCAAGGGGGCGAAGACGGCGCAGATGTTCAGCGTCGACAGCACCGCGTACCTGCCTGAGCTGGAAGAGCGCTACCCCTACGACGTCGCCAAGGCCAAGGAGCTGATGGCCGAAGCCGGCTACGCAGACGGGTTCGTGCTGCCGATGCCGGACGTCTCGCCGATCTACCCTTCGGAGCAGGCAGCGGTCACCGAAGCCCTCGCAGCGATCGGCATCACGACGGAATACCAGCCGGTCAACGGTGAGACGTTCATCTCAGACCTTCTCGGCGCGAAGTACCCCGCAGCGATCTTCCGGCTCGACGCCAACCGCTCCTGGGACACGACGCAGATCGCGCTGGACCCGGATGCACTCTGGAACACCTTCCACGTGAACGACCCGAAGATCGTCGAGCTCATCACCAAGGCGCAGGGCGAGACCGGGGACGAGCAGGCGAAGACCTTCCAGGAACTCAACACCTACGTCGTGGAGCAGGCCTGGTTCGCCCCGTGGATCCAGGGCGACAACTCCTTCGGGCTCTCCAGCGGCGTGACCGCGGAAGGGCAGAAGTACTCCACCTTCCCGCCGATCTGGAACATCCAGCCGACCAGCTGAATCTGATGGCCGGCGCCCTCCCCGGGCGTCGGCCGTTGGCGGCCGCACCACCTTCCAGATCCCCACTCGACAGCCCAGGAGTCCACCATGCTCGTCTTCATCCTCCGCCGGCTCGGCGCGGGAGCGCTGCTGCTGTTCGTCATCTCGACGTTCACCTTCTTCCTGCTCAACTTGACCGGCGCGGATCCTGCGCGGCAGATTCTCGGTCCGACCGCGACCGTGGAGCAGGTCGAACAGAAGCGTGTTGAGCTTGGCCTCACGGAGCCCGTCCTCGCGCAGTACTGGAACTGGCTCACCTCGGCGATCCAAGGCGACCTCGGCGCCTCCTGGTACGGGAACCAGCCAGTCACCCAGGTCGTCGCCCTCACGCTGCCGCCGACGCTCTCCATGGTGATCGGCTCCATCCTGCTCGCCTCCATCCTCGGCGCAGGAGTCGGTGTCGCGGCGGCCCTCCGCCGCGGTGCGCTCGATCGTGGGCTGCAGGTCTCCTCGACCTTCGTCCAGGCGATTCCAGGCTTCCTGGTCGCGATCGTCCTGGCCTACGTCTTCGCCGTGCAGCTGCGGCTCCTTCCAGCGACGGGGTACGTCGGCTTGTTCGCATCACCGTCGCTGTGGTTCGCGTCGATCATCCTGCCGGTCGTCGCGCTCGCGCTCGGCGCAGTCGCATCGATCGCCATGCAGATCCGCGGCTCCATGATCGACGTGCTACGACAGGACTTCGTGCGCACGCTGCGCAGCCGTGGCATCCCCGAGTCGCGCGTCCTGCTCCAGCACGCCTTGCGGAATGCGGCAGGCCCGACGCTGACAACGGTCTCCCTCATGTTCATCGTCTCCATCTCCGGGTCGGTGATCGTGGAGAAGGTCTTCAACATCCCGGGGATCGGGACGCAGGCGTCCATCTCCGCAAGCCAAGGCGACCTCCCGGTGGTCATGGGGGTCGTCGTCATCACGGTCGTGCTCGTCGTGATCGTGAACCTGCTCGTCGATCTCGCCCAGGGATGGGTCAACCCGAAGGTGCGTGTCTCATGACTGCCGATCTCGTCTCCGGAACGTCCGCCTCGCTGCAGCTCAGCGAAGAGGACGATCGCCGCCCAGGGGTGCTTCGACGGCTCCTTCGCGACCCCGCGGTCGTCGTCTCCGCCTCGTTCATCCTGGTGGTCATCCTCGCAGCGATCTGCGCACCCCTGCTGACGTCCTACGACCCCCTCGAGGCGAAGATCGCCGACGTGCTCGCACCTCCGTTCACCGCCGAGCACCCGCTGGGAGCCGATGGGGTGGGACGCGACGTCTGGGCGAACCTCCTCTACGGTGCCCGGACCAGCCTGATCAGCGCGGCGATCGTGATCGGCGTGAGCATGGCGATCGGCATCCCGAGCGGTCTCCTCGCGGGGTACCGCCGGGGCCTGGTCGACGGGATCAGCGTCTGGATCAGCGGTGCGCTCATGTCGCTCCCCGCGATCGTCGTGCTCCTCGTCGTCCTCGCGAGGGTCGGGCGCAGCTCCGAGCTCGCCCTCGCCGTCTTCGGCGTCCTCATCGCCCCCTCGGTCTTCCTGCTCATCCGAAGCTCCGTTCGCGCTGTGCGCGAGGAGCTCTACGTCGACGCCGCCAAGGTCTCCGGTCTGGGAGACACGCGCATCATGCGCAGGCACATCCTCCCCGTCGTGATCAAGCCCACGATCATCCAAGCGGCCATGCTGGCGAGCGCCGGCATTGGCATCGAGGCAGGCATCGCCTTCCTCGGGCTCGGCTCGAGCGACCGGTCGAGCTGGGGCCTCATGCTCCAGGACGCCTCCCAGAACATCTACAGCGCGCCGGTGCTGCTGCTCTGGCCGAGCCTGGCGCTGGTCCTCACGATCATGTCGTTCACCCTCATCGGAAACGGCATCCGGGATGCGCTCTCCGATCACACGATCGCGCCGACCCGCAAAGTGCGGAATGCGAGGAACGTGGTTGCGAACCGCGCGTCCGAGCCGACAGCGCCGCGACCCGAGGTCACTACCCACACGCCAGCTGGCCAGCTCATCGGGGTCGAAGGGCTTCGGGTGTCGTACCCCCGAGCCGACGGCGGCGAGACCATGGTCGTCAAGCAGGTGTCGCTGACGCTCGAGCGCGGTGAGATCCTCGGTCTCGTCGGCGAGTCGGGTTCCGGCAAGTCGCAGACGGCGTTCTCGGTGCTCGGGCTGCTGCCACCCGAGGCGCGTATGCAGGCTGATGCCCTCACGTTCAATGGGCAGGATCTGCTCGAGCTCTCCCCGAAGAAGCGTGCTGCACTCCTCGGAAAGTCGATCGGGTACATCCCACAGGAGCCGATGAGCAATCTCGATCCTGCGTTCCGGATCGGCTTCCAGCTGACGCAGCCCATGCGTCATCACCTCGGGCTCGGGAAGAACGAGGCCAAGGCGGAAGCACTGCGGCTCCTCGCGCGAGTGGGCATCCCCGACCCGGAACGGCTCTTCCGCTCGTACCCCCACGAGATCTCCGGCGGAATGGCGCAGCGCGTGCTGATCGCGGGCGCTGTCTCCTGCAACCCCGACCTGCTCATCGCGGACGAGCCGACGACGGCGCTGGATGTGACGGTGCAGGCCGACGTCCTCGAGCTGATCCGCGACCTGCAAGCGGAACGCGGCATGGGCGTGATCATCGTGACGCACAACTTCGGAGTCGTCGCCGACATCTGCGATCGAGTCGCCGTCATGCGCTCGGGCGAGATCGTCGAGGTCGCAGAGGTGACCGAACTCTTCGCGAGGCCACAGCACGAGTACACCCGCTCGCTCCTCGCATCCACGCTCGGACAGGTGGAATGGGAGACAGACGACCCAGCGTCGTCTGCAGCGGACGGAATCCCAAGCTCGAAGGGAGCGAACGCATGAGCGCCGCCCAGGAAACACCCACCCCGACGCCTCAGGGAGACCTGTTGTCGATCCAGAAGCTCGTCGTCGAGTACCCGGGCCGGGTCCGGAAGCGGAAGAAGTTCCGCGTGCTCCACGAGGTCGATCTGCGCATCGCGCCGGGCGAGACGGTCGGGCTCGTCGGAGAGTCCGGGTCCGGGAAGTCGACCATCGGACGCGCCGTCCTCGGGCTGGCACCGATCGCGTCCGGCGAGATCCGGTTCGATGGGCGATCGATCGTCAACCTCAAGCCCAAGGAGCGCCGGGCGCTGAGCCGCGATATCCAGGTGGTGTTCCAGGACCCGTACACGTCGCTGAACCCCGCCATGACGGTCAACGACATCCTCACCGAACCGCTCCTCGTCACGGGCAGCACGCGAACCGAGGCCGACGCGCGGGTCCGCGACCTCCTCGACCAGGTCCAGTTGCCCGCGAACTCCGGAAACCGCTACGCGAAGGAGTTCTCCGGCGGTCAGCGGCAGCGAATCGCCATCGCTCGCGCGCTGTGCCGGGACCCGCGCCTGATCGTCTGCGATGAGGCGGTCAGCGCCCTGGACCTGACGACCCAAGCACGCGTCCTGGAGCTCTTCACCGAGATCCGCGAACGCACTGGCGTCGCTCTGCTCTTCATCACCCACGACCTCGATGTCGTCAAGCACATCAGCCAGCGGGTAGCAGTCATGCGCGATGGGCGCATCCTCGAGACCGGGCCGACTGCCTCGGTCATCGAGGACCCCCAGCACGCCTACACGCGGGCGCTGCTGCTCGCAGCTCCTGTCGCGAATCCCGCGGTGCAAGCGAAGCGACGAACGGAACGGCGCAGGTTCCTCGAGGCGCAGACGGAGTCGATCACAGCGGTCCGCTGAGGACGCCGCGGCAGCCAGCTTCAACGACGTGAGCAAGAAGGACACCGCCATGACCGACCGCCACGATGACCTCTGGAACGCGTTCGTTCAGCCGCCAGACGACGCGCGACCTCGTGCCTGGTGGCACTGGATGGACGGGAACGTCGATCCAGACGGCATCGACGCCGATCTGCGCTGGCTGCACGCGGTCGGGATCCGGGGGGTCCAGGCCTTCGACGGTGCGCTTGGGAACCCGCTTGTCGTCCCGGACCCGGTCATCCCGGGGACGGGGCGGTGGCGGGACGCGATCAGGACAGCCAGCGCGACTGCCCGCGAACTGGGTCTGGAGTTCACCGTGGCGACGTCGGCGGGGTGGAGCGCGTCTGGCGCCCCATGGGTCAGTGCGGACGACGCCATGCGCAAGCTCGTCTGGTCGCAGACGGTCGTGGACGGCGCAACGCTGGCCGAGCTAGCCCCGCTGCCCGATGTCGCGGGGCCCTTCCAAGCGGTGCCCAAATGGGGGAGCGGCGCCGGAGCCGGATCCGGGCACGTCAAGGATCTCTTCGTGCTGGCCGTTCCGTTCGACCCCGAGCACGATGCCCTCGAGCCTGAGGGCATCGAGACCTCTGCCCCTTCCGTTCCCAGCGGGGACATGAAGGCGTCGGGTGGGAGCGTTCGGCTCGAACGCGACCCCGACGAGTTCTCGACAGCCTGGGTCGAGCAGCATTTCGACGAGCCGGTCACTGTGCGTTCGTGTGTCATCGTGCTCCCTGGCCCGCACGGTTTCGGTGCCGCACCGGCGGTCGAGGCGACGCTCCAGGTGCAGGACGGGAGCGGCGAGTACGTGGATGTGACGTCGTTCCCAGTGAACCAGTGCCCGTCCCGAACCGCGTCGTTCGCGCCGGTCTCCGGACGCGCGTTTCGCCTGCTGCTCAGCGCAGACGGCATCCGCGCCGTCTCCTCGGCGTTCGAGCGCGGTGTCAGACCGCCGCCCGTGTTCCAGCCCCTGAGCGAGTTCATCGTCGACCGCTTCGAACTCCACGAAGCGGGGAGGCCAGCGCACGTCGAAGCCAAGAGCGGGTTCGCTACCTCTGTCGACTACGACGCGCTCGACACCGACCCGCAGGCAGCCCATGCCGTCGTCCCGTCCGAGGCGGTCATCGATCTCAGCGGAAACCTGAGCGGGGATCGGCTGACCGAGCCGCTCCCAGCAGGACGGTGGCGGATCATCCGCTTCGGGTCGTCGCTCACCGGGCAGACGAATGGCCCGGCCCTGCCCGAAGCGACCGGGTTGGAAGTCGACAAGCTCGATGCCGATCGAGTGCGGGCCTACATCACTCGCCACCTCGACCAGTTCGGCGACGCGGAGATCGACGCGCTCCTGAGCGACAGCATCGAAGCCGGCCTGCAGAACATCAGCGATCGCCTCGTCGAGCATTTCGTCCGGCTCCGCGGCTACAACCCCGTCCCGTGGCTGCTCGCCGCGGTAGGCTTCCAGGTCGACAGCGTCGCCGCGACCGACCTGTTCCTCAGCGACTTCAGACGAACGATCACTGAAGTGTTCGCGGATGCGTACTACGGCACCCTGGCCGATGAAGCGCACCAGCGCGGCATGGCCTACTACGCGGAGGCGCTCGAAGATCGGCGGCCTCAGCTCGGGGACGACCTCGCGATGCGCTCGCACGCCGACGTCCCCATGGGGGCGATGTGGACCTTCGACTCGAAGACGGGCCCCGCCCCGAGCTACGTTGCCGATCTCAAGGGCGCATCGTCGGTGGCACACGTCCACCAGCGAACGCACACCGGTTCGGAAGCCTTCACCTCCGGTCGAAACCCGTGGAGCGATTCGCCCAAGTCGCTCAAGCACGTCGCCGACCTGCAGCTCACCCTCGGTGTCACCCGATTCTGCATCCACTCGTCACCGCACCAGCCGTCACAGGTGCCTCCTCCTGGGATGGCGCTCGCTCCATCACTGGGCCAGGCATTCACGCGGAACGAGACCTGGGCCCATGTCGCCCGCCCCTGGATCGACTACCTCGCGCGCTGCTCGCACCTGCTCTCCCGGGGGCGGCCAGCGGTTGACGTCGCCTTCTTCATCGGCGAGGAGGCACCCGTCACCGGGCTCTACGGAGATCACTTCAACGAGCGCGTCCCGCGCGACTACGACTTCGACTACATCGGCCCCGATGCGCTGTCGGGGATCCTCGAAGTCGCGGACGGCGTGCTGGGCGCAGGCAGCTCCCGCTACCGCGTGCTCTACCTCGGAGGCTCCAGTGACCGGATGAGCACGTCGGTACTCGAGGGCATCCTGCGACTCGTGGAGGCCGGTGCCACGGTCGTCGGTACGCGCCCGGCACTTCGCTCCCTCGCCGATGACGGCAAGCGCCACGCCAGGCTGTGCGATCAGATCTGGGGGCCGACGCATAGCGACCACGTTCACGCGACTCGAGAGCTCGGCGATGTGCTCCGTCGACACTTTCCCCCGGTGCTCGTTGTGCCTCACACCGACGTGCGACGCATCGCGAGATGGGTTGACGGCGAGCTGCTCGTCTTTCTCGCCAATGCGCACGAGGACCCCGTGACCACGACCATCTCCTTGCCCGGGTGTGACCGACCCTTGGTTGCGTGGGACCCGGTCGCACTCGAGAGGCGCGAGCTGCGGCCCACCTCCGACGGGACCGGATTCGAGCTCTCGCTCGCACCGTACGGCTCCGTCTTCGTGCTTCCGGGCGAAACAGGGGACGGAGTCTCTCCGTCGAGCGCGCCCCTCGATGTCCCCGTCGGGGGCGAATGGACCATGACCCTCCCGGGCGCTGAACCCATCCGGAGCACAGAGCCGATCCGCTGGACTGAACTCGATGACGAAGGCCAGCGGTTCTCGGGGACGGTCCAGTATCGGTTCGAGTTCGACCTTCCCGAAGCGGGGCATCCTGTCCGCATCCGGTTCGGCGACATCAGCGATATCGCGGAGGTGACGATCAACGGCATCGACGCAGGCATCGTGTGGACCGCGCCCTTCGAGCTTCCCGCCCGCGGTCTTGGTCAGGGGCGCAACGTCGTGGAGCTTCGCGTGACCAACCCGTGGCGGAACCGTCTGATCGCTGAAGGGCAGGTCACCTCCGGTTCGCTCTTCGAGCCCATGACGCGAGTGTTCGACGATCAGGCTGAACTCCTCCCAGCGGGCGTCGTCGGGCCAGTCACGGTGGTCTACGACGACGCAGAGTGCGAACACGCATCGAGCCGCGAACACGAGAGAAGAGCGCAGCATGGCCGTTGCTATCCGAGTTGAGGACATCACGATCGAGGGTCCGCATGGCGGGCTCGCCGTCAGAACCTACGTCCCCTCTTCGCCGACCAGGGGCCTCGTCTGGGCGCACGGGGGTGCATTCGCCCTCGGCGGCCTCGATCAGCTCGAGAGCGACTGGGTTGCCAGGCAGATCGCCGCGCGCGGAATCGCAGTCATCGCGGTCGACTATCAGCTGGCGCCCACGCCTGACTGGTTCGCAGCTGAGGCAGGTGGCGTTCCCGTGAAAGACGGAGTGCGCTTCCCTGTGGCCTCGGACGAGGTCACCGCGGCGTGGACTGCCGCATCCGGTCTCGTCCCGGAGGTCGACCCGCCTGGCTGGTCTCTCGGCGGCGCGAGCGCAGGGGCCAACCTCGCTGCAGGTGCGGCCCTCCGCCTCCGGGATCGGGGCGGACCCCAGCCGGCATCCCTCGTCCTCGCCTACGGGCTGTTCCATCGTGCGCTGCCACCGCTGACAGCTGAAATCGACGCGAAGTGCAGATATTCGGGAGGCCGCAGCTTCACGGCCGACGATGTGCGCCTCATCAACCTGAACTACGTGGGCGATCCGGCTCACCTGCTGCACCCGTATGCGTTCCCAGGAGGGCACGACGTCGGAGGGCTACCACCGTCGTTCCTCCTCAACAGCGACTCAGACCCCCTTCGTGCGTCCGGTCAGCGCTTCGCTTCCGAACTCATCGAAGCAGGGAATGACGCACTGGTCGTCGTCGAGCCGACGACTGCTCACGGCCATCTTGATGGCCCCGCACAGGTCGGGGCCGCTCAGAGCATCGAGCGCATGGTCGCCTGGCTGAGCGCCGACCGTATGTAGACGACGCGAGGCCCGTGCGCGCGAGTTCGATCTCGTGTGCACGGGCCTCTCCCTGGAGCGGGATGGCGTTCCAGGCTGTCCTAGAGCGGCTGATAGCGGATTTCAGAGAACTTCGCCGACCCCGTCCCCGCAGAGACGAGGGCGGGGCGCAGGCTGACGAGATCGCCGATCGTGTTCGCGTGGTAGCCGGAGGTCTCGTAGCGCACGCCGTGTCGCGTCCAGTTCTCACCGTCAAGGCTGTGCCAGCTGGTGAGAATGTGCTGGTCGTTGACCAACTTGAGATGGATGCGCCGAGTGGCCGTGACGGGTTCGTGCCAGTAGGTCTTCACGCCGCCCGAGTAGGTGTTCATCTGCGTTCCGTTGATCGTGTGGCCGCAGAACAGTCGATTGTTGAAGAACAGCATGAGGCCTGCTTCAGCGTCACCATCCAGCTCGACCACGGCGGAGAACTCGTACGAGCGATCACCGCCCGTTCGGACGAGCGGTGAGGACTCCGCCACGCTGCCGCCCTTGCCGACGACCTCCAGCGAATCCTGGTGCACGGTGAGTCGCGAGCTTTCGCCGGGTGTCGGTCCGTAGAACGTCCAGCGCTCGCCGAGCTCAAACTCTGGGAGGGACTCGGCTCCAGCGGAGTCACGGATCTGCAGAGTGGATCGATCGGGAGCGTCGAGATCCATCGAGATGTCCTGAGCCAGCGCAACGGGCCAGTCATCGTCTGTCCAGGCGATGGGTTCGAGAAGAAGCTGTCTTCCCAACGTGCGATAGCCGTTCTCGTAACCGTGGGACAGCATCCACCAATCGCCCCTCGGCCCCTCGATGAGCGTCGCATGGCCCCGCGACCACCATGCTTCCGAGGGGTCTGTCGTGCGGGCAACCGGATTGCTCGGGGAGTTCTCCCACACGCCGCTGATGGTCCGAGAACGGGCGACGATCACCATGTGACCCGTAGACGGGCCGCCAGTTCCTCCGACGGCGCTCACGAGGTAGAACCAGCCATTCCGACGGAGGATCTTCGGGCCTTCAAGGGCGTACGCCTCGGTGATCCATTCGTCGGGGTACTGCCAGCCGTCATAGACATGCTCAAGCTCTCCGACGGTCGCCAACCCGTCGTCGGTGAGCTGTATCTTGCGCACTCCGTTGACGAAGAGGTATCGCTTCCCGTCCTCACCGATCGCATGCCCAGGATCGATCGCTCCTCGTATCTGCAGATCGATCGGGTCGCTCCATGGCCCGGTCATCGAAGGAGCGTGGATGACGAATATCGAAGCATCGGCGATCGTCGTCGACCACGGCGCCGGGATGAAGGGGATGTAGATGTAGAAATGGCCATCGACTTCGGCGATGTCCATCGCGAAGACCACCCCGGGGGGATCCTCCAGGGCGGATCCCCGGTGCGTCCAGTTCACGAGATCTGTGGAGTGGTAGATCGGAATTCCTGGAGCTGAGTCGAAGGAGGAGTAGGTCATCCAGTAGTCGTCACCACTCTTGATGACGGTTGGATCAGGCCGATCGCCGTCCAGGATGGGGTTCCTGAACTTGCCGGCACTCGGAGTTCTCATGAGATGGTCATCCTTCGAGTCGAACATTCTGCGCCGCACCTTCGCTGGTGGACGCGCGCTGAGGAGTCGCTGGCGAGCCGTGAGGGGGTGGCCGGGCTGGCTGGGGACTGACTCGCAAAGTTATGTGCGAAATGGACATATGTCAAGGATGCGCTGAGCGGTGTGTGCCCCAGGGGGTGGTCAATGCTCCGACTCGAACGCCGAGATCTCGGGGCGGCCGTTCGCGAACCAACGCGGGAAGGTCTCCTCGAAGAGCTGCTCGCGAACCAACGCGGCGCCTCCCCGGAGCGGCTCCCTGACGTCCCCGACCGACACCATCACGTTGAGATCGCGGGTCGCGAGCGGCGCAGACTGCTCATACACGCGGTGCCTCACCTCGGAGAGGAAGATCTCCCCAGCTGACGCGAGCGCACCTCCGATGACGATCACCTTCGGGTTGAACACGTTGACCATGCCCGAGAGGGCCTCGCCGATGACCCGCGCGGACCGCTGGGTGAGCTGTATCGCGAGTGCGTCGCCGTCTTCGGCCGACACGGCTATGAGCTCCGGAATGAGCGGAGCTCCAGCGGCGACTCGCGAGGCGAGCATTCCCCTCGCCCCCTCCTCGATAGCGAGCTTCGCATCCCTGACGAGAGCCCAGCCGCCCGCGACGGCCTCGACGCAGCCCAGCTTGCCGCACCGACACGCGATGTCCGACCCCGCGAGCTTCACGTGCGCGAGGTCGCCTGCCGTTCCGTTGGCTCCGCGGTGGATCCGGCCGCGAGAGACCAGGCCAGCGCCGATGCCAGAGCCGACCTTGCAGTAGATCAGATCGATATCGGGGAGCTGGCGGTTGGTGCGCTCGTTGATCGCGAGGAGGTTGACGTCCTTGTCCACCCAGACGGGCGCGTCGAAGTGCTGCTTGAAACGCCGGCGGAAGTCGAAGCCGTTCCAGCCTGGCATGATCGGCGGGGCGACCGGTCTTCCGGAGGTGAAGTCCACAGGGCCGGGGATGCCGACAGCGATGCCCCAGACCTGTGTCTCGTCGCCGGTTCTCGCCCGTTCCTCGGTGAGCAGCTGCTCGATGAGCTCCAGCGCCGCGTCCAGGGTCGCAGCTGGACCGCGTGCGATGTCCCAGTCGAGATGCGCGTGCGCGGTCACGTCGCCCTCGAGATGTGAGAGTCCGACGTGGAGGTGCAAGGCGCCGATGGCGCACGTCACGATGAAGCCCCGCTCGCTGTTGAACCGGAGCGTGCGCGGGGCGCGCCCGCCAGAGGATGGGCCGACTTCGCCTTCCACGATGTAGCCCATGTCCATGGCCTGGTCGACCCTCTGAGTCACGACTCCTCGCCCGAGGCCGGTCGCCGTGCCGATCTGGGGTCGCGTCACGGCCTGTCGCGTCCTCACGAGGTTGACCACTCGGAGAAGGCTGGTGACCTCGTCGGTCTGCGCGCCGAATCGTAGCGTCGACTCTCTCATTCCAGAACTTTATCGGACCCCCGGTCGCGGCGACCGGGACCCGAGCATCTTAAGTAGATTTTCTACATAAGTCAGCGTAGGTTGGGACCTGCGTGGGGCTCAGCGAGCCCGTCGCCGTCGCAAAGCAGCGGCAGGTGCACACGATGTCGCGCAGACCGTCCGATCGTTCGGGCTCACACACATGTCACTCTCCCCAACACGGCTCCGACTCCTCGTCGCCTCGCTCCTCACCGTCACCTTCCTCGGTGCCCTCGACCACACCGTCGTCTCCACGTCGCTCGCGACTATCGCGGGTGAGCTCAGCGCACTCGAGGAGATGGGGTGGGTCGTCGTCAGCTACACGCTCGCCAGCACCGTGCTGCTGCCCGTCATCGGAAAGCTCGGCGACATCATGGGCGCCCGCTCCGTGTTCATCGCCTCGCTCATCCTCTTCCTCATCGCCTCGCTCGCATGCGGATTCGCGCCCAACATGGGGCTGCTCATCGCGGCTCGGGTCTTCCAGGGAATGAGCTCCGCGGGCCTGCAGCTCATGTCGCAGACGATCGTCGCGCAGGTCACGAGCCCCAGAGCCCGCCCGAAGTACATGGCCATCATCGGAGCGGCCTTCCCGGTCGCGATCCTGGTCGGCCCCTTCCTCGGCGGCCTGATCGCAGACAACTGGGGATGGCAATGGCTGTTCTGGATCAATCTCCCGGTCGGCATCGTCGCGCTCGTCCTCGCGCTCTTCGCCATCCCGAGCATCCCGCGAACTTCGATGCGCCGCTTCGACACGCTCGGCGCCGTGGCGTTCACCGTCGCGCTCGTCGCCCTCGTGCTCGGCGTGACCTGGGCCTCGGATGCGCAGCTCCTCGCGTCAGCCCTCGCCGCGTTCGCTGTCGCACTGGTCGCCTTCACCATCTTCTTCTGGGCTGAAGTCCGAGCCGAGAACCCGCTCGTGCCGCTCACCATCTTCAAGAACCGGACGGTGTCCGTCGGCACCATCATCGCCGCAGTCAACGGCGTGGGGCTCATCTCCATCACCGCCTACCTGCCCACCTACGTGCAGATGGCGTACGGAACCTCAGCCACCGTCTCCGGGCTCGTCCCGATCGCGACCGTCATGGGAATGCTCGTCAGCAACCTGCTCGTCGGCTTCCTCGCGAGCAAGACCGGCAGGTATCGGATCTTCCCGATCATCGGCACGGCCCTGGGTGCAGGCGGACTCTTCACCATGTCGCTGCTGCCCGTCGGGTTGCCACTCTGGACGCCGATGGTCGTCATGTTCGTGGTAGGACTCGGCTCCGGCTCGTTCATGAGCCTCATGATCGCCGTCGTGCAGAGCGCCGCGCCCAAGAGTGCGACCGGGGCGGTGACGGCCTCCGTCAGCATCGTCGGACAGGTCGGCACGACCGTCACGACCGCCATCATCGGCGGCGTGATCGGCATCGGCGTCGTCGCGATGCTCCCGCTGGGCGTCGACGCGGCAGGTCTCACTCCCGCGGCCGTGCATGCGAGCGAGCCTGGATTCCAGGCCGCCGTCGCGGCGATCTATCGCGACGTCTTCTCGCCGATCTTCGTGGGGCTCTCGATCGTGTACGTGGCAGGGTTCGCCGCGGCGATGCTCCTCCCATCCGGCAGGCTCTCCAGCGAGCGCGGAGACGATGAGGTTCGTGAGCCCGAAGCGCAGAGAATCGCTGCGAGCCACGGCTGAGCGTGCGGGTCGAACGCGACGGGCAGTCCGCTTGGTTCGCTCGCCCTCGACCGCGATGTCGGCGGCCGCCGCTAGCATTGCCTCGGTTCGACCGCGCACCGGTCGGCGACTCGAGGGGGAGCAGTCATGGCCGCATTCGCAGAGGGCATTCCGTCGTTCGCAGAGGGCCTTCCGCGCCCGAACATCACGATCGACGAGGTGCGTCGCATCGCGGCCGAGCTGTACGGCGTCGCTGGTGAGGTTCGCGAGCTCGGCAGCCAGCAGGACCGCAACTTCCTGTTCACCGAGCCGGGTTCACTCCCGCACGCGCCGAGCCGCCGCGTCCTGTTCAAGGTCAGCAACCGGGCCGTGCGCCGCGACGAGATCGAGGCGCAGAACGAGGCCATGCGGCGGATGCACGCGGCGGGCCACCCCTCGCCCGCCCCGCTGCCCAGCGTCAACGGCCACGACATCGAGACGGCCGACGTCGATGGGTCGCCGCACAGCATCCGCCTGCTGGCCTTCGTCGAGGGCACGCCCCTCATCGACTTCGAGCACTTCTCCGCCGAAACGATCGCGGCCATGGGCACGCTCGTCGGGCAGGCCGTCGCGACGCTCGCCGGCTTCGAGCATCCCGGTCTCGACCGCGAGCTGCAGTGGGATCTGCGCGTCGGCGAACAGCTCGTCGAGGATCTCATCGGCTACGTCACCGAGCCCGAACGGCAGGCCTTCGTGCTCGGCGCGCTCGAGGACGTCACGGCCGCGCTTGCTCCCATCAAGCACGAACTGCCGCTGCAGGCCATCCACGGCGACCTCACCGACGACAACCTCGTCGCGACGGCCGGCGCGCTCGGCCGCCCCGAGCTCTCCGGCATCATCGACTTCGGCGACGTGGGAACGGGGTGGCGCATCGCCGAGCTGGCGGTCGCCTGCACGGCCGTGTTCCACCACGACCCCGCTCGCCCCCTCGCCGTGCTGCCGCTCATCCGCGCCTTCGACGCGGTCGTGCCGCTCACCGACGCCGAGATCGACGCGCTCTGGCCGCTCATCGTGCTCAGGGGCGCGACCCTCGTCGTCAGCGGCCTGCAGCAGGTCGCCATCGACGAGGGCAACGACTACGCCGAGGAGGCCCTCGAGCGCGAGTGGACCATCTTCGCCGTCCCGGCCGCCCTCGACTCGCGCGTCGCGACGGCCGCGATCCGACGAGCACTCGGACGCACGGTCGCGGCAGGGCCAGCCACGGCACCCAAGGGCGCGACGCTCCTCGACCCCGAACTCGCCCGCCGCATCCGCGTCGTCACCCTCGACCACACGAGCGCCGCACTGCGCGACGGCTCCTGGCTCGGTGACGAAGGGGCCGAAGCCGAGGCACAGCTGCTGCTGCTCGCCGCCCGCACGGGCGGGGTCGCCGCGACTCGCTTCGGCGAGCCGCGACTCACCCGCTCGGTGGGCGTCTCCCGTGATGCCCCCGCCAACGTCGCCACCGGCGTCGAGCTGTACAGCACAGACGACCTCGCACTGACGGCACCGTTCTCGGGCCTCGTGTCCTCGGCCGAGGGACACGTCACGCTTACGGACGGCACGCGCACACTCGTGATCGCCGGTGCCCGCGGGCTCGTCGAGGGCCGCTCGCTCGAAGGAGAGAGCGCAGCTGTCCCCACTCGCGTCGACGAGGGTGACCCATTCGCCGAGATCGCCGGCTGGGCGCAGGTCTCCCTGCAACTCGGCGAGGTGTCGGCGGTGGACGCCGCTGCCGCGCCGGTCCCGCGCTTCGTGACCGCCGAGGAGTTCCCGGCCTGGCTCGCCGTCATCGGCGACCCGAGCGAGCTCATCGGGCTCGCTCCGAGCGGGGGCAGAGCTGGAGCCGGAACAGGAGCCGACGAGACCCTCCGCGCGCGACTCGACACCTACGCGCCCCTGCAAGGCCACTACTACGCGCATCCGCCGCAGTTCGAACGCGGCTGGCGCGAGATGCTCATCGACACCGCTGGCCGCCACTACCTCGACATGGTCAACAACGTCACGGCCCTCGGCCACGGGCATCCCGTGCTTGCAGACGCGGTCGCGCAGCAGTGGCGCATGCTCAACACCAACTCACGGTTCAACTACGCGTCGGTCGCAGAGCTCTCCCGGCGGCTTCTCGAGACTCTGCCTGACAGCTTCGACACCGTGCTGCTCGTCAACAGCGGCACCGAGGCCGTCGATCTCGCACTCCGGCTCACGAAGGCGTTCGCGGGGCGCGACGACGTCGCCTGCGTCGAGGAGTCGTACCACGGCTGGTCGTACGCGGCCGATGCCGTCTCGACGTCGACCTCCGACAATCCGCTCGCCGCCGAGCTGCGCGCGCCCTGGGTGCACGCGCTCGACGCGCCCAACGCCTACCGGGGCACGCATCGTGGTGACGACGCGGGTCAGCGGTACGCGGCGGATGCGCTCGCCGAGCTCGAGCGCCTCGCCGCCGCCGGAACCCCGATCGGCACGTTCATCGCCGAGCCGCGGAACGGCAACGCGGGTGCCATCGAGGTGCCCCCGGGCTACCTCGCCGCCGTCTACGACGCGGTCCGCGCCGGCGGGGGAGTGGTCATCTCCGATGAGGTCCAGGTCGGGTACGGGCGGCAGGGCGACGTCTTCTGGGGCTTCGAACAGCACGCCGGCCCTGACGGCGAGCCCATCGTGCCGGACGTGGTGACCGTTGCGAAGGCCATGGGCAACGGGCATCCGCTCGGCGCCGTCATCACGCGCTCCGAGATCGCCGAGGCCCTCGCCGACCAGGGCACCTTCTTCTCCTCCGCCGGCGGCTCCACGCTCAGCGCGAGGCTCGGCGTGACCGTGCTCGACATCATGCGCGACGACCGGCTGCAGGAGAACGCGCGCGAGATCGGCGGCTACCTGCGCGAGCAGCTGCTGAGTCTCGCAGAGCGGCAGCCGCTCATCGGCGCCATCCACGGGCGCGGGCTGTACCAGGGCATCGAGCTGGTGCGCGACCGCGAGACGCTCGAGCCGGCCACGGCCGAGACGCTCGCCCTCTGCGACCGGATGCTCGCCATCGGCATCGTCGTGCAGCCCACCGGCGACCGCGGCAACGTCCTGAAGGTGAAGCCGCCGCTGTGCTTCACGAAGGCGAGCGCCGACACGTTCGTCGCAGCCCTCGACGAGGTCCTCACCCGCGGCCTCTGAACGCCGCGCCGCGTCCGCATGCGCGCTGCTATGCACGCCGGGCGAGCGGTAGACTCGTCTCCCGGTGTGCCGGGAAGTCTGGTCGGCGGCTGTGCCACAACCCGCTGGCCGGTCTCAGACGTCAGGAGAACCATGACAGCACCCGCCACTCGACCGACAGGCTTCGCGCGACTGAACGCGTGGATCATGCGCGAGACCACCGGAGGGGCCCTCCTCCTGTTCGCGGCCGCCATCGCCCTCATCTGGGCGAACTCGCCGTGGCGCGGAGGCTACGAGGCGCTCAGCGCGATCACGATCGGGCCAGCCGCCATCCACCTCGACCTGTCGCTCGCGACCTGGGCGGCTGACGGCCTGCTCGCGGTCTTCTTCTTCACCGTCGGCGTGGAGCTGAAGCACGAGTTCGTCTCGGGCAGCCTCCGCAAGCCGAAGGAGGCGGCGGTGCCAGTCCTCGGCGCCGTCGCGGGCATGGCGATGCCGGCCATCCTCTACGTGATCGCGGTGTCCGTCCTCGGCGACACCTCGGCGCTCCACGGCTGGGCGATCCCGACTGCGACGGACATCGCCTTCGCCCTGGGAGTCCTCGCCATCTTCGGACGCGGACTCCCGCGCGGAGTCCGCACCTTCCTGCTGACACTCGCGGTCGTCGACGACCTCCTCGCGATTGTCATCATCGCCATCTTCTACACGGCGGGCATCAACCTGCTCGCGCTGCTCGGATCGCTCGTCGCGGTCGGCGTCTTCCTGCTCGTCGTCCGCTCCAAGCGCCCCTCCTGGTGGCTGCTGCTGCCGATCGCGATCATCGCCTGGGTGCTCATGCACGAGGCGGGCGTGCACGCGACCATCGCGGGTGTGCTGCTCGGGTTCTGCGTGCCATCTAAGAAGGTCCACGGCGAAACCGACTCGCGCACGCATCGGTTCGGCGACAAGATCGGTCCGTTCTCGTCGGGCTTCGCGCTGCCCGTCTTCGCGTTCTTCGCCGCCGGTGTGAACATCGTGGACGGTGATGGTCTCGGAGCGGTGGTCTCGCAGCCCGTGTTCATCGCGATCGCAGCGGCACTCGTGCTCGGAAAGCTCATCGGCGTGCTCGGCATGACAGCGCTCGTCGTGAAGCTGACACCGCTGAGGCTCCCCGACGCGATCGGCGTCAGAGACCTGCTCCCGGTCGGCTTCCTCACCGGCATCGGCTTCACGGTCTCGCTGCTCATCGCCGAGCTCTCGTTCCCCGACTCAGAGCACACGGCGGCTGCGAAGCTCGCCGTGCTCGGCGGCAGCCTCCTCGCGGCCGTGCTCGCCGCGATCACGCTGCGTCACGACGCGAAGCGCGCTCGCAGCGACGACATGAACGAGGACGGCATCCCCGACATCGACAGGACGCCGATCGGAAGCGACGCCGACGAGTCCGAGATCGATGCCCACGTCGACGGGCGCGACGCGCAGCCGCACACCAAGGAGAGCTGACTCCAGCGTCAACCGAGAAGAGCCGGGCTCGCATCCACGTATCAGTGGATGCGGGCCCGGCTCTGTTCTGCGCGGCAGGTGCGCTGCCTCAGCTGCGCCGGATCAGCCGCGCGCCTTGGCTTCGTCGACGACGGTGACGGGGCCCGTCACGCTGAGCTCGTTCTCCCAGCAGTGCACGCCCTGGAGCTCCGGGAGCCGTGAGCGCGTGAAGACGGGATCCTTGCCCAGCTTGCGCTGATCGGTGTAGTCCTTCAGCAGCTTGAAGGCCACGCCGGAGAGGAGGCCGATGGCGACGAGGTTCACGAGCGCCATGAGCCCCATGATGCCGTCTGCCGTGTTCCAGATGAGGTCGGCCGAGGCGATGGATCCGAGGAGGACGACGGCCACGACGGCGAAGCGGTAGACGCGGAGCACGGTCTTGTTCGGGTTGATGAACTCGATGTTCGATTCGCCGTAGTAGTAGTTGCCGATGATCGAGCTGAACGCGAGCAGGAAGATGATGATGCTCAGCAGGATGTTCGACCACGGCCCAAGCGCCCCGACGACGGCCGCTTGCGTGAGGGCGATTCCTCGTTCCGCCCCCGCGAGGTCCGGTGTCGAGACGAGGACGATGAATGCGGTGATCGAGCAGACCAGGAACGTGTCGAAGTAGACGCCGAGGGTCTGCACGAGGCCCTGCTTGACGGGGTGGGTGACTGCCGCGCTGGCGCCGGCGTTCGGCGCTGAGCCGAGGCCTGCCTCGTTGGAGAACATGCCTCGCTTGACGCCGGTCATGATGATGGTGCCCACGGTGGCGCCGAGCACCTCGTTGAAGCCGAACGCCTGGGTGAAGATCTGACCGAACACGACCGGGAGCTGGTCGATGTTCATGCCGACGATGACGATGCCCATGAGGAGGTACATGAGGGCCATGAGGGGCACGACGGCCTGCGTGATCGAGGCGATGCGGTGCACGCCGCCGAAGATGACGAGCGCCGTCAGGATGGCGAGGACGATGCCGACGACCCACGGGATCCAGCTTACGTCGCCGTCGAAGCTCGCGGAGACGGTCGCCGAGATGGTGTTCGCCTGGAGGGAGCTGAAGGCGAAGGGGAAGCAGATGACGAGGATGACGGCGAAGAGGATGCCCATCCAGCGTGACTTGAGCCCGTACTGCATGTAGTAGGCGGGCCCGCCGCGGAAGCTGTCCTTGTCGCGCACCTTGTAGAGCTGCCCGAGCGTGGACTCCACGAAGCTCGACGCGCCGCCGATGAACGCCATCGCCCACATCCAGAACACCGCGCCTGGTCCGCCGATGGCGATCGCGGTGCCGACGCCGGCGATGTTGCCGACTCCGACTCGCGATGCGGCGGAGATCGTGAATGCCTGGAACGCGGAGACCGACTGCGGTTCGCCCGCCTCGTTGAGGGGGGTCTTGTTCGTGAGGGTACGGAACATCTCCGGGATGAGGCGGAACTGGACCACGCCGGAGCGGATGGTGAAGTACACACCGAGCAGGGCCAGGATGGGCAGCACTGCCCACGTCCACAGCAAGTCACCGCCGGCGAGTATGAGTTCGTTGATGAAGTCCATAGTGTGAGTATGCCCGCAGGGAAGTTTCGCTGGAGTAACGATGCGGACTACTCGGATGGACGAGTGTGAGGGCGTGGCCGCACCTCAACGAGTCTCGGGATGGGTCCCGCGCTTCCGGATGGGGTGCAACCCATCTCGAAGCGTGGAACCCATCCCGAGTCAGAGGGAGGCGTCCGCGACGCGAGCGACCTAGTGCGCGAGCTCGCCCTGCAGCGAGGCGGCGACTGGCACGTCGGCGTCGACCGGTGCCTTGCGCACCCACTTCTTGAGGGCGATGACGGTGAGGCCGGAGATGACGGTTCCGATGAGGATCGCGAGCACGAACCAGAGCAGGTTGCCGATGGCGAAGAACACGAAGATTCCGCCGTGGGGTGCCTGCGAGGTGACGCCCGTGGCCATGGTGATGGCCCCGGTGGCGGCACCACCGAGGATGCTCGCGGGGATCACACGCAGCGGGTCGGCTGCGGCGAACGGGATGGCGCCTTCGGAGATGAAGGCAGCTCCGAGAAGCCAGGCCGCGCGGCCGTTCTCCTTCTCCACGGGGGAGAAGAGGCGCGGTGCGATGGTGGTGGCGAGTGCCATGGCGAGCGGCGGGACCATGCCGGCTGCCATGACGGTGGCCATGATCATCCAGGGTGCCTGGTTGTCGAAGGATCCGGCGCCGAGGCCGGCGACTGCGAACGCGTAGGCGACCTTGTTGACGGGGCCTCCGAGGTCGAAGCACATCATGGTGCCGAGGATGATGCCGAGGAGTACGGCGCTGGCGCCGGTGAGGCCGGTGAGCCAGGTGTTGAGGCCGTTGGTGAGGGCCGCGATGGGGCCGCCGAGGAGGATGACCATGAGGCCGGAGGCGATGATGGAGCCGACGAGCGGGATGATGACGACCGGCATGAGGCCGCGCATCCAGCGGGGCACGTTCCACGAGCCGATCCAGTAGGCCGCGCCACCTGCGATGAGGCCACCGACGATGCCGCCGATGAAGCCGGCGCCCATGATGCCTGCGACGGCACCGGCGACGAAGCCGGGCGCGATGCCTGGACGGTCGGCGATGGCGTAGGCGATGTAGCCGGCGAGGGCTGGCACGAGGAAGCCCATGGAGGCTTGCCCGATGGCGGATGCGACTGCGCCGAGGTAGACGAGGAGGCCCGAGCGGGTTGCTTCGTCTGGCGGCAGGTTGAAGAGCGAGTTCTGCAGGATGATGTCGGTGTTGCGGCCGTCGCTGACGATGTCGTAGCCGCCGAGGAGGAAGCCGAGGGCGATGAGGAGGCCGCCACCTGCGACGAACGGGATCATGTAGCTGACGCCGGTGAGCAGCCAGCGCTTGATGCGGGCGCCGACGCTCTCGTTGGCGTTGTTCTCGGATGCTTCGCTGGAGTCGACGGCCGGGACGCGCTTGGCGTTCGGGTCCTTGGCTGCGGCGACGGCCTCGCCCAGCAGCTCGTCCGGGTGGTCGATGCCGCGCTTCACGGGCGACTGCACGACGGGCTTGCCGGCGAAGCGGCCGCGGTCGCGCACGTCGACGTCGTTGGCGAAGATGACGGCGTCTGCGCGCTTGATGATGGCGGGGTCGAGGGGCGTGACCTTCGAGGAGCCCTGCGGCTCGACGTAGAACTCGATGCCCATCTCCTTGGCCTTCGCGGTGAGCGCATCCGCTGACATGAAGGTGTGGGCGATGCCGGTGGCGCAGGACGTGACGGCGACGATGACGGGGCCGGTGGATGCTCCGCTCGCGGCGGGAGCCGCGGGTGCGGCAGCAGCTGCCGGCTTGGCTTCCTCGGGCTCGAGGGCCTTCTCGACGATCGCGACGATCTCTTCCGGGGTGGTCGCGGCGCGGAGCGAGTCGTTGAACTCGGGGACCATGAGGGAGCGGGCGAGCTTGGAGAGCATCTGGAGGTGCTCGTCGTGGGCGCCGTCGGGGGCGGCGATGAAGAAGACGAGGTCGCTGGGCCCGTCGTGGGCGCCGAAGTCGACACCCGGGTTGAGGCGCGACATGGCGAGCGTGGCCTCGGTGACGGCGCCGGAGCGGCAGTGCGGGATGGCGATGCCGCCAGGCACGCCGGTCGCTCCCTGTTCTTCGCGGGCGAGGGCGTCGGCGGCGAGCCCTGCGGCGTCGGTCGCGCGGCCCTGCGAGACGACGCGTTCGGCGAGGTTGCGGATGACATCGGTCTTGTCCGCACCCAGGTCGACGTCGAGGGCGACGAGCCCTGGCGTGATGTAGGTGGTCATGATGCGTTCTCCTTGGTGCTGGTTGCGATGCTGTTGCTGTGTTCGCCGGTGGTGGCGAGGTGGTCGATGCGGACGAGGTCCGGCTGTGTCTGCTCGGGGGATGGGACTCCGCTGCCGGGGAGGGAAGCTGCGGCGCTTCCGTGGGCGACGGCTTGGGCGAGGGCGCGTTCGGGGGTGGCCCCGGTGACGCTCGCGAGCAGGTAGCCGGCGAGCGACGAGTCGCCTGCTCCGACGGTGCTGCGCACGCGAGTGGGTGGCGGGGTGGCGAAGAGGCTGGTGGTGGCGTCTCGGTAGATGGCGCCTGCTCCTCCGAGGGTGGCGAGCACGGCGTCGGCTCCCCGTTCGAGGGCTCTCCCCGCAGCGTCGGCGGCGAGCTGCGGGTCGGCTTCGAGGGTGTCTCCGTCGGAGATGCCGCTCAGGTCGGCGAGCTCGAAGGCGTTCGGCTTGATGAGCTGCACGCGGGTTCCGGATGCGAGGAGTGCTTCGAGCGGGGCGTCTGAGCTGTCGACGGCGACGCGCGGTGATGCGTCGCCGAGCTCGGCGCGAACGGCCTCGATGAGCGTTGCGTAGAAGGAGGAGTCGACTCCGAGCGGCAGGGAGCCCGCGAGGACAAGCCAGTCGGCGCCGTGGGATGCGGCGACGACGGCGGCGACGAGGGCGTCTGCTTCTTCGGCGCTGAGGTGCGGGCCGGGCTCGTTGAGCTTGGTGGTGGTGCCGTCGGTCTCGGTGACGGCGAAGTTGGTGCGCACCTTGCCTTCGATGCGGACGGGGAGCATCCGGAGCCCCTCGGCTTCGACGAGGTGCGTGAAGTCGTCGTCTGCGGATGCGGGGAAGATGGCGAGGTTGTCGAGCTTGGAGGCGCGGAGGGCGCGGGAGACGTTGATGCCCTTGCCGCCCGCCTGCGACTCGCTGCCGGTGAGTCGCTGGACTTCACCTCGAGCGAGCGGGTGGGGGAGGGCGAGGGTCTTGTCGATTGCTGGGTTGGCGGTGACGGTGACGATCATGCGAGCACTGCTTCCACGTCGTTCTCGGTGAGCGCGGCGGCGAGTGCCGCACGCGGGGGCTGGTCGGTGACCAGGGCATCGACGCTGGAGAGCGGCGCGATGTGGGTGAGGGCGTCTTGGTCGAACTTGGAGGCGTCGACGGCGACGACCACGCGGCGGGCGCCTCGGCACATGGCCGACTTCACTGCCGCCTCGTCGGGGTCTGGGGTGCTGAGCCCGAATTCGGCGCTGATGCCGTTGGTGCCGACGAAGGCGAGGTCGGGGCGGAGCGCGGCGAGCTGGGCGAGGGCGCTCGGGCCGACGGCGGCGCTCGTGAGGCCTCGCACTCGCCCGCCGATGGCGATCGTCGTGAGCTCGCTGTGCGCCGCGAGGAGCGCGAGGATGGGCAGGGAGTTGCTGATGACCTGCAGCTTCGCGAGCTCGTCTGAGGGTCGTCGCACGAGGGCCGCGGCGATCTCGGCGGTGGTCGTCCCGGCGTCGATGAGGATGGACCCGGTGAAGCCGCGGGGGATGAGGCGCTCGGCGGCTTCGCCGATGCTCACCTTGGCGTCGTGGTTGAGCGGCTGCCGTTCGGCGACGGCGGTCTCGGCGAGGCTGCCGAGGGAGTTGCTGACGGCTCCGCCGTGGACTCGTCTGACGAGGTTCTCGAGCTCGAGCTGGTCGAGGTCGCGGCGGATGGTCTCTGGTGTGACGTCGAGGTCGCCCGCGAGTTCCCGCACGGCGACTTTCCCGTGCTGGGTGATGCGTTCGAGGATGAGCGCGTGCCGCTCCGTTGCGTACATGGATGCTCCTGTGCGATCCGGGTGTTGGTTCTGGTGGAGAGCGTACGCCCGAAGCGGGCGTAAAACAAGAGAAACAAACACAAACACAGAATCAGCCCGCGAAGGGCGCGCTTGCTACGCTCCAGCGGTGACCCAACGCGACGCTTCCTCACCTGCACCAGACGCCGATCAGTTCGCTCCCGAGCAGCTGCGGGAGCTCCTCGACATCGCGGTGACGCTCGCGACGGAGGCCGGCGAGCTCGTGGCTGCGCGCCGGAAGGAAGGCGTGGCGGTCGCCGACACGAAGTCGTCGTCGGTGGACATCGTCACCGCATCTGACCGGGAATCAGAGGCCCACATCCGCCGCCGTCTCGAGGAGCTCCGCCCTGGCGATGGCTTCTTCGGTGAGGAATCAGACGCCACGGCAAGCGAGACGGGACTGACCTGGGTGGTCGACCCCATCGATGGCACCGTCAACTACCTCTACGGCTACCCGAACTACGCGGTGAGCGTCGCGGTCGTTCTCGGCGATCCAGGTTCTGAGCCCTCAAGCTTCACCGCGCTCGCCTCAGCCGTCGTCAACCCGGAAGGTCGCGAGTCCTTCACCGCCATGCGTGGGCAGGGGTCCTGGTGCAACGGCGAGCGGCTGCACGTGGACGCGGCCCCGCCTCTCGAGCTCGCTCTCGTCGGCACGGGCTTCAGCTACGCGGCCGAGCGTCGTGTGCAGCAGGCGGAGCAGTGGACGACGCTTGCCGGTCGCGTGCGCGACCTGCGCCGCGTGGGCGCCGCATCCCTTGATCTCTGCAACATCGCGATCAATCGGCTGGATGCGTACTACGAGTCGGGGCTGAACCCGTGGGATCACGCAGGGGCGGCGCTGGTCGCCCGCGAGGCCGGCGCGGTCGTCGTGGGCGAGGCGATGGGGCGCGAAGGGCGCCGCCTGATCATCGCGGCCAAGCCGGGTCTCGAGGTCGAGCTGGCCGATCTGGTCACGTTGCTTCCTGGGGTTGGCCTCTGAATCCGTGACGGTGGCACGCCCGGGGTGCGCTGGACAGCAAGAATTACGCCCGACTTGGAACGTCGTCGGCTCCCGCGCCCTCCCGCGTGATTGCTGGCCACGCGGCCGATGGGCCGACCCTCGCGACGGGCCACACAGAGCCTTGATTCCCCGGAGACCTTGAAGTTTCCGTGACCTGCGCGTTACTATTTACCAGTTCGTTATAAACCGCGGTAAGGATATGAATCGTTGACTTCCCTTCTCACATCGGGCCAGGAGCAGGCTCAGCCGGCGCCCATGACCCGTCGAGAACTCCGCGAAGCAGAGCGTCTCGCATCGCTCGCGGCTAGCGCGCCAGAGGCAACGCCGGAGGCATTCACCTCCCGCCGTGCCCGCCGCGAGGCGGAGCGCACCTCGACTCCAGTGCAGACGGCCCCCGTCATCACCGCGGCCCTTGCGCCGCAGGTCGTGTCGATCGCCGAGGCGGCGCCCGTCGTCTCCGCACCTGCACCGGCCCCCGCGTCCATCGTCACGCCGAGCATCGCCGAAGTCGCGCAGATCCGCTCCGACGAGACCGAGTCGACCGCTCGCATCGAGCGCGCTTCGGTCGCGGTCCTCGAAGTGCCGCTGAGCTTCGCACGCAACGAAGAGGCTCTTCGCCCCGAGGTCGACAGCAAGACCGGCCGCCGCGGCCTCGTCCGCGTCAAGAACTCAGAGTCGTCGCACAAGAAGCGCGGCGCCCTCCTCCGCGGCGCGGCAGGCGTCACGGCACTCGGCTTCGCGGCGACCATCGCCGTCGTCTCGACGATGCCCGCCAACGCGACCTCCACTCAGGAAGACCAGGTCGCAGGCGACAGCGCAGCAGCGCTGGCCGACGCCGTCTCCTCGGTTCCCGGCCAGACCCTCACGGTCTCCGGTGGCGAAGGCACGACGGTCGAGCGCGAAGACGCGTACGCCGTCACCACGATGGGGTCGGCCACCGCCGCCAACCTCATGAGCCTCGTCGACCGTGGCACCTACAAGAACGACCTCTCCTCGACCGTGCAGTGGCCGTTCCCGGTCGGCGTCGCGATCACCGACGACTTCGGTCCTCGCGTCTCGCCCGGTGGCATCGGCAGCACGAACCACATGGGCATCGACTTCGCACCCGCTCAGGGCACGCCGATCGGCTCGATCGCCGGCGGCACCGTCAAGAGCGTCACCCCGACCGACAACGGCGGCCTCGGCGTGCACGTCATCGTCGAGCACGTCATCAACGGGCAGAGCTACGAGAGCGTCTACGGCCACATGCTGACCGGCTCCATCGCGGTCAAGGTCGGCGACGTCGTCAAGGTCGGCGACGAGCTCGGCAAGGTCGGCAACACGGGCGCATCCACTGGCCCCCACCTGCACCTCGAGGTGCACACGGCGGACGGCAACAAGATCGACCCGATCGCCTTCCTCACGCAGTTCAACGTGGTTTCCACGGTCGTCACGATGCCAGGCGAAAGCGCTGGCGCGTAACACGCGGTCCACGACGAGGGTCGTGTTCTCACGGGGTTCCGTGAGGTGCTATCCTCATCTGGTGCCATTCCGAGCCACAAGCTCGATTGGCATCTCGCCCCGATAGCTCAGTGGTAGAGCACTTCCATGGTAAGGAAGGGGTCGTCGGTTCAAACCCGACTCGGGGCTCCATTCTGGAGCAGGTGTCTGTTGCAGAAACCCTTGGCTGGGTAGCTCAGTTGGTGAGAGCGCACGACTCATAATCGTGAGGTCGAGAGTTCGAATCTCTCTCCAGCTACAAACAAAGACCCGGTTGCCTTCTGGCGGCCGGGTCTTTCGCGTCGGCGGGTCTTATGTGTTGGCCGGTCTTTGGCGTCGGCCCGGTCGGGCTGGGCTCAAGGCGTCAGCGAGCGGCCTGGCCCTGGCCCTGGGCCGTCGCCTCGGCTTCGCCCGGCACCTTCGCTGTCAGCTTCGCTGCGATCGTGTGCGCGTCTTCGCGGATGGCCGACATGATCGTCGCGCTCACGAAGCCTACGATGAGCACGCCGGAGACCATGAGGGAGACGGCGAGCGCGCGCCCCGCGATCGTGACGGGTGTGAAGTCGCCGTAGCCGACCGTCGTTATGGTGGTGAACCCCCACCAGAGGGCGTCGCCCATGCTCAGGATGTTCGCGCCTGAGGTGTTGTGTTCGACGAGGTACACGCCGAGCGAGGCCGTGTATACGTACAGGAGCGACGCGATCGAGACGGCGAGGACGTTGCGGGTGCGCTTGGCCCTCGCGCCGCCGCCTCGGAAGAACGGCAGCCGCCAGAGGTACGTGACGATGAGGAACGGTCGCAGGATCACGACGAATAGCGACAGCAGGTCGAACCATCGGGATCTGACGAAGGTGAGCTTGGCGGGGCTGACCAGGAGACGCACGACGAACTCGGCGATGAAGAGCATCCAGCTGACCGACACGACCGTCGTGAGCTGGCCCTGCGCATCCGTCGGCAGCTGCACGTCGATGAGCAGGATGGACGAGGCCGCGAAGAAGGCGACAGCCACAAAGAACATCGGCAGCGCCGTCAACTGCTCCCAGCGTTCGAGTGCGCGCCAGCGGGCCGCTGCACGGTCGGGGTGGGGGATGGTCGCGCTCGGGGTCATGCATCGAGCGAACCACAGCTAGCCACGAGAGCGCGAGCGCAAACAACAGCGGACCCCGGCCGAAGCCGAGGTCCGCTGTTGAGGTCGTACGGGTTACGCCTTGTTCTTGCTGCCGCGGCTTGTGATGAAGCCCCAGATGACGAGCACGATGAGCGACCCGCCGATGGCGAGGAGCCAGCTGCTCAGCGAGAAGAACGAGTCGACGTCAGCGCCGAAGAGCGCCGTGCCGATCCATCCACCCAGCAGTGCGCCGATGACGCCGAGGATGAGGGTTGCGATCCATCCGCCGCCCTGCTTGCCGGGCAGGATGAGCTTCGCGATGGCCCCGGCGATGAGTCCGAGAAGGAGGAATGCGAGGAATCCCATGAGAGCTCCAAAGTTCGATGTTGACTGTAGTCGCCGGTGTCGGACGCTGGCCGCCCCTTGTGGCGCTCGTGGCGCTCAGCGGTGCAGCCAGGCTCTTCACCGGACAGTCCATTGTGGACCCCGGATATCGGTATATGGAAATCCTGTGCGCAAACACTCGGAAAGCCGTGCTCTTCCTGTGATAGTCGCGGTCATATCCGCCAAATGCGCAAAAAGAATCAGAGAAAGGCCCCGGATGCAAGATCCGGGGCCTTATCTGTTATTTGTGTTAGTAGGTACTGCCTTACATCTTCGACGGCGGCATGAGCACCGAGTCGATCAGGTAGACAGTCGCGTTGGCCGTCTGGACTCCACCGCAGATGACCTTGGCGCCACCGGCACCGACGGTCAGGTCGTCGCCCGAGCCCTCAACGGTGACGGTCTCGCCCTGGACGGTCGTGTGCTCGCCAGCGATCTCGTCAGGCAGGATCTGTCCCTCGACGACGTGGTAGGTCAGGATGCCCGAGAGCAGGTCCGCGTCGGTCTTGAGCGTCTCGATCGTGCCGGCATCAATCTTGCCGAAGGCCTCATCCACCGGTGCGAACACCGTGAACTCGCCACCGTTCAGCGTCGAGACGAGGTCGACATCAGGGTTGAGCTGTCCGGAGACCGCTGCGGTGAGCTGCGTGAGCAGCGGGTTGTTGGAGGCCGCGACCGCAACCGGGTCCTGGGACATGCCCTGAACCGAGCCAGCGCCGTCCGGCACCTGTGCCGCGTAGTCCGCGCAGCCGGGGCCAACGAGGTTGGCGGCTGGGTCCATCGTCTCCATGGAGGTCTCCATGGGCGACTCCATGGTCGTCTCCATGGGGGACGCTTCCATCGAGGCGTCAGGCTCAGCCGTGGGGGCCGAGTTCGAGCAGGCTGCCAGGCCGAAGGTCGAGATGGCCGCCAGCGAGAGGAGGGCGAGTGAGCCCTTCCTGGTGATAGTGCGCATAACTTCACTCCTCATTTCTCGGCCGGTGGGCCGGAGCCGCATCCGTTGCGGTTCACTGAGACATTCGGAGGCCCTCCCGGGACGGATTGGAAAAGTTCGGAATAAATTCTGGGGCGTCGCAATCGCGGGTTTCGAGTCCTTACATATGGGTGCCCCTCCGAGGCCCGGGATGTGACCTCCTCCAGCAACAGAAGAGGTGGTGAGACCAAACCGAAACGGACACCGCTCCGAACTCCGTTCACAGGCATCACTGACCGCCTGACAGCCACGCTGCAGGGAGCGCAACATGATCTCGCTAGGACTCATCGGCTTCCTCGGAGGCCTCATCACGGGAATATCGCCGTGCATCCTCCCGGTGCTGCCCGTCATCTTCTTCTCGGGCGGCGTGCAGGGTGCGCGCAGCGACGAGGAGATGCAAGCCGAGGCCCAGGATCCCGGGGCCGATGGGCCCGACGAGGGCGCGCTCAAGACGAGAGTCAAGAGCGAGCAGAAGACGAAGCGGCGCGCATCCGCCCGTCCGTACCTCGTCATCCTGGGCCTCGTTACAAGCTTCAGCGTCTTCACGCTGCTCGGCTCGCTGCTCCTCAGCCTCCTGGGCCTCCCCCAGGATGTGCTCCGCTGGGCGGGCATCATCGTGCTGGTGCTCATCGGAGTCGGCCTCATCGTGCCGAAGTTCGAGCACCTCCTCGAGAAGCCGTTCTCGTGGATCCCGCAGAAGCAGGTCAACACCGACCGCGGCGGCTTCCTCCTCGGCATCGCCCTCGGCGCCGTCTACGTGCCGTGCGCCGGCCCCGTGCTCGCCGCCATCACGGTTGCAGGCTCGACCGGCCAGATTGGCATCGAGACGGTCATCCTCACGGTGACCTTCGGCATCGGTGCGGCGATCCCGCTCCTCATCTTCGCCCTCGCCGGGCGCCGGGTGGGCGAGCGCGTCAAGTCGTTCCGCAAGCACCAGCGCGGCATCCGCATCACGGCCGGCGTCGTCATGATCGCCCTCGCGATCGGCCTCGTCTTCAACCTCCCGCAGCTGCTCCAGCGCCTCGTCCCTGACTACACGGCGGGCCTGCAGGAGCAGTTCAACTCGAACGAGCAGGTCGAAGAGGCCCTCGCGTTCGGCGGCCTCGTCAACGACCAGAACGAGCAGCTCACCAACTGCACGCCCGGCGATCCTGAGCTCGGCGACTGCGGTCCCGCGCCCGAGATCCTCGACATCCAGGAGTGGATGAACACTCCCGACGGCGAAGAGGTGCAGCTCGCAGCGCAGGCAGCTGAGGGCAAGGTCGTGCTCATCGACTTCTGGGCCTACTCCTGCATCAACTGCATCCGCTCGATCCCTCACGTCACCGCCTGGGACCAGGCCTACAAGGACGCCGGCCTGCAGGTCATCGGCATCCACTCGCCCGAGTACGCCTTCGAGAAGGAAGCATCCAACGTCTCAAACGCGATCGACGAGTTCGGCATCGAGTACCCCGTCGCACTCGACAACAACCTCGGCACGTGGACGAACTACCGCAACCGCTACTGGCCAGCCCACTACCTGATCGACGCGAGCGGCACCGTCCGCGCCATCCACTTCGGTGAAGGCGGATACGCGGAGACCGAGGCGCAGATCCGCGACCTCCTCAAGGAAGCCAACCCCGACGTGCAGCTGCCGGGTGAGACCGACACCTCGGACACGACGCCCGAGCTCGGAAGCACGACCCCCGAGACCTACCTGATGCCGACGAAGGTCGTCAACTACGCAGGTGAGGGCGATTACGGCCAGGGCGACCGCAGCTTCACGTTCCCCGCCGAGCAGCAGCAGGACACGTTCTCCCTCGAAGGCGACTTCAACCTCGACTCGCAGGGCATCAGAAGCGACGACGAGGGCAAGATCAAGCTCTCGTACACGGCCTCGACCATCCGGATGGTGCTCGGCGGATCGGGCACGGTGACCGTCGACGACGGCACGGGCCCCCGCGAGATCCAGGTCGAAGGCAACCCAGGCTCGTACCTCCTCTTCGAAGGGGACCAGAGCAAGCAGGGAGAGCTGACCGTGACGCTGGGGGGTGGCGTGGATGCTTACTCATTCACCTTCGGTTGAGGCCAGGCCGAACGACCCAGCCCCCGCCAGAGCTCCCGCTGATTCACAGGTTGAAGTCAACCGAATTCGCGAAAGCTTCGAGAGATGGCAAGCTGAGCTGGTGAGCGAAGCCATCGGAGAGATAGAGGAACTTCTCGTGCGTACCGCCACAGGAAGCAAGGAAGCCTTCTCCACCCTCTACGACCTCATGGCCCCGCGAGTTCTGGGGCTGATCCGGCGAGTGCTTGTCGACCAGGCGCAATCCGAAGAGGTCGCACAGGAAGTGCTGCTGGAGATCTGGCAGACCGCCGCGTCGTACTCGCCGAGCAAGGGCAAGGCGACCACCTGGATGCTGACTGTCGCGCACCGCAGAGCCATCGACCGGGTGCGTGCATCCCAGGCGTCGAAGGACCGTGACCTGAAGATCGGGGTGCGGGACTTCGAAGGGGAACGCGACGACGTCGCCGAATCCGCGGAGATCAGCATCGAGCACAAGCGTGCACAGCAGGCGCTCGCGAAGCTCAGCGATCAACAACGTGAAGCCGTCACCCTTGCCTACTACGGGGGTCTCACGCAGAGTGAGATCGCGGAACGGCTCGAGGTGCCGCTCGGCACGGTGAAGACGAGAATCAGAGACGGAATGAATCGGCTGCGACGAGAGTTGGGGGTGGAGTCATGAGCAACGAACAGGATCGCGAACGCGAAGAGCTCGAGCAGCTGCTTGCTGCAGAGGCGCTCTCCGCCAACGACTTCGACGATGCCGCCGACCGGGCGCTGCTCAACAAGCTCCTGGAAGACGGCGAGCTCTCCGAGGAGTTCGAGAGCTACCAGGAGGCCGCAGCCCAGCTCGCGCTGGCCACGGACCCCATCCGACCGCCCCTCTCCATGAAGGACTCGCTGTTCGCGAAGCTCGACAGCTTCCCGCAGCAGAACCCGATCGGCGACGAGCGGGATGCGACGTCCTCCGCCGATGCCTCGGACGCGACCGGAGTGCCTTCGCGCGCCGACGTGGCGAACGAAGACACCGACGGCGAGGGACGGCGCAAGCTATCCCTCGTCCCGGAGCCGCAGACCGACGAGGACGACGATCGTGATCTCCACGACGATCGTCGCATCGCCTCGGCTGGCGGGGGCGCATCCAGCACCGGCCACGGCGAGGACGACTTCGGTCCCGTCGAGACGCGTGCCCGTGGCCGTTGGTTCCGCAGCAGCGCACAGGCGATGTTCGCAGCAACCGCGGCCGTCGTGCTGGCCGTCGGCCTGTTCCTCGGCGGAGGCTTCGCCTTCGGCGGGTTCGGGCAGGATGGGCAGGAGCCGCCGACCGCCGACGGTGACGTCGCGCTGATCCTCGCCGCCCCCGACGTCGACAGCGCCCGCACCGAGGTCGCCGGCGGCGGGACGGTCACCGTCTACTGGTCCGAGGAACTCGGCCAGTCGGCGGTCGTCGCCCACGGCATGGCCCAGCTGCCAGCTGAGAACGACTACGAGCTCTGGTACATCGACGGCGAGGGTCCGGCACCTGCCGGCATCCTGACGATGGCCGACGGATCCCCGGCAGTGCGCGTGCTCGACGGCACATTCGCGCCCGGCATGGCCGTCGGTGTCACCGTCGAGTCGAAGGGCGGCTCGGAGACGGGCCTCCCCACCACCGACCCGGTCGCGGTCGTGCAGAGCTAGAAGCCGAGCAGAGCACAGCCGGAAAGACCCTCGAGCGGCTCGGCCGCTCGGGGGTCTTCCCCGTCCCGGACGGCCCGAACTCCGCGATGTCAACCCATCATCTTTCGGTCAGTCTGAAGTCATAGCCTCGCGAGCATGGCATCCCCAGGCACGCCCCCATCCGGCCCCGCAGGCAACGACTTCACGACCGGCGACGCCCCGGCCAACAACACCACTCCCGCGACCCCCGCACCGACCGGCAACGAGCCCGCGCTCAAGGCCAAGCCGCGCCCCGACGGGTCCGCTCCCCGCGTTCTCGTCTTCGGTTCCACCGGCTACCTCGGGGGGCGCCTCGTGCCGCGCCTCCTCACCGCCGGCTACCGCGTGCGCGTGCTCGCCCGCAACGCAGGCCGCGTCGCCGCCTACGACTGGGGCGACCAGGTCGACGTCGTCGTGGGTGACGCCGACGATCCGAAGGCCGTTGGCGAAGCGATGCAGGACATCGACGTCGTCTACTACCTCGTGCACGCGATGGGCTCAGGCTCCGACTTCGAGCGCACCGATCTGAAGCTCGCCGAGAACGTCGCCGAGCAGGCCGCGAAAGCGAACGTCTCCCGCATCGTGTACCTCGGCGGCTTGCATCCCGACGACGCGAAGCTCTCGAAGCACCTGCGCTCCCGCAAGGAGGTCGGCGAGGTCTTCCTGAACTCGCCCGTGCCGACGATCGTGCTGCAGGCCGGCATCGTCATCGGTTCAGGATCGGCGTCGTTCGAGATGGTCCGCCACCTCACCGACGTGCTTCCCTACATGCCGGCCCCGCAGTGGGTGCGCAACCACATCCAGCCCATCGCCGTGCGTGACGTGCTCCACTACCTCCTAGGTGCCGCCCGAGTGGAAGCGGATGTGAACCGTCCGCTCGACATCGGCGGGCCAGACGTGCTCAGGTACGGGCAGATGATGAACGGGTACGCGGTGAAAGCTGGCCTTCCGCAGCGTGCCATCGCCTCGCTCCCCGTCTTCACGCCCGGCCTCGCATCGAGGTGGGTGAACCTCGTCACGCCCATCCCGAAATCGATCGCCCGCCCGCTCGTCGAGTCGCTCCAGAACGAGTGCGTCGTCAAGAACCGAGACGTGGACGCGCTCATCCCGCCGCCCGAGGAAGGCCTCACGACGTACCTGCGAGCCGTCGAGCTGGCGCTCGGCCGCGAGAAGCTGCGCGCGACCGAGACCAGCTGGCGAGACGCGAACGTGCACAACTCGCCGAGCGACCCGCTGCCCGCCGACCCCGACTGGGCAGGGCAGACGGTGTTCACCGACGAGCAGTCGAAGGAGAGCACGGTGCCGCCCGAGCAGCTGTTCCGCGTCATCGAGGGCATCGGCGGCGACAACGGCTGGTACTCGTCGAAGCTGCTCTGGGGAGCCAGAGGCATCATGGACAAGCTAGTCGGCGGTGTCGGCCTGCGGCGCGGACGCACGAACCCGGACCGTCTCGCCGAAGGTGACGCCCTCGACTTCTGGCGCGTCGAGACGATCGAACGTGGCGGTGAGCACGGGTCGCTGCTCCGCCTTCGCGCCGAGATGCGCGTCCCCGGGCTCGCCTGGCTCGAGATGCGGGCCGTGCCCGTCGGCGACGGCGAGGGCGAGACGGACGCGCAGGGCGACGGCGAGAAGGATGGGGAACGCATCCGCTCGCGCTACGAGCAGCGCGCCGTCTACTTCCCGCAGGGGCTGCTCGGCCGCCTCTACTGGGCTGCCGTCTTCCCCTTCCACGGCTTCATCTTCGCGACGATGGCCTCCCGCATCGTAGCGACGGCAGCCGCGAACGCGGACGACTGAGGACTCCCACTCTCATCCCTCCGGCTGGTCCCTCCGGCTGGTCCCTCCGGGCGACCTTCTGGGCCCCAGCATCCACACGGAAAGTGCCGGTCCGTTGCTCGACGAACCGGCGCTTTCCGTATGTCTGCGTGCGGGGTGACGGATGAAGGGTGGCGGGCGTGGATGCGGGTGCGGATGCGCGTTCTCGCTCAGCGAGAGGGACGCTTTCGTCGGACGGTGCGTCCTCCATAGCCTCGCAGCGAGCGCCGCGCACCGGAGCGCAGGCGCCGCTCGAGTCAAGGAGGATTCATGAGCACCGAACAGCGCGTCGCCATCGTCACGGGAGCAGCACGGGGCATCGGCAAGGGAATCGCAGAGCGTCTCGGCCGGGACGGACTGCACGTCATCGTCGCCGACCTGGAGGGCGCCCAGGCCGGCGTCGAGGAGACGGTCACCGCCATCGAGCACGCGGGGGGACGGGCGACAGGAGCTGTCGTCGACGTCACGGATGAGGCATCCGTCGACGCCCTCGTCGAGTTCACGGCCGAGAAGGCCGGGAAGCTGGATGTGTTCATCGCCAACGCCGGCATCGCGCAGGTCGAGTCGCTGCTCGACTACTCGAGCGCCGACTTCCAGCGCGTGCTCGACGTGAACGTCACCGGCGTCTTCTACCAGTACCGCTCGGCGGCCAGGCAGTTCATCAAGCAGGGCGGCGGCGGCAAGATCATCGGTGCGGCGTCGATCGTCGCGTTCCGCCCGTTCGCGCTCCTCGGCCCGTACTCGGCGTCGAAGTGGGCCGTGCGCGGCCTCACGCAGGCAGCCGCGATGGAGTGGGCGGAGCACAAGATCACGGTCAACGCGTACGGTCCCGGCATCGTGGGCACCGCCATGTGGGACCTCATCGACGAGAAGCTCGGCGCGAAGCAGGGCCTCGCGAAGGGTGAGGCGCTCGCGGAGAACGCGAAGTCCATCCTCCTCGGCCGCGTCTCCGTGCCGAACGACGTCGCTCAGCTCGTCTCCTACCTGTCGTCCGAGGACTCCGACTACGTCACCGGCCAGACGATCCTCGTCGACGGCGGCATCCAGTTCAGCTAGCCCCCGCCGCGCGGCGCGGCCGGCCGGCCCCGCCGCAGACCTGGGCCTTGCGCATCCTGTCTCTGAAGCGTGGATGCGCTTGCCCAAGGTCTGCGGCGTCGCCGGCGGAGACCTTGGGGTTGCGCACGGCCTGCGCGAAGGGTGGATGCGGGAGCCCCAGGTCTCCGCGCAGGATTGGCTGAGGGGTGGCGAATCCGCGCGTTGTGTACCGCTCGCCCGCCCGGGCCAGGGGCCGGTCCCGGGCAGCACTGTTGAAGCAGCCCTTCGGCAGACCTAGGTCTTGCGCATTCGCTTTCTGCGGTGTGGGTGCACCGGGCCAAGGTTTGTGGCGTCGCCCGCGGAGACCTTGGGATGCGCGCGCATTGCGTCAGATTTCACCGCACGCAGGGAGTCACATCTCGCCGAGGAGACGCAATCGCCGCTCACGGAGACCGTGCGCGTGCCTGATGAACTCACTGGGGTCCGGCCAGAGGTCCGAGTGCGTGAGGCGTTCACCGTGCCAGACCAGGTTGGTGACAAGCCGCGCTCGCTTCACGTCCCGTCGCCACTGGCTTGGGCTCACCAAGTGACCGAGGCCCTCGAAGTCGTAGGCGATCTTGGCTTTGAGGTCGGCGCAGTCGGGCCGAGCCAGCTCCACGCCGCCAAGTTGCAGTGAGTGCTGCACCGCGAGCTCCGGGTACCCGGAATCGTGGAGCGCGAAGCGCATGAGGCTCTCATACGGCGACTCCACCTCTTCGCGAATCTGCGGGGTCATCTCGCGGAGCAGTGAGGAGCCGTAACCGGGTGACCACTCGGCGACTGCGCTGGCGAGGGCCGCGCGAGTCGTGAGGTTGCCGTTCCAGACACGGTTCGGGTAGTTCCGTGCGACCGTCACGAGCGCGTCGCCGAGACTGAGCAGGTCCGACCGCGCGGCGGAGGCATTCGACCGCACCAGATCACGGCTCATCAGGCAGTACAGCAGTGTCGGGTGCGGCAGGAGGACTCCCTCGAACGCAAACGTGCGCCAGAGTCGCAGCGGCACGATTCGTGTGACCACGCCGGGTCGCCTCGGGAGGTTCCTGCCTTCCGGCACGATGAGATGCACGCGTGTGTCGTTGAGCAGCGGCCACGGCAGCGGGAGACCGAGCACGCGAGCCGCCGAGATCGCCCCGTATGCCTGCGACTCTTTCAAGAGCGGTGCGTACTGCAGGTCGTGGGCTCGCAACCTGCGGCGGATGGCAGCGGCCTTAGCCTCATGCTCAATCATCGGCTCGAGCGCGAGGGCGTCGACGCGCACTCCGCGAAAGGGGCGCTCAAGGCCGCGGTTCTGCAGTCGGCCCCTGCCTACCCCGAGCGCTTGCGCATCCGCGACCGTGAAGCTCTGGCCCCGGAGCTCAGCCGGGAGCTCTGTCCGAAATCGCGGGGGTCTCTGGCCCGAAGTCATAGGCCGAAGCTAGACGCGGGCCAGCATCCACGGTCTTGGGGAACTACTGCCTGTGGAGAGAGCCCCTGTGACAACGCAGTCAACCCCGGCGCTGGCGGCGTCACGCGTGGCGAGACCTGGGGGTTGCGCATGCTGCGGGGGTGGTGTGGATGCGTTGGCCCTAGGTGTGCGTTGGCGCGGTGGGAAGCGCGGGTGAGACCTGGGGCTTGCGCACGCCGGGCGAGTATGGCGGATGCACAAGCCCCAGGTCTACGCCGGGGACGGGGACGGGGACGAGGACGGGAGCGAGCGGGGCAGGGGCGGGGCAGGGGGAGCGCGCCTGCGGGCGCTACGCGGAGAGGGGGGCCTTCTCGCGAAGGAGCGCGATGAACTTGCCGAACCAGGGGCCGTTGTCGTTCCAGGCGCGGGCGCTCACGAGGTTGCCGTCGACGAGGGCCTCCGAGCTCTCGTAGGTGCCGCCGCCGGCCTCGATGTCGGCCGCGATCTCGGGGAAGCCCGACGTGGTACGACCCTCGAGCACGCCCGCCTTCGCGAGGATGATCGGCCCGTGGCAGGTGACGGCGACGGGGGAGTCCTCGCCGAAGAAGTGCCTCACGATGCGCTTCACGTCCTCGTTGTTGCGCAGGTACTCGGGGGCGCGCCCACCGGGAACGACGAGGGCGACGTAGTCGGAGGGGTTCACGTCGGCGAGGGCGATGTCGGCGTTCCAGCCGTGCCCGAGCTTCTCCGTGAACGTGTCGTAGCCCTCGAAGTCGTGCACCACGAACTGCAGGCGCTTCTTGGTCGGGGCCGCGATGACGGGCTCGTAGCCCTCCTCGCGGAGCCGCTCGTACGGGTAGAACACCTCGAGGGTCTCGGAAAAGTCACCAGCGAGGATAAGGACCTTGGACATCGTTGTCTCCTGTTCTCAGTTGCTGCAGGCGCGAAGGGTGCTGCCTGCGGGATGCGCGGGGCCGTTCTCATCCGCCCCGACACGTCACAGACTCCCGTCGCTGCGACCACCCAGGCAACGCCGTTTCTTGCATGTCGAGAATGCGAGTGGTGAGGAGAGGATCGTGCGGGGCACCGTATGAGCACCGCATCCACCGCCGCGTCGCCGATGACGCGAGGCGGGTGCTGGCCCCCACCGGCACCGGACGGTTCGAGTCCGGCCTCGACGGGCCTATCGGGACCACCGCATACCAAGACCTCAATGGAGAGGAGAGCGACACCCATGGCATATCCGGCCAAGTACCCCCAGCTCAACGAGACAGAGCTCACCGAGCACGCTCGAGATCTGCTCGTGCGCGTCATCCGGGTGGCATTCCCGCACCCGTCCTTCCCCGATTCGCCGTACGAGCGGACCGCGCAGATCATCCTCGAGGAGTCGAAGTCGTCGACGTGGCTTCGGGTGACGCTCACGCAGGGGCTCCTCACGCTCGACTCCCTGTCGGCGGGCGACTTCACCGCCCTCGACGAGGACCAGGCGACGGCCGTGCTGCGGAGCATCGAGCACACCGACTTCTTCGGCTTCATCCGCCGCACGACGGTGCTGAACCTCTACGACGACCCGGAGGTGTGGAAGGCGGTCGGCTACGAGGGTTCCTCGTTCGAGCTCGGCGGGTACGTGAACCGGGGCTTCAACGACCTCGACTGGGTGCCTGAGCCACTCATCGAGGAGCCAGCGGATGTGCCGTTCTCGCCGCTGCCCGGACTGAAGCGTCCGCAGACGGGTGCCGTGCGCATCCCGGCGGCATCCGCAGCCGAGGCGGCCGGCGACGGCAACCCCATCTCCACCAACCAGCCAGGCGATCTCGCCGCGAGCCACGAAGGAGTCGAGCGATGACCGAGGACACGGGCGCACGCCCCACGCAGTTCGGGAAGCCCATCTCGCAGGACGACGAGGTCGTCGTCGTCGTCGGCTCCGGGGCGGGAGGCGGCACGATCGCGCACGAGCTGACCGCGAAGGGCATCCCGGTGGTTGTCCTCGAGGCTGGCCCGTACCTGCAGAACGAGGACTACGAGAACAACGAGTGGCAGGCCTTCAACCAGATGGCGTGGCTGGATGCGCGAACCACGAGCGGCTCGTGGCGCATCGCGAAGGACTTCCCGAACCTTCCCGCGTGGATCGTGAAGGCGGTCGGTGGCACGACGACGCACTGGTCCGGCGCGACGCCTCGCTTCTACGAGCACGAGTTCAAGGCGCGCAGCACGTACGGTCGCGTCGACGGGGCGAACCTCCTCGACTGGCCGATCACGCTCGACGAGCTCGCGCCCTGGTATGTGAAGGCCGAGGACGCGATCGGCTCGACGCACACGGGCGGTCGGGCGCCGCTGCCGGCCAACAACAACTACAAGGTGCTCGCCGAGGGTGCGAAGCGGGCCGGGTACACGCACTACTCGACGGGGCCGTATGGGACGAACGCGGAGCCGTACGACGGGCGGCCCGCATCCATTCAGGACGGCTTCAACTTCCAGGGAGACAAGAACAAGTCGAAGTGGAGCACGATGGTGCGCGAGATCCCGCGTGCCCTCGCGACGGGGCTCCTCGACCTCCGCACGGAGAGCCACGCCGTCCAGATCACGCATGACGTCGACGGGCGAGCGGATGGGGTGCTGTACCTCGACCGGGACGGCAACCTGCAGCGCCAGCGGGCCAGGGTCGTCGTCGTGGCGGGCAACTCGATCGAGACGCCACGCCTCCTGCTGCTGAGTGCGAGCTCGCTGTTCCCCGATGGCCTCGCGAACTCGTCCGGCCAGGTCGGGCGCAACTACATGCGCCACACGACCGGTTCGCTGTACGCCCGCTTCGACAAGCCCGTGCGCATGTACCGCGGCGAGACGATGGCCGGCGTGATCCGCGATGAGTCCGGCCACAACCCGAGCCGCGGCTTCGTGGGCGGCTACTTCATGGAGACCCTCTCGCTCGGGCCCGCGTTCCTGGCGAGCTTCGCCGACCCCGGCGCGTGGGGCAAATCGTTCACCTCGGTGCTCGACGCCTACGAGAACACGGCCGGCATGTGGATCGTCGGTGAGGATCTGCCGCAGGAGTCGAACCGCATCACCCTGAACCGCTCGGTGACGGATGCGAACGGGCTGCCCGTCCCGAACGTGCACTACGACGACCACCCCAACGACGTGGCCATGCGCGAGCACGGCTACGACCGCGGCACGCTGCTCTACGAGGCGGTCGGTGCGGAGCACGTGCACCGCACCCCGCCGTATCCGTCGACCCACAACCTCGGGACGGCGCGCATGAGCGAGCGACCCGAGGACGGGGTCGTCGACCGGTGGGGTGCATCCCACGACGTGCCGAACCTGTTCGTGGGCGACGGATCCGTGTTCACGACGAGCGCCGCGGCCAACCCGACGCTCACGATCGTGGCGCTCGCCATGCGCCAGGCCGACTACCTGGCGACGCAGCTGCGCGCCGGCGAGCTGTAGGGAGACGTCATGAGCCACGCGACACTCACCGCGGGTCCAGTCTTCACTGCGCATACTGCTGCGGTGAGTGTCGACGTGGATGCCCCCGGAAGCAGATCCGCCCCCTCGATCGCCGCCGTGCCTCCCCTCGAGGGCGACGCGGGCCCGGGCACGGCGTCGGCCGCGCCTTCCTCGAGCACGCTCAAGGCGCTGTCGCTGCTGGAGCTCGTCGCCCAGAACGGCGGCGCGACCGCGACTGAGATCAAGGAGACGCTCGGGTTCTCGCTGCCCACCGTCTACCGGCTCGCCCAGCTGCTGGTGGATGCGGACTACCTCGTGCACCTGCGCGAGGAGCGCCGGTTCGAGCTGGGCTACAAGGTGCACGAGCTCGGCCGGGCGCTGCACCAGCAGCTCGGGGTCTCGCCTCCCATGCGGGCGGTCGTGCAGGCGCTGCACGAGGCCGGCGACGTGGCGGCGTACTTCGCGGTCTACCGGGGCACGGATGTGGTCGTGGCGCACGTCGCCGACTCGGCGCGTGCACAGCGCATCCGCCCCCTCGAGTTCGGCTTCCACGAGGCGACACACGCGACAGCGTTCGGCAAGATCATCCTCGCCGGCATGAGCGTGGAGGAGCGTGACTCATTCCTCGACGCGAACGGCATGCCCTCGTTCACGGATGCGACGATCACGTCGCGCGACGAGCTCGAGCGACACCTCGAACGGGTACGGCTGCGGGGCGTGGCCTGGGAGCGTGAGGAGTTCGTGCCAGGTCACACGTGCGCGGCCGTCGGCGTGCGCAGCGCCTCGGGTGAGGTGATCGGAGCGGTCGCACTCTCGCTCGAGTCGCCGCGTCTCGGCCATCGCTCGGACGAGCTCGAGCGGCTCCTGCGCGGGGCGGGCGCGAGGGCCAGCCACCTCGTGCGCCGCGGACGGTAGGCTCGCGCGGCCCGGGGTCAGTCGGCGGATGCGCCCAGGAACTCGACGTCGGTACTGGCCGTGAGCGGCTGGTCCGTGACATCGGTGACGGTCACCGTGATCGTGTAGGTCCCCGGCGTGCCGAGCTCGAAGGAGATGTCGCCGCAGACGGTGTCGTAGTTGCTGGGGAGCGCCTTGGCGGTGCGCGTGATCGTGTCGACGCCCTCGGCGCTCGCTGTGTACTCGCAGGTGCCGGATCTGGTGACGCCCGAGACGCGCGCCTCGGCTGTGATCCACGAATGCCGGTCGTCGGCGGTGGCGGCGAAGATCAGGTCGCCGGCGGCCTCCGTGGCGCCGCCCGGCTGGTCAGGGGGAGCCGACGAGGCGGGGGGAGCCGGCGCGAACGTGCCGGTGGCTGATTCCGAACTCGCTCCCGATCCGGCCGCAGTGCATCCGGTCAGCGCGAAGGCCGCCGTGAGGGTGGCCACGACTCCAAGGCCCGCTGCCTTCCAGCGGGCCGGGGAGCTGCGGCGTGAGGTCATGGGTCAGGCTCGGTCTTGGAGCTCCTTGACCGCGCGTGCGAAGTCGCGGGTCTGCAGTACCTCGAGGGCGGCCCCGGCGTCGGATCCGGCCGAGACGACGCAGAGGTCGTCGATCTTGTTGATGAAACCCAAGATGCGGCCGTCCTTGACGACGCGATACGTGTGCTCGGAGAGGCGGTCGACTCGGCCCTCGGCGGGCATCGTCGCGGTGAGAGGTGGAACGGGGAATGGCATGAGGCTCCTGCCGTCATTGGCGACCGTCTCGAACGGATAGTCGCATCCTCGCGCATCGACATGTGCGCGGAGCCACTTCCACGGGATCTGTGGAGGGTTCTCACCACATCTGTGGGAAGGCGATACCTCCTAGAAATACGCTACCCAGCCGATGGCCGTTCAGCTCTTGCCTCGCGGGGCGCGCAGGTGCTAGCCAAGACAGATGGTTCGACTGCGAAGGTGGACGCCGACTCAATCCGCGTGGACGCGGCAGGCAGCCGGGAGCGGTTTCAGCTACCGGGACGAGCGCGGTGAGCGCATCGTCGACCCCGTGGTGCGCGCTCGACTCGCATCGCTCGCCATCCCGCCCGCGTGGCGGGACGTGCGCATCGCGCCGCACGAGAACGCCCACGTGCTGGCGGTGGGCGTGGATGCGCTTGGCCGCACCCAGTACATCTACCATCCCGACTGGACCGCGAAGCGCCAGATCGTGACCTTCGACCGGGCCCTCGAGCTCTCGCGCGTGCTGCCGTCGGCGCGCCGCGCGGCGACCCGCGCGCTTCGCACGGTGAATGACGGACGTGAGGCATCGCTCGCGGCGAGCTTCAAGCTCCTCGACACGGCGTTCCTGCGCGTCGGGAGTGAGCGGTCCGCGAAGCAGTTCGGGCACCGCGGACTGACGACGCTCCTGAACCGGCACATCTCGCTGCAGGATGAGCAGGTGCTGCTCGAGTTCAAGGGCAAGAGCGGGGTGCCGTGGAGCGCCCTCATCGAGGATCTCGAACTCGTCACGTTCCTCGGAGAGCGCAGGGAGAGCGGGTCGCCGGGGCGGCGCATCCTCTCGTGGAAGGACGGGCGAGCGTGGCGTCGCCTCTCGGCTCGCGAAGTCAACGACGACATCAGGGCGCGCACGAGGGGCGAGTTCACGGCGAAGGACTTCCGCACGCTGCACGGCACGGTCTTCGCCGCGAGTCGACTGGCCGAGCTGGGAGTCGGGGGAACGGTGCGCGAGCGCACGTCACTTGTGGCGCAGGCGGTGCGGGACACCGCCGAGCTGCTCGGGAACACGCCCGCGGTCGCGCGGTCGAGCTACATCGATCCGAGGGTCATCGAGGCCTACGGCCAGGGTCGAGTCGTCGAGCCGGGGCGCGGGTCCGGGGAAGCGGCGCTGCGGAAGCTCCTCTTGGGCTCGTCCAGCTGACGGCCAGGTCGCGCACACGGGCCGTCCACGTTTCGGGGAGGTCCGTGCGAGACAGTAGATGCCTGCTCGTCGCGGGAGCACATCCCGGTTGCGATCGAGCAGCGCACTCTTTCCCCCGACGAAAGGACGATCAGCAATGACGACTCTCGACACCAAGCGCGTGGCCTTCCTCCTCACGAACGACTTCGAGGACAGCGAGCTCACGAGCCCATGGGGCGCCGTGACCGAAGCCGGAGGCGATGCGTCACTCGTCTCACCCGAGTCCGGCAGCGTGAAGGGCAAGAACGGGCACGAGCAGGCCGTCGACGTCGCCTCGGGCGACGCCAGAGCGACTGACTTCGACGCGCTTGTCCTGCCCGGCGGAGTCGGCAACGCGGACCTGCTCCGCCTCGACGAGGCGTCGGTCAGCTTCGTGCGCGACTTCTTCGAGGCGCACAAGCCGGTCGCGGTGATCTGCCACGGCGCGTGGATCCTCACCGACGCGAAGGTGCTCGACGGGCGCACGCTCACGAGCTTCCCGAGCCTCAAGACCGACCTCATCAACGCTGGCGCGACGTGGGTCGACGAAGAGGTCCACGTCGACCAGGGCCTCGTCTCGAGCCGAACGCCAGACGACCTCCCCGCCTTCAACGCGAAGCTCGTCGAGGAAGTCGCGGAGGGCAAGCACCGGGGCCAGACCGCCTGATCGGCTCCAGCTCTTGATGTGAGGGGCGGGTGGATGCACGCATCCACCCGCCCCTCACGCGTCCGCGCCTGCGCGGCGGCGCCCGCGCGAAGATGAGGCCGCTCTCATCTTCAGACCACTGTGCGTCTCATGAACGCTCACGAGACTTGGGGCTACCGGGGCGAAGTCACGCCTCGGCAGTCAACAGGAGGCAGCAGCCATGAACAAGAAGAAGAACACCTGGATCATCGTCGGTTCGGCCAGTGCCCTCGGTCTCGGCATCCTGACCGTCGGCGGGGCGGGCGTTGCCAACGCCCTCGAGGTGCGCGACGTGCCCGGTGAGCAGCTCACCCTCTCGACGCCGTCGGCGACGAGCAGCCCAGCCGCATCCACGACCCCGTCGGCCTCCCCATCGACGGGCACCAGCGCCTCACCGACCGCGACGCCCGTCTTCAGCTCCCCGAGCCCCGTCTCGGCGCAGGCCCCGCAGAGCGTGCCGACAGTCCAGAGCCCCGTGTCCGCGCAGAGCCCGGTGAGCGCCCAGAGCCCCGTCTCCGCGCAGAGCCCGGTGAGCGCGCAGACGCCGCCGTCCGTCCCGAGCGCGTAGTCGGCGTTCTCCACAGCTGAGCACGTTCCCGGGCTGTCGCGCTGCGACCCCGGTAGGTTCGAGGCAGAGCCGCGGGACGCTGCGGCCGAGAACTCAGTTCGACACTCAGCACGACAGCAGCTCAGCGCAGCGCCGCAGGAGGAGCACATGTTCGCAGCAGCCAGGCAGGTGATCGAGGCCGTCGCCACGGGCACCGGCCGCGAGGTGGCGTCGGTCACGCTCGCCTGCGCTGAGCCGAGCGGCGACGGCGTGCTTGCCGGTTACGACGTCGAGCTCGCCTCGCTGCAGGGACCGGACGAGCGCATCCGTCTGTTCATCGACACGGCGACGAACCCCGCGGCCGCTTCAGTCGCCGGCGAATCCCAGCAGTGGACCACCGTGCAGAACCCCGCGACCCGCGAGCAGGTGCGCGTGTGGCGCTACCCGCACGACCCCGCCCTTCCCGCCCTCCCCGCGACGGCGTTCCCCGACTCCGCGCGCGAGACCGCGGCGCGCTTCGGCGCCGTCGGCGAGGGGCAGCTCGAGATGCTCGCGTACCGGCCAGGGCGCCGGGCAGTGCTGCGTCTCGCCGGCCCCGAGGGGACCCTCTTCTTCAAGGTCGTCCGACCGGGGCACGCGGAACCGCTGCATCGCATCCACGAGGAACTCGCCGGTGCGGGCGTGGCAGTGCCGCGAAGCCGAGGCTGGAGTGAGGCAGGGCTCGTCGCCCTCGAGCGCATGCCGGGCGTCCCCGCCGACTCGCACGTGCCACGAACACCGGATGCGCGGCTCGCGTTCCTGCGGGAGCTGCAGTCACTGGTCGCGTCCATCGGCGCCGCCAGGGTCTCCCGCGGGGCCCGCGCGAGCCTGACGGCGGGACTCGACTGGTACCTGCTGCGCCTCTACGACCTCCTCCCCGCGCGCAGGGCCGACATCGATGGGGTGGCCGCGTGCATCCGCGCGGAGGTCGCCCGTGCGCGCCCGGGGCCGGCGCGCACCGTGCACGGCGACCTCCACCTCGGCCAGATCTTCGTCGAGCCGCACGCCCAGACCGACGGCCGCGCCACGATCACGGGCGTCGTCGACATCGACACGGCGGGCGTCGGCGACCTCGCCGATGACCTCGGCGGACTCTATGCACACGCGATCGTGACCGCCCTCACGCATGACCTCTGTGGAAGGGCCGAGCTCCGGACCTCGACGTTCGAGCTCGCCGAACTCGTGCGCCTCGCGTGGGGCGACTTCGCGCACACCTGGAACAGCCCAGGACAGGCCGGAACGCTCACCGACGACCCCGACCTGAGCATCCGCGCCAACGCGGTCGCCCTCACCCATCTGCTCTCGCACGCCTTCGGCGCGGCGGTCCGCGGCGGGGCCGGGCTCGACGCGCTGCCGGACCGCATCCTCGACTTCGCCGTCGCACTCTCGAAGGAGCCGAGACGATGACCAGCCAGAAGCCCCGCCCGCGTTGGCTGGTGCTTGCCCTCACGAGCGCCGGCGCGCTCGCGATCGCGCTCGCCGGGGTCACGTTCGCTCAGGCCATGTCGCTGCGCTCGTCACCGGGTGAGTCCCTCGACGTCGGGCCCATCGTCGGTGCGCAGACGCCCGTGACGACCATCAGCGTGACCCCGTCGCCGACTGCCCCGGCTGGCACCGGCTCGCCGTCGCCCAGCAGCGTGCCGGACCCGGTGCAGCCCTCACTGCCGACGGGGAGCATCCAGGCGCCCGTGCCGGTCGACCCCGTCGGGCCGTCGCAGATCGACGACGACGACGACGATGATGATGACGACGACGATGGGGACGACGAGGACTGACCTGCGGCGCGGACGCATCCCGTCGGGGCGCCCGAGTTCGCCTCAGCGCAGGCGGTAGCCCATGCCGCGCACCGTCTCGATGCGGTCCGCACCGATCTTGCCGCGCAGATAGCGCACGTACACGTCGACGACGTTCGAGCCAGGATCGAAGTCGAACCCCCACACTCGGCTCAGCAACTGCTCGCGGCTGAGCACCTGACCGGGGTTCCCGAAGAACTGCTCGGCGAGGCCGAACTCGCGCGCCGAGAGGTCGATGTCGGCGCCGTTCACCCGCACGCGGCGCGTTCGGAGGTCGAGCAGCAGGTCGTCATGCGTGAGCTCGGTGGCCGCCACCTGGCCCGCGTCTCGAAGCCGCAGGCGGATGCGGGCGAGCAGCTCGTCGAACTTGAACGGCTTCGCGAGGTAGTCGTTGGCCCCACCGTCGAGGCCCCGCACTGTCGCCTCGACCGAGGTCCGGGCCGTGAGCATGATGACGGGCACGGCGTTGCCCTCGGCGCGCAGCCGGTCGAGGACTTCGAAGCCATCGAGCCCTGGGAGTCCGACGTCGAGGAGCACCAGATCGAAGTCACCGCCGCGGGCGAGCTCGAAGCCGTCGGTGCCGTTGGCCGCGACCGTCACGGCGTAACCGCTCGACTTCAGGCCCTTCTCGACGAACGAGGCGATGCGCGCCTCGTCTTCGACGACCAGGATGCTGCTCATGCGGGGTCCTCTCGCTGGGGTTCGGAAGTCGTGTCGGTCGGCTTCGAGGCGAGTCCGGCGTCGGCACCGGGCAGCACGATGCTGAACATCGATCCGACGCCCGGTTCGCTCTCGAGTTCGACCCGCCCGCCGTGGCCGCGCGCGATGGACTGCACGATCGACAGTCCGAGCCCGGATCCCGTCTGGCTGCGCCCCGTCTCGGCCCGCCCGAAGCGGTCGAAGACGCGCTCCTGGGCTGACGCGGGGATGCCGACGCCCTCGTCGCGCACCCACAGGCGCAGCTCACCGCGCGCATCCACGAGACTCCCGAGGCCGACCCGGGAGCCCGCTGACGAGTACTTCGCCGCGTTGTCGGCGAGCTGGAGCCAAGCCTGCGTGATGCGCCGCGCGTCGACATCGACGACAACGGGGGCCGTCTGCTCGAGCACCCATCGGTGCGCCGAGAGGGCGCTCGCCTTCGCATGCACCTGCTCGGTCAGCTCGAGCACGTCGCACGGCGCCAGGCTCAGCAACCCCTGCTGCTCGCTGACGGCGAGAGCCTCGATGTCGTCGATGAGCTCGCTCATCCGGTCGAGCTCATCGAGGGCCAGGGCAACCGTCTCTCTGGTCTCTGCGGGATCCGTCGGGTCGAGGATCTCGAAGTGTCCGCGCACGATCGTGATGGGGGTCTTCAGCTCGTGGCGCACGTCGTCGAGCAGCTGCCGTTGGGCGGTGAGGGAGCCGTCGAGGCGGTCGAGCATGCCGTTGATCGTCGCGGTGAGGGCCGACACGTCGTCGTGGCCGACGACAGGGATGCGCGCGGATCGGTTGCTGCCCGTGATGGAGGCCGCCGTCTCCCGCAGCTCGCGCAGGGGCCTGAGGAGGCGGCCCGCGACGAACCAGCCGACAAGCCCGACCACGATGAGGGCGGCGACGGCGACCAGAGAGTAGGTCTGGAAGGTGCTGTTGGTGTCGGCGAGCTCGGCACGCAGGTCGTAGGCCGCGAGGTAGAGGGCCGTGCTCGAGCCGTCGCCCACCGTGAACGGCACGGCCACATACCGGAGCGCGTGGGTGGCGTCGACGAAGGTGCCCATACGCACCGAGCCGTCGGCGGTCTCGCTCACGGCTCGTTCGACGAGCGCGGGCAGGTCGACGAGCGAGAACGGAGTCGCGGTGGACGGGATGAAGGCGGGCGCCCCGTCGATGAGCCCGAGGGCTCCCTCGTTGCGTTCCGGGATGAGGCGCTGCATGACGAGCTCGAGCGCCTCGGTGGAGTTCGCGAACGTCCGGGCGGCGTCTGGTGCGGTCGCTGACGGGCTGGCACTCGCTGACGGGCCGGCGGTCGCCGACGGGGTGGCCGAATCGGGCGTCGTCGGCGCCGCGAGCTCCTGCCCGCTCACGAGCCCGCGCACGCTCTCGGCCACCGTGGTGAGGCGCTCGTCGACGCCAGTGAGCACGCGCTCGCGGGCGGCGACGTAGCTCGTGGCGCCCGCGACGACCATGCCGAGCATCGTGACGAGCAGGATCGACGCGAGGATGCGCACCCGCACCGAAGATCGCGGCCGCACCTCCAGCCGCGCCTCGCCCGCCGTCATCACCCGCATCCATCGATTATCTGGGGCGGAGGAGTCCAGATCCTGGCAGGTGAGAAGACTCTCACGCGGGGCGCCCCGGGCGGCGTCTCTCCACAGGCGCACCCGGTCCACTCCACAGGGTTCAGCGGGATGACGAGGTGGCGCGTAGGCTCGTCGCGTGGAAACCGAGCGCTACGAACTGACCAGGCGAGCCAGCCTGGAGGTCCTGCGCGCCGAGGCGCAGGACGAGCGCGAGACGATGATCTACGCGCGCGCCCGCAACGGGGAGGACCCGTGGCGCTTCATGCAGGAGCTGCCGACCGTCGACGAGCTGGTCGTGCTGCTCATGCGCGCCGAAGCGCTCGAGCGGGGTGGCGACGAGGCGCCGGAGAGCGGCGCTCACGACGCGCAGCTCATGCGCCGCATCGCGACCGAGTACCCGCCGCTCAGCACCACGGTGTGGACGATGCTCGCGGGCGAGAGCCGCTTCGGCGACCGCTGGAGCGCCTGACCCTCGGCCGTCGCGACGGTCGCGTTCCGGGCATCCGCGCGCCGCGCACCCTGCCCCGTAGGCTTGTCCGCATGTCGGTGTCAGAACTCTCGGTGAGCGCGCAGAACTACCTCAAGGTGGTCTGGAGTCTCCAAGAGTGGTCGGATGCGCCCGTCACGGCGACGATCGTCGCCGAGCGCCTGCAGCTCCGGCTCTCGACCGTGTCCGAGGGCATCCGAAAACTCGCCGACCAGGGCCTCCTCGAGCATGCCCGCTACGGCAGCATCTCGCTCACGGCTGAGGGTCGCGCGCACGCGCTCGCCATGATTCGCAGGCACCGGCTGCTCGAGACGTTCCTCGTCGAGGTGCTGCACTACGGGTGGGACGAGGTGCACGACGAGGCCGAGAACCTCGAGCATTCGGTGTCCGACCTCATGGTCGAGCGGATCGACGCTCTGCTCGGGCACCCGGAGCGCGACCCGCACGGCGACCCGATCCCGTCCGCAGCCGGAGAGGTGAGCATCCCGCAGGCTGTTCTGCTCAGCAGCCTCGACGTGGGCGCGCGCGTTGTCGTGGAGCGCATCTCCGACTCCGATCCCGAGCTGCTCAAGTACTTCGCCGCGAAGGGGGTCACCGTCGGGGCGCGACTCGAGATCGACGAAAGCGACCCGTACTCCGAGTCGCTGGTGCTGAGCGTCGTGGATGCGGCCCCCGGCGCGGACATCGCGATTGCGCCCCAGTTCGCCCTGGGCCCAGTGGCCGCCCGAGCGGTCTGGGTGACGTCAGCCTGACAGCGTGATCGCTACGCGACCTTCGCGCGGCGACGCGCGACGACGCGCGACGTGACGAGCCCCTGCGTTGGCGAGAGCAGGTAGGCGAGCAGGAACGCGACGCCCTGCGCGAGCACGATCATGCCGCCCGACGCCGCGTCGAGGTAGTAGCTGGCGTAGAGGCCGATGGCCGAGCAGACGACCGACACGATCGGGGCGATGACGAGCATCCGCGCGAAGCTGCGCGTGAGCACGGTCGCGGTGGCTCCCGGGATGATGAGCATCGCGACGACGAGGATGACGCCGACGGTCTGCAGCGCGACGACGGCCGTCAGCGCGAGGAGCCCGAGGAGCGCGCCGCGCAGGAGGCGCGGGTTGAGGCCGATCGCGTGGGCGTGCGTCGCGTCGAAGGCGACGAGTGTGAAGTCGCGCCGCTTCACGAGCAGCACGACCGCGACGATGGCGGCGAGGATGCCGATCTGCACGAGGTCGGTGTTGCTCACGCCGAGGAGGTTGCCGAAGAGGATGTGGCTGAGGTCGGTCTGGCTGGGGGTGACCGAGATGAGGACGAGGCCGAACGCGAACAGGGTCGTGAAGACGATGCCGATCGCCGCGTCCTCCTTCACCCTGCTCGTGTCGCGGATGACGCCGATGAGTCCGACGGCGACGAGCCCGAACACGAGGGCACCGAGCGCAAACGGTGCGCCCACGATGTAGGCGAGCACGACCCCGGGAAGGACAGCGTGCGAGACGGCGTCGCCCATGAGGGACCAGCCGATGAGGACCAGCCAGCAGCTGAGGAGGGCGCAGACGATGGCCGTGATGATCGTCGTGATGAGGGCCCGCACCATGAACTCGTAGCCGAGCGGCTCGAGGACGAGGTCGACGAGATTCATGCGCGGTCTCCATCTCGGGGTTCGCGGTGCTCGCGGCGTTCGCCGTGCGCGCCGCACGCGCCTCGCCCGTCGCGGAGAGTTGTGGATGGTTGCTGTCGCGGCGGAGGGAGGGTGCACTTCGTCACAACTCTGGCGGCGGATGCGGGGCTCATGCGGCCGCCCCCTTGCCGGTGTCGATGCCGAAGGCGAGGGCCAGGTTCTCCGGTCGGATGATCTCCTCGGGGCTCGCGTGCAGGAGGACGCGCCGGTTGAAGAGCACGGCCTCGTCGGCGAGTTCGGGCAGGGAGCCGAGGTCGTGGGTGGCGATGAGGATGCAGACGCCCTGCGCCGCGAGCTGGCGAAGGAGGCGCGTCATGGTCGCCTGGGAGCGCGTATCCACGCCGGCGAAGGGCTCGTCGAGCAGCAGCACCTGGGCCTCCTGGGCGATGCCGCGGGCGACGAAAGCGCGCTTGCGCTGCCCGCCGGAGAGCTGCCCGATCTGGCGCCCCGCGAGGTCACTCAGCTCGACGCGCTCAAGCGCCGCATCGACGGCGGCGTGGTCGCGCGCCTTCGGTCGCCTGGTGATGCCGAGGTGCCCGTAGCGGCCCGTCATGACCACATCGCGCACCGAGAGCGGGAAGTCCCAGTCGACCTGCTCGCTCTGCGGGACGTAGCTGACGCTACCCCGCTTGCGCGCATCCGCCGATGTGCCGCCGAGGATGCGGACGGTGCCCGCATCGGGGCGGACGACGCCCATGATGGACTTGAAGAGCGTCGACTTGCCGGAGCCGTTCATGCCGATGAGGCCGCACACCCGCCCCGGCGAGATGGCGAGGGTGGTGCCGTCGAGCGCGAGCACCTCGCCGTAGTGCACGGTGAGGGCGTCGACCTCGATGGCGGGCAATGTTGTGGTGCCGGCAGGTGCGCCGGTGGATGCTGGGCTCACGAGGTGCCTCCCTGCTCGCCGGTGAGGCCGGCCACGATCGTGTCGACGTCGTGCCGGATGAGGTCGAGGTAGCTGGGCACTGGGCCGTCCTCCTCGCTCAGCGAGTCGACGTAGAGCGTGCCGCCGAACTCGGCGTCCGTGGCGTCGACGGCCTGACGCATGGGTGCATCCGAGACGGTCGACTCGCAGAACACGGCGGGCACGCCGTTGTCGCGCACATGGTCGATGACGCCCGCGATCTGCTGCGGCGTGGCCTGCTGCTCGGCGTTGACGGGCCAGATGTAGACCTCCTCGAGTCCTGCATCGCGGGCGAGGTAGGAGAAGGCTCCCTCGCACGTGACGAGCGCGCGCTGCGAGGTGGGGAGCGGTTCGATCGCGGCGACGAGCTCGTCGTGCACGGCCTGCAGTTCGGCCTTGTAGGCGGCGGCGTTCTCCTCGAAGATGCTCGCGCTTGCTGGCGCGAGGTCGGCGAACGCGGTGGCCATGTTGTCGACGTAGAGCTGCACGTTGAGGGGCGACATCCAGGCATGCGGGTTGGGGAGACCCGCGTAGGCGTCGCCCGCGATCGGCACCTCCTCGACGCCGTCGCTGACGACGACGTGCGGCACATCCATGCTCGCGACGAACTGCTCGAACCAGGCCTCGAGGTTCATGCCGTTGTCGAGGATCAGGTCGGCCTCGGAGGCCTTCGCGATGTCGAGAGGGGTCGGTTCGTACCCGTGGATCTCCGCGCCGACCTTGGTGATCGACTCGACCCGGAGCTCGTCGCCGGCGACCTGCCTGGCGATGTCGGCGAGCACCGTGAAGGTGGTGAGGACGACGGGGCGGTTGTCGTCCTCGGCGGTGGGGGCGCAGGCGGTGAGGGATGCGAGCGTGACGAGTGCGAGGCCGGCCGCGACGATGCGGGTGGCCTTCCGTCTGGCTGCATGCAGCACGGGGGTCAGCATGCCCAGAGCATAGCGCTACGGTGAGGGGAAGAACAATGTTCGGTGCGCCGAACTTTACTCGTGGGGCCGGGCCGCTCTTGCCCGCTCAGAGTGATCCACAGGGTGAAAGGCGCTCAGCCGGGTCATGCGGATGCGAACGTAGGCTGTGGCCACGATGTCACCAGGCGACCCCGGCGAGCAGCTGCGGCACCGGCCGAGCGTGCCGATGCCGCTCACCGTCGACCCCGTTTCGGGTCGAGCGGCCGAGCCTCGGTCCGGAGGATCCACCGGGGGCGTCTCCGGCGCAGGGCGCGGCCCGGATGCAGACGACACGCGCTTCCAGAGCGACTGCGCGCGCTGCGTGGCGCTCTGCTGCTCGGCCCTCGCCTTCTCTCGGGGCGACGACTTCGCCCACGAGAAGCCAGCAGGCAAACCCTGCCGCAACCTCGACGAGAACCTCGGCTGCAGCATCCACGCGGTGCTCCTCGAACGCGGGTACCGGGGCTGTACCGTCTTCGAATGCCACGGCGCCGGACAGCGGGTTACCCAGGAGACCTTCGGTAGTGGCGACTGGCGCGACGGTGAGGGGCTGCGCGACGCGATGTTCGCCGTGTTCCCACTCGTGCGTCAACTGCACGAGGTGCTGTGGCTGCTGACCGAGGCGAGGCGGCGCACCGCCGACCGGCCGCTGCTGCGCCGAATCGACGCCCTGTTCGATCGTGTGGATGCGCAGGCCGCGTCACCCGATGTCGCGGTGCTGCGAGCAGCGGTCGAGTCGAGCAGGCCCGCCGCGGGCGACCTGCTGGGAGCCGTGAGCCGTGAGGTGCGACGGATGCACGCGCCCCGACGCCGCGCATCCGGGGCCTGGTCGCGAGTCGAGCCGCGCGGCGTCTACCTCGGCACCGATTTCTCCGGAGGCGACCTGCGCGCCGTCGAGCTGCGCGGGGCGCTGCTCATCGCGGCGAAGCTGCGCGGCTCGGACCTGCGATGGGCCGACCTCCTCGGCGCCGACCTGCGGGACGCCGAGCTGCACGGTGCCGACCTGCGCCACGTGCTGCACCTCACGCAACCGCAGCTGGCGGCGGCGTTCGGTGACGCAACGACCCAGCTTCCGGACTCGCTCACGCGGCCCCGCCACTGGAAGTGAGGCCGAGGCTGAGCGTGCGCGTCGTCTGGCAGATGCCGGTCAGCGTTCTTCCGTAGCGTGAGCGTGTTCTGCAGGCTGACACCCACGGAGGGGCCATGAGGATTCGCCGCACGATCGTCGTGTTCGACGCCGCTGACATCGAGGCCGAGAGTGCCTTCTGGGCGTCCCTGCTCGAGGGTACGGTCGAGAAGGAGGACGACTGGCACAGTGTCTACGCCGACGGCGAGTGGAGGCTCGGCATCCAGCTCGCTCCCGACCACGTGGCACCGAGGTGGCCTGACGGTCAACCCCCGCAGCAGATCCATCTGGACCTCTACATCGACGACCTCGACGAGGGGCACCGGAGAGTGCTCGAGCTCGGAGGCCGTCTCCTCAAGGCAAGCGACAAACCCGGCAGTCCCGACGAATTCGTGGTCTACGCCGACCCCGCGGGCCACCCGTTCTGCCTCTGCAAGGCACCCCAGGGCTGAGCCGGGGCGCTGCGCCGCGCTGACTCCCCGGGCCGGGCCGGGCCGGGCCGGGCTGCCATCGAGGGCGGACTTATGGTCGCTGAAGCGCAGGTTTGACGACCACAAGTCCGCTCTGGGCCGTGGCAGCCGCGAGGCGCAGCGGCAGCGGTTACGCGAGCGCGGTTCCCGTGAAGAGGGTGGTCGTGGCGCCGCCAACCCAGACGGCGCCGGAGTCGTCGACGGTCACGGTGATGTCGCCGGCGCGGCCAAGGCGCGCGCCCTGGGATACCCGCCAGCTCGAGCCCGGCGCGGCGCCCGTGCGGTGCATCCACTGGGCCGTCGAGGCGTTCATGCTGCCGCAGACCGGATCCTCGTCGACGCCGATGCGCGGCGCGAAGCTGCGCAGCTCGAACGCGTGCGCCGCCCCGGCCGGATACGCGCCGACGGCGCCGACCATGTCGTCGGGCAGCAGCGAGAAGTCGGGGTCGAGATCGAGCACCTCGTGCGCGGATGCGAGCTGCACGACCGCCCACCCGGGCCCGTTGTCGATCCACTGGTGGGCGACGACCTGTTCCTTGGTGATGCCATACGCCTCGATGATGCGCGCGAGGAGCTCCGGCTCGAGCGGACCGCTGCGGAGGGTCGGCGGGGCCGCGAACGACACGCGCCCCGCATCGACGCGCACCTCCACGAGTCCGGCGCCGCACTCCTGGATGATGCGCCCGCCCTTCTTCGGGGTACCGCCGTTCTCGAGCCAGGCGTGCGCCGAGCCGAGCGTCGGGTGCCCGGCGAACGGCAGCTCGCCGCCCGGGGTGAAGATGCGCAGTCGGTAGTCGGCCGCGTCGTCGGTGGTGGGCAGCACGAACGTCGTCTCGGAGAGGTTCGTCCATCGTGCGATGCGCTGCATGTCGTCGCGCGTGAGTCCTTCGCCGTCGAGGATGACCGCGACGGGGTTGCCGAGGTAGGGGGTCTCGGAGAAGACGTCGATTTGGGCGAAGGGGCGCGAGGTGGTCACGGGGTGTCCTTTCGGAGGGGAGGCGGCGCGAACGAGGCGCGTGCGGCAACCGTAGGGGTGTGGTGGCGGGAAGCGCTCGTGCCAATCGCTCGCAGTTGGACTTGAGGTCCAATCCGGAGGTGTGGACCTGTCCCGCGCGGGGGTCCACGGATCGCTCAGGCTCGGCCGCAACAATCGCACCATGAGCGACGAGAACACGCGAGCGCCCGGGGCCGACGACGATCAGCGGGAGCGCCGAAGCGCCGAGCATCTGCCGCCGGAAGGCGTCGACGAGGCGACCGTCGCTGCCGTGGGGAAGCTCACTGAGGCGCTCGAGATGGTCGACCAGGCGCGCGGGCTGCTCTACAGCTTCCACCGGTTGACGGGGGCTGCCGACCTGGCGTTGGGTGAGGCATCCGATGCACTGCGGGACGCGGGGCACGATGAGCTCGCCGACCGGCTCGACTCGGAGCTGGTCGGCCGCAATGTGATCGAAGGGCGGTGGACGTTCCAGATCGTCGAGGATTACGACGACACCTACTGGGAGCCGTTCCGGGCGGCAGAACGCGACGTCAGGGAGCAGCTCGTCGCAGGCCGGCGTCACCTCGCCGAGGCTGCGATGAAAGAGGACCGGCGCACGCACGGCGCCCGCCATCACGAGGCTCGCCCCGTCGACGAGATCTAGAGAGCCGCTGAACCGGCACGGGCAACGGCACCGGACCCGCACCGGAAGTGCCCGCTGCGCTGCCACCCCCACCGGAAGGGTCCGTGGCATGTTGTGCGTACGTGTGCGTACGTGTGCGGCGCGTTCGGCGCGTTCGGCTCAGCGGTGAGCGTGGCAAGTACCTCGTTGTGTCTCTCAGAACGGTGGTGGGTCGCCGGGAACATCGTTGGGTTCTGGGGCTCGGGTGCGCTCGGTCTCCGCAACAGAGTCTTGGGGCGGTGCCGCAGGTGTCTCGTATTCGTCGTTGCGTGTGAAGTAGACGTCGTGGTGTTCGGGTCTGTCTGTGAGGATCTTGCCGCTGGGGGTGCGCAGTTGCATGACGCCGCCGTCTAGTTGGGTGACGGTCCAGGCGGTGGCGTGTTTCATGACGTGGTGGTGTTTACAGAAGCCGCACAGGTTCTCGAGGGTGGTTTTGCCGCCGTGTTCCCAGGCGTGGGTGTGGTCGAGGTCGCATCGGGTCGCGGGCTGTCGGCAACCGGGCCAGCGGCAGTGAATGTCGCGGGCAGCGAGGAAGGCGCGCATGGCTGCGCTGGGTCGGTAGGTGTCGACGGCCGTGACGGTGCCGGTGATGGGGTGGGTGAGGATGCGCACGAACGAGGTTGCGGTGCCGGCGAGGCGGACCGCTTCCTCGAAGGGCACCGGGATCATGCCATCGAGCAGCGCCGGAGCCGGGGTGAGACGGGCCGCGCCAGCAACACAGCTCGCCGCACCACCACCACGAACGCGTGAGCCTGGGCCTCGGCCGCTGCCTGGTCCGCTGCCTGTGCCGCTGACAGCACCGTTCCCGCCCAGCTTGGTGAGGGCGGTGAGGATCGGGATCGTGAACTGCACGTTCGCCTGGATACCTGCCGCCGCCGCGCAGGACATCGGGTCGGAGGTCAGGAGCATGTCCGTGAACAAGTCGGCCTTGACCTCGTCCATGGTGCGCTCATCCGGCGCGTCTGAAACATTCGGCCCATCTGTAAAGTCCGGCACGCCCGAAGCCTCTTGTGCGTCCGGAGCGTCTGAAGCCTCTGGCGCTCGCCGTGCCTGGGCGGGCTTCGGTCGTGCCCTGATGAGCGCCTTGCCCTGCTTCCGCAGCCGGTCCGCGATGGCTTTGCCCTCGATCAGCGGGAGCCGGGCACGCAGCATGCACATGCCGTTCTCCGTCGCCGTCACCGACACGTACCGCGTCTTCCGCGCCCGTTCGTGCCGCTCGGAGACGGACTCCTCCGTCAGCGACTCCGCGACGCGGGCCGCGGCCATCCGCAATGCCTTCGGCGGCAACACCCGAGAATCCAGCTCGGCGAGCATCACCCGCACGAACTCACCCCGTCGCGCGGACTGCTCAGCCGCGTCCGCATGCGACACCGACAAGCCAGCACCCGTGAGCACCCGAAGCTGCTCCTCGCTGAGCTTGCCTTCCCCGAGCGCGTCCACGAAGCCAGGGAACTCGCGCACCGCGATCCCAGCATCCGACAAAGCCCCCTCAGCCGCCGCTTGCCCGATTTGCTCGATCAACGCGATCTCCGCCGCGAGCGACTGCACGTGCATGGCATGCTCCTCGGTGCCATCAAGCTCATCCAGAACCGACGCCATCTCCGCCAACTTCGCACGCACCCGCACCTGATCCGCGGCCACAGCGGCCGCCATGACCGCCAGATCCGCATCCCAATCCAGCAAGAACTTCCGCCACGCCAACACCGACACCGGGTCGTGAGGATCAAGCCCCAAGACCTTCAGCGGTTCACCGTCGTACGAGTTCATACCCGAATCTTGGACCGCACCACCGACATTTCGGCTCGCCGAGCCCTCAGTGGCTGAGAAAACCCCGATCAGGCAGCAGGTCTTATCGGTCTGGACCATGGGGTCATTGCGTCCGGCTTGTTCCCGCCAGCCCTGCCACCTCCCGGCTACGATGCTGGGCGTGGCAGCAGACGGAGCGCGGGGTCGGTACGCGAAGGGTGTCGAGCGCAAGCGCGAGATCTTGGCGGTGGCGTACGAGACGCTCCGCGAGACGGGCGCGAGCGGGGCCTCGCTGCGCGCGATCGGCGAGTCCATCGGGGTCTCTCACGGCATGCTGACGCACTACTTCGGCTCCCGAGAGGGGCTGCTCGTCGAGGTCATCCGCGAGCACGACCGCGTCAACGACGAGCGCATGCCGGATTCCGTCTCGCTCGTGGAGCGGATGCGCCTGAGCGCCGAGTTCAACGTGCGGTTCCCCGGCATGGTCTCGCTGTTCACGGAGATGCTCGCGAAGTCGGTCGAGGCTGGGGATGGTCCTGCTCGTTCGTTCTTCACGGCTCGGTTCGCCCGGGCGAGGGTCGAGCTGGCGGCCGAGGTCGGCGGCCAGCTCGCGGCGCTGCCCGAGGAGCGCCGCGCGGACGCGGCCATGCTCGTCGACCTGATCATGGCCGCATCCGACGGGCTGCAGGTTCGCTGGCTCCTGGACCCGAGCGTCGACGTCGCGGGCACGCTGGGGTTGCTCGAGAGGCTCGGCCGAACCGGCTGAGCCGAGAATGAAAGTTGCCAACTGGCAATTTTCTAGTAGCGTCTCTCCTGAGAGCGAACCGCGACGCGGCGGGCGCCCACCGACACAGGAGTCAACGTGCCCACCACCCGACCAGCAGCACCCGGCACCCCACAGGAATCGCAGCGCCCGGCGACGTCGTTGCAGCTCTACAGCATCAACTCGCACCTCGAGGCCGACCTCGACGGCACCCTCGCGAGACTCGCCGAGATCGGGGTGCGCAACGTCGAGGCGTTCGCGTTCGTCGACCGCGCCGAGGAGCTCGCCGCGGCCTTCGAGCTGCACGGCATCGCCGCCCCGACGGGGCACGCCATGCTCGTCGCGAACGAGGTCACGCGAGACGGCGTGACGACGCCGGTGCCGGGTCACGCGACCACATTCGAGGCGGCGAAGAAGCTCGGCATGCGGTACGTCATCGATCCCGCCGTCTTCGACTGGTCGACTCGCGATGCGGTGGAGGCGACGGCCGCGGCGCTCAACCAGGCCTCGAAGGAGGCCGCCGAGCATGGACTCCGCGTCGGCTATCACAACCATGCGTGGGAGCTCAGCAACCGCATCGACGGCGTCCCGGCCCTCGAGTACTTCGCTGGGCTCCTCGACGACGAGGTGGTGCTCGAGATCGACGTCTACTGGGCGCACATCGGCGGCGTGGAGGCACCCGCTCTGCTCGCTCGCCTCGGCGACCGCGTCAAGGCGCTCCACATCAAGGACGGCCCCAAGGTTGAGAACCCGTTCCTGACGGATGCCCCCTTCGACCCGTCCGGTCTCGGCCAGGTTCCGGCCGGCCAGGGCGTCATCCCGCTCGGTGCGGCCCTCGACGCCGCCCCGTCGGCCGAGTTCGCCGTCATCGAGTTCGACCACTTCGACGGCGACATCTTCGCCGCGATCGCCGCCAGCTTCGACTACCTGGAGAACCGCGCATGAGCCTCCCGCAGGCAACAGCAGCCGCTGCAGCATCCACATCAGCGCCGGGTGCCAAGCGCGGCCCCGTGGGCATCGGCATCATCGGCACCGGCATGATCAGCGACGCGTATCTCGTCAATCTCGTGCGCTTCCCCGACGTGCGAGTCGTCGCGCTCGGTGATCTGAACGAGGCGCTCGCCGCCGAGAAGGCGCAGACCTACGGCGTTCCCTTCTCGGGCTCGCCGGCGTCGGTCCTCGCGAACGAGGAGGTCGAGATCGTCATCAACCTCACCATCCCCGCGGTGCACGTGCCTGTCGCCCTCGACGCGATCGCGGCGGGCAAGCACGTGTGGATCGAGAAGCCCATCGGCATCAACCGGGAGGAGGCGAAGGCCCTCCTCGTGGCCGCCGACGCGGCCGGCCTGCGCGTGGGAGTGGCGCCCGACACGGTGCTGAACCCGGGCATCCAGACCGCCCTGCGGCACCTCGCGGCGGGTGCCATCGGCACCCCGCTCACGGCGCGCACCATGATGCGCTACTCGGGCCCCGACCTCTTCCACCCGAACCCGGCCTTCCTGTTCGCCCAGGGTGGCGGCCCCCTGCTCGACATGGGGCCGTACTACGTGACGACGCTCGTGAGCGCCTTCGGCCCTGTCCGCAAGGTCTACGCGACGGGATCGACGGCCAAGGAGACGCGCACCGTCAAGCTCGGCCCGCTCACCGGGCAGTCGTTCCCCGTCTCGGTGCTGACGCACGTGGATGCGCTGGTGACGTTCGAGAGCGGGGCGAGCGCGCAGCTCACCTTCAGCAACGACTCCCCGCTCGCCGAGATGGGCACGGTCGAGATCATCGGGGCGGGCGGGATGCTCCTGACCCCGGACCCGAACCACGCCGATGGGGGCACGAGGGTCGCCAGGCACCCGCAGGAGTACGCGGAGGTGCTCGAACCGACCTGGGAGGACTACCCGGAGGAGGGCACGGTCACGGGCCGCGGCTACGGTGCGCTCGACATGGCGCGGGGCATCCGGGAGGGGCTCCCGCACGTCGCGACCGGGGACCTGGCGCTGCACGTGCTCGACATCATGCTCGCCATCGAGGAGTCGGCGGCCGCCGGGGAGGTCGTGGTCATCGAGAGCACGGTCGATCCGGTCCCGCTCGTCGACCACACGCGAGACCCGTTCGCGGCGACGCTCAGCGTCTAGGGGATTGCTCTCCTGCGCTCAGGGGGCCAACGGATTCCCGAGCACACGCTCGAGCACCTCGCGGGAGCCGGTGACCCGTGCATCCACCGCCGCCAGGTCGCGCCGCTTCCAGAGGAGGAGCAGCGCGGCCTCGGCCGTGAGCTCGAGCGTCGCGTCGGCCGGTCTCGCTCCACTGAGGGTGTTCGCGGTGCCCGCCGGTGTCTCGTCGACGGGGCCGAGCCGGACGCGCAGGCCGAAGCTGCCGCCGTCGCCTGGGCGTTCGAGCCGGTCCAGCATCCGCAGGTCGACGCGCTCCTCGAGCGACGGCATCCGTCCGAGCGCGACCTGCCGCGGGTACATGTCCTCGGCGACCTCCGCGACACCGGCGGCGGCGAGATCTGGGCGGATCGGCACCGCGATGCCGAGGCTGTCGCTCGCGTCCCAGAGGTGCAGGGCCGCCTCGAGCGCCTGTCGTCTCGCCCACGTCGAGGCACGCGCAGGAGGGTAGAGGGCCCAGCATGGCGCGTCCTCCGGCAGCTCGCGCAGCGTCGCCACGAGGTCCGCGGCGCCCTCGCGGAACCACGCGACGAGCGCGTCCCGGTCGGCGAGCGGCGCATCCGGCGTCTGACGGTCGAGCTGCTGCCCACCGCCGAGCAGCTGCGCACGCGCCCACCGGTGCACGCCGCCGAGGTGGACCGCCAGCTCGACGAGCGACCAGCCGGGGCACGAGGAGACGGTGGTGGTGTGGTCCGCAGACTCGAGGAGGAGCGCGAACCCGTTCGCGGCGTCCTCGGTCGTGTCGATGAAGTCTGCGTGGCGCATGGTCAGAGCCTAGGGCGTGAGGCCACGCCTACTCGTCGGCGGTCTCCTGCTTGCCGCGCATCACGAGCAGCGGGTCCGGCTTCGTGACGACGTCGTGGTCCTTCCCCTCGTACTCGAACTGCCCGAGCCAAAAGCGCATCGCGTTGAGGCGGGCGCGCTTCTTGTCGTTGGAGCGGATGATCGTCCACGGCGCGTGCTTCTTGTCGGTGAGGCGGAACGTCTCCTCCTTCGCCGCCGTGTAGTCCTCCCAACGGTCGAGCGAGGCGAGGTCCATGGGGGAGAGCTTCCAGCGGCGCACCGGGTCGAGCTGGCGGATCGCGAAGCGCGTGCGCTGCTCGGTGCGCGACACCGAGAACCAGAACTTCGTGACGTGGATGCCCGAGTCGACGAGCATCTTCTCGAACGCCGGCGCCTGCTGCATGAACTGCGTGTACTCGTCGTCGGTGCAGAAACCCATCACGTGTTCCACGCCGGAACGGTTGTACCAGGAGCGGTCGAACATGACGAGCTCCCCGTCGGTGGGGAGGTGCTGGATGTAGCGCTGAAAGAACCACTGGCCGCGCTCGCGGTCGCTCGGCTTCGCGAGCGCCACGACGCGCGCCTTGCGAGGGTTGAGGTGCTCCGTGAAGCGCTTGATGGTGCCGCCCTTGCCTGCAGCGTCTCGCCCCTCGAAGAGGATCACGGCGCGCTGGTCGTTGTCCTCCATCCAGTACTGGCACTTCAGCAACTCCACCTGGAGGCGGTACTTCTCGCTCTCATACTCGTCGCGGCTCAGGCGCTCCTCGTACGGGTACCCCTCCTGCCACGTGTACACCGGGTTGCCCTGCGGGTCGATGAGATCCGGGTCGTTCGTGTGGCCGTCGCGCACCGAGTAGCCGAGCGCGCGCAGGTGCTCGATGTACTCGCGCAGGTCCTGGGGTTGTTCGATGGCCATGCGTTCCTCCGAGGTTCAGGTGCCGCGCATCCACCCGCCGCGGCCTGCGGCGGGGGATGCGGCGACCATACTGCGCCGTGAAGGCAAACGGGATGTGTACGAGCGCGGGTGGGCACACCGACGACGTGCACGAACCGCTCAGGGGGTTCGATCACCCTTGGGGAATTCGCTCGAAAACGAGAGCGAACCGACCGGAGGAGACGACGTTGCCCAAGAAGCGCATCACCCTGCCAAAGTAATTCAGGCGGGGCGAGACCTACACGATCGCTGAGCTCGAGGAGATCTTCGCGAAGGTCGAGACGACCGCCCTCGGCCGCGACTCCTCCAAGGAGTCCGCGCTCATGAGCGACCGGCTCGATGCAGCTGGCATCCGCTGGCTGATCGAGCACGGCGCGGAGGTGGACGCCGTCGACCGCTTCGGCAACACCGCGCTGACCCACCATTCGAAGTGGAAGGCGAAGCTCGACGTCCTGACCGTGCTTCTCGAGCACGGCGCAGACCCCAACATCACCGGTCACTCTTCGCCGCTGGCCGCTGCGGCCGAGTACGGGAACATCGACGGCCTCACCCTGCTCCTCGAGGCGGGCGCGGACCCGCTGCTGGACTTCGGGCGTCGCGATGAGACGGCGCTCGACCGCGCGATGACGAGGATGAAGGACTACCACGCGCCTCGGGCGCTCAAGGTGGCGCGGATCCTCGTCGCCCGCGGCGCGACCATCTCCGGGGACACCCCCAAGTACCTGCGTCAGACGATGTCGCAGCTGCAGGGACTCATCGCCAGGGGCAAGGGGTCCGAGGAGAACCTCGCGATCCTGTTCGAGCTGTTCGAGCTGCTCGGCGTGGAACCGACGGTGCCGCCGAGGGTCCTCGCGCCAGGCGAGCCCATCACCGTCACCGCTGAGGGATGGAAGGCGCAGTACAGCGAGCTGTGGAAGATGCTGGTGCCAGGGGGTGGCGCCGCCGAGAGCGTGCAGGGCGAGGTCGTGCGCATCGCGGGTCGCGTCGGCAACGAGATCCTCGGCAACGGCGGCGGCAACTGGGACAAGGACTTCGACAGGATGCTGCAGGCGTACCGCGCGCACGTGGCCACGGGGGCACCGCTCGATGAGGAGGAGCTGGTGAGCGTCGACCAGGCCGTCGATCGGCTCGCCGGCGGATCCTTCGACGAGCCGGCCGTCGACACGCTCACCGAGCTCGCCGTGACGTGGGTGCTCCGGAACCCGGAGCGCGTCGACCTGCCGACGCCGAGCTACCGACGGTAGTCACTCCTCCCGCATGGCCTCAGCGAAGGGTCTCGGCGCCCGGTGTCTCGGCTGGGCCGGGGCCGGGCCCGGGGCTGGCAGCGGGGGAGTGGATGCGGTCACCTCGTCCCCCGCCCGCAGCTCCAACTCCTCGTCGAAGTGGCGGATCAGGAGGGGCTCGCCGGCGCTCAGCTGGTAGACGGTCGCCTCTGGCCGGATCTCGACGTGCAGCCGTCGCCCCTGCACGAACATCCCGAAGCGGATGCGTGTCAGCTGATCAGGGAGGCGAGGCGCGAACCGGAGCCCCCTGTCGCTTTCGCGCAGGCCGCCGAGGCCAGCCGTGACGGCCGTCCAGATGCCGGCGAGCGACGCCATGTGCAGCCCCTGCGAGGTGTTGTCGCGGAGGTCGTCGAGGTCCAGCGTGGCAGCCTCGGCCAGGTAGTCGGCGGCGAGCTGCAGGTGCCCGACCTCGGCCGCGAGGATCGACTGCACGGAGGCGGACAGCGACGAGTCGCGCACCGTCAGCGCCTCCGAGTACTCGAAGGCGCGCTTCTTCTCCTCGAAGGTGAATGCCTCGTGCGCGAAGTAGAGGGCGAGCACCAGGTCGGCCTGCTTGATCACCTGCTTGCGGTACAGGTGGAAGTACGGGAAGTGCTCCTGCAGGGGGTACTGGGATGCGGAGGTGGCGGCGAAGTCCCATTGTGCGAGGTCCGTCGACCCGGCCGCGTGCGCGTGGACGCCGCGGCGCTCGTCGAACGGCACCACGATGGCGTCGGCGGCACGAATCCACTGTCGGATCTCGTCGTCATCGACGCCCAGTGCGCCCGCCTCGGCGTGGTGTCGCTCCGCGACGGACACCGCGGCGCGCAGGTTCAGGCGCGCCATGAGGTTCGTGTACGTGTTGTCGTCGACAAGCGCCGAGTACTCGTCCGGACCGGTCACCCCGTCGAAGTGCAGGCCCCCGTCCGGGTCCCATCGACCGAGCGAGCACCAGAGCCGGGCGGTCTCGACGAGCACGTCGACGGCGACCTCCCGCTCGAAGCGCTCGTCACCGGTCGTGCGAATGTGGTGCACCATGGCCGCGGCGATGTCCGCGTTGACGTGGAACGCTGCCGTGCTCGCAGGCCAGTAGCCGGAGCTCTCCCGGCCGTCGATCGTGCGCCACGCGAACGCGGCCCCCTCGAGCTTGAGGAGCTTCGCGCGCGCGCGGGCGTACTCGAGGGTGGAGTGCCGCCAGCGCAGCGCCTGCTCGGCGGCAGCCGGCACCGTCGCCGAGAGGAGCGGCAGCACGTAGCTCTCGAAGTCCCAGAACGTGTGACCAAGGTAGCCGGCGCCGGTGAGGCCCTTGCCTGGCACCGAACGCGCCTCGAGCCGGGCTGCCGACTGGTAGACGTGGAAGAGCGCGAAGCGGGTCGCCTGCTGCAGTCGCGGCGAGCCGTCGATCTCCACGTCCGCGCACGCCCAGAACTCGTCGAGGTCCGCGCGCTGGTCCGCGAGCACCCGCTCCCAGCCGTCCCGTCTCGCGTCGTCGACGGCGCCCTCCGCCCGGTCGCGCAGCGCCTCCGGGGAGAGCGTCGACGAGAACTCGTGGCCGACGTACTTCGTGATCTCGAGGGTCTCCCCGGCTTTCAGCTCCACGCTCACGGTCGTGCGCGCCAGGTCTCGGGACGTCTCGGTCTCGATGCTCGGAGGCGCCGCGCACGTGCCAGCGACCACGTTGTCCATGGCGACGGCGATGCTGATGCCGCTCCTCAGGGTGCGGTGCACGAGCGTGGCCGCGCTGCCCAGGGAATAGTGGCCGAGGCCCTCGAACGGCTCGTCGAGCTGGTCGTTGACCCGCTGGTCGGGATGCACTTCCGGCATGTCCTCGTTGGCGACGACCTCGGACTGCACGCTCACGTGCACGCCGTCGCCGAGCGCCTCGACCTCGTAGTGCACGGCCGCGAGCGAGCGATGGGTGAGCGAGACGAGGCGGATGCTGGTGACCCGCACCGTGCGCCCTGCGGGAGACGTCCATTCGAGATCGCGCCGCAGCGTGCCCGCGCGGAAGTCGAGGCGCTGCTCGTGGCGTACGACCGTGCCCCGGCGGAGATCCAGCGGCTCATCGCCGACGAGCAGGCGAAGCACCTGCCCGTTCTGCACGTTCACGACGCTCTGCCCCGTGTCCGGATACCCGTAGCCGTCCTCGGCGTAGGGCATCGGGTGGTCCTCGAAGACGCCGTTCAGGTAGGTGCCGAGCACCTCGTGCGGGTCGCCCTCGTCGAAGTTCGCTCTCCAGCCGATATGGCCGTTGGAGAGGGCGAACACCGACTCCAGATGCGCGAGCTGGGGTGCGTCGAGGTCGAGCCCGGTGAAGCCGAGGCTCCACGGTGCGACATCGAAGGGGATCGCGCCGGTCACGCGAGCGTCTCGCCGTCGGTCGAGGGGAGGTGGGTAGAGGGGAGCATGCTGCCCTTTCTGTCGGGAGAGAGCCGTCGGAGCCTGGGGTGCCCGCCAAGGCGTTGCACGCTCGCGCCGGCGGCCTGCGTCGCGCGCTGCCCTGCCTCGCGGGGGCTCGCTCCAGAGAGCAGCGCGGTCGTGAGCGCCGCGACGAACGCGTCACCCGCGCCGGTGGGGTCGACCGTTCGGGTGCGCTCGTGCGGCAGGAACACGTGGTCACCAGGCCAGGCGATGAGCTCAGCATCGTCGACCGTGAGCGCGACGACGCGGGGGCCGAGGTCGCGGAGCGTCTCGGCTGTGCGGAGCGCGTCTTCTCGGTTCCTGACCTCGGACCCGGACAGCATCGACGCCTCTCTCGCGTTCGCGCGCACCACATCGGCGAATCCGACAAGCTCGTCTCGTCCGGCCCTGTCCTCGGTCGCGTCGACGGCTCCGTCGAGGACCAGCAGCGCTCTCGGGGCACCGTTCGCGGGCCGCTGCCTCGTGAGCTGCGCAGCGACGAGCAGCGTGTCGAAGGGCTGCTGCAGCTGCAGGACGACGGCGTCCGCTGTGGTCAGGGCTGTCGCGGCGCGGACGTCGTCAGGGGTGAGGAGCGCCTGCTCCGGGATGTGCTCGAGCAGTCGGCGCACGCCGCCATCGGCGACGACATCCGTGAGCAGCGCCGTCACGCCGCGTCGGACGACGTGGCGCGTATCGAGACCGTGGCTGGCGGCTTCGCGCAGCATCTCCGTGCCGTCACCGTCTTCACCCAGGACAGCGATCAGCGAGACCTGCGCTGCGGGATCGAGCTGGCGGATCCCGACGGCGATGCTCGCGCCCTTTCCGCCCAGACGTTCGATGCGCTCGCTGACCACGGCGCTCACCCCCGCGTCCGGGATCCCCGCAACGCGCAGCACAAGATCCCGGCCGGCCTGCCCGACCACCGCGACGCGCGCCGGCGAGACGGGCTGGGCCGTGCGCGCGGGGATGCCCGGGGTGCCGTTCGACATGAGGAGAGGGTACCGACGTCCCCTTGGACATCTCATGGTGGTGAGCGTGCAGCGGCGTCAGGTCCGACCGGTCCCTCGGATGGACGCCAGCGTCTGCGCCCCGTCCGGGATGCTCGCGACGGGAACCAGCACCACGTCCTGCATCTTCCAGCCGAGTCGCGCGAGATCCCGTGCGACGTCCTGCAGCGCATCCACGGTCGGGGGACGACGATCGACGGGCACGACAAACGCCTCCACGTGGAACACCTGACCCGGGTCGCGCATCCGAACGCCGGCCTCGTCGACCCACGTCTCGTCCTGGAGGCGCAGGATCACCCGCTTCATGAGCGGATGCGGTTCCTGATCGTCATGGGTGCGCGCCTGCTCGTCGAGGAGGTCGCGCACCGAGGAGCGGGTATTCATCACCCCGTCCCAGACGATCCCTGCGGAGATGAAGAGCGCCGCGACGCCGTCGAGCCACCAGAGTCCGACCCCGATGCCGAGCACGCCCAGGATCGCCGCGGCGTTCGTCTGCCAGTCGGCTTTCGCCATGTCGGCGTCCGCCGCGAGCAGCTTGTTGTGGAGCTTCGGGGCGAGCCTGGCCTTCGCGCGACCGTAGACGAGCGGTCCGACCACGATGACCGCCATGACGGCGACCATGAGCCACCCCTGCCAGATGACGGTCCCGAAGAGCTGGACGCTGCCGATGGTGGGATGCTCGGCGTTCACCAACCCCAGGACGGACTCCACCGCGAGGTGGCCGCCGACGGCAAGGAGAGCGACACCGGCGACGAGATGCCCGATGCCCATTGCCCGATGCAGCCCGAACGGGAAGGTGCGGGTCGGCTTGCGCCGGATGAACACGAGCGCGATCAGAAACGCGAACTGCGGGATGAGGGAGAGCATGTCCTCGATCCAGGCGGTCTTCATCGCCTGCGAGTTGCCCACCACGAACGCGACGAGCGTGATGGTGCAGGCCGTGAAGGCGATGGTCGCCCACTCCCAGCGAACCGCGGCCCTCAGCGCCTCCCGCTGCTCCTGTGGCAGGTCCATGCGGCCCGTGCTCCCCACTGGAATCTCCTCGCCGTCACGCGCGACCCATCGGTCGACTCCGAATCAGTGTCACGAATGCGCCCACGCACCGCGAGACCTTGACGTGGACCCTCGCCGGTGCCACGGCGGGAGAAAGCTGGGAGGTCAAGCAGTTGTCGGCACGCCCTGCCCGAAATTAGCGTCGCGGGCATGAGCCACTACGAGAAGAAGAACCCGCTCGACCTCTACCCGAAGCCGCCGTTCCCCGAACAAGAGCAGCAGCTCCCCGGCCTGGCGAGGAAGATGACCCCCAGACCAGACCACGGCGAGGAGAGCTACGTCGGCCTCGGCCGGCTGAAGGGGTTCCGCGGCATCGTCACGGGCGGCGACTCGGGCATCGGCCGAGCGGCGGCCATCGCCCTGAGTCGAGAAGGCGCCGACCTCGCGTTGAACTACCTGCCCAGCGAGCAGGCGGATGCGGAGGAAGTGCGCGACCTGCTCGTCCGCGAGGGGCGAAAGGTCGTGCTCCTGCCGGGCGACATCAGCGACGAGCAGTTCTGCCGTGACCTCGTCGAACGCGCCGTCGCGGAGCTCGGCGGACTCGACACGCTCGTGATGGTCGCCGGCCACCAGGAGAGCAACGGCGACATCACCACCATGACCACTGCGAGCATCGACCAGACGATGAAGACCAACGTCTACTCGCTGTTCTGGCTGACGCAGGCGGCGCTCCCGCACCTCGAACCGGGCTCCTCGATCGTCACGACCGGCTCCATCCAGGGCGCCGAGCCGTCGCCTGACAAGCTCGACTACGCACTCACAAAGGGCGCGATCGGCGTCTTCACCGCTGGTCTGGCGCAGCAGCTCGCGCCGAAGGGCATCCGAGTCAACTCGATCGCTCCGGGCCCGATCTGGACGCCGCTGCAGCCAGCCTCATCTGATGGCGAGACCGTGGCGCACTTCGGCGAGCAGGCCCCGTACGGGCGGCCGGGACAACCAGCTGAGCTGGGCGCCGCGTACGTGCACCTGGTCAGCCCGGAGTCGAGCTACACGAGCGGGGCGACGATCACGATCGCCGGAGGCACGCCCGCGTTCTAGGACGGAAGCGATGAACGGGGAGGCGGGGCATCGTGCCTCGCCTCTCTCGCGGTCGGCGCATCCAGCGCACGTCCTGGGCGTTCCCGGTCACGGTCCGTATCCTAGGCCGCATCCCCCAAGGCTGACAGGAGCACATCATGGGCACGCTCGTCTACGACGGCACGTCGATCCACTTCGAGGACCGGCTCCTCACGCACCTGCAGATCGTGATCGTGCAGAAGCTGAGCCGCAACGAGTCGTTCCTGATGTCCTGGAAGGACTCGCCTTCGGTTGGCGACGGACGCTCGGCGATCTGGCTGACCCCGAACACGTCCATGCAGTTCAAGTTCCTGGGCGGCAAGGTGCCGGAGATCAATCGCGACTGGCTCAAGCGGCTCGGGGAGTCGGCCGAGAGCAGCACCGGTCTCCTGGTCACGGACGAAGAGGGCAAGCTCGCACTCGTGGGCACGGACGCGCCTTACCCCGGCACTCTGCGCTGAGCGACTCGAGCTGACAGGCGGGTCAGTACTGATCGAAGTCGATGAACACCACGTCGCCATGGTCGGCGCCCTCGGTGTCGGCGCCGTCCACGGAGCCGTCGACGGAGCGATCAACGTCGCGCACATCGAGGACGTCGATGCGAACATGCGTGGCTGGCGTGATCAGCACCTCAGGGCTCCCCGGCCGGCTGCCGATGGGAACGAGGCTGCCGCCCGCCTGAAGGGCGGCGCGGATGTCGCCGTGCAGGCGGGAGATCGACTCGGCGTCATGGAGCACGAACCGGTCATGGTTGACCGTGAGCACAATCGACATCGGTGACCTCGCTTCCGGCCCCGCTCGGCTGGGGTGTTGCGAAGTTGTTCGGAGCCCCAGGCGGTTCGGATGGGAAGGCGGGTCGATCGACGCGCTGATGCATCCGGCGCCCCGTCGCACGATCAGTGCACGGGGCAGCGGGATGCAGCGGGCTCCGACCTGGACCGGCTCGATGGCGCAGCCGGGCGGATGAGCCCTCCGGAGGAGGGCTTCGTGGGCAGTCGCCTCCGGTTCACCTCCAGGCCGACGCCCGAGATGTCGACGCGGGGGTCGCTGAGGGCTGCGATGGCGGTCGCAAGGCCCGCGATCGCGAGCTTCTCTCCGGGGCAGCGGTGCCCGGCCGCGACGTCGCCCCCACCGTGGGGGATGAACTCGGTGATGGACTCGTGGTCGTCGACGTCGAGGAAGCGCTCCGGCCGGAAAGCACCAGCGTCCTCCCAGGAGCTGTCGTCGGTGTTCGTGCCGAGGATGTCGAGGAGCAGCCGTCCACCTGCCCGCACGCGCGAACCGTCCAGTTCGATGTCCTCGCGCGCCCACCCTGGCAGGAGTGGCACGAACGGGGCGGTGCGCCGCACCTCCTGCGCGAATGCGGTGGCAATCGGGCCGCCATGCAACGAACCGCGGGCCGCCGCTTCGTCGCCGATCCGCGCGCGCCAACCGGGTCGGTCGTGCAACTCCTTCGCGGCGAAGGCCACGAAGCGTGCGACGGCGATCATCGGGCGGATGCTGTTCTGCAGCTCGACGCCCGCGAGTCTCGGCGGCAGCAGCTCCCCCTGCTCGTCGACGTGCCAGGCCCATTCATGCAAGGCGGTGCCAGCCGGAGCCGCAAGCTCACCGGACCGCGCGGCCTTGATGAGCCGCTGAGCGTGTCGGTCAGACCACATGCGGTTGCTGAACGCGAGCAGGAATTCAGGAGAGTACGGGGCGCCGAAGCCGTCGACGATCTGGGCGAGGCGCGCCGCCCACCGCGACTTCGCAGCCGACGTGCCGGGCAAGCCGGCCCAGGTCATGGATGCCCGTCCGAACGCGGTGACTGCCGCGTCGTAGGCCGAGGCGTCGTCGCCATCCGCCCACGAGTCGGCCTGCTCCCGCCACTCACGCTCGAAGTGGGGGACCAGCTCCTCGACACGATCGTCGTCGTAGGCCACGCGCAGGAACGTCGCCTTCCGGTGCCGGTGCTCGGCCCCGTCGAGACTGTGCACCGAGCCGTGGCCGAAGAGCGACTCCTGCACGAACGCGGGCATCGCCCCGTGGCGCGCGATGCTGCCTTCGTCGTAGAACAGCCGGACGGCGTCGCTGCCGCGCACCAGCAACGCCTCCCTGCCGAGGAGCCGCAGTGGCACCGCCCTGGCCTGCGCGCGAGCCCTGCTCCAGATGTGTGCACCGAACCCGTAGCCCCTCGTCATCAACGACAGTGAGTCGTCGTCGAGCGCTGCCCGCCACGGGGCGGTACCTGGGTCTGTGGTCGAACGGGCGTCGAAGGCGGTCGCGTCTGTCATGCCTCCAGGCTGGCAAACCGCTCAGGTAGGTGGCTGGGGAAGCCCTCAGCGTCCGGTGAGCGTCCTGCGGGAATCAGTATTCGTCGAAGTCGACGAAGGCAACTTCGTCGCGGTCGTCGCTCTCGCCCTCGTCCGGGGCTTCGAGCGGCAGGATATCGATGCGCACGTTCGTGGACGGCGTGACGAGCACCTCGGGGCCGTCGGCCGAGTCGCCGATCACGAGCATCCGGCCACCCGAACGGGCCGCCTCCTCGATCTCAGCGCGTACGCGAGTGATCGCCTCCGGGTCACGCAGCACGAACTGCTCACGATTGACGGTGACAAGAATGGACATAGCTGACCTCGGTTCAGCCTCCCGGCGGAGGCCTCTCATATCTCGACGCCAAGGTCCGAGTTCAGCGGATGGCGGCGACCGTACGGCCCGGCTGCGTGAGCGGGGCTCGGCGGCGAGGTCCTGGCCAACAGGGTGAGCGTACGCCCTGAAGGTGAGTATGGGGTCGGTCAGATGCTGAGCGTACGCGCGACCAGCTGCGCGGCGACCTGCGAGAGCGACAGTCGATTCGACCTCGCGTATCCGCGGATCACATCGAACGCCTCCTCAGGCGTGATCGAGCGTCGGTAGGCGACGACGCCCTTGGCCTGTTCGATCACGACGCGGCTCTTGAGCGCGTTCTGCAGCTGTTCGCGCACCGTGTCGGCATGACGGATCGTGCGCTCCTGGATGATGCCGATCGTCGCGACGTCCGCGAGGGCGCGCGCGGCGACGGTCTCCTGCTCGGGAAACTCTCCAGGTGTCGAGCGCAGCAGGTTGAGCGTGCCGATCGTGGTCTCGCGCAATTTCAAGGGCACAGCCTGCACGGCCAGGTAACCGTGCTCGAGCGCGCTCTGCTTGAACATGCGCCAGGAGTCCGGAGCCTCGCGGATGTCCTCGACCGCGACGATGCGCCCCTCGTTGAAGCTCTGGATGCACGGACCGGCGTCTGCTGAGATCTGCATCGTCTCGACGACGCTCGCCGCCTCACTCGTCGAGACCACCAGCTCGAGATCGCCGTGCTCGTCGGCGAGCAGAATGCCGGCTGCTGTCACCTCGAGCAGCGATTGGCAGCGATCGACGAGTATCTGCAGCAGGTCAACGACGTCGTAGCCCGCGACGAGCGTGTCGGCGAGCACCGCGAAGGTCTCGAGCAGCTGCGTGTCCCTTGCATCGCGGATCATCGCCGCTCCTCGATTCCGGACGGCCCCGCTCGGAACGCCAGCTGTCCGGCGAGGATCTCCTCGGCGATCTCCATCATGGATCGACCTGTCGCGAAGGCGTGTCCCTGGATGACGAGGGTCGCCTCGTCCGCGGTCGTCTCGAGCTGCGCCAGCACCATCCCGGTCGCCTGATGGATCTTGCGACGCGAGTGCTTGCCCTCCGGGTGGGGTTCGTCGCCCGAGGAGGCGAGCGCGAGGCGGAGGACGTTGCGCGCGACGAGCGAGGCGAGGTGAGTGGCCTGACGCGTCTGGAGCGGCTCGAAGCCGATCGGGGCGGCGGCGTAGAGGTCGATGGCCCCGACCCGCAGCGGGCCGACCAGCATCGGGAACGCGAAGAGAGCTCCCACCTTGTCGCGGGGGATGGCCGGGCCGAACGCCGGCCAGCGGGTGTCTGGCAGCTCTCGGAGGTTCGGCTCGAGAACAGGGCGCCCTGTGGCGAGGGTGTCCCAGCATGGTCCCTCGCCGAGGTCGAACTGCAGCTCGTCCAGCCGTGCGGCGACCTCGTTCGACGCAGAGACCGTCTGGTTGCCGAGCAGCTCGCCGATCGTGGAGACGGCCGCGCCCGAGACGGGGAACAGACCGACGAGGGAGTCAGCCACGCCATCGACAGAATCGAGCGGCGCCTGCAGCGTCTGGACTGCTGCGTCGTATGCGTCCCGTGCCATGTTGATCCCGTTCTCGGTCCGTCGAAACCCTGCCCCAACTCTATTGCAATGCCGCAACTGCGCCCCGCGTCTGCTCGATAGCACATACGTCGACGTTGTTCCAGGCCCAGATTCTGGGCTCGCGAAGGCGTTCACTGGACGGTGAGTTCTTTTCCCGGTGGAGGTGGACATGCCATTCCTGGTGACAGTCGATGACCGTGCGCACTACGTCGACGATGAGGCGATGCCGACGTTGCAGCACATGATCGTGGATGCGGTCCGCCAGGGCGGAGACCTGGTTCGCTTTCCCGTGCGTGGGCGCCTGGAGCAGTGGGAACTCATCACGACGGCGTCGTCTGTGAGCGTCCGCGAGGTGCCGGTGATCGCTGACGAGGGCGATGACGGCGCACCGTTCGCCGACATCTCGTTCTACGACTTCGAGAGCTGATGCTCAGGCGCCGAGCGGCGCCCAAGATCCGACTGGTGCACGGGTGCGCTCTGCTGGGCCGCGGGGTGGTGCGCGACGGGCTCATTGAACTGCGTGCACTCCGGTACCAGGTGGAGCCCTGCCGCCGAATCGTTCGTCGCGATGATGGCGCGCACCCAGTGCTCGTTCAGGTTCGGTGCACGGCTTCCACGGAAGCGGAAGCGGAGGTCGGTCTGCGGCGTGATCCAGAGCGACTCGCGGCCGCCACCGAGGTCCTTCGACCGCGGGCAGGTGAAGGCAACGCTGTGCCCGGCCCGGAGGAGGCTCAAGATCGCGACTCGCAGGTGCGCCAACGGCCGGTCTTCGATCTCGATCGCGTGGGCGTCCGCCCCGTAGTACAGGTATCCCATGGCGGTCCCCCAATCCTCGTGGCCTCCTAGTAGCGTCCCGAGGCGGAGTTGAAAATTCGAGGGGTAGAGATCGCTGGCGAGTTGTGCTAATGCCACTTATGGTGGGCGGTTCCTGGTTGCCCGCTGTCGGGGGACGCCAGCGCGAGCTCGCCGTCCTCCCCGGTGACGATCAGGCCCGTCGAGCTGTCCGCGGAACGCGCGAGCGACGACAGCCAGTCGCGGTTCACCGACGGTGCCTTGCTGCCGTAGAACTTGAAGGAGATCGGGACGTTCGGCGTGAGCCAGATCGCCGCCCGCCCATCAGCCGCGCTCGCGGACTCCTTCCACGACATGAGAAACGCCTCGTGGCGACGGAACTTCTGGATGATCACGATCTGCAGATGCTGGAGGAGACGGTCCTCGAACTCCAGGTGCAAGGACGCGTACGTGAGGGTTCCCATCGTGCTGCCTTTCCGGTCGGCGCGTGTGTGGCACGTGCATCCAGCCTAGGAAGTGCGCCGAACGGCGACGCGTGGATTCCCTCCGGCTCCGATTCGCGTTAAGGGGCGGGGGCACCCAGACGGTCGACTGCCGGCGAGCCGTCGCGATCACTAGCGGCACGGCAACGCTGGCGCAAGCCGTTTCAGGTTGCTCCGTCCCGCTCTAGGTTCGCTGGGTGCCGAGTCCGAGGAGGTGGTGATCGATGACGGTGCTGGAGTTGGCGGGGGGTCGTGATCCTCATCCAGTTCGCGGTGCTCTGGGCGTGCGCCGCGGGCTGCGCTGCCTGGCAGCTCGCCAAGCGAGCTCGACGCTGGATCCGCTACCACGTTCTTTCGAATCGTGCCACCACTGCCGCCCGTGACCCGGATGCGGGACCCTGGAATCAGACGGACAGGGAGGTCCTCATGAAAGCCAACCAGCGTCCAGCCGCCGCCGGCTCGACATCGGAAACCGCGCTCGCCGGGATCGTTGACATTCGGGAGTCGTTTGTGGAGGCGCCCCTGCGCGGCGAGATCCGAGAGCTGCTGTGGCAGATCGAGTATCCGGCCTCAGGGGACGATCTGCTGCGCGAGGCCGTGCGCCGCCATCTGTCGCCGCCGGCCATCAACGTGCTCCGCAACGCACGCGGGCGATCGTTCGACGGCTGCCACGCCGTGTGCCGCTGCCTGCATATCTGAGCGCGACCGAACCCGCACTCATCCGGGCCGCGTAACGCGGGGCATCCCGAATGGCGAAGCGGGCCCGCGACGCCTACGGTCGGAGGCATGCCTGATGTCCTCCCCGACGAGCGCCCCCTCCGCATCGCGTTTGTCGTGCTCCACACCTCTCCCCTCGACGAGCCGGGGACCAAGGATGCGGGTGGCATGAACGTCGTGGTGCTGGCGCAGGCGGAGGCACTCGCGGACCGCGGCCACCAGGTCGAGCTCATCACGAGGCGCAGCGACCCCGGCTCCGCTCCCACCGTGCAGCTCGGCGACAACCTCCGGCTCCACAACCTGGAGGCCGGCCCCGCTCGACTCATCTCGAAAGGCGAGCACGAGCACGTCATCGACGAGTTCCGGGATGCGCTGGCCGTCCTCCTCGTCGAGCTGTCCGTCGACGTGCTCCACGCCCAGCACTGGTTCTCTGGCGTCGCCGCCCTACCCGTCGCACGCGAGCTGGGCATCCCGATCGTGCAGAGCTTCCACTCCATCGCCGCCGGCAGCTCGACGCCGCTCGCCGACGGGGAGCGCGCCGAGTCGCCAGGCCGCCTCGCCGGCGAGGCGATGCTCGCGAAGTCGGTCGACGCCATCGTCGTCGTGAGCAGAGCGGAGCGCGACACCGTCCTCTCGAGGCTCGGCGGCAACCCGGCGATCACCCACATCGTGCCGCCCGGTGTCGACGCCGACCTCTTCTTCCCGGCCCGGGATGCGCGGGCCGAGCCAGCCGCCCGGGAGTCGCGACCCAAGCGCGCCCTGTCAGCTGGGCGCCTGCATCCGCTCAAGGGCTTCGACCTGGCGCTCGACGCGATCGCCGAGATCGACGACGACGTGCGCCCCGACTACGTGCTCGTGGGCGCCGCCCCTCCGGACGACGACGGGCGCGCCTACGAAGCGAAGCTGCACGAGGCGGTCGCGCGGCACGGGCTCGCCGAGCACGTGCAGTACATCGGCTCGCTCAGCAGGCAGGCGCTCGCCGCCCAGCTGCGGCTCGTCGACGTCGTGCTGATCCCGTCGCACTCCGAGACGTACGGTCTGGTCGCCCTCGAAGCCGCAGCCTCGGGAGTGCCGGTTGTGGCCTCCGCCGCTGGCGGGCTTCGCGAGGCAGTTGTCGACGGCGTCACCGGCACGTTGCTCGAGACCCGCGACCCCGCGGACTGGGCAGCCGCCATCGCGCGCATCCTGCGCGACCCGGAGCTCGCCGAGCGCTTGAGCGTCGCCGCGCGCGAGCACGCGCTCGCCCACTCCTGGGATCTGAGCGCTGAGGGCCTCCTGGCCGTGTTCCGCCAGTTGGTCGTTCAGGCGGGGCAGGGGTCGTCGCGTGCCTGAGGGCAGCGCGAGCCTGCTCGACTCCGTGCGACACGCGCTGGTCGTGCACGCGCATCCCGACGACGAAGCCCTCGCGGGCGGAGCGCTGCTGCGCGAACTGCACGAGCGCGGCGCCAAGGTGACACTCGTGACCTGCACGCGCGGTGAGCTCGGTGAGATCGTCGCGGGCGTCCTTCCCGCCGACACGTCGGTCGCGGACCTCGCGGACGTGCGCGAGCGCGAGCTGCGCGGGTCCCTCGACGCGCTCGGCATCGACCAGCACCGGTGGCTCGGAACGCCGCCCGCACGGGCAGAGGGCCTGAAGGTGCGCGAGTACCGCGACTCCGGGATGCGCTGGCTGCGGCCAGGCCTCGCTGGTCCCGCCGACGAAACCGACCTGCGGGCGTTCAGCGTGGCTCCCGTCGAGGAGGTCACGGCCGACCTCGCCGCCGTCATCGCCCACGACGAGCCGGACCTCGTCATCAGCTACGACGCGACGGGCGGCTACGGGCACCCCGACCACGTTCGAGCCCGCGAAGCGAGCCTCGCCGCCGCGCGGGGTGCCGGCGTGCGGTTCGCCGAACTCGTCGAGCAGAGCGAACGCGAGCTCGCGGCCGAGATCGGCGACCTCGAATGGTTCGACCTCGAGCAGCACCGCGACGCCGTCGTGGCCGCCCTGCGCAGCCACCGCACGCAGCTCACCGTCGACGATGACGGCTCCGCGCTGGTGCACTCCGGCGGTCAGCGCCAGGACGTGCACCTCGCGATCGGCCTGCGCGAAGTGGTCGCGTAGGCCGCCTTCCCGAAACATCGCGACGAAGTCGGTTTCCGGGCGTCACACGCTGTCTTCCGACGGTCGTCTCGCTTAGGCTCGCCGTGCAACATGCTCCGGGGTCGGTGAAAGTCCGAACCGGCGGTGAGAGTCCGCGACCCGCTCGTCCGCGAGCGGTTGACCTGGTGGAATTCCAGGACCGACGGTTAAAGTCCGGATGGTAGGTGCATGGGAGGCGCTCGTTTCGGCGAGGGCCTTCGTTGGCGTCGGCTGCCGGAATCTCCGGCTGCGCCGGTACCGGGATATGGCCCCGTGGCACGCGAAATGCGGAGGTCACCGGCGATGCCGATCCAAGAATCCAACCGCGTCGAGTCTGTCGACGCCGCCATGCAACTGGCGCTCTCCCTCGCGGCCCGCGGGCCACTGAGAGACCCGAACCCCAGGGTCGGGTGCGTGCTCCTCGCACCGCCGTCTCCGGGCGGCGGCCCGCGCCGCATCCTGGGACGCGGCTTCCACCGAGGGGCGGGCACCCCGCACGCGGAGGCCGCCGCGCTCGACGACGCCCGGTCTGCCGGGACGGAAGTGCGGGGCGCGACCGCCGTCGTGACGCTCGAACCGTGCTCCCACACCGGGCGGACGGCATCGTGCGCGGACGCCCTGCTCGAGGCTGGCGTCGCGGAGGTCGTGTTCGCGGTCGCCGACCCGAACCCGGTTGCCTCCGGGGGAGCTGCGCGGCTGCGGTCGAACGGGGTGCGCGTGCTCGAGGGGCTCCGTGTTGCCGAAGGCGAGGCGCTCCTGCGCGCCTGGCTCACCGGCGTCGCCGAAGGCCGGCCCTTCGTGACGCTCAAGCTCGCCTCCACCCTCGACGGGCGGGTCGCCGCCGCAGACGGGTCGAGCCGGTGGATCACCTCGGAAGCCGCGCGGCTGCACGCGCACCAGCGGCGGGCCGAAGCCTGCGCGATCCTCGTGGGCACGGGCACGCAGCGCTCCGATGACCCGACGCTCTCTGTCCGCGGGCCCGCGGCCGTCCATGCGCCCCAGCCTCTGCGCGTCGTCATGGGCATGCGGGATGTGGCCGCCGATGCCGCCGTTCGCGCCGACCCCGAGTTGTTCGTCCACCTGAGGACCCACGACCCAGTCACCGCGCTCGAGGAGCTGCACCTGCTCGGCGCCCGCCACGTGATCGTCGAGGGCGGTCCGACCATCTCGGCTGCGTTCTTGCGAGCTGGTCTCGTCGACGAGATCGACGCCTACGTCGCGCCGATCCTCCTGGGCGACGGCGCGAGTTCCGTCGCGTCGCTCGACGTCGGGCGTCTGCGCGACGCGAACCGGTGGACCACCGAGTCCGTGCATCCGCTTGGCGTCGACACGCTCATCCACCTCGTTCGGGACACGCGCGCGCACCCCCAGCACGTCGGCGCCGTCGCGGCCGAGGGGGTCGCAGCATGAGCGGCCAGCTCGCCCGCGCGCTCGACGCGCTGCGGGCCGGACGCCCGGTGCTCGTCGCCGACGACTCCTCGCGCGAGAACGAGGTCGACGCGATCCTCGCCGCCAGCACTGCGACCCCCGAATGGGTGGGGTGGATCATCCGCCACTCGTCGGGACTGCTGTGCGCGCCGCTGCCCGGCCACCTCGCCGATCGGCTCGAGCTGCCGCTCATGGTCGAACACAGCGAGGACGCCCGCCGCACCGCCTACACGATCACCGTGGATGCGGCCGCTGGCGTGACGACCGGCATCTCCGCGAGCGACCGGGCCACGACCGTGCGAGCGCTCGCGGCCGCCGGCTCGACGCCGCGCGACCTCATCCGCCCCGGCCATGTGCTGCCGCTGCGAGCCGTCGACGGTGGCGTGCTCGAGCGGCCCGGCCACACGGAAGCGGCCGTCGACCTCGTGGGCCTGGCTGGTGCAGGCGAGGTCGGCGTCATCGCCGAGCTCGTGCGCGACGACGGCGAGATGCTCTCGTACACCGAGGCGGGCGCGCTCGCATCGGCACACGACCTCGTGCTGCTGCACGTCGACGACATCGTCGACTACCGGAGGCGGCACCCGGGCTTCCCGGCTCTGACCGGCACGGAGAGCCACCACCACCACGAAACGAGCACGCGCGCCGCGGAGGCGCTGACCAGAGGAGCACGACGATGAGCGGACAGGGAGCACCAGCGGTGCAGGCAGACGGCACCGGGCTGAGGGTCGTGATCGTCGCGGCTCGATGGCACGACACGGCGATGGCGGCGCTCCTCGACGGGGCGCACCGGGCGCTCGAGACGTCCGGCGTCACCGACGTGCGGATCGTGCGGGTGCCCGGCTCCTTCGAGCTGCCCGTCGCCGCGAGCCGAGTCGCCGCCAGCGGGCCGGATGCGATCGTCGCCCTCGGCGTCGTCATCCGCGGCGGCACCCCGCACTTCGAGTACGTGTGCTCTGCCGCGACCAACGGCCTCACCGATGTCGCCGTGCGCACGGGCATCCCGGTCGGGTTCGGCGTGCTGACCTGCGACGACGAGGAGCAGGTGCAGGCACGCATCGGCCTGCCAGACAGCTTCGAGGACAAGGGGGCGGACGCGGCGCTCGCCGCGATCGCGACGGCCGCCGCCCTTCGCGACTTCCCGGCAGCAGCTGGAACGGCGGGTCAGTAGCGTGTTCACTGGGATCATCGAGGAGCTCGGCCAGATCACGAGCATCATCAGGAACGACACGGATGCGCGCCTCACGGTGCGCGGCCCGCTCAGCGTGAGCGACGCCAAGGTGGGAGACTCCATCTCCGTCGAGGGCGTGTGCCTCACCGTCGCCGAGCTGCACGCCGATGCCTTCACGGCCGACGTCATGGGGGAGACCCTGCGCGCATCCACCCTCGGCGACAGAGCGGAGGGTGACGCCGTGAACCTCGAACGGGCCATGCGGCTCGGCGACCGGCTCGGCGGCCACATCGTGCAGGGGCACATCGATTCGACGAGCGAGGTGCTGGAGGTCGAGCACTTCGACGCGTGGCGGCGCATCCGCTTCGCCATCGACCCGGTGCACGCCGGGTTGCTCGTCGACAAGGGGTCGGTGGCGGTGTCCGGGGTGTCGCTCACAGTCAGCGCGGTCGGGGCCGTCAGCGCCGAGGGAGCTGCGGGCCCGAGCGGCGCGCCCGGGGACGGTCACTGGTTCGAGGTGTCGCTCATCCCCGAGACGCTCAGCGCGACGACGCTCGGCACGCTCGATGTGGGCCACCGCGTCAACGTCGAGACGGACATCCTCGCGCGACACGTGGCTCGGCTCGTGAGCTTCGCGACCTCCGCGAGTGATGGAGCTGCGCGGACTCAGTGAGCTGAGGGTGGAACGGGCGGCCGTCCGCTCAGGCGTCGCGGAGCCGCGTGTGCAGCTCCGCGACGCGCGCGCGGATGTCGTCGCGCACGAGCCGCATCCGCTCCATGCCGGTGATGCCGCGCTCGGAGGGCTCGTCGGTGATCCAGCGCTCGACGGGAGCCGTCACGCCGTCCGGCAGCCGCGCTTCGTCGCCGAGGACCACGACGAGGTCGGCGTCGTCGAGCATCTCCGAGGTGAGCGGCTTGGGATGCTCGTCGCCGACGTCGATGCCCAGCTCGGCGAGCGATTCCACCGACTCGGCGTTGAGGGAGCCGCCCGGCGCGGTGCCGGCGGAGGCGACGCTGATCGACTCGTCGCCGAGCGCGCGCAGGAGGGCGGCCGCCAGCTGCGACTTGCCGCCGTTCTTCTTGCAGACGAAGACGACGTTCGTTGGGGTGCTCATGCTGGTCATGTGAGCATTCTGCGTCACGCTGGTAGCCGTGAGGTCATCGGGCAACGGATGGCCGCCCTCGCGGAGTCGCTACCGAGGGCAGCGTTGTGGTCATCAAAACAGGCGGGAAGCGACCGCAAGTCCGCCCTCGCCTTCGCCGACCCCGACGGGTTCTGGTGCTCAGCGCAGGGTCACACCTTTGCAGCGTCGAGGACGCGCCTTCGCGCCTGGGGCAGAATGGGGCGATGCAGGGTCATGGTGCAGCTGAAGCCAGCGAAGGTGCCGCGCGCGACGACAGCGACGCCGGTGGCCGGGAGACCGCGGCCGTCAGCGTCGTCGAATCGTGGCGCGTCGACTCCGGCCGCGTCATCGCCCACGCCGCCCACCGCGAGCGCTTCGAGCGATCCGTCGGCGAGCTGTTCGGAGAGGCGGCGACCGCCCACCCGCTGCTCTGGTCGGGAAGCCCCGCGGGCACCAACACCATCGACGCCGACTGGCGACGAATCTGGGCCGACGTGTTCGAGAGCGTGCCCCTCGCCGACTCATGGTTCCCGCGACTGTCGGCACGCCTCGACGGCGAGGGCGATGCTGGCGGCGACCGCGTGCTCATCGAGCTCGCCCTGCGGCCGGCCCCGGAGGCACGGCCGCTCACGAAGCTCGCGACGCGCCTCGACGAACGCCGCTGGCCGACCGTCAAGGGCCCCGACTTCCCGTCCCTGTTGCAGCTCCGTGCGAGCGCTGCTGAGCAAGGCGCCGCGGACGCGCTGCTCGTCGACGATCGCGGCGTCATCACCGAGGCGGCCTATGGCACCGTCGTCGGCTGGCGCGGCGAGACCCTCGTGATCCCCGCCGCGAGTCGGCGCGTTCCGGGAACCACGTTGGGCGTGCTCGAGAAGCTGCTCGCCACGGCGGGCATCCCGCGCGTGGAAGGCGAGCTGCTCGCCGACCCGCTCGCCGCATCCGCCGACCGGGGGTGGGATGAGCTCTGGTACCTCAACACGCTCCACGGCATCAGCCCCGTCTCGATGCTCGACGGCACCCGCCTCGGCCTCGACGTCGCCCGCGTGCGACGCTGGCGGCCCCGCCTCGAGGAGACGAGCGCCGTGCCGCTCCTCGACGGCCGCCCGCCTGACGGGCGCGGCGCGTGATCGTCGTCGTCGACAACCGCGACTCCTACACCTACAACCTCGTGCAGCTGCTGCTCGAGCTCAGCGACCGCGAGGTCCGGGTCATCGACGCCGGTGACCCCGCTGACATCCGCGTGTGCGTCGGCTGGGTCGCCGATAGCCTCGTCTCAGGGATCGTCATCTCGCCCGGGCCAGGGCATCCGGCCACCGCCGCCGACTTCGACGGGTCGGCCGCGGTGCTGGATGCTGCCCTCGCGCCAGGGGTGGACCTGCCCGTCTTCGGGGTGTGCCTGGGGCACCAGGGCATCGCCCTCCACTTCGGCGGCGAGGTCGTCGCCTCCCCCGAGGCGAGGCACGGCTGGCGCTCGCCACTCGAGCACGACGGCACGGGCCCCTTCACCGGGATCCCACAGCGCACGCTGGTCACCCGCTACCACTCGCTCGCCGTCCGCGAGCCGCTGCCAGCAGGTTTGCGGGTGACCGCCCGCAGTGAGGACGGCGTCGTGCAGGGCCTCGACGTCGAGGGCAGACCCGTCTGGGGCGTGCAGTTCCACCCGGAGTCGATCGCCAGCGAGCACGGACGACAGATGCTCGCGAACTTCGTGGCGGCAGCGGATGCGGCTCGCCGGGTCGCACCTCCCCGGGGGGAGCCGGCCGGACGCGAGCTGGGACGGGGCGGTGCGCCCGCCCACGGCTCCGACGCGGTCGCTCCGCCGGCGCGCGACCTCTTCGTCGCGAGCCGCGTCGTGCGCGGGCCGCAGAGCGACGGGCGTGCGGCCGCCGAGGCCGCCGCCACGCAGATCTACCGTGACGTGCTGCGGCAGGGATCCGCGAGCGTGTGGGTCGATGTGCCGGACGAAGCGGGCAGGCAGGCGCAGTGGAGCATCCTCGCGGACGACGCCGCCATCTCGGACGGAGGCGCGGCGAGCGAACCGGCCCGAGTGCTGCGGCTGTTCGGCGATGGCAGCTTCGAGGCCGTGCAGGAGACCCTCGAGCGGAGGCTCCCCGTCGGCGGCGAGGGCCTCGCGTTCCGCGGCGGACTGCTCGGCTACTTCGGCTACGAACTCGGCGTCCGGATGCTCGGTGCGCTGCCCCCACGGGGTGACGCCGCCGAGCCCGACCTCCCGGACGCGTGGTGGCTCGACCCGCGCCGCGCCGTCATCGTCGACCGCGCGACCGGCGCGGTCACGGTCGTCGCGACGGCCTCGACCCTCGCGCTCGCGGAACCAGCGGCAGACAGCTTCGCGGAAGTCGTTCGCGACGCGCTCGATGCCGAGCCTCGAACGACGCTCGTCGACGCGCCCAGCTCGCCCCGCGCATCCGCCGGCCCTGACCGCCAGGACACCCTCGCCGCCGGAACCTGGCACACGTCCAGAGCCCAGTACGCCGCCGACATCGCCCGGTGCCGCGAGCGCCTCCTCGCCGGGAACTCCTACGAGCTGTGCCTCACCAACGAGTTCAGGCCGGACGCCGACCCGGACCCGCTCGATCTGTTCCTCGAGCTCCGCGCCTCCGACCCGGCCCCCTACGCCGCGCTGCTCGAGTTCGACGGCGGCGCGATCGTGAGCGCCTCGCCAGAGCGGTTCCTGCGTGGCACCCCAGACGGCGACTACGAGACGAAGCCCATCAAGGGCACCACCGCCCGCGCATCCGACCCGCTGCTCGACGCGGCAGCCGCCCGCGAGCTCGCGAACGACCCGAAGGTCTTCGCCGAGAACCTCATGATCGTCGACCTGCTGCGCAACGACCTCGGCCGCGTCTGCGCGCCCGGCACCGTCCACGTGCCGAGCCTCATGGCCGTCGAGTCGTACGCGACCGTGCACCAGCTCGTGACCACGGTTCGCGGCTCGGCGCCTGGTGTCCCCCCGCTCGACGTCGTGCGGGCGCTCTTTCCCGGCGGGTCCATGACGGGTGCCCCCAAGCTGCGCAGCGTCGAGCTGCTGCGCGACATCGAGGGCCGCGACCGCGGCGTCTACTCGGGCGCACTCGGCGTGCTCGGCGCCGACGGCTCGACCGAGCTGAGCATCGTCATCCGCACGGCCGTTCGTGATGCCCGAGGCTGGTCGATCGGGGCAGGCGGCGCGATCGTGCTCGCGAGCGACCCGGAGGCCGAGACGCTCGAAGTGGAGCTGAAGGCGAGTGCCCTGCGTCGTGCCTTCGCGAGGTCGTCGCGGAGCTGAGGCGGGTCGCGTCAAGCCGCCGCGTCCCTGCGGACCCGATTCGGCCGCACATCGCACTCATGGTGGACAGGCACCGCGGGCACGAACCTCGTAGGCCGCCGCAATCGTCCGTCATACAGCGTCGCGAAGGTGGACCCCGCGACACGAGTGTCACAGGATTGTCAGATGCTCGTGAGCCGCTCGGCTCCGAACAACACCCGACAGCAAGCCCGACAATTGGGAAGGAGTTCGCACATGTGCCGTCTGCTCGCTTACGCAGCCCCACGTGACACCACCGTCACGAAGGTGATCGGAGACATGAACAGCGACGCCTTCCAGCGCATGACCAGCGTGCACAACGACGGCTGGGGCACCGCCTGGCTCGCCGCCGGGTTCGGCGAGACCGAGCGCGAGATCGAATCGCTGCGCGTCTCGACGCCGGGTCAGAACGACCCGCTGCTGTCGACGCTGCTCGCGGACGCGCCCTCCAACGCCCGCATCGTGCACCTGCGCCTCGCGACCGACGACTTCAAGCGCACCAAGGTCAACACGCACCCGTTCGTGTCGGATGGCCTCGCCTTCGCGCACAACGGCTCGATCGTTCCCACGTGGCGCTTCGACGACCTGCTTCGCCCGGAGATCCGCGCGACCATCGCTGGCGACACCGACAGCGAGCTGTACTTCGGTCTCGTGCGCCAGGGCGTCCGCGACGGGCTCTCGCTCGAGGACGCGGCCGCTGCCGCCGTGCGCGTGCTGCGCGCCGAGTTCCCCGAATCGAGCCTCAACGCGACCATCCTCTCCGCGGACGAGCTCGTCGTCGTCCACGCCTCGAGCACCGCTCACGTCACCGAGGAGACGTTCGCGCGCTACGGCATCGACGCATCCACGCTGCCCAACGGGCACACCGACGAGTACTACCGGCTCAGCATGCTCCGCGCGGCCGACGGCACCACCGTCTTCTCGTCGACGGGTATCGACACGGCCGGCTGGACCTCGGTTCCCGAGGACACGATCTCGCGCGTCGACCTCGACTCGCTCGACTTCACGCAGCGCGCGCTCTTCTCGAGCGCAGCCGAGGCGCGCGCGTCGGTGTCCGGGGCAGCCGTGGCCACGGCATCCGCTCAGCCGCGTCTCGTCGCCGTCTGAGTCGCGAGCCTGGCCTCGGTCTGCCCTGCTTCGCCGGCCCCGCCCGCAGGGTTTCGGGATGGAAACCTCGCTTCGTTGCGGGAAGTTTTCCAGCACGAAGCGAGGTTCCCATCCCGAGAGCGTCCCCGCACCGAGCTGAAGCGCGGGCTTACAGGGCCAGGCCCGTGTGCTTCCACCAGAGCTCGTACGTGACGACCATGAGCGCGATGTAGGCGGGGAGCACCACAAGCGAGAGCCGGAGCAGGTCGCGCGGGTCGAGCCCCTGGCCGTCACCGTCGGCATCCGTGAAAACGAGCAGGGCCTTCGAGCTGACCGGCAGCGTGAGGCAGTAGTCGAGGCCGATGCTCACGATGAACACCACCGCGACGGGGGAGAGGTCGACCGTCGCAGTGAGCGCGAGGAACGGTGGGATGAGCGCGATCGCGCGCACGGTGTGCGATGTGACGTAGAGGTGCGCGGTCACTGAGAGCGCCGCGATGATGACCACGAGTGCCAGGGCCGAGGTGAGCCCCTCGATGCCGCTCACCGCGAAGAGGCTGGAGACGATCCAGTCGCCTGCCCCCGTCTCCACAAGCGCTCCGCCGAGCGCGAGCGCCCCGGCGACGAACAGCACAAGCGGCCAGGACACCGCGGCCACGCCTTCCTTCCACTTCATCACACCGATGCCCGGGGCGCAGAGCACAACGGCGGCGATGATCGTGACGGCCGCGATGCCGAGCCCGTGCAGCGGCTCCGTCAGCCAGCCGACAAGCGCAAGGCCGACGACCGCAGCCACGATGCGCTCGGCCCGCGTGAGCGGCGACCGCCCTGACGGCTGCAGGGACACCTGCTGCGCGATTGGCCGGCGACGCTCGTCTCGGCGAAGGAAGAGGGCCTGCACGGCGACGCACACCACGACGCTCGCGGCGATACCGAACGGCGCGCCCCAGAGCGCCCACTGCAGGTAGGAGATGGTGTCGCCGGTCGTCTGCTGAAGGAGGTCGACGGCGACGAGGTGCGACGTCGCGCCCACGAGTGTCGCCGTCGTCGAGACGAGCACGACCGTGGGCATCAGCAGTGCGAGGGCCTTCGCGATCCGCGCGTCGCCCAACCGCTCCGTCAGCGAGCGGTAGACGGGAAGCAGCACGGCGGCGCGACCCGAGGTGGATGGCACGAGGAACGACAGCGGGACGACGGCCGCGGTGACCATCCACATCAGTCCGCGCACCGTCCGTGCCCGCCCGACGATCGCGCTCGTCAGGCGAGCGGCGAGCCCGGAGCCCGCCGTGGCCCCGCCGATGACGAACGCCCCGATGATGAGCCACACGACGTCGTTGCCGAGTGCGGAGAAGAACTGCTCCTGGCGTCCCGTCGGGATGCACGCCAGCAGGCCAGCGCCGAGCGCGACATAGCCGGGCTCGAGGTCGGTCAGCGTCCACAGCACCGTGGCGGAGCCGAAGGCGAACAGCGCCAACCGCACCTCCGCCGGGAGCTCGCCGGGTAGGCAGACCACTGCCCCGATGACCGCGATGAGGGCCATGGCCCAGCGCGTGCGGATGGGCAGGCGAGTCCACGCGGCGAGGAGCCCGCGGAAGGGGATCGGTGAGCGCTTGCGGTGCTGGGTGCTCTGCTCTGCCCCAAGCTCCTGCCGCGGCTCGCGCTCCTGATCCCGGTCGTGTGCCTGCTCCTGGTCGGCCGTAGCCCGCGCGCTCACGACACGCTCCGCAGCAGCGGCACCGGCTCGGAACGCTCGACCTGCCCGAGCTGGCAGCCGATCATCATGAGCCGCATGGAGCGTTCGGCCGCGTCGGTGAGCAGCTGCGGCGAGCGGGCGATCGACTCCTCCAGGGTCAGAGGAAGCGGCACGATCGACACGATCGCGTCGATGCCGATGTCGTGCACGTCTCGCGCGTGCCGGCCGATGGTGCCGGCGAGCGCGAACACGGGCTTCCCCTGCTCCTTGGCACGTCGCGCGACCTCGGCGGGCACCTTGCCGTGAGGTGTCTGCTCGTCGATGGACCCTTCGGCCGTGATGACGAGGTCTGCCTGCCGCACGAGGGCATCCAGGTCGATGTGGTCGAGCATGACCTCGAACCGCGGCATGAGGCGCGCTCCGATGCCGCCGGCCAGGCCCGCCCCGAGACCACCGGATGCGCCGGTGCAGCTGCCCGTGGCGAGGTCGTACGACTTCGGCTGCACGCCGTCGCGGCTCAGCACGCCGGCCCAGCGCTCGAGCGCCGCGTCGAGGGTGTCGACCTGCTGGGGCGTCGCCCCCTTCTGCGGGCCGAAGACGCGGGCCACGCCGCGGGGGCCGGTGAGCACGTTGTGCGGGTTGCAGGCGACGAAGACATCGACGCTCGAGAGACGACCGTCGAGTCCGGAGAGGTCGAGAGCCGCCACGTCCGCGAGGGAGTTGCCTCCCGGACCGATCTCGGCGCCGGCCGTATCCGTGATGCTCGCGCCGAGCGCCTGCAGCGCACCGGCCCCTCCATCGCAGGTGCCGGAGTCGCCGCAGCCGACGAGGATGCGCTTGGCGCCCTCGTCGAGGGCGGCGCGGATGAGCTCACCGACACCATAGGTCGTCGTGGCGCCCGGGTCCCGCAGGTCCTGCGGCACGAGGCGGAGCCCCGCGGCCTCGGCCATCTCGACGACCGCGGTACCTTTCGCGTCACCCCCGAGGAGGGCGAGGACGGCGGACACCGGGTGCCCGACCGGGCCCGTGACCGTGCGCTCGACGAGTCGACCTCCCGTGGCGGCCGCGAGCGTCCGCGCCGACCCCTCGCCGCCGTCGACAACCGGTACGCGGTCGATCACCGCACCGGGGAGCACCCGGCGCACACCGGACGCGATGGCGTCCGCGACCTGCTCTGCCGAGAGGCTCTCCTTGAACCCGCTGGGGGCAACCAGAATGCGTCCTGGAACCTGTGTCATCTTCGCCGACCTCCTCGAGGCCACAGCGCCAATCGCTGCGGCGTGAGTACGACACTGGTCGCCGTTCATAAACCGTTCATGACCCGTTCATGAGGAAGATCTCACGGCACGAGCTGCAGCGATCCAGCGCGTCGCCGCACCGCATCCCGGCCATGCCGGGCAAGACTGCTCGGTTTTCTGTAGCGACGGAGCGACAATCGGTGGATGCATTCAGACACCGTCGCCGAGCACCTGCGCAGGTACCTGGTGCCCGAGGGCATGCCACACGCCCCGAAGGTACTGGAGCTCGGGGCCACCGAAGAGGACTCGGTGTTCGTCATCACTCAGAGTCGCGGCAACGACTTTCGGATCGGGCTGGAAGCGCACTGGATCGAGGGCGACTTCGACGACGAGATGGCCTTCGCGAACTACCTCTCGGAAGTGCTCTGCGGGCCCAACGGGAGTACCAGAGAAGAGTTCCGGTTCGACGACCAGGGTGTCGGTTGGATGGGAGTCGTGCCGAACTGGCGCACGCCCGCCGAGCCCTGACGTCGGCCGGTGCTGCCGAACACGTGTGGCCCGCGTTACTGGATGGGAATGTCCGCGAAGGTCGGGTAGGCGTCGTGGATGATGACGTCGAAGCTCGTCGCACCGTCCTGAGGAGCCGCGAACACCGCCCAGAGCGGGATCGGCTGGCCGTCGCCACCCGAAGCTTCGAAGAGGCCGCTCGTCCATCGGCCCGGGGCCGTCTCGGATTCGAGGGACTTGTACTCCTTGAGGTGCTCGTGGTCGATGAGCTTGGGAGACCAGTAGGTCGCACCCCCGAGGATGTCGTAAAGATTGACACTCCCCTCCGGGTTGACGAGCTTGGGAGTGATGAACGCCGTCATCACCTGGGTCTCGCCGACGACCTCGAGCGGGTAGAGCTCGAGGTTCGCCGTGCCAACACCGTCAGGCAGCGTGATCTCCTGCGTCGCGACGACCTTCGACTCGTCGTAGGCGACGACCCCTGGTTCATCAGAAGCCTGCCCCTGTGAGCCGTCTGTCTGCGAGGTGCTGTCGGTGCCGGCGGTCTGCTGCGAGGCGCCGTCCCCTCCGCCGAGCAGCGAGCATCCGCTCAGCGCGAGCGTGCCGACGAGGAAGATGCTGGCCAGGGCTGTGCTGCGTGTTCTGCTCATGGTGGTGCTCTAGGCCTTCGCGTACGTGATCTCGACGCGGCGGTTCTGCGCGCGTCCTTCTGGGTTGTCTTCGCCGCCGGTGGTGTTCTCGGCGACGGGTTGCGTGTCGCCGTAGCCGGTCGCCGTGATCTGCAGGTCGGGGCGTTCGGCGCGGATGACCGCGGCCACGGCATCGGCGCGTTGCTGGGAGAGTGTCAGGTTCGACGCCGGGTCGCCGACGCCGTCGGTGTGGCCACCGATCGTGACGGCGGCCCCCTGAGGGGCGTCCTTGACTGCCTCGGCGATCGCGACGCCAGCGGTGTCAGGCACGGCTGCGCTGTTGAAGTCGAACAGGATGTCGCTCTTCAGCGTCACCACGGTGTTCGGCCCCTCATCGACTTCCTTGGAGAGCTCGTCGACGCTGCCGTCGAGTGACCACTGCGTGACCGAGCCCTCCGGGTTCCACCGGGTGACGGACGCGTCGAGCATCTCCTGCGTCGGCTCCGGCAGGTCGTCTGGCGAGTCGACGGTCAGCGGATGCGCGCCGCCGAAGGCGAGCACCGTCGCGAGGGTCAGCGCGCCCATCGTGCCGACGGCGCTCACGAGATCACCGGGATGTCGGTGAAGCGCGGGTAGGCGTCGGAGATCGTCACGTCGAAGCTCGTTGCGCCGTCCTCCGGTGCCGCGAGGACCGCCCACGCCTTGAACGTCTCACCGTCACCAGCCTCAGTGGCAGTTGAGTCGCTCGACCACGCCTCGGCCCCCTTCTCGAGCGTCGTGTACTCCTTCAGGTTGGCCTTGTCGACGAGCCGAGGTCGAAAGCCGTGCATGTCGAGGAAGTGGAACAGACTGAGCGACCCGCTCGTGTCGGTGAGATGCGGGGTGACGAACATCGTGAGCGTCTGCACCTGGCCGTCGACGCGCAGCGCCTCGATCTCAACTGTCGCCGTTCCGCGGTCGCCCGGCAGCGTCACCTCCTGCGTGGCGACGATGTCGCCCTTCTCCATCGACTCGACGCCGGGCGTCCCGGTCGCGCCTGGCCCGCTGCCGCCCTGCGTGGCCTGGGCCTGCCCCGAGCCCCCGTCAGTCCCACCCTCGGAGCCTCCTGGCGCGGTGCATCCGGCGAGGGTGAGTGCCGACGTGAGCGTGGCCGCGACGACGAAGCCACGCATCGCAACTCTCAGCTTCCTCGTGCCGCTCGGCCGTATCTGTATGCGTGACAAGACGGAACCCCCATGAACTTGGTGCAGCGGCGTCCTTCCCCGAACGCCGTCATCGGCACCCTAGAACGAGCCACCGACACTGGAAAGGGCAGAACTCCCCGGCGGTCTGCGCGCAGGCGGCCTCATGCCAGTGTCCGTGCCGCCCCGTAGACTGGCGGCCGTGTCTGTGAACCCTGAACTTGCCGGCCGCCGGTACGAGCTCCCCGAGCCGTACCTCGTGGGCCGAGAGCACATCCGCTCGTTCGCGAAGGCCGTGCTGGCCTCGCACCCGACGCACTTCGACGTGGCCGCCGCGCAGGCCGCTGGCTACGCCGACCTCGTCGCGCCCGCCACGTTCCCCGCCGTGCTGCAGGACGCGGGGCTGCAGCTGCTGCTCTCCGACCCTGAAGCCCAGATCGAGCTCTCGCACATCGTGCACGGCGACGAGCGCTTCACGTACGCGCGCCCCATCGTCGCCGGCGACGAGCTGCGCGCCGCCCTCGAGGTGAAGAGCGTCAAGTCGCTCGGCGGCAACTCGATGATCACCGCCGAGACGGTGCTGACGGACGCCGCGGGCGAGACGGTCGTCACGGCTTCCGCTACCCTCGTCGTCCGCGCCACCCCCAACGAGAGCGAGTAGCCGCATGACCGATTCGACTGCCATCGCGAAGCTCCCTCGCCCCGATTTCACGGAGTTCGAGGTGGGCACGGTCATCGCGGAGCGCACGGTGACGCTCACGCGGGACAACCTCGTCCGCTACGCCGGCGCATCCGGCGACTTCAACCCCATCCACTACCGCGACGACATCGCCGAAGAGGTCGGTCTCCCCGGGGTGCTCGCGCACGGGATGCTCACCATGGGCGTCGCGCTGCAGCCGGTCGTCGACGCGCTCGGCGACCCTGGCCGCGTCGTCGACTACCAGGTGCGGTTCACGCGCCCCGTCGTCGTCGACCCGCAGGACGGCGCCGAGGTGTCGATCGTCGCGAAAATCGGTCAGCTCGCAGGTGAAGACGGCATCGGCCGCATCGATCTCGTCGTCTCCTTCGGCGGACAGACGGTGCTCGCCAAGTCGCAGGTGCGCGCCAACCTCCAGGGTGAGGTGCCCGCGGGGCTCCCTGAGGAGATCGTCGCGTGACGAGGCTCTCCGAGCTGACGACCACGCAGGTGGGCGGTGAGGCGACGAACCTCGTCGCCGCCGCGACCCGTGACGAGCTGGTCGACGCTGCCGGGAAGCTCTTCGCGAACTACGAGCAGCCGCTAGTCCTGGGCGGCGGGTCCAACACGATCGCGACCGATGACCGCATCGACGAACCTGTCCTCCACGTCGTCACGCGGGGCATCCACCAGCTCGACGGTCCCGTCGACAAGGTCGGTCAGGCGCGCGTACGCGTCGATGCGGGGGAGTCGTGGACGGCGCTCGTCGACTACGCCGTCGCCCGCAACTGGAGCGGCATCGAGGCCCTCGCCGGCATCCCCGGCTCGGTTGGCGCGACGCCCGTGCAGAACATCGGGGCGTACGGCCAGGAGCTCTCCGACGTGCTCGCGCGCGTCGAGTTCTACGACGCCGACCTCGACACCGTGCGCTGGATCAACGCCGCCGACCTGAGCCTCGGCTACCGCACGTCCGCCATCAAACGCGGTGAGCTGCGGGGCGTGGTCACCCGCGTCGAGCTCGACCTCGTCGAGATGCCGGAAGGCCAGAGCGAACCCGTGCGCTACGACCAGCTCGCCCGCGCCCTGGGTGTGCCCCTCGGTGAGCGGATGCCCGTGCACGTTGTGCGCGATGCCGTCGTCCGACTGCGGGCGTCGAAGGGCATGGTGCTGGATGCGCACGACCAGGACTCCGTCTCGTCTGGCTCGTTCTTCATGAATCCCATCGTGCGTTCGTCGTTCGCGAGTGAGCTTCCCGAGATGCCGAAGTTCGACGCGGGCAAGGACGAGGACGGCGCGCCGCTCGTGAAGCTCAGCGCCGCCTGGCTCATCGACCACGCAGGCGTGAAGAAGGGGTTCTCGCTGCCGGGCTCGAACGCGGCGATCTCGTCGAAGCACACCCTTGCGATCACCAACCGAGGGGGAGCGACGGCGGAGCAGATCGTGGAGCTCGCACGCTACGTGCGCGCCCGCGTCGAAGCCGAGTACGGCGTGCGGCTCGTCAACGAGCCCGTCCTCGTCGGCCTCGAGCTCTAGAGCCCGCAAGACCCCGTGAGGCGGAAGCCCCGAAGCGCTGTCAGCGCTTCGGGGCTTTTCCTAGTGGTGCTGAAATCGTTCCCCTCGGACGCGATTCAGTGGTGCATGCACTGCGTGCACCAGGCACGGAGCGCAGCCTGCTCGCGTCGGGCCCGCGCCGCGCGGTTGCGACGGCGGCGATGCTGCTCAGCGTGGTTCAGCTCGGGGTCCTGACGTCGCGCGGTGCGCAGGAGCAGCCACAGAGCGACTCGCAGCTCCAGGCGCTGGAGCAGCGAGGACGTGGTCGTGGTGGTGGGTGCGAAGGTGACGAGCACGGTGCTCGGCGTTGGGGTCTGGACGGTGGTCATGACGTGGTGCATGAGAGGCGTTTCTCTTGAAGAAGACGTGCGAAGGAGGGGCTCGCGAAGGAGCGGCGCTGCGCGGGCATGGCACGGCGATGGTGCTTGCCGGGGCGGCATGGGGAGGCTTCGGCTCCTGTGCCGAGGCGCATCCGGGCTGAGCGGGGACAGAGTCCACCCGCGACGCGGAGCTTAGGAGATGTGGGCGCCCAGCAGACGGGTCACCGGCGGCTGCTTGCTGAACGTGATCGTGCGCATCATCGGGACTCCTCTCTGGCTAGGCGTGTGCTGCGACCCTACCGATACCGCGGTTGCCCGTCAATCGTGTCTTGGGTGAGGGACGCAACCCGAATGAGAGGTGGACCTCAGCACGACCGAAACGGGACCCCTTCGTGTCGGGCTCAGTCGAGCATGACGGAGGCGCGCGGCTCTTCGCCGTCGAAGCTGACCGAGACGGTCAGCGGCGCGCCCGTGATCTCTGCCGGCAGGTCGATCTCGCTCGTGTGCGGCGCATAATCCGCCGTGCACACCTGGTCGGCGTAGGCGGTGGTGTCCGCGTACTGCAGGTCGAGCGTCTGTGCGTCCACCACGTTGACTTCGGTGAGGATCGCCGGGCACCCCGAGCTTCCCCACGTGGTCACAGAGATCGAGCTGCCCTCGTCGAGCCACAGCACGAGCGGCCCCTCCATGTCTCCGGCGCCCACGTCGCCGCTGTGCTCGGGAGGCAGGCCGCCGTAGCTGTCGGTCGCGACGCTCGTCGGCATGGACGCGTCCGCGCATCCAGTCAGGGCGAGCGCCGCCGCCGCAATCACGGGGAGGGTGAGCAGGGCCCGACGCGCAGACTTCATGACCCCGACTCTAGGACTGGCGCCTGGGATGCTCCGGCGTCTCACCTCGCCGGAGCAGGCCGAGGTCGAGGCCGCGCGTCACGGCGCGCACTCGCGAGTTGACGTTCAGCTTGACGAAGACCTTGCCGAGATGGGTCTTCACGGTCGCCTCCCCGATGTGGAGGCGAACCGCGATCTCGGGGTTCGAGAGTCCGTCGGCGACGAGCTGCAGCACCTGCAGTTCACGCTCGCTCAGCGCGGGCGCGGCGTTGGCCGAACCGGCGGGCGGATGCGCGGTACCAGGACCGCCGGACGCTGCGACAGCAGCCGCCCGGGTCTGCGCGACCAGCTTCGCGGTCACGGAGGGCGCCAGGGCCAGCTCGCCGGCAGCAACGCGACGCACGGCTTCGACGAGTTCCGCCCCGCTCGCGGTCTTGAGGAGGTAGCCGCTTGCGCCGGCCTCGATGGCGCCGATGATCGCATCATCGCTGTCGTACGTCGTGACGACGAGCACACGAGTGCTCGGGAGGGCCGCCAGGATCTGTCGTGTCGCCGAGACGCCGTCGGTGACCGGCATCCGGAGGTCCATGACGACGACCGCCGGTGTCGTCGCGAGCGCCCGGGTCACCGCCGCGGCGCCGTCTGCCGCCTCGGCCACGACCTCGATGTCGGCTTCGTCCTCGAAGATGCCGACCAGGCCCGCGCGGACGATGGGGTGGTCATCGGCGACCAGGATGCGGATCACGCGCGGTCACCTGCCCTCGCCGGAATCGTCACGGTCACGATCGTGCCACGGCCCGGTTCGCTGGAGATTGACACGAGGCCGCCAATGGCCGCTGCGCGGTCGCGGAGGCTGGCGAGACCGAAGCCGGTGGGCTCGGCGTCGAGCGCGAATCCGCGGCCGTCGTCCTCGATCTGCAGGCGGACGCTGGTGCCCAGCGGGGTCACGGACAGGTGCACGTTCGAGGCGTGCGCGTGCCGTCTCGAATTCGAGAGCGCTTCCTGGGCGCACCGGAGGAGGACCACCTCGCTCTCGCGGTCGAGAGCGCCGGGTGAGACCTCGATCTGCGCGTCAGCCAGCACCCCCGTCTCCCGCCGGAACCGCTCGACGAGGCGCGCGACAGCATCAGGAAAGGTGGCGACGGCGGCGTCGGCCGACCGCACCGGCGCGTTCTCGGCGATGAGCACTCGGGCCTCTGCCAGGGCATCGCGGGCAAGCGACGCGATGAGGTCGGCGCGCTCCTCCTGGGCGAGGAGCGCCGCCTGCGCCGCCTCACCGGCAGCCCCCTCATCGTCGCGCAGGCGGGAGATGTCCTTCGCGCTCCTGTCGGCGAGCATGGCGAGCCCCGCGAGGGTCTGAGCGAGCGTGTCGTGCAGGTCGCGGGAGATGCGCTCGCGCTCAACGGATGCGCCACTCTGCCGCGACAGCTCCTGAACGTGACCCTGAGCGGCGGTGAGCTGCTCGAGCAGTTCCCGCCGCTCGTCCGCCACCCGCCAGGCGTAGCTGATCGAGAGTCCGATACCGCAGGTCGCCGCGACGCTGAAGAGCTGGCCGGGGAGGATGTCCGGGATCTCCTCGACACCGTTGTAGAGCGCCGACGCGGCGCCGATGCCGAACGCGATGGCGATCGAGACGAGGATGCTGCGCCGCGCGCTCACGCACACGAGCCAGACAAGCGGGTAGATGAGGGTCTGCACGAACCCGGTCCAGGGCACGAGCACCATCGCCACCGTCACGAGGAGCGTCATGAGCACGATGAGCGCCGCGCCCCGGCGTCGGTCCCCGAAGGACTTCACTCCGAAGACCAGCCACACGACGGGGATGAGGAGCAGTGCCCCCGTTGCGATGAGGCCTTCCGCGCGCTCGGCGGCAGTCCGGGCCGTGACCGCGACGAAGCCGGCGACCACCGCGTTCGCGAGCGCCGTGCCCACGATCAGCAGGTGCCACCAGCGGCCGTTGCGAACCAGGAAATCCATCACGTGCTCATCCTCTCGCGACCCACCGACAACGACGCCCACCTGCGCTCGCACCTAGTTGCGGCCGCGGCTCCACCGGAACGTCAGCAGGCTCGCGACGAGACCGATGACCGTCCAGACGCCGAGTGTGATCGCCGCGTTGCCGAGGCCCCACGTGCCGCCGACCTCCGCCGCCGCGAATGCGTCAGGAAGGAACACGCTGCGCATGCCCCGAACGAGACCGGCGAGGGGGAAGAGGTTCGAGACCTGCTGCATCCACTCGGGCAGGACCGAGAACTGCACGTAGATGCCCGAGAGGAACTGAGGAACGAGCACCAGTGGCAGCACGATCGCTGATGCCGACCTGGCAGACCGCGGGATCGCGGAGATCGCGATGCCCAGGGCGGCGAAGCAGAAGATGCCCAGGATCGACAGCCACGCGAACCGCATCCACAGCTCGCCCGAGTCCGGCAGCGTGATGTCGAACGCGATGACCGCCAGGGCCATGAGCAGGGCGAGCTGCACCGTGCAGGTGAGGAGCACGAGCCCGATCTTCCCGATGAAGAACGAGACGGGGCTGAGCGGGGTCGCGCCGAGGCGCGCGAGTCCGCCCTCATGCTTCTCGGTGGCGATGTCGATGCCGAGGAACTGCATGCCCGAGAGGAGGATCGCCATCGCGAGCATGCCCGTCAGGTAGTACTGCGACATCGTCACGTCGGCGAACCTCGGGTCGTCGACGACCGTCTCACCGCTGAAGATCGATGCGAAGAGCGCGAACATGACCAGAGGGAACAGGAAGACGAAGAACACCTGATCGGTCTGGCGGAAGTACCCCCGCAGCTCGAAGGAGATGCGCCGCAGCCCGTTGCCGATCGTCGTCTTGGGCTTGGGCGGGCGGCCTGCCGCCCGCAGCCCGGACTTCGGGGCGTCCTGCGTGCTGTCGCCAGCGGTGCCGAGTGCTGAGATCTGAGTCATTTCGTGCCTCCGAGGAGTGCGGGAGTGAGTGCTGTGGGGGTGTCGGCTGCCGGATGCGCCGGGCTGTCGACCGGATGCTCGCCGATGATCTCGAGGTAGACGTCCTCGAGCGAGGGCCGGGTGATGGTGAGGCCGGCGGGCTCCGGGCCGAGCCTGTCCGCGAGCGCGGCTACGAGCTGGGCGGGCGCATCCGTCTTCTGCTCTCGCCATCGGCCGTCGGCTTCCTGCCAGCGCACCCGCGGAGTGCGGGACGCAGGCCCACCGATCGTCGTGATGTCGCCGATCTCCACGAGCTTCCCCGCCGCGATGATCCCGGCTCGGTCGCTGAGGTGCTCCGCTTCGTCGAGGTAGTGCGTCGTGAGCACCATCGTCATGCCTTCGCCCTTCAGCTGCTGGATGAGCCCCCAGAACTCGCGGCGGGCGTTGGGGTCGAAGCCCGTGGTCGGCTCATCGAGGAACAGCACCTCCGGATTGCCGATGATGCCGAGCGCGACATCGACACGGCGCTTCTGGCCGCCGGAGAGGCGACCGACGCGCTGCGTCGCGAACGGCGCGATCCCGCAGCGCTCGATGGTCTCGGCGACATCGCGAGGCTGTCGGTAGAGGCTCGCGAAGTGACGCAGCACCTCACGCGCCGAGTAGCGCTCGATGTCGGCGCTCGACTGGCTGACGACGCCTATGCGGCCGCGCCATCCAGCGTCCCCGTGTGCCGGGTCATGGCCGAGCACACGCGCACTGCCGGACGTCGCCGTGCGGAAGCCCTCGAGGATCTCGATGGTGGTGCTCTTGCCGGCCCCGTTCGGACCGAGCAGGGCGAAGGTCTCGCCGTGGCGGACCTCGAAGGAGAGGCCGTCGACGACGTCGCGGTCTCCGTAGCGCTTGACGAGGTCGGTGACCTCTAAGGCTGCCTGTGTGCTCATGCTCCTATCCAACGGTGAGCCTGCCCGCAGCGGCAGGGCCCGACCGGCTGATTCGCCTCCACCGATCGGTGGAGGCGCGGGCCCGCCAACTTCGGTGACCGAACCCACGACGGCGCCCGCGCATACTGGAGGTATGGCCTCGACCGACCTCGACGAGCTTCGCCGCCTCCGACGCGCGCGCGACTTCATCGACCGCGAGTACGCGCGGCCGCTCGACGTTCCGGCCATGGCGAAGGCGGCGCACATGTCGACGGCCCACTTCAGCCGCCGTTTCCGGGAGGCCTACGGCGAGACCCCGTATGCGCACCTCATGACGAGGCGCATCGAGCGGGCGAAGGCGCTGCTGCGCCGAGGCGATGTGAGCGTGACGGATGCGTGCACTGCGGTCGGCGCGACGAGCCTCGGTTCGTTCAGCAGTCGCTTCACGGAGATCGTGGGGGAGTCACCGAGCGCCTACCGAGCGCGCGATCACCGCGAGAGCGTCGTCATCCCGAGCTGCACCTCGCAGGTCTGGGGTCGGCCGAGGCGCGTCCATGAGCGCGCCGAGAAGGAGGGGAGACTGGCTGCCGTACCGGTCGTCGAGGCTTCGAGCAGTTTCCGAGAAGTGAATGTCGGTTGCCGGTCCTAGCATCGGGAGCATGACACTCTCACTCAGCCATGTGCACGTGTTCGCCGATGACCCGGATGCGGCGCTCGCGTTCTATCGAGACGCCCTCGGCCTCGAGGTGCGCAGCGAGGTTCCGAACGAGGGCTTCCGCTGGATCACCCTGTCGACGCAGGAGCAGCCCGAGCTCGAGATCGTGCTCTCCCATCCCAAGGCGGGTCGCTCCGAGCAAGACGGCGAGATGCTCTCCGCGATGCTCGCGAAGGGCGAGCTGCCCGGACTCCTCTTCCGCACGAGCGACCTCGACGCGCTCTTCGAGAAGGTGCAGACGGCGGGCGGGGTCGAGGTGCTGCAGGAGCCGACCGACCAGTTCTGGGGCGTGCGCGACGCCGCATTCCGCGACCCCTCGGGCAACCTCGTGCGGGTCAGCCAGGCCTAGCGGGAACGCCTAGCACGGTCTCGCGGTGACAGGCTGTCGATCGCTCGGCTGTCTCCCCGGTTCGAGGCAGAAGATCGCGCCATGACTACAGTCGCTGACACGATCGTCGATATCCTCCACGATGCCGGAGTCGAGCGGGTCTACGGGCTTCCCGGTGACTCGCTCAACGGGTTCACCGACGCCATCCGCCGGAACGGACGCGTCGCCTGGTCGCATGTGCGGCACGAGGAAGCCGCGGCCTTCGCGGCTTCGGCAGACGCCGCGCTGACCGGGGACCTGGCCGTCTGCGCTGGCAGCTGCGGGCCGGGCAACCTGCATCTCATCAACGGCCTCTACGACGCGAACCGCAGCCGCGTGCCCGTGCTCGCGATCGCCGCCCACATCCCTTCCGCCGAGATCGGCAGCGGCTACTTCCAGGAGACGCACCCGCAGGAGCTCTTCCGCGAGAGCAGCGTCTACTGCGAGATGGTCAGCGTACCCGAGCAGCTGCCACGGGTGCTCGAGATCGCCATGCGCGCCGCTGTCGAGAAGCAGGGCGTGGCCGTGGTCGTGATCCCGGGGGAGATCTTCCTGAAGGAGAGCGCCGGGCGGCGCAAGTCCGCACCGATCCTCCCCACCAGGTCAGTGGTGCGCCCGACGGACGAGGACCTCGCGAGGGCCGCGGACATCCTCAACTCGGCAAGGAAGGTCACCATTCTCGGCGGCGCCGGCACGCAGGGATCGCACGCGCAGCTGCTGGCAGCGGCCGAGGCGCTGCAAGCCCCGATCGTCCACGCGCTCCGCGGCAAGGAGTTCATCGAGTACGACAACCCCTATGACGTCGGCATGACGGGGCTCCTCGGCTTCTCGTCCGGCTACCGCGCCATCGAGGACTGCGACGCGCTCCTCATGCTCGGCACCGACTTCCCCTACCAGCAGTTCTTCCCATCGAAGGCGAAGATCATCCAGGTCGACATCCGCGGCGAGCAGCTCGGCAAGCGCACGCCGCTCGACCTGGGACTGGTCGGCGACGTCGGGGACACCCTCGACGCGCTGCTCCCGCTCCTCGCGGGAAACAAGAGCAGCAAGCACCTCGAGTCGTCCGTCAAGCACTACCGCAAGGCGCGCAAGGAACTCGACTCGCTCGCCGACAACGACCACGGGCGCACGCCCATCCACCCGCAGTACGTGGCCCGACTCGTCAGCGAGCTCGCGACGCAAGACGCCGTGTTCATCCCGGATGTTGGCTCACCCGTCGTCTGGGCCGCCCGCTACCTCGAGATGAACGGGCAGCGGAGGCTCATCGGCTCGTTCAGCCACGGCACGATGGCCAACGCCGTGCCGCAGGCCATCGGTGCGCAGTCAGCGTTCCCCGATCGCCAGGTGGTGGCGCTCGCGGGTGACGGCGGACTCGCGATGCTCCTCGGTGAGCTGCTCACGCTCAGGCAGAGCAAGCTCCCCGTGAAGATCGTCGTCTTCAACAACTCCTCCCTCAACTTCGTCGAGGTCGAGATGAAGGCCGCCGGCTTCGTCAACTACGGCACCGACCTCGAGAACCCGAACTTCGCAGACGTCGCGAAGGCGGTCGGCATCCACGGGCAGCGGGTCGAGAACCCGAACGACCTCGAGGGTGCCCTCCGGGAGGCGTTCGCGCACGACGGACCGGCGCTCATCGATGTGGTGACGGCGAGGCAGGAGCTGTCGATTCCCCCGACCATCTCAGCGGAGCAGGTCAAGGGATTCACGCTGTACGCCCTGCGCACCGTCCTGTCCGGGCGCGGTGACGAGCTCGTCGACCTCGCAGACACGAACCTGCTTCGCCGCATCTTCGACTGAGTCGCAGCTCTCTCGGTGAGTACCGCCCGCGCCAAGGCGACTGCCTGACGCGGGCGGTACTCTCGCAGGCATGACGCAACCGCCCATCACACCACCGCCGGGCCAGAACGGCGGTCAGGACCGACGCCGGGATCGGCCGCGCGGAGGTGGACCCGTGCCACCCGCGCAGGGTGCCGGTCAGCAGACCCCGTGGGGCGTGCCGTCGGCTGGCGTGCCGCAGGGGCACCCTCGAGTGCCTGGACAGTTCTCCGCACCACCGCGCGTTGCCGGACCGGGGCAAGGGCAGTTCCCCGCGCCGGGCCAGGCGCCCGCGCCGGGCCAGGCGCCCGCGCCGGGCCAGCATCCCGCGCCGGGCCAGTACCCCGCGCCGGCCCAGCACCCCGCGCACGGGCAGCACCCCGCGAACGCCTCCGTCCCTGGGCCGGGCAATCTCCCGTCGCAGGCTCCGATGCCACGTCCTGTGCAGGGCCCGGGGCAGCCGGGTGCCGGTTTCCCAGGGCAGCCCCCGTTCGTGCAGGGTCCTCCCGCGAATCTTCCCGCCGGTGTCCCGCCGCCCCGGTTCGCGCCGCAGCAGCAGACTGCCGCGCAGCCCAGGCGCCGCGAGCTGGGGGAGGACCCGGAACTGCAGAAGCAGCGCAAGCGCCCGGTCGGTCTCCTCGTCGGCATCGGCATCAGCGGTGTCGCGATCGTCGCCCTCGTGGTCGGCCTCTTCATGGCGTTCACCTCGCCGAACGACCCCACCATCCCCGTCGGGGGCGCTGACCCGCAGGCTCCGACGTCAACGCCCGTCCCGACGAGCACGCTCATGCCCGCCGCGCCCCAGGACGCGGTCGCCGGGTACATCCCGATCACGACGGACGTCGTGTTCCCGAACGGCATCACGGTGGTGAACCCACCTGTCGGCGGCTGGGAGCAGGACGTCTCCGAGCGCCAGCCCAACCTGTACATCCTGAGCGACCCGCAGTCCGGCGCGTACTTCTCGGTGGCGCAGGAGAACCTGCACAAGAGCGAGTACCGCGACGAGGACATGACGCGGTCGGAGCTGAACTCGGCCTCGCTGCAGTTCACGGCGAAGCCCGAGCCGATCGGTGATCCCGTGCCGCTGGTGCTCAAGGGGCAGGGCGGGTACGAGCTGGAGCTGCTCGCGCAGCGCCTGCGCTGGTCGGACGGGTCCGAGGGGATGATGGCGACCCGCTACATGCCGTCGACCGGTACGAAGATCACCATCTTGGCGAATGCGTGGGGCGGCGAGCTCGACGACCCCAACTCGCGTATCTCGCAGAAGGTCGCCGAGATCAGCTTCACGACGCCGTAGTCACGCCTGCTCGCGGGCCCTGCGCGCCCGCGGACCGAGAACCGAGAACCGCGAGAAGAGGCCAGTTCCGCCCCGTCCTGAGCGCCAGGATGAGGTGAAACTGGCCTCTTCAGCGAAGCGTATGCGCGGCGAGCGGATGCGTGCCGAGCCGCCGCGTGCCTAGAGCTCGACGCCGGCGAAGAGCTTCTGCAGGCGCCGCACGCCTTCCAGCAGCGCGTCGTCGCCGAGCGCGTAGCTGAGGCGCAGGTAGCCGGACGGCCCGAACGCCTCACCTGGCACGACGGCGACCTCGGCGACGTCGAGGATGAGGTCGGCGAGGTCCAGCGACGAGGTGATCTGTCGCCCCTCGATCTCCGTGCCGATGAGCTGCTGCACGTCGGCGTAGACGTAGAAGGCGCCCTCGGGCGTCGGGACGCGGAAGCCGTTGACCTTGCTGAGCTCTTCGACCATCGTCTTGCGGCGGCGGTCGAAGGCGAGGCGCATCTCCTCGACGGGCTCGGTCGGCCCCGTCAGGGCTGCGATGGCCGCGCGCTGGGCGATGTTGTTGACGTTGCTCGACAGGTGCGACTGCAGGTTGCCCGCGCCCTTGATGGCGTCGGCGGGGCCGACCATCCAACCGACGCGCCAGCCGGTCATCGCGAACGACTTGGCGACGCCGTTGACGAGGATGGTGCGGTCGGCGACAGCAGGGGCCGCTTCGACGATGGAGACGGCTCGGACGCCGTCGTAGGTGAGGTTCTGGTAGATCTCGTCGGCGATGACCCAGATGCTGTGCTCGGCAGCCCATTCGCCGATGGCCCGCGTCTCCTCTTCGGAGTAGACGGCACCGGTCGGGTTGGACGGCGAGACGAACAGCATCGCCTTCGTGGCGGGCGTGCGCGCGGCCTCGAGCTGGTCGACGGTGACCTTGTACTCCTGGTCGGCTCCGGCGAAGACGGGAACGGTCGTGCCGCCAGCGAGCTGGATGACCTCGGGGTAGGTGGTCCAGTAGGGGGCGGGGAGGAGGACCTCGTCGCCGGCGCCGACGACCGTGTTGATGGCCTGGTAGACGGCCTGCTTGCCACCGTTCGTGACGATGACCTGCGAGGCGGGGACATCCCAGCCGGAGTCGCGCTTGGTCTTCTCGGCGATGGCCTCGCGGAGCTCCGGCAGGCCGGCTGCGGGCGTATAGCGGTGGTTCTTGGGGTCGCTGACGGCGACGAGCGCAGCCTCGACGACGTGCTGCGGCGTGGGGAAGTCGGGCTCGCCCGCTGCATAGCTGATGACGGGTCGGCCGGCGGCCTTGAGGCCCTTGGCCTTCGCGTCGACCTTGAGGGTGGCGGATTCGGCGATCGCGGCGATGCGAGGAGAGAGACGTGAGTCGGAAACCATGGCCTTGAGTCTAGGTCCGGAGGCACGTCGCCGTCCGCGAGTTGCACCCGCGTTGGACTTCCGGCGCGCACCTGTCGTATGCTTTCCTGGTTGCCGAAAGCGACATACTGAACCGCGCCTGAAACCGTTCCCTATGGAGCGGCTGCAGACGGTATCAGGGTGAACGGATGCACGCATCCGGTGTTCACGCAAAGGGCGGTGGCTCAATTGGTAGAGCAGCGGTCTCCAAAACCGCAGGTTGCAGGTTCGAGTCCTGTCCGCCCTGCATTTCGGTGCTGAACGCACCCACTACGGGGCCCACCATCGAAGGTCTCAACCATCGAAAGGGAGAGCGCGTGAGTCCAAGCAAGTCCGACGAAGCGACCGACGTCGCCGAGTCAAAGCGAGGCTCCGAGCCCAAGCGCGGCCTTGTCGGCCGCATCGCTCTCTTCTTCCGCCAGGTCATGGGCGAGCTCAAGAAGGTCGTCACACCGACCCGCGCCGAGCTCTTCAAGTTCACGGGTGTCGTGCTCGTCTTCGTCATCTTCATGATGTTGCTCGTCACGGTGCTCGACCTGCTCTTCGGGTGGGGCGCATCGTGGGTGTTCGGTCAGGGCAGCTCGCTCTTCCCGAGTGAGCCGGCGGCGACGCCCGTTCCGACGGAATAGTCGCACCGCTCCGGCTCCCGAGCCTCCACCGAAAAGGGCGAGCAGCCCCGCACCACACAATCGAGATGAGGAATCGTGTCAGACCCGAACGTCGCCGACCCGAACGGTCTTTACGAGACCGCGCTGGAGCAGGACTCCGAAGTCGCAGAGGCCCAGGAGGGTGACCGCGACATCGACGCAGAGTTCGAAGAGGCCCACGAGATCGAAGAGTCCGACGAAGTCGTGACCGAGGAAGACCTCGACGACGGAGAAGGCGCCGATGTCGTCGACCCAGAGGTCGACGCGATCGTCAACGATGTCCTCGAGATCGACACGAGCGAGGAAGAGGCGGCTGCGGCCGCCGCGACCGAAGATGAAGAGGTCGAGGCTCGCGAGGAAGACCCTGACGTCGACCCGTACGAGACCTTCAAGCGCGAACTGCGCCTCAAGCCAGGCAAGTGGTACGTCATCCACACGTACGCCGGCTTCGAGCGTCGCGTCAAGCAGAACCTGCACCAGCGCACCGAGTCCATGAACATGAGCGACTTCATCTACCAGGTGGAAGTTCCCATGGAAGACGTGGTCGAGATCAAGAACGGCCAGCGCAAGATGGTCACGCGCGTCCGCATCCCCGGCTACGTGCTCGTGCGCCTCATGCTCAACGAGGACAGCTGGTCCGTCGTGCGCCACACCCCGGGTGTCACCGGCTTCGTGGGCAACGCCCACAACCCGACCCCGTTGCGCTTCAACGAGGCATTTGAGATGCTGAAGAGTCTTGTCGAGATCGCAGAAGCACCCGCGAAGGCGAACGCTTCAGGTCAGGGTGGCGTGCAGAAGCGCCAGCCGATCGCAGAGATCGACTTCGAGATCGGCGAGACCATCACGATCAAGGAGGGCTCCTTCGAGGGGCTCACCGGCTCGATCAGCGAGATCAAGCCGGAGAGCGGCAAGCTCACCGTGCTCGTGTCGCTCTTCGAGCGCGAGACCCCCGTCGAGCTCAGCTTCGACCAGGTCACCAAGCTCTAGCACTCGCTCCACCAAGCGACTGCCCCTAAACCACCGGAGTCCGGAACCGCCGGGCCACCGGGAGAGCACCGCGCGTCTGCGCGGAGTTCGAATCGAAAGAAGGAAAAGACATGGCACCCAAGAAGAAGGTCTCGGGTCTGATCAAGCTTCAGATCCAGGCTGGCGCCGCTAACCCGGCTCCTCCTATCGGCCCCGCGCTCGGTCAGCACGGCGTCAACATCATGGAGTTCTGCAAGGCCTACAACGCGGCTACCGAGTCGCAGCGTGGCAACGTGATCCCCGTTGAGATCACCGTGTACGAAGACCGTTCGTTCACCTTCATCCTGAAGACCCCTCCTGCTGCCGAGCTGATCAAGAAGGCTGCCGGCGTCAAGAAGGGCTCCCCGACGCCTCACACGGCCAAGGTCGGCAAGCTCACCGCCGCCCAGGTCCGCGAGATCGCGGAGGCGAAGCAGTCCGACCTGAACGCGAACGACCTCGACATGGCGTCGCGCATCATCGCCGGCACGGCTCGCTCCATGGGAATCACGGTCGAGGGCTAAGGCCTTCCCGCTCCCAACACCACACGTCGCGCCTCGGGCGCGGCATTGAACATCGCGGGAGAGCCGGCCAGGCTCGCAACCGCAACTCTTGAAGGAGAACAACATGGCTAAGTCCAAGGCATACCGTGCCGCGGCAGAGAAGATCGGCGAGGACAAGTTCTACGGTCTCGCCGAGGCCGTCGAGCTCGCACGCGAGACCGGCTCGTCCAAGTTCAACAGCACCGTCGAGGTCGCTCTTCGCCTGGGTGTAGACCCGCGCAAGGCTGACCAGATGGTTCGTGGCACCGTCAGCCTGCCCAACGGCACCGGCAAGACGGCCAAGGTCATCGTCTTCGCGACGGGTGACAAGGCTGAGGCGGCTATCGCTGCTGGCGCCGACGAGGTCGGCGGCGACGAGCTCATCGCTCGCGTTGCAGACGGCTGGACCGACTTCGACTCCGCAGTCGCCACCCCTGACCTCATGGGCAAGGTCGGACGCCTCGGAAAGGTCCTCGGACCCCGTGGCCTCATGCCGAACCCGAAGACCGGAACGGTCACGACCGACCCGGCGAAGGCTGTCACCGAGATCAAGGGCGGAAAGATCGAGTTCCGCGTCGACAAGCACTCCAACGTGCACTTCATCGTCGGCAAGTCGGCGTTCACGTCGGAGCAGCTCGGAGAGAACCTCCGCGCAGCCCTCGACGAGGTCGTCCGCCTCAAGCCGTCGAGCTCGAAGGGTCGCTACATCCAGAAGGCTGTCGTCTCGACGACCTTCGGCCCCGGCATCCCGCTGGACGTCAACGCGATCTAGTCTGTCGCGAGCTGCAGAGCTCAGGCGGATGCGCGCATCCGCCAGCACGAACGGCCCAGTCCTCGGACTGGGCCGTTCGTGCGTTCCCGGCGAGCGCATCCGCCGGGCCTCGCCGCCCCGACTACGCGGGTGTGTGCACGCGCGTCGAGACGCTGTCGCGTGCTGCGCTGAGGATCGCGGTGACGGTTGCCGACAGCACCGACCGGTCTCGGCCGGCGACCCAATGCGTGCCCGAGGGGTCCCGGTACTCGAGGAGCGTCAGCGCTTCACTGCTGCTGCCCAACCCGAGTGCTGTCTGGTGGAGCGAGAGGATGTCGACGGTGACACCCGCGCTTGCGAGCAGCTTCGTGACGGCCTCTGCTGGACCGATGCCGTCGAAGGTGCCGCTGTGCTCGGTGCCGTCGATGCCAACGCGGATGCTCGTGCGTGAGGTCCCCGCGCGGGTCTCGACGCTGAGCTGGAGCAGTTCCACGTCAGGAGACGAGCCGCGCAGGTAGCTGCGCTCGAAGAGCTCGAGCAGCTGCGCGGCCCCCACCTCTTCGCCGTTCGCGTCGGTGTGCTCCTGAACGCGTCGAGCGAAGTCGATCTGGAGGCGCCGGGGGAGTTCGATGCCGTAGTCGGTTTCGAGCAGGTAGGCGATACCGCCCTTGCCCGACTGCGAGTTGACGCGGATGACGGCGTCGTAGCTGCGGCCGATGTCCGCCGGGTCGATGGGCAGGTAGGGGACCCGCCACTCGACATCACGTTCCGGACGCCCCTCGTGCGCGGCGCGGGAGCGCTGCTCGGCGAACCCCTTCCTGATGGCGTCCTGATGCGTGCCGCTGAAGGCAGTGTGGACGAGGTCTCCCACGTAGGGGTGCCTCGCGTGGACCTCGAGGCGGTTGCTGTCTTCGACGGTGCGGCGTATCTCGTCGATGTCGGAGAAGTCGATCATGGGGTCGATGCCCTGCGCGTGCAGGTTCAGCGCGAGGACTGCGATGTCGACGTTGCCCGTGCGCTCGCCGTTGCCGAAGATGCACCCTTCCACGCGCTGCGCGCCCGCGAGCACCGCCAGTTCTGCGCAGGCGACTCCCGTCCCTCGATCGTTGTGGGGATGCACGGAGAGGATCACGGAGTCGCGTCGCGCCAGGTGCTTGTGCATGTATTCGATCTGGTCCGCGTAGATGTTCGGGGTCGCGACCTCGACGGTGGCGGGGAGGTTCAGGATGACCGGCCGCTCGGGGGTCGCCATCCAGAGTTCCGTGACGGCATTGCAGATGTCGAGGGCGTAGTCGGGCTCAGTGAGGTTGAACACCTCAGGTGAGAACTCGAATCGCACGTTCGGCAGGTGGCCGGCGAGCTCGAGGACGTCGCTCGCACCAGCGAGGATCAGCTCCCTGAGCTGCTGCTTGCTCTTCCCGAGGACCACGTCGCGCCAGGCGGGAGCTGTCGCCGTGTAGAGGTGGATGACAACCGGGTTCCTGATCCCCTGGATGGCGGCGACTGTTCGTTCGATCAGGTCACGGCGCGCGGGCGTGAACACGACGATCGTGACGTCCTCTGGTGCGAGTTCGGTGGTCGCGATGAGGCGCACGAAGTCGTAGTCGGTCTGGGAGGCGGAGGGGTAGCCGACTTCGATCTCCTTGTATCCCATGCGGATCATGAGCTCGAAGAACCGGCGCTTTCGGTCGGGATCCATGGGCTCCGAGAGCGCTTGGTTTCCGTCTCGCAGGTCGACGGGAACCCAGAGGGGCGCGGTCGTGAGTCGATTCGCGGGCCAGTCCCGTTCGGTGAGCGGCACGTCCACTCGGGAGTGCACGTCGAGGTAGCGGTGGGAGGGCATCTGCGAGTGCCGCTGGCGGTTCCAGTGCGGTGCCTGGTCTGGAACGGGGCCGGCGGGTGTGGAGATTCTGGATTCGGTGCTGTGCATGTTCTTGTCCTTGGTGGTCGCGTGGGGGGTGACGACCGGCGCGCGCTTCGGCTCCACGACGGGGAGCCGGTCAGGCTAGGACCCGTCGTGGCGGCGAAGGAGAAGGAGCGATGCGGGGAGCATGTGCCAGAACCTATCACAACTCCTCAGACAAGTAGAGGAGTATGCGACGTGGGGGATGATGGGTGCATGAGCGCACTTCGCCGTGAACCACTTGCCGAGCAGGCTGCCCAGCTGCTCCTCGAGCGAATCCGCGGTGGCGAGTGGGAACTGGGGCAGAAGCTGCCGGGCGAGACGACCCTCGCGCCCCAACTCGGGGTCGGTCGGTCGACGATCCGCGAGGCCATCCGCCAGCTTGCGGGGAGCGGCGTGCTGGCCACCAGGCAGGGGGCTGGGGTGTTCGTCACCGCTCTCGACGCGGCTGAGCCCCTGGATTCGATCGTGATGCGTGCGGACATCGAGAGGGTGATCGAGGCCCGCATCGCAATCGAAGTGGAAGCCTCAGGGCTCGCGGCCGAACGGCGCACGACCGCGGAGCTTCAGGCGATGGTCCGCGCCGCCAAGGTCCGTATCGCGCAGCGCACGAGTATCGAAGCGCATGTCGACGCGGACATCGCGCTACACCGCAGCATCGTCATCGCGGCTCACAATGAGATCCTCACGGAGCTCTTCGACGGCTTCGCGCCCCGCAGCAGGGGGGCGATGATCGGCATGCTGCGCCTTCGCGGCGAGTTCGGCAGCGATGCCGACCACGACGTCCACCTCCGCATCCTGGATGCGATCGAGGCGCAGGACGCTCCGACGGCCGCCGCCCTCACTCGGGACCACCTGCTCGATCTCAAAGCGAGGACGGGCTAGCCGCGTCGGGGATGCCGCGGACTACGCGTCGATGTCGAGGACGACCTTGCCGCGCACGTGGCCGTCGGCGATGAGCTCCTGCGCGGCGCCGGCCTCGGCGAGGGGGAAGACACGGTCGACGTGCGTCTGCAGGGCCCCTTGTTCGAAGAGCTGCGTGATGGTCTGCAGGATGCGCCCCTCGGGCGAGAGCTTGAGCGTGGAGGCGACGATGCCCCGGTTCTCGGCGGCGGCCTCGTCGAAGAGGTCCGGGTAGCTGCCGGTCGGCACGTTGATGAGCGTGCCGCCGTCGCGGAGGACGCGAAGGGACCGACTGCCGGTCTGATCCTTGACGTTGCCGATGAGGTCGATGACGACGTCGACGGGCTCGCTGATGACCTCCTCGAAGCGCTCGTTGCGGTAGTCGATGACCTGGTCGGCTCCGAGCTCGCGCAGCCACTCGTGGTTGCGCTCGGAGGCCGTGGTGATGACGTGCGCGCCGTAGTACTTCGCGAGCTGCACTGCGAAATGGCCGACCCCGCCGGCGCCAGCGTGGATGAGGACGCGCTGTCCCGTGTAGACGCCGCCTGCTTCGACGACGGCGGCCCAGGCGGTGAGCACGGCGAGCGGAACGCCGCCGGCCTCGATGAAGGACAGGTTCTTTGGCTTCTTCGCGAGGCTCATGAAGGGGACCGAGACGTATTCGGCGTACGCGCCCGAGTATCGGGGGAAGAGGAGCATCCCGTACACCTCGTCGCCGGGCTGGAAGGGGGCGAGCTCGTAGGAAGCTCGCACCACGACGCCCGAGAACTCACCGCCGAGGGTCGACGGGAAGCTGGTGATCGCCTTCGCCGCCCCGGCACCCGAGCGGGTCTTGCCGTCGATGGGGTTCACCCCCGCCGCCCTGACGCGCACGAGCGTGTCCGAGTTGAGGGTGAGCGGCACGGCGGTCTCGCCGAGCTGCATCATCTCTGGCCCGCCGATGCCCGTGAGGAGGGCGGCGCGCATGGTGTCGGAGGTCGGTTGGAGATCTGCGGCGTCAGTCATAGCTGCCATTCTCGCGCGGACGAGATGAGACTCGCGCGGAACAGATGAGACTCGCGTGGAACAGATGGGCGTGGCCGGGAGGATGCTCGCTACGCGTAGGTCTCGGCGTCGTAGAACGACTGCGTGTAGTCGCTGCTGCTGTGCGTGTTTCCGTATCCCTGGAAAGGCTGAGCGTTGCCGGTCGAGTACTGGGCGAACTCGCCCCGGTACTTCTCGACGTCCTTGAGCACCTCGTTGGCGAGGGTCACGAGCTTGGCGATCTCTTCCTCGTCGCGGTCGATCCACACGAACTTCGGTTCACGGTCGACGACGATGAAGTCCTGGTGTCGCTCCCACACCATGAGCGTGCGCTCGGCGCCGAGCACGTACTGCTGCCACCAGATCTGGCGCATGTAGGACCGGGGGATGCGCTTCCACACCTTGTTCGTGGTCTTGATCTCGGCGAGGAGGATGCGGCCCTCTTCGTCGCAGTGCAGGCCGTCCGGGGTCGCGAGGTGGCTCTTGGACGCTTCGGCGTGGAACAGGAGGCCGCTTGCCGGGATGCCGTGGCGCTCGAGGACCCACCTGGCGATCTCCGGCTCGCGCTGACGTCCGAAGTCGGTGTAGGCGTTTCCGTTGAACGAGTTGCCCATGACCTTGTCTTTGACGACCTGCTTGACCGATGACGGTGTTGCGAGGCGTGCCGCATCGGTGGCCGTGACGCCGTCGGCGCGGGCCTTGAGCCAGGCTGCGCGGTCGTTGGAGTCGGCGAGGACACGCAGGAGGTGCGCGCTCATGGCCTCGACCTCCGGGGTCGCGGGAAGCTCGATGGCGGATGTCTCGGCCGAGGCCGGGCCACGGGCGCGCCATACGCCGACCTCGCTCGCCGAAAGCGGCGTCGTCGCCGGCGCGGTCCTGGTCTCCGAGGTGTAGAAGCGCGGCAGGGACTCCACTCTGGGTGCCGATGTCGGCGCGGGTGCCGATGCGTAGTCCATCAGTGCGGCCGGGCCGTACAGCTCGCGGTCACGGCGGCGCGACTTCGGTGCCTCCTGGGGTTCTCGGAACCAGGACGTCTCGTCGACGTCGTGGCTCGGGCGGAACATGACCATCTGTCTATTGTTTCCCACACCACCGACAGTCGCGGTACCAAGCGCCGATCTCGCCGAAATCTGGTCGGGCTCAGGCCTCCGCCGCACCTGTCGCCATGATCACCGTGGCGAGCGCGCGCGCACCGTGGTCCGCATCCACGTCTTCGACGTACTCCTCCGGCGAGTGGGAGATGCCGCTCGGGTTGCGGATGAACAGCATCGCGGTCGGCAGGTGCGCGGCGAGCACGCCGGCATCGTGGCCGGCGCCGGTGTCGAGCACCGGCGCGTCCGGGAGTGCGCGCTGGAGCGTGTCTCGGAGGCTGGCGTCGAAGGACACGGTGGGGGAGAGCGACTCCTCGACGAGTGTCGCCTCGCATCCCTGCTCAGCGGCCACCTCCGTCGCTCGGGCGCGGATGCGCTCCACGAGGGCGGCGGTCACCTCGTCGTCGGGGTGCCTGACATCGAGCCACGTGTCGACGCGGGAGGCGATGACGTTCGTTCCGCCTGGCACCGGCTCGAGCCGCCCGACAGTCGCTCGGGCTCCTGGCACAGATCGGGCGATCTCCTCGATACCCACGATGAGGCGCGCCGCGGCCACCATGGGGTCGCGGCGGTCGGCCATGAGCGTGGTGCCGGCGTGGTTGCCCTGGCCGGTGAAGCTCACGCGCCAGCGGCCGTGGCCCAGGATGGAGGATCCGATCGCGACGGGGCCCGCGAGGTCGATGAGGCCGCGGCCCTGCTCCACGTGCAGCTCGATGAACGCGCTGAACTGCGCGACCCGAGCGGGGTCGGGGCCGAGGTGCGCTGGGTCGAAGCCGGCCTCGGCGGAGGCCTCGGCGAAGGTCGTGCCGTCCGCATCCCGAAGCGAGCGCGCGCGGTCCGGGTCGATGGCGCCCGTGAGGAGCCTTGACCCGAGGCAGGCGACGCCGAAGCGTGACCCTTCCTCCTCGGGGAAGACGGCGATCGCGACGGCGACGCTCGGCGCGCGCCCTTCGCTGCGCAGCAGGTCGATCGCGGCGAGGGCCGCCGTCACGCCGAGGGGCCCGTCGAACGCACCGCCGCCCGGGACGGAATCGAGGTGGCTCCCCGTGATGAGCGCGCCGGAGCGGTCGCCGTCTGGTCGGTCCCACCAGGCCCAGATGATGCCGTTGGCGTCGACCTCGATGTCGAGGCCTCGAGCCTGGGCTGCGGCGAGGAACCATTCGCGCAGCTCGAGTTCTGGATGCGAGTAGACGGGCCTGCTGTAGCCGCCGCGCGTTCGATCGCGGCCCAGGTGCTCGATCTCGCGCATGAGCGATGAGACGCTCGTCGGCTGCTGGGCCCTGCTGGTCGCTTCCATGCTCTCCATGATGCTCTCCCCGTTCATGCGCGTGCACCGGCCTGGGCCGCGACGCGGAATTCGGCTGGCACGCTTCCGGCTCCCGTGAGCACGTCGGCTGCTAACTCCCCGAGCAGCGGGGCGAACTTCCCGCCGTGCCCGGAGCAGGCGGAGACGACCACGAGGTTGTCGACTCGGTCGATCACGAAGTCCTCTGTCGGCGTCGTCGTGAAGAGGCAGGTGGTCTCCGCGTAGGGTTCCGGCTCCACGCCTGGCAGGAACGCCTCGGCGTAGGCGACGAGCGCGCGCCGATTGGCCGCATCCACGACCCCGTCCTGCCCGAGCGCAGAGTCGATGACCTTGCCGCCGTTGAACTGCGCGACCTTCTGCCCCCGCCAGTCCGCGTCCCGGCCACCGGGGAGTCCGTAGGTCTGCAGCTCGCGCGACTTGAAGATGAAGGTGGGCCAGGGGTCGGCGTCAGCCCCGGCGTCCCCCGCCTCGCGGTAGGGGAAGTGGTACGCCTGCTCCTGCCGCACCTCGAGCGCTGGGAACTGGTCGAGGAATGCGCTCGGCAGTGAGAGCTCCCCGAGGAGTGCGGGGAGCCAGCCGCCGGCAGCGACCACGATCGCGTCCGCCTCGGCGATCTCGCCGGCCGCCGAGTGCACGCGGTAGCCCGCGCCTCGGCGCTCGACTCGAGCGACTGGCCACGAGGTCCGCACCTCGAGCCTCCCGGTCGCGGACGCGGCGGCCAGCATCGCGTCCACAGTGCCGCCCGCGTCGAGCACGCCGGCCCCAGGGTGCCAGAGCACGTCGGTCTCGAAGCGGAACTGCGGCCAGCGCGCACGCGCCTCACCTGCGCTGAGGAGCTCGTGCTCGACGCCAGCTGCCTCCAGCACGGTCGCGAGGCCGGTGGGGTTGCGGATGTCGCCGTGGTCGAGCGCACCCGTCGGCCGGATGAGCTGGGTTCCGGTCGTGCGCTGCAGCTGGTCCCACCCTGCCTTCGAGCGCACGACGAGGTCGGTGTACGTCTGCTCGGGATACGCGTAGCGGAAGATGCGCGCGGACCCGTGAGAGCTGCCGTGCTCGTTGGCGGGCGTCGTGCGCTCGAGCACGGTCACGTGGTGCCCGCGCTCGGCGAGCTGCCAGGCCGCTGCTGCGCCCGCGAGTCCCGCGCCGATGACGATGGTTTCGGTCATGTCCGCTCCTCGGGAGGTGGTCCGGATGCTGCTGTGCTTCGATTACCCCACTCACAGGGCGCCGCGTCCAATATCATTGAGGGACACTTTGATAGCTCTCTCGAATGGATCTCATGGAGCTCCGTCAGCTCAGGTACTTCGTCGCCGTCGCCGACGAACTGCACTTCGGTCGCGCCGCCGCGAGCCTGCACATGACCCAGCCGCCCCTGACAGTCGCCGTGCGCAGGCTGGAAGACGAGCTCGGCGTGCAGCTCTTCGAGCGCACGACTCGCAGCGTCTCGCTGACGGCGGCCGGTCGCACGTTCCGTCAGCGAGTCGGCGTGGTCCTCGAAGACCTTGACGTCGCGGTGGTCGACCTCGGCGACGTCGCGGCCGGGACCGCGGGCAGGCTTCGCGTGGGATTCGTGAGCTCCGCGAGCTACAGCGTGCTGCCAAGGGGCTTGCAGGCGTTCCAGGAACTCAGGCCGCGCATCCGCCTCGAGCCTCGGTCGCTCACGAGCGCTGAGCAGATCACGCTCCTGCTCGAGGGGGAGCTCGACGTGGGGATCCTGCGCGACCCCCTTTCGGTGCCCGGGCTGCGTACGACCCTCCTTGAAGGCGAGGACTTGGTCGCGGTGCTTCCGGCGGGGGACCCGCTCGCCGCAGAGTCGACCGTGGCACCCGCGAGCTTTCACGAGAAAGAGGTTGTGCTCTTTCCCTTCGAGCTCATGCCCGGCTTCGTGTCCGCCGTCATGTCCTGGCTCGGGGAAGCGCAGGCCGTGCCGCGCATCGTGCAGAGCGTCATCCACCAGGAGACGGTGCTCGGTCTCGTCGCAGCTGGCGTCGGCGCATCGATCCTGCCCGCGTCGGTCGCGCGCTTCCACATGCCAGGAGTGATCACGCGCCCCCTGCTGGGGTCGCCTCGAACCGAGCTCCACGCGGTGGAAGCTCAGCGCTCCCACCCGAGCGCGCACCTGCTCGTCGACAGCCTCCGCGGACCGCGGTGACGGAGTGCGCGACCCGCGTTGACGAGATGCCCACGAGGATGTACTCTTACCGAAGCCCAAGACCGCAGGTCTTCGTTGTGCGTGAGAACGTACACGAACGAAGAGTTCGCAAGAACGTCCCGCGCAGGTGTACGAAGCAAAGTTGTCGTGCGAGCAATCGCATCCTCTCCGCTCCGGCCATCTGCGGCCGGAGCGTTTTTTGTGTGTTGTGCATCGAAGATGCGCCTGCGGTGCGTGAATGACAAACGTGATTCACGTGCAAGAGAGAGAGGAGTGCCATGGCGACCAAGGAAGCAACTGTTGCCGAGCTTCAGGACTTGTTCCAGAACTCGACCGCCGTCCTGCTGACTGAGTACCGCGGTCTCACTGTTGCGCAGCTCAAGACGCTGCGTCGCACGATCGGTGAGCACGCAAGCTACGCCGTGGTGAAGAACACGCTGACGAAGATTGCGGCGAACAACGCCGGAATCACCGCGTTCGACGACGAGCTGGCCGGACCGAGCGCAATCGCGTTCGTGCACGGCGACCCCGTCGCAGTCGCGAAGAGTCTTCGTACCTTCGCCAAGGACAACCCTCAGCTGGTTCTGAAGGGCGGTTTCTTCGACGGAAACGCTCTCAGCGCAGAAGAGGTCAACAAGCTCGCCGACCTCGAGTCCCGCGAAGTTCTGCTCGGCAAGCTTGCCGGCGCCTTCAAGGCCTCGCTGTTCGGTGCCGCATACCTGTTCACCGCGCCTGCAGCCAAGGCTGTTCGCACGGTCGAGGCATTGCGCGAAAAGCAGGAGTCCGCGAACTAGTCCTCCGGGATCTCGCGGCTAGAACAACACACAAGGAGAAAACACATGGCAAAGCTCACGACTGACGAGCTCATCGCAGCATTCAAGGAGCTCACGCTCATCGAGCTCTCCGAGTTCGTCAAGGCGTTCGAGGAGACCTTCGAGGTCACCGCTGCTGCTCCCGTTGCAGTTGCAGGCGTTGCTGCTGCAGCAGCTGACGCACCCGAAGAGGAGGAGAAGACGGAGTTCGACGTCATCCTCGAGGGTGCTGGCGACAAGAAGATCCAGGTCATCAAGGAGGTGCGCGCCCTCACGAGCCTCGGTCTCGGTGAGGCGAAGGCACTCGTTGACGGCGCTCCGAAGCCCGTTCTCGAAGGCGTCAACAAGGAAGCTGCTGACAAGGCAAAGGACGCCCTCGAGGCTGCCGGCGCTTCGGTGACCGTCAAGTAGTCATCCCGTAGCTGTTCTTCGCGGCGTGTTCCGACACGCCGAAGGAACTTTTTTCACGAGGCATCGCATCCGGTTTCCGGATGCGGTGCCTCGTTCCGTTTCCCCGGGAAATCCCTGTTGAAGATGCGATTTCTGAGGTCAGTGTGACGAATGTGACTGGTGTGTCGACGGAGAATCGCGACTTTCCGCGTGTCGCTTGACCCGTTTTCAGCCTCGACGGACAATAATCCGCCGTGTTAGCGTCCCTTCATGCTTTCCGACACCTTCAAGAGCGCTCGCGCTCGCACCACGGCCCTCGTCATCGCCTTCGGCGTCGTTGCCGGTGGAGTCGCCGTCACGGCAGCGCCCTCGTTCGCCGCGAACGGCGACCAGGTAGACGCGAGCGTCGATGGTGAGACCAGCACTGCATCCGCATCGGTCTCTGCGGACTCGATCTCCGCTGATACCCCCGGCCTCACGGTCACCGGCTCGGGATTCACGCCGGGCAACCTCGTGTACGTGCGAGTCGTCGGACCAGAGGGCCAGACGAACTGGTCCTGGGGCACCGAGTCACACGAAGTCGACGCGTCGGGCGCCGTCAGCGCCGAACTGACCAGCGACGAGGACTGGAGCGAGGGCGACTACTCGGTTGTGCTCTTCGAGTCGGACGACGTGCAGGCCTCCACGGCCTTCTCGGCAGCGGCTCCTACCGAGACCTCGACGCCTGAGCCCACGGAGACCGAGACGGCCACACCTGAGCCCACGGAAACCGAGACGGCCACACCTGAGCCCACGGAGACCGAGACGGCCACACCTGAGCCCACGGAGACCGAGACGGCCACACCTGAGCCCACGGAGACCTCCACGGAGACGCCAGAGCCTACGCTCACCGAAGAGCCGACGCTCGAGCCGACCGAGACGGCGAGCGTCCCGCCCACAGCCACCGAGACGATGACTCCGGAGCCGACGGAGACCGAAGCGCCCATCGCTGCGCCGGCCGTCGCCACCGAGCAGGCCAGCTACACGCAGGAAGAGGCGGCCGAGGGCATCACCTACGTCGCTACCGGCTTCACTCCCGGTGTCGAGCTCGGCCTCACGTTGCTGCTTCCAGACAAGACGACGGCGGAGTTCGAGTCGGCCGAGCCGATCGTTCCGGATGCGGATGGCAACTACGCAGGAATCATCACCTACGACGGTGCCTGGGTTGCCGGCGACTACGGCATCACCCTGACGAGCATCAGCCCTGCCGCTGGCGAGGAGACCGACGCTCCGGCGGCCGACTCTGCGCGAGGCGTGCCGCTGATCGTCCAGGAGGAGTCCGACCTGACTGCCCCGGCGGAGTCGTCCGCGGCGGTCGAGCTCGAGGCCGATGAGCCGGCAGAGGAGCAGACGGCAACGACGTCCTTCGCCGTCACCGGTGAGACGCCCGCGACTTCCGAGACTTCCCCGAGCTCGACTGCCGCGCCGGCTGGCAACGGCGGTACCGGCAACGCGAGCGGGACCGCGGACACCAAGGGCAAGGCCCAGAGCAAGTCCCTCGCCACGACGGGCGCTGAGGATGCGTTCGGTGCCGCTGGCATCGGCCTCCTGGTCCTTGGGCTCGGCGCGGCGGCCGTCACGGGAGCGCGCTTCCTGAGCCGCCGTCGCGAGAGCTGACGACCGCACGACCTGGACTGACGCTGAGCGGGGCTGGCACCATACGGTGCCAGCCCCGCTGCTGCGTTCAGGCCGGGGTGATCTTTCATGATTTTTCAACCAATCGGGAAGAAGTCCCCACATCTGAAACCGGTCCATGTTTGGCCGCAAAAAGCGGCGCTTATCTGGGTTTTCTCCCACGTGCTGCAGTCCTGATCCGGACGAAGCCCACCGAAATCGCGTGGAGCCTTCTGGACATCACCTGTGAGTCAGGCCAGTCTTGGGTTATGGCTTCCTCATTCTCTTCGTCGCGCAAGCGCGCTTCCGCCCTCACGATCGCCTTCGGTGTGCTCGCCAGCGGCGCCGTGCTGACCGCTGCTCCCGCATTCGCAGCGACCACCACGCCGCCAGCAACGCCCGCCGAGACGCCGGCCGCCACCGAGTCGGCGACGCCGACCGAGACGACGACTCCCACCGAGTCGGCCCCGGCCACGACGACCCCGACCGAGGAGTCGACGCCGACGTCGACCCCGGACGAGTCGGCGCCGGCCGAGCCCACCGAGACGGCAGAGGCTCCGGCCGCTGCGGGCGCGGCGACGAAGCCGAGCTTCACGCCGGACGAGGGCATCACCTACGTCCTCACGGGCCTGGCGCCCGAGGCTCCGCTTTCGAGCATCACGCTCACGTTCCCCGACGGAACCGCACAGGCCGTGCCTGCGGGCGCCGGCAACAGCTGGGACGTCGGAGAAGACGGCTCCTACGCCGGCGAGATCACCAACACGGCGCTCTTCGACGAGGGCGACTACTCGGTGACCGTCACCCAGGACTACGTCGACGCTGCTGGCGCTCCCGCACAGAACGTCGTCACGTTCGGCTTCAACGTCGCGGCGGTGTCCACGGGAACGCCCACGCCGACCGCTGAGCCGACCCCGACGGTCGAAGCCCCTGTCGCCTACGCGAACGCGGACAGCTTCCTCCCCACGGACAACATCACGTACACGGCGCAGAACTTCACGCCCGGCCTCGCGCTCGACATCACCGTCGTCTACCCGGACGGCTCCTCCGTCACGGTCGACCCGACCGACGATTCCGTCGTCGCAGAGGACGGCACCTACCCGGGCGTCCTCATCAACCAGTCGGGCGCTGCGCTGCCACTTGGCGAGTACACCGTCACCCTCTCGCAGTCGAGCGGCCTGTCTGCAACGTTCACGTTCCTGATCGCCGAGGCGACGCCTGGCACCACGACGGCGCCCACGTCGACCGCAGCTCCTGCGGGCAACGGCGGCACCAACGCCGGCCACACGACGCCTGAGCTCGCCACCACGGGTGCTGAGGACGTCTTCGGCGCGGCAGGCATCGGCCTCCTCGCGCTCGCGACCGGCGCCGGCGTGCTCGTCGCTCGCCGCATGGCAGCCAAGAAGGCCTAGCAGCTCACCGAGCACTTCGCTGAGAGGGCGTCACCTTCGGGTGGCGCCCTCTTTTGCGCGCTCGCCCCGCATCCGCTCGCCCTGCATTCGCCGGCTCATCACAGACATGCGGGAAGTGCAGCTTCCTCGAGCAGTGAGCATGTCTTGCCCAGATGTATGCGCCGGACGGCGGGCGCATGACGAAAGCCCCGACCGGGGATCCCTGGTCGGGGCTCACGTGCACATGGCGGAGGATAGGGGATTCGAACCCCTGAGGGCTTTCACCCAACACGCTTTCCAAGCGTGCGCCATAGGCCACTAGGCGAATCCTCCACGGGAGCGCCAGGCGCTCACCTCGAAAGAGCATACCGGTTCCCGCGACCGTTCGTGAACGCGAGCGCCGAATTGCCCCAAGAGGGAGGCCCGGCGGGCCCTCCGCTAGAGCTTCTTGACTGCTGAGCCGATCTCTTCTTCGCCGGAGACGACCTCGAACTGCTTGTGGATGCCGGCGTGGCGGTCGAGGAGGGCCGCGATCACCGCTGCCACGTCGGCGCGGGGAATGGACCCGCGTTCGACCTGCTCGCCGACCTTGACGCTGCCCGTGGCGTCGTCGTCGGTGAGCCCTCCCGGGCGGACAATGGTCCAGTCGAGCTTCGCGCTGCGGCCGCGGATGTTGGCGTCGGCTTCGCTCTTCGCGCGGAGGTACACCTGGTAGACGTCGTCCGAGTCCCGGTCGAAGGTGTCCGTGCCGATCGCGGAGACGACGACGAACCTGCGGATGTTCGCGAGCTCGGCCGCATCCGCCGACAGGATCGCCCCGTCACGGTCGAGGGTGAGCTTGCGCTCCGCCGTGCTGCCGGGGCCCGCACCTGCCGCGAAGACGACCGCGTCCACATGCCCCAGCTGCTTCGCGAGGTCCGTTGGCGTGCTCTGCTCGAGGTCGGCGATCACGGGATCCGCGCCGAGCTCCTTGAGGGAGTCGACGTGCTCCGGATTCCGGACGACGCTCGTGACGCGGTGCCCGCGCTGCAGGAGCTGGGTCGTAAGAAGGCGTGCGATCTGACCGTTTCCACCGATGACTGCGATTCTCATGGCAGCCAGTCAAGCTGGTGAGTCTGAGTTCGAGGCCAGCGTTCGCGGCGGGCGATCTGCCAGGGGCACCGAGCTGCCGAGTTCGCCGGAGAAAAGAAAAGACCCCCCGCGCACCCGCCAGAGCCCGGTTACCCTTGCTGCGTTTCCGCCCTGGGGGAGTTGGCCTGGATGGCGCCACGCGAGGAGCCGTCGACCATCATAGCGCGATGGGCGCGAGACGCGAATCCGGTGCATCCGCAATTGGCAGGATCGCGACAGCCCGCTGACTGATCACCCGACTAGCATTGCCAGGCGTGGGGACAAGCATCTACATCACGTCATCAGAGGGTCACTCTGGCAAGTCCGCCGTCGCGCTCGGGGTGGTGAACGCCCTGAGCCGCTCGATCGGGCGGGTGGGTGTGTTCCGGCCCATCGTGCAGAGCGCCGAGGTGCGCGACGACATCCTCGAGCTGCTCCTCTCGCAGCTCGACCCGCAGAACCGCGGTCCGGAGTACGAGTCCGGTTTCGGCGTCACCTACGACGACGTGCATGCCGACCCCGATGAGGCGCTCTCCCGCATCGTCACCCGGTACCGTGCGCTCGAGCGCCGCTGCGACACGGTCGTCATCGTGGGCAGCGACTTCACCGATGTCGGCAACCCGGCCGAGCTGGGCTTCAACGCGAGGGTTGCCGCGAACCTCGGCGCGCCGGTCCTGCTCGTCCTGACCGGCCTCGACGCCGACAAGGGCCAGCCGCGCACCCCGGAGCAGCTCGCGCAGGCGCTCGAGGTGACCCTGCCCGAGCTCGACGCCGCGCACGCGACGCTGCTCGCGATCACCATCAACCGCGCCGACGAGAACGCCACGGAAGAGGTGCGTCGAGCTGTCGCCGAGCGGGCTCTGCGCGAGCTCGGCCACAAGGTACCCGTGTGGGCGATCCCCGAGACGCCGCTGCTCATGGCCCCCTCGCTCTCGCAGCTGCTGGACGCGGTGGGCGGCGAGCTCGTCTACGGCGACCGCGAGCTGCTCGGCCGCGAGGTGCTCGGCATCGTCCTCGCGGGCATGTCGATGCAGAACGTCCTCGAACGCCTCAAGGAGGGCGCGGTGGTCGTCATCGCGGCCGACCGTACCGAGGTGCTGCTCGCCGTGCTCCTCGCGCAGCGCGCCGAGACCTTCCCGTCCCTCACGGGCATCGTCGTGAACGGCCCGTTCGAGTTCCCGCTGGCCATCGAGCGGCTCATCAACGGCCTCAACGTCGAGGTGCCGATCATCCGCACCAACTTCGGAACCTACGACACGGCGCAGCGCATCATGCAGACGCGCGGTCGACTCGCGGCGGCGGGAATCTCGCGCCGCAAGATCGACCTCGCCCTCGCGAAGTTCGAGCAGCACATCCCGGCCATCGAGGTCGTGGCGCTCCTCAACGTGAAGCAGTCGCTGGTCGTCACGCCGCTCATGTTCGAGAACACGCTCCTCGACCGCGCACGCTCGGACCGCAAGCACATCGTGCTTCCTGAGGGCAGCGACGACCGCATCCTCGTCGCCGCCGGCTCTCTGCTGGCCCGCGAGGTCGCCGAGATCACGATCCTGGGTGAGGAGTCGGAGGTGCGTGGCCGTGCGTCCGCGCTCGGCGTCGACATCTCCGCCGCCCACGTGCTCAGCACGAGCAACCCCGACTACGTCGCGCGCTTCGCCGAGGAGTACGCGAGACTGCGCTCGCACAAGGGCGTCACCATCGAGGCCGCGACCGAGCGCGTGCGCGACGTCAGCTACTTCGGCACCCTCATGGTGCACCTCGGCCTCGCAGACGGGATGGTCTCGGGCGCGGCCCACACGACCGCGCACACCATCCGCCCCGGCTTCGAGATCGTCAAGACCAAGGCTGGCGTCTCCGTCGTCTCGAGCGTGTTCCTCATGGCCCTCGCCGACCGCGTCCTCGTGTACGGCGACTGCGCCGTGAACCCGGACCCGACGGCGGAGCAGCTCGCCGACATCGCGATCTCCTCGGCTGAGACGGCGAGCCAGTTCGACATCGCGCCTCGCGTCGCCATGCTCTCCTACTCGACGGGCGAGTCTGGCTCCGGAGCCGACGTCGACAAGGTGCGCACGGCGACCGGCATCGTGCGCGAGCGCATGCCAGAGCTGCTCGTCGAGGGTCCGATCCAATACGACGCGGCGACGGATGCCGCGGTCGCGAGCAAGAAGATGCCGGGCAGCCAGGTGGCCGGCCGCGCGACGGTCTTCATCTTCCCCGACCTCAACACGGGCAACAACACGTACAAGGCAGTCCAGCGCTCCGCCGGCGCCGTGGCGATCGGCCCGATCCTGCAGGGCCTCAACAAGCCCATCAACGACCTCTCCCGCGGTGCGCTCGTCTCCGACATCATCAACACCGTCGCCATCACCGCGATCCAGGCGCAGGGCTCGTAGAGCCTCTGCCGCACGTTCTGCCCGCTTCCCGCGGGTCTCGAGAAAGGGTGCCCATGAGCATCGTCCTGGTCATCAACTCCGGCTCGTCGTCCTTCAAGTACCAGCTGATCGACATGGACCGCGAGGAGACGCTCGCGTCCGGCCTCGTGGAGCGCATCGGCGAGGGCGTCGCGAGCGTCACCCACAAGACCGGGGGAGCGACCTTCACCCGCGAGGCGGACATCCCCGACCACACTCGTGGCTTCGAGGCGATGCTCGAGGGGTTCGAGGAGCACGGGCCGAGCCTCGCCGCGTTCCCGCCGGTGGTCGTGGGTCACCGAGTCGTGCACGGCGGGCGACGCTTCTTCGACGCGGCCGTCATCGACGGCAAGGTGCTGCAGGACATCGAGGACCTCATCCCGCTCGCTCCGCTCCACAACCCCGCGAACCTCGAGGGCATCATGGGCGCGCGCGACGTGTTCGCGCAGACGCCGCACGTCGCGGTCTTCGACACCGCGTTCCACACGACCATGAGCGAGGCCTCGTCGTCGTATGCGCTGGATGCGGAGGTCGCGAAGGAGCACCGCGTGCGCAAGTACGGGGCGCACGGCACGAGCCACAAGTTCGTGTCCGAGGAGACGGCACGCTTCCTGGGGCGCGACCTCGCCGACCTCAAGACGATCGTGCTCCACATCGGCAACGGCGCGAGCATGTGCGCGGTCGATGGCGGGCGCTCCGTCGAGACGAGCATGGGCATGACGCCGCTCGAGGGGCTCGTCATGGGCACCCGCACGGGCGACCTCGACCCCGCCGTCCTCGTGCACCTGTCGCGTCGAGGCGGCTACACGATCGATCAGCTCGACGACCTCCTCAACCGCAAGTCGGGGCTCCTCGGCCTCACGGGCTCCGGTGACATGCGCGACGTGCGGCAGAAGGCCAACGCGGGCGACGAGCGCGCGCAGCTCGGCCTCGCGGTCTACGCGCACCGCATCCGCCACTACCTGGGCGCGTACATGCTGCTGCTCGGCGGCGCCGACGCGATCGTCTTCACAGCGGGCATCGGCGAGAACGACGCCAGGCTGCGCGCCGAGGTGCTCGATGGGCTCGAATGGCTGGGCGTGAAGCTGTCACCCGAGCGCAACGAGTCGGCGTCACGGGATGCGCGCCGCATCTCGGCCGACGACTCGCGCATCGAGGTACTGGTCGTCCCCACCAACGAGGAACTCGAGATCGCGCGCCAGAGTCTGGCCGCCATCGCCTGAGCCCGGCTGGCGCGTCGCCCATGCTCGTCCCACCGGAGCGATCGCTGGCAGTGATGGGGTCTGCGGGCAGTGCGATCTCGGCGACGCCAACAGGTGGTGGCGGGACAACGCGGGATGTCGGTGGTGCCGTCTACGATGGAGCGCATGGCCACAGCCCTGTACCGCCGCTATCGGCCTGAGAACTTCGCCGAGATGATCGGGCAGTCGCAGGTCACCGAGCCCCTCATGACCGCGCTCCGCACCGGTCGCGTCAACCACGCCTACCTCTTCTCCGGCCCACGCGGGTGCGGCAAGACGAGCTCGGCACGCATCCTCGCCCGCTGCCTGAACTGCGCCGAGGGGCCGACCGACACCCCGTGCGGCGTCTGCCAGAGCTGCGTCGAACTGGCGCGCGATGGCGGAGGCTCGCTCGACGTCTTCGAGATCGACGCCGCGAGTCACGGTGGCGTCGAGGATGCGCGAGAGCTGCGCGAGCGCGCCATCCTCGCGCCGAGCCGCGATCGCTACAAGATCTTCATCATCGACGAGGCCCACATGGTGACCTCGGCCGGCTTCAACGCCCTGCTCAAGGTCGTCGAGGAGCCGCCGGAGCATGTGCGCTTCGTGTTCGCGACGACTGAGCCCGAGAAGGTCATCGGCACGATCCGCTCGCGCACGCATCACTACCCGTTCCGGCTCATCCCGCCGGCCCTCATGCTCGAGTACGTGGAAGAGCTCTGCACGAGCGAGGGCGTCACGGCTGAGCCCGGCGTGCTCCCGCTTGTCGTGCGCGCGGGCGGTGGCTCGGCGCGAGACACGCTCTCGCTGCTCGACCAGATCATCGCCGGTTCCGAGACGGGCCTCCTCGGCTACCAGCGCGCCGCCGCGCTGCTGGGGTTCACGGGCCAGGAGCTGCTCGACGAGTCGATCGACGCCTTCGCCGACGCAGATCCGGCAGCGGCCTACACGGCCGTCGACCGCGTCATCCAGTCTGGCCAAGACCCGCGCCGCTACGTCGAGGACCTCCTCGAGCGTCTGCGCGACCTCATCGTCGCCAAGGCCACAGGGCCAGGCGCCGGAGCGGTCCTGCGCGGCCTCGGGGCGGACGAGGTCGAGGCCCTGCGCGTGCAGGCCGGCCGGTTCTCGCCCGCCGCACTCACCGGCATCGCCGACCTCGTCAACGAGACGCTCACCGAGATGAGCGGCGTCACCTCGCCGAAGCTCCACCTCGAGCTGCTCGTCGCGCGCATCCTCGTCGCGTCGCGCGCTGACTTCATCGACAGCGGCACGCTGCTCGCGGTGGCGGATGCGCCAGGCACGTCGCCGATGCGACTCGCGGCTGGCGCTTCCGCTTCCGCGCCCGCGCCCGTGTCCGAGGTTGCCGCGCCCGTCCAGGAGCCCGCGCCCGCGTCGGCTCCGCCGCCCTCCTCGGAGCGACAGCCCGAGACCCCGCGCGCGCCGCGTGTCGGGCAGGCTGCCGACTCGGTACCGAGTGAGCGCCAAGCGCCTCCCGCCGCTCCGGCGGCTCCTTCGGTCCCTTCTGCCGCGGAGCCGGACACCGCCTCCGCCGCGCGCCTGGCCGCCGCATCGTGGGCCGCGGCGACTCCCGGCTCCGGAGTTGCACCGGCAACGCCTGCACCGGCCCCGACCGTGTCTGCGCCCGAACCGGTTGTCCTCGCTCCGGGCAGCAGCGAAGCGCCGACCGACGCCGACGCTCCGGCCGAGGACGAGACCGTCGCCCCGCCCGTCTCGGACTCTGCCTCGGACGGCGCGCCTGCGTCGGACGTCGAGGCGCCATCCGGAACCGCATCGGCGCCGGAAGTCGAAGCTGCCGAACTCGAGTCAGCGCGAGACCTCTCGTCAGCAGCGGGATCCGCCCCGGATCCTGAAGCCGCGTCAGTGCCGGAACCTGCGTCTGCTCCTGACGTCGCATCGGCGCCGGAACCTGCACCTGCGCCAGAGGCGGCGCCCGGCCCTGCCGCCGACTCTGCTCCGGTCCCGCACGCCACGGCGGCACGCGCATCCGCTGAGCCACCCGTCTTCGCGCAGCTGCGCGACGCCTGGCCCACCCTGCTCGAGCGCATGCGCGACCTCGGCGGCACCCACGCGTGGAGCGTCGCGCAGTCCGTGCACCCGCGGGATCTCGTCGGCGACCTGCTCGTCTTCGAGGTGCCGTCCCGCGCCGTGCTCGACCAGTTCCGCGGCGAGCGAGGCGCAACCGACTCCCCGAGCGCCGTGCTCCGCACCGCGATCAACGAGATGTTCGGCATCACCGTGAAGTTCCAGCCGCAGCGTCCTGGCGGGGCAGCGACCAGTGGGGCGGGCGGCGCGCAGGCGCCCAACCGCACCGACGAGCCCGCGCCAGCCCCCGCGGAGCCCGACCCGGCGCGAGGCCAACAGTCCGACGCGGCCCGCGCGCAGGGAGCGTCTGGGGACGCGACGGCGCCTCGGCCGCAGACCGGGCAGTCCGCGCAGCGTGAGCGCCCTGCAGTGACCCCGGCGACGAACGCGAAGACACCCGCCTCGCAGGCTGGGCAGGCCACTGCGGCTCCCTCGGCCCCCGGCTCCTCGAGCGGCCTGAACTGGACCGTCGCGAAGATCCCCGGCCAGGAATCCCTCCCCGACGACGGGCCGGGCTCCGGATGGGCGACCGCCGCGATCCCGGGGTCGGGGACCGCGCAGGGCGTGGCCTCCGCGACGCGGACACCCGCAGCATCCGCGCCAGCTGCAGCCGCCGTGGCCTCGGCACCCTCCGAGACACCCGTCGCGACACCGACCGCAGCAGCCGACGAAGCCCAGGCCCCCGCGGCGCCGCCCGCCCCGAAGCGCACCCAGCGCGTCGCGAGCGCGCCCGTCATTCCCGGCGTCGAGCGCTACGGTGAGGCGATCGTGCGCGAGCGACTCGGTGCCCGCTTCATCGGCGAAGACATCATCGTGCCCGAGCCCGAAGCGGTCGAGCTGCCACCCGAAGACGACTTCTCCGCACCACCACCACCTGAAGACGGCGGTTACTGAGCCGTGTCTGCAGCATCATCCGAAGGCCGGGGACTCTGACCCATGTATGAAGGCATCATCCAGGACCTCATCGACGAACTCGGTCGGCTGCCAGGCGTCGGCCCCAAGTCCGCGCAGCGCATCGCGTTCCACATCGTGCAGACGCAGTCGTTCGATGTGTCGCGGCTCGCGCAGATCCTCGCGACCGTCCGCGAGCGGGTGCAGTTCTGCACCGTCTGCGGCAACGTCAGCGAGGGCCCGGAGTGCAACGTGTGCCGCGACCCGCGCCGCGACCGCACCGTCATCTGCGTCGTCGAGGAGCCGAAGGACGTGGCCGCCATCGAGCGCACCCGCGAGTTCAGCGGGCTCTTCCACGTCCTCGGCGGCGCCATCAACCCCATGGAGGGCATCGGGCCCGACGACCTGAACATCCGCACCCTCCTCGCCCGGCTCGAGTCCGGTGAGGTGAAGGAGGTCATCGTCGCGACCGACCCGAACCTCGAAGGCGACGCCACAGCCTCCTACCTGAGCAGGCTCCTCACGAGCATCGGCGTCCCCGTGTCGAGGCTCGCCTCCGGCCTCCCCGTCGGGGGCGACCTCGAGTACGCGGACGAGATCACCCTCGGCCGCGCCTTCTCCGGACGCCGCGCCATCGACTGACCGGCTCACGACACCCGCCGCCCTCACCGACCACCGGGATGTCGCCACTCGGTCACGGGCCTGCAATCAACGGAAACGAACGCGGCCCGCGCTAGGAACGGCATGCCCCCGCCGGATAGGATGGGAGCTTGTGGCGCGCGGGCACAGCTCGACGCGCATCCTGAACCGGAGGAGACAAGACACGTGAGTCTGATCGTCCAGAAGTACGGCGGATCATCGGTCGCGGATGCTGAGAGCATCAAGCGAGTGGCCCGCCGAGTAGTCGAGACCCGCAACGCGGGCAACGACGTCGTCGTGGCGGTCTCCGCGATGGGTGACACCACCGACGACCTCATCGACCTGGCGCACCAGATCGCGACGATTCCGGATGCACGCGAGTTCGACATGCTCGTCACGACCGGCGAGCGCGTCTCGATGGCCCTCCTCGCGATGGCCATCAAGGACCTCGGCATGGACGCCAGGAGCTACACGGGCAGCCAGGCCGGCATGATCACCGACTCCACGCACGGCGACGCGCGCATCGTCGACGTCACCCCCGTGCGTGTGCGCGAGGCGCTCGACGAAGGCGCCATCGCGATCGTCGCCGGCTTCCAGGGCTTCAACCGCGACTCGAAAGACATCACCACGCTGGGCCGCGGCGGCTCCGACACGACCGCCGTCGCACTCGCGGCCGCCCTCGGTGCGGATGTCTGCGAGATCTACACCGACGTCGACGGCGTCTTCTCCGCCGACCCGCGCATCGTGCCGAAAGCCCACAAGCTGAACTACATCTCCAGCGAGGAGATGCTCGAGCTCGCCGCCTCCGGCGCGAAGGTCCTGCACATCCGCGCCGTCGAGTACGCACGCCGACAGGGAGTCACGCTCCACGTCCGCTCGTCGTTCTCGGACCACGAGGGCACCATCGTCTACAACCCAGATCGGGCAGAGGAGTACGAAGTGGAAGCAGCAATGATCGCGGGTGTCGCCCACGACCTGAGCCAGGCCAAGATCACCATCGCGGGCGTCCCTGACGTGCCAGGCAAGGCGGCTGCGATCTTCACGATCGTCGCCGAGCAGGGCGCGAACATCGACATGATCGTGCAGAACGTGTCCGAGCAGGACACGAAGGTCACCGACATCTCGTTCACGCTGCCGAAGGCGGACGCGCAGCGGGTGCTCGACGCCATCGCCTCGGAGGGCGAGCAGATCGGCTACGCGTCGCTGCGCCTCACGGAGGACATCGGGAAGATCTCGCTCGTCGGCTCCGGCATGCGCACGAACATCGGCGTCACCGCGAAGCTCTTCACGGCGCTGAAAGATGCCGGCATCAACATCGACATGATCTCCACCTCCGAGATCCGCATCTCGATCATCACGCAGGCCGACCTCGTCACCGAGGCCACCCGCGTCATCCACACCGCGTTCGACCTCGACGGCGACGCCGAGGCAGTCGTCTACGCAGGCACCGGCCGCTGACGCGGCTGAGCAGAAAAGAGCACTCATGAGCACCAAGTTGAACGTCGCCGTCGTCGGCGCGACGGGCCAGGTCGGCGCCGTCATGCGCACCCTCCTCGAGGAGCGCGACTTCCCAGTCGAGAGCATCCGCTTCTTCGCGTCGGCCCGCTCGGCTGGCACGACCCTCCCGTTCCGCGGTGAGGACATCACGGTCGAAGACGTCGCCGTCGCCGATGTCAGCGGCATCGACATCGCCCTCTTCTCCGCTGGAGCCACCACGTCGCGGGCGCAGGCCGAGCGCTTCGCCGCCGCCGGCGCGCTCGTCATCGACAACTCGAGCGCCTGGCGCCGCGACCCCGAGGTGCCGCTTGTGGTCTCCGAGGTCAACCCGGAAGAGATCGTCGCGCCCCCCAAGGGCATCATCGCCAACCCGAACTGCACGACCATGGCCGCCATGCCGGTGCTGAAGGTGCTGCACGAGGCCGCTGGCCTCGAGCGCCTCATCGTGTCGACCTACCAGGCAACGTCCGGCTCTGGCCTCGCGGGCGCCCGCGAGCTCTCCGGCCAGGCCGTCGCGGCTGTCGGCCAGGGCGAGGATGCGCTCCTCGGGCTCGTGCACAACGGCTCGGCCGTCGAGTTCCCGGCCCCCGACAAGTACGTCGCGCCCATCGCGTTCAACGTCATCCCGCTCGCCGGCTCGGTTGTCGACGACGGCACGGAAGAGACCGACGAAGAGCAGAAGCTGCGCAACGAGAGCCGCAAGATCCTCGGCCTCCCCGAGCTGCGTGTGAGCGGGACGTGCGTGCGCGTGCCCGTCTTCACCGGCCACTCCCTGTCGATCAACGCCGAGTTCGCCGAGGCGCTCACGCCCGACCGCGCCCGTGAGCTCCTCGCACAGGCACCCGGCGTCGCCCTCGTCGACGTGCCCACGCCTCAGCAGGCAGCCGGGGCCGACCCGAGCCTCGTCGGCCGCATCCGCCAGGACCAGTCGGTCGACGGCAACCGCGGCCTCGCGCTGTTCATCTCGAACGACAACCTCCGCAAGGGCGCCGCGCTCAACGCGGTGCAGATCGCGGAGCTCGTCGCCGCGAAGGCGTAACCGCCGAGCTCGCACGCACAAGAACGGACGCCCCTCGCGGGCGTCCGTTTTTGCGTTCGCGGCCGTGGTCGGGGTGGACCGTCCCCTGTTTCGGGCGTGGGGCATTCGAAAACAGCAAAAACGGGCGAATGTGCAGGCCGCACCACCCACGTGAAGCGGATGCGCATCCGCCCCCGTCGTAGACTGATTCGGTGACTGATTCACAGAAGATCTACGACGTCGTTCTGATCGGCGGGGGCATCATGAGTGCCACCCTCGGCTCGCTGCTCTCGAAGCTCGAGCCCGAGTGGAGCATCAAGATCATCGAGCGACTCGACGGGCTCGCTCAGGAGAGCTCGAGCCCGTGGAACAACGCAGGCACGGGCCACGCCGCCCTCTGCGAGCTCAACTACACGCCTGAGAAGGACGGCGTCATCGACGCGTCCAAGGCGATCCAGATCAACGAGCAGTTCCAGGTGTCGCGCCAGTTCTGGGCCACGCTCGTCGAGGCCGGCGAGCTGCCCGAGCCGTCTGGCTTCATCAACTCCGTGCCGCACATGACGTTCGTGCGTGGGGCCGAGAACGTCGACTTCCTGCGCCGCCGCTTCGAGCTGCTCAAGACCGAGCCCCTCTTCTCGACGATGGAGTTCTCGGACGACCCGGAGGTCATCAAGGCCTGGGCTCCGACGCTCGTCGAAGGCCGACCGGCAGGCGAGAAGATCGCGGCGACGCGCGTTGCCGCGGGCACCGACGTCGACTTCGGCTCGCTCACCCACAAGCTCGTGCAGGGCCTCGTCGACCGCGGCGCCGTGCTGCGCCTCAACACGGAGGTCATCGCGCTCCGCCAGCAGCGCGACGGCATCTGGCAGATCGCGACGCAGCAGCTCGCTGGCGAGCAGAAGGGCCGCAAGAACGTCACCCGCGCGCGCTTCGTGTTCGTCGGAGCTGGCGGCGGGGCGCTCCCGCTCCTCCAGAAGTCGGGCATCGAGGAGATCAAGGGCTACGGCGGCTTCCCGATCTCCGGACAGTTCCTGCGCACCGACAACCCCGCGGTGGTCGAGAAGCACCTCGCGAAGGTCTACGGCAAAGCATCGGTCGGTGCCCCGCCCATGTCGGTGCCGCACCTCGACACCCGCGTCGTCGACGGCAAGCCCGCCCTCATGTTCGGGCCGTACGCGGGCTTCAGCCCCAAGTACCTCAAGACGGGCAGCTACCTCGACCTCATCAAGTCGCTGCGCCCGCACAACCTCATCCCGATGCTCGCCGTCGCGAAGGACAACTTCGACCTCGTCACCTACCTCGTCGGTCAGGTGCTCGCGAGCAAGGACAAGAAGTTCGAGCAGCTCAAGGAGTTCTTCCCCGAGGCGAACGCCGCCGACTGGCGCCTCATCACGGCCGGTCAGCGCGTGCAGGTCATGAAGAAGGACCCTAAGCGCGGTGGAATCCTGCAGATGGGCACCGAGGTCGTCGCGAAGAAGGACGGTTCGATCGCTGGCCTCCTCGGCGCCTCGCCCGGCGCATCCGTCGCCGTCCCGGTCATGATCGACCTGCTCGGCCGCTGCTACCCCGACAAGAAGGCGGAGTGGGCGCCGAAGCTGGAGGCACTCGTTCCGAGCCTCGGCACCGACGTCAACGCGTCGGCGGAGCTCGCAGACTCGACGCAGTCAGCCAGCGCCAAGGCGCTCGAGCTGAACGCGCACTAGGGGCCTCGGCCGGGGCAACACCCCGGCCCGTCACCGCACGCCACCGAGGCCGTCCCCCACACGCGGGGCGGCCTCGCTGGCGTGCGGAGCGCTGGGGCCTTCGAGCTCTCACCGCGCCAGGGGGTCATGGTGATGTGGGTCTGCGTCGTTGTCGACACCTCATGTGCCAGTCAAGGTGACGTCAGGTCGAAAATGCTGCTTCAGCGGGCGATGTTCGTCGCCTCGTCACCGTGACTGTCCGCGTCGAGCCCGTTCGTGCCGCGAGCCGCTGTGGCGCGGACGCGTTGCTGCGGACACGCGCCACGCGGGCGCAACCGCGGCCACGCGCCACGTGGCTGCGAGCGCTCGGTCAGCCGTGTCTCGCCCGAAGCACGAGGCGCGCGACGACGCCGACGAGGAAGACCGCGAGGGCAGACACCAGGGCGAGCGGTGGCAGGGTGACGACAAGGGCGACGCAGCCCGCGGCGCCGAAGAGCGACAGGGCGCGGGGCGCGCTGCGGTGCTCCCGCGCCTGCGTGAGGGCGCTGAGGTTGGCGACCAGGTAGTAGACGAGCACGCCGGCGCTCGAGAAGCCGATGACCTCGCGGATGTCGCCGACGCAGATGAGCAGGGCGGCGCCGACCGCGACGGCCAGCACCGCGGCTCTCGGCACCGCGGTCGACGGATGCTGCTGCGCCAGCGCACCGGGGAGGTCACCTCGACGCCCCATCGCCATGGCGGTGCGGGAGCTGCCTGCGAGGACGGCCGAGAGCGCGCCGATCGACGAGAAGGCGGCGAGGATGCTGACCGCGGCGACTGCGACGGGCTGGGTTTCGACGAGCGCCGCGATCGGGGCCGGGGTGAGCGCGAGTCTTCCTGGACCGAGCATGGTGAGGAGGACCCAGCCGAGTGCGGCCAGCAGGGCGCTCACGATCACGAACGACAGGAACATCGCCCGCGGGACGGTGCGCCTTGGATGGCGCACCTCCTCGGAGAGCGTCGCGACGCGGGCGTAACCGGCGAAAGCGAAGAACAGGATGCCGGCCCCCTGCAGCACCCCGTGCGCCGAGAACAGGGCATCGTCGCCGCTCGCTGACCCGAACATCGGCGGAGAGACCTGCGCGACGATCATGACGCCGATCAGCCCAGCGATCACCACGCTGCCGATGACCGTCGCGACGGTTGCGGTGCGCGTGATGCCGAGCATCCCGGCCGCCGTGACGGCGAGCAGCACGGCGAGCGCGACCGGCCGGGCGAAGGGCTCGGGCACGAGGTAGGCGGCGGCGGTGATGGCCATGGCGGCGACCGACGCCGTCTTGCCGATCACGAACCCCCAGCCGGCGAGGAACCCCGGCCACTCGCCGAGCTGCTCGCGGCCGTAGAGGTACACGCCGCCTGCTCCCGGATGCTGGCGCGCGAGCTGCGCGGTCGAGGCGGCGTTGCTCGCGGCCACGGCGAGCGCGACCGCGAGGCTCAGGAGGAGCCAGCCGCCCGCAGCCTGTGCCGCCGGGGCGAAGGCGGAGAAGACTCCGGCGCCGAGCATCGCGGAGACGCCGATGGCCGTCGCGCCGAGAGTGCCGATCTTCCTGGGCCCCGCACCTGTCGTCATCCGCTGCCTCACCTCGTCCGTGCCACCGTGCTGTCGAGGTGACGATAGAGGCGGCAGGTGAACGCCGCGCGGCGAGTACGCTCGTGCGATGACCGAAGCTCAGTTCACGATTCGTGCGACGACGCCAGATGACTGGCGGGCGGTGCGGGCGATCAGGATCGAGATGCTCAAGGACACCCCGATCGCGTACACGGAAACCCTCGCGGAGGCGTTCGGCCATGATGAGCGGGAGTGGCGCAGGCGTGGCGCGCGGGGCGCGGCCGCCGACGGCATCTCGCTCGTCGCCGAGCTCGAAGACGGCAGCTGGGTCGGCACGATGGGCTGCGTCTCCTTCAGGGACGAGCCGTGGCCCATGCTCGTGAGCGTCTACGTGGCGGAGGGCTACCGGGGCCCGGCGGCGGGGGTGACGGATGCGCTGCTCGGCGAGGTCGAGGCGTGGGCGTCGTCGCGCGCATCCGGTCTCATGCTGCACGTGCACGAGGACAACGACCGGGCTCGGGCTGCGTACGAGCGGCGCGGGTTCGTCGCGACGGGTTCCACGATTCCGTACCCGCTGAACCGGCGGAAGCGGGAGCTGGAGATGGTCAAGCGGCTCTGACGTCGCACGTCGGCGTCGGCGCCGCGGGGTGGGCGCATGCCGTTGCGTGCGGGTACGATCGACCGGGCTCAGCCCTGAAACGAGGAGGACCATGGCCAAGCTGTACTTCCGCTACGGGGCGATGAACTCGGGCAAGTCGACGGCCCTGCTGCAGGCGGCGTTCAACTACGAGGAGCGCGGGCACCGGGTTGTGCTCGCGAAGCCCGCGGTCGACACGAAGGCCGAGGGCGAGATCGCCTCTCGCCTCGGCATGACGAGGCGCGTCGAGATCCTCGTGGGTGCCGAGGACAGTCCCCGAGAGCAGCTCGCGGCGCTGGTCGCCGACGGGCAGCCCATCTCATGCCTGCTCGTCGACGAGGCGCAGTTCCTGACGACCTGGCAGGTCGACGAGCTGCTGCGCATCGCGGTGCTCGACGGCATCCCCGTGCTCGCGTACGGCATCCGCACCGACTTCCAGACGATCGCATTCCCCGGCAGCCAGCGGCTGCTCGAGATCGCGCACTCGCTGGAGGAGCTCAAGACGATCTGCCGCTGCGGACGGAAAGCGATCTTCAACGGTCGCCGCGTCGCTGGCGAGTTCGTGTTCGACGGCGGCCAGGTCGCGATCGACCAGGGCGAGGTCAGCTACGAGTCGATGTGCGGAAACTGCTACCTCGAAGCGTCGCACGGACGGCTCGGGGCCGGGCGCGTCTAGGTCGTAGCTGACCGGCGCACCCGACCCCGTCGCGTTCATTCCGGGCGAGCGGCTAGGCCTGCTCGCCCAGCTCTGCCCGCAGGATCGCAGCGCCCGCAGCCAGCGCGCTCAGCTTGCCGTAGGCGACGTCGCGCGGCAGGGGAGCCATGCCGCAGTTGGTGCTCGCGATGAGCTTGTCTGCATCCACGAACTGGAGCGCCTTGCGGAGGGTGTCGGCGACCTCTTCCGGCGTCTCGATCTGCTCGCTTGCCACGTCGATGGCGCCGAGCATGACCTTCTTGCCGCGGATGAGCTCGACGAGGTCCGTCGGCACATGGGAGTGGTGGCTCTCGAGCGACACGATGTCGATGGAGGACTTCTGGATGAGCGGGAACGTCCGCTCGTACTGGCGCCACTCGGCCCCGAGGGTCGCCTTCCAGTCGTTGTTGGCCTTGATGCCGTAGCCGTAGCAGATGTGCACGACCGTCTCGGCGCGCAGGCCCTCTGCCGCGCGCTCGAGGGCTGCGACTCCCCAGTCCGCCACGTCGTCGAAGAAGACGTTGAAGGCGGGCTCGTCGAACTGGATGATGTCGACGCCGGCCGCTTCGAGCTCCTTGGCTTCCTGGTTGAGGATGGTCGCGAACTCCCACGCCAGCTTCTCGCGGCTCTTGTAGTGCCGGTCGGAGAGGGTGTCGATCATCGTCATCGGCCCTGGGAGCGCCCACTTGATGGGCTGGTCGGTCTGTGCGCGCAGGAACTTCGCGTCGTCGAGGAAGACGGGCTGCTTGCGGCTGACGGCGCCGACGACCGTGGGGACGCTCGCGTCGTAGCGGTCGCGGATGCGGACCGTCTCGCGGTTCTCGAAGTCGACGCCCTCGAGGTGCTCGATGAACGTCGTCACGAAGTGCTGACGGGTCTGCTCGCCGTCGCTGATGATGTCGACGCCGCGTCGGCGCTGTTCCTGCACGGCGATGCGCAGCGCATCCTGCTTGCCTTCGACGAGCGTTGCGCCCTCGAGCTCCCAGGGAGACCAGAGGACCTCGGGCTTCGCGAGCCACGACGGCTTGGGCAGGCTGCCAACGCTGGCAACGGGGAGGAGGGTGTTCATGATCGTCGATCCTTCGTCGGTCATCGGGCGGAGACGGAGTAGTTGGCGGCCCACGCATCCAGCACGTCGCCGTGCGGCTTCACGAAGTGCTCGGCCGTGTACGCGCCCTGTGTCTTCGCGAGCTGGCTGCGCTCTTCGCGGTCGTAGCCGATCTCGGTGCGGGAGAAGTCGTGCTGGTCGAGCGTGGGGCTGTAGACGTTCGCGGCGGCTGAGTTGGCGTTGTAGATCTCGGGGCGGTAGATCTTCTGGAACGCTTCCATGGTGCTGATCGTGCCGGTGAGCTCGAGGAGCGAGTAGTCGCTCAGCAGGTCGCCGCGGAAGTAGAAGGCGAGGGGCGCGACGCTGCCTGGCGGCATGAAGTAGCGGACCTGCAGGCCCATCTTGCCGAAGTACTGGTCGGTCAGCGAGTAGTCGTCCTGCCGGTACTCGACGCCGAGGACCGGGTGGTGGTTGTCGGTGCGCGTGTAGGTCTTGCTCGTGGAGACGCTGATGCAGATGACGGGGGCCTTGTGGAACCGCTCCTGGTAGGCGGGGGAGTCGAGGAAATGCTGGAAGAGCTTGCCGTGCAGCTCGCCGAAGCCGTCCGGCAGGGTGAACCCGGTGCCGCCCGCGTTCGCGGCTGGCAGCAGAACGCTGAAGTCGTAGTCGCGCAGGTAGGAGGAGAAGTTGTTGCCCACGATGCCCTGGTGGCGCTTGCCGGTCTGCTGGTCGACGATGCCGATGTCGAGGACCTCGAGGAGTGGGAACTCCCGGTCGTCGCCGTCGTCGTCGAACTGCAGCGAGGCGGAGATGATGTCGAGCTCGAGCGTGTAGCGGTCGCCGGTGGGGTTGTCCCAGCGGGCGAGGTCGTTGAAGCGCCGGTCGATCATCGTGAGCGCGTTGCGGAGGTTCTGCTGGCGGTGCTCGCCGCGTGCCAGGTTGGCGAAGTTCGTGGTGATGCGGGAGCTGTCCGACGGCGCGTAGTGCTCGTCGAAGCGCGTGGTGGTGATGTTGAACGTGATGTCGTTCGCCATGTGAGGCCAATCCGGGAGTCGTGAGGCCGGCAGGCCTGTGGGCGTGGATGCATTTATTGTGCAGGCGGGCGCTGGCTATCGGGTAATCCGTCGCAACTATTCGTCACTATAGTTTTGGGCTATGAGTCGGCGATCGAACGGCGTGACCCTGCAGCAGCTGCACTACTTCGTGGAGGTCGCCGCGGAGCGCTCGATCAGCGCCGCCGCTGACGTCCTCTTTGTCGCCCAGCCGACGATGTCGGCGGCGATGAAGGACCTCGAGTCGCGCGTGGGTCGAGCCCTCCTCGTTCGGTCGGCGCGCGGCGTCTCGCTCACCACTGACGGCACCGAGTTCCTCCGGTATGCGAAGCAGGTGGTCGAGCAGATGGCGCTCCTCGAGCAGCGGTATCTGGGTCGTCCGCCGTCGCGGCGTCTGCTCGGGGTGTCGGCGCAGCATTACTCGTTCGCGGTGGATGCGTTTGTGCGGATGGTGAAGGCGACCGGGGCGGCCGAGTACGAGTTCTCGCTGCGCGAGACCCGCACGTGGGAGATCATCGAGGACGTGCGGACGCTCCGCAGCGAGCTCGGTCTCCTCTATCGGAACGACTTCAACGGGAACGTCATCGACAAGCTGCTGCGGGATTCAGGCCTGGTGTTCCATCCGCTGTTCCTCGCGCAGCCGCACATCTTCGTCTCGCGGCGGAACCCGCTCGCGTCCCGGAAGCGTGCGACGCTCGACGACTTGGCTGACCTGCCCAGGCTCACGTTCGACCAGGGTGCGAACAACTCGTTCTACTTCGCTGAGGAGATCCTCTCGACCCTGTCGAGCAGACGGGAGATTCGCGTCTCCGACCGGGCGACGATCTTCAACCTCATGATCGGCCTCGACGGCTACACCATCTCGACCGGCATCATCAGTGATGACCTCGACCCCGGCATCGTCGCGGTGCCGCTGGACGTGGATGAACGCATCGAGATCGGCTGGATCGGCCACTCCGCGATCCCCCTCACCGAGCAGGCGCAGCGGTACCTCGACGAGGTGCGGGCGGTTGTCGCGGAGGCGGGGGTCGAGTTGCTCGGGTAGGGGGAGTGTCAGGGGTGCTCCGGAATTCGCCAACAGGCTGTTGGCGGATCGCGCCGATGAGGCGTGGTTTTGTCGGTGGTGTGGAGGACGCTGGGGGAGTGACTGAGATACTCCCGTCCGGGTACGCACAGACGCTGGCCCTTGTAGTCCGGCGCGCGCACGAAGCACGCTTCGTCGTGCAGCGAAAGGCGAACACCGAAGTCATCGCATTGTGGTGGTTCATTGGGCACACCATCATCGAACGGCAGCGCACCGAGTCGTGGGGCAGCGGTGTGCTGGCCCGGTTCGCGGCGGATCTTCGCGCCGAGTTCCCCACGATGAAGGGCTTCTCGAAGTCGAACCTGAAGTATGCGCGTCGGCTCGCGGAAGCCTGGCCGAGCGAGGATCGAATTCGCCAACAGCCTGTTGGCCAATTGCCTTGGAGCCACACCATCCAGCTCCTGGACAAGCTCGACGACCAACGCCTTCGCGACTGGTACGCCGCCCAGGATGCCCACCATGGGTGGAGTCGGGCGGTTCTGCAACACCAGATCGCGGCCCGTCTGCACGAGCGGGCTGGAGCCGCGCCATCCAACTTCGGGTCAGCGCTGAAACGCGCCGACTCTGAGCTTGCCCAGCAGCTCACCAAAGATCCGTATGCCCTCGATTTCCTTGCGATCGACTCGGACGCGAGCGAGCGCGAACTTGAGGAGCGGCTCACGCTTCGTGTCGTAGAGACGCTCCGTGAACTCGGCTCGGGGTTCTCCTTCGTCGGCAGGCAAGTGCACTTCGAAGTGGACGGCGACGACTTCTACGTGGACCTGCTGTTCTTCAACTGGCAGCAAGTGCGATTCGTGGTCGTTGAGTTGAAGACAACGAAATTCGACCCGCGTGACGCCGGACAACTCGGCTTCTACGTTGCGCTCGTGGACGAGCAGATGCGGATCCCCGAGTTCATGCCTCCACTGTCGGCATTCTGCTCGTGGCGGACAAGAACGAAACGGTCGTCAAGTACTCACTGGCCGGTTCGAAGCAACCGGTCGCTGTCAGTCGATACGAGCTGTCGCCCGCAGACCAGGCGGCGCTGCCAGCTGAGGAGGCTCTGACGAGGATTGCGATCGACGTAGCCGAGAACGACTAGATTCAGGCACTCAACTCCGCGATCCCCCTCACCGAGCAGGCGCAGCGGTACTTCGACGAGGTGCGGGCGGTTGTCGCGGAGGCGGGTGTGGAACTGCTCGGGTAGGGGCAACCTCAGATCGCTTCCCTGGTCTCGAACTTTCAGTGCATTATCGCGCACTCTGTACGTTTTCTTCGATTCGACGTACGCTGTCCCCATGAGTCAGATCGCTATCACCGATGCCCGTGCTCGCCTGGCCTCGATCATCGACGACGCGCGCCTCGAGCCCGTGTACCTGACTCGGCGGAACCGGCCCGTCGCGGCCGTGATCGACGCCGCCCAGTTGCAGCAGCTCCTCGAGGACGCAGAGGAACTCGCGGACATTCGAGCAGTGGACGCTGCGTGGGAAGAGACCGAGGCGCTGGGGGAGGAGCCGATTCCGTGGGATGCCGTCAAGCGTGACCTCGGCCTCGCTCTGTGAGCTACCAGATCCTGGTCCTCCCGGCGGCGGCCAGAGCCATCAAGAAGCTCCCGCCGGAAGCGAAGCGTCGCATCCAGGCCGCGGTCGAGCTGCTCGCGGAGGACCCGCGACCACCTGCCGCGAAGAAGCTCACCGGACGCCCTGAGTGGCGCGTTCGGACCGGTGATTGCCGCGTGCTGTATCGCATTCAGGACGACGTCTTGACCGTGGTGATCGTTCACGCTGGCCACCGGCGTGAGGTCCACGACAAGTAGGCGGGGCGAGTACTCGCTCCTGTGCGCACACTTGGGGCGGCCAGCGCTGCTTCCCGTGTGGTCCTGACCCCGTTTCTGCGCGATCACCTGTCCTCGGTTAGGCGCGACCTCACGCCTCGAACGTCACCCGCCCGCCGACAACCGTCAGCACCGTCCGCGCCGTGAGCAGGCTCGCGGCGGGCTCGCTCAGCACGTCTGTGTCGACGACGAAGAAGTCGGCAGCGAAGCCCTCGCGGATCTTGCCCCGCCAGCTCGCGTCACCAACCGAGGCTGCCGCATCCCGCGTCGCGTGCACGATCGCGCGCTCGATCGGCACCGTGCGCCCAAGTACCTGCGCGGCAGGGAAAGCAGGGTCGAGCGCCGACTCGCGGGTCGCTGCGACGTAGAGGTTCGCGAGCGGACCGTACGGAGCGGTGGGCGCATCCGTCGAGAACGCCAGCGTCGCCTGCGCATCCTCGTACTCGTGCCACGCGAAGCCGCGCTCCACACGGTCGTCGTCGAGCTGCGCGATCCAATTGCCGAGGATCGCGGGGTCGGCGTGCACGGGCTGCATGGATGCGGTTATGCCGAGCGCCGCCATGCGCTCCGCCGTGCCGGGTGCGGCGTACTCGAGGTGCTCGATGCGGTGCCGACGCACGATGTCGCCGTTCGCCACGAACGCGTGCTCGAGCGCATCCAGTGCCATCGTGCTCGCGGCGTCTCCGATGGCGTGCATCGCGATCTGCAGGCCAGCCGCATCAGCGGCCGCGACCACGGGGAGCAGACGTTCCACCGGCCAGATGGCGTCGGCGTTCGACCCGTCCGAGTACGGCTGGCTCATCGCCGCCGTACAGGCGTCGATCGTGCCGTCGAGGATGAGCTTGATGCCGACGACCCGCAGCCACGGCGACGCGTACTTGGTCGCGAGCGCTCTGGCGCGCTCGACCTGCTCGAGGTTCGCAACATCGTCGTCGGCATTGGATACGAGCCAGTGCGCGGCGACCCGCAGCGGAAGCTGGCCGTCACGGCGGTCGGCGGCGCGCTGCAGCGCATCGAGGGCGACCTCGTTGAGCGCCATGTCGACGACTCCCGTCACCCCGGCCTCACTGTAGGCGGCGAGCACGCGTTCAACGGCGGCGTCGCGGTCGGCGTCGGTCATCGCGAGGTCGCGCTGCACCCACGCGTACTCGACCGCGGCGGTCTCGTAGAGCATGCCGTTCGGCTCCCCGTCGGCGTCGCGCTCGATGCGGCCGCCGCTCGGGTCCGGCGTCTCACGAGTGATGCCGAGCTCGCGCAGCGCCGCGCTGTTCACCCAGCACGAGTGGTAGTCGTTGGCGTCGAGGTACACGGGCACATCGGCCACGACCTCGTCGATCATCGCCGCTGTCGGGGCGCCGCCGGGGATCGAGTCGAAGAGCCAACCCCGACCCCGAAGGACCCTCGCATCCGGGTCAGCGGCCCGAGCCTCCGCGAGCAGGCGCTGGACCTCGGCGAGGTCGCGCGCGTCCGTGAGCCCGACCTGGCCAAGCGCCTCGCCCATCATGACGAGGTGCGTGTGCGCATCCGTGATGCCCGGGAGCACCAGCTGCCCGCCGAGGTCCACCGTCGCGTCTGGCTCCGCAGCGAAGGCACGAGCATCCGCCTCGTCGCCGACGAACGCGAACTTGCCATCGCGCACGACAAACGCGCTCGGGTCCGCGGCATCCGCGGCATCCATGGGGTCAGCGGATGCGGTGCCCTGGAAGACGCGGCCGTTCAGGTAGAGGGTGGTGGTCATACGAGTGCCTCCGCGGTGTTCGGGATGGATCGTTCGGTGCGAGTGGAGATGGCGGCGATGATGCCGGTCGGTACGGCGAGGACGAAGCTCGTGATGCCGAGCGCCAGCGTGAAGCCCTGCGCGCCGAGGAGCTCGCTCAGGCTGGCGCCGATGAGGGGCGTGAGGGCCGAGCCGACGAGGTACACCGACAGCAGCGGACCCGACCAGCGGCCGCGAGCATCCAGCGCCGCCGCCGTCGACAGGAAGTACATGAACGCGACGGCGTAGATCGAGTTCCAGGCGACGAACGCCACGATGAGCGCCGTCTCGTTGGTGAGCGTGCCCTGCACGATCTTGAGGATGCCGCCCAGCACCAGCAGGACAACAAGCGGGACGGCACGGCCGAGGCGGTTGCCGACCGCCATGAGCGCGAGCGAACCGAGGAGCCCGCCGGCGGTAGCGCCGGAGAGGGCGATGCCCAGCCCCTCCGGCGTCAGGCCGCTGGTCTCAGCGCCGATTATGCCGATCATGGCCCAGAGGGAGTCCTCGCTGACCGCCCAGAGCGCGAAGACGATGAGGAGCCCGAAGCCGCTGATCGTGAGGAGCCGCGAGGGCGCCGCGCTCTGCGTGCGAATCGTGCCGGTCGGCGGGATCTCGATGGGCATGGCCTCACCCGTGGCGGCCCCTGCTGTTCCGAGGCTGGCGCCGGGGTCGAGGATGGGTGCGCGGGGGAGCCACTTCGTCATCACCAGTCCGATGGCTGAGAAGAGGGCGAGCGCCCCGAAGACGTTGAGGGGCGCGAGTCCGAGGATGGGGAGGACTGCGAGGACGATCGTGATGACGCCTCGGTTCGCGAAGCCGTTCCAGCCCGCAACGCGGTCTGGGTTCCGGAACGACGCCATCGCCGCCCCCGCCGAGGCCACGGCGCCGCCCGCTCCGATGCCGCCGATCAGCAGCCCGGGAATGGTGAGCGCCGGGACGAGGGCCGCAGCGAGGAAGCCGAGCGTCGCGATGCCGAGCCCGATGCGGGCGACCTGGTGGCGGCGAGCCCCGGCGCAGAGGCCCGCGGCGGCAAGGCCTGCGAGGGCGGTCAGGAGGAGCGTGCCCGTGACGAGCCAGCTCGCGGCGAGGACGTCGAGGCCAACCGCATCCTGCGCCGCGCTGATCATGTAGGGCGACAGGTTCACGGCGAGGTACCCCGCGATCGCGATGGCGAACGTCGCGGAGGCCGGCGCGAAGCGCAGGGGCACCCGGGTGCTGAGTTCGGCTGCAGTTGTCATGGGGCTCCAGTGGGGTCTGGGCTCGGCCGGGGCCGGGTCGCTGCGTGCAGAGTCGTGATGCGTCGTGGAGACGAACGTTTGGCGAACACCATTCGCCAGTGAATGGTGTTCGCTAGTATGCACGGAGACGGGCTCGAGCGGTAGTCATCCCGAACATTTTCCTCGAATGCCCGAATCGGGATGCACAACGTCGCAGCGCGCGAAGGAGCGAGTGGATGGACGGACGTAGGATCGTGGGCCTCACGCCGACCCTCATCGCGGACGCCGGCCTCGAGCTGGTCGAGGGAGCCGAGCCGTTCGGCGTCAACGCCATCGCCCGCAAGCTGGGCGTGCGGCCGTCATCGCTGTACAAGCACGTCTCCGGGCTCGACGACATCGTCGAGCTCATGCGTGGCCGCCTCGTCGAGCGGTATCGCACGCTGCCCGCCGATCAACCGTGGGACGCGTTCGTGGAGGATGTCGTGCGCCGACAGCGGCGCATGTACGCCGACCATCCGGCGCTCCTCCCCTTCCTCATCGGGAAGACCATCACGAGCCCGACGGTGATCGACGCCTACGACGACCTCGCCGTGGCGCTGCAGTCCGGCGGATTCCCCGACGACGAGATCCTCACCCTCGTCGGCATGATCGACGCGTTCGCGCTGGGTTTCGGCCTCGAGCTTGCATCGCCGGAACAGGTCTGGCAGCCGGAGGCGCCCACCCAGCTCTTCGGGAAGCTCCTCGCCGGCTCTCGATCGGGGCCAGAACGCGTCGAGCGCTCGTTCGAGCTGGCCCTCGATGTCCTCCTCGCCGCCCTCCGAGACCGCCTCCCCTCGCGAGACCAGGAGTGAGTTGTGGTCGCTCCCGCGCCGGTGAAGCGACCACAGGTCCGCCCCCGGCGCAGCGAGGGGCACGAACTTTCGCGTGAGAACCGATCGGATGGGCCCTCGAGTCAGTAGCCTGGGTGCATCCGTCCGCGCCCCCGACAGTCCGGAGCCTCCGATGACGCCCCCGCATCACGCCGCCCCCGAGCGCACGCGCAGCAGCCCCTGGCTGTACGTCGCGCTCAGCGTCGTGCTCGTCGCTGCGCTCGCGGTGCTCGGGTTCTTCTTCGGCGGCTCGCTGCTCACGCAGATGACGAGCCGAGCGGCGGAAGCCGACGAGACGGTCGCTGTGGGCGGCGAGGGGACGGGAGTCTCGGTCGTCGCGCCGACCGGGTGGGTCATCGTGCCCCACTACTTCGGAACAGATGTCGTCACGCTTCGCAGCCCGGATGCGCGCCTCGAGATCACCCTGCGGGTGCCGGCGCAGCCGCTGTCCATGGTGGATGCCTCCGACGCCGCAGCCGTGGAGGCCGCCGAATCGCTCGTGCGCGACGGCCAGGTGCCGGAGGGGGCCCTGACCTCCGGGCTCGGCAGCCTGTTCTGGATCGACGAGGCCCCGAAGGACGGGCTCTCGGTTCGCCATGGCAGCTACGAGTACGGGCAGCCCGCCGCCGAGGGGCAGGGCGCACCCGGTGTGATGGTCGGGGCCGCGGCCGTGTCGAGCCCGGGCGCCGTCTCGCCGAACGCGTCGGTGCAGTTCAGCGCCAGCGCCGACGACCTCGACCGCTACCGTCCGGCGATCGCCCAGATCCTCGAGAGCATCGGCGGGCCAGTCGCATGACGGATGCGACCCGACAGGGCTCCAAGCGCCGCCCCGTCCGCCGCCTTCTCGGCGTCGCGATGCTCGGCGTTGCCACCTTCGCGCTCGCGGCCTGCACGCCAGCACCCGATCTCGCCTGGCAGCCGCCCGTGCGCGCCGCCGTCACGAGCTTCGACGAGACCACCGGCGACGTCGCCGGCGCGGAGGCTGGCGCGACCCCGCTCGATCACTACCGCATCCGCGATTCGGCGCCGGCGGTGGACGCGAGGTGGACGGAGGTGCCGGGCCAGACCGACCTGAACACGCGCATCCGCTTGCTCGTCATCGACACCGTCGGCGCGTTCGCATCACGTCTCGGCACGGTCTACGAGCCGGAGGCCGCCGCGGCCGGTGCCGGGCTCGGCAACCGCGGCTGCGAAGCAGGCTCGAGCAGTACCCCCGCGGCGGAAGTGCTCGCGCAGGGAGGCGCCACCGAAGGGGAGGCGCTGGTCATCACCTGCGAGATCGTGGTGGCGAGTGGCAGCGAGTTCGGTGAGCGCGTGCGCGTCGTCGAGGGCACCGTCGGCGCGACGCCGGCCGTGACCCGCGACGAGAGCTTCGTGTTCTTCGCCGACACGGCCACGGCGCAGCAAGCAGGCGGGGCCGACGTCATCACGGCAGACGCGGCGCTCTCGATCTGGAACGAGCTCGTGCTCGCCGCGCGCCGCGAGCTCGGAGCGCTCTGGGACACGCAGGTCGCGCCGCCGAGCGAGACCAACGCCGCCGTGCTCGCGCAGGGCTTCGCCGACGTCACGCCGACGCCAGACGGCGGGCTGCGCATAGGCATCCCCGCCGGTCTGCTCACCCCCGAGATGGATGTGTCCGGCGGCGCGGACGCGGCCCCGCCGATCTCCCCGGACGGCGAGACGACGCTGGTGGTCGGCGAGCCGATCTCGCACCGCTTCCCGAGCATCCACATCGCAGCAGATGCGGCGGCCCCCATGCTCACGGACCTCGGCCGCGAGCTCGTCGCGGCCTCCGCGACGCCGCAGCCGCTGCTCGCTGGCGAACGGCCGCTGGCGGGGGAGCGCGACGTCAACTGCGAGCTGTTCGCGTGCGTCGCCCTCACCTTCGACGACGGACCAGCGCCGATCACGGAGACCCTGCTCGGGCAGCTCCGCGAGCAGGACGCGACCGCCACCTTCTTCCTCGTCGGCCCGAACGTGCAGCGCTATCCGGAGATCGCACGGCAGATCGACGACGACGGGCACCAGCTCGGCAACCACTCGTGGTCGCATCCGCAGTTCACGACCCTCGACGACAAGAAGATCGAGGAAGAGGTCAAGAAGACGAACGACGCCATCCTCGCCGCGACCGGCGAGCGGCCGAGCGTCTTCCGGCCCCCGTACGGCGACGTCGACGCGCGTGTGCTCACGAAGGTCGGCATGCCCTCGATCCTCTGGGACATCGACACCCTCGACTGGGAGGGGCCGCCGCACGAGACGATCGTCGATCGCGGAGCGAACGAGGCCGAGGCGGGCTCGATCATTCTCATGCACGACATCCACGACTCGACGGTGGGTGCGGTGCCCGAGATCCTCACGGGCCTGCACGACCGAGGGTTCGTGCTCGTCACCATCGACCAGATCTTCGGCGGCGTCCCGGCCGCGGGGAACAGCTACACCTCGGCGCGCTGATCGGCGCCGCTCTGGGGTCGCACGCTGCAGGGTCCGCGGTCGGTCAGGCCTCGACCTGCTCGGCCCAGGACCCCACGATGTCGGCCAGCGAATCGCGGGCGTCCCCGAACTCGGCGAGGCTCGAGAACGACGCGACGGCCCGGTTCCGGCCGGGCCACGTGAGCGGCTTCGGGGGAGCGGAGACCACGATCTCCGGATGCTCGGGCTTCACTTTCGCGCCTGTGTGGAGCACGAGCTGCACGGCTGTCGGTCGCCGCAGGTTGAGGGTGGCGAAGTCGTCGGCGACCTCGTAGTTCGGTGCCTTCCACTTGATGCTCTCGACGACGGCGGGGTGCGCGTCGAGGAGCAACTCGCGCAGGCCAACCGCGACGCCCTTCAGCGGATGCTCGAGCTCGGCGAAGTAGGCGTCGACATCTGGGGACGGGGCGGCGGTCATGCCGTCAGCGTAGACCCGTGGCCTGCTGACGGTCGGGCCCGCCGCCCCGTTCCGAGATCGGCGCCCGGCTAGTACTTCGCGGACTGCCCGCCATCGATCGGCACAACTGCCGCGTTGATGTAGCTCGCGTCGTCCGAGAGGAGGAACGCGACGACGGCCGCGATCTCCTCCGGCTGTCCGTATCGCTTCGTCGGGTTGATCTGGATGAACTGCTCTGCCGCCTTCTTGGGGTTCTCGGCGTCGAGCTGACGCATGGAGTTCTCGACCATCGGGGTCCAGATCGCGCCGGGCGCGATGGCGTTGATGCGCACGCCGAACTGGCCGTACTCGACGGCCGAGTTGCGGGTCAGGCCGACGACTCCGTGCTTCGCGGCGGCGTAGCCGGACTGGTTGCCGACGCCGCGGATGCCGCCGACGGAAGCCGTGTTCACGACGTAGCCGGAGCCCTGCTCGCGCATGACCTTGAGCACCTTCTCGAGACCGAGGAAGACGCCGCGGAGGTTGATGGAGACGACCCGCTCGAACTCCTCGGCGCCGAAGTCCTCGGTGAGGTTCTGGCGGCCCTCGATGCCGGCGTTGTTGAAGAAGCCGTCGATACGGCCGAAGCGCTCCACGGTGGCCGTGACGTACGCCTCGGTCTCGGCTTCGCTCGAGACGTCCGCGGTCGTCGTGAAGACCTCGGCGTCTGGCGCAGCTTCGAGGACGGCGGCCTTGCTCGCCTCGAGACCCTGCTCGGAGATGTCGACGAGCGCGAGCTTCCCACCCTCGCTCGCGACGCGGACGGCGGTCGCGCGGCCGAGGCCGGACCCTCCGCCAGTGATCAGAACGACCTTGTTGGTGAACCGGGACATACTGCTCCTTCGTTGAATCGCATCGCCCGGCAGTCGCAGGACGACACTTTAGTTATGTCTTGGGCCAGTGAAATTATTCCCGCAGCCTGACGCCCTCCCACCCCGCACCTCCGCCCCCAGGGAGCATCCACATCCGCTTCCTAGGATTGCGACATGACTCAGGCGACGCAGGATGCACGGCCAGACGGCGAAGAAGCCCGCGACGAAGCGGATGAGCAGGGCGTGTACTCGAAAGCGGGTCAGCCCTTCGACCGCGACACGAACTACATCGGCGACCGCATCACGAAGGATGCCCGCCCGGTGGGCGACGGCATCCAGACCTGGCCCGTCGAAGCCGGCCGCTACCGACTCGTCGTGGCCCGCGCCTGCCCCTGGGCGAACCGCGCCATCATCGTCCGCCGCCTCCTCGGCCTCGAGGACGCGATCTCGATGGGCGTCTGCGGACCCGTGCACGACAAGCGCTCCTGGACGTTCGACAAGGACCCGGACGGTCTCGACCCCGTGCTCCGCATCCCGCGCATCCAGGATGCCTACCTCACTCGCTTCCCCGACTACCCGCGCGGCATCACGGTGCCCGCGATCGTGGATGTGCCAAGCGGCGGAGTCGTCACCAACGACTACCCGTGGATCACGCTCGACTTCTCGACCGAGTGGACCGAGTTCCACCGCGACGGGGCGCCCGACCTCTACCCGGAGCCGCTGCGCGACGAGATGGACGCCGTCATGAAGCACATCTACACGGAGATCAACAACGGCGTCTACCGGTGCGGCTTCGCGGGCTCGCAGGCGGCCTATGACGAGGCCTACGACCGGCTCTTCTCGGCGCTCGACATCGTCTCCGAACGGCTCGAGACCCGCCGCTACCTCATGGGCGACACCATCACCGAAGCCGACGTGCGACTCTTCACGACGCTCGCCCGCTTCGACGCCGTCTACCACGGCCACTTCAAGTGCAACCGGCAGAAGCTCAGCGAGATGCCGGTGCTGTGGGCCTACGCGCGGGACCTCTTCCAGACCCCCGGCTTCGGCGACACCACCGACTTCGTCGACATCAAGCGCCACTACTACGAGGTGCACCGCGACATCAATCCGAGCGGCATCGTGCCAGCGGGCCCAGAGCTGCACAACTGGAACCTGCCGCACTTCCGCGAGCAGCTCGGCGGCTCCCCGTTCGGCGACGGCACCCCTCCGGGACCCAACCTCGAGCCCATCGAAGCGGGCCACGACCTCGTGCACCTCGGGCGGTCCCGCGCATGAGCGCGTCCGCGGTCGACGTGCTCGACGACTTCGCCGGGCGCCCCCTCGAAGCCGCCGGGCGCCTCGCCACCGAGCTGAGCCCCGACGCGCTCAACGCGCACCCGGGCGGGCACGACAACTCGATCGCCTGGCTGCTCTGGCACACGGGACGCGAGATCGACGCGCAGGTCGCCGGGCTCACCGAGGGTGAGGAAGTCTGGTCCTCGCAAGGATTCGACACCCGCTTCGGGCTCGACGAGCTGGGCGATTCAGTCGGATACGGGCACACGCCCGCCGAGGCGCGGGCCGTGGTCGTCGACGACGCGGCGCTGCTGCTCGACTACCTGCGTGCCGCGACGGATGCGCTGCGCGCGCACATCCGCTCGCTCAGCGCAGACGCCCTCGGCGAGGTCATCGACGAGGACTGGGACCCGCCCGTCACGCGAGCCGCCCGCCTCGTCAGCATCATCGACGACGCGGCCCAGCACATCGGTCAGGCCGCCTACGCGGCAGGGATCCTGCGCGGCTGAGGATTCGCTCGGCGCATCCTCTCCGGATGGGTCGTTCTCACCCCGTCTCGACGCCCGAAATGGGGCGAGAACAACCCATCTGCGGGCGGAGTGCCCTCAGAACGTGGTCACCGCCTCGTTCGCATCAGACCCAGCTCTGCCGCTCCCCTTGCGGCCCGTGAAGATCACGATCGCGCCTCCGATGGCCGCGACCAGCGCGATCGCACCCCAGATGCCGACCGCGACCCACGCGGCGCCGCCGATGACGAGCAGTGGGACGAACGTGATGGCGGCAACCTCGACGGGGACCACAGGCAGGTAGGCGATCGAGAAGTCCTCGAGTGTGCGCGACTTCATGCGGGGGTCGACGATGCGCAGCAGCGCGATGCCCGTCGCGACGGCGCCGGTCGCCCAGCCCCACGTGAAGAGCTGACGCTCGAACCAGCCGTCCTGCATGAGTCGCGGCGCCGCGAAGAACCCCAGGAACAGGCAGAAGGCGAGCCCGACGAGGAACAGGATGAGCAGCGCCAGCCAGTTGTCGGCGACGATGCTCGGCACGATCGACACCATGCCGCACACGACGAGGACGTCGGTCGCCGCGCCCGAGACCGAACGGAGCGAGTCGGGGTCGATGTACTTGCGGGTCTTGGTGACCGCCATGAGGCCCCGGAGCACGAGGCCGACGATGAACGCGATGGAGAAGAGCGGGAACGCGACCGCAGGGATGAGCTCGCCGAGCACCAGGTTGATGCCATAGGCGCCCGCGGCGACGGCCGCGACGATCGCCGCCTGGAATGCGAGCGACTCGATCGTGCCGCCTGAGAAGGTGTGCGTGCCGATCACGGGGCGCGCCTTGACCTGGTCGAGCACGCCCGTGCGCAGATCATCCGGCATGCCCTTCATGCCCGCGAACTCCTTCGCGTGGCCGCGCATCGCGCCGATCTTCGCCTGGATGATGCCGCCGACCACACCGACGAGCATGCCGACGGTCGCCGCCGTGAACGCGATCGACTGCACCTCCGGCTGCCCTGCATCCGCGAACACCGCCCCGATCGCAGCCGCAGAGCCGAAGCCGCCAGCCCAGCCGGCGAAGAGCATCAGGCCGATGCTGTCTGGCGCCCCGAGCAGCGGGCCGAGCAGGAGCAGCACGAGCACGAGGCCGATGACCACCTGCAGCGAGTACATGAGCACTCCGTAGGCGGCGAAGCCGGCCACGTTGCGGCCGATCTTGAAGATATTGAAGTCATCGGTGAGCGCGAGGCACGCGAACACGATGACGATGAGCAGGGAGCCGTACGTGCCGAGCTGGTCGGAGAAGGGCAGCAGCCCGAACCCGTTCGGGCCGAGGAGCAGGCCGAGCGCACCCGCGATGACGGAAGCCGGGATCATCATGGTCTGCAGGGGCTTGATCGTGGCTCTCGCGAGCGTACCGATGATGAGCAGCATGCCGATGAGGCCTGCGTCGACGAGGAGAGCTTGAGGCGTGTACTCCACGGGGACTCTTTTCTGTGGTGGGGATCTTCTGCCCGGTCGACGGTGACCGGCTGGGGTGGTGTGGTCAGCGGATGAGGGCGTGCGCGGACGCCCAGGAACGGAGGGACGTGGCCAGCGGTTCGAGGAGGCCAAGCGGGTCGCCGGCGGTGACCCGAACGGCCAATGGGTAGCTGTGCTCCGCATCCTGCAGCTCGCGGAACGCCACCCCGGGCCACGGATGCACCGCGAGGGACTGCGGGACGAGAGCGACCCCGAGCCCACAGCTCACGAGTCCGAGCATCGCCTGCTCGCTGGTCACCCGGGAGGCGATGCGCAACGGGTTGCCCGACCGGAGGAAGGCACCCACCGTCAGATCGAACGCGAGCGGAGCGCGGCCCCGGTCGAAGAGCACCAGGGGATGGTCGCGCAGCTCGTCGGTGGAGATCGCCTCCCGGCCTGCGAGCTCGTGTCCCTCAGCGACCGCGACGCAGAGGCGCTCGCGGAAGGCGACCACGTGCCGGTCGCTGTCGGGGGACAGGTCCCGGAGCAGGGCGACATCGAGGTCGCCGTCGTCGACAGACGCCGTCAGGTCCGCGTTGCTCCCGTCTGACACGTCGACGGCGAAGGGTGCAAGCGCTTCCGAGCGGATGAGCGCGGGCAGCGCGCTGGCGAACAGCGAGCTGACCGAGCCGATACGCAGCACCCGTGTCGCGGGCTGCTCGCTGGCTGCCGACGCGAGGCGCTGGAGACCCTCGGCGCGGCGGCGGATCTCGACGGCCTCCGGGTACAGGGCCTCGGCGGCTGGCGTCGGCGTGACATCGCGGCCGCCACGTTCGAAGAGCGTCACGCCGAGCTGGCTCTCGAGTGCGGCCACGGCCTGGCTCACGGGCGATTGGGCCAGGCCGAGTCGTTTGGCTGCGCGTGTGAAGCTCCGCTCCGTGTAGACGGCGACGAAGCACCGCAGCTGCTTGAGGCTGATCTCGCTCATGCGGCGAACCGGTGCGGGGACAGGCGGGAGATGTCGAACTCGGGCGTGCGGTCCAGCGCGATGTCCGCGAGGAGGTCGCCGAAGGCGGGGGTGAACTTGAACCCGTGCCCCGAGTATCCAGTGCCGACCGTGACCCGGTCGCTGATCCTCCCGATGACTGGGGTCTTGTCGGCGGTGAAGATGTCGGCGTGCACGGAGTGCTTCGCGATCCCGTCCGGAAGTCCGGGGAGGAGGGTGTGGATGTCTCGCGAGATCTTCGCGCGTTCCGCGGCGCTCAACCGGCGTTCGAGGTGGCCGGGGGCATCGATGTCTCCCCACTTCGCGTCGTAGCCGGCTTTCACGAGCGAGCCGTCGAGCGTCGGGACGCCGAAGATGTGCACCGCGCCGTGGTCGCGGATGAACGCGGGGAAGACGGAGGGGGCGAAGTCGCCGGGGTTCTGCGGGGCGAACCAGGTGAGGGCGATGGGCTTGATCGTGAGGTGCCGGTCGAGGGTCGGCAGGAGCTTCGGGGTCCAGATGCCAGCCGAGACGATGACCTGCTTGGCCGTGAGCGTGCCCTCGGGGGTCACGACGCGGACAGCGTCACCGGTCTCCTCGACCGAGAGCACCGGCGAGTTGCCGCGGAGCTCGGCGCCGGCCGCGGTTGCGCGCCGTTGGATCTCGGTGACTGCCGATTCCGGTCGAAGCGCGCCGCCCAGCTCGTCGAGCACAGCGATCTCGTCGCTCAGCTCCTGGTGCTGCGGGTAGCGTGCCGCGAGTTCTGCGGTCGTGAACGTGGTGTGCGGGATGTCGGCCGCGGCGAGCGAACGACGGACCTGCTCCATGCGGGGGTCTGCCGGTGACCCGATCGAGAGCACCCCGGTCGGGTGGAAGATCGGAGCGAGGCTCTCGTCGGCGAGTTCCAGCCATGCTCGACGGGATGCGAGGAGCAGCGGCACGTAGTGGGCGCCCTCGTGGTACGCCGCGCGGAACAGACGGCTCTCGCCCGCGTAGGCCCCGTCGTCGTGGATGAGCGACTGCGCCTCGAGGCCGAGCACGCTCGCGCCGTTGCAGGCGAGGTTCCAGGACGCGTACGAACCGGCGGCCCCGAGGCCGATGACAATGACGTCTGCATCCATGCTGACGATCCTGCGACGATCTCGCCCGCGACACAAGACGTAAACCAGATGGGAGTCGAGAGTTTACAAACGAGAAACAGCTGACCGCCTCTCGGGTATCCGGCCCCGTGCGCGCACTCAGAGGTCCGACAGCGCCTTCGCGATGGCCAGGTGCATGGTCACGAGCGTCGGCCATCCCTCCTCGGCGACCTGGTGGGCGTTCAGCACGGCATGCGCGATGCACCACTCTCTTGCGTCGTCGAGGTCGATGCCGGCCTCGCCGCAGATGAGCTCGACTCGGCTCCGCACCTCGGCGTGCATGAGCGACCCGCCGCGGTAGTCCTCGACGCGGGTGCGCAGCGCCGGGTACACCTCGAAGCCGGCCGGACCCGCCACGGGCTTCGGGTCGATCGCCAGCCACGGCTCCCGACCCGCCGCGAGCACGTTGCCGAAGTGCAGATCCAGATGCAGCAGCCTCGGCTCGTAGGGTCTGGCGTCGAACGTGTCGAGCGCCCGGTCCACCCAGCGGCGGGGCACGGACGGCGGATGCGCACGCAGCGGCTCGATCCACCCGCGCGCCTCTGCGCGGAAGTCAGGAACCGAGTGCGGGGGAGCGACGTTCAGCCGACGCAGCAGGCCGCCGATCACGAGGCAGGCGTCGTCTGTCTCGATCGCGTGCAGGTCTCGACCGGAGTCGAGGGGCTCGAGAAGCAGCGCGAAGTCCGCGGGGTGGGCGGCCGCCAGCCGCACGATTCCTCCACCGTTCCAATGCCGCAGGCCGAGGTGCTCGGACGCCGCCTCCCGGTGCGGCCAGCTGAGCTTCAGCATCTGCGGCTCACCGCGCCGGGTGACCGGGATGACGATCGCGTTGTGCCCATGGCGGGCATCACCAGCCACCAAGAGATCCCAGGCGTCGAGCCGCTCGTCGATGAGCGAGGGCAGTCGGCGCAGCCAGGCGTCGCCGTCATCTCCGATGTCCGCGGGCCGCCCCGAGAGGCGCCGCACGAGGTCGTCCGGAATCAGCACTTTGCCCTCGCGTTCGACATGCGCCGAAGGTACACCAGTCTGCGCGCGCAAAAAGGCCCGAGCTCGCATTGCGAACTCGGGCCTGTCTGTCGGGGTAGCGGGATTTGAACCCACGACCTCTTCGTCCCGAACGAAGCGCGCTACCAAACTGCGCCACACCCCGATCGCTCACCGCCGAGCGGCGAACTCCCCAAGAGTACCCGAAGCTGGCTCGCGCCGCCAACCGAGGGCGCGAGCCACGGAAACTTCTAGGGGCCAGACGAGACGAACAGGCGAAGCTGCCCGGTCGGCTCGATCGGCGTACCCGTTGCAGGATCCGTGCGAATCACCTGGCCGCTCGGAACGGTGGCGCTCGCCTCGGAGATGACGGTCACTGTTCCGGTGAACCCTGCACCCGCCAGAAGCGAGGTCGCCTCGTCCTGCGTCTTCCCGGTCACGTCCGGAGCCAGCAGGCCGGTCGTCGAATCATCGGGGAGCGCGGAGGGGTGGATGGTGACGGTCGTCCCCTTGTCGACACGCGTGTTCGCGGTCGGCAGGGTGTTCGCGACGCTTCCGGGCGACTGGTCCGAGTCGACCGAAGGGCCGATCGAGACGCCGAAGCCGAGGCTCTCGAGCACCTGGCGCGCCTCTTCCGTGGAGCGTCCCGTCAGGTCTGGGATCGTGGCGAGAACCAGGGCGTCCTCATCCTCGACGTACTCGGGGAAGTCTCCACCCCCGTAGGTGCTCATCGCGTGCCCGATGATGTCGTTGAAGAGCACGTGACGTGTCTGGCTTCCCGCCGCGAGCGGCAGGTCGACGTCGTACATCGGCAGGAGGCCGTTGGCGTTGCCGACCCAGACAGCGAGGCCGACCTTCGTCGTCGCCCCGACCATCCACGTCTGCAGGCCGTTGTCGGTGGTGCCCGTCTTGCCGATGAGCGGCACGATGCCCGGGTTCGACCGGGAGCCGGTGCCCCCGTTGACGACGCCAGCAAGGGCTTCGTCGACGCCGGCCGCGACCTGCGGGGAGACGGCCTGGATGCAGCGTGACTTGGGCCCGGTGACCTCGGTGCCGTCGGGCAGCGTCACGCGGTCGATGCCCGTGGGGGAGCAGGAGACGCCGTTGTTCGCGAGGCCGGACATGACGGTCGCCATGGACAGCGGCGCCATCTCGTTGGCGGCGCCCAGGATGGCGGCGGGAACGGACTGGTTGATGGCCCCGTCAGCGCGGTGGCCGCCGAGTGCCATCGCGGTGTCGCGGATGCGGCACTGGTCGAGCCGCTCGGCCATCGTCACGTAGGCGGTGTTGATCGACGACGCCGTCGCCGACTTCACGGAGACGGTGCCGACGCGCTGGCCGCTGTCGTTGGTCGGTGCCCACGGGCCGTCGGATTCGGCCTCGCAGGTGTTGGAGAAGTTCTCCAGGTAGAAGGTGCGGTTCTGGCCGGGCACCGAGGAGTAGAGCGACTTGCCCGACGCGATCCACTCGGCGAGCGTGAAGATCTTGTACGTCGATCCGGTCTGGAAGCCGGTCGAGCCGCCGTACTCGTAGTCCGCGTTGTAGTTCACGGAGGTGACGCCGGGCTGCTCCTGGTTCTCTGCGACCTCGCTGAACTGGGTGTTCTGCACCATCGCGAGGATGCGTCCCGTACCGTTCTCGACCATGGAGGCGGCAGCGCCGAGATCGGTTCCCGGGTAGGTCGACGGCACGGCGTTCTGCATGGACTGCGTGGCCACGCTCTGCATGTCGAGGTCGAGGGACGTGTAGATCTTGTAGCCCTTGCCTGCGAGGTTGAAGTTGCGCTCAGCTTCGGTGGCGCCGAACGCCTCGTCTTGGAGCACGGACAGCTGCACGAACTTGCAGAAGTACTTGGCGTTGCCCTCCGCGAACTCGCAGCCGTGGTTCGGGTCCTTGACGTTCGGCTCGACGGGCAACGCGATGGTGGCTTCGTAGGTCGCCTGATCGATGGCGCCTTCCTCCATCATGCGCATGAGGATGTAGTCGCGGCGCTCCTTGTTGCCCTCGATGTTCTCTTCGCGGTCGAGGCGGTAGGCGTTCGGCTCCTGCACGATGGCGATCAGGCTTGCGGCCTCCTGCAGGTTCAGGTCGATCGCCGGCTTCCCGAAGTAGCGCTGGGCGGCCGACTCGATGCCGTACGTGGTGCCGCCGAAGAGGGCGATGTTGAGGTAGCCCTGGAGGATCTCGTCCTTCGAGTACTGCTGCTCGACGCCGATGGCGAGGCGCATCTCCTGCAGCTTTCGCCCCGTGTTCGGGTCGGTCGCCTCGATGTAGGCCTTCTCGCTCTCGGCGGGGTCGAGGATGGCCTCGGCCTCCTGCACGCGCACGTTGCGGACCCACTGCATGGTGATGGTGGAGGCGCCTGCGGAGGCGTCGCCGATGACGGACGTGACGAGCGCGCGGGCCGCGGAGATGACGTCGACGCCGTCGTGTTCACGGAAGCGCGGGTCCTCCACCGAGATCGCCGCGAGCGGAACCCATGGCGAGATCTTGTCGAGCGGCACCTCGACGCGGTTCTGGTTGTAGAACTGGGCGAACTTCACGTCCTGCCCGCCCTGCTTCGCGTAGAGCTCGGTGACCTGCTGGAGCTCGTTGATCTCCAGGTAGTCGGGGAGGCTCTCGAAGAGGTTGATCGAGCTGTTCTCCGCGATGTTGGCGACGGAGACGAGCGGAGTCACGAGCGCGGTGATCAGGACGGCGGCGAGGCCGCTCACCCCGACCAGGCCGAGGACGCGCGTCAACGGACCGCGCTTCCAGCTTCCACGTTTCTTTGTTGCCATGGCGTCACGATACCCGGGGTAGGAAGGTCAGGAGGGTCGCTTCCGGCGGGCACGCGAAACGCACGGGAGCGTAGATCGACGTGCCGAGGCCGGCGGAGACGTGGAGTGCGGCCGTGCGGCCGCGCGAGGTCCAGGCGCTCAGGCCCTTGACCTGCTCGCGTGGGATGTCGCAGTTGGTGACGAGTGCGCCGTAGCCGGGCACGCAGACCTGGCCGCCGTGGGTGTGACCGGCGAAGATCGCATCCGCGCCGAGGTCGACGAGGCCGCTGAGCACGCGCTGGTACGGGGCGTGCGCGAGCCCGATGGTGAGGTCCCAGTCCTGGCCCTCCGACGCTTCCCGCAGTGCTTTGCCCGCCGCCGCGAAGTCGTCGGCCTCGATATGCGGGTCGTTGACGCCGAAGAAGCGGATGCGCCTGCCGGCGACCTCGAGCACGGCCGCCATGTTGTTGAGCGGCGTCCATCCGAGGCGATTGAAGTGCCCGGTGAGGGTCTTCGTGTCGAGGTGCGGGGCCTTCTTCGCGACGTGCGCGGAGCGACCGAAATAGGTGAACGGGTTCTTGAGCACGGGGCCCAGGTAGTCGTTCGAGCCGTAGACATGCACCGAGGGGATGCCCTCGAACGGCTCCAGCATGTGCGCGACCGTGGGGATGGCGTCGACGTGACCCAGATTGTCGCCGGTGCCGACGACGAGGTCGGGCTTCAGCGCGGCGAGGCCTCGCACGAAGTCCTGCTTCTTGCGCTGCCACGGCGCGACGTGGAAGTCGCTGAGGTGCAGTACACGCAGGGGGGCCGAGCCTGGCGGCAGGATGCGCGACTCGACGCGGCGCAGGCGGAAGGCCCGGCGCTCGATCATCGTGCCGTATACGGCGGTCGCCGCCCCCACCCCGAGAAGGGTGAGGGCGACGGCGCTTGCGGCTCCGAGAGATGAAGAGCCTGGTCCGAGTCGGGAAGGTCTCCCGGAGCTCGAGGTGGCGACAGGATTCGCCATGGTGGAACTCGTTTCAGTCAGTGCGATGACCCGTTAGGGGCCGGAAGAGACGTAGACCTGGATGGACCCGGTGCGCTCGAGCTCCGCGCCGGGGGCCGGGTCGGTGCGGATGACCTGCCCGCTCGGGACGGTCGCGCTCTTCTCGGTCAGGATCGCCATCGTGCCGTTGAACCCCAGTTGGGAGAGGGTCGACTGCGCCTGTTCCTGGGTCTGGCCCGCGAGGTCGGGGGCGGCGAGGGCGTCCGACGTCGGCGCGGTGTCCGGTCCGCGCGACGGGTTGATCGTGATCGTCGTGCCCTGCGTGACGCGCGTGTTGGCGCTCGGCAGCGTGCTCGCGACAGTCCCCTCGGGCTGCTCGGACTCGACGGGGTTGCCGACCGAGACGCTGAAGCCGAGCCCCTCGAGCGACGTCTTCGCCTCTGCCGTCGACTTGCCGGCGAGGTCTGGGACCGTCACCTGCTCGTTCTGGACGGCGCTGCCGGTGGGCTCGGGGAACGAGTCGCCCCCGTAGACGCGCATCGCCTGCGCGATGACGTCGTTGAAGATGACGTGACGGGTCTGGCTGCCGACGGCGCGGGGCAGGTCAACGCCGTACATGGGCACCTGGCCGCTCGCGTTGCCGACCCAGACGGCGAGGCCGACCTTCGAGGTCGCGCCGACCATCCACGTCTGCAGGCCGCTGTCCGTCGTGCCGGTCTTGCCCATCAGCGGTGCGATGCCGGGGTTGGACGCGCTACCGGTACCGCCGTTTGCAACGCCCTGGAGCGCCGAGGTGACTCCCGCGGCGACCTCGGGGGTGACTGCCTGGTTGCATGTCGACTTCGGTGCCTCGAGGGCGGAGCCGTCACGCAGCGTGATGCTGTCGATGGCGATGGGCGAGCAGGTGACGCCGCCGTTCGCGAAGCCGGCTACCGCGGTCGCCATGGAGAGCGGCGCGATGGTGTTCGTGCCGAGCACGGCTGCCGGGTTCGACTCGTTGACCGCGCCGTCGGCACGGTGCGCGCCCATGGCCATGGCCGTGTCGCGGATGCGGCACTGGTCGAGCTGCTCAGCCATCGCCACGTAGGCCGTGTTGATGGACTGCGAGGTGGCCTGGCGGACGGAGACGTTGCCGACCTTCGCGCCACCGTCGTTCGTCGGCGACCAGGAGCCGCCGTCGGCGCCGAGGCACGAGTTCTGGAAGTTGATGAGGTTGAAAGCGCGGTCCTTGCCGTTGACCGACGAGTTGAGCGACTTGCCCGATGCGAGCCATTCGGCGAGCGTGAACATCTTGTACGTCGACCCGACCTGGAAGCCGGTGGAGCCTCCGTACTCGTAGTCGGTGTTGTAGTTCACCGAGGTGTAGCCGGGTTGGGCAGCAAGCTCCTCGGTGTCGCCGAAGGCGGTGTTCTGCACCATCATGAGCACGCGGCCCGTGCCCTCCTCGACCATCGAGGCAGCTGATCCCATGTCCATGCCCTCGACGTACGCGGGAACCGCGGAGGCCATCGAGGCCTGACCCTGCGCCTGCATGTCGAGGTCGAGGGTCGTCTTGATCTGGTAGCCCTTGGTCTGGAAGTTGAACTGCCGCTCTTCGTAGGTCTCGCCGAAGGCCGGGTCCTGCACCATGATGAGCCGGACGTAGTCGCAGAAGTACTGCGCGTTGCCCTCGGCCGCGCCGCAGCCGTGCCTCGGCTCGGTCGGGCGGGGCTCGACGGGCGTCGCGATGGTCGCCTCGTAGGTCGCCTGGTCGATCGCGCCTTCCTCCATCATGCGCATGAGGATGTAGTCGCGGCGGATCTTGTTCGCCTCGATGTTCTCTGGCACGTCGAGCCGGTAGGCGTTGGGCTCCTGCACGATGGCGATGAGGCTCGCCGACTCCTGCAGGTTCAGGTCGAGCGCCGACTTGCCGAAGTAGCGCTGCGCCGCAGACTCGATGCCGTACGTCGTTCCGCCGAAGAGGGCGATGTTGAGGTAGCCCTGCAGGATCTCGTCCTTCGAGAACTGCTTCTCGACGCCGATCGCGAGGCGCATCTCCTGGAGCTTGCGGCCCGTGGTGGTCTCGGTCGCCTCGAGGTAGGCCTTGTCGCGCTCCTCCTGGTTGGGGATCGCCTCGGCCGTCTGCACGCGCACGTTGCGCACGTACTGCATGGTGATCGTGGATGCACCCGCCGCGCCGTCGCCGATGACGGACTGCGCGAGAGCTCGTGCCGCGGAGATGACGTCGACGCCGCCGTGCTCACGGAAGCGCGGGTCTTCCACCGAGATGGCCGCTGCTGCGACGTACGGGGAGATCTGGTCGAGCGAGACCTCCTCGCGGTTCTGGTTGTAGAACTCGGCGAACTTCTGTCCGTTGGAGGCATACAGCTCGGTCTTCTGCTGCAGCGAGCCGATCTCGAGGTACGTCGGGAGGTTCTCGAACAGCGAGATGGTGCTGTTCGCGGCCACACCGGTGACGGCGATGAGCGGCGTGATCATGGCCGTGACGAGCACGCCCGCGACTCCGCTCATACCGAGCAGCCCTAGGAGGCCGCCCAGAATGTTGCGTTTGGGCGCCCCTGGATTCGTGACAGACATAGGATCAAGGGTAAGTCACACCCGCTCTCGGCGTCTTCAGGAGTGTTCAATGAGAACCCCATGAAGCGCCTGAGCGCTCACGCACAGGAGGACGTCCATGCAGAAGTGGGAATATTTCATCACCCCGCTCCCGTTGCACACCCCCACTGTCATCCTCAACAACTGGGGTGCTCAGGGCTGGGAACTGGTCCAGGTTTCCACCAATGCTGAGGGCGGCTCCGTCGCCTACATGAAGCGTCCGATCGCGGGGGAGCAGTCATGAGCCAGGTCGAAGAGCGTCTCGGCGCGATGGGGATGGCGGTGCCGCCCGTCGCAGCTCCCGTCGCCGACTACGTCCCGGCCGTCGAGCACGGCGGTCTCGTCTACACGTCCGGCCAGCTGCCGTTCATCGAGGGCGCGATCCCCGAGAAGGGCAAGGTCGGCGCCGAGGTCCCGCGCGACGATGCGATCGAGTTCGCCGCCTTCGCCGGCCTCAACGCGCTCGCCGCCATCAAGTCCGTCATCGGCGACCTCGACCGCGTCACGCGCGTCGTGAAGGTGACGGTCTACGTCGCCTCCGCTCCGGACTTCACCGAGCAGCCCCTGGTCGCCAACGGCGTCTCCGAGATGCTCGGCCTCGCGTTCGGCGACGCCGGCAAGCATGTCCGCGCCGCGGTCGGCGTCGCGGTGCTGCCGCTCGACTCGCCCGTGGAGGTCGACCTCATCGTCGCCTACGAGTAGCGAGCTCGTTCGCGAGCATCCGCACACCACGAAGCCCTGCATCCCTCTCCCGAGAGGTGCAGGGCTTCGCTCGCCTCGCCCTGCGGATCAGTCGTCGTCGGCGGTCCCGGATGCGACACCCGCGGAGATCGCGGACATCACGGACGCATCCGTGAGGGTCGTCGTGTCGCCCACGGCCTTGCCGTCCGCCACGTCTCGAAGCAGGCGGCGCATGATCTTGCCGGAACGCGTCTTCGGCAGCTCGGCAACGACGTACACCTGGCGCGGCCTGGCGATCGCGCCGATCTTCGTCGAGACGTGCGAGCGCAGCACCTGGGGTGCGTCCGACGCCTCGATCTCGGCCTTCTTGCTCTCCTTGAGCACGACGAACGCGACGACCGCCTGGCCTGTCGTCTCGTCGCTCGCTCCGACGACCGCCGACTCGGCGACGAACGGGTGGTCGACGAGCGCCGACTCGATCTCCGTGGTCGAAAGTCGGTGCCCGGAGACGTTCATGACGTCGTCGACGCGACCGAGCAGCCACAGGTGGCCGTCCTTGTCGACGCCCGCGCCATCGCCCGCGAAGTAGCGCCCGGGGAACTGCGACCAGTACGTCTCGATGAACCGCTCGCGGTCGCCGTAGATGCCGCGCGCCATGGAAGGCCACGGCTCGGTGATCGTGAGCAGCCCCATCTCGCCCGGGTCGACCCGCTCGCCCTGGTCGTCGACGACCTCGACGACAACACCGGGCACCGGCACCTGGGCGGCACCGGGCTTGAGCGCCACCTGGCTGGGGATCGCGGAGATCATGATGGCCCCCGTCTCCGTCTGCCACCACGTGTCGACGACCGGCACCCGGTTGCCGCCGATGACCTCCCGGTACCAGGCCCACGCCTCAGGGTTGATCGGCTCGCCCACCGAGCCGAGGAGGCGGATCGACGAGAGGTCGTACTTGGCGGGGATCTGCCTGCCCGATTTCATGTAGCCGCGGATCGCTGTCGGTGCCGTGTAGAAGATCGTGACGCCGTAGCGCTGGATGATGTCGAACCAGCGGCCGAGGTCGGGGGTGTCGTGCGTGCCCTCGTACATGGCCTGCGTCGCGCCGTTGGCCAGGGGCCCGTAGACGAAGTAGCTGTGCCCCGTCACCCAGCCGACGTCGGCCGAGCACCAGTACACGTCCTGCTCCGGCTTGAGGTCGAAGATCGTGCGGTGCGTGAACGAGGTCTGCGTGAGGTAGCCGCCCGTCGTGTGCAGGAGGCCCTTCGGCTTCCCCGTGGTGCCCGAGGTGTAGAGGATGAACAGCGGATGCTCGGCGGGGAACGGCTTCGCAACGTGCTCGTCGCCGACCTGCGCGATCTCCTCGTCCCACCACAGGTCCCGGCCCGGCGTGAGTGAGACCTCGTTGTCGGCACGACGCACGACGAGCACGTGCTCGACGGTGTGTCCCTCGGCCTCGAGCGCCGCATCCACGGTCTCCTTGAGTGGGAAGATGCGGCCCTTGCGGATGCTGCCGTCGCTCGTGATGACGAGCTTGGCGTTCGCGTCCTCGACGCGGCTGCGGATGGAGTCGGCGCTGAACCCGCCGAAGATGACCGAGTGCACGGCGCCGATGCGTGCGCAGGCGAGCATCGCGACGACGGTCTCGGGGATCATCGGCATGTAGATCGCGACGACGTCCCCTGCCGTGACACCGAGGCTCTCCAGGAGGTTCGCGGCGCGCTTGACGTCGCCGAGGAGGTCCGAGTACGTGATGGTGCGCTTGTCGCCGGGCTCACCCTCCCAATAGATCGCGACCCGGTCGCCGTTGCCGGCGAGCACGTGGCGGTCGACGCAGTTGAAGCTGGCGTTGAGCGTGCCGTCGCCGAACCACTTCGCGAACGGGGCGTCGCTCCAGTCGAGGACTTCCGTGAAGGGGGTCGACCAGTGCAGCTCCCTGGCCTGGTCGGCCCAGAAGCCGAGCCTGTCCTCCTCGGCCCGCGCCGCGAGGTCTGCTGGCACGGGGGAGGAGGCCGTGAACTCGTCGCTTGGCGGGAAGGTCTCGAGGTCTTCCAGGAGGTGTTCGATCTTGTCAGCCACCACAGGTCCTTTCGCGTCATTGCGATCCGGCACCGCCTCAATGCGGCGCAGCGTGCCAGAAGTCTACGGAGCCAGCATGTGCCGCGACTCCCGCCTTTCGGGGGGAATGTCCGCGGGCTTCCCGGGGCCACCTCGCTTCGGGGAGCACGTGAACCCGAACTTGTGCCAGCCGTGGCGCAGTCCATGCCACGCGCAGACGTGAGCGCGCGGCGTGTCGGGGGTGAAAAATGTGGCGTAAACCGTGATCTCGCGCGGAAGTGCGGGCTGTAGCCGAACATTTTTCGATAGACAGCCGACCGGCTAGTTTTCTGGACGAAATATGCACTACCATGGACCTCGATGGTTTCGCTCTCTGTCGCAACTATCGTCGCTCTGCAGCAATCACCCCCCCTGAACGCTGCATGAGCTGAGGCGCTCGGATATCCCCCTGTCCGGGCGCCTCTCCAATTCTCCCGCGGCCCCGGTTCGGTCCGGCGCGACTCCGTCGTCGTGTGCCCTGTGCACAGTGGCCCATGCACAGGCGCGACGGCCATCGGACTCGTGGGCCTCCGGCGTTCGTACGCTTCGTGCATGGCACACGGCTCAGCTCTCGAATCGACATCAGGCCAGCGCTTCGTCGCTCGTCCGGCCTCGCAGCGTGCGGCCTCGCTGCCGTTGCCGCCGCGCACCGCGGAGAGCACGCCGCGATCCGTTCGGACATTGACTCGAGGTCAGGCGGACGCGTTCGGTCCCCTGGCGATGTACGTCGCCGATGGCGAGGTCACGGACCTCTTCGTCAACGGCACCGACGGCCTCTTCGTCGATCGAGGCGGCGGCGCGGAGCGGGAAGACTCCTGGGTGGCGCCGAGCGAGCGGGCGCTGCGCGAACTGGCCGTCCGTATCGTCGCTGCCGGCGGCAGGCACCTCGACGAATCCGCGCCGTGCGTCGACGTGCGCATCGCTGACGGCATCCGCGTGCACGCTGTGCTGCCTCCGGTGTCGATCTCCGGCACGCTCCTGTCCATTCGGGCACCGCGGGTCCGCCAGCTCACCATCGAGCAGCTCGACCGGCAGGCGTTCTTCTCTCCTGGCGCGGAGGAGCTCGTCCGGGAAGCGGTGCGGGCTCGTGCCAATGTGCTCATCACGGGTGCCGGCGGAAGCGGGAAGACGACGTTCCTGTCCGCGCTCCTCTCGGAGTCAGACCCCCGCGACCGCATCGTCGTGATCGAGGACGTCGCCGAGCTGCGCATCGCACATCCCCACAGCGTCTCGCTCGAGGCGAGACAGGCGAACATCGAGGGGGCCGGGAGCGTGCCGCTCGAGCGTCTCGTCCGCGAGTCGCTGCGGATGCGCCCGGACAGGCTCGTGCTCGGCGAATGTCGCGGCGCCGAACTCCGGGAGCTCCTGGCCGCACTCAACACGGGGCACGACGGCGGCGCGGGCACGCTCCACGCGAACTCCCTCGCCGATGTGCCCTCGCGCCTCGAGGCCCTTGGCGCGCTTGCCGGCATGACGCAGGATGCGGTCGCCAGGCAGACCGTGAGCGCCATCGACCTCGTCATGCACGTCGAGCGCACGTCCGTCGGGCATCGGCGGCTCGCGGACATCGGGGAGTTCTGCCTCGATGAGGCCGGGCGCCTGGCCATCGCGTCGGTCCTGCGTCGAGAATCTGGCCAGGCGAAGAACGTCACGGCTCTCGCGTCTGCCACCGCCGGCGAGGCTGATGTCCGTCGCGGAGATGAACGCCGACACGATCCGGGTCACCGAGGTCTCGGCCGGCGATGACCCAGCACGATGTCGACGCTGCCGAGCGCACCGCGGCGGTCGTCGAGCGACTCGCAGCCCTGCTCGCAGGCGGCACCACAGCGGATTCCGCGTGGCAGCACGTGGCGAGCTTCGCCGCCTCCGAAGAATCACCGAGGTCCGGACGAATCGCCTGGAGGCGGCTCGCATCCTGGGTGGAGGGCAGGCTCCGCCTGAGGATTCCTCGCCCCGCGCGGTGGCGCGCCGCCACCAGCGATCCCGTCGAGCTCACCATCGCGAGAGGCGTGCGCGCTGGCAAGCGAGTCGGTGCGATGCTCCGGGAGCACGATGAGCCGAGCTGGCGAGCCCTCGGCTGCGCCTGGTCCCTCGCCGAGACCACGGGGGCCCCGCTTGCCCGGGGCCTCGGCGAACTGGCCCAGACGTTCCGCGACTTCGGCGCCTCCGAGCGGGAGGTGCAACTCGCGCTCGCGGGCCCGAGCAGCGCCGCGCGGCTGGTCATGGCGTTGCCCGCCGTCGGAGTCCTCCTCGGGCTCGCACTCGGCTTCGACAGCCTCGGGATGCTCTTCGGCACGCCGATCGGCCTCGCCTGTCTCGGCGGAGGGGTCGCCCTCATGGTCGCCGCGCACCTCTGGAACAGGGCACTCATCGCAGCGGCTTCCCGACGAGAGCAGCTGCCAGGCCTCGCCCTGGACCTGACGGCGCTCGGGATGCTTGGAGGCACATCCGTCGCCGCGGTCCGCCCGCTTGTGCAACGCGCGCTCGATGACGCGGCGCTCGGAACCGACGGGCGTTCGGAGGCTCGAACCGGCCTGGGCGGCGGGTGCGTCGACCGAGTGCTGGAGCTCGCCCGCGACGCTGGGGTGCCCGCCGCATCCCTCTTGCGCAGCGAAGCCGCGCTCGAGCGACGCGACGCGCGCGCCGCGTCGAGCAGGAAAGCGGCCGAACTCGGCGTGCGCCTCATGCTGCCGCTCGGCCTGTGCGTGCTCCCGGCCTTTCTCCTGCTCGGCGTCGCTCCGCTCATCCTCGCCGTCGTGACCCAGACCATCTCGCGGCTCTGAGCCGCCCGATACGCCCGTGCCGCATTCCAACCGTCAATACGTAATAAGAGAGGTACACCCATGTTCCAGATCACGACCTTCGGCGACGCATCCCGAGGCCTGTTGAGCAGACTCCGGCAGTGGATGCGCGATGACGAGGGGGCCGCGACGGCCGAGTACGCGATCGCGACGATGGCAGCCGTCGCGTTCGCGGGGCTCCTCGTCGTCATCATGCAGAGCGACGAGGTCAGGGGCTTGCTCGAGAACATCATCCGCACCGCCCTCACGCTGGACGAATGATGCGTCGGGTGCCCCGATGGCTCCTGCCCGCGAGCTCCCAGCGTGGCTCGGCGACGGCGGAGTTCGCCATCGTGGCACCCGCCGTCGTCCTCCTGCTCGCCTTCTGCCTCACGGGACTGCAGGGCGTCGTCGTGCAAGTCCGGTTGCAGGACGCCGTCGCCGACGCTGTCAGGCTCGTGGCACGTGGGGACGACGAGGCCGTCGCTCGCGAGCACGTGCATTCGCTCGTACCAGACGCGCACCTTGAGATCAGTCGCGCGGACGGCCTCGTCTGTGCGCGGGCGTCCACGCCACTCATCCTCGGGGAGCGCGTGCTCCCTGTGGATGTCGGCGCCCGCGCGTGCGCGCTCGGCGGCGGACGATGAGCGCCGAAGCGTCGGCACCTCTCCGCTGCCTGGGCGGAGACCGGGGCGCCGGTGGGGTCGTCGTGCTGGCGGTCTCCCTCCTTCTTCTTGCACTCACCGTCGGAGCCGTCAGCGTGCTCGCCGCCTTCCCAGCAAGACAGGCCGCGCACGCCGCAGCCGACGCGGGCGCGCTGGCCGCGGCCGACGTCGCATCCGGGCTGAAGCCGGGGGACCCGTGCGCCGAAGCCACCCGCATCGTCGCCGCCAACGGTGCCTCGCTCGAAGCCTGCACGGTCAGCGGCCGTGAGGCCGTTGTGCGAGTTCGTGTAGAGTCCGGCCCGTTCGTCTTTTCGGAACCGTCGAGGGCAGGACCGCCACCTCACTGAGAAGCCGTGAAGCGGAGCCGCCGGCAGTCGGAGGCCTTCCGCCCAGCCACCCCGTCCATGTACCAGCCCATCCATATAATGGGCGCCGACGGGTGGCAACAGCCCCCACATAACTCCGGCCAGCCGGAATCGTCGTGCGAGAGCACGCAGACCCATCCAAGGAACGCTTGTGTCAGGCAGCAACACACTGGTCATCGTCGAGTCGCCGACCAAAGTGAAGAGCATCTCGCAGTATCTCGGTGATGACTACACCGTGCTCGCCAGCGTCGGACACATCCGCGACCTCATCGAGCCCAAGAACCTCCCGCCAGAGCTCAAGAAGGGCTCTCTCGGGAAGTTCAGCGTCGACGTCGACAACGGGTTCGAGCCGTACTACGTGGTCTCCGACCAGAAGAAGAAGACCGTCGCCGAGCTCAAGCGGGCGCTCAAGGACGCCGACGAGCTCATCCTCGCAACTGATGAGGACCGCGAAGGAGAGGCCATCGCCTGGCACCTCCTGCAGGTGCTCCAGCCGAAGGTCCCCGTCAAGCGCATGGTGTTCCACGAGATCACCCGCGAGGCGATCGAAGCCGCGAAGGACCGCACGCGCGACATCGACGTGCACCTCGTCGACGCGCAGGAGACCAGGCGCATCCTCGACCGCCTCTACGGCTACGAGGTGTCGCCCGTGCTGTGGCGCAAGGTCGGCCCCGGACTCTCCGCCGGCCGCGTGCAGTCAGCGGCGACACGCCTCATCGTCGACCGCGAGCGCGAGCGGCTCGCGTTCGTGAAGGCCAGCTACTGGGGAGTCGAAGCCCGCTTCGCGCCCGAGCAGGGGAAGGAAGGGTCGGCCTTCGTCGCCCGTCTGACGAAGCTCGACGGCGAGCGCGTCGCCACCGGACGCGACTTCGACGACCATGGAGTGCTCAAGAACTCGTCCGTGATCCTCGGTGAAGCCGAGGCGACCACGTTGACCGTGCAGCTCACGGCCGGCACGGTTCCCGTCACGGTGTCCTCCGTCGAGTCCAAGCCGTACACTCGACGCCCCGCCGCGCCGTTCACGACCTCGACCCTGCAGCAGGAGGCCGCCCGCAAGCTGCGCTTCACCGCACGCCAGACGATGAGCGTCGCGCAGTCGCTGTACGAGAACGGGTACATCACGTACATGCGTACCGACTCCTCGTCACTGTCATCGCAGGCGCTCAACGCTGCACGCACGCAGGCCGCCAAGCTCTACGGGGCCGAGACGGTTCCATCGGCTCCCCGCCTCTACGGCTCGAAGTCGAAGAACGCGCAGGAAGCGCACGAGGCCGTGAGGCCGGCCGGCTCCACGTTCGCGCTGCCAAGCGAGCTTCGGCCCAAGCTGAGCCCCAACGACTTCAAGCTGTACGACCTCATCTGGAAGCGCACCATCGCCTCGCAGATGGCCGACGCCAAGGGGCAGACGGCGACCGTCACGATCGACGCCTCGCCCATCGACGTCTCCGATGCGCAGGGCACCGTCACGAGCCGCGTCGCCGAGTTCCAGGCGTCCGGCACCGTCATCACCTTCCGCGGCTTCCTCGCCGCCTACGAGGAGGGGAAAGACGAGGCGCGCGACGACTCGACCACCGCAGAAGCGAAGCTGCCGCCGCTCACCAAGGGGCAGAAGCTCGATCCGGAGACGGCAGACGCCAAGAGCCACGAGACCAGTCCGCCCCCGCGCTACACGGAGGCGAGCCTCGTCAAGACGCTCGACGAGCTCGGCATCGGCCGCCCGTCGACGTACGCATCCATCATCTCCACCATCATCGACCGCGGGTACGTCGCGCCGCGCGGCAGCGCGCTCGTCCCCAGCTGGACGGCATTCTCCGTCGTGCGTCTCCTCGAAGAGCACTTCCACGACCTCGTCGAGTACAACTTCACGGCGCAGATGGAAGGCGACCTCGACCGCATCGCCGCCGGCACCGAGCAGCGCAACGACTGGCTGCGCGGGTTCTACTTCGGAACCGACGACCACAAGGGACTCCGCGGCGTCATCGACAACCTCGGCGAGATCGATGCCCGCGAGATCAACTCGACCCCGCTCGCCGACGGCATCGTCCTTCGCATCGGCCGCTACGGCCCCTACCTCGAGGTCGCTCCGGAGACGGAAGGCGAGACCCCGAGGCGCGTCAACGTCCCAGAAGACCTGGCCCCCGACGAGCTGACCGCAGAGAAAGCGATCGAGCTCGTCGAAGCACCTATCCAGACGGATCGCGTGCTGGGCGTCGTCCCCGAGACCGGCAAGCGCATCGTCGTGAAGGACGGCCGTTTCGGCCCGTACGTGACCGAGGCTCCGTCGGAGGCCGAGGAGGCCGCCGCAGAGGCTGAGGCCAAGGCCAAGGCACTCGCCGAAGAGGCCGAGGCGAAAGCCGCCGCTGCCGAGGGGCGTCCAGTCAAGAAGCCGCGCGCCAAGAAGGCCGCCGCTGCCGAGAAGCCACGCACGGCGTCGCTCTTCAAGTCGATGATCCCAGAGCAGGTCACCTACGAGCAGGCGATCGGGCTGCTCGAGCTGCCCAGAGTGGTCGGCGTCGACGCCGAGACGGGTGCCGAGATCACGGCCCAGAACGGCCGGTACGGGCCGTACCTGAAGAAGGGCACCGACACGCGGTCGCTCACGAGCGAGGACGAGATCTTCACCGTCACGCTCGAGGCCGCGCACGAGCTCTTCGCGCAGCCCAAGTACGGGGCACGCACCACGAAGGCGGCCATCAAGGAGTTCGAGGCCGACCCCGTGAGCGGCAAGCCGATCAAGATCAAGGACGGTCGCTTCGGTCCGTACGTCACCGACGGCGAGACCAACGTGACCGTGTCGCGCGGCGCCAACCCGGAGGACGTCACGTTCGAGGAAGCCGTGCAGATGCTCGCCGACAAGCGTGCCAAGGGTCCTGTCAAGCGCAAGACCACGGCCGCGAAGAAGCCGGCAGCGAAGAAGCCCGCCGCCAAGAAGCCAGCTGCCTCCAAGGCGGCGGCGACCAAGACGACCGCAGCGAAGAAGCCTGCCGCGAAGCGCGCGCCTGCCAAGAAGCCTGCGGCCAAGGCCAGCGGGGCAGCAAGCAGCGAATGACGGGCCTCTTCATCACCCTCGAGGGCGGCGACGGCGCGGGCAAGTCGACGCACTCGGCCCTGCTCGAGGAATGGCTGGCGGCCCTCGGGCAGACGGTCGTGCGCACGCGCGAACCGGGCGGCACCGACCTCGGCGCCGACATCCGGGAACTTGTGCTGCACCGCAAGGGTCACATGGATGCCAGGGCCGAGGCGCTCCTGTACGCCGCCGACCGTGCACACCACATCGCCACCGTCGTCCGACCAGCGCTCGAACGCGGCGACGTCGTCGTGCAGGACCGCTACCTCGACTCCTCGATCGCCTACCAGGGCACGGGGCGCGAGCTCGGCGCCGACGAGGTCAGGGACCTCTCCCTGTGGGCCGCGCGCGGCCTGCTCCCCGACCTCACCGTGCTCTTCGACCTCGATCCGGACGAAGGGCGCCGACGTATCGGCGCGACCCGCGGCACCTACGACCGGCTCGAAGCCGAATCGAAGCATTTCCACGACGCCGTCCGCTCCGCCTTCCTCGGCCTTGCCGCCGCCGACCCGGACAGGTTCCTCGTGATCGACGCGACCCAGCCGCGAGAGCACGTGGCTGAGCGCATCCGCACCCGCGTCGCCGAGCTCCTCGAGCGGCGCCCGGTCGGCGAGTAGCCATGACCGTCTGGGACGACCTCTCCGGTCAGGACGACGCGATCGCCCTGTTCTCGAACGCGGCGAAGGCATCCAAACGCGGTGCAGTGGACACGAGCGGCATGACGAACTCGTGGCTCATCACCGGCCCACCCGGTTCCGGTCGAAGCAACATGGGCTACGCCTTCGCGGCGGCACTGCTGTGCCCGAACGACGGATGCGGCGTGTGCCCGTCCTGCGTTCAGGTGCGCGCCCGCTCGCACCCCGACCTCACGGCCGTCGTCACGGAAACCGTGCAGCTCGACATCAAGACGGCACGCGAACTCGTGGAGCGCGCATCCATGTCGCCGATGACCGGGCGCTACCGGGTCATCCTCGTCGAAGACGCCGACCGCATGGTCGCACGCACCTCGAACACGCTGCTCAAGGCCATCGAAGAGCCACCGGAGTCGACCGTGTGGGTGCTCTGCGCGCCGAGCGAGGCCGACCTGCTGCCGACCATCCGCTCACGCGTGCGCAGCGTGCGGCTTCGGGTGCCGGAGGTTCGAGACGTCGCCGGGCTGCTCGTGCGTCGCGACGGCATCGAGCCGGAAGTCGCCCTGCGTGCCGCCCGCGAGGCGCAGAGCCACGTCGGCATGGCCAAACGACTCGCCACGAGCGAAGACGCGTGGGGTCGCCGTGACGCGTCCCTCGACGGCCTGCTCGACATCCGCACGACCGGCGACGCCGTCCGGAAGGCAGCACAGCTCGTCGCGATCGCCGACGAGGACGCCACCGCCAACGCGGCAGACCGCGACGACAAGGAGCGGTCAGCCGCATTCCGGTCCCTCGGCCTCACGCCGGGCCAGGCAGTGCCGAGGCAGCTCCGCGGACAGATCCGTGAGCTCGAAGAGCATCAGAAGCGCAGAGCGAAGCGCGGTCAGGTCGATGCGATCGATCGCATCCTGACCGACTCGGTCTCCCTGCTGCGAGACCTGCTCATGCTGCAGCTGGCACTCCCTGTAGAGCTCGTCAACGAGCACCGGCGGCACGAACTGGAATCTGCAACGAGCTCGCGCAGCTCCGACGACGTGCTCACGAGCATCGACGCGGCGAGCAAAGCCAGAGCACGACTCGCCGCAAACGTTCCTGTGGCGCTCGTCCTCGAGGCATTCTTGATCAGCTGGACGCCATCGCAGCAGGGAGCATCATGACCAGACCGACCAGACGTCGCGCGGCGACGCGCAGCATCGGCGCCTCGCTCCTGACCGGAGCAGTCGTCTTCCTGCTCAGCGGATGCACGCTCGTGACGACGCTCGCCGGCGGAGGCTCCGGTGGCGGCGTGCAGACGGAGGACGTCGACGTCGTCCCGACCGGCCTCGACCCCAGCATCCAGACGTTCTACGAGCAGGACCTCGGCTGGGACGCGTGCGGCGGCGGTCTCGAGTGCGCAACCGCGGAAGCTCCGATGGACTGGGCAGACGGGACCTCGGAGCAGATCGAGCTCGCCATGGTGAAGGTACCCGCGTCGAGCGGCAACCCGATCGGGACGATCTTCACCAACCCTGGCGGTCCCGGAGCATCCGGCGTCTCGTTCGTGCGCGACAGCGCCCAGTTCGTCTTCACGCCGGAGCTCATGGAGGATTTCGACATCGTGGGCTGGGACCCGCGCGGTGTCGGTGAGTCGAGCGCGGTCGAGTGCCGTGACGATGCCGGCATGGACGAGTGGTTCTATGGCGTCAACGAAGATCTCGATCCGGACACCGCGACCGATGAGCAGATCATCGCGGAGGTCACCGCGAACTCGAAGGAGTTCGCCGACGACTGCCTCAAGAACACGGGACCGCTCCTCGAGTTCGTCGACACGAAGAGCACCGTGCAGGACCTCGACCTGCTGCGCGCGCTCGTCGGCGACCCGAAGGTCAACTACTTCGGGTTCTCGTACGGCACCGACATCGGCGCCCAGTACATCGACATGTTCCCGGAGACGGTCGGCCGCGTCGTGCTCGACGGCGCCACGGACCCGACCCTGTCGACGTTCCAGGTGGTGCTCGCCCAGCAGGGCGCCTTCGGTGAAGCCACCCGCACCTACCTCGAAGACTGCCTGACGACGACGAGCTGCCCATTCACCGGCACAGTGGACGAGGCGATAGCGAAGATCAACACCCTCATGGCCGAGGCCGATGACACCCTCCCCGTGAACGCAGACGGCCGGAAGCTCACGAGCGGCGTCATCGACACGGCCATCAGCTCGGCGCTCTACAACAACCAGAGCTGGCCGTACCTGAGCGACGCGTTCGCCACCTATGAGACAGCGGGCGACCCTGCAGGGTTCTTCGCGCTCAGCGACTCCTACTACGGTCGCGGGCCAGACGGCACCTACGCCGACAACATGTTCGAGGCCTTCACCGCCATCAACTGCCTCGACTACCCGGTCGAGACCGACCCCGCCAAGATCGCCGACTTCAACCGGCAGATCGCAGAGTCGACCCCGATCGGCATTCCAGGACCCGAAGCGCTCGGAGACACGACCTGCCAGCAGTGGGCGTTCCCGTCCACCAACGAGCTCGCACCCGTCACCGGTGCGGGAGCCGACCCGGTCCTCGTCATCGGCACGACCGGCGACCCGGCCACGCCGTACGCGTGGGCGGAGGCCGTGACCGAGCAGCTCGAATCGGCCACGCTGCTCACCTTCGAGGGCGAGGGACACCTCGCCTACACGCAGGGCGACAGCTGCATCACCGGTGCCGTCGACGCCTACTTCATCGACGGCACCGTGCCCGCCGAGGGGCTGGTCTGCTGACCGCGACACCCCGATGTGCACTTGAGCAAAGTGTGCGTTATGCTTTGGTGTCGAGTTCAGCACCCCAGGGAGTTGAGCTGCAGGCAGGCCGCCTTAGCTCAGTCGGCAGAGCGATTCACTCGTAATGAATAGGTCGCGAGTTCGATTCTCGCAGGCGGCCCCATCGCCCCTCCGCACTTCGGTGCGGAGGGGCTCTTGTCTTCTCGGGCGCCCCGCCTCCCGTACGCTGAGCAGATGCTCGAGCGCAGGCACCACGACCCCGATCAGCACCCGCCTCTCGCGTTCCCGCCGCTGCGGAGCCCCGTGCACCAGCTGGGAACTGTGGAGCCGTTCGACTTCTCGCGCCGGGTCGCGGTCATGGCGATCGTGAATCGCACTCCAGACTCGTTCTACGACGACGGGGCGACGTTCGGTCTCCAGAGCGCCGTGGACGCGGTGCTCGCCGCCGAACGCGCGGGTGCCGACATCGTCGACATCGGCGGGCAGCCGTTCGCGCCAGGCGAGGAGCTCTCGGAAGCGGATGAGATCGCCCGCGTCGTGCCGGTGATCCGTGCAGTCCGAGAGCGCACCGGCGTGCCGATCTCCGCAGAAACGTACCGTGCGCGCGTAGCGGAGGCCTGCATCGAGGCGGGCGCGGGCATCATCAACGACACGAGCGGCCTCCGGGACGAGAACCTCGCGAGAGTCGTGGCGGGCTCCGGCGTGCAGCTCGTCATCACGCACAGCGTCGCAGCGCCGAGGGCGGAGCTCGCGCGCCCGCACTACGACGACGTCGTCGGTGAGGTGCGGGTGTTCCTGGCAGCACGCGCCGAACGTGCCATCGAACTCGGCGTCGGGGAAGAGCAGCTCATCATCGACCCGGGGCATGACCTCAACAAGAACACCCTGCACACGCTCGAGCTGACCAGGCGCTTCGACGAGATCTCATCGATCGGCTTCCCCGTGCTCGCCGCCGTCTCCAACAAGGACTTCATCGGGGAGACCCTTGATCGGGAGAAGCGGGACCGCGTCTCGGGCTCGCTTGCATCCGCCGTCGCGTGCATCCTGCTCGGCGCTCGCATCGTCCGCATGCACAACGTCCCAGAAGCGGTGGACGCGACGAGGATGACCGAAGCGATCCTCGGACTGCGCGCGCCCGCGTACACGCGCCACAACCTGTAGCGCCCACCCCGCTCGCATCCAACTCACCACTGCCGCGCACGTCGCCGTGGCATGCTCTCACCATGAACGCTCCATCAGCGGCGATCCGCTCGTTGCTCGGCCCAGAAGGCGAGCACGGGTGGCTCGACGACGAGCAGCTGCTCGCCCACTACGCCTACCCCGCGAACGGCGCGTTCCGCTTGAACTTCGTCGCGAGCGTCGACGGCGCCGCCACGGGCGGTGACGGCCGCTCGGGGAGCCTCGGCACGGCAGCCGACCACCGGGTCTTCGAGCTGCTGCGCCGCCTCGCCGACCTCGTGCTCGTCGGGGCAGGCACGCTCAGAGACGAGGGCTACGTCGGCCTTCGCGTCTCCGAGGCCTCCGTCGCGTGGCGGGAGGCGCGGGGACGGCCCGCGCACCCGACGCTCGGCATCGTCTCGAGTCGGCTCGCCCTCGACCCCAAGCATGAGATGTTCGCCGACGCACCCGTTCCGCCGATCGTCGTGACTCCGGTCTCCGACCCGGAACGGCTCGCGCCCTTCCGGGAGGTTGCGACTGTGCTGACCGTGCCAGAGCATCCGGACCGCCCCGGAACCCTCGACGTCACCGAGTTGCGCGCCATGCTGCGCGAGCTCGGCCACAGCGAGGTGCTCTGCGAGGGCGGGCCAACACTCTTCGGCGAGATCAACGCCCAGGGCGCGTTCGACGAGCTCTGCCTCACCGTGTCGCCCGCGCTCGTGGGCGGCCAGGAAGGGCGCATCGCGCACTCGGAGACGCTCGCGCAGCATCCGCTCGCCCTCGCCGGGGTCCTCGAATGCGATCACACGCTGCTGCTCCACTACCGGCGCTCGGCCGGGCTCAGCTGACCCGATCTCGAGATCGCACTGTGCGACCGATGGCCTGGGTCGCATGCCCGACGTCAGACGGCACGCACTCGAGCGCTGGCTAGACTGGCACCTTGGCGCGGCGTCACGAGACGCGGGGCGCCCAGGTTCCATTCGGAGGTGACATGGCCGGCTCAGGCAGCGCGCGCACGCAGCGCCCAGGTGCTGGCCGCCTGATCGGCTTCACCCTCGCGGGCGTCCTCGCGCTCGGCGCAGGGTTCGCCGCGGGAGGAGGCGGCTTCGCCGTCGCGGCCCCTGCCTTCGCGGGCGAGGCCCAGGAGCTCGCCCCGAAGACGCTCGGTGCCGTCCGGGAGACCCCCGTCGAGGCCGCCGCCGCAGAGCCCGTGCGCACGTGCTCCATCGAAGACGTCGCCAGTGCCGCTGGGGCCCTCGACTTCCACGGTGTCGTCGTCGACACCCAGAGCGGCGAGACGGTCTACGAGCGGAAGGCGACGGATGCGGTCCCGACGGCCTCCGTCATGAAGCTCCTCACGACGACTGCCGCGATCGAGGTGCTCGGCCCCGACTTCCGCATCCCGACCCGCGTCTACGCCGGCAGCGAGCCCGGAACGGTCGTCATCGTCGGCGGGGGAGACGTGACGCTCGCCTCCACCGACAGCGGCGCCGGCAGCTACTACTCCGGAGCGACCGGCACCCTCGCGGACCTCGCAGCGCAGACCCGGACGGCATGGGCGAACGACCCGAGCCTGTCCGGCACGGCGCCCACCCAGGTCCTCGTCGACGAATCCGCCTTCAGCGGCGCCGAATGGCAGCCTTCCTGGTCCCAGGCCGACCGCACGGACGGCTACATCAGCCCCATCTCCGCGCTCATGGTCGACGGCGGACGCCAGGACCCGGCGAGCCTCGTCTCGCCCCGCACAGAGGACCCGAGCGGGGCCGCGGCCGCAGCGTTCGCCACGAGGCTCGGTGCCGCGACCACGGGAGCGAGCGGGTCTGCGCCGGACGGCGCCAAGCTCCTCGCCGAAGTCTGGTCGCAACCCGTCTCCGAACTCGTGCACTACGCGCTCATCGACAGCGACAACAACGTCGCCGAGATGCTCGCGCGCCTCGTGGCGATCGAACAGGGCGTCGGAACGGACTTCGGCGCAATCCAGGACTCCACGAGCCAGGCGCTCACGACGCTGGGCCTCGACACGAGCGGACTCGTGCTCGCTGACGGATCCGGCCTCTCCGCTGACAACCGGGTGCCGCCCGAGCTGGTCGCAGAGCTCCTCCAGACCATCTCGCAGCCCGACATCGCCGCCTCCCAGCTGCTCGACGACCTCCCCGCATCAGGCCAGACGGGCACCCTGCAGTCGCGCCTCACGCCGCTCGGAGTGCCCCCGGGGGCGATCACCGCGAAGACCGGCTGGATCAACGAGGTCTACGGCCTGGCCGGCTACCTGACCGCCGCGGACGGCAGCAGGCTCACGTTCGCGTTCTTCGTCGTCGGCGCCGTCACGCCCGCGAACCGCGACGCCCTCGACACCATCGCCGCGCGCACCTACTCGTGCGGAGCGTCCCTCGCCAACTGGTGACGCACGCCGTGCGCGGTCCACGTGCGCCTGGCCCATCCAGGTGGCCTGCGGCAGACTGGTGACATGAGCCGTGCACTGCTGATCGTCGACGTCCAGAACGACTTCACCGAGGGCGGCGCCCTCGAGACCGACGGCGGTGCGGCCGTCGCCGCCGGCATCACCGAGCACCTCGCCAGCAGCCGCGAGCAGTACGACGTCGTCGCCGCGTCCCGAGACTGGCACGACGCGGACAGCGACAACGGCGGGCACTTCCACGCGCAGCCCGACTTCGTCGACAGCTGGCCGGAGCACTGCGTCGCGGGGACAGCCGGTGCCGACTACCACCCCGCCCTCGACACGAAGCTCGTCGACCTGCACATCTTCAAGGGCCAGGGAACGCCCTCCTACTCCGCCTTCGACGGCGCAACGGCTGACGGCGAGACGTTAGCCGACGCACTGCGCGCACGCGGCGTCGACGAGCTCGACGTCGTCGGCATCGCGACCGACCACTGCGTGCGCGCATCCGCGCTCGACGGCCAACGGGCCGGGTTCGCGGTGCGCGTCATCGACGGACTCACCTCCGCCGTCAGCCCCCAGACGCGTGCGGCTGCCCTCGAAGAGCTCCGCGCCGCCGGCATCACCGTCGAGTAGCGCCCCGGCCCTTCGTCGCACTGCCCGCGTCCCGACCTCCGGGTTCTCGGGATGGAAAAGTCGCTTCGTGTTGGAAAGTTTCCCCGAGCGACGTCACTATCCCATACCGAGACGGCGTATGGCGGTCGGATCGGATCGGACCGGATCGGATCGCGTCCGCGTCTGCGTCTGCGTCCGCGGCGTGGACAGGCACCTGATTTCGGGATGGCTTGCACGCTTCGGGATGGCTTGTACCCCATCCCGAAGCGCGCAACCCATCCCGAAACTTGCACGCCGAGCGCCGCTCGTGCCGCGTGCGCCGCCGCCCCGGGCGCGCTGATCAGGTCTCGACCTCAGGCATTCGGGATGGAAAAGTCGCTTCGTGCTGGAAAGTTTCCCAGCACGGAGCGACTTTTCCATCCCGTCCCATCCCGGAACCGTGGGCGTGGGCGTGGCCGAAGGCGCAGGTCGCCGCGGAGTCAGCGGGGGAGCAGCAGCTGGTGCTGCGCGAGCTCGCGGTAGAGAGGCACGGTGTCGACGAGCTCGAGGTGCTTGCCGCGGCCGAGCACCTGGCCATGCTCGAGGACGACGATCTCGTCGCTGTCGACGACGGTCGAGAGGCGGTGGGCGATGACGATGACGCTTCGGCCTTCGGACACCTTGTCGAGCGCGTCGCGCATGAGTCGCTCGTTGGCCCCATCGAGGGCGGATGTCGACTCGTCGAGCAGCAGGATGGGCGGGGCTGAGAGCAGCGCGCGCGCGATGGCGAGGCGCTGCCGCTCGCCCCCGGAGAGCATGACGCCTGATTCGCCGACCTGGGTGTCGAGGCGGTCGTCGCTGCGGTCGAGCACGTCGCCGAGGTTCACCTCGCGCAGCACCTGCTCGCAGGCGACGTCGTCGGCGTCCGGCCGCCCGAGGAGCAGGTTCTCTCGCAGGGAGCCGGCGAGGACCGGCGCATCCTGCTGCACGTAGCCGAGCTGCGCGCGCAGCTGCTGCCGGTCGATGGACCTCAGATCGACGCCGCCGAGGCGGATGTTTCCGCCCGTCGGGTCGTAGAAGCGCTCCAGCAGGGCGAGGGCTGTGGACTTGCCGGAGCCTGAGGGACCGACGAGGGCGAGACGCTCACCGCGACGCAGCGCGAAGCTGACGCCGTCGAGCACGAGGGGCGCCTCGACTCGTGCCTGCGCGCCGTCCTCGGCGAAGAGCCGGGCGTCGGGATCGGATGCGGCGCCCGTCATGGCCGCTGCCATGCCGCCGCGTGAGGACTCGCGGCGGATCGTCTCGAGTCTCGCGGCGGCACGCTCGCGGGCGGCGCGGGCGCGCACGACGTCCTCTGGGTAGTGGAAGGAGACCGCGTCGAACTCGACGGCGGGCGCATCCGGAGCCCCGTGCTCGTTCGCCGGCCCTTCGAGGACAACAAGCGGGGCCTCGGTTCGGTCGCCTGACCCCTCTTCAGGAATGGCGATGATCTCCTCGATGCGGCCCAGGGCGCCGAGCGCTGTATTGACGGCCGTGAGGGCACCGAAGAACAGGCCGAGGGGCATGATCATCATGAACAGGAACATGATGAAGGCGATGAGGTTGGCGATGCTGAGGTCGCCGGCGGCGACGCGGAGCCCGCCGACGCCGAGCACCGCGATGAGCGCGCCCTGCATGGCGAAGCCCGCGACGGGCACGATGAACGCCGAGATGCGGGCCACGTCGAGGCCGCGCTGGTACGCCCCGACGGCGTCGGCGTCGACGAGGCGCTCCTCGCGCTCGGTCGCCCCGAACGCCCGCACGGTGCGGACGGAAGAGATGGCCCGCTCGACGGATGCGGTGAGGTCACCCACCTTCTGCTGTGCTGCGGCGCTGGCCTCGCGGATGCGCATCGACATGCCGACGACGAGCAGGAGCGCGACGACGACGACGGCGAAGGTGATGAGGAAGAGCACGCCGTCGAGCACGATCATGGCGATGACGGCACCGATGAAGGTGAGCGCACCGCCGATGGCCTCGACGAGACCCTGCGTGAGGACAGCCCGCAGCATCGTGGTGTCGCTGCCGACGCGCGACACGAGGTCACCCGTTCGGCGGGCGTCGAACTCCGCGACGGGCAGCCGCAGCAGCTTCGCGACGAGACGACGGCGGGTGTTGAGGACGATCGACTCGCCAGTGCGCTGCAGGAGGAAGTGCTGGACGCCGTTCGCGATCGCACCGAGGACGACAGCGCCGACAAGCACCCAGACGACCCAGGCGGCGATCGTGCCGACCTCGACCTGCCCGATGAGCACGTTGACGAGCAGCGGCTGCGCGAGGCTCAACGCCGAGCTGAAGATGCTGATCGCGATGATGCCGGCGAGGAGCGGCTTGTTCACCAGCAGGTGGGGGAGGAGCTGCTTGAACGTGGCCCTCGGCGCACCGGATGCCTCGCGAGGCGGACGCCCGAGGAAGCCACCCCGCTTCTTCTGCGTCGTGTCCTCGCCGCCCACCGATGCTGAACTCACTGGCTTGTCGCCCAAACTCCTGGCCTTTCGCCCGCAGCGCGCTGAAGTGCGCGCACGCCGATGGCGCGCAGTCGTGTGCGCGCACCCGCCAAGGGTACCCGGCGCGACCTGGAACGACTCGCCTGGCCGAACGCGGGCGAGCGACGAGGACGGGGCCGTGCATCCGCAATGGATGCGCGGCCCCGTCGGCGAGGTGCGAGAGCTACTTCGTGTTGGTCACGTAGGCGATGTCGCGGGTCTCCTTGGAGAGCAGGAGCGCACCGAACGTCAGCACGGCCGCACCGGCGAGGTACACGCCGACCCAGAACGGGCTGCCGTCGCCGAACGCCCAGAGGGCGATGAAGACGGTGGGCGCGAAGCCGGCACCGAACACGCTCGACAGGTTGTAGGCGATCGCGCTGCCCGTGTAGCGCACGTTGGCGGGGAACAGCTCGGGGAGGACGGCGCTCATGGGGCCGAAGGTGAGACCCATGAGGGTCATACCGATGATGAGCATCGCCTGCGGGCCGAAGAACTCGTGCAGGCCGATGAGCGGCGTCATCGCGAAGCCGAAGACGAAGATCGCGCCGGTTGTCCAGAGCAGCATCTTGCGGCGCCCGTACTTCTCGGCCAACGGGCCGGAGACGAGCGTGAAGATGCCGAAGAACACGACGGACACGATGAGCATGATGAGGAACGTCTCGCGCTGGTACCCGAGCCCCGGCACCCAGGTGCTCGGGTCGAAGGGCTCCCCGGCTTCGGCCGCCTTCGCGGCAGCCTGCTCGCGCGTTGCCTTGGTGCCGAACGACAGCGTGAACGCCGTCATCATGTAGAAGAGCACGTAGGTGGCGAGCATGATGAACGTGCCGAGGATGATCTGGCGCCAGCTGCTCTTGAACGCGGCGAAGAGCGGGACCTTGGAGACCTCGCCGGCCTGAACGACCTTCTCGAACGCGGGCGTCTCCATGAGGCTGATGCGCACCCAGAGGCCCACGATGACGAGGATCGCGCTGAGGAGGAACGGCACGCGCCAGCCCCACGCGAAGAACGTCTCGTCGCTCATGAAGTGCGAGAGCAGCACGAAGAGCAGGTTGCCGAGGATGAAGCCGATCGGGGCGCCGAGCTGCGGGAACGTACCGTAGATGGCGCGCTTGCCCGCCGGTGCGTTCTCGGTGGCGAGGAGGGCGGCGCCACTCCACTCGCCGCCGAGCCCGAGGCCCTGGCAGAAGCGCATGATGACGAGCAGCGTCGGCGCGAGGATCTCCCAGCCCGGCGTGAGCGCCGTTGGGAGGAGGCCGATCGCGAAGGTCGCGATACCCATGGTGAGGAGCGTCGCCACGAGGGTGCCCTTGCGGCCGATGCGGTCACCGAAGTGGCCGAAGAGGATGGAGCCGATGGGGCGCGCGATGAACGCGACACCGAAGACGGCGAACGAGGCGAGCAGCGCCGTCGTCTCGTTGTCGTTCGGGAAGAAGAGAGCGGGGAAGACGAGGCTTGCCGCGGTCGCGTAGATGTAGAAGTCGTAGAACTCGATGGAAGTTCCGACGAGGCTCGCGGTGAGGACCTTCCCGCGGGAGTTCTTGACCTCGAACTCCTCGGCCGATGCACCTGGCGTGGTCTTGCTGGGGGATGACACGTTGCTCCTGAGACAGCTGGCTCGCTGGTGAGACGCGGTTTCGGTGCGGGTTGCGCGGTGCAGGAACTCAGAGCAGCGGTGGATGGAACGCGCCCGGCCCGGTTGATTGCAGGTCTGCTGACGCGAGTTCGACCGGATGCTTGTGGCTTCCGGCCGAGAAGAGGTTACACCGCATTCGTCGCGTTCGCTGGCCCCCTACCCAGCGCGCGGCGGCCCGGACGCGACGGCGTGGCGCAGGTCAGCTCGCGGCGTCGTCACCCGGAAGCTGTGGGAGCTCGCTCATGATGTGCCCCATGCGCTGGACCTTGGTCGTGAGGTACGCCAGATTCGCATCCTCGCGGCCGACCTCGAGGGGCACGCGCTCCTCGACGGTGATGCCGTGGGCTTCGAGCGCCTCAGCCTTCGCTGGGTTGTTCGTGAGCAGGCGGATGCGGGAGATCTCGAGGTCGTCGAGCATCTGCGCGGCGGCCGTGTAGGCGCGACTGTCGGCGGGCAGGCCCAGCGCGAGGTTCGCATCCACGGTGTCGAGCCCCTGTTCCTGGAGGGCGTAGGCGCGGAGCTTGTTGAGAAGGCCGATGCCTCGACCCTCGTGGCCGCGCAGGTACAGCACGATGCCACCGTCTCTGCCGATGGCCTCGAGGGAGGCGTCGAGCTGTGGCCCGCACTCGCACTTCAGCGAGCCGAAGGCTTCCCCGGTGAGGCACTCGGAATGCACTCGGACGATGGCGCCGTTCTCCGGCTCGCCGGAGATGATCGCGAGGTGCAGCTGGCCGTTGGCTTCATCGGTGTAGGCACGGAAGCGCAGCACGCCGTGCCTGGTGGGGATCGAGGTCTCCGCCTCGAAGGTGATGGACGCTGGGGAATCGCTCATGGAATCGCTTTCGTTCTACCGACCGGCCAGGCGCGAGAATGCGCCGAGTCGGTAGCCGAGGCCCCACGCGAAGACGCGCCAGACTGCCTCGACGATGATGTCGCTCGACATCTTGGAGGCGCCTTCCTGGCGTTCGACGAACGTGATCGGCACCTCGCTCACGCGGATGCCGGATCGTTCGAAGAGCCAGGCCATCTCGATCTGGAAGCAGTAGCCCGCGCTCTTGATGCGGGTGAGGTCGAAGCCCTGGAGGAGGGCGACGCGGTAGCCGCGATAGCCGGCCGTAATGTCGCGGATCTTGCTCTGCAGCAGCACGCGCGCGTAGATCGACGCTCCCCGGGAGAGGATCTGGCGCTGCAGTGGCCAGTTCTCGGTGCGTCCGCCCGGCATCCACCTGGTGCCGATGACGAGGCCAGCGCCGGCGTCGAGGGCGTCGATCATCTCGGGCAGCCGCTCCGGCGGGTGCGATCCGTCGGCGTCGAACTCGAACACGTAGGTGTACCCGCGCTCCGCTGCGATGGCGAAGCCCTCGAGGTAGGCGGTGCCCAGCCCGAGCTTGCCTGCGCGATGCAGCACGCTGACGCGTTCATCCGCCGCGGCCATCTCGTCGGCCATCTCGCCGGTGCCGTCCGGGCTGTTGTCATCGACGACCAGCACATGGATGCGCGAGTCGGCACCAAGAACGCGGTCCACGATGGAGCGGACGTTCTCGCGTTCGTTGTAGGTGGGGATGATGACGAGCGTTTCGGGCATTGCGTCATCCTAGCGCGGGGAGGAGCCGGAAATGATGCGATCTCGTGAGCTGTGCAGAGCGCCCTGATGCAACGACCTGGCGGTGCGGAGACTCAGCGGATCGGCTTCGGGAACCCGACCCGCTCGTAGACCTGATCGAGCGTGCTGAGCGCGAGTTCGTTGGCGCGCTCAGCGCCTCGGGCGAGGATGCGGTCGAGCTCGGCCGGGTCGGCGAGGAGCTCGATGGTGCGCTCGCGGATGGGCGCGAAGGTCGACTCGACCAGCTCTGCGAGGCCCTTCTTCAGGTCGCCGTACCCACCACCCGCGTATTGGGCGGCGACGTCGTCGATCGTCGATCCGGAGAGGACCGAGGCGATCGTGAGGAGGTTGGAGACGCCGGGCTTGGCCTCGCGGTCGAAGCGGATCTCGCCGTCGGCGTCGGTCACGGCGCGCATGATCTTCTTGCGCGTGACCTTCTCGTCGTCGAGGAGCCGCAGGAGTCCGGCGTCGGACTCGGCCGACTTGGACATCTTCGCGGTCGGGTTCTGCAGGTCGTAGACCTTCGCCGTCTCCTTCATGATGTGCGGTTCCGGCACGACGAAGGTCTCTCCGAAACGAGAGTTGAAGCGCTCGGCGAGGTTGCGCGTCAGCTCGATGTGCTGGCGCTGGTCTTCACCGACCGGCACGGAGGCTGCCTGGTAGAGCAGGATGTCGGCAGCCATGAGGACGGGGTAGGTGAAGAGGCCGACGGTGGTCGTGTCGGTGCCGTAGCGCTGCGACTTGTCCTTGAACTGCGTCATGCGGCTGGCCTCGCCGAAGCCGGTGATCGTGGAGAGCACCCACTGCAGCTGCGCGTGCGCGGGAACGGCCGACTGCACGAAGAGGATCGAGCGCTCGGGGTCAATCCCGGCCGCGATGTACTGCGCCGCCGTCACCCGGGTGCGCTCGAGCAGAGACGCCGGCTCGAACGGCACCGTGATGGCGTGCTGGTCGACGACGCAGTAGATGGCCGTGTGGTCCTCCTGCATGGGCACCCAGTTGCTGAGCGCGCCCACGAAGTTGCCGAGGTGGAGCGAGTCGGCGGAGGGCTGCATGCCGGAGAAGAGCACGGGCTTGGTCATCTGTTGTTCCTCGGGGTCGTGCGGTTGGTGACGCGAGTGGGAAGGTGCTTCAGAACGTGTAGTCGACGACGACAGGCGCGTGGTCCGACCAGCGAGTGTCGTAGCTCGCCGCACGGTCGACGGCGTAGCTGGCGGCCCGCTGCGCGAGGTCAGGGGTGGCGACGTGGTAGTCGATGCGCCAGCCCGTGTCGTTGTCGAAGGCCTGGCCGCGCTGCGACCACCAGGTGTACGGGCCCTCGACCTCGCCGGAGAGGCGGCGGCCCACATCCACGAACCCGAGCCCGGTGCCGGTGGAGCCGTCCGCACCCTCGACGCTGGCACCGCTCTCCCCGAAGATGCGGTCGAAGTACGCGCGCTCGCGCGGCAGGAAGCCTGCTCGCTTCACGTTGCCCTTCCAGTTCTTGATGTCGAGCTTCGTGTGCCCGACATTGAGGTCGCCGACGACGAGCGAGTGCGCGCTGTGCGCCTGCAGCTCGGGGAGTCTCGCGCTCATGGCGTCGAGGAACTTCCACTTCTCGTCCTGCTTCGGCGTGTCTGCCTCACCCGAGTTCACGTAGCAGCTCACGACGGTCAGCGGAGTGCCGTCGATGTCGAAGTCGGCCTCGAGCCAGCGGCCGGCCGAGTCGAAGTCTTCCGCCCCGAGGTCGGTGCGGACCTCGCGGATCGGGATGCGCGACGCGATCGCGACACCTGCTCGCCCCTTCGCGGTGGCCAGGTGGTCGTGCAGCTCCCAGTCGGCCGTGTCGATGAGCTTGTGCAGCTCCTCGGTGGGTGCACGCACCTCCTGCAGCGCGAGGATGTCGACGTCGCGCTCAGCGAGCCACTCGCCCATGCCCTTCTTGTAGGCGGCACGGACTCCGTTGACGTTCACTGACGCGATGCGAATGGTCTTTGGCATGGGCTCGAGTCTAGACGCGACCACCGACACGGGGCCCCGGGGCGCCCTCGCTCCAACCGACGCTAGACCCGTCCGCCCTCGAAGCGGCGACGCTGGGCCTCGGCCTCGACGCGACGCTGCTCGCGCAGCAGGGAGCGGTACTCGGCCATCGCCTTCCAGCGGAAGAAGCGTGGCGCCGAGTTGAGGCGCTCCCTCGCCTCGATGACCTCGGTCGCGATCTTCTGACGCTCGGCGCGCAGGATGGTGTCGGTCGACTCCTCCCTGGCTTCCTTCGCGGTGAGGAGCCTCGGAGACGCTCCGATGTCATCCATCGTCACCTTGACCCACGAGGCGGTGAGCAGTAGCACCGTGCAGAGCAGGTTGAGGAAGATCATGAGGCCCAGGAGGACGGCGAAGGAGGCGACAAGCGGGTTGCTCGTCGCGCCGCCGATGAGCGCGGTCGAGATCTGCTTCAGGATGCCGATGATGATCGCCCCGAGGAATGCGGCGAAGAACAGGGAACGGGTCGGGATGCGCAGGCCGGCGAGGATGCGCAGGATGCCGGCGAGAACGACGGTGTCGAACGCGAGCAGGATCAGCACCGTGACGATGCGGATGACGACCAGCGCGAAGCCGCTCGACTCGTCGATGCCAACGGTCTCGAGCAGCGACGACAGGAACGTGGAGGAGAGCACGGTGAGCGCCGCCGAGATGGCGAGGGCGATCGCGAACGCGAGAAGGAAGCCCAGGTCGACGAGCTTCTGCACGACGAAGTTGCGCTTTGTGGCGACGGGTACGTCGAAGATCGTGCGGATGCCCGTGCGCGCCTGGGCGAGCCAGCCGAGCGCCGTGCCGAGGGTACCGACCAGCGCGATGGCGCTCGCCCAGCCGAATGCGCCGGTGTTCTCGAGCAGGCTCGGGTCGATGGCGCCGTCTTCCCCGATCAGGCCCGGAAGCGAGGAATTGAGCACTCCGATGAGCCCGTCGCGCAGCTCCGGACTGGTCGCGAGGAAGATGCCCGCTACAGAGAAGAGGAGCCAGATACCCGCGAAGATGGAGAAGATAGCGGAATACGCCATGCCGCCGGCGAGTACCGAGGCGCTTCTTGCCCCGAAATGAGCGAAGACTCGGGCAGGGCGAGTAGCTTGAGCCCAGGCGATCAGCGCTTTCATGCGCTCGCCGAACGGCGCCTCCGGGGGGAACTTCGGAAACGGCGGCGCGAACGTGGAACTGCGCGAACTCTTGCCTGAGTTTTGCTCGGTCACGGTCGAAGCCTACGTTGCTGTGCCGATACGCTGTCTGAGTTACCAGCACGAAGGAGTTGCTATGAAATACACGGGGTTTGGCGTCGGGACCGGCGTCGCTTTCGGTGAAGTCCTGCGCATGCCTGATCCGCTCCCCGAGCCGGCCGACGAGCGCGCCACTGGCGACGCCGCGACCGAGTACGAGCGAGCGATCGAGGCACTCCGTGAAACCGGCGAGGCCCTCACCGCTCGCGCGGCGACGGTCGACGGCGCCGCGAAGAACGTGCTCGAGTCGCAGGCCATGATGGCTGCGGACCCGTCGCTTGCAGACAGCATCAAGTCGGCCACCGAAGCCGGCAAGACCGCCGAGCGCGCTGTCTTCGAGTCCTTCTCCTCCTTCGCCGAGATGCTGAAGAGCCTCGGCGGCTACCTCGCTGAGCGCGCCACCGACCTCGGCGACGTCTCGCAGCGCGTCATCGCCCTGCTCCGCGGCGTCCCCGCCCCCGAGGTCCCCTCGAGCGACACCCCGTTCATCCTCGTCGCGCACGACCTCGCGCCGGCCGACACGGCGAAGCTCGACCTGTCGAAGGTGCTCGCACTCGTCACGCGCGACGGCAGCCCGAAGGCGCACACGGGCATCCTCGCGGCCGAGAAGGGCCTCCCCGCCGTCGTCGCCGTCAAGGAGGCCGACAGCCTGCTCGACGGCATGACGATCGTCGTCGACGCCGCCAAGGGGCAGGTCATCACCGAGCCCAGCGCGGAGCGCATCGCTGAGGCGCAGGCCGAGATCGACCGCGTCGCGGCGATGAAGGCAGCCCCAGTCGAGCCCGGCGAGCTCGCAGACGGCACACCCGTGCAGATCCTCGCAAACATCGGCAAGCCGGCCGACGCGGAGCGTGCAGCTGCACTCGGCGCAGAGGGCGTCGGCCTCTTCCGCACCGAGTTCCTCTTCCTCGACAGCGACACCGCCCCGACGGTCGAGAAGCAGACGGCCGACTACACGGCCGCACTTGCCCACTTCCCGGGCAAGAAGGTCGTCGTGCGCGTCCTCGACGCCGGGGCGGACAAGCCCCTCGCGTTCCTCACCGAGGCCGACGAGCCGAACCCGGCTCTCGGGCTCCGCGGCATCCGCGTGCTCATGAAGAAGGAGCAGATCCTCCGCGACCAGCTCCAGGCGCTCGCCAACGCGCAGGCCGCGACCGAGGCGAAGGTCTGGGTCATGGCCCCGATGGTCTCCGACGCGCACGAGAGCGAGCACTTCACGTCGCTCGCCCGCGAGTACGGCCTCATGACCGCGGGAAGCATGATCGAGGTTCCCTCGGCAGCGCTCCTCGCCGAGCAGATCCTCGAGACCAGCGACTTCGTCTCCGTCGGCACCAACGACCTGACGCAGTACACGCTGGCCGCGGACCGCCTGCTGGGCAGCGTCGCGGCGTTCCAGGACCCGTGGCACCCGGCCGTGCTGCGACTCATCGAGCGCATCGGTGACGCTGGCGAGCACCACCAGAAGAATGTCGGCGTGTGCGGGGAGGCCGCGGCCGACCCGAACCTCGCGATCGTGCTCGTCGGGCTCGGCGTGCGCTCCCTCTCGATGGCGCCGCCCGCGTTCGTCGAGGTCCGCGCGGCACTCAAGCGCGTCACGCTCGAGCAGGCGAAGGAGATCGCGCATCTCGCGATCTTCGCGAAGTCGGCAGAGGGCGCGAAGGGCCGCGTCGTCGACGCGCTCGCGACGCGCGGCGTCATCACGACGGCCGTGCCGGTCGTCGAGGTCTAGCCACTCGATCCGAGGCCGAGCGCGTCGCCGCGCGGCCGCGCTGATCCCGAGCGGGGTGCATCCGGAGTCTTCCGGATGCACCCCGCTTCGCTGTGCGCTCGGCCGTCAATGCGGGCGTCTAGCGCGTATAATTGTACAGAATCCAGAAACGATGGAGTGTGCATGCCAGACCCCGGCCCCGTGGCTGCTCTCGAACGCGTCACGGTGCGATACGGAGCGGGTGAGCCAGCGCTCGACAGCATCGACTTCGAGATCCGCCGCGGCGAGATCATCGGCATCGTGGGAGAGTCGGGCGCGGGAAAGTCGACACTGCTGCGGCTGCTCGACGCCGACGAGACGCCGAGCGAGGGCCGGGTGCTCATCGAGGGCGCCGACCCGTCTGCGATGCGCGAACGAGAGCGTCGGGCTCTGCGCCGCCGCATCGGCATGGTCTTCCAGAGCTTCAACCTGCTCGCGAATCGCACGGCTCGGCAGAACGTGGAGCTTCCGCTTCGGCTGCAGCATCGCCGCGATCCGGCCTTCGTCGACGAGCTGCTCGACTACGTGGGGCTCGGCGACCGTGGCGGGGATTACCCGGCGCAGCTCTCAGGCGGACAGAAGCAGCGCGTCGCCATCGCGCGCGCCCTCGTGACGAGGCCCCCGCTGCTGCTCTGCGATGAACCCACCTCCGCGCTCGACGAGCGCACGACAAGCGACATCCTGCGACTGCTCGCCTCCACCAGGGACGACTTCGGCACGACCATCGCGCTCGTCACGCACGAGCTCGCCGCGGTGAAAGCGATCTGCGACCGGGCCGCGATCCTCGACAGGGGCCACTTGCAGGGCATCGTGGCGGTCGAGCACAGCGCTCGGGACGACCGCGGCTCGTACGTCGAGCACGCCAAGCGGGTGCTCGGATCGTGATGGAGCTCGTCGACAGCATCGTGACCTCTCTCACAGCCAACGCCGACGCCATCTGGCAGGCACTCGGCGAGACGGGGTACATGCTCGTCTTCTCCCTGGCCGCCGCGATCGTGCTCGGGCTGCCGCTCGGCGTGGTCATCTTCCTGACGCGCCCCGGCGGAGTGCGCGAGAACCGCGTCATCTGGCGGGCAGCGAACCTCTACGTGACCGTCGTGCGCTCGTTCCCGTTCCTGCTCTTCGTCGTCTTCCTCATCCCACTCACGCGCCTCGTGTTCGGCACGACGTTCGGTACGCAGGCGGCCACGTTCCCGTTGTGCTTCGTCGGTGTCGCGATCTACGCGCGGCTCGTCGAGCAGATCCTGCTCGAGGTGCCGTCCGGCGTCCTGCACGCGGCAAGGTCGATGGGGGCCGACACCGGGCAGATCGTCACCCGGTTCCTCTTCGTCGAAGCGCGCAGCGGGCTCGTCTACGCGCTCACCTCCGCAGCGATCAGCCTGCTCTCGTACTCGACGGTGCTCGGCGTCGTCGGCGGCGGCGGCCTCGGCGACTTCGCTCTGCGCTACGGCTACCAGGAGTACGACTACCCGCTCATGTACACGACGATCGTGATCGTCATCGTGTGCGTTCAGCTGCTGCAGACCGGTGGACACCGGCTCTCGGTGGCGCTCGACCGCCGCTGAGCGCATCCCTCCCCTGCATCCACCCCGCGAACGCACCGAAAAGGAACCACCAGCCATGACACTTCGACTCCGCACGATCGGGGCGGCGCTCGCCGTCGGATCCCTCGCCCTCCTCGCCGCGGGATGCGCGCCGGCCGCCGATGGGGCGAGCGGCGGTGGCGATGTCGTCACCATCAAGGTCGCCGCCACCGTGACCCCCATGACGGATGTCGTCGAAGCGGCGGCCGAGGCCATCGAGGACGGCTACGAGATCGAACTCGTTCCCGTCTCCGACTACGTGCAGCCGAACGTGCTCGTCGAGAACGGCGAGATCGACGCGAACTTCGTGCAGTTCGTGCCGTTCATGGAGGAGTTCAACACCAAGAACGACGCGTCGCTCGCCGGCGTCACGCCGATCTACTCGACGGTCGTCGCGTTCTACTCCAAGACGTTGGGCTCGCTCGACGAGCTGCCGCAGGGTGGCAGCGTCGTGATCCCCAACGACAGCGCGAACGCGGGACGCGCGCTGCAGCTGCTTGCCGATGGCGGCATCATCACCCTCGATGAGGGGGTCGAACGATTCACGGCCAAGGTGGCGGACATCACCGAGAACCCGCGCGAGCTGGCCATCACGCAGGTCGATCTGCTGCAGCTCAACACGGCCTACGAGGAGGCAGACGCGGTCTTCAACCTGCCGTCGTTCGCGCGACAGCTCGGGCTGACGCCCGTCGACAACGGCCTCGCGGTCGAGCAGGATGAGCAGTTCGCGGTGACGCTCGTGACGCGCGAGGACAAGCTCGGCACTCCGGAGATCACCGCACTCGAGAAGGCGTTCACGAGCGACAAGGTTCGGGAGACGCTCGAGTCGCTGGACGTGCCGCCGGCCTTCTAATGAGCAGGTTCACCGTCGCGGATCGCTGCCAGGCGAATGTCCCGGACGGCCTTCGCTGAGGCGATCGCCGCCAGTCGATGTGCCCTTCTCGGGGCGTCATTCGGGCCAGTCGGCTGGCAGCGTTCGAGGGCGGGCGGACGAGAGGGCGTGCGGGCGGCCGTCGCGGTCGGCGCGGAGTTGAGCCGTGGGCTGGCGGTCAGGCGCTGAACTCGCGCAGCAGCAGTGACGCGTTGTGCCCGCCGAAGCCGAACGAGTTCGACAGCACGGTGCGGATGCGCGCTGGGCGGGCCTCGTGCGCGACGACGTCCAGGTCCGGGAACTCCGGGTCATCGAGGTTGAGGGTCGGCGGGATCACGGAGTCGCGCATCGTGAGCAGCGAGATGACCGCCTCGAGGGCTCCCGCGGCGCCGAGCAGGTGGCCCGTGGCGGACTTGTTCGCGGTCACGGGAACCTCGCCAAGGCGTGAGCCGAGGAGCTCGCGCAGCGCGGCGGTCTCCATGGCGTCGTTGAGCGGCGTGCTCGTTCCGTGCGCGTTGACGTGGTCGAGCCCGCTCGCGTCAAGGTTTGCGTCGTCCAGAGCCGCGCGCATCGCCGCGAGGGCGCCGCTGCCGTCCGGGCGGGGCGCCGTCGGGTGGTATGCGTCTGACGTGGCGCCGTAGCCGGCGACCTCGCCGAGGATCTCGGCGCCCCGCGCGATCGCGCTCTCCTCCGATTCGACGAGCAGCGCTGCAGCACCCGCTGACATGACGAACCCGTGGCGCGCGCGGTCGAAGGGTCTGCTCGCGGTGTGCGGCGCATCCTCGTGCCCGATCGCGAGGGCGCCGAGGGTTGCGTTGACAGCGAGATTGACGCGGTTCAGGCAGTCGTCGGCCGCGACGACGAGCACGGCGTCGGCGTACCCGTGCCGAATGGTGCGCATGGCCTCTCCGAGGGCGACGGTGCCGCTCGCGCAGGTCGCGGAGAGCCCAGCCGTGGCGCCGCGCGCGCCGTAGCGCTCGCTGAGGTAGGCGGCGGCTGCGTCCGGGCCGCCGTACACGACGACGCCTGGTGGCACGCGGCGAGGCCCGGAGCTGTCGAGGATGCGCGCGGCGTCCTGAGTGAGCGAGACGGGACCGGAGCCGGTCGCGATGGTCACAGCGAACCTGGTCGAGTCGAACGGCAGCGAGCCTGGCGTGATGCCCGTCGAGCGCATGGCTTCGTCGGCGGCGGCCACAGCGTAGTGCGCGTGCCGATCGAGGCGGGCGACATCCCGCTTGGGGAGGTGGTCGGCTGCGATGAAGCCGTGGACCTCGCCCGCGACGCGCACGGTGAGGTCGGCGACGTCGATGCTCTCGATCCGTCGGATGCCGCTCCGCCCCGCGAGCAGCGACGCCCAGGTGCTGGCGGCGTCGAGCCCGTTCGGGGTGACCGCGCCGACGGCGGTGACGACCGCGCGCCTCACAGGCGGTCCGCCTCACCGGAGGTGACGAGCTCGAGAGCCGCCGCGCGGCGGATCTTCCCGCTGGCGGTGCGCGGCAGGAGCTGCACGCGGTACAGGCGGTGCGGCACGAACTGGGGCGCGAGCCGTGCCCTCAGGTGGCCGAGCATCTGCGCCTTGGTGGGGAGCGCATCCGGATCACCCTCGATCACCACCGCCACGAGCGATCCGAGGGTGTCGTCCGGCAGCGCGACGGCGCAGCACTGCTCGCAGCCGGGCAGCGAGGCGAGCGCGCGCTCGACCTGGGGGAGCGACACCTTGTGCCCGCCGGAGACGGCCACGTCACCGGCGCGGCCGAGCAGCTGGATGCGCCCGTCCTCGAACGACGCGAGGTCGTTGACGCTCGCCCACCCCTCGGCGTCCATGATGCGGTCTGCGCTTGTCGCCGCGAGGTACCGCTCGACGGCTGACCCCACGCGGATGTGCAGTGTGCCGGTCTCGCCAGCCGGCACCTCGACCCCGGCTTCATCGCGGACGCTCACCTCGACGCCAGCGAAGGGGGCGAGGTTCGTGCCGTCGCCCTCGTCGCTGTACCCGATGAACCCGATCTCCGAGGCTCCGTAGTAGCTGCGCAGGTGGGCTGTCGGGACGGCCTCCTCGAAGCCGCTGCGGATGTGCTCCGGCTGGTTGGCTCCGCCCGTGATGACCTCGACGAGCGAAGCGAGCGACTGCTCGCTCCGGCGTGCTGCTTGGAGGAGGGCGAGCAGCATGGCGGGTACACCGACGAAACGCCCGATGCGCTCCTCCGCGATGGTGCGCGAAGCCGCTCGCGCATCGAATCCGCTCTGCAGGTGCAGCGAACCACCCGTCCCGAGCACCTCGACGAGCGCGTACAGCGTGAGGCTGTAGGAGAGTGGGCCGGGCGCGATCGTCGAGCGGCCGTCGGCGGTGCCGAGGTACCGTCGGCTGATGCCGACGTTGTGGTCCCAGCTGCCGCGCGTGCGCAGGAACCCCTTGGGGAGGTCGGTGGTGCCCGACGTGAAGAGCAGCAGGAAGGGCTCGTCACGCGGCCTGACCTCGGGGCCAGGTGCCGCCTCGCCTCGTCTGGCGAGCGCTTCTGCGGCGGCCAGGTCGAACGACGCCAGCGACGTCACCGTCGCACCCCAGGCTGCGGCGTCCAGCTGCTCGGTGAACTCCGGGTCGTCGGTGATGACGAGCGCCGGTTCGACGCGGCGCAGGATCTCGAGTCGGTGCTCGAGCGGCCAGAGCGGGTCGAGCACGGCGGCGACGGCGCGGAAGCTGATGACTCCCGTCAGAAGGCGCGCGGTGTCGAAGGCGCGCGACAGGGAGAGCGCGACGATCGGCACGCCGGCGGTCTCGGCGGCGGATGCGCCGCTCGCGATGGGCTCCGACGAGCCGAGCAGCGTCTCGACGCCTGCCCGGACCTGGGCGCAGGAGCGGGACAGCTCGCTGTAGCTGAGGCGATCGCCGTCGCCGGCAAGCGCAGTGCGGCTCGGCCAGCGGGCGGCGGTGTCGATGAGCGTGCGAGTGATGGGCACCACACGATTCTAGGTCGCGGACCTCTGTGCGGCTGAGGCGTGCGCGGGGTGCCGTGTCGGGCGTCTCCCCGCGGGTTCCCTCCGCCGCGCGCGCACCGTCACCCCGGGGTGGGCATCCCGGCGCGGAGACGCTCAGTCGAGCCCGACACCGTTTCGCAGCTCGCGACCCTTCGCGATGTCCCTGTCGATCTGCTCGAGCCTCTTCGCGCTCGCCTTCGTGTCGCGCGGCGGCAGCTGGATGCTCTGCTCAGCCTCGATGCCCCCGCGCAGCTCCCGCACCCGCTCGATCTCAGCGTCGCACTGCGCGCCGAAGAGCAGAGCGAGGTTGACGATCCACAGCCAGAGCAGCGCGATGATGACTCCGGCGACGCCGCCGTACAGCCGCTCGTAGCTGCTGAAGTTCGCGACGTAGAAGAAGAACCCGCCGCTTGCGACGACCGTCACGAAGAGAGCGATGAACGCGCCGAGCGTCATCCACTTGAACTTCGGCAGCCTCACGTTGGGCGTTCCGTAGAAGAGCACCGCGATCATCACGATCACGACAGCGAGGACGATGGGCCAGCGGGCGAAGCTCCAGACCGCGAGCGATGCGTCGCCGAGGCCGATGAGGCCGCCGACCGCCGCGGCTACGGGTCCGGACAGCGCCAGGATCCCGAAGATCAGCAGCATGAGCACGAGGAGGACGATCGTCCAGATCATCATGATCGGGCGGAGCTTCCAGAACGGGCGACCCTCGTCGATCTCGTAGACCGTGTTCATGGCGTGCGAGAAGCAGTTCACGTACCCGGACGCCGACCAGAGGGCGCCGAGCAGACCGACCACGAACGCAGTGCCCGCGCCGCTGGACTCGCCGAGCTGCTCGACCGTGTTCCGCAGCGTCTCCGCGAAGGTCGGATCGGTCAGGTAGGTCGACATCTCATCGATGAACGACACTGCCTCCTCCGTCAGCCCGAAGAGGCCGATGACCGACATGAGCGCCAACAGCGCGGGGAAGACCCCGAGCAGCATGTAGAACGTGAGCGCGGCGGCGAGCACCGTGCTCTTGTCGCGGAGGAACTCGCGGATGGCGCGCGTCAGGATGTACCGCCAGGCTGGGCCGAGAACCGGTTTGAGTCCCTCCGGCTTGCGAGGGTCCCGCGCATCCGGGGCCGTCTGCGCCTTGACGACGCTGGTCTCGTGGGGTGAGCCGGGTGTGGTCATAGGAGCAGGCTAGGTGGGGCGGTGGGTCGAGGGTGGAGGGCGCGCGCTCGGGAGCGAGAGTCACGTCGACGTGACGGGCCGACACGCGAAGAGGGGCAGCCGAATTCGGCTGCCCCTCTTCGCGTGTGGATGCTCGTCGGTTAGACGCGGCCCTTGAGCATGGCCTGCTTGACCTCGGCGATGGCCTTCGTCACCTGGATGCCGCGGGGGCAGGCCTCGGTGCAGTTGAAGGTCGTGCGGCAGCGCCAGACGCCCTCGCGGTCGTTGAGGATGTCGAGGCGGACCTTCGCGTCCTCGTCACGGGAGTCGAAGATGAAGCGGTGCGCGTTGACGATCGCGGCGGGGCCGAAGTACTGGCCGTCGGTCCAGAACACGGGGCACGACGTGGTGCACGCGGCGCAGAGGATGCACTTGGTGGTGTCGTCGAAGCGCTCGCGGTCGGCGATCGACTGGAAGCGCTCCTTGCCCTTCTCGGGCTCTGCCTGTGCCTTCAGGAAGGGCTGCACCTCGCGGTACGCCTCGAAGAACGGCTCCATGTCGACGATGAGGTCCTTCTCGAGGGGGAGCCCCTTGATGGCCTCGACGTAGATGGGCTTCGAGATGTCGAGGTCCTTGACCAGCGTCTTGCAGGCGAGGCGGTTGCGGCCGTTGATGCGCATGGCATCGGACCCGCAGATGCCGTGCGCGCAGGAGCGACGGAACGCGAGCGAGCCGTCCTGGTCCCACTTGATGCGGTGCAGCGCGTCGAGGATGCGGTCGGTCGGGTACATCTCGACGTCGAACGCCTCCCAGTACGGCTCGGTGTCCGTCTCGGGGCTGTAGCGGCGGACGTTGAGCGTCACCGTGAACGGCTTGGGAGCCTCGATGGGCGCCTCGGGTGCTTCAGTTGTTGCAGCAGTCATTCTGTGAAGCCCTTCCTAGTACTTGCGCTCGGTCGGCTCGTAGCGCGTTACGCGCACGGGCTTCTTGTCGAGTCGGATGTGGTCGGCGGGGTCGGGGGACTTCCGGTCGCCGGTGAGGTACGCCATGGTGTGGTGCATCCAGTTGACGTCGTCGCGCTTCGGGAAGTCGTCGCGCATGTGGCCGCCACGGCTTTCCTCGCGGTTGAGGGCGCAGTAGACGAGCACCTCGGCGAGGTCGAGCAGGAAGCCGAGCTCGATGCCTTCGAGGAGCTCCGTGTTGTAGCGCTTGCCCTTGTCGAAGACGGCGATCTGCGTGTAGCGCTCGCGCAGCGAGTGGATGACCTTGGTCGCCTCGGTCAGCGTCTCCGAGGTGCGGAACACCTGGGCGTTCTTGTCCATCGTCTCCTGCAGCTCGCGACGCAGGCCGGCGACCGACTCGGTGCCGGTGGATGCCTGGAGGTCGTCGACCATGCTCTTCACGAACGCGGCGGCGTCGTCGGGCAGGGGAGCGAACTCGGCGGTCTTGACGTACTCGACGGCGTTGCGGCCGCTTCGCTTGCCGAAGACGTTGATGTCGAGCAGCGAGTTGGTGCCGAGGCGGTTCGAGCCGTGCACCGAGACGCAGGCGCACTCGCCGGCCGCGTAGAGGCCCGGGATGACGGTCTCGTTGTCGGAGAGCACCTCGCCGGCGTTGTTCGTGGGGATGCCGCCCATCGCGTAGTGCGCGGTCGGGTACACGGGCACGGGCTCGGTGACGGGGTCGACGCCGAGGTACGTGCGAGCGAACTCGGTGATGTCGGGGAGCTTCGTCTCGAGGACCTCGGCACCGAGGTGGGTGCAGTCGAGGTAGACATAGTCCTTGTGCGGGCCGGCGCCGCGACCGTCGAGGACTTCCTGCACCATGGAGCGGGCGACGATGTCGCGGGGTGCGAGGTCCTTGATGGTGGGCGCGTAGCGCTCCATGAAGCGCTCACCGGATGCGTTGCGCAGGATCGCGCCCTCGCCGCGTGCGCCCTCGGTGAGGAGGATGCCGAGGCCAGCGAGACCGGTGGGGTGGAACTGGTAGAACTCCATGTCCTCGAGCGGGAGGCCACGGCGCCAGACGATGCCCATGCCGTCACCCGTGAGCGTGTGCGCGTTGGACGTGGTCTTGAAGACCTTGCCGAAGCCGCCCGTCGCGAAGATGAAGGCCTTGCCCTGGAAGACGTGCAGCTCGCCCGTCTTGAGCTCTAGCGCCACGATGGCCGCGGGGACCTCCTGGCCGTCGACCTCGGTCATGACGATGTCGAGCGCGTAGAACTCGTTGAAGAACTTCACGTTGTGCTTGACGCAGTTCTGGTAGAGCGTCTGGAGGATCATGTGACCGGTGCGGTCGGCCGCGTAGCAGGCCCGACGGACGGGCGCCTTGCCGTGGTCGCGCGTGTGGCCACCGAAGCGGCGCTGGTCGATCTTGCCCTCTGGCGTGCGGTTGAAGGGGAGGCCCATGTTCTCGAGGTCGATGACCGCCTCGATGGCTTCCTTCGCGAGGATCTCGGCAGAGTCCTGGTCGACGATGTAGTCGCCGCCCTTGACGGTGTCGTAGGTGTGCCACTCCCAGTTGTCGTCCTCGACGTTCGCGAGGGCCGCAGCCATGCCGCCCTGGGCCGCACCGGTGTGCGAGCGCGTCGGGTAGAGCTTCGTGACGACAGCCGTGTCTGCGCCCTGTGCGGCCTCGATGGCCGCGCGCATCCCTGCACCACCGGCGCCGACGATGACGATCTCGTGCTGGTGGTAGTGGACGCCGTCGACGGTGCGCGTCGGAGCGAGCTTCTCTGCCATATGTCTGTGGCTCTTCTTTCTCAGGTGGTGGAAGTCGTGTGGCCGAGCGCCGCGGCTAGGCCGGGCAGAAGCTCGGCAGGTTCTCGGCGGCGCCGTTGGCGGGGCACGGGTCGAACGTGTAGATCACCAGGAGGCCGAGGACGATGAGCACCGTCGTGACGATGAACAGCGTGACCTGCAGCGCGCGGCGCGTGCTGGCCTTCGACACGTAGTCGTTGATGATCGTGCGCATGCCGTTGGCACCGTGGATGAACGCGAGGACGAGCATGAGCGTGTCCCAGACGACCCAGAACGGGTCGGCCATCTTGCCGGCGACGAAGGCGAAGTCGATCGCTGCGACGCCCTGCCCGACCATGAGGTTCGTGAACAGGTGGCCGAAGATCAGGATGACGAGCAGCACGCCGGAGACGCGCATGAACGCCCATCCGATGCGCTCCCAGTTCGTGCTGTTCTTGGCGGCAGCTGCCGAGCGCGGGTACTCGATGGTTTCGATAGTCATGGCAGCTCCCTCCTAGTGGCTGAACACGTTGATCAGGTGGCGGGGCGTGAAGCCGATCATCGTGACGACGCAGAGGCCGATGACGATCCAGAACATGAGCTTCTGGTACTTCGCGCCGCCCGGCAGGAAGTCGATGAGGATGATGCGGATGCCGTTGAACGCGTGGTAGCAGATGGCTGCCACGAGTCCGACCTCGCCGATGCCCATGATGGGCGTCTGGTAGGTGTGGATGGCCGCGTTGTAAGCCTCAGGGCTGACGCGCACGAGCGACGTGTCGAGCACGTGCACGATCAGGAAGAAGAAGATGGAGACGCCGGTGATGCGGTGGAGAACCCAGGACCACATGCCCTCGTTCCCCCGGTACAGCGTGCCGCCGCGATGCGGCTTCTTCGCTGACTTCTTCGGGGCTGTCGAGCCCGCCGGAGCTGGTGTCTGTACGGCTGACACGGGATTGCCCTTCTGTCGCGTTGCGTTCTCCGCTCAGGACTCTTGCGCCGAGGAGGTGAAGATGAGCGGCAGGTCCCAACTACACTGCGTTGGGCATGTTGATACCCGCCTAGACTACGCCTTCCGCGCTTTTCAGCTGGGAAGGTATACCTTCCTTCGTGCGAGGCCGCGTGGCCAGGACCTGGCCTTCAGACGTGGGGCAGAACGCTCGGCTGCCGCACATCCGTCATGACGGAAGCGTAGTGCGCAAGGAGCTCGTCGCAGACGCTCGTCCACGAACGGGAGAGCACGCGCCGCCGGCCCGCCTCGCCCATGCGTGCTCGAAGACCCGGGGAATCGACGAGCTGCTCGAGCATGCCCCTGAGGTCGAGGTCGCCCGCTCGGTCCGGATCGAAGTGGAAGCCATCGACGCCGTGCTCGACGAGGTCGATCGGCCCACCGGCGTACGGCGCCACGACGGGGAGGCCGCTCGCGTGCGCCTCCTGGATGGTCTGGCCGAACGTCTCCTCAGTTCCCGTGTGCACGAAGACGTCGAAGCTGGCGTAGGCCAGAGCCAGGTCGCGGCCACCGAGCCTGCCGGCGAAGTGCACGGGCACGCCCTTGAGCGCCTTGCGGATGCTCGGTTCGGAAGGCCCATCGCCCACGACGACGAGCTGCACCCCGTCGAGGCCGCGCAGGGAGGCGAGGCGCTCGACCTGCTTCTCCGGCGCGAGTCGGCCGACGTAGCCGATGATCGTGCGCGACTCGGCGCCAAGCCGTCGGCGGCTGTTCTGGACGGCCTGTTCGTGCTTGTTCCGCGGGTGATAGGTCTCGAGATCAACCCCTCGACCCCAGCGGGTGGCGTTGGTGATCTTCGCGCGACGCAGATCACCGAGCGCCGCGCTCGACGGCGCGAGCGTCAGGTCGGCGTTGTTGTGCAGCCAGCGGATGAACCACCAGGCGAAGCCCTCCATGGCGCTCAGGCGGTTGCGCTTCGTGTACCCGGCGACGTCGGTCTGGAAGACGGCGACGCTCGGGATGCCTCGTCGCTTCGCGGCGGCGATCGCCTGCGATCCCAGAAAGAGGGGGCTCGCCGCGTGCACGATGTCGGGCGCGAACTCGGCGAGCAGTCGGTCCACCCTTGGGGAGGGGAGGCCGACCGGGAACTGGCGGTAGTCGAGGGCTGGCTCCTCGACGACCCGAAAGCCGCGATACTCGCTGGGCGAGCCGGCGGCCGGGGTGATGACTATCGCCTCATGACCGCGCAGTGCGAGGTGGTCGAGCACCTTGCACACGCTGTTCGTCACGCCGTTGACAGTGGGGAGGAAGCTCTCGGTGACGACCGCGATGCGCATGACGCGAACGTAGGCGGCCAGCGTGGCGTCGAGGTGAACTCCGGGCGACGTGTTCCCGACGACATATCCACAGCATCGTCACGCCGAAACCAGCAGGAGACAGTGTTCCCCTATGGTGTTGCGCATGGCAGATGCGATCGATCGGTTCTATGGCGTGATCCCAGCGGGAGGCGTCGGTTCCCGACTCTGGCCCCTCTCGCGGGCCGAAGCCCCGAAGTTCCTCCACGACGTCGTCGGAAACGGCTCGACCCTGCTCAGGGCGACCTGGGACCGGCTCGCGCCGCTGTGCGCTGAAGACCGGCTGCTCGTCGTGACGGGTGAGGCGCACGCGAAGGAGGTGCGCGCGCAGCTTCCCGAGCTCATCGAGGAGAACATCGTCCTCGAGAGCGAGGGGCGGGAATCGACGGCGGCGATCGGCCTCGCCGCCGCGATCCTGCAGCGCCGTGTGCCAGACGCCATCATCGGCTCCTTCGCCGCTGACCACCTCATCGGCGCAACCGACCGCTTCGCCGCTGCGGTGCGCGAGGCCGTCGAGGCTGCCGACGCCGGCGTCATCGTGACGATCGGCATCCAGCCCATCGAGCCGTCGACCGCATTCGGCTACATCCGAGCGGGCAAGCCGCTCAAGATCCCAGCCGCACCGAGCGCCCGCAAGGTCGACGCGTTCGTCGAGAAGCCCAAGGAGGCGACCGCGCGCCGCTACCTGGCGTCTGGCGAGTACCTGTGGAACGCCGGCATGTTCTTCGCGCGCGTCGACCGCCTCATGGAGGCGCTCGCCGAGTCGAACCCGGTCCTGGCCGCCGGCATCAACGAGATCGCCGATGCCTGGGGCACCGAGCAGCAGGCCGAGGTCACGGCGCGCGTCTGGCCCGGCCTCGAGAAGATCGCCATCGACTACACGGTGGCCGAGCCGGCCGCCGCGCGCGGTGAGCTCGCCGTCATCCCCGGCTACTTCCAGTGGGACGACGTGGGTGACTTCGCAGCGGTGAGCCGACTCCGCAAGAGCACCAACGGCAACGGCGTGACGGTGCACGGCGACGAGAGCAACGTCGTCGTCGTCGACGGCTCCGGGCTCATCGTCAACCACACCGACCGAGTCGTCGCCATCGCCGGCATCAAGGACATCGTCGTCGTCGATACGCCGGATGCGCTGCTCGTCACGACCGCGGCCAACGCGCAGAAGGTGAAGCAGCTGGTCGCCGAGATCAAGGAGTCGAGGCGCCCGGAAGTCCTGTAGTCCGCCTCCCGCTCCTCTGCGCGCGTGCACGGTCACAACGATCCGTGCACGCGCGTAGCGGTCTGGGCGCGGCTCCCACTACTCTTCCGGCATGTCTCGCTCTCGCATCCCAGGCGCCTTCGGTGCCCTCGCCGTCGCCACCCTCGCCCTGACCGCCTGCCAGGCTCCACCGGAGGCCCCGGGCTCGACGGATGCGGCGGGCGCTGGCAGCGACTACCTCGCGTGCATGGTCGCGAACAGCGGCAACATCCAGGACCGCTCGTTCAATCAGGCCGTCTTCGAGTCGCTCGAGGCGGCGCAGGAGGAGTACGGCGTGGAGATGCGGGAGACCGTCTCGCAGTCGCAGGCCGACTACGAGACGAACCTCGAGACCATGGTCGGCGAGGGCTGCGACTACATCGTGACGGTCGGGTGGGAGCTCGCCGACGCGACCAGGGCGTCCGCCGAGGCGAACCCCGACATCACGTACTCGGTCGTCGACGAGGTCGTCGAGGGGCCGAACGTGGCCTCGATCGTGCACGACACCGCGCAAGCGGCGTTCCTGGCCGGGTACCTCGCGGCTGGCGTCAGCCAGACGGGCGTCGTCGGCACCTTCGGCGGCGGCAACCAGCCACCCGTGACCGTGTTCATGGACGGCTTCGCGGCGGGCGTCGAGCAGTACAACACCGCCAAGGGCGCGTCGGTGCGTGTCGTCGGCTGGGATCCCAAGACGCAGCAGGGCTCGTTCACGGACGACTTCACCAACACGAACGCGGCGCAGACGACGGCGCAGGGGCTCATCTCGCAGGGGGCAGACATCATCATGCCCGTCGCAGCCCAGGCCGGTGAAGGCGCCGCTGCGGCAGCGCTCGCGGCCGGCGACGTCGGCATCATCTGGGTCGACTCCGACGGCTACGAGCTCCTCGGCGAGGAGTACCGCCCCCTGCTCGTGACGACGGTCGAGAAGCGGATGGAGCCGGCCATCCTCGGCGTCATCGGCTCAGACATCGATGGCACCTTCGAGCCGGGCAACAACGTCGGCACGCTCGGGAACGACGGAGTCGGGCTCTCCTCCTTCCACGACTGGGACTCGAAGATCCCCGCCGAGCTGAAGGCCGAGGTCGAGGATCTGAAGGCGAAGATCGTGGCCGGCGAGATCGTCGTCGAGTCGCCGTCGTCGCCGACGGGCGCCAACTGAGCGGATCTGCGACCCGATCGAGCACCCTCACCGACCGATCGGCCCGGAAGATTCCGGCCCCGTGAGAATCGGCGCCCGACGCGCCGAGAAACACACTCGTAACTGTGCAACGGTCGGGTTTCGATTCCGATCTGGGCCGTATTGTGACGCCGGGCTACGGCTATGCTCGGGCAATCACCAGCTTCGTCGGCATCCGCGTTCTGCGGCGCGACGGACATCCAACTCAGGAGGATCGAGAGTGGCTATCTCTTCGAAGCAGCGCTTCGCTGCAATTGGCACCATGGGCGTCGCAGCCCTCGTGCTCGCCGGTTGTGCCCCAGCTCCGGACGCGGGCGACGCGCCAGCTGAAGGTGCATCCGACTTCACCGCGTGCATGGTGTCTGACGAGGGCGGGTTCGACGACCGCTCCTTCAACCAGCTCGCACACACCGGTCTCGAGAACGCGGAGTCCGAGCTCGGAGTCAGCGTGCTCGAGGCAGAGTCGGCGACACCGGACGACTACGCGGCCAACCTGACGACCATGGTCGACCAGGGCTGCAACATCATCGTTCCCGTCGGCTTCAAGCTGGCCGACGCGACGGCTGCCGCCGCCGAGGCGAACCCAGAGGTCGACTTCGCGATCGTCGACGTCGAAGGCCTCGGCATCCCGAACGTGCTCGAGCTCAACTACGACACGGCGCAGGCCGCGTTCCTCGCGGGCTACGCAGCAGCTGCGTACTCGAAGACGGGCACGGTCGCCACCTACGGCGGCGCCGCCATCCCGACCGTCACGATCTTCATGGACGGCTTCGCCAATGGTGTCAAGCACTTCAACGAGGCCAAGGGCAAGGACGTCAAGGTCATCGGCTGGGACGTCGACTCGCAGCAGGGCTCGTTCGTCGATGACTTCACGAACGTCTCCCGTGCCAAGGAGATCTCCACCGGCTTCCTGAGCCAGGGCGCAGACGTCATCCTCCCCGTCGGCGGCCCCCTCTACCAGGGCGCAGCAGAAGCGATCCGCGAAGGCGGCCAGGACGCTGTCATCCTCGGCGTCGACTCCGACCTCGCCATCGCTGACGAGCAGTACGCGGACATCATCCTCGTCTCGATCATGAAGGGACTCGACGTCACCGTTCTCGACGCCATCTCCCAGAGCGTCGACGGCACCTTCGAGGGCGGCACGACCTACACGGGCGTCCTCGAGAATGAGGGTGTCAGCCTCTCGGGCTTCGGCGCCTTCGAGTCTGAGCTGCCCGAAGGCACGCTCGACGAGATCGACGCCCTGAAGCAGGAAGTCATCGACGGCAAGTACCCGGACCTGTCGCCTTCCTCACCAAAGGTCTGACCCTCCGGCCTCTGGACTGACGTCCAGGCACAACATGGATGCGGGGCCGTCGCGCAACTCGCGGCGGCCCCGTAGCATGCCTACGCATGCAATCCGAGTCGGTGGCGGCCACCCGCCGCCCCGGCTCCAGCACGACCGGCCCACCAGGCCGTATCCCGCACTACCGCACAGCGAAGTGGACCGCTATGAAACTCGAGCTTCGAGGCATCACCAAGCGATTTGGTGCCTTCACGGCCAACGACAACATCAACCTCACCATCGAGGAGGGCGAGATCCATGCGCTCCTCGGCGAGAACGGTGCTGGCAAGTCGACCCTGATGAACGTGCTCTACGGCCTGTACCAGGCCGACGAGGGCGAGATCCTGCTGGACGACGCCGTCCAGCACTTCTCCGGGCCGGGCGACGCCATGGCCTCCGGCATCGGCATGGTCCACCAGCACTTCATGCTCATCCCCGTCTTCACGGTCGCGGAGAACCTCATGCTCGGCCACGAGCCGGCCAACGGCGCCGGCGTCCTCGACATCGACAGCGCCCGCCAGAAGGTCCGTGACCTCTCAGCGCAGTTCGGCTTCAACATCGATCCGGATGCGCTGGTCGAGCACCTGCCCGTCGGCGCGCAGCAGCGCGTCGAGATCATCAAGGCGCTCTCGCGAGACGCGAAGATCCTCGTCCTGGATGAGCCCACCGCCGTGCTCACACCCCAGGAGACCGACGAGCTGATCGTCATCATGGACCAGCTGCGCAAAGCGGGCACGTCCATCGTCTTCATCACGCACAAGCTGCGCGAGGTCCGCAAGGTCGCAGACCGCATCACCGTCATCCGCCGCGGCAAGGTCGTCGGCACGGCACTCCCGAGCGAGTCGAACGAGGAGCTCGCGGCGAAGATGGTCGGCCGCGCCGTCGACCTCGACGTCGACAAGGAAGCTCCGAAGCTGGGCGAGACGACGTTCGTCGTCTCCGAGCTGACGGTCTTCGACGAGGTCGGCGCCAAGCAGGTCGACGACCTCAGCTTCGAGGTCCGCGAGGGCGAGATCCTCGTGATCGCCGGCGTGCAGGGAAACGGGCAGACCGAGCTGACGGAGGCCATCCTCGGCCTCCACAAGAAGGCGCTCGGCTCGATCAGCCTCGACGGCAACGAGCTCATCGGGCAGACGGTCAAGAAGACGCTGGATGCCGGGCTCGGCTTCGTGCCGGAAGACCGCACGGAAGATGGCATCGTCGGCGACTTCACGATCGCCGAGAACCTCGTGCTCGACCGCGCCGACCGCGCACCGTTCTCAAACGGGATCGCGCTGAACCTGCGGGAGATCACGGCCTTCGCCGAGAAGAACGTCAAGGACTTCGACGTCAGGGCGCCCTCCATCGAGACGGCCGTCGGCCGACTCTCCGGCGGCAACCAGCAGAAGGTCGTGCTCGCGCGCGAGCTCGGCCGGGACCTGCGGATGTTCATCGCCTCGCAGCCGACGCGCGGTCTCGACGTCGGATCGATCGAGTTCGTGCACGAGCAGATCGTGCGCGTCCGCGACTCGGGCATCCCGGTCATCATCGTGTCGACCGAGCTCGACGAGGTTGTGCAATTGGCGGATCGGATCATGGTCATGTACCAGGGCAAGAGCATGGGAATCGTTGGACCGGAGACGTCTCGCGACGTGCTCGGCCAGATGATGGCGGGGGTCGAAGTATGAGCCAGCTCCAGAACGTGACGGCCGAGACGCCGCCACCACCCGGCACGCAGGTGCCGGTCACCGCGAGCGAGCAGTCGCCGTGGCACGGCCTCTGGCGCGACATCCTCGGGGGTGGGCCGCTGCGCTCCATCCTCGCGATCGTCCTCGCGCTGCTCATCGGCTCGCTCCTCGTCGTCTTCACGAGCGACGATGTGCTCGAGACGACCGGGTACTTCTTCTCCCGGCCGATGGACCTCTTCGCCGCCGCGGGCGGTGTCATCGGCGGTGCGTTCCGCGCGCTGTGGGAGGGTGCGGTCTACTCGCCCCGCAACGGATTCGTTCCGCTGACGAACACGCTCATGTGGGCGACGCCGCTCATCACGGCCGGCCTCGGGGTCGCGTTCGCGTTCCGCGCTGGCCTGTTCAACATCGGTGGTCAGGGCCAGATCCTCATCGCCGCGCTCTTCACCGGCTTCGTGGGCGCGAGCCTGCAGCTTCCCTTCGTCGTGCACGTGCTCGTCGCAGCATTCGCCGGCATCGTCGGCGGCTCGATCTGGGCCGGCATCGCCGGCTGGCTGAAGGCGCAGACCGGAGCGCACGAGGTGATCGTCACGATCATGCTCAACTGGATCGCGTTCTGGGGCCTCACGTACCTGCTCAAGACCCCCGTCTTCCAGGCGGAAGGCGCCGGCGGAAACGCGAAGGCCAAGCCCATCGTCGAGTCGGCGCAGCTGCCCGATCTCGTGGGCGCCGCCGACTGGGGCTTCATCCTCGCGATCATCGCCGCCTTCGTCTACTGGTGGATCATGGAGCGCACGACGATCGGCTTCAAGGTGCGGGCCGTCGGCCTCAACCCGAGTGCCGCTCGCACTGCAGGCATCAATGTCGCCTTCATCACGTTCCTCACGATGGCCATCGCCGGTGCGTTCATCGGCCTCGCGGGCGCCACGCAGGTGCTCGGCCGCGCCACCGCCGGCTACGACCCCGGCGTCCACGCGGGCATCGGCTTCGATGCCATCACAGTCGCGCTCCTCGGTGCGGGCCACCCCGTCGGCATCATCCTCGCGGGTCTCCTCTTCGGCGCGCTCAAGGCCGGCTCCTTCCCGATGCAGGTCGTCGAGGGCATCCCGATCGACATCGTCGCCGTCATCCAGGGCCTCATCGTGCTCTTCATCGCGGCACCTCCGCTCATCCGTGCGATCTTCCGCCTGCCGAAGCCCTCCGGCATCCGCCTGCTCGACCGCATCCGCGCGTCGAGGGAAGGGAAGGATGACGGGCCGTCGAGCACGAAGGACGGCACGGGCAGCAACGGCACGAAGAACGAGGTGAACGCATGACCGCAGTGACGCCGAGCACCGAGGAGCAGATCCCGGTGGGCGCGAGCACCAAGGCTGAGGTCCGCACGACGCGCAGCTGGAAGGCCCCCATCGCGTACGCCTTCTTCAGTGCACTCGTGCTCGTGGTCTTCGGGCTTCTCGCACCTGCCGGTGCCTCGAGCACGATCGACCTGAACTCGGACGGCGTGCCCATCAAGTTCGACCCGCTGGTCCTCCCGACCATGGTCACGAACCTCGTGATCGGCGTGATCCTCGCCGGCATCACCGTCGTCGCCTTCCTCCGCACGGCCGCAGGGGCGAAGCTGCCCATGTGGGTCATGGTCGTCTTCGGCATCCTCTGGGTGTGGGCGCTCATCGTCTTCATCGGCGCGAACGCCAACGTGCCGCTCACCTGGCTGCTCACGGGAACGCTCGCGATCTCGACCCCGCTCATCTTCGGCTCGATGGCGGGCCTCGTCTCCGAGCGCGTCGGCGTCGTGAACATCGCCATCGAAGGCCAGCTCCTCGCCGGCGCCTTCACCTCAGCGCTGATCGGCTCGATGACGGGCAACCCGTTCCTCGGCCTCCTCGGCGCGATCCTCGCCGGCATGCTCGTCTCGCTCATCCTCGCCGTCTTCTCGATCCGCTACCTGGTCGAGCAGGTCGTCGTCGGTGTCGTCATCAACATGCTCGTGATCGGACTGACGAACTTCCTCTACTCGGGCGTCATGACGCGCGACAGCGGGTTCCTCAACACCATCGCGCAGAACGAGAAGTACCCGCGCTTCGCGATCCCGCTGCTGAGCGACATCCCCGTGATCGGGCCGCTGCTGTTCGACAACACGTTCATCGTGTACCTGATGTTCATCACGGTGCCCGTCCTCACCTTCGCGCTCTTCAAGACCCGCTGGGGGCTGCGTCTCCGCGCCGTCGGCGAGCACCCGAAGGCGGCCGACACGGTTGGCATCAAGGTCAACAAGACGCGTTTCTGGAACGTCCTGCTCTCCGGCGCCATCGCCGGCGCGGGCGGCAGCTTCTTCACGCTCGGCAGCGTCGGCTCGTTCAGCCAGGAGATGACGAGTGGCCAGGGCTACATCGCCCTCGCCGCCCTCATCTTCGGCCGCTGGCACCCGGTCTACGCGACCCTCGCCGCGCTGCTGTTCGGCTTCGCCTCGAACCTCAAGACCCTCGTGAGCCAGGTCGGGGCGAACATCCCGCCCGAGTTCATGGCGATGATCCCGTACATCGTGACGATCCTCGCCGTGGCCGGTTTCGTCGGCCAGTCCCGAGGCCCCGCCGCGGCGGGCAAACCCTACGTGAAGGCATAGGTGCAGCCATGACGGCAACAGGAACCGAAGCGCTCGAGCCCGACTGGGCGACCCTCCGCGAGGCTGCGCGCGACATCATGACGAAGGCGTACGCGCCCTACTCGAACTACTCCGTCGGCGCGGCCGCGCTCGTCGACGACGGTCGCATCGTCGTCGGCTGCAACGTCGAGAACGCGAGCTACGGGGTCGGCCTCTGCGCTGAGTGCGGACTCGTCTCGGCACTCCAGGCGAGCGGTGGCGGCAAGCTCGTCGCCTTCACATGCTGCAACGGCGACGGCGACGTCATCATGCCGTGCGGCCGCTGCCGCCAGCTGCTGTACGAGTTCTCGGCACCGGGGATGCTCCTCGACACCGTCTCGGGCATCCGCACCATCGACCAGGTACTGCCGGACGCGTTCGGCCCCAGAGATCTCGAAGGGATCAAATGAGCTCCACCCCCGCCCAGTCCGCAGTCGAGGCGTTCGACGCCGTCGACCTCATCAAGGCGAAGCGCGACGGTCGTCTGCTGTCGACGCCCGAGATCGACTGGCTCATCTCGCGCTACGCCAACGGCTACGTGGGTGACGAGCAGATGGCGGCGATGGCGATGGCCATCTTCCTCAACGGCATGGAGCGCACCGAGATCCGCGACATGACGCTCGCCATGATCGCGTCGGGTGAGCGGATGAACTTCGACGGGCTCGGCAAGGTCACGGTCGACAAGCACTCCACGGGAGGTGTCGGCGACAAGATCACGCTCCCGCTCATGCCGCTCGTCGCCTCCTTCGGCGTCGCCGTGCCGCAGCTCTCGGGCCGCGGACTCGGCCACACGGGTGGCACCCTCGACAAGCTCGAGGCCATCCCCGGCTGGCGTGCCGAGCTCTCCAACGAGGAGATGTTCACCCTCCTGCAGGAGATCGGCGGCGTCATCTGCGCAGCCGGTGCAGGCCTGGCTCCAGCCGACAAGAAGCTCTACGCGCTCCGCGACATCACGGGAACCGTCGAGTGCATCCCGCTCATCGCCTCGAGCATCATGTCGAAGAAGATCGCCGAGGGCACCGATTCGCTGGTGCTCGACGTGAAGTTCGGCTCCGGCTCCTTCATGGGCGACATCGAGCGTTCGCGTGCGCTCGCCGAGACGATGGTCGCGCTCGGCGAGGATGCCGGTGTGCGCACCTCGGCGCTGCTCACGAACATGAACGTCCCGCTCGGGCTCGCGATCGGCAACGCCAACGAGGTGCGCGAATCGGTCGAGGTGCTCGCTGGCGGCGGCCCCGCCGACGTCGTCGAGCTCACGGTCGAGCTGGCTCGCGAGATGCTCCGCCTCGCGGGGCAGCCGGACGCCGACGTCGAAGGTGCGCTGAAGAACGGCGCGGCGATGGATGTGTGGCGCCGGTGGGTCTCGGCGCAGGACGGCGACCCGGATGGGGCGCTGCCCGTCGCGCGCGAGACGCACGACGTCCGCGCCGACCGCGACGGTGTGCTCGTCCGCCAGGAAGCGCTGCCGTTCGGCATCGCGGCCTGGCGCCTGGGAGCCGGACGCGCGCGCAAGCAGGACCCGGTCATCCATTCGGCAGGCATCGACCTCGCCGCCAAGCCGGGCGATGCCGTGAAGAAGGGGGACGTGCTCTTCACGCTCTCGGCCGAGGATGCCGCCCGCTTCCCGCGTGCCCTCGAGGCGCTCGAGGGGGCGTACGAGATCGGCGACGCCGGCTCGGAGATCCTCACCGGCGGTCCGCTCATCGCTGGCCGCGTCGGCGCGGAGTAGTCGGGCTCGCGGTGTGGAGAAGGGAAACCTTCTCCACACTGCCACGCCAGGTCGCGCGCCGGTTGCCTCCGCCAGATAGAATCATGGCTCTGGACGGCCGCATTTTCTGGATCGCGGCCACATTCGAAGGGGAACACCGTGTCTGTGCAGAGCTCCGCGCCATACGACGAGGGCGATTTCACGCTGCGAGACGGCACCAACATCCGTACGCTGCCCAAGGTGTCGCTGCATGACCACCTCGACGGCGGCCTGCGTGCTCAGACGATCATCGAGCTGGCCGACGAGATCGGCCTCGAGCTCCCCGCAACAAACGCACCGGAGCTCTCGAACTGGTTCGCCGACCAGTCCGACTCCGGCTCGCTCGTCGAATACCTGAAGACCTTCGACGTGACCACGGCCGTCATGCAGACCGCGCACGGCCTTCGCCGCGTCGCCCGCGACTTCGTCAACGACCTCGGCGCCGACGGCGTCGTCTACGGCGAAGTCCGCTGGGCTCCCGAACAGCATCTCAAGCGCGGCCTGAGCTTGGACGACGCGGTCAACGCGGTGCAGGCAGGCATCAACGAGGGCATCGACGACGTGCGCTCGCACGGCAAGCGCATCCGCATCGGCCAGCTGGTCAGCGCGATGCGCCACGCGGGCAACGGCCTCGAGATCGCAAAGCTCGCCGTCCGCCACCGCGAACAGGGTGTCGTCGGCTTCGACATCGCCGGCCCTGAAGACGGCTTCCCGCCCACGAACCTGCAGGAGGCCTTCGACTACCTCATGTCGGAGCGCTTCCCCGCGACGGTGCACGCCGGCGAGGCCGCCGGACTCGACTCCATCGAGAGCGCCATCTTCGACGCGCACGCCCTGCGTCTCGGCCACGGTGTGCGCATCGCGGAAGACATCGACCTCGAAGGTGAAGACGAGGACGGCACGTACGTGTCGCTCGGGCGACTCGCGCAGTGGGTGCGCGACCGCCGCATCCCGCTCGAGCTCAGCCCATCCTCGAACCTGCAGACCGGTGCCATCGCCGCGTGGGGTGAGAGCATCGAAGACCACCCCTTCGACCTGCTCTACCAGCTCGGGTTCACGGTGACCGTCAACACCGACAACCGCCTCATGAGCGCGACGAGCATCTCCCGAGAGCTGACGCTGCTCGCAGACACCTTCGACTACGACATCGCAGATCTGGAGACCTTCCAGCTGAACGCCGCAGAAGGCGCCTTCTTGCCGATCGAAGACCGCGAAGAGCTGGCGGAGATCGTGAGCGAAGGGTTCGACGAGGCAGGAGCATGAGCGCGCAGGAGACGCCTGAGCTGCAGTTCGACCCCACCAGTGTGCGGCTCGCAGCACACGCCCTCGACTGGCGCCAGGCCGTCGGCCAGATGGGCGAGCTGCTGGCCGAGCGTGGATTCGCGAAGCGCGGGTACACGAGCAACATGGTGCGTGTCATCGAGCGCTTCGGTCCGTACGTCGTCGTCGGCCCAGGGGTCGCGCTCGTGCACGCGCGACCCGGCGAGGAGACCATCCAGAACGGTCTCGCCGTCATCACCTACCCAGAAGGCGTCGGTTTCGGACATGCGCGCTACGACCCGGTAAGGGTCGTCGTCGGCATGACCGCGACGAGCGCATCCGAGCACCTGCAGCTCATCGCCGCGCTCGCGAAGGTCTTTGACAACGAGGTCGTCCTCGGCGAGCTCGTCGCCGCCGCGTCGCCCGAGTCGCTTGTCGAGCTGCTCAAGCCGCGCCTCGTGGCTGCCGGGCTCGCCATCGCCTGACGCCTGCGCTGCGGGCGCCCGCCGTCCGCTGCGAGGTCCCCGACGTGGACCGTGACCGGTCGCCACCGATCGCCCACCGTCGTGTCCGATTCCCGCGAGTGGACGCGGTCTGAACCTGCCAGACTCATCGCATGGCAAGCACCAACCTGACCGGAGACGACCGGTACCGAGCGATCCTCGCCAAGGACCGCCGCTTCGACGGCCAGTTCATCACGGCCGTCGGCTCGACCGGCATCTACTGCCGACCGAGCTGCCCCGCGCGCACGCCGCACCGGGAGAACGTCACGTTCTACGCGACCAGCGCCGCGGCACACGAGGCCGGCTACCGGGCGTGCAAGCGCTGCCTGCCGGATGCGGCTCCCGGCGACCCCGCCTGGAACCTGCGTGGCGATGTCGCAGCTCGCGCGATGCGCCTCATCGCCGACGGCGTCGTCGAGCGCGAGGGCGTCCCCGGCCTGGCTGCGCGGCTCGGCTACTCCGCTCGCCACCTGGGTCGTGTGCTCGCAGCCGAGCTCGGCGCGGGGCCCTTGTCCCTCGCCCGCGCACAGCGGGCGAGGACCGCGGCGACCCTGCTCGGCGCCACCGACCTCCCCCTCGCCGACGTGGCCTTCGCGGCGGGGTTCGCGAGCGTCCGGCAGTTCAACGAGACCGTGCAGGAGGTCTTCCAGCTGACGCCCACGCAGGTGCGGGACGCCTCACGGGGCCGATCAGCGAGGATGCGAGCAGGCAGCGGCCGTGTCGAGGAGGGCGGCCCGGCTCTCGGTGCCGGTGGGGTCCCGCTGACCCTTGCGCTCGCCTACCGCGAACCGTACGACGCCGCCGGTGTCTTCACCTGGCTGGGGGAGCGCGCCATCGACGGCGTGGAGATCGCGACGGGGCACAGCTACGAGCGCAGTCTCCTGCTGCCAGGCGGACCAGCATGGTTCAGCGTGGATGCGGGGGGCTCGCAGCCCTCGTCGCTCCGCCTCCGGGCTCAGCTGACCGACCTTAGCGACCTGCAGACGCTTGTCACCCGCGTGCGCCGTCTCTTCGACCTGGACGCTGACCCGGCCGCGATCGACGCGGCCCTCTCCGTGCATCCCGGCATCGCGGAGCGCGTGCGCCTGCGCCCCGGCAGGCGCCTTCCCGGAGCGGTGGACCCCGACGAGATGCTGTTCCGCGCGATCATCGGACAGCAGATCACCGTCTCCGCGGCCCGCACAGCGCTCAGCCGCCTGACGGCGCGAGCGGGCGCGGCGCTGGTGCCGGATGGCGACGATCGCCGACCGGACGAGATGGACGCGGCGGGTAGCGCTACCGCCGCCGCCGCGACCGGGCAGGTCCCGGGTCGCCGCGTGACTCGGCTCTTCCCGAGCGCATCCGCCATCGCAGAGCTCGGTGAGGAGTCGTTCGCCGGCCCCCGCGCGCGCTCAGCGACGATCACAAACGTCGCCGAGGCGATCGCCAGCGGACAGCTGCGTCTCTCGCACGGCGACGACGTCGCGGAGCAGCACTCGGCGCTGACCGCGTTCCGGGGCATCGGCGACTGGACAGCCGGCTACGTGAGCATGCGCGTGCTCGGAAACCCGGACGTGCTGCTCACGGGCGACGTCGCCCTGCGCAGCGGAGCAAGAGCCCTCGGCCTCCCATCGGAACCGAAAGACCTCACCGCGGTCGCCGAGCAGTTCAGGCCGTGGCGCAGCTACCTCTCGCTCCACCTCTGGGGAGCGGCACCGCCCAGAGCGCGGGCCGTCGCCAAGAAGACCAACAGGACTGAGACCGCCGAGCAACCGCCCGCGGCTTCCGCCGCCGCACCCCAGACCGCACCTCACAGCACGGAGCAACCAGCATGAGCACACAGGAGAACCCACAAGCGACGGCGGCAGGCCGCACACACGCCAGCGACGTCGCGCCGGCATCCAATGCTGAGCAGCAGGCCGTCATCGAGACGTTCGGCACGCCGGACGGCCCATTCACGATCATCACCCGCGACAGCGACGGCGCGGTCCTCTCGTCCGGGTGGAGCGACGACGAACAGCTCGTCGTGGCCCGCATCACGCCGAAGGCCAGGCCGACGGTCCTCACCCGCGGATGCAGTGCCGCATCCGACGCCGTCCGGGCGTACTACGAGGGGCAGCTCGACGCCATCGATGACGTTCCCGTCGCCCAGTTCGGCGCGGAGTTCCGGATGCAGGGCTGGCGCGGCCTGCGGGACATCGTGGCCGGGCATCCGCTCACCTACACGGAGTTCGCGACAGCCCTCGGTCGTCCGACGGCTGTGCGGGCGGCAGCGAGCATCTGCGCCAGCAACGCGCCGGCGCTGTTCGTGCCGTGCCACCGTGTCCTGCGCTCAGACGGCACCCTCGGCGGCTTCGCATGGGGTGTCGACGTGAAGCGCTCGCTGCTGCAGCGCGAACTCGCCCACGCCTCCTGACACGCCGCATCCGTTCGCCTCCCCGGACTCGGGATGGCTTTCGCGCACGCGGATGGGTTGCAACCCATCTGCGCGCGTCAAACCCATCCCGAAACGATGCTATCGGGCCAGGAAGGTCGACTTGGGCCTCGCCCGGAGTTTCGGGATGGCGAAGTCGCTTCGTTGCGGGAAGTTTCCCGCAAGACTGCGAGGTTCCCATCCCGAAGTCTGGGGTTGGTGCTGCGAGCGTGGAGGTGCGTGACCGCACTCTGCTCGGTGCGTATTCGGGATGGCAAAGTCGCTTCGTTGCGGGAAGTTTCCCTCAAGACTGCGAGGTTTCCATCCCGAAGTCTGGGGTTGGTGCTGCGAGCGTGGAGGTGCGTGACCGCACTCTGCTCGGTGCGTATTCGGGATGGGTTTCGCGCACGCGGATGGGTTGCAACCCATCTCGAAGCGTGGAACCCATCCCGAAACGATGCTGTCGGGCGGGCAGGTAGCGCCGGGCCGGGAAGGTCGCCTCGGGTCGGGAAGCTCGCGTCGGGCCACGCCCGCGGTTTCGGGATGGGAACCTCGCTTCGTTGTGGGAAGTTTCCCGTAAGAGTGCGAGGTTCCCATCCCGAAGTGGATGCGAGGCGCGGGATGCGGCCGGAAGGTTCGAGGGTGAGGCACAGCGGCGCAAGAACGACGGGAGCCCCTCGGGATGGAAGGATCTCCAACCCGAGGGGCTCCTGATACGTGCGCTGCGGTGTCTACGCGGTGGTGAGGGTGATTCGCAGGGCTTCCCCGGCGCGAGCTGCCTTCGATTCGGCGTCGGTCGCTCGTTCCGCGGGCGAGCCTTCCTCGCTCGACGCGTCGACGTAGACCTTGATCTTGGGTTCGGTGCCCGACGGGCGCACCATGACGCGGGTGCCGTCGGCGAGCTGGTAGCGGAGCAGGTCGATGGGCACCTCGTCGCCGGACAGGTCGCCGGTCTCGAGCACCTCGACACCGCCGACCTCGCTCGGGGTGTGGCTGCGCAGCACGGCCATGACGCGTGGGATCTCGGTGATGTCGTCGAAGCGCACCGACACCTGTGTCGACACGAACGTGCCGAACCGCTCGGCGAACGCGTCGTCGTGATCGATGAGCGAGCGTCCCTCGGCCTGCAGGCCGATGATGAGCTCGAGGATCGCGACGGACGCCGAGATGCCGTCCTTGTCGTGCACGGTCTCGGGGTTGACGAGGTAGCCGAGGGCCTCCTCGTAGCCGTAGAGGATGTTCGGGGCGCGCGAGATCCACTTGAACCCGGTGGGCGTCTCGGCGTAGTCGAGCCCGTACTCGTGCGCGATGCGCCCGAGCGCCGGGGCGGAGACGACGGAGGTCGCGAGCGTGCCGTGCACGCCGTCCGCCTTCGCCTGCTCGGCGGCGCGCCAGCCGAGGATCTTGCCGATGTCGTTGCCGCCGAATCGGCGCCACCCGGCTGCGTCCTTCACTGCGACCGCAAGACGGTCGGCGTCGGGGTCGTGGGCGATGACGAGGTCGATGCCGGCCGCATCCGCCGTCTCGTAGGCGAGGTCGAGGGCGCCGGGCTCTTCGGGGTTCGGGAAGTCGAGGGTTGGGAAGGCTCCGTCCGGCTCGACCTGCTGCGCGACGACCACCGGTTCGGCGATGCCGAGCTCGGCGATGACGGCGCGGAAGGTCTCCCATCCGACGCCGTGCAGGGGCGTGTAGACGAAGCGGACATCGCTCGGTGTTCCGCGCAGCAGCGCAGCGGTCGCCGACACGTACTCGCTGACGATGGACTCGTCTGCCGTGGCGTAGTCGGTCGAGCGCGGGATCTCGGGCACGGTTGTGCCGGCCGCGACGGCGCCGATGGCCGCGGCGATCTGGGCGTCGACGGGTGCGACGATCTGCGAACCGTCATCGGCGCCGCCGAGGTAGACCTTGTAGCCGTTGTCCCACTTCGGGTTGTGCGAGGCGGTGACCATGACGCCAGCGGATGCGGCGAGGCGGCGGACCGCGAAGGCCAGCACGGGCGTCGGCAGCTGCCTCGGCAGGATCGTCGCGGCCACGCCTGCGGCCTGCATGATCTCGGCGGTGTCCTCGGCGAACCGCTTCGAGTTGTTGCGGGCGTCGTAGCCGATCACGATGGATGGCGACTCCTCGCGCGCAAGCAGGAAGTCGGCGAAGCCACGCGCGGCCTGGGCGACGAGCACCCGGTTCATGCGGTTGGGTCCGGCTCCGAGCCTGCCGCGGAGACCTGCGGTCCCGAAGGCCAGACGTGCCGAGAACCGGTCGTGCAGGTCGCGCCAGGCGATCGCGCGCTCGCTCGTGTCGGTGTCTTCGATGGCGGTGAGCTCGGGCGAGACGTCGCCTGCGGCGTCGAGCAGCTGCTGCAGCTCGGCGCGCGTGACCTCGTCGGGGTCCTGGTCGCGCCACGCGATCGCGTTGTGTCGCAGGGCGACCTGGAGTTGGCGTGCGAGGCCGCTCATCAGAGCTTCACCACGATCTGCGACAGCAGCTCGGCGAGGTCGGCTTCTGCCGCCTTGCCCGCCTCGAGCACCTCGGTGTGGCTGAGTGGGTTCGGCGAGACGCCGGCGGCGGGGTTCGTGATGAGCGACATGCCGAGGACCTCCATACCCGCCTCGCGTGCGGCGATCGCCTCGAGCGCGGTCGACATGCCGACGATGTCGCCGCCGATCGTGCGCGCCATCTTCACTTCGGCGGGTGTCTCGTAGTGCGGGCCGCGGAACTGCACGTAGACGCCCTCATCGAGTTCGCGCACCGTGAGCGCCAGCTCGCGGAGGCGTGCGGAGTACAGGTCGGTGAGGTCGATGAAGGTCGCGCCCTCGAGGGGGGAGTCGGCCGTGAGGTTGATGTGGTCCGAGATCAGCACCGGCGTGCCGGGGCCCCACTCGGGCCGCACCCCGCCTGCGCCGTTCGTGAGGATCATGACGGAGGCGCCGGTGGCGGCGGCGGTCCGCACGGAGTGCACGACCCGGCGCACTCCCTTGCCTTCGTAGTAGTGGGTGCGCGCGGCGATGACCAGCGCGTGCTTGCCATTCGCGAGGCGGATGGAGCGGAGGGTCCCGGAGTGACCGGGGATGTCGGACTTCGCGAACCCGGGCACCTCGTCGGCCGGGATGGTCGCGATCGTCTCACCGAGCAGGTCGGCGGTCTGGCCCCATCCGCTGCCGAGCGTGAGCGCGATGTCGTGGCGTTCGACACCCGTCTTCTCGGCGATGACCGCGGCAGCTGCCTGCGCGAACTCGAAGGGTGAGGTGGCTGGGTCGTCGATCGAGGCTGCTTCGTGCGTAGACATGCTCACCAGCGTAGCGACCGTGGCGCGGCGAACGGGGAGCAAGGGCTGATGAACTCCGCGCGTGCCCGGAAACGGCTTGGATACCGGCCCGGTTTGGCGGGTTCATGCGGGAGGAGCAGAATGGGCTCATGGCCACGCCTTTTGATCGCAAGCATCGCATCGTCGTCGTCGGCGGGGGGCCAGGCGGGTACGAAGCCGCACTGTCGGCCGCCCGCCTCGGCGCGGAAGTCACTCTCGTCGAGCGCGTCGGCGTCGGCGGCTCCGCAGTCCTCACCGACGTCGTTCCGTCGAAGACCCTCATCGCGAGTGCGGAGGCTGCGACGGCGATCCGCGAGTCCGGCGAGCTGGGCGTGCAGTTCTTCGCGAAGGGTGACAGCGGCAAGCCGCTGAAGCCGGAGGTGGCGGTGAACCTCTCGAAGCTCAACAAGCGTCTGCTGCGTCTCGCTCAGAACCAGTCGGATGACATGCAGCGCACCCTCGAGGCGGCGGGCGTCAACGTCATCCAGGGCGAGGGCAAGCTCGACGGCAACTCGGCGGTCACGGTGGGCACGGGCTCCGGTGGGCAGGACTTCGATCGCATCGAGTTCGACTCTGCCGTCATCTCGGTGGGTGCTCGCCCGCGCACCCTCGACTCGTGCAAGCCGGACGGCGAGCGCATCCTCACCTGGACCCAGCTGTACAACCTCAAGGAGATGCCGAGCCATCTCATCGTCGTCGGATCCGGCGTCACGGGGGCCGAGTTCGCCTCTGCCTACTCGGCGTTGGGCGCGAAGGTCACGCTCGTCTCGAGCCGCGACCGCGTGCTTCCCAACGAGGACGCGGATGCGGCTGACGTGATCGAGGACGTCTTCAAGCGGGGCGGCATGACAGTTCTGTCCAAGTCCCGCGCGGCGACCGTCGTCCGCGACGGCGACGAGGTCGTGGCGACGCTCGACGACGGGCGAGAGGTGCGCGGCTCGCACTGCCTCATCGCGGTCGGCTCCATCCCGAACACTTCGGGCATCGGCCTGGAAGGCGCCGGCGTCGAGGTCACGCCCTCCGGCCACATCCGCGTCAACCGCGTCGCCCGCACCTCTGTGCCGAACATCTACGCGGCGGGCGACTGCACGGAGTTCTTCCCGCTCGCGTCCGTCGCGTCCACGCAGGGGCGCACGGCGGTCTTCCACGCGCTGGGTGACGAGGTGCGTCCCATCAACCTCCGCAACGTGGCGTCGAACATCTTCACGTACCCGGAGATCGCGACCGTCGGCTGGCAGCAGCGCTCGATCGAGGACGGCACCCGGGAGGGGCGCGTCTACAAGCTGCCCCTGAGCGAGAACCCGCGTGCCAAGATGCAGGGTGTTCGCGACGGCTTCGTGAAGCTCATCGCGGGCAACGATCTCGGCACGGTCATCGGCGGCGTCATCGTCGCGCCGCGCGCCTCAGAGCTCGTGCTGCCACTGTCGATCGCGATCGAGCAGCGCCTCACGGTCGACCAGGTTGCGCGCGCGTGGGCCGTCTACCCGTCGCTCGCGAGCAGCATCTCGGATGCGGCGCACGCCATGCACGTGCCCTACTCGGAGCAGACGAAGAGCTAGGCGGCCTCTGCGGGCGCTCGCTGCTAATCCGCATTCTCCTTTTCGCCCGCCGCCAGCGTTTTGGCGGGGAGTCCCGTCAAGCGCAGGTATCGTGCCGATTGGCTGCGCGTTGTGCGTGGTTCCGCGTCTTCCTGCTTCTGGCGGGTGCGTGGCTGGGGGAATCCACGATTGGGGAGCGATGATCGATGTCGAGCAAGTGAATGGAGTCTGGGCGTTCGACCCGGAGCACACTCGTATCGGGTTCTCGGCGCGTCACGCCATGATCACGACGGTGCGAGGGGCGTTCAATGACGTCGAGGGCGAGCTCCTGGTCGACGCCGACGACCCTTCAAGGTCTGAGGCCACGCTGACGGTGAGAGCGTCGAGCGTCGACACCCGGAACGCGAAGCGTGACGAGCATCTGCGCAGCGCGGACTTCTTCGACGTGGATCGCTGGCCGGACATCACGTTCGTCAGCAGGAAGATCGAGGAGATCGACGAGGGCTCGTACGCCGTGACCGGAGATCTCACGATCCGCGACGTCACCCAGGAGGTCATGGTGCCGATCTCGTTGGTCGGGGTCGAGACGGATGCGTTCGGCGTGCTCCGAGCTGGCTTCGAGGGGAGCCGCCGATTGCGGCGGCGCGACTTCGGACTCGAATGGAACATGCCGCTGGACTCCGGCGGGGTGCTGGTGTCGGAGCGCATCACGTTGGAGTTCGAGATATCGGTCACCAAGACCGAGTAGTCGGGCCCGCACGGAGGCCGACGATCCGCAGCATCCCCCTCTGCGGATCGCGGTGCGCTCAGCCGCCGAAGTACTCGTTCCAGATGTCGGTGGCGAGCTTGATGAAGAGCACGCTCACGACGATGAGGAAGACCCAGCGGATGAGCTTGCTGCCGCCGCGGATGGCGGTGCGCGCGCCGATGTAGCCGCCGGCGACGTTCGAGACTGCCAGGATGGCACCGAGGCCCCACAGCACGTACCCCTGTGGCGCGAAGAAGAGCAGCGCGCCGAGGTTGGTGCCGAGGTTCACGATCTTCGCCTTCGCGCTGGCCTGCAGGAACGAGTAGCCGAGCAGCGACACGAGGGCGATGACGAGGAACGAGCCGGTGCCCGGCCCGAGCACGCCGTCGTAGACGCCGATCGCGAAGCCGATGAGGCCCGCGACGACGTGGTGCTTGCGGCCCTCGTACTTGAGCTTGTCGAGCTGCCCGACGCTCGGCTTGAAGGCCGTGAAGATGCCGATGCCGAGGATCGCGACGGCGATGATCGGCTTGAACGCGGCGGCCGGGATGCTGGACGCGAGGATCGCGCCGCCGTACGCGCCGAAGAGCGCGATCGCCGCCATGGGCAGCGCCGTGCGGAGGTCGGGCTTCACGCGCCGGAAGTAGGTGATGGAGCTGGTCGTGGTGCCGGCGATGCTGCCGAGCTTGTTCGTCGCGAGCGCCTGCACGGGCGTGACGCCGGGCAGGGTGAGGAGCATCGTGAGCTGGATGAGCCCGCCGCCCCCGACCACCGCATCCACCCAGCCGGCCGCGAAGCCGCCGGCGATGACGAGCGCCAGCAGCCACCCGTTGAACCCCTCGAGCCCCGTCAACGACTCGAGCCAGCTCGCGTCGGACGCGGCGAGCGTGACGTCGAGCGGAGGCGAGAGCAGAGCGGGGGTCAGCAGGAAGGCGTCGGGCACCTGTCGAGGCTACTCGGCGTCGGCGAGCTCGAGCAGCTTCGTGCCGCTCGAGACGGTCTCACCCGCCGTGCCGGTGATGGCCGCGACGACGCCGTCGCGCGGAGCCTGGATGGGCTGTTCCATCTTCATGGCCTCGAGCACGACCAGCAGGTCGCCCTTGACGACCTTCTGGCCCTCTGCCACGGCGAACTTCACGATCGTCGCCTGCATGGGGGCGGTGATGTCTCCGCTCGAATGCGTCTCGACGTTGGTGTGCGTGCGACGCTTCGGCGCGTGGCCCGCCATGGTGCGGCCTGCGCCGCCGTGGCCGGCACCCGTCACGGCAAGCAGGCGCTCGGGGAGGGACACCTCGAGGCGCTTGTCGTTGACCTCGACGACGACGTTGCGCCGAGCGATGGGCTCGTTGACGTCACCGGCCTCGCCGCCCCACGGCTCGAGGGTGTTGTTGTACTCGGTCTCGATCCAGCTCGTGTACACGCCGAACTCGCCGTTCTCGGCCGTGAACGCGGGGTCGCGCACCACGGAGCGGTGGAACGGGAGCACCGTCGGCATACCGTTGAGCTCGAAGTCCTCGAGAGCGCGGCGTGAGCGCTCGAGCGCTTCCTCGCGGGTGGCGCCCGTGACGATGAGCTTCGCGAGCAGCGAGTCGAAGGCGCCGGAGACGATGTCGCCCTCGCGGACACCCGAGTCCACGCGAACGCCGGGGCCGCCAGGCACACGGAAGGTCGTGATGGTTCCGGGAGCGGGGAAGAAGCCGCGGCCCGGGTCCTCGCCGTTGATGCGGAACTCGAAGGAGTGGCCGCTCACCTGGGGGTCGTCGTAGCCGAGGGCCTCGCCCTGCGCGATGCGGAACTGCTCGCGCACGAGGTCGATGCCCGTGACCTCTTCGGAGACGGGGTGCTCGACTTGGAGGCGCGTGTTGACCTCGAGGAACGCGACGGTGCCGTCGGCGGCGAGGAGGAACTCGCAGGTGCCCGCGCCGACGTAGCCGACCTCCTTGAGGATGGCTTTCGAGGCGCGACGCATCTCAGCTTCCTGCTCGGCCGTGATGAAGGGTGCGGGGGCCTCTTCGACGAGCTTCTGGTGGCGGCGCTGCAGCGAGCAGTCACGGGTCGAGACGACGACCACGTTGCCGTGGGCGTCGGCGAGGCACTGCGTCTCGACGTGGCGCGGCTTGTCGAGGTACTTCTCGACGAAGCACTCGCCGCGGCCGAAGGCCGTGATGGCCTCGCGGGTGGCCGATTCGAAGAGCTCGGCGACCTCCTCGCGCTCACGGGCGACCTTGAGTCCGCGTCCGCCGCCGCCGAACGCGGCCTTGATGGCGACGGGCAGACCGTGCGTGTCGATGAAGGCGAGCACCTCGTCCGGACCCTCGACGGGGTTGAGCGTCCCTGGGGCGAGCGGTGCGCCGACCTTCTCGGCGACGTGGCGGGCGGTGACCTTGTCGCCGAGCGCCTCGATGGCCTCCGGGGAGGGGCCGATCCAGGTGAGGCCCTGGCCGATGACGGCGCGAGCGAAGTCGGCGTTCTCGGCCAGGAAGCCGTAGCCGGGGTGCACGGCGTCAGCACCGGAGCGGCGCGCGATGGAGAGGAGCTTGTCGATCACGAGGTACGTCTCGGCGCTGGTCGCGCCGCGCAGCGCGTAGGCCTCGTCGGCGAGGCGAACGTGCGGTGCGTCGCGGTCCTGGTCTGCGTACACGGCGACGGAGGCGATACCCGCGTCTCGAGCAGCTCGTGCGATGCGTACGGCGATTTCGCCACGGTTGGCGGTGAGGAGCTTCGAGATTCGCGACATGGTTCCTAAGCCTATTGAGGTCGGGGCGGCCGGATTTGGCTCGATTCGACAAACTTATCCGGAGAAGGTTGTCAGATGCGCGCGGTTGGAGGTTCTCACCACGCCGAGGTGCTGTCAGTTGGGCGACATTGGCGTCGCAACACATTCCCATGGGGTGGGAAGCCGATTGCAGGTGATGTCACCTCGTGCTTAGCTACAGGGCTGCGGTTTTTTGCCCAGCCAGGCACCTAGCCAGCAATGGTCATTCGTGCCAGGTCCGCTCCGGGCCCGCCCACATTGCCGTCCACTCCGCGTCTTCGGTGACGCGCATCCACCACGTTAGTGGATGCGCCGTCGAAGAGGCCTCGTCGTTCCGGAGAATCGATGCTCGGTAAGCTCCTCGCCCGTTATCTACGGAAGTACTGGCCGCTCCTCGCGGGTGTGCTGGTCTTCCAGTTCCTTCAAGCGCTCGCGTCGCTGTACCTGCCGCGACTCAACGCCGACATCATCGACAAGGGCGTTGCCAACGCCGACACCGACTACATCTGGTCGACCGGCGCCGTCATGCTCGCCATCTCGCTCGGCCAGATCACCTGCTCCATCATCGCGACGGTCTTCGCCGCCCGCGCCGCCATGGCGCTCGGCCGCGACATCCGCGCCGACGTCTTCGCCCGGGTCAGCAGCTTCTCCGAGCGCGAGGTCTCGCGCTTCGGCGCGGGCTCGCTCATCACGCGCAACACGAACGACGTGCAGCAGGTGCAGATGCTCGCCATGATGGGCTCCACCATGCTGGTCTCAGCCCCGATGCTCGCGATCGGCGGCATCATCATGGCCTTGCAGCAGGACGTGGGCCTGTCCTGGATCATCGGCGTCGCGGCACCCGTGCTGCTCCTGCTGGTCGGCATCATCATCAGCCGCATGGTGCCGCTGTTCCGCCAGTTCCAGGTGAAGCTCGACAACATCAACCGCATCCTGCGCGAGCAGCTCACCGGCGTGCGCGTCGTGCGCGCGTTCGTGCGCGAGCCCATCGAGGAGAAGCGCTTCGAGGTCGCGAACAACGACCTCTTCCTGCTCGGCAAGCGCGTCGGCGACCTCTTCGTCACGCTCTTCCCGCTCGCCATGCTCGTCCTGAACATCACCGTGGTCGGCGTCATCTGGTTCGGCGGCATCCAGGTCGACCAGGGCACGGTCGAGATCGGCACGCTGTTCGCGTTCATGGCCTACGTCATGCAGATCCTCATGGGCGTGCTCATGGCCAGCTTCATGACGATCATGATCCCGCGCGCCGCGGTGAGCGCCGACCGCATCTCCGAGGTGCTCGCCACCGAGTCGACGCTCATCATGCCGGCGCACCCGGTGACCGACTTCCCGGAGCCCGGCGTCATCGAGTTCGACGACGTCGAGTTCACGTACCCGGGCGCCGACGAGCCTGTCCTCACCGGTATCTCGTTCCGCGCCGCCCCCGGAGAGACGGTCGCCGTCGTCGGATCGACGGGTGCGGGCAAGACGACGCTCGTGTCGCTCATCCCGCGCCTGTTCGATGCGACGGGTGGCACCGTCAAGGTCAACGGGGTCGACGTGCGCCAGGCGGATGCGGAGCTCCTGTGGGACGGCATCGGCCTGGTCCCGCAGCGCCCGTTCCTCTTCACCGGCACGATCGCCTCCAACCTCCGGTACGGCCGCGAGGCCGCGACGGACGACGACCTCTGGAAGGCGCTCGAGATCGCGCAGGCCACGGCGTTCGTCCAGGAGAAGGACAAGCAGCTCGAGTCGCGCATCGCCCAGGGCGGCACGAACGTCTCTGGCGGGCAGCGCCAGCGACTCGCCATCGCTCGAGCGATCGTGCACGAGCCGCAGGTGTTCGTCTTCGATGACTCCTTCTCGGCGCTCGACCTCACGACCGATGCCAGGCTGCGCCGCGCCCTCTGGGAGCAGCTGCCGGGCGTCACCAAGATCGTGGTCGCCCAGCGCATCTCGACCATCGTCGACGCCGACCGCATCGTGGTCCTCGACGACGGTCACATGGTCGGTCTCGGAACACACGACGAGCTGCTCGAGAGCTGCACGACGTACAAGGAGATCGTGGATTCCCAGCTTGCAGTGGAGGCACAGTCATGAGCCGTGACGCAGAGAACCAGAAGCAGGATGCGAAGGCATCGCGCGGCCGCGGTCGCAAGGCCAAGGAGGTCGTCGAGAAGGTCCTGACGGAGGAGGAGCAGCTCGAACTCGAGCTCGCCGAACAGGCTCGCCAGTCGTCCGGCGACTGGGACAGCGTGGCTCCCGGCAAGGCGAAGAACTTCGGGCAGAGCTTCGGCAGGCTGCTCGGCAGGCTCCGCCCCTACCGCGCGGCACTCATCATCGTGTCGTTCCTCGGCGCGGTCGGCGTCGTGCTCTCGGTCATCGCCCCGCGCGTGCTGGGTGAGGCGACGAACCTCATCTTCGAGGGCGTCGTCTCCAGCCAGCTGCCTTCGGGAGCCTCCAAGGAGCAGGTCGTCGCGGGGCTCCGCGACTCCGGCCAGACGCAGTTCGCCGACATGGTCGCGGCCATGGACATCACCCCGGGCGAGGGTGTGAACTTCGAGCGACTCGGCATGGTGCTGCTCTCCGTGCTCGCGCTGTACGTCTTCTCGGCGCTGCTCATGTGGCTGCAGGGCTACGTCATCAACATCATCATGATGAAGGCGATGTACAAGCTGCGCGAGGACGTCGAGCGCAAGATCAACTCGCTGCCGCTCAGCTACTTCGACCGCGTGCAGCGCGGCGAGCTGCTGAGCCGCGTCACGAACGACATCGACAACATCACCCAGACCATGCAGCAGTCGCTGTCGCAGGTCGTCACGAGCGTGCTCACCGTGGTCGGCGTGCTCGTCATGATGTTCTCCATCTCCTGGCAGCTCGCGCTCGTCGCGCTCGTCACGCTGCCCCTCATGGGGGTCATCTTCGGTGTCATCGGGCCGAAGTCGCAGAGGAACTTCGCCGAGCAGTGGAAGAAGACGGGGCGCCTCAACGCCCGCGTCGAGGAGTCCTTCTCGGGTCACGCACTCGTCCGCGTCTTCGGACGTGAGCAGGATGCGCGTGAGCAGTTCCAGGTCGACAACGAGCAGCTCTTCCAGGCGGCCTTCAAGGCGCAGTTCTGGGCGGGCGTGATGATGCCGGCGATGATGTTCATCGGCAACCTGTCCTACGTGGGCATCGCGGTGCTCGGTGGCCTCATGGTCGCGGGCGGCAACCTCCGCCTCGGCGACGTGCAGGCGTTCATCCAGTACTCGCAGCAGTTCACGCAGCCCCTCGCGGAGCTCGGCGGCATGGCCGCCGTGCTGCAGTCGGGCACGGCCTCGGCCGAGCGCGTGTTCGAGCTCCTCGACGAGGACGAGCAGGAGCCCGACTCGAAGGATGCTCCCAAGCCGGCGAACGGCGCGGGGGAGATCGTCTTCGACGACGTCACCTTCTCGTACACCCCCGAGCAGAAGCTCATCGAGAACCTCAACTTCTCGGTCGAGCCTGGCCAGACGGTCGCGATCGTCGGGCCGACGGGTGCTGGCAAGTCGACGCTCGTGAACCTCATCATGCGGTTCTACGAACTCGACGGCGGGCGCATCCTGCTGGATGGGCAGGACATCGCCGAGCTGCGGCGAGATGACGTCCGCAGCCGCACCGGCATGGTGCTGCAGGACCCGTGGCTGTTCGCCGGGTCGATCCGCGAGAACATCCGCTACGGGCGCCAGGACGCGACCGACGAGGAAGTGCTCGCGGCTGCGACCGCCTGCTACGTCGACCGCTTCGTGCATTCCCTCCCGGAGGGGTACGACACCGTGCTCGACGAGGACGCGTCCAACGTCTCCGCGGGGGAGCGCCAGCTCATCACCATCGCGCGCGCGTTCGTCTCCGACCCGCAGGTCCTCATCCTCGATGAGGCGACGAGCTCGGTCGACACCCGCACGGAGCTGCTCCTGCAGCAGGCGATGGCGGCACTCCGCCAGGGGCGCACGAGCTTCGTCATCGCGCACCGTCTCTCCACGATCCGCGACGCCGACCTGATCCTCGTCATGGAGCACGGCTCCATCGTCGAGCAGGGGACGCACGACGAGCTCGTGAAGCAGGGCGGCGCGTACGCGAGGCTCTACAACTCGCAGTTCGAGCAGGCCGTCAGCGACCTGGACGTGGAGGAGCGCACGCTCACCTCGTAGTCCACCACCGTTTCGGGATGGGTTCCGCGCTTCCGGATGGGTTCTTTCCCATCTCGAAGTGCGAAACCCATCCCGAAACTGCGTTCAGGGGTGTCGGGGCGACGGATGCGGCTAGACGAGCATCTCGTAGACGCCGGAGCCGATGAAGACCAGCGCGATCACGACGAGGCCGATCCAGAAGAACTTGCGCGTGCGCGTGACGGGTTTGCTCATGGGGGAAGCCTACGTGCGGGGGAGCGCCCACCGTGCGTGCGGCGGGCACTCCCTGCGGCGGGCCTACGCGGCCGACCAGCCGCCGTCCGAGGGGAGGATGACGCCGTTCACGTTGACGCCGTCGTCGCTCAGCAGGAAGGTGATGGATGCGGCGAGGGCGGTTCCCGTCGTCGGCGTCGGCATGATCGCCATGCCCTGCTGCACGCGCTTCGCGCCGAGCTCGGAGTCGAAGCGCGCTTCGATGTTGGTGGCGACCCCGCCGGGTGCGACGGCGTTGATGCGGAGTCCGCTCGGGCCGTACATGAAGGCGCTCGACTTGGTGAGGCCGGCCACGGCGTGCTTCGACGCCGTGTAGGCGGCGCCAGCAGCCGACCCGCGGAGGGCGGCCTCGGAGGCCACGTTGACGATCGCGCCCTTGCCGACGGCGAGCATCGCCGGGATCACGGCGCGCATGAGCTTCATCGTGCCGGTCACGTTCACGGCGAAGACGCGGTTCCAGATCTCGTCGCTGACCTCGCCGACGGGCGTCATGTTGTCCATGATGCCGGCGATGTTCGCGAGGCCGTCAACCTGCGCACCGGCGGCCTCGACGATCTGGGCGACGCCCGCGTCGTCGGTGATGTCGGCCGTGAGCGTGACGATGTCGGCGCCCTCGTGCTCGGTGACGAGGGTGGCGAGGCGTTCGGCGGAGACGTCGACGGCGATGACCCTCCCGCCTTCGCGGGCGATGCGCGACGCGGTGGCCTTACCGATGCCGGACCCTGCGCCCGTGACGATGATGGTCTTGTCGGCGAATCGTCCGCCGGTCACCGCCTCGACCCAGGCGGCGGCGCGGGGCGCGCGCGGCGCGTCGAGGTCGGCGACCGGGCCGAAGTCGCCGGGGGAGGCGGGGGTGACCTCGCCGCTGTTGACGCGCGCGATCATCGCATCCACCATCTCCTGGGGGAACTTGCCCTGGCTGAGCTCGACGAGTTGCGAGAGGGGCACGCCCGCGACGGGCGCGAGGGAGGAGGCATCCTGCCCGCCCTGAGCGAGGATCTCGCGGATCACCACGCCGCCGGTCGGATCGGTGAGCCATTCGCCGATGGTGTTGTCGGCGGTCAGGGGGTTCGCGCTCGAGGTCATCTGGGTGCCAGCTTTCTGCTCGGTCCGCCGCTCGCCGCTCGCCGGAGCCTCGAGTCAGGCGGTGACAGCGCCGGCTCGAACGAACCGGACAACACTGTCCGGATTATGCTATCCCGGTGTCGACTCCAGCGAAAGCCAATCGAGGACCAAGCGCGGGGCCCGAGAATCGCCGCGCGCTCATCGAGGCCGCGCGAGTCGTCTTCGCCGAGGGGGGAGTGGATGCGCCGCTCAGCGCCGTCGCCAGGCTGGCCGGCGTCGGCCAGGGCAGCCTCTACCGGCACTTCCCCACGCGGGGCGCACTGGCGCTCGCGGTGTTCGGCGATGCCATCGTCGAGCTGGAGGAGCTCATGCAGTCGCCGAGCGCTGGCCTCGCGGACCTCATCGACCTCATCGTCCAGCAGATGCTCGTGTCGGTCGGGCTCATCCAGCTCACCCTGACGGACGTCGGTGACGCGCACGGCTCGACGGTGCGCGACCGCATGCTCGCGGTGCTCGACATCGCCCTCCCACGGGAGCGCTCGGCCGGCCGGGTCGGGGGCGACATCAGCGCGGAGGACGTGCTCCTGCTGCTCTCGATGCTCGCCGGGGTGCTGCCTCGTACGCCGCGCGGGGAGCGTGAGGCTCTGGCTCGCCGATCCCTCGAGCTGTTCTGGCGGTCGCTCGCGCCCTGAGTGAGGTCAGGCGCCGACCGCGCCGGCGCCGTCCGTCGCGTCTGCTCCGTCTGACAGCTGGCGGAGCACGCGGCGGATGCCCTCGAACCCGAGCACGAGGCCCCGCAGCTCCTCGTCGCTCAAGTGAGCGGCGAACTCGTCGGTGTCGGTCCGGAGCCCGAGGAAGCGCTCGTGCAGCCGAATGGCCTTGCGAGTGGGGGTGAGGTGTCGGATGCGCCGGTCGGGCTTGCCTTCGGTGCGGGTCAGGAGGCCGAGCTCGACGAGCTTGTCGATGCTCGCGGAGGCGGTGGGGACGGCGACCCCGAGGTGCTCGGCGGCCTGCGAGATCGTCGTGACGGTGCCGGTCGTGACGAGGAAGACGGTCTTCAGCTGCTGTGCGGTGATGTCGAGCTCGAGGAAGGGGGCCATGTGTCTGGCGGAAAGCCCGCGGGTGAGTTCGGCTCGGACGTCGTTCAGCTGTGTGAGCAGCTCGTCGCGTGAAGCGTCTGCTTGCATGGGAACCTCCTGAGATTGCCAAGCTTCACTCTAATAGTGAGGATGCACCTAAGTATAGTTCGGGGTGCAGGCGCCCGAGCGAGCGCGCCGCGGAGAACGGAGTCGATCATGACCAACGAGACCTGGTGCATTGCCGGCGGCGAGAACGGGGCCGACCGGCGCCTCGCCGACGCCCTCCTGCGCGGCGGCAGCACCGTTGCCATCGTGGGGCGCGACGTCGCGCCATTCGCGCTGCTCGTCGACGACTATGCCGACGCGATCATGCCCGTCGAACTCACCGCGACAACCCCCAGGCGCTCGCGGAGCTGCGCGAGAGCATCGAGTTGAACCTCGGCGAGGTCACGCACTTCGGCGTGCTGCTCGGTGAGCTCGGCGAGGGGACCGCCGAGCAGGTCGCGGAGCGTCTCCTCGGCAAGCTCCAGGGGGCTGGCTCCCACGGCGCAGCGCGCGTCGCCGAACGAGCGCACCGCTGGCCGGCCGACGCGCAGCTCATCCTCGTCCGCGAGGCCGCGGCCGAGTCAGTCGCCGCCGACCACCTCGCCGAGAACGCCGACATCGAGGAGCGCATCCGCGTCGCCGCTGAACAGTCGGGACTCCCCGTTCCGGCTGTCTGCGTCCGCACCCTGGAGGAACTCATCCGAGGCGCAGCCGTCGTCGCGCCGCGATGACCCGAGATGGGGTCGACGCCGTCTGACGGTTAAGCTGACCCGGTGTCCCCCCGAGCCGAGAACCTCCTTCGAACCCTGCTGTCCCGCGCCAAGCGTGTCGTCGGAGCGCCCGCGGACGAGCCCTCGCTGACGTGGGCCATCAAGGTGCCGGCTCCAGATTCCCCTGAGGGTGACGTCTGGGGGGACGTGTTCTACGCGGACGACCTCGCGGCCGCCCTGCGCCGCCTCGGGCAGACCGTGTACGTCGACCGCTGGGAGACGCGCAACCGGCCCGACCCGAGCGTGCAGGACGATGTTGCCGTGCACCTGCGTGGGTTCCACCGCCCCGAGCTCGTCGACGGAGCCGTCAACATCCTCTGGATCATCAGCCACCCGGATTGGGTGAGCGAGGAAGAGCTCGACCTGCCCTTCGACCTGCGTCTCGCCGCGAGCGTGCCATGGGCTGCCGTCATGTCGCGCCCGGACCGCGAGATCCGCCCCCTGCTGCAGGCCACGAACGCCGACCGGTTCACGCCTGAGCCTCAGCCGGACGACCTCGAGTCCGGAGTGCTGTTCGTCGGGCGCTCGCGCAACGTCTTCCGGCCCATCGTGCGCGACTCCATCGCCGCTGGCGCCGACCTCGAGGTGTACGGCGACCTCTGGGACCAGTTCATCGACGCACGCCACATCACGTCCGAGTACCTCGACAACGCCGCCGCTCCCGGCGCCTACCGGGGTGCACGCATCGTGCTCAACGACCACTGGGACGACATGGCGCAGCACGGTTTCGTCTCCAACCGACTGTTCGACGCCGTCGCCGCCGGTGCCGCCGTCGTCTCCGACCAGATCACCGGTGGGTTCCCCGTCGAGTTCGGTGGCTCCGTGCGCACCTACTCCTCCGTCGATGAGCTGCGTGGTCTTCTCGCGGAAGGGGCGGCCGGATGGCCGACTCCGGAGGAGCGACTGGCGACTGCGCGCAAGGTCGCCGAGTTCCACTCGTTCGACGCACGCGCCCTGACGCTGCTCGTCTCAGCGAGGGAGATCCGCGCCGCGCGGGGCTGACGCGCGCCGTCCCCTGGTCGAGACGAGCGGCGCCAGCTACACGTCGCTGGAGGCGGTCACCTTCGTCACCGCCTCGAGGATCGGGGTGCCGACCTTCCCGTCCCCGAGGCCGACCGCCTCGACCGACGCGAACGCGGCCGCGTTCAGCACGATGACCGGCGTGATGAGTGAGAAGCCGGCTGCCTCCACGACGTCGCGGTCGAACTCGACGAGCACGGTTTCCGGCGTCACCGTGTCACCAGCCTTGACCTTGACGTCGAACCCCTTCCCGTCGAGTTCGACCGTGTCGATGCCGACGTGGATGAGCACCTCCAGCCCGTTGTCGAGCTGCAGGCCGAACGCGTGCCCGGTTGCCTGCGCGACGGCGACCGTTCCGGTTCCGGGCGCGTAGACGACGTTCCCGCTCGGCTTGATGGCGGCGCCGGGGCCCATGATGCCCTGGCTGAAGACGGCGTCCGGGACCTCGGCGAGCGCCACGATCTCGCCGTCGAGCGGGGAGAGGACTTCGACGGTGTGCGGCTGCGTCTCTGCCTCGCGGGCGCCGGCCGCCGCGATGACATCGTCCGTGCTCTCGCCCTTCTTCGCGGTCTCGAGATCGGCCACAGGCACGCGGGCCGCCTCGAAGGCCGCCTGCTGCTCGGGGCTGCGGTACCCGGAGAAGATGACCAGGAACATCGCCACGAAGAACGCCGCGCCGACCGCGGTGGCGTACAGCGGGATGTTGTCGAAGGCCGGGATCGTGAGGAGCGAGGTGAAGACGAAGGCGCTCGTCTTGACGCCGCCGCCGATGCCGATGATGACGCCGCCCACGAGGCAGCCGACGAGCATCCGCCCGTAGATGCGCTTGAATCGCAGATGGATGCCGTACAGCGACGGCTCCGAGATGCCGCCGAGGAGGCCAGCTGCGAGGGCGCCGGTGGAGGTCTGCCGCATCTGCGCATCCTTCTCGCGGATCGACAGGTACAGCACACCCGCCGTGGCGCCGAAGCAGGCGAAGTTCCAAGCACCCATGGGGCCTTGGATGTAGTCGTAGCCGAGTGTCTGGATGTTGAGGAGCATGATCGCGTTGATGGGCCAGTGCAGGCCGAGCGGCACCATGAACGGGTAGGCGAGCGGGATGACGATGGCGAAGATGAGCGGCGAGAAGTCGTTGATCGCCCGCAGCAGGTTCGCGAGGCCGGCACCCGTGTAGACGCCGATGGGCCCGATGAGGAATGCAGTGAGCGGGATCATGATCAGCATGCTCAGGAACGGCACGAAGATGAGGTGGAGGTCTTCGGGGATGAGCTTCTTCAATCCCTTGTACAGGGGTCCGAGCAGCGCGGCCATGAGCAGGGGCGGGAACACCTGCGAGCTGTAGTCGAAGACGGTCAGCGGCAGTCCGAAGATCGGCACGACCGACACCTCGGAGCCGAAGACCTCGATCGGGTCGATGCCGTCCGCGAGTCCCGTGAACCCGGGCAGCATGACGACGCCCATGATGGCGAAGCCGATCCACGGGTCGGCCCCGACTCGCTTCGACGCGTTGTAGGCGATGTAGAGGGGGAGGAAGACGAACACCGCCTGCCAGCACAGGTTGAGGAAGCGCCACGACGGTGGCAGGTCGGTGCGCGGGTCGGCCCAGTTGGGGATGACGCCGAGGGTGCTCATGAGCGCCATGAACGTGATGAACAGGGATGCGCCGAGCAGCGCGCCGAGGATGGGCCGGAACGAGTCGGACAGGAACTCGAAGACACTGTCGAGCCAGGCGAACTTGCCGCGAGGCCCCTTCGCCCTCGCGGCCGCCTTGATGGACGCCGCGTCCTCCGGATCAGCGGGCGCCCCGCCTCCCGACATGGAGGGAAGCGCCTGGATGTCGTTGTAGACGTTCTGCACGCCGCCACCGATGACAACCTGGTAGCGGTCACCCGACTGGGGTACGACTCCCATGACGCCGGGGATGGCTTCGACGGCCGCCTGGTCGATGCCGGATGCGTCGCGAAGCTGGAATCGCAGCCGGGTGGCGCAGTGCGTGAGATTGTCGATGTTCCCGGCCCCACCGAGCTGGTCGACGATCTCCTGGGCTGGCCCAGAAGCTCCTGATGAGTGTGCGGACATGGCAGGACCCCTCCCCTGTGAGGCGTCACCGTTGACGACTCGAGCGCGACGTTACGCCCGGCCTCCGACATTCGCTAGACGTGAGGAGCGTCTGTGCTCATTTTGTGTCCGAATACGCGAGATCGCTTGTTCGGGGGGATGCCGCGAGCCCGTGGGTCGCGGAGGGTCAGGCCCGGTTCCAGAGCTCCGGCCACTCGACGCCGAACCCGCGCACGAGCCGTCGGAGCGCGGGCAGCGAGAGTCCGACAACCGTCGACGGGTCGCCCTCGATGCGGTCGATGAACGGCGCCCCGAGCGAGTCGATCGTGAAGGCGCCGGCCACGTGCAACGGCTCGCCCGAGGCGACGTAGGCGTCGATCTCGGCGTCGTCGAGGTCGCCAGCGAACGTCACGCTCGCGCTCGCGGTGCTCCCGACCCCGTCCCCGGAAGCGCTCGAGCCACCACGGCGGTCGACGAGCCAGTGCCCTGACCACAGCGTGCCCGTCTGGCCACGCTGCGCGAGCCAGCGCTCGCGGGCCACCTGCGGCTCGTAGGGCTTGCCGAGCATCCGGCCACCGATCTCGAACATCGAGTCGCCGCCGAGCACCAGCCCGTCGAGCGGTGCTCCCGTCGACGGGTCTGGCGCATCCGCGACCGCGAGCGCCTTGGCTCGGGCGAGCAGCTGCACGTAGTCGCTCGGATCGAGAGGACCCTCAGCGAGGCGGGCCTCGATCACGGCGTCCTCGTCCACACTCGACGGGATGACGACTGGCTCGATGCCCGCCTGGCGGAGCAGCATGAGACGGGCGGGCGACGTCGAGGCGAGGTACAAGCGCATGAGGCGAGGGTACCGGGGCTGTGGGAGGACGCGGCGTTGGAGGGCACGCGAGGCAGCTCCCTGGGCTGCCGGTCAGGGCGCGGTCAGCCAACGCGCCAGCTCCTGCCAGAGTGCGCCAAGGCCGCCTGCATACGATCTCTCGCATGCTCATCAGGCTCCGCAGTTCGGCCCAGCGCCCAGATTCCGAGGGGAGGGGCGTCGGGTGACCCGTCTCGAATCGCGGTATCGTGCGCCGAGGCAGACCAGGTTCTCCCGCTCATCGGTGGTGTGGGATGCGCCAGGCGTCGAGGCCGTGTCTGCCCCCGCCATGCTCGCCTGGGTGGCCGAGGCGACCGGCCATGTCGAGTCGGCGAGCGTCGTCGAGAACGCCGTCGGAGCCCTCACTGCGAACTCCCGAATCTCAGCGCCCGCCGTCGGCGCACCCGTCCCGGCGCAGAATCCGGAGCTCGAATACCTGCTCGAGACGGACCCCGTGCTGCGCACCAGGCTCGTCTCCCTCCGCCGTCCCCGCTCAGGGGAGAGCCTCACCATCACGTCCAATGGCCGCGGCGACTGGCGCGTCGGCGATCGTCCAGCCCCGGAGTTGAGCGGGGCACTGGATGTGGACATCCGTGCGACGCCGCTCACCAACACGCTGCCGATGCGCAGGCTCGGCCTCGAGGTCGGTGAGCAGCGCGAGATCGAGGTCGCCTACATCGACACAGAGACGTTCGCCGTGTTCCTCGACCGCCAGCGGTACCGCCGCCTCAGTCGCACCCGCTACCTCTTCCAAGCAGTCGATGGCTCCTTCGAGCGTGAGATCACGACCGACGAGCAGGGCTTCGTCCTCACCTACCCCGGTCTCTTCGCCCGCCTCTGACCCTCACGCGGAGGGCGGGATGCACGCACCCGGCTAGGCTCGAGCGCATGACCCAGGACGGCACGACCCAGCACCTTTCGGCGGAGATCACCCCAGGCGACGAGGTCGAACTCGAAGTCGGCGACATCGCGCACGGTGGCATCTTCGTGGCTCGCCACGAGGGTCGCGTCGTGTTCGTCGCCGACGCCGTGCCAGGGGAGCGAGTGCTGGCGCGAATCACCGAGGTGCGGAAGTCGTTCGCTCGGGCCGTCGCCACCGACGTGCTGCGCGCGTCCGCCGACCGCCAGGCGCACGTCTGGCAGGAAGCGAGCATCGAGCGAGCTCCGGAGGACCGGGCTGGCGGTGCCGAGCTCGGACACATCCGCCTCGCCCGGCAGCGGGAGCTCAAAGCGCAGGTGCTCAGCGAATCCATGGCGCGCTTCGCCGGCCACGAATGGCAGGGCGTCGTCGAACCGCTGCTCGGCGACGACGAGAACGGTGGCACCCGGTGGCGCACCCGCGTGACCCTGCACGTCGACAAGGACGGCCGCGTCGGCCCATACGCCGCGCGTTCGCACCGCGTCATCGAGACCGAGACGCTGCCGCTCGCTCACGGCGACATCGAGGAGCTGGCTCCCCTCGGCGAGCGCCTCGCTGGAACCGGGCGCATCGAACTCGTCGCGCCGGCTGAGCTCGACACGCGCATGCGGACCATCCTCGACGGCGCCCACGGGCGCAAGCCGGGCGTCGTCACCGAGGTCGTCAACGGGCGCGAGTACCAGGTCGACGAAGACGGGTTCTGGCAGGTGCACCGACTCGCCGCCGAGACCCTCTCCAACGCCGTCGCCGACGCGCTCGACCCGGCACTCGTCGACGCGGAGGCCGTGAACCTCGACCTCTACGGCGGCGTCGGCCTCCTCGCCGCGGCCTTCGCGCAGGAAGCCGGGCCAGGCGCGTTCATCGAGACCGTTGAGTCGAACGCGGCGGCCACCCGCCACGCCGCGGCGAACCTCGCCGAATGGCGCGGCGCGAGCGCCGTGACCGCACGCGTCGACCAGTACCTCGTGCACCTCGAACGTGACGCCACGCACCTCGACCGGGAAGGCATCAGCCGCGGCACGGTCATCCTCGACCCACCCCGCTCGGGTGCAGGTAAAGACGTCGTCGACCGCATCGCCGGCTTCGCGCCAGCCCAGCTGATCTACGTCGCCTGCGATCCAGTCGCCCTCGCACGCGACACGGGCCTCCTGCTCGCGCACGGCTACGCGCTCGAGTGGATGCGCGCCTACGACCTCTTCCCGAACACCCACCACTTCGAGACGATCGCGCGCTTCGCGCGAGCCTGACCCGGACGACGTCGCCGCACGCGAAGAACGCCGGGCACTCGCATCCGCGAGGCACCCGGCGTTCACCGCACGGTCTCCGTCGAACGACGAGACCAGAGCGTCCTAGCGAGCTGCGCCGGCGAGGCTGCCCGTCGTCTGCGCGGCCTCGTCGGTGACGATGCACTGGATGAGGCGGTCATCGGCGTCATCCCAGCTCTGCTGGGTGGGAGTGAGGTAGCTGAAGTTCAGCGCGCTCTCCTCGTAGGGAAGCCCCACGAAGGTCGCGAACTGCGCCGTGCAGTCGGCTTCCGCCTGCGCGCTGATGGCTTCGTCTCCCGGGTACTCGCCCGCGGGCATCTCGACCTCGAAGTACACCTCGAAGTCGTGCGGCTCCGAGCACGGCACGACAGGGATCTCGCTGACCATGGTGCTGCCGGCGTCGTTGAAGCAGTCACCCATCGCGAGCTTGAAGACGTCGAGGTCACCCGACTCGGTGACCTCCTGCGTCTCGTCGTCGCGGACCTCGCTCTCACCACCGGAGACCTCGCTCTCGACCGAGTCCGCGATCTCCTGCGCCGCTGAGCAGCCGGTGAGGCCGAACCCGAGGAGCGCGAGTGCTCCGATCGCGAGTGCTGATGTGACGGTGCTCTTCGCCATGTTCTCCCCCTGGAGGCTCGGTGGTTTTCGCTCACTGTAGCGACAAAATGGGCGCTTCAGGACCGCTTCTCGAGAAGCAGCGCAACGGCGCGCTCCTTCCGATCGACCGGGCAGTCCGCGAAATACGCTGAGCTCGCGATGAGCGCCTGCGTGTAGCACTCGGCGTGCCCCTCGACCGCGGGGACGGTGCTGCCGTCCCAGCCGGAGAACTGCCCATATCCTTCCTCTTCCAGCACGCGGATCATCTCGTCCGGGTTCGGGAAGACGTACGCCTGCTGCGCGTGGCCCAGCTCATGGATCAGGACCGACGCGCCCACCTCCGTGATCGTCGGGAACAGCGTCGCATCATCCGCACGCAGATGGATGCTGGCCGTCGGAGGCTCGACCGGGCAGCCGCTGCCCTCGCACCAGGACTGCTTCGTGCAGGCCTGCGCGGCCTCAGGGCAGGCCGTCTGGCCATCCGCAGCCCAGGTCGCAGGAACACCGGATGCCGCGATGAACGCGTCGATGCCTGCGTCCCCCTCCGGCCACGGACCAAGCGGGGCCGTGACGAGCGGCGGGTAGCTCAACGAGGAGCTCTGCGCATCCTCCGGCGCGACGACGACCGGTTCGAAGCGGGACTGCGTGCCGAAGACGTTGACCTCGAACCACTCGCGGACGCCCTCAGCGCTCCACGGCTCTGCCGCACTCGCGCCACCCTCGTCGTCCGAGGGCACACCGGCAGGAGTCGCGAAGACCAGCACCACGGCAAGCAAGGCGACGACGGCGAACAGGAACCCGCCAGACGATCGCTCGGTTCGCATGCGGGTGGAATCAGCTCCGGTAGGAGCCGCCGAACGGGTCGCTCGCTGAGCCGCCGCCCCGCATCCCGCGCTGGGAGAGCTCCCACGTCGTGCGCCGCCTGACGATGTCACGCGGTCGGTCGAGGTCCTGCGCGGACTCGATCATCGACGCGAGCACAAGCGTCGCCGCGGCGAGCTCGTCCTCGCTCGGATTGCCGCTGACCGTGCGCACGATGTGCTCGAGGCCGACGTGCGAGGGAATCTGCTCCTGGCTCACAGCGGGATGTTCCCATGCTTCTTGGGTGGCAGCGAAGCGCGCTTCGTGCGCAGCGTGCGCAACGCCTTCGCGACGATGACGCGGGTCGACGCGGGTTCGATGACCGAGTCGAGCTCACCGCGCTCCGCGGCGAGGAAGGGAGACGCCACGTTGTACGTGTACTCGTTCGCGAGGCGCGTGCGCACGGCGGCCACGTCCTCCCCGGCCTCCTCGGCGCGCTTGATCTCACCGCGGTAGAGGATGTTCACGGCCCCCTGTCCACCCATGACGGCGATCTCGGCCGTCGGCCACGCGAAGTTCAGGTCGGCGCCGAGCTGCTTCGACCCCATGACGATGTACGCGCCGCCGTAGGCCTTGCGCAGGATGACGGTGACGAGCGGCACGGTCGCCTCCGCATACGCGTAGAGCAGCTTCGCGCCGCGGCGGATGACGCCCGACCACTCCTGGTCGGTGCCTGGCAGGTAGCCGGGCACATCCACGAGCGTGAGGATCGGGATGGAGAACGCGTCGCAGAAGCGGACGAACCTGGAGGCCTTCTCGCCGGCCTCGATGTTGAGGGTGCCCGCCATGGCGTTCGGCTGGTTCGCGACGATGCCGACAGAGGTGCCGTCGACGCGCGCGAACCCGATGATGATGTTCGGCGCGAACAGCGGCTGCACCTCGAGGAAGTCGCCGTCGTCGACGATGAGCTCGATGACCTGCTTCACGTCGTACGGCTGGTTCGGGGAGTCGGGGATGACGGTGTTGAGCTTCTTGTCGAGGTCCGTGACCTCGAGCTCCGTCTCGATGTCGTAGCTCGGCAGCTCCGCCTGGTTGTTGTCAGGGAGGAACGAGAGGAGCTGGCGCGCGTAGTCGAGCGCGTCGTCCTCGTCCGCTGCCAGGTAGTGGGAGACGCCCGAGGTGCGGTTGTGCGCGAGCGCGCCGCCCAGCTCCTCGAAGCCGACCTCCTCGCCCGTCACCGTCTTGATGACGTCGGGCCCCGTCACGAACATGTGGCTCGTCTTGTCGACCATGATGACGAAGTCCGTGAGCGCGGGGGAGTACACGGCCCCACCCGCAGCGGGACCCATGACGATGGAGATCTGCGGGATGACGCCGGAGGCCTGCGTGTTCCGGCGGAAGATCTCACCGTACTTGCCGAGCGCGACGACGCCTTCCTGGATGCGCGCCCCGCCCGAGTCGAGCATGCCGATGATCGGCACCCCCACCTTCATGGCGTGGTCCATGATCTTGATGATCTTCTCGCCGGCGACCTCGCCGAGCGAGCCGCCGAACGTCGTGAAGTCCTGCGAGTACACCGCGACTCCGCGACCGTGGATCGTGCCGGTGCCGGTGATGACCGCGTCGCCGTACGGGCGGCGCGCATCCATGCCGAACGCCGTCGTCCGGTGCCGCACGTACTCGTCCAGCTCGACGAACGAACCTGGGTCGAGGAGCTCGAGGATGCGCTCGCGGGCGGTCTTCTTGCCCTTCGCGTGCTGCTTCGACGCGGAGACCTCCTCCGCCTGCGTCACCGCTTCCGCGTGGCGGGCCCTGAGGTCGGCGATCTTGTCGGCCGTGCTCGTGGGAGTCGGGCCGGACGCTGCGGAGTCAAGTGGTGCGGAGTTCACCCGCGCTACTTTACCGGGCAACGGCTCACATGCGGCCGTACGGGTTAGCCTGAGTGCCCGGCGGCGTGCACGAGACACGCGCGACGCACGACATTTGAGAGGTTGACGGCATGACTCAGGGCACTGGTGCACCGAACGAGGCCGCGCCTCGACCGGGCGCCGAGGTAGTACCGCTCGCACCGGATGCGCAGGCGCAGCAGTGCATGCTGCCGCCGAGCGCCCCCGTCACCCCGTACGACGCGAACGCGCGCGGAGACCGGCCGGCGGATGTTCCCGAGTCACGCCGCAGCGTCTGGGGGATGTGGGCGCTCGGTGTCGCCGTCCTGTCGCTGGTCCTCGCGTTCATCCCTGTTCCCGTGCTCAACATCGCGCTCGCGCTCTCCATCGCCGCGGTCGCGTTCGTCCTCGCGATCGTCGCCCTCTGGCAGAAGCGACGCTCGAAGGCGCTCGCCATCACCGCGCTCGTCACGCTGTTCGTCGCCGTCCTCGCCTCCGTCGTGATGACGTTCGTCTACCTCTCCTTCATCGGCTCGGCGATCGCGGGTGCCCAGTGAACGCCCCCGCCATCACCCAGCTCCTCCTCGGGGGGCGCGCGGCCGGCACCGAGCTCCGCCTCATCTCCGTGCCGGAGGCGACCTCGACCAACGACGTGCTCGCCGACATCTGGGAGCGCACCGGAGGAGAGGCCAGCCAGAACCCGGCCCTCAGCACGCTGGTCACCTACGCGCAGACCGCTGGCGTCGGACGCCACGGGCGCGAATGGGTGTCCCCCCGAGGCAAGTGCCTCGCCGCATCGACGCTCGTGCGCCTCACCGACGACGAGACCGCTCCCCGCATCCTGGGCTGGCTGCCACTCATCGCGGGCCTCGCCCTCCGCAGCGCGATCCTCGAGCTCTCACCGCCCGCACCGGGCTTCCGCCCCGACGAGCAGGCGGCCCGCGTCGAGATCAAATGGCCGAACGACGTGCAGATCGACGGCAACAAGGTCGCTGGCATTCTCGGCCGAGTCCTCGGCACTCGTGACGGCGAGCTCTCCTGCGTCGTCGGCACCGGCGTCAACATCACGCTGCAGTCCGACGAGCTCCCCACCCCGCACGCGACCTCGCTCGCCCTCAGCGGCATGCTCCCCGCGCATCCGGCCGAACTGCTTCCCGCCTACCTCGCCGAGTTCGTCGCGCGCCTCGACGCGCTTCGCGCGGCACAGGGAGACGCCGTCGCGAGCGGCGCGCACGGCGAGCTGAGCGACGTCTGCTCCACCCTCCGGGCGCGAGTCGCCGCATCCCTCCCCTCGGGCGAGGTGCTGCACGGGTTCGCCACCGAGCTCACACCAGACGGGCACCTCGTGATCCGCGGTGACAACGGTGAGACGAGAGCCGTCGCTGCGGGCGATGTCGAACGGGTGCGCCCCGAGAACGGGGCCTGATGCGCGGCCGCCCACCGCACCCGAGCGAGCAGTCCTGGGACCAGATCTTCGGTGCCCCCGCCAGTGCGCAGCCGGGCTACCAGCAATACCCTGCGCAGCCCGCGCAGTACCCGAACCAGTACGCCCAGCCGGCGGCTCCCCACGCGTACACGCAGTACCCGCAGCACGGCGACCCCAGCCAGCAGCACGGCAACCAGCAGTACGACGGATACGCCGCGCAGCCAGACAGCGGCCCGCAGCGCCACTACGAGCCGCTCGGAATGCGCCTGCCCGAGCAGACGGTCATGCGGGTCCGGAAGCACGGGCGTCGCCTCCTGCTACCCTCGCTGATCCTCATCGCCGGCTTCGGCGCCGCCGGCTATAACCTGGGTGCCCTGCAGGAGGCCACCATCGGGGCCCGCCACGCCTGGCTGCTCGTCTCGCTCGCCGCGATCGTCCTGCTCGGGATCGTGCCCATCGTCATGTGGCTCCAGGCTCGGAACCGAATCACCACGCACCGGGTCGTGCTCTCCCACGGCACGCTGACGAGCGAGAACCGCGAGATCCCCATGAACGCGATCGTCGACGTCACCGTCCGGCGCAACCTGTGGCAGGCGATGTTCCGCTCGGGAACGATCGTCATCACCTCGGTGTCAGGGCAGCGGCTGCGACTCGTCGACGTCCCGAGCGCGAACTCGGTCGCCGCGTGCATCCGGGAACTCAGCGGGCCGTAGGGTCGAAGAGGTCGGTCTCGGGGCGCGGGCGGGCGTCAGCTGGTCGCGACGTCCGAGTCGTTCTTGTCCTGCATCTCGGCGACGCGCTTCGGGGAGAACACCCAGAAGCGGTAGAGGATGAAGCGGAAGATCGCACCCAGGCCGATGCCCACGAGGTTCGCGATGTTGTACGCCACCAGCGAGTGGTTGTCGAGCACGGCGTTCGTGAACCAGATCGGCAGCAGACCGATGCCGAGCCCCACGAGGCTGACGCCGAAGAACTCGATCGCCTCGCGGAAGTTGTCCTGGCGCTTGTGCTGGCGGAACGTCCAGATGCGGTTGCCGATCCAGTTCGTCACGATCGCGGCGCACGTCGAGATGACCTTCGCCCAGAGCGCACCGTGCGCGACCTCACTCGGATTGAGCACGGTCAGCATGAGGACGTTGAAGAGGCCAGTGTCGACGATGAAGCCGACCCCGCCGACCAGACCGAAGTTGATGAGCTGCGCCATCATGCCCTTGGACGCGGCGATGCGCCGGAACACGTTGGCGACGCGGCCCCAGAGCGACCTCGAGGTGCGCTGGGCGGGAAGATCGAACTCGGCCGTCTCAGCAGCGACGAAGCCGACGAAATCCTCAGGCTCAGAGTGATGCGGCTCTGCGTGCTTGTGGGAGCGATTGGTCAAGCGCTCGACCTCCATCGTGGGGCACTTGCGGGGATGATGCCGCCGCAAGCAGGATAAACTGTCGGGGAGTTGTGACCCTCGTCGGAGTATAGACACGTCAGAGCACAGGCACGAGATTGCCACAGCACCGAAGGCGGGGAGAAGTCCCCTCACGTCGAATTCGATGCGGGCGCACAGACTCCTCCACGGCAGCAGACTGCCGGCACACTCTCGAACGGAGCGAACCATGGGTCAGGTCGTCGGCGTCATCGGAGCAGGGCAGCTCGCGCGAATGATGCTCCCGCCCGCTATCGAGCTGGATATCGACCTGCGCGTCTTCGCCGCCAGCCGCGGTGAGAGCGCAGATCGGGCGGTCACCGAGGTCGGCGACATGCACGTGCTCGAAGAGGTGCTCGCGTTCGCCCGAGGCGTGGATGTGGTCACCTTCGACCACGAGCACGTCCCGCAGGACGTCCTCCGCGGGCTGGTCGACGCCGGTGTCGCCGTGCGACCGGGACCCCACGCCCTCCAGTACGCGCAGGACAAGCTGCTCATGCGCCGACGGCTCGCGGAACTCGGCGTCCCCATCCCCGAGTGGGCCGAAGTGCAGGACGAAGCCGAACTGCAGACCTTCATCGACGCCAACGGCGGCGTCGCAGTGCTCAAGACGCCGCGCGGCGGGTACGACGGCAAGGGCGTGCGCATCGTGCGATCCGGCGCGGAAGGCGCCGACTGGTTCGAAGCAGGCGAGCCGCTCCTCGTCGAAGAGCGAGTCGACTTCCGCCGTGAGCTCGCGCAGCTCGTCGCCCGCCGGCCCTCCGGCGAGATCGGCCTCTGGCCCATCGTCGAGACCGTGCAACGAAACGGCGTGTGCGCGGAGGTCCTCGCCCCGGCGCCTGGCGCCGAAGGAGCAGACGACCGCCTCGGCTACGTCGCCGCGACCATCGCCCAGTCCGTCGCCCTCGGCCTCGACGTCACCGGAGTGCTCGCGGTCGAGCTCTTCGAGACCACCGACCAGCGCATCCTCGTCAACGAGCTCGCCATGCGCCCCCACAACTCAGGCCACTGGACGATCGACGGATCCACGACGAGCCAGTTCGAGCAGCACCTCCGTGCCGTCCTCGACCTCCCGCTCGGCGACACCGGCATGACCGCACCGCACGCCGTCATGGTCAACGTGCTCGGCGGCCCGCAAGAAGGCAGCTACGGCGACCGCTACGAGCGAGCCATGCACGCGCATCCCGACGCGAAGATCCACAGCTACGGCAAGTCCGCGCGCCCCGGGCGGAAGGTCGGCCACGTGACCGTCGCCGGCCAGGAACTCGACGACGTCGCCTACCGTGCTCGCGCAGCGGCAGCCGCCTTCGACGACGACAGCACCGTCTGACGCGTGTGACCTGGCGCGCCCGGAGGAAAGGCCCCACCGGCACGCCTCAGCGGCGCCCGGCGAACCCGCGTCTACGCTTGCACGCATGAGCGAGAACCCCACCGCATCGCCCGCGCCCACCGACGAAGCCTCGCAGCAGACGCCCCTCGTCGGCATCATCATGGGCAGCGACAGCGACTGGCGCGTCATGCACGAGGCCCGCGACGTGCTTGCCGAGTTCGGCGTCCCCGCCGAGGTCGAAGTGGTCTCCGCGCACCGCACCCCGGAGAAGCTCGTCAGCTACAGCCGCGAAGCGCGCGACCGAGGCATCCGCGTCATCATCGCCGGAGCCGGCGGCGCAGCGCACCTCCCCGGCATGGTCGCCTCCCTCACAACGCTGCCCGTCGTCGGCGTCCCCGTGCCGCTCAAGTACCTCGACGGCATGGACTCGCTGCTCTCGATCGTGCAGATGCCCGCCGGCATCCCCGTCGCGACGGTCTCCATCGGTGGAGCCAAGAACGCGGGAATCCTCGCCGCACGCATCCTCGCCACAGGCGATCAAGCGCTCGCGGCCAGACTCGCCGACTACAGTGACGGACTGCGCGACGCCGTCGAAGCCAAGAACGACGCCCTCAAGCAGTCGCTCTAGCCAAGCCGTCGCCGGCCAGACCCGTCGCCGCATCCATGCTCCTCGACCGCAGGACCCCATGACACTCACCCTCCCGCTCCGGTACCCGGACGCCAGCTCGCCGCAGCTCATGACCAGGCGCGCCTGGTGGCTGCTCGTCGCGAACTTCTTCCTGCCGGGAACCGCGCAGGTGCTCGCCGGGAACCGCAAGTTCGGGCGCTTCATGCTGTCCATCTGGCTCGGCGGCATCGCCGCGATCCTCGTGGTCGTCATCCTCGCCTTCGTGCTCCGCGGGCCCCTGCTCTTCGTCTTCTCGACAACACTCGGCATCACGATCGCGCACCTCGTGCTGCTCTTCTACATCGCCATGTGGGTGGTGAGCGGGCTGGACGCGCTGCGGCTCGTGCGCATCATCAAGCTCGAACAGGTCGCGCGCCCCCTCATCGCCATCGTCGGCGTCGTGCTCGTCACGGTGCCGCTCGTCTTCGCTGCGGTCACTTCGCAGGTCGCCAACCAGGGCAGGTCCGCCATCGAGGGGCTCTTCGGCGGCGCCTCCAACGGCATCCAGCTGCCAGCAGACGGTCAGCTCAACATCATGATGCTCGGCGGCGACCGCGGCGACGACCGCGAAGGGCTCCGCCCCGACTCCATCAGCGTGATGAGCTTCAACGCGTTCACCGGCAAGCTCACGACCATCGGACTGCCGCGAGCGATGGAGAGCTTCCCGTTCTCCGAGGGGCCGATGCAGGACCTCTACCCGAACCTCTACGAGGGCTGCGCCGTCGACGTCTGCTACCTCAACTCCGTCTACACCGAGGCCACGATCTCCGAGAACGGCAGCTACGCCGACGCCGGCGAGAAGGGCTCCGAGCCCGGCATCGAGGCGATGCGCGACGCCGTCGAGGGCATCACCGGGCTGAGCATCCAGTACTACGTGCTCGTCGACATGGCCGGCTTCACCGAGCTCATCGACGCCCTCGGCGGCGTCGACATCAACGTCACCGAACGCGTCGGCATCGGCATCAACGACGACGGCTCACCCGGATGGGCGCCCGCGACGGAGTTCATCGAGGTGGGACAGCAGCACATGGACGGCTCGACCGCACTCTGGTACGCCCGCTCCCGCTACGAGACCACCGACTTCGCACGCATGGAACGCCAGCGACAGCTGCAGGAGGCGATGGTGGCGACCATGACCCCCAGCAACCTGCTCGGCAAGATCGGCCCGGTCACGGATGCGCTCGAGAAGGTGGTGCAGACCGACATCCCCGAGGGCATGATCGGCTACGTCGGCGACCTCCTCCTGAAGTCCCGCAGCGGCAACAGCGTTCGCCTCGACATCGTGCCGCCGAACTTCGACCAGGGCAACCCCGACATCCCCGCCATCCACGTCGCCGTGCAGGACGCGATCGCCTCCGACCCGCCAGAGGCGCCGGCCCCCGAGGAGACCGCGCCCGCCGAGTAGCGCGCGCCAGCCTCCGCTCGGCTCGCGCCTCCGCTCGGCTTCGGGATGGGAAACTCGCTTCTTTGCGGAAAGTTCCCCAGCACGAGGTGATTTCTCCATCCCGAGTCGGGGCTATCTCGCCTGGGCGCGCTTCAACGCCGCGCGGACCTGCGCAAAAAACTCGGCGGGGTTCGCGAGCTGTTTTCGGGTCACTCGGATCACGAGCCAACCAGCCTGCTGGATTCGGTTGATTCGTGCGATGTCCTTGAGCGCCTGTTCCTCGGTCCAATGGTGCTTGCCGTCGTACTCGATGGCGATCCTGAGCTCCGGGTAGGCGAGGTCGACCCGACCCAGGAATCGGCCTGCCAGGAAGACCTCGTGAGCGACCGTCGGCTCGGGGAATCCCGCGGCGAGGAGCGCTAGGCGCGTCGCTGTCTCTCTCGGTGACTCGACACCCTCGCGGATCAGCGGCAGAGACAGGCGGATTCGGGACGCACCGATGGTTCGCCCCCAGCCACTGCTCATCTCGCTGAGCTGTTCGAGTGTGGCGAGGGGAGGGACGCTCGCGTATTCGTTGTCGGGAATGCTCGGGTCGTCCGGTCGGCGGAGCGAACGGTAGTTTCGCGATGTGGAGACAAGAGCGTCCCCGACGGTGACGAGTTCCCGTATCGAAAGGATGCGCGCGAGAAGCGCCCAAGTCAGCGCCGGACTTGCCAGTGGCGTGCCCCGGTGCTCGACGCGCTCCCACTTGTCCGGAGAGATGCGCCGGGCTGCGAGTCTGTTCCCCTTCGGAGCATTCCTCCCGGTTGGCACCACGATGTGCACCGTCATGCTCGTGAGGAGGCGGTTCGGCACCGGCAGCCCCCAGAAGATCGCAGCGGTCGTGTCCCCGAAGGCCTGCCAGTCGCGCATCCGCGGTAGATAGGCCGTCGCCATCTCTTCGGGGGTGACCGGTTCTTCATTGGTGCGGATGCCATGGTGCGGGCGCGCGTAGCTCGATCCGAAGACTTCACGTGCACTCAGGCCGGCACGGAGCCCTTCACCCGTGGTGAAGGCGGAGCCCGGACGGGAGGGCGGGAGCGGTGCTTCTGTCGTCATGCGGACAGGGTAGGGAGCGCTCGCCCATCAGGGCGAAGTTATCCACAGCGCGAATCGACCTCAGCCGCGGATTCCACATCCCGTCACCGGGTTCGGGATGACAACCTCACTTCGTTGGGGGAACTTTCCCGCCACGAAGTGAGGTTTCCAGCCCGAGACGCGGCTACAGGTCGGCGTGGAAGTTCCAGACCTGGTCGGCCGAGATCTCCCACGAGAACATGCCGCCGCGGTCTTTGCCGGCGAGGCGCAGTCGACGTTCGAGGTCGCTGTCGCCGAGGACCCCGGCGATGGCGCCGGCGAGTCGTTCCGGGTAGCCGCTGTCGGCGATACCGTCGCCGCGTTCCACGACGAGGGTCGCGTCGAGCCCCACCTCGACGAGGGCGGGGTCGTCGGAGGTGATGACGGGGGTGCCGAACTTGAAGGCCTCGATGATGGGCAGACCGAATCCGGCGCTGAGGCTGGGCACGACAAGCGCGCTGGCGCGCTGAAGCGCGACGGCGAGCTGCTCGTCGGTGATGGCTCCGACGGCGACGACGCGCTCGCTGGCGACCCCGGACTCGCTGACGAGCGCGTCGAGGGTGACGTCGCCGCGCTCGGTCGGGCCGACGACGACGAGCTTGACGCCGTCGAGGCTGCGCTCGCCGAGTGCCTTGAGGAGCTGCGCGAGGCCGTGGCGCTTGTGCAGCGAGGCGAGCGTGACGATGTAGTCGTTTGGGAGTCCGAGCGTCTCGGCGATCGCATCGCCGGCCTCTTCGGACTCGGGGAGGCGGATGCTGGCTGCCGCGGCGGGGCTCATGACCCGTACGCGGTCGCCGAAGTCGTAGTGCTCGATGACCTGGTCGGCGACGGCGTTGGTCGGCACGACGATGCCGCTCGCGTAGCGGAACGCGCGGCGCAGCAGCGCCTTGTGGTGCTTGACGGTGTGCGAGCTGATGAGCTCGGGGTGGGTGAACGCCGTCATGTCATGCCAGGTGACGACCGTCTGGTCGATGCCCTGGCTGAGTGAGATGTCGCGCATGGGGGCGAGGGGAGTGAAGCTGTGGATGAAGCCGCCGCCGACGGAGTTCGTGAGCAGCCCTCGAGACCAGGACGATTCGAGGCGCTCCGGACGAAGTGGAGCCTGCACGACGTTCGTCAGCCCGGGCACGCGCTCCTCGAGCAGCGCGACCTCTTCGCGCGACCGCTTGGGGATGATCGCCTCGACGTCGCACCCGCGTGGCGCGCGCACGATGAGCTGGCGTCCGAGCTCCTCGCTGTAACGCCGGGTTCCGCCTGGGCGCTCGTCGGCGGCGCGATCGAGCAGGACACGAAGGGTAACCATCAGGTTCTGAGGACTCCTTGGGCGGCGGCGTCTTCGAGTGCGTCGAGCCAGGGCCGCATGGGTGGAACTCCCGCGCTCGCCCAGGCGTCGTGGCCGAGGACGGAGTAGGCGGGTCGTGGGGCTGGACGCACGAACGCGGTGCTGTCCGTCTCTTTCACGTTGGCGGGGTCGAAGCCCGCGAGGCGGAAGATCTCTCGCGCGAAGTCGTACCAGGAGGCGATGCCCGCGTTGGTGCCGTGGTAGGTGCCTGCGGGTGCGTCGGCGTCGACGAGCGCGACGATCTGGGCCGCGAGGTCGGCCGAGTAGGTGGGCTGTCCGAGCTGGTCGGACACGACCGAGACCTCGGGCTTGGTGGCCGCGAGGCGCGCCATGGTCTTCGCGAAGTTCGGGCCGTCGGCCCCGTAGAGCCAGGCGGTGCGCACGATGTAGGAGGCGTCCGGCAGGGCGTCGCGCACGGCCGTCTCGCCCGCCGCTTTCGTGCGGCCGTAGGCGGAGATCGGGTCGTGGTCGGCGTCTTCCTCGTACGGGGACGTCGCGTCGCCGCGGAACACGTAGTCGGTGGACACATGCACGAGCTTCGCGCCGTGCTCGGCGCACGCGGCGGCGAGCACGCCCGGGCCGGTCGCGTTCACCGCGTATGCGGTGTCCTCGTCGGTCTCCGCGCCATCCACGTTCGTGTAGGCGGCGGCGTTGATGACGACGTCCATCCCCGCCACGGCGGCCGAGGCCGCCGCGGGGTCGGTGATGTCGAGCGCGGCGCGATCCAGGGCGGTGACGTCCCGGCCCGCGAGGGCACGCTGGAGGTCACGGCCGAGCATCCCGGATGCACCCGTGATCAGGAACCGCGCGGCGGCCGCTGGTGCGGCCGCCGCGGCGGGGACAGACGTCGAATCGGTCACAGGGCAGCGCGCTCCTTCAGCGGCTCCCACCAGGTGCGGTTGTCGCGGTACCACTGCACCACGTCAGCCAGGCCCTGCTCGAACGGAACCTTGGGCTCGTAGCCCAGCTCGCGCTGGATCTTTGAGATGTCGACCGAGTAGCGGAGGTCGTGGCCGAGGCGGTCCTGGACGCGGTCGACGTACGACCAGTCCTTGCCGGTCGCGTCGAGCAGGAGCTGCGTGAGCTCCTTGTTCGTGAGCTCCGTGCCGCCGCCGATGTTGTAGATCTCGCCGGGCTTGCCGCCGACGAGCACCATCGCGATGCCGCGGCAGTGGTCGTCCACGTGCAGCCAGTCGCGGATGTTGTTGCCCTCGCCGTAGAGGGGAACGTGCTTGTCGTCGATGAGGTTCGTGACGAACAGCGGGATGACCTTCTCGGGGAAGTGGTACGGGCCGTAGTTGTTCGAGCAGCGCGTGATCGACACGTTCAGGCCGTGCGTGCGGTGGTACGAGCGCGCGATGAGGTCGGAGGATGCCTTCGACGCCGAGTACGGCGAGTTGGGCTCGAGCGGGAACGTCTCGCTCCAGCTTCCCTCTTCGATCGAGCCGTACACCTCGTCGGTGGAGACGTGCACGAAGCGGGGAAGCTCGTGGCGCAGGGCCGCGTCGAGCAGCTTCTGCGTGCCGACGACGTTCGTCTCGATGAACACGGACGCGTCGCGGACGGAGCGGTCGACGTGCGACTCAGCGGCGAAGTGGACGACTGCATCGACCTTCGGGATCCACTCGTCGAGCACGACGTCGTCGGTGATGTCACCCTCGACGAACGTGAACCGCTCGGAGTCGGACACGGGAGCGAGGTTCTCGAGGTTTCCCGAGTAGGTCAGCTTGTCCAGGACGACGACCTCGACGCCTTCCAGACCCTCGTACTGGTCCTGGAGCGCGCGGCGCACGAAGTTCGAGCCGATGAAGCCGGCCCCGCCGGTCACGAGAAGTTTCATACCTGTCCTGTTCAATCGTCGGCCGGGCTGTGCCGATGGAAATTTGCCGATGGTTGTGCGGTTCGAGCGGCGCGGTGTGACCCGCGCGCGGTCGGAGCTACTCTAGCGCGGCCCTCCGACGTGCTACCACAGTCGTGCGGTGATGAGCGTGGCGAGGGCGGCGCGATCGCGCGGTCTGCGGCGCAGCTGACGCCAGCGTCGCACGAGCCGCAGCGCGTCCCGGTACGTGAACTCCACGAGGATCTCGTGCAGCCACTGCAGCCTCGGCAGCTCCTCCGGGGAGGCGATGTGGATGCACGCCTCGACGGTCAGCTGCACCTGCCCGCGGTGCCAGCGGTTGGAGGTGAGGCGGAGCCGTTTCCAGGCCTGGGCGAGGCCGGTGTTCGCGCCGACCGCGTTGGCGACGTGCTGCCGGTAGTCGACGGTCGACTCGCCGTCGATGATCCAGCGCAGACCGGCGGCGCGCGCGAGGGCGTAGATCAGCCAGTCGTGCGCGAAGGCCTCGCGCGCGGGGGAGTCGGGGTTGTCGAGCTGCTCGGCGACGAGGTGCGCGAAGCGCCTCGTGAGCAGGAACGTCGACCCGGGGCCCGGCGTCTCGAAGAGGTGGTCGGCGAGGCGCTGGGGGTAGTCCTTCTTGATGAGGATGCGCGTGCCGTCTTCCGAGAAGGCGGTCACGTTCGAGGAGACGCCGTCGGCGTGGCCCTCGGTGAGGAGGCGGATGTGGCGCTCGAGCTTGCCCGGCATCCACACGTCGTCCTGGTCGGCGAAACCGACGTAGTCGTACTCCTCGATGGGGATCGTCGTCAGCAGGCGGAAGAAGTTCGGGGCGGGGGCGCCGAAGGTCTCGGGCGGCAGGATCGTGATGCGCGCGTCGGCTGCGGCCCGCTCGGCGAGGAGCTCGAGGGTGCCGTCGGTCGATCCGTCGTCGGAGACGAACACGTGGAGGTCGGCCCCTGCCTGGTCGAGGATCGAGTCGAGCTGCTCGTCGAGGTAGGTCCTGCCCAGGTGCGTCGCGAGGAGGACGGCGACGCGCGGCGGCGTGCGCGACTCGGCGTTGGTGTGCATCCGTCGTCCTCTTTCTCTCTTGCGTGCGGCGAACCCCATGGGTCGGGCAGGTCGCCAGCCCCCAAGTATGGCCGAGTGCGTCGGAGCGCGATCGCTGCACGCACCGCACTAGACTCCTCGGCATGGAGATTCGCGAACTCAGCATCCCAGACAGCTACGAGATCACGCCGAAGCAGTTCGGCGACGACCGCGGCGTGTTCTTGGAGTGGTACCGCTTCGACAAGCTCGCAGAAGCTGTCGGGCACTCGATCGACCTCAAGCAGGCGAACACCTCGGTGTCGACGCGTGGCGTGGTCCGGGGCATCCACTTCGCAGACATCCCGCCGAGCCAGTCCAAGTACGTGACGTGCACGCGCGGCGCCGTGCTCGACTTCGTCATCGACATCCGCACGGGGTCGCCGAAGTTCGGCGAGTGGGACTCGGTCCGTCTCGATGACGTCGACCGCAAGGCGATCTACCTCTCCGAGGGCCTCGGTCACGCGTTCGTCGCGCTGACCGACGACGCGACGGTCAGCTACCTCGTCACCGACACGTACCACGCGGAGCGCGAGCACGGCATCAACCCGCTCGACAAGGACGTCGACCTGCGGTTCCCCGAGGAGGCCGGCGAGCTGCTGCTCTCCCCAAAGGACACGGATGCCCCCTCGCTCGCCGAGGCGGCCGCGTCCGGTCTCCTTCCCAGCTGGGAAGAGGCTCGCGCCTACTACGCGGAGCTCAGCGCGAAGGCGGGTGCGTAGCCATGAAGGGAATCATCCTCGCTGGCGGGTCGGGCACGCGCCTGTGGCCGATCACCAAGGGCATCTCGAAGCAGCTCATGCCCATCTACGACAAGCCGATGATCTACTACCCGCTGTCGACGCTCATGATGGCGGACATCCGCGAGGTGCTGATCATCACGACGCCCGAGTACAACGAGCAGTTCCGTGCCCTGCTGGGTGACGGCTCGCAGCTCGGGATGCGCATCGAGTACGCCGTGCAGCCGTCGCCGGATGGGCTCGCGCAGGCGTTCATCATCGGCGAGGAGTTCATCGGCGACGACTCGGTCGCGCTGGTGCTCGGCGACAACATCTTCCACGGCTCGGGCCTCGGCTCGTCGCTGCGCGGCAATAACGTGCTCGACGGCGGCCTGATCTTCGCGTACCACGTGTCGAACCCGGTCGCGTATGGCGTCGTGGAGTTCGACGAGGACAACAAGGCCGTGTCGATCGAGGAGAAGCCGGAGGTGCCGAAGTCGAACTACGCGGTGCCCGGCCTCTACTTCTACGACAACGACGTGGTCGAGATCGCGAAGAACGTCGAGCCGTCCGCGCGTGGCGAGCTTGAGATCTCGAGCATCAACTCGGCGTACCTGGATGCGGGCAAGCTGCAGGTGCAGGTCCTCGACCGTGGCACGGCGTGGCTGGACACGGGCACGTTCGAGTCGATGATGCAGGCGAGCGAGTACGTGCGCGTCATCGAGGACCGCCAGGGCTTCAAGATCGGCTGCATCGAGGAGATCGCCTGGCGTGCCGGGTGGATCGACGACGCCGAGTTCGCTGAGCTCGCGAAGCCGCTGCAGAAGAGCGGATACGGACGCTACATGCAGGGACTGCTCGCGTAGCGGGTCCCTCATGATGGCGAAGGCCGTGACTCGTCCGAGTCACGGCCTTCGTCGTCGGCGTCGCAGCCGGGGTTCAGCTCCCGGTGTGCGCGTCGCGGTCCCGCAGTGACTGGAAGAGGTCGCGGGCGATGTCGTAGCTGCCGCGCGAGTAGGTGCGGTAGCGGCCCCGCAGGGTCCACCTGAGGATGCGGGGCACGCGCCGGATTCGTGCGGTCGGAAGCAGGAGCCTCTGCCGTTCGTGGGCGACTTTGCGCCGCACGTGGGCTTCCTGCTCTGCCGTGCCGCCGAGTTCGGTGACGCGCTTGAGGAGGGCGACGGCGCGGCGGTAGCGGCGCAGCTGGTCGGCCGAGCCGTCCTTCGTCGCCTGCGCGATCTTGACCTGCAGCGTCGGCGCGGTCTGCCCGATCTGGTTGTCGGTGTGCTGCCGGTAGTCGATGAGGGGCTCGCGGACGACGCGGAGGCCGTTGACGAGGGCGGCTGTCGTCGCGAGCCACTCGTCGTGGATCCAGGGGGCCGGCGCATTGCCGGCCCGGAAGACGAGGGATGCGCGCAGCATCATGGTCGCGCCGGTCACGAAGTTGCGGGCGGTGAGCGCTTCGAGCTGCCGCCCGTTCTCGTAGTCGCGCCACTCGGTCTGCGTGATCTCGAGCGAGTCGAGGAGGGTGCCGCCGATGGGTTCGCCGTCTTCGTCGACGAGGAGCGCGTCCGAGTGGGCGAGGAGCGCCTCGTCGTCACCGAGGAGGGCTGCGAGGAGGTGCTCGACCTTCTTGGGGTGCCAGACGTCGTCCTGGTCGCTCGTCGCGAGGTACTCGGTGCGGGCCTCGCCGAAGGCGAAGCTGAAGTTCGCGCTGACACGCAGCGGCTCGTCTCGCGTGTAGATGCGGAACGCCCGGTCGGAGGCTTCGAGCACGCGGCGGGCGAGCTCCACGGTGCCGTCGCTGGACGCGTCGTCCGAGACGACGATCTCGGCGACGGGGTGGCTCTGCGACAGGATGCTCAGCAGCTGCTGCTCGAGGAATCTCTCGCCGTTGTGCGTGCAGACGACCGCGGTGACGGCAGCGTCTCCGAGCCGCGGCTCGCGTGCGTCCTCTGGTCGGCGTTCGGCGACGAGTCGCGAAGCTGGCATCTGCTCTCCTGGGTCTGGTGCGCGGTGGTGCTAGCTTGGCACGAGTCTGCACGCGCTCAGGGGAGGAGTCGGCCGTATCGGCCGCCCGCGACTATGAATCGACTTGTCATCTACCTGCTCTTCGACAGGGCTGGCGTCGCCGACGCTGGCGTGCTGCACGCCCTCCGCGGCCTGCGCCCGCACGCGAGTGAGCTCTTCGTCGTCGTGAACGGCTCGGTGACCGACGAGTCGCGCGCGTCGCTCGGCGCGGTCGCCGATTCGGTCTTCGAGCGACCCAATGAGGGCTTCGACGTCGGCGGCTACCGTGCGGCGCTCGAGGAGATCGGTGCCGAGCGTCTGGCCGCCTTCGACGAGGTGATCCTCGCGAACTACACGTTCCTCGGCCCCGTCGGCGACTTCGCCGCGACGTTCGAGTGGGCGGATGCGGCGGGGCACGATGTGTGGGGCGTCACCGAGCACGGCCAGCTCACGCCCGACCCGTACACGCGCCGCGGCACGATGCCAGCACATCTGCAGTCGCACTGGATCGCCGTGCGCCGCAGCGTCGTGGTGAGCGATGCGTGGGCCGAGTACTGGGCGTCGTTGCCGGAGATCCGGTCGTACGACGATTCGGTGCGGCACCACGAGGCTCGGTTCTCGCCGTTCTTCGCGGAGCGCGGCTTCTCGGTCGGCGCGCAGTTCCCGGCGGGCAACTTCAGAGTCGAGGGGGCACCGGTCGCCAATCCGAGCCTCGAGACGCCTGTCCTGCTGCTCGAGGCCGGTGCGCCGCTCGTGAAGCGCCGGATCTTCGTCCACGACCCCGTCGAACTCGACCATCGGGGTGTGTCCGCTCGTGATGTCGCGCTCGATCTCGAGCGTCGCGCGTTCCCCATCGACGTGCTCGTCGAGAGCACGGCGAGGTTCGCGCCGAGCCGTGTGCTGGCCGGGGGAGTGGGGGCAGGGCCCAGGGTCCTGCGCCGCGCATCCACCGCGGTCACGCACGAGTGGGTTCGCGACGAGGCGAGCGGCGACGAGTCGGCGACCATCTCGGGGCTCCACCTCCGCATCGTGCGCGGTGACTTCTGGCGCAGGCTGGCGAACGGTGACGCGCGACTCCTCGAATCCGACCTCGTGCTCGTCGAGTCGGTCGCTGCCGCGTCCCTGGACTCGATGCCGGCGAGCGCTTCCCTGCTCGCCCGCCAGCGTGGGCGCCGGGTCATCTTCGAGCGCGCCGAGCCCCTCGCGTGGGAGTTCGCCGACCACCGAACGCTCGGCATGGTCGTCCCTGTCACACCGCCGATCGGCACAGGGCTGCTCGCCGACGGCTGGCGGGGTGCGCGAGCGAAGTCGGCCGCGCTGGCAGCTTCGCTCGGTGCGGTTGCACCCTTGGACGCGAATTCGCCCGTCGCGCCGTTTGCGGGCTTCGCCGCGTACCGGGTGGATGCGCTCCGCCGTTTCGCCGCGGTCCTGGACGCGCATGGGTTCTCGGCGCTCGAGGCCCGGTTCCCCGACGGCGAGCTCTCCCGGCTGCTCGACCTGCTCGCGAGCCGCCTCGTGTTCGATGCAGGGTTCGCCGTGGCGGAGGCGGAGACAGCCGACGGGCTCGCGAGTGACTACGCCCTCTTGGCCGCGAAGTACGAGGACCTCGTCGCGGAGTTCGGCGCTGAGGTGAGGGCGCCGCACCGGCTCGCGCGGGCACGGAAGCCTGGCGGCAGTCGCGTCGCGCGTCTCGCCACGTCGCTCTTCCGCCGGATGCCGGCGCTGGAGGAGCCGCTGCGGCGTCTCGCCGCTGATGCCAAGGGACTGCTCGCTCGCGTCCGCTGACCCCGCTTCGCGGCGCGGCATCAGGTGGCCGTTACCCGCGCCGGGGTACCGTGTCTGCGACTGGAGGTGGCAGATGAGCAATGGCGAGACGCCGCTCGGCGGGCAGTACGACCCCGACGAGCTCGAAGAGCTGGAGAGCCAGGCCGAACGCCGTGGCACCGGCCGGGGGCTTGTCATCGGCCTCCTCATAGCGGCGGCCGTGGCGATCGCGGCGATCGTGTTCGTGCTCATGAACCCACTCGGCCAGGGCGCTCCTGCCGACAACACGGCACCCGTCACGACGCTGCCGCAGGCGACCGAGGTCGCCGTTCCGGAGACGCTCATCGTCACGGCGACGCCCGTGCCGACCGTCACCGTGACGGAGACGGCCACGGCCGAGCCGAGCGACCCCGCCGAGGCCTCCGGCGTGCAGGTCTCGCTCAGCCGCGTCTACTGGGTGCCGGACCAGAGCGTCATCTCTGCCGCAGCGCTCGTCTCGACCACGGACCCGGGCGGCACGTGCACGCTGGTCCTCAAGAACGGTCCCGAGACGTTCGCGGCCACCGCGACGGCCACCGCCCCCACCTCGGCCGACACCGACGCGTCCAGCTGCATCGTGAACCTGCGCGACCCGGCCATCAAGGCCGGCGACTGGTCGGCCGTCATGCAGTACGAGGGCCCGGCTGGCAGTGGCTCGAGCGAGCCGATGACGGTCACCGTCTCCTAGCCGAAGCCCCGGAATTCCGCCCTGACGGCCCGAAATCGCGATTCTGCTCTCTGTGTAGGATGAAGCGCCGCCTGCTTGCGGGCGAACGACTCCACGACCTAGGAAGCTATGCCGCTGACGCTCGACAAGGCCTTCGATCCACGGGCCAACAGCATCGGGTTCCTCCGATGGCTTCTCGCCTTCGCGGTGATCTTCGCGCACGCGGGACCCCTCGCAGGGTTCTACGGCGGGCACGACCTCGGCACTCAGATCTCCAGCGAGCAGTCCGTCGGCGGCGTCGCCGTCGCAGGGTTCTTCTTCTTCTCCGGCTACCTGATCACGCAGAGCCGCCGCGGGAAGTCGACGATCTTCCGCTTCTTCTGGCGGCGGGCTCTCCGTATCTTCCCTGCCTTCTGGCTCGCGCTGCTCACGACCGCGTTCATTCTCGCGCCGATCGCCTGGCATCAGGAGACGGGCTCGATGGCGGGCTACTGGGACGCCGACACCGAGTCGCCCTTCACGTACTTCCTGAGCAACATGTGGCTCGAGCTCGGCCAGCGCAACATCGCGGGCATGGGCAGCTCGCTGCCGTTCGCCAGCATCGGCGGCTTCGACTGGAACGGGTCGGCGTGGACCCTGTTCTACGAGTTCCGCGCGTACATCATGGTCGGGCTCCTCGGGCTCTTCGGCGTGTTCTCGAACCGCATCGTCGGCGGCCTCATCGCCGTCGGCATCATCGGAGTGAACTTCCTCACCTGGAGCGGCTGGGTCGAGATGACCTCGCTCAGCCCGTTCCTCACCAACCCCTTCTACCCGATGTTCTTCGCCCCCTTCGCGTTCGGGATGCTGTTCGCCCTGTTCGGGGACAAGATCCCGATCGATGACCGGCTGGCGGTGCTCGCGCTCGGCATCGCGGGCTTCGCGTACGCGTTCGGCGGCTGGAACATGTGGGGTCAGTACGGACTCATGTACTTCCTCATGTGGTTCGCGATCCGCACGCCGCGGCTCAACAAATGGGAGAAGCACGGCGACCTCTCGTACGGCATCTACATCTTCGCCTGGCCGCTCATGCAGTTCGGGGCGTACTTCGGCCTGCAGAACGCCGGCTGGTTCGTCTACCACCTCGTCATCGCGGTCGCCGCGCACATCTGCGCGTACATCTCCTGGCACCTGATCGAGAGCCCCGCGATGAGCCTCAAGAACTGGACCCCCAAGTGGCTCGCCTGGCTGCTCGAGCGGGGCACCCCGGTGGTGGATGCGGTGAAGCGCAGGATCGTCAACCCCGCCTACTCGTCGTCCAACTTCGCCGCGCGGATCCGCGCCGGACGCGTGGAGTCGAGCTCATGACCGCCGTCGGTCCGAGCGGCGTCCGGCCAGACAGCGGCTTCGAGGAGCCGAAGTCCGAGACGGGGCGTCTGACGTGGGCGCAGCGGTGGCACCGGGTGCGTCTCACCCCGCTGATCCTGCTGCTGATCGCTGCGATCGTGGCGACGGTCGCGGGGTACCAGACCCGGAACGCCATAGCGATGGAGGAGTTCGTGCCGCCCGCGGAGGCTCCCGAGTCGGAGGCCACCCGGCTGCCGGCCCAGCAATGCCAGCCGGGTCTCGTGGACCCCGTCACCGACTCTCCATGGACGGGCGAGGAGCGAGAGGCCAGCGAGGCGGTCTGGGACGAGCACATCGGCTCCGACCCAGACGCGCAGCTCTTCGTCCCGGGGGAGAACGGCTGGGTCTTCTGGGGCGACACGCAGGCGAACAACTTCTCGCAGGCCCTCGGCCGCGGCTTCCTCAGCGACGAGGAGAGCGAGGAGTGGGCGAACTACTTCCGGACCATCGACGAGGGCCTCAGCGCACAGGGCATCGACTTCGTGGTCCAGGTCGTCCCCGCGGACTGGTCGGTGCATCCTGAGCAGCTGCCCGAGTGGGCGCAAGAGCTCCGCGGGCCGACGGCGTTCGACTACCTGGTCGACGCGCATCCCGACCTGCCGCTCGTCGACACCCGCCAGGCGCTGCGCGACGCATCCGAGGAGGGTGCGGTTTACGCGCCCGGCAACAGCCACTGGTCACCGTTCGGCGCCGCCATCGGCTGGGAGCAGCTCGCCGGCTGCCTCGGAGCGGTCGACGCGAAGTACCAGGCGCTCGCCCCGCTGGACTACTCGAGCGTCGGGGATATGCCGGTCATCAGCGAGTTCGAGGCCTACGGGTTCCCGACGACGGACACCGGGTGGGGCACTCCGGTGCTGGACCAGGCGCCGCCGAAGATGCAGGCCACGCTCAACGACGGCTCCGTGCTCGAGGTCGATGCCGGCAAGGGGCTCGACATGCTGCAGCTGCCGGCCACCACGGTGACGGAGGGGGCACAGTCCGACCTGCGCGCCCTGATCGTGCGAGACAGTCAGGGCAACAGCGCCGGACCGACCTGGCAGACAGGCTTCGCCGAGACCAAGCAGGTGACGAGCAACCTCGGCAGCGCTACCGAGCAGATCCCGGATGTGCTCGCGGAGGCGGCCGACTACCAGCCGGATGTCGTGATCTTCGAGATGACGGAGCGGTACCTCAACTGGATCCCGGTCCTCCCAGCCGAGTAGCCTGGCAGGCGCCATCGTCGCCGGCCACGGCACTTCGCTAGCCTGGGGGAAGACCCTAAGGAGCAACGCCATGACGACCTGCCTCATCACCGGGGGAGCCGGATTCATCGGATCCGCGATCTCCCACCGCCTGCCCGAGCATTTCGATCGGGTCGTCGCCTTCGACAACCTGCACCCGCAGATCCACCCGGTCCCTGAGCGCCCGAGTGAACTCGACAGTCGCGTCGAGTTCGTGCAGGGCGACGTGACCTCGGCGGCCGACTGGGATGCCCTCCTCGGCGACGTGACTCCAGACGTCATCATCCACCTGGCCGCGGAGACCGGCACAGGGCAGTCGCTGCTTGAGGCCACGCGCCACGCGAGCGTGAACGTCGTCGGGACGACCGAGATGCTCGACGCACTTGTCCGCGCCGACAAGCTGCCGAGCAAGATCGTGCTGTCCTCGAGCCGCGCGGTCTACGGCGAGGGCGCCTGGGTGGACGCCCACGGGGCCGTGAGCTACCCGGGCCAGCGTTCCGCCGCCATGCTCGAGCGAGGCGAGTGGGACTTCCCCGGGCTCTCCGCGCTCCCGTTCGTCTCCTCGAAGGTGGCGCCCTCGCCGACGAGCGTGTACGGGGCCACGAAGCTCGCGCAGGAGCACATCCTCCGCTCGTGGTGCCTGTCGCTCGGAGTCACCGATGTGCTGTTCCGCCTGCAGAACGTGTACGGCCCAGGTCAGTCGCTCATCAATCCGTATACCGGGATCGTGTCGTTCTTCGCCCAGGAGGCGAAGGCCGGCCGGGTCATCCCCGTGTACGAGGACGGCCAGATCATCCGAGACTTCGTCTTCATCGATGACGTGGCGGACGCCATCGTGCGTGGCGCGCTCGAGTCGGACTCGAACGCGAACGCCTACGACATCGGCTCGGGTGAGGGCACGTCGATCCTCCGCCTCGCTGAGCTCATCGCGGCCCACTACGGGGCGCCTGCGCCCGAGATCAACGGGAAGTTCCGCAATGGCGACGTCCGTCACGCGTCCTGCGAGGTGTCGGAAGCGAGCGCCGCGCTGGGCTGGAGTCCTCGAGTCATGGTGGATGAGGGTGTTGGCCTCCTCTGCGACTGGATCGACGCGCAGAGACTCGAACGGGCCGAGTAGCTCGCATATACGGCACAGCGACCGGATTCCTTGGATTTCTCTCCTCGGGCGTGTCGCGACGATCACGGACCTGCCTGGGGCCGTGATCGTTGTGTTTCCGGGCTTCGCAGGGTCGACGCTGACACGGATGTTGTTTATGTGACTCGTGTGAAAGTTGGGACGGGTGTGGAGTTCCGTGGCGCATGTATGCATACTTGGAAACTGCTGAGCCTTCTCGGTGCACTCCGTGGATGCGCAGCAACCCAGTCGACCGACGCGTTGGGAACTCATGTTTCGCCGTACTCTTGCCATTTTCGCTACCGCAGCGGTAGCAGCCTCCGGGCTGCTCGGGCTGCAGCTCATCGCCTCGAGCCCCACGAACGGCGGCATCGAGGCCGCCGCTGCGGCGGACGCCAGCGGCTTCGACCCGGGCAACCTCATCAGCGACGAGAACTTCTACAACGGCAACGCGATGTCCGCGGCCGAGGTGCAGCAGTTCCTCGTCTCGCGCAACGGCTCGTCGTCCCCGACGGCGCTGCGCAACTACACGCAGGCGACGCCCTCCATGCCTGCCACGCAGTACTGCTCCGCCTACTCGGGCGCGGGCGGCGGCGAATCGGCGGCAGACATCATCGCGAAGGTCGGCCAGGCCTGCAACTTCAGCCAGAAGGCCATGCTCGTGCTCCTCGAGAAGGAGCAGAGCCTCGTCTCCATGCAGAGCCCGACCCTCGGTCGCCTCGCGGCGGCGACCGGATTCGGCTGCCCGGACACGGCACCCTGCGACCAGAGCTACGGCGGCTTCTTCTACCAGGTCTACAACGCGGCGCGTCAGTTCCAGAACTACAAGGCCAACCCGTACAGCTTCAACCACATCCCGTTCGCGTCGAACAACGTGCTGTACAACCCCAACTTCTCCTGCGGCTCCTCCGCGGTCTACATCTCGAACTACGCGACGGCCGGTCTCTACAACTACACGCCGTACCAGCCCAACCAGGCCGCGCTGAACAACATGTACGGCGAGGGCGATGGATGCTCCGCGTACGGCAACCGCAACTTCTGGAGCATGTACACCGACTGGTTCGGCGACCCCAAGGGCGCCGTCAGCGTGCCGTGGCTCGTCAAGGCCGAGGGCAGCTCGCAGGTGTACTTCCTCTCCGAGGAAGTCCGCTACCCGGTCACCGCGTCCAAGGTCGCTGACTTCGCGTACGCGCTCGGCGCCGTCTCCACGGTTCCGGCATCGACGCTCGACAAGTACACGACCGGCGCGAACGTCGGGGAGATCCTCGTCGGCCCGGACAACACGCCGTACTACATCGACGACGGCGTCTTCCGGAAGGTTCGCAACTGGACCGTGGCGGCCGACTTCGGCTACCAGCAGGGCTCGGACCTCGCGAAGATCACGCAGGAGCAGCTCGACAAGTTCAACAACGGCGGTGCGCTGGAGAAGTTCGTCCAGAACACGAGCGGTCAGATCTTCTTCATCGAGGGCACGACCAAGCGCGAGGTCGCGGACATCGCCGAGCTCGGCGCCCAGGGCATGTACATCGGCACCACGAAGCTGAAGGACGACAAGATCGACTTCCTCAGCGACGGCGAGCCGTTCCTCACGGGCGGAGCCGTCGTCGAGAAGCTCGATGGCTCGGGCAAGGTCGTGCTCGACAGTGACCTCACGGCTCATGCCGTTCCCGCATCGCTCGCCGACTTCAGCGCGTTCAAGGCGTCCGGCAGGTTCGGCCCGGCTTACGGCAAGCTCACCCAGGGCGACGCCCTCTCGGCGGAGCCCCTCGTGACCGACGGAACGTCGAGCTACGTGCACACCGATGGCGGGCTCCTGCGGGTCCCGGCGTCGACGTACGGAGCTTCGAAGTTCGTCTCCCTCCCGGCCGGCATCATCGGCTCGCTCGGCAAGAACGGCTCCGTCCCCGGCGCCCACTTCGTGCAGGAGAGCGGATCCGACACGATCAACCTCGTCGTCGGCGGCGAGCGCGTCGAGTTCTCCTCGAAGAGCGACGCAGAGGCCGAGGCCACGAAGCGCGGCATCTCGAGCACCATCTACACGGTGCCGAAGGGAACGCTCGACGGCATCGACACCGGCAACGGCATCACCAACGGCGCGCTCATCAAGAGCCCGAACAGCGACACCCTCTACGTGCTCGACGGCGCCCACCTCACGAAGGTGGCCAGCAGCGAGCTCGCCGAGGACTACGGCTTCGGCTCGAGCCCCTACGTCATCACCCAGGCCTCGTTCGACCGCATCCCGGTTCGGGACACGGCCATCACGACGAACCAGTTCCGCTGCGGGGACGACGCCTACGTCGCGACCGAGGGAGAGGCGTACAAGCTGACGCCTGAGCTCGAAGCGGCCTACGGCATCGACTTCCCGGGGATCTCGGCGCAGCTCTGCGGCGTCGTCCCGAACGCGGGTGCCTCGATGACCGAGTTCATCAAGGACGGCAGCGGGAAGATCTTCCTGATCACGGATGGGGAGAAGCAGCACATCTCGTCCCCGAAGCTCCTCGTGGAGTTCGGCGCCGTCGGCAACGTGATCTCGGTCCCGACCGCGTTCGCCGACCAGATCGCGACGGGCGCGCAGCTCACCAAGCTCCCAGCAGGCTGGGGCGAGCCGACGCCGAGCGAGACGGCCACGCCGACTCCAACGGCAACGGCCACGGCGACTCCGACGGCGACTCCCACGGCGACGCCCGAGCCCACGGCAACGGCGACGCCGGAACCGACTGCGACCGCGACTCCGACCGCCAGTGCGACTCCGGAGCCCACGAACCCCACGCTCGAGCCCACTCCGACGTCGACGGATGCCCCCGGCACTCCCGAGCCGACGGAGACGGCAGCGCCGGAGCCAGCTGTCCCGCTCACGGCCGGTGAGGTCATCACCAACCGTGCCGGGACCGGCACCTGGATCGTGAACGGCGACGAGCTCCTGCAGGTCGGTTCGCCCGAGGTAGCGGCGCAGCTCGGACTCGCCATCGAGAACCCGCGCAGCGTGCCGGACGCGAACTTCGCGGAGTTCGGTGAGAACACCTCACCGCTCTACACCTCGGCTGTCACGGTCGGCGGCGTCTCCTACATCGGAGTCGACGGAGAGCTCGTGCCCTTCGCCACCCCGGAGTACGCGGCTGCCTTCGGTCTCGACTTCGCGCTCATCTCGCCCGAGGTCGGTGCGGGACTCACGGTCTCCACGACCGCCGAGCCGATCACGGACCGGGTCTTCGGCCCAGACGGAACGCTCTACCTCGTGAAGGACGGCGTGCTGCACCCCGTCGACCCCTCGCTTGCGACTCCCGTCGTGACCGAGACGGCGACGGCCACCGCAGAACCGACCGAGACGGCTGGACCTGAGGCGACGGAAACCGAAGCGGCGACCGCCGACGAGGAGCCGACGGACACGAGCCGCCCGGATGCCACGGACGGGGTTACCGCCGAGCCGACCGCGACCTCGACCGAGGAGCCCGTCGAGACACCCGCTGAGGCCCCTGAGGCCGGTGCTGGAGTCGACGAGACGCCCGCCGCCGAGCCGGCTGCGACCACGGAGCCCACGACGTTCCAGCTGTCACGCGAGCTGTTCTCCACGTTCCGCATCGGAGAGCCGGTCGCCGGCTAGCGCCGACCGCACGACATGAAGACCCCCGCCGGGGCGAGCGATGCTCACCTGGCGGGGGTCTTCTGTATAGGGACGCTCGAGCCGCTCGAGGGCTCGAGCAATCGAGCGACAACGCAGAAGACCCCCGCCGAGGCGAGGGTCTTCCGCGGTGGCTGTGCGGCGCTACTGGCCGGGGAGCTTCGCGACGATGCGGGCGTCCATCGCGAGCACACCCTCGAGCGCGAACGGGGTGCCTGCGTGCACGCCGAAGCGGAACGAGCCGGTGAGGCTGTCGACGGGTGTGGTGCTCTCGTCTCGCCACACCTCGGCGTTGACGACGTACTCACCAGGTGCGAGCGCGAGGCGGTCGAGGTGGAAGTCCATGCTGCCCTGTCCGACCTGCACGGAGTCGGGCTGCCAGCCCAGCTGCTTGCAGGAGGTGCTCCAGATGCGGACGCCCTCGAGCGTCTCGATCGCGATCTTGAAGTTCGGGCGCTCGACCGGGCGCTTCGCCTCGAAGTTGAGGCGGATGGTGGGCGACTCACCCGTGCGGATCTCGTTGTCGACGGCGCCGTTCTCGCCGACGAGCTCGATCGTGTCGATGTAGAGCTCGCCGCTGCCGTGGCGCTGGCCGCCGCCCTCGATGATCTCCGTGACGTTGCCGGAATCCCGGTACTTGTCGATGATCGCCGTCGCGGGGCCGACTTCCTGCAGCACGCCCTGCTCGAGCCACGCGGCGCGGTCGCAGAACTCGCGCATGCCCTCGAGGCCGTGCGAGACGACGACGACGGTGCGGCCGCTGGCCTTGAAATCGGCGAACTTCGCGCGGCACTTGGCCTGGAAGTCCATGTCGCCGACGGCGAGCACCTCGTCGACGAGCAGCACGTCCGGTTCCGTGTGGATGGACACGGCGAAGCCGAGGCGCACGTACATGCCGCTCGAGTAGTTCTTCACGGGCTGGTCGATGAACTTCTCGATGCCGGAGAAGTCGACGATCGAGTCGAAGCGGCTGTCGATCTGCTGCTTCGACATGCCCAGGATGGAGCCGTTGAGGTACACGTTCTCGCGTCCCGTGAGCTCGGGGTGGAAGCCGGAGCCGACCTCGAGCATCGCGGCGATGCGGCCGCGCGTCGTGATGGTCCCGGTGTTCGGCGACAGGATGCCGGCGATGCACTTGAGGAGCGTCGACTTGCCGGAGCCGTTGCGGCCGAGCAGGCCGAAGGTGCCGCCTTCCGGGACCTCGAAGGTCACGTCGTCGAGGGCCTTGAACTCCTCGTACTTCGCCCGCCCACCCTTGAGCACCGTCGCCTTGAGCGACTGGTTGCGGTCGTGGTAGATGCGGAAGGTCTTCGAGACGCCGGAGACGTCGACTGCTGTGCCTGCCATTTAGAGCTCCTCCACGATGTTCTTCGAGAACCGGGTGAACACGAGGATGCCGATGACCAGCATCACGACTGCCCAGACCCCGATGTAGAGCCAGTTCTCGAGTGGCGGCACCTGGTAGTCGTAGACGATGTTCCTGATCGACTCGAGCATGCGCTGCGTCGGGTTGAGCTGGAAGAGGAAGACGAGCGGCCACGGCTCGCCGAAGAGCAGGCTGCCCTCCTCGGTCAGGTTGTCCTGCGCGTTCTGCACCATCTGCAGGGGGAACATGACGCCGGAGGCGTAGAGCCACAGCTGCGTGAGGATGCCCCAGAGGTGCTCGATGTCGCGGAAGTAGACGACGACGACCGAGAGGATGAGCGCGAGTCCGAGCACGAACATGATGATGAGGGCCAGCAGCGGGATCATGAGCGGCAGGTAGGCCAGCACCATGGGGCCGCCGATGAAGCACATGATGAGTGTGATGACCGCGATCTCGATGATGTAGGTCCACGCGTTCGCAAGGATGCGCGAGAGCGGCAGCACCCAGCGGGGGAAGTAGACCTTGCGCAGCAGGTCGGCGCTCGAGACGAGGGACCCCATGCCGCCGTTGACGGAGTTGGAGATGAAGCCCCAGCTCACGACGCCGATGCCGATCCACAGCGGGAAGAAGTGCACGCCCGAGTTCGTACCGGGAGGGGCCGAGATCTCGAAGAGCAGCCCGAAGACGAGCGAGAACGTCGCGATCTGCGCGAGCGGGTTGATGAGCGACCAGATTCGCCCGAGCGCAGTGCGCTTGTACTCCGACCGGATCTCACGAAGTGTGAGATTGACCAGGAGATTGAACGTGAGACCCCGAGACTGGGACCTCACAGAAACAGGCTTAGACATTGTCCTCCGCACACCTTGTGACGCTGGCCCCACGGAGGGGCCGCCCAAGACTAACACCAGGCTTCGGGGCCAATTCGGAGCCTCGCGGCGCGGCCACCGAGGGCCGCACGCGCGAGGTGGGGCGGGTCAGCGACCTGCCCGGAAGTTGCGGTACGCGGCGCGCGACCGGCTGTAGACCGGGCGCAGCGCGTTCGCGAGTCCCGGCGTCCGGCTCAGCACGATGCCCTTCGCGCGACCGAGCGGGGACTCGGCCTGGGAGGCGATGTACCGACGCACGAGCTCGACCTGCTCGCGGAACAGGCCGGGCAGGCCTGCCGTGATCTCCTGCACCTTGTACTCGAGGAGCGTGTGCGAGATGGCGGCGTTGTGCGTCGTCAGCACCGTGCGGACGTGGAAGCCCTCGCTGATCGCGGAGTAGCCGAGGAGTCGCTCGAGCACGTGCGGGAGCCCACCATCCGCGTACTGCCCCTCGTCGGGGAAGTCCTCCCACGTGAAGCTGGCCTGCACGAGCGGGCGCAGCGATTCGGGGCGCGCGATGAACATCGAGCCGAGCGGCGCGAGCGGGCTGGTCTCGTCGAACTCGACGCGCATCCCGAGCTTCGCGGCGAGCTCCTTGGCCGGCTCGAGGTTCGCGAACCAGGCGCGGCCGAGCGTCGGGAAGCCCATGTGGATCATGGGCGGGAAGACCATGCCGAGCGTGGGGTGGTCGACGAAGAGGCGGAGCAGGTTCGTCGTGTACCCGGGGGAGTTGAGCAGGTTCTGGAACAGGTGCTCCTTGAAGTGCCGCCCCGAGTTGAAGCCGTTCTGGGGACTCTTCTTCGAGTGCAGCTTGACGACGATGTCGTAGCGTCCCGACTCGAGGACGTCTCTGCAGGTGAGCAGGAACGCCGAGATGTCGCGGCCGCGGTTGGAGCCGACGATGCGCACGTCGTCGTCCGGGCGGCCGAGCTCCACGAGCCGCTCCTGGATCGCGGTCTGCTTGTCGGCGTTCGCGGTCGTCACGACGAGGTCGTAGCCGCCGGGGATCGTGTTGGCGAGGTCGACGATCTCGTCGATCATCTCCTCGTAGAAGACGTGCGCGATGACGACCACGCGGAGGTCACTCGGGTCGGCGCCGCCCAGGTCGACGTCCGGCATGATCTCGAGGAGGGCCGCGTTCGTGTTCAGGATGCGCGGCTTGGCCGTCGTGCCGATGTCCTGCCAGAGCAGGTCGAGCGGGTAGTGCTTCTCTTCGAGCTGCTCGAGCACGCGCTTGCCGATGATGGCGAGCTCGTCCAGGTAGATGGGGTCGTGGAAGAAGAAGCGCCGCTTGACGATGGGGCAGCCGTCGGCGATGAGCACGTCGGCGAGGTTGAAGATCGGGTGCTGGTCGCCGTAGTGGGCCGACGCGTAGGCGACCCACGAGGAGAAGCCCGCCGACTCGAAGTAGTGGGTGAAACGCGCCTCGTGCAACATGACGGAGTCGTCGTAGGAGTCGATGCGGGGCATGTCGTCCCAGTAGGAGCGCCAGGCGTCTGAGGTGAACATGCTTCGGCGCACGCCGATCCAGTGCGACTGGATGTGGCGGTGCATGACGCCGGTCATCGTGATGGGGTTCGGCACCACGGCCGCGTGGTCGGTGATGCCCCAGAAGTCGACGGTCTTCGCGTCGGCCTCTTCGAGGAGCGGCGCGAACGAGCCGATGGGCCCGTAGAAGGTGTAGTTGGCGAGGATGAGCTCGTCGTAGTCGCGGAGGCGGTCTGACCCGAATTCGCGGAGCGCGTCGCGGTACGCCCAGACGTCGTAGCCGACGTTCTCGCGCTCCCACACCGTGTCGGCGACGGCTTCGAGGCGGCGCCGCGAGTCGGTGGTGAGGGGGGAGTTGGACACGACGAAGATGTGCTCGGCGTGGGCGCGCAGCTCGCGGAGGCAGTGCTCGACGTAGCCGCCGACGTGTCCCTGCTTGTCGTAGACGAGGAAAAATACCACTCGACGCATGAGGTTGGCGTCCTTTGCTCTGCTCACGGCGACCCCGGCTGGAGTCTGTCGGGGCCGGGCGCCGGTGGGCGCCAGCCGATGCCCCATGCTACAGCGGGGTAGCCTTGGCCCATGAAAATCGTCATGACCATGATGGTTCGCGACGAGGCCGACATCATCGCGGCCGTCGTGGAGCATTCGCTCGCTCAGGGCATCGACCACCTCATCGTCACCGACAACGCGTCGGTCGATGGAACCCGCGAGATCCTCGAGCAGTACGAGGAGAAGGGGGTCATGACCCTCCTGCACGATCCCGAGCACAAGAAGCAGCAGGCCCAGGTCGTGACGCGCATGGCTCGCTCGGCGTACTCCGAGCACGGTGCTGACTGGGTCATCAACGGCGATGCCGACGAGTTCGTGTTCGCGCGCGACCGCTCGCTGACCGTCAGGCAGGCGCTCGAGCACTACAGCCCCGACCTGACGACGTTCCGCGTCCCGGTCGTCAACATGGTCGGCTCGTTCGGGCGCGAAGGCAGCGGGCTCGCTCGCCTCCGCTTCAGGGACGAGCGCTCCATCGAGCAGCTGAACCGCGCCGGGGTGTTCGCGCACCCGACTCCCAACGCCATCCACGTGGGCTCGGACGAGGTCGAGGTCGCGCACGGCAACCACTTCGTCTCCCTCGAGCAGCATGGCGACGTGCCGGAGGGCTTCGAGCTCGAGGTGCTGCACGTGCCGTGGCGTTCCTGGTCGCAGTTCGAGCGGAAGACGGTCGCGATGGCGCTGGGCTTCGAGGCGAACCCGGGGCTTCGCCCGAGCGCGAACCACCATGGCATGCGCGACTGGCGGCGGTACAAGGCCGGCGTGCTCGAGGACTTCTTCGCGCTGCGCATGCCCACGACGTCCGAGCTCGCCGACGGCGGCTACGTGGAGGACACATCCATCATCGACGCCCTGCGCGCGATCGGCGACGCCGCCGTGGTGCCCGCGCAGCTCTCCGCGACGCTGGACGACGGTCACGACGAGGTCTACTCGGACGAGCAGCTGCTGCGCCTCCGCGAGCGGGCCGCGCTCTTCCAGAGGTATGACGACGTCGCACACGAGGAGGTGCGTCTGCTCCGTGAGGAAGTCGACGAGCGCAACTCGACGCTGTACCAGCGAGAGCTGGACCTCGTCGGTCTGCGGACGGCGTACAACGAGCTGGGGCAGCGCGAGGCCGAGGCGCAGACGAAGCTCTACGAGCTGCAGCTGCGTGAGGACCGCACGGCGGCCGCCGAGCACAGCGCAGCGGATGCTCGCGCACAGGCGGCGCGGCTCGGCGCCGAGCTGCTCGGGGCCCGCCAGCAGCTGCAGGCGGTCGAGCAGATGCCGGCGGTCAAGCTCGAACGGAAGGCGCGCCGCGCGGCGAAGTCGGTGCTCAGGCGCTGACCGTCAGGACGGAGAAAGGGGCGCGCTGTCGAGAGATCGACGGCGCGCTCCTCTCTGTGGCGGTGCTCAGGCGCCGGCTCGGGCCGCCATGAACGACTGGATGTCGCTCGCGTCGCCGTAGACCTCTTTGGAGTCGTACGGACGGTCAGGGAACGCCCCGTACTTCAGGGAGATGTCGAGGTCGTTCTCGGTGATGAACCGCTCGACGTGCTCGCCGAGCGAGACGGGCACACCCGAGCCCACGTTGACGACGCCGCGCAGCTCATCCTGGAGGGCAACGGCCGCGATCTGCGTGCCGAGCTCCTCGACGTGGATGAAGTCGAACTTCGCCTTGCCGGAGGTGAACGGGAACTCGGTCTTGCCCGCGTCCGCGGCCTCGAGGAGCTTCGTGAAGATGGACTGGTTGTTCCGGTCGTCGCCGTAGATGTAGTAGGCGCGCAGCCACTGCAGCGTGACCTTCTCGTCGAAGGCGAGGAACGTCGACTTGCGCAGCGCGTCCTTCGCGATGCCATAGAGCGACAGCGGGTTGGTGGGCGTCTCGGCGGTGATCGCACCCTCGTGCCTGCCGACCTCGTGCATGGTGCCGAGCACGGCGAGGCGCTTGACGCCAGCTTCGACCGCCGAGTTCAGGAACCTGAAGTGATCGGACAGCTTGAGCATGTGCACGGGGGAGTTGTGGGCGAAGCCCGCCTCCCAGGCAAGGTGGATGACCGAGGTCGGTGCCGGCTCGAGGACGCTCGAGTAGTCAGCGTCGCTGCTCAGCAGGTCGAGCTCGACGACCGTCGCAGCCGGGTTGACCTTCGCGGCGCCACCGGGTCGGACGACGGCCACGACGTCTGCGTCCTCGGCGAGCAGCGCGTTCACGACGTGGCGCCCGATGTACCCCCCAGCGCCGGTCACCAGCACCCGTTGGCGTTCTGTCATGACGTTCCTTTCGACAAGGCCCTCACTCTAACGGAGCACGAAGATCGGCATCCGAGGCCAGCAAGGGCGGCACACGTTCCGTGCCATGATGTTTGCTGCGGTGGACGAGGCGGCGCAGGACGCGCGGCCGCTTGCAAAAGAGGAGACGCATGACGAGGACGACAGCCAGCGTGGTCAGCCCTGCTCCTGGTGCATCCAGGCTTCCGGACTGGACCAGGCGGGACTGGGTCTGGGTCGTGGTGGTCTTCCTCGTGGTCACGGTCTGGACGTGGTTCCGGATCCCGCTGCCGGATCACGATGTGGTCTGGGCTGAGGACGGGGTCATCTTCCTCAAGGAGCAGATCGAGCGGGGAACGCTTGCCACGCTCCTGCATCCGTACGCCGGGTACCAGCACTTCCTGCCGAGGGTCTTCAGCGCTGCTGTCGTCGAATGGGTCCCCCTCGAGTCCTACAACCGCGCCGTCTTCACGGTCTGCGTCGTGTTCGCGGGGCTCACGGCCGCTGCGACCTACCGGCTCACTCGGGGCATCATCCGCTGGATCCCGGGCCGTGTGCTCATGTCGCTCGTCCCCGTGGCAGTGCCGCTGCTGAGCCTCGAGATCATCGGCAACTTCGCCGACCTCCACACGTACTGCCTCTGGCTGGCGGCGTGGGTCGCGCTCTCGAAGCCAGCAAGCAAGATCGAGGGCGTCCTCTGGGGAGTCGTCGCGCTCATCGCCTGTCTCACCGAGGTGCAGGCGCTGCTCGTCGTGCCGCTCGTGGTCGTGCGCCTCTTCTGGGACCGCAGCATTCCAGTCCTCGCGATCGCGGCCGGAACGCTCATCGGCGTGGGAACGCAGATGTTCTCCTGGCTCACGACGCCGCGCCCCATCAAGGAGGGTGTCGAGATCGGCATTCCCGATGTCGTGGTCGGCTGGCTGGTGAACGCCGTCCTCCCGATCTGGAACGGGCACCGTGAGACGAACTCGATCCTCCTGGCCGAGTACGGGTGGAAGATCCTGGCACTCGCCGTGCTGCCGTTCGTGCTCGCGACCCTGGCTGCCCTCGTCTTCGACAAGGGGTATCAGCGGTTCGCGCTCTGCGGCCTGCTCTTCATCTCGGCGGCATCCTTCGGCGGGTCCCTTCTCGTGAACCCGCACGAGTCGTTCCAGTACGCGCGTTTCGTGGGCCCCGAGTGGTTCCTCGTGCCCATCGACCTCAGGTACGGCGCGGCCGCGGCTCTGTTCGTGCTCGCCGCGCTTCCGTTCGCGGCGTCCTCGCTCGTGATGCGCTTCAGCCCGAGGTTCCCGGTCCTGTCGCGCACGGTCGTGCTGGTCCTCTCGACCGTCGTCCTGGGCTACATCGCGATCCAGGGGCCGGAGGTGGCCTCAGCGAAGACGATGGCGAAGCCGTGGAGCGCGCAGGTCGGGGCCGCGGTCGTCGCCTGCGAGGCCGCGCCGGAGTCGAGCTACACCTTCGAGAGCGCGCCGGGCATCAGGTACTTCGACCTCTCCTGCCGAGACGTGCTCGAGCGCGCCACGGTCAGGCAGTGATCTGCGGCCGTGCGCCCTCGCGAGGGAGCACGGCCGACCGCGGCTCAGCGCAGGGACTCGACTCGAGCGACGAGCGTCGACGCGCGCGCACCGCCGCTCGGCCCGGCGGCGCGGTTGATGCGGCGCAGCAGGTCGAAGGTCATCGACAGCAGGTACTTCGCGAGCGCCGGCGTGACGGCGACCCTGGGCACGAAGCCCGCGGTCTGCACCGCCAGGGCGACGAGCTTCTGCCAGTCGCGGGTGCTCAGCTGCACGAGGCTTCCGTACGGCGCCGACGCGACGGACGCGCCGAATGTGCGGATCGCCTCGGTGCGGAGGATGACCGTGCCGCCCGACCCCTGCAATGGCGACGTCTTTCGCGAGTAGGGCACCGCGATCCCGAGCATCGAAGCGATGCCCTCGAACGCCGGCGTGGTGTCATCCCACTCCCGGCCGAGCTCGCCGAAGTGCTCGCCGTGGAGCAGCGGGGCCGCGACGAGCAGTCCCAGCTCTGAAGCACGCTCGAACTCGGCGATGGCCGCCGACGGGTCGGGGAGCCCGAAGGTCTCTGCGCCGAACGCGCGCGCGTCGACGAGGTCCGCCTGGCGTCCGCTCTGGTGGAACGCGTCGGGGCCGAGCACGATCGTGACGTCCTGGCTGATGCGGCCGGCGGCTTCCGACCAGTGCGAGGCCACCTCGATGCTGAGGGCGCCAGAGGCCTGGATGAGGGCGTCCGCGTCGCTCAGCCGGGTGCGGGTTCCGGTGACGACCAGCGCGGCCCGGCCTTCGATCAGGCGAGCCTGCGCGAGGCGCTCCTCGAATCCTGCGCCCACTGGGACGAGGACCGCGAACTCCGTCGACGACGCGGCCGTGGACTCGAGCATCGCCCAGTCGTGGAGCGTGGAGAACTGCGCGTACTGGTCCATGCTGCGCTGCATGTGCGGCCGCAGCTGTGCCATGTCGAAGCGCCCGGAGGTCTCGAGGAACTCGTAGAGCCGCGTCGCGTTGAACCCGGCGATCTCCTCGATCGTCGACGGGATGCCCGCGAAGAGGGTCTTGCGCTTGAAGATGGGGCAGTTGCGCTCTTCGATGAGCTCGACCGGGTACGTGTTGAGCGGGTAGAGCGTGTACGGCTCGAGGTCGGTCGTGTCGACGTAGGTCTCCCACGTGAAACCGAGGCGGTCGAAGAACCACGTGAACTTCGCCTCGTGCTTCGCGACGGCGTGCGAGTAGTCGGGGATCTGCGGCAGGTCATCCCAGTAGTCCTGGAACGGCTCGGACAGGAACATCGAGCGACGCACGGCGATGAAATGCGACTGGATGTGCACGGGCAGGGTCGGCGTCTCGAGGACGCCGAACGGGTCGAAGGGGGCCGCGTGGTGCACGGTGATGCCCCAGAAGTCGAGGTCCTTCGCATCCATCGTGTCGAACATGAGGCCCATGTCGGCGACCGGGCCGACGATCGTGAAGTTGAACATCACGAACTCGTCGTACTCGGCGAGGCCCTCCCAGCCGATCGAGTCGATGGCGGTCTTGTAGGCCCAGGAGTCGAACCCCTCGTTGGGACGCACGATGAGGTCGGTGCCGGGGCGCGCGGTGAACAGCTCGCGGCCTGCGTCGTTCAGCTCGCCGTTCACGACGACGATGACGTGGTCGAGGTGCGGCTGCATGCCGTCGAGCAGCGTCGTGACGTACTCGTCGACGACGCCCTGCTCGTCGAAGAAGAAGAAGATACCGAGCCGCTTGGGCGACCTGAGGTCGCTCAGCTTCACTTGATGCCACCCAGGATGCGCCGTGGCACGGCGAGGATGCGCCTTGGGATGCTCCGGGCCAGCGAGGGGAGACGACGCAGGAGGTTGCGGGCGCGCTGCGCGGTCGTCGGCCGCACGTTGAGGTGATAGTGCGCGTCGTCCAGGGAGTTCTGCAGTGCGAGGACCCTCGCCTTGAGCTCGGCGTTCTCGGCCTTCTCCTCAGCCCGCTCGCGGGCGAGCTCGTCGAGGCGCTCCCGGAGTGCCTCGATCTCGACGACCAGTTCTGCGGAGCTTCGGGTATCGGGTGCGCTGCTTGGCATGGCCACGAGCATATCGCCGGTGACTCCCTTGTTCGTCTCCCTCGCCGCGGGGTCGGCTCGGCGGCGGATAGCATCGACGGATGAGCGCGCGAGCAGTCGGTTCCGAGTCGGAACGGTGGCGACTCGCTCCGCACCGCGAGTCCGCCTGGGTGGCCGGTGTCTTCGCCGTGGCCCTCGTGCTGGCGTGGTTCCGGGTGCCGGCCGGGGCGCACGGAGTGCTCTGGGCGGAGGACGGCGATACGTTCCTGCGCGAGCAGATCGAGCTCGGCAGCCTCGCCACGCTGTTCCACCCGTACGCCGGCTACCAGCATTTCCTGCCTCGGGTGTTCACGATCGTCGCCGCGGAGCTCTTCCCGCGCGACAACTTCGGTGTGGCGGTCTCGTTCCTGAGCCTCCTGGCGACCGCCCTGGTCTGCGCCGGCACGTTCCGCCTGGCCAGGGGAATCGTCACGTGGCTGCCTGCGCGCGTCGCGGTCGCCCTCGTTCCCGTGTTCGTGCCGCTCATCAGCCGCGAGGTGCTCGGCGACCTCGCGAACCTGCACACGTACTGCCTGTGGCTGGTGGTGTGGATCTTCGTCTCCCGAAGCGACGTGTCCAGGGCGGAGCGGGGGTTCTGGGCCGCTGTTGTCCTCGTCTGCCTCCTGACGGAGGTCCAGGCAATCGTCGCGCTGCCCATCCTGCTGCTTCGCCTCCTCTGGGATCGCGGCAAAGCGGTGTGGCTCCTGCTCACCGGCGCCCTCCTGGGCGTCCTGCCTCAGCTCGTGACGTGGCTGCTCGCCCCCCGGCCTCAGTTCAACGCCCCACATGGGCCCATCTCCGTCGCCGATGTGCTCGTCGGCTGGGGCGCGACGGCATTGCTTCCCGTCTGGAGCGGCGACACCGAGTCGAACGCGGTGGCGCTCGCGAGCCAGGGGGCGGGCATCCTGGTGCTGGCCTTCGTGCCCTTCGCGCTCGCGGTGGGGCTCGTGATGGCGATCGGGCGGCGACCGGAGCGCGTGGCCCTAGCCGCGCTGCTGCTGGTCTCGGCTGCGGCATTCGGTGGCACGCTCCTCGTCAACCCGCTGACGATCTTCCAGTTCGCCCGGTTCGAGGGTGGTGACTGGCTGACTGCGCAGATCGACATCCGCTACGGGGCCGCCGCAGCGATCTTCGCGCTCGCGAGCTTCCCGCTCGCGGCGTCCGCGATCGTCGAGCGCTGGGGAGTGCGAGCCCCGCGCGCTGCGCGCTTGGCCGCCGCGGCTCTCCTGCTCGCCGTCGGGGCCGCGGTGGTGTCGCAGTGGGCGACCGTGCCGGATGATCGCCGCGCCGTTCCTGCCTGGTCGGCGCAGTACCGCGATGCGGTCGCAACCTGTGTCGGCGAGCCGGAGGGCGAGCGCGTCTTCGCCGTCGCGCCCGGCAAGTCCTTCGTGCTCGCCTGCGACGACCTGCTCCGCGACGCCGGGAAGTAGCGGAGGAGAAGCGTCAGACGCCCTCGAGCTTGTTGCGCTCGACGATCGGCAGGGGCCCCGTCTTGGTCGAGATGGTGCGCCTCGGCAGCGCGGGGAGGTCTTGGATGCGCAGCTTCGAGTAGATCGCCAGGTAGCAGAGCAGCAGCCAGTTCCCCTCGACGAGGAGGCGCGACTCGGTCAGCGACTGCACCGCGAGGGCGACCATGAGCAGGAACGCGAGCATGGCCGTCGGCGGGAAGTCGCGGGGTCCGCTGGCGTCGGTCTGCGGGCGGTCGACGGCCAGCCACCAGGTGCGGATGAGGGTCGAGAGCACGATGCCGACGAAGAAGAACGCACCGATGACGCCCGTCTGCATCCACACGTCGAGGTAGGCGTTGTGGGCCTGCAGGAAGTGCACCCCGTCGACGACGAGGAGTCCCTTGAACGGCTCCACCCACGGGGCCCAGTAGCTGATCCACCCCATGCCGGTGAGCCAGTGCTCGCTGCCGAGCCGACCGACCTCGGCCCAGATGTCGCCGCGGCCCGACATGTCGCTCGAGCGGTTGATGAGGCCGAAGAGCTGCGTGTTGAACTGGAGCACGATCCAGCCGACGACGAGCATGATGGCGAAGACCGCGCCGTACATGCCCCACCGTTGCGCGTTGCTGAGCGGGCGTGCGATGAAGACGAGGGCCACGGCCAGGAGCACGACGGCGCACCCCACGAAGACGGTCGCCGACTTGCAGAGGAGGATCGCGACCAGGCCGAGCGCGATCCACGTGATCGCCGGCCACCGCTTCATCTGCTTGGCGTACCACTGCACGGCGACGGCGATGACGCACAGGAGCGCGGCCATGGCGAGCAGGTTGCGGTTGCCGAGGATGCCCTGGATGGCGCTGCCCGCGAAGATGTGCCCCTGGCTCCACAGGAACGCGGCCGGCACGGTCTCGGCGGTGGCTCCGGGGATGCCGGAGACGCGCTCGAGCTGACCGGGGATGAGGAGGGCGAGGGGCAGCACGCCGCCGGGGAAGAAGATGGCGACGAGGACCTCGAACGCGAGCGAGAGGCCGAGGATCCAGCGCATGGCCGCGCTGAAGGCGCGCAGGAACTGCGGCTTCGTGAGCGAGACGGCGAGGGCGAGGGCGACGATCACCGTCACGAGCTGGATGCCGAAGCCGAGGAGCGACTCGGGTCGGTAGGCGGACCAGATGATGGAGAAGGCGCACCAGACGACGAAGGCGACCAGCGCCGACGGGAGATGCATGATCTTCGGGAGGGGCTTCTTGCTGGCGAGGAGCCAGATCGAGATGCCGATGATGATCGCGACGACGACGCCGAAGCCGTACCAGGTGAGCAGGTTGCGCCAGAAGTCGCCGGCGAAGGCCGTGAAGAACGTGAACGTCGCGAAGGCGGTGAGCCCGGGGCTCCCCGGTACCCGGGACACGAATCGACGCCATGGGGCGCGTTCGGTCGCGATGGAGTCTGCGGGGATTCGGGTGGAGCTCACCGGCCTATTCTCGCTCACTCGCGGACCTGATCGGTGCTGGTCCGCTGGAAGCCTGGGCCGCGCGACGGCCGGCGCCGCTCACACGAACGCCGCGTGGCCCGTGATCGACCTGCCGACGATGAGGGTGTTCATCTCCCTGGTTCCCTCGTACGAGTAGATGGCCTCCGCATCCGCGAAGAACCGGCCGACACCGTAGTCGGCGACGATGCCGTTGCCTCCGCACACCTCCCGCGCGAGGGCGACGACCTGTCGCATGTTTCCCGTGGCCACGGCCTTCGCGAGCGCCGAGTGCTCGTCGCGCTGGGCGTCGTCATCGTCGAGCTGCGACACCCGAACGCACAGCGTGATGCTCGCGGTGATGAGTCCGAGCGCGTCGACGAGGCGCTCCTGGATGAGCTGTCGTGCCGCGATGGGGGCGCCGAACTGGAGCCGGTCCTTCGCGTAGGCGAGCGCGGTCTCGTAGGCGCCGACGGCGATGCCCGTCGCGAGCCATGCGACCTCGGCCCTGGTCTTGCGCAGCACACGGGCCGTGTCCTTGAACGAGTTGGCATGCTCGAGCTTCGCGTCGGCGGGCACGCGCACGCCGTCGAGGGTGATGTCGGCGTTCTGCACGATGCGGAGCGACACCTTCCGCTCGATCTTCGTCGCGGTGAAGCCGGGAAGGGAGGTGTCGACCACGAAGCCCTTCACCTGCCCGTCCGCCACATCCTTGGCCCAGATCACGACGATGTCCGCGAAGGTCGCGTTCCCGATCCAGCGCTTCGCGCCGTTGAGCACCCACTCGTCGCCGACGAGCTCGGCGGTCGTCGTGAGCCCCCTGGCGGAGTCGCTGCCGGAACCGGGCTCGGTGAGTCCGAAGGCGCCGACGATCTCCCCGGACGCCAGCGCGGGGAGCCAGCGTTCACGCTGGGCGACGGAACCGCAGAGGCCGATGGCGCCAAGGGCCAGGCCGTTCTGCACGCCGACGTAGGTCGCGACGCTCGCATCGACGCGAGCGAGCTCGAGGGCAGTCCACCCGCGGAAGACCGCAGAGTTCTCGAATCGTCTGGTCTCCTCGAAGGCGAGGCCGACGACGCCGGCCGCGGCGAGGCCCTGGACGATCTCGCGCGGGAAGGTCGCGGCCTCCCAGTGCGCGTCGATCACGGGGCGCACGTCGCGCTCGAGGTAGTCGCGGAGGTTCGAGATCAGGCCCTTCTCCTCTGGAGAGAGCTCGGCTTCGAGCCCGGTGAAGTCGCCTGGCAGCAGCTGAAACTCGTTGTCGTCCATGACCGTCCTGTTCCTGGTCGAGCGGGGTGGGGCGCTGCGAGGCCGTGGCGGCGTTGCCTCCGGCGACGAATCGAGCGCTCCGCGAGCTTACGAAGAGGTGAGCCGGGTGCGCCACCGGGTTGGTGGAAACCATGAAGTCGAACGCGAGCTGGGTGCGCACCCTTGTATCTGCCATGCAGTTCGTCGCACCTCTCCCACAGGCGGACAGAGATTCGGTAGCCTTCGCGTGATGTTTCTGCCACTGAAGAATGCGCCCCGCGACTACGCCTGGGGTGCCCCGGGATCGATCTCGCAGCTCCTCGGCACGACCGGTGCCTGCACCCTCGACGACGCGGACTGGGACGGGGTGCCGCAAGCCGAGCTCTGGCTCGGTGCGCATCCTGGGGCGCCGAGTCGAATCGTCGACCCCGAACTGGCGGGTGGGGCGACGACGCTCGACGCCTGGATCGCGCAGGAGCCGGTGGCCACGCTCGGGCGGTACGCCATGGGCCTGCGGGAGGGCGATGGGCCGGGGCTCCCGTACCTACTGAAGGTCCTCTCGGCGGCGGCACCGTTGTCGCTGCAGGTGCACCCGACGCTGGCGGATGCCCGTCGCGGGTTCGATCGAGAGAACTCGTCCGGCATCCCCCTCAGCGCGCCGGAGCGCAACTACAAGGACCCGCTCCACAAACCCGAGATGCTCCTCGCGCTGAGCGAGACGATGGATGCCCTCGCCGGCTTCCGCGATTTCGGTGAGGTCGCCGCCGTGGTCGGCGACTTCGCCCAGCGGGCGGATGCAGATCAAGAGCAGCCGGGAGCTGGGCGCGCGGCGCTTGCAGACTTCAGCGCTCGGGTCCGCTCGCTCGCCACCGGCGAGGATCTCCGGGAACTCGTCACCTGGCTCCTCGAGGGTGGCGAGGCGGTTGATGAACTCGTCGCCGCCGTGTCCCGGGTCGCGCTCGCGGGCGACGAGGCCGGTGACCAGGCCGAGCGCTTCGCTCGTGAGCGCGGCATCATCGCGACGCTCGCGCGCATGTACGCGGGTGACCCCGGGATCGCGCTCGCGCTCCTGCTCAACCACATCACCATCCGTCGTGGTGAGGCTATCTTCCTGCCGGCCGGGAACATGCACGCCTACGTCCGCGGGCTCGGCATCGAGATCATGGCGGCGTCCGACAACGTGCTGCGTGGCGGGCTCACGCCCAAGCACATCGATATTCCCGAGCTGCTCGCACGGCTGGACTTCGCGCCGGTGCCCCCGCCGTACATCGCGGCGACGCGCATCCAGGACGGTGTCGAGGAGTATCGGCCCGAGATCCCCGACTTCCGCCTCGTGCGGGTTGTTCCGAGTCCTGTCGACACGGTCAAGACCATCCACCTCGATGGGCCCACGATGCTGCTCTGCCTCGAGGGGGAGGCCCGTCTCGAGGGAGCCAAGACGACTGCCTCCATCTCGGCGGGCGAGTCTGTCTTCGTGACCCCGGACGAGCTGCCGGTGCGAGTGATCGGCTCGGTCGACCTCTTCGCGGCGGGTCCGGGGCTCGACAGGCGCGACACGGTGCCGATGCGACACGCCGACTAGCTGGGAATTTCCGGCGCGGGCATTCCGACGCGCCGTTTCCTGGTCCCTCAGGGGATCCTCGGCGACACGCCGTCGCGAATCCCGCGCGGCTTCTCCGAAAAGTCTCAAGACCGGGCTTAGTGTTGAGGGCTTCCGACTTGACGCGGGGTGAATTACAACGATGTAATGATTCCGACGCGCGGGCAGGTGCCCGCAAGCAACGTGGGGAGAACGTGATATGGCAATTCCAGGGAGGAACCCCTCGGTTCCCGAAGACTGGTATGTCGACCCGGTCGTCCTCGGCGTCCCAGGAGTCCGCAGGAATGTCGGAGACGACAACCCGCTCGCCTGGCAGGCAGACGCGCTGTGCGCGCAGGTCGACCCCGAAGCCTTCTTCCCGGAGAAGGGCGGCTCGACGCGCGACGCGAAGCGCATCTGCGATTCCTGCGAGGTCCGGAGCGACTGCCTCGAGTACGCGCTCTCCAACGATGAGCGCTTCGGCATCTGGGGTGGGCTGAGCGAACGGGAGCGGCGCAAGCTCCGCAAGCAAGCCTGAGCGGCGCGGGCCACGGGCGTCAGGCCCGGGCCGCATCGTCTTGGCCAGTCAGTCTCGGGTGAGAGCGCGCGAGCAGGCGGGGCCCCGTCTCGACTCCGGTCGGGCGGGGCCCTTCGTGCATCCATGAGCGGGGGAGCCGGATGCATGAGCGGGAGACGAGCCAGTGCGCCGTCGACGCGTGTCGCGGCTTGCCGCCCCCAATGCGAGATCGGCCGGGGGACCCGAATACCATTCGTTCAATGCGTCCCGGAGTCACCGCAATCCTTGTCGCGCGAGATGCGTCGCGCGCGCTCGAGCGCACCATCGCCGCGCTCGAGGGCTCCTCGCGCCTCCCCGAACGCGTCGTGATGGTGAATCTGGCCTCGACGGATTCGACACTGGACATCATGCGGGCGTCCGAGCCGGACATCCTGCTGACGTTGGAGACCGATACGACCTTCGGCGGTGCCGTCGCCGAAGCCGTTGCCGTGCTCGAGGAGCAGGGCCTCCACTCGGAGGGGGATTGGCTCTGGCTGCTCGCGGCCGACAACGCCCCGGAGCACGATGCGCTCGAGCAGCTCCTCGCGACGGCTGAGCGGAATCCGTCGCTCGAGGTGACCGGCCCGAAGCTGGTGCGCAGCGACGACGCCGCGACGCTCGTGGAGTTCGGCCAGTCCATGCTGCAGAACGGTGAGAGCCTGCGCCTTCGCGAGGACGAGCTCGATCAGGGCCAGTTCGATCAGGATTCCGACGTGCTCGGTGTCGCGGCCGGTGGGATGCTGGTGCGCCGTGAACCGTGGTTGGCTCTCGACGGTTTCGACCCCGGTCTCCCGGCAGTGGACGATGCGCTCGACTTCTGCACGCGCGTGTGGCTCGCCGGCGGACGTGTGCTCCTGACCCCGTCTGCTCGAGTCGCCTGCGACCCGGAGGCTCCGGGCACGGCCGCGATGAACCCCTCGATGAGCGCCTCTGCCGTCGCGGCGGCGCGCGATACCGCGAGGGTCCACCGCAGTCTCACGAAGACCCCGCCGCCCGCGTTCGCCGTGCTCCGGCTCCTGCTCATACCGATCGCCATCCTCAAGGGCGTCTGGCACCTCGTTCGGAAGCGTCCGCGGCGTATCCTCGCAGAGCTCAGGTCCGCCGCTCGCGTGACGTTCGGCAAGACGGGCGCGGCCCGCTCGAGGGCGCAGTTCGCGAAGACCCGCACCGAGTCGTGGACGGTCATCGAGCCGTTGCTCGTGAGCGCCGAGGAGAACCAGAAGACGCTGGGCCTGCAACGCGAGGAGCTGCGTGCGCTCACGCACGAGGAGCGCGAGCGGTACTCGCTGGTCGGCTCCGGCGGCCTCTGGGTGCTGCTCGTGTCCACGCTGCTCGGCCTCGGGCTGGCGCTGCCGCTCATCGGTCAGACGACGCTGTCCGGTGGCGGACTCCTTCCCCTCGCCGACTCGATCGGCGCGCTGTGGGGGAGGACGGGGTACGGCGTCCGCGACGTGGGTGACGGGGCCTTCGGTGTGGCAGACCCCTTCACCTATGTGCTCGCGGTGCTCGGCACCCTCACCTTCTGGTACCCGAGTCTCAGCATCGTGCTGCTCTGGCTCTTCGCCCTCCCGCTGGCCGCGATGGGCGCCTGGCTTCTTGTGGCGCGACTCACCAAGCGGGCCGGCCTCCGCGCCTTCGGTGCGTTCGCCTGGATGCTCGCGCCCCCGCTGCTGGTGGCGCTGGCCGAGGGGCGCATCGCGGCGGTCATCGCGCACCTCGTCCTCCCATGGCTGATCTTCTCCGCCCTGAGCGCTTCGCGGAACTGGTCGCGCGCGGCGGCCACCGGCCTGCTCGCCGCAGTCGCGATCGCATCCGCTCCGCTCCTCGCGGTCCCGCTTGCCGTCGTCTGGCTCGTCTGGCTGGTGATCGGCGGTCGTGGGTTCCTGCAGCGACTGCTGACGGCCGCTCCGACCCTGGTCCTCTTCGCTCCGCTCGCGGTCGCGCAATGGAACCGAGGGCGGCCGCTGGCCCTGTTCGCCGACCCGGGCGTCCCGCTCGCGAGCACGGCGCCGGATGCGTGGCAGCTGCTCCTCGGCTTCCCCACCTCGCTCGTCGCCGATCCCAGCTGGGCTGGTGGACAGCTCGAGGCGTATCCCTTCGCCCCGATCATCGCCGCCGTCCTGGTGGCGCCCCTGTTCCTTCTCGCGGTCCTCGCCCCAGGTGGCCGCAACTGGCGCGCGGCGCTCTTCGGTCTCCAGCTCCTCCTCCTCGGCTTCGTGACCAGCGCGGCGGCAACCCGTCTCGGGTTCGCGCACGTCGGCGTCGAGAGCATCTCGCTGTGGCCGGGCAGTGCGCAGTCGCTCATGTGGCTCGGCGCTGTGGTGGCGGCCGCGGCGACGCTCGGGGCGATCCGAGCGCGCGCCTCGCACGTCCTCGCCGGCGTCACGATCGCGGGCATGGTGCTCCTGGCTGCACTGCCGGCAACTGCGGTGGCGCGCGGCGACGCACTGGTCGGCGCAGGCGACGGCCGGTCCCTTCCAGCGATCGTCGACGCCCAGGGGCGAGCTTCTGACGAGGTGGGAACCCTCGTCATCGTTCCGCTTCCGAGTGGCGCGGTCGAGGTGCGGCTCGAACGGGGAACGGGTGACGGCCTCGACTCGCAATCGACGCTGCGCACGACAAGCGTCGGTTTCTCCTCCGGTGACCAGCGCCTGGCTGAACTGGCCGTGAACTTCGCCTCGGATTCCCTCTTCCGCCCGACAGAGGAGCTGCACGCGCTCGGCATCTCGTACCTGCTCGTGCCGGAGGGCTCAAGCGACGCGGCGACTATGGAGGGCCGACTCGTGTCCTCGCTCGACGCGAACCCGGGCCTGCGTCCGGCGGGCGCAACGGAGTTCGGCGCGCTCTGGCAGGTGGTCGGACCCACGCTCGAACCCACCGACCCGAGCGTCGCCGGCCCCCTCGACACTGCGAACACCGGGACGACGCTCGGGCGGTGGATGCTCATCGTGCAAGGCGTCCTGCTCGCGCTGACCCTCCTCACTGCCCTCCCGACCGGGGGCCTCACGGCGCGTGCCGCCGATATGCGCCGCCGCGAGAAGACCACCGGTCGCCCCTGGTACGACCTGGACGGCGACGGTTTCGACGATGGCGAGCGGATGCTGCGTCGCGACGTCACATCGCTCACCGTCGATGACTTCGAGGACGACGATGACGACGTGCTCGGCACGGGAGCACGGGGAGGCGACCATGACGCCCGATGAATCGACCGTGATCGCCGAGGCGCGTGCCGCGGACGACGCCGCCCGCGAGGCTTCCAGACCGGCCGCGAGCGGCCGGCGTCCCATCTGGCGGGTCCTGAGCGTCGGCGCCGCGCTCGTGACCGTGGGAGGCGTGGTCGCGGCGGTGCAGCTCGCACCGGAGGCCGTGCTCTCCACTCCCGCCAATGCTGTCCTCGTCAGCCCGGTCGCGAGCGCGCAGGAGCGCGTGTGCCCAGGCCCCCTCACGTTGCTCGGCTTGGCGACGGATGACCCGACGCTGCCAGCGACCCTGGGGACGACGAGCATCCGTCTCGCCGGAGACCTCGACGAGCTCGACATCGAGCCGATCGTGCAGTCGACCCCAGCCGCCGACGAGCAGCAGGCGCTCGCGCCGGTCCGCTTCACGGTTCCGGGGATGACCGAGGACGGCGCCCCGACCGAGTTCGGAGCGGCACAGACACTGGAGCTCGCTCAGCCCTCGGCCGCGGGCTTCGCCGCGACATCCTGCCGCATGCCGTCCGCCGAGCAGTGGCTCGTCGGGGGGAGCACCGCGGAGGGCAGCAGCACGCAGCTGGTCCTCGTGAACCCCGCCGACCGAGCCGCCGAGGTCCGCGTGACGGTGACGACGGCGGATGGCACGGTGCAGGCCCCGACGATCCGCGAGATCGCGGTGCCCGCCAGCAGCCGTGAGGTGGTGAGCCTCGAGGGCGTGGCGCCCGACCGGGGCGACCTCGTCGTGCAGGTCGAAGCCGTCTCCGGCAGCGTGACCTCCACACTGCACCAGACGCGCACCTCGGGGGCGACGCCGAGCGGCATCGAGATCATCGGAGCGCAGGACGCGCCGAGCACCTCCCTCTCGATCGTGGGCGTGCCCTCGACGAGCACGGCGTCCGAGGCGGAGGGCACCCTGGTGCTCGAGCGCGGCGCCACGCTTCGCGTCCTCGCGCCCGGCGACGAGGAGACCGAGCTCTCGGTGGCCGTTCGCGATGCAGCAGGCACGTCGCTCGAGCCGATCTCGCTGACGATCCAGGGAGGCCGAACCACCGAGATCCCGCTCACCGGATACCCGATCGGCCAGTACACCCTCGAGATCGAGGCAAGCCACCCCGTCGTCGCCTCGGTGCAGACGACGGCCACGGCGACCTCCTCGGACCTGGCCTGGTACCAGCCGGTTCCCGCGCTGAGCGGCGGCCAGGTCGTGGCCGTGCCGAACGGCCCGTCACCGAAGCTGCAGCTCGCCGACGCCGACGGGGTCGAGAAGACCGCGACGCTCATCGCAGACGACGGCACTGAGACTGCGATCTCCATCCCGGCGCACGGCACCACGTCCGTCGACGTCGAGGCAGGCCGCGAGTACCGGCTCGAGGGACTCGACCGGGTCTCCGTCCAGCTCGCCTACGCGGGCGACGGCCAGCTCGCTGCCATCCCCATCTCGGCGAGCAACCCGCTCGCCGAGGTCATCACCGTCTACCGCTGAGCGCCGGGCCCGCGGCCGGCGAGGTCACTCGTCGCCGAAGCGCTCCGGCGCGATGTCCCACGGGTCCGAGCCGAGCAGCTCGGCGACCGCCTGCAGCACGCACCGTTCCACGAGCATTCGGTAGTGCACCGGGTCCTCGCAGTGCAGCCGCGCGAGCCGATCGATCGCGACTCGGTAGAGGATGATCCGATTCGGAGCCTCGACATGCCAGCGGTCCATGCCATCGGAGTGCTGCAGCGTCTTGGGCACGTTGGCGATGTCGACCTGCACGTTCGCGAGCCGTTCGGGATTCGCCGCGCGCAGGTAGTTCATCGCATCCGCGACATGGTTCTCGAACCTGACCACGCGTCCGGTGAGCATCGGAAGGTAGGGGCCCGCGACGCTCGAGCGGATGCCCCTGCCGTGCCTTCCGCGGGCGAGGCCGCGCTCAGGGCGCGCCTGCCTCCTGGCGTTCTCGGATTTCTTCTCCCGGCGGCGACGTGGCATGACTGCGAGTTTACGCCCGGCGTACACTTGCCCCGATGCCCAATCGACCATGCTCACGAGTCGCGTGCTCCCGCAAAGCGGAGTACACGCTGACGTTCGACTACGAGGACAAGCTCGCCGTCATCGGCCCGCTTGCGCTCGCGGCGGAACCGCACAGCTACGACCTGTGCGCACGCCACGCAGAACGCTCGACGCCACCGCAGGGGTGGAGCATGATGCGTCCGGTAGTTTTGGGTTCATGACTTCTGTGGCTATCGCACCCGCGTCGACTGACGAGCGGGGTTCTCTCTCTGGTGTCGTGAAGAGCTATGACGTTCGGGGGCTCGTGGGCAGCGAGCTCACGGAGACGCTCGTGACGGCGCTGGGCGCCGGGTTCGTCGACGAATTCGCTCTCGCCGGGCAGACGGTCGTCGTCGGCCACGACATGCGCGACTCCTCGCCTGGCTTCGCCGCCGCCTTCGCCCGCGGTGCCATCGCGCGAGGTGCGAACGTCACGCACATCGGCCTCTGCTCGACTGACGAGGACTACTTCGCGTCCGGCCGCTACGACGCGGCCGCCGCCATGTTCACGGCAAGCCACAACCCCGCCGCCTACAACGGCATCAAGCTCTCGCTCGCGGGCGCCAAGGCGCTCAGCTTCGACACCGGTCTCTCCGCGATCCGCGACAGGGCAGCCGCGTTCCTCGACGACGGTATCCCCGCGGTCGATCGGCCGGGCTCGGAGCAGCGCATCGACGTGCTCGCCGACTACGCGGCGTACCTGCGCGAGCTGGTCGACCTCTCGGGCATCCGCCCGCTCAAGGTCGTCGTCGACGCCGGCAATGGGATGGGCGGGCTCACCGTGCCCGCCGTGCTCGGCGACGCGGCCGGTCTCGGGGCGCTGCCGCTCGAGATCATCCCCATGTACTTCGAGCTCGACGGCACCTTCCCCAATCACGAGGCGAACCCGCTCGACCCCAAGAACCTCGTCGACCTGCAGGCGGCCGTCGTCGAGCACGGCGCGGATCTCGGTCTCGCCTTCGACGGCGACGCCGACCGCTGCTTCCTGATCGACGAGCTCGGCGAGCCCGTCTCGCCGAGCGCCGTCACGGCGATCGTCGCGCGACGCGAGATCGCACGCGTGCGCGCAGCCGGCGAGAACGAGCCCACGATCCTCCACAACCTGATCGTCTCCCGTCACGTGCCGGAGGCCATCGAGCAGGAGGGCGCGAAGGCGGTCCAGACGAAGGTCGGCCACTCGCTCATCAAGGCGCAGATGGCGGCCACCGACGCGGTCTTCGGCGGCGAGCACTCGGCGCACTACTACTTCCGCGACTTCTGGAGCGCCGACAACGGGATGCTTGCCGCCATGCACGTGCTCGCAGCGGTCGGCGGATCCGACAAGCAGCTCTCCGAGATCGGCGGGCTCGAGAACCCGTACTTCGCGTCCGGGGAGATCAACTCGACCGTCGCGGATGTGCCCGCCGCCCTGGCGCGGATCGTCGACGCCTTCGCCAGCATCGCCGAGTTCGAGGAATTCGACGGGCTCACGGTCCGCGGTGCGGACGAGACCGGCTTCTGGTGGTTCAACGTGCGCGCCTCCAACACGGAGCCGCTCCTCCGTCTGAACGCCGAAGCCAAGGACGAGGCACGCCTGCAGTCGCTTCGCGACCAGGTGCTGTCCCTCATCCGAGCGCAGTAGCAACGGGCCTCCGCGCCCCTCTCGGGGCCGGGGCCGGCAGCATCCACCACCACCCCCGGAGCAAGGAAGCAGCACTCATGGCACCAACGTCGGGTATCGAGCTCTCCACCGAACGTCCGTTCGTCGTCGCGGACCTGGCACTGGCAGCCGCGGGTCGCCACCAGATCCGTCTCGCCGAGATCGAGATGCCCGGGCTCATGGCGCTCCGGGCGCAGTACGCCGGGCAGAAGCCGCTGGCCGGGGCGCGCATCGCGGGATCGCTGCACATGACCGTCCAGACGGCGGTGCTCATCGAGACGCTCACCGACCTGGGGGCCGAGGTCCGCTGGGCGAGCTGCAACATCTTCTCCACGCAGGACGAGGCGGCCGCGGCCGTCGCCGTCGGGCCGGAGGGCACGGTCGAGGCCCCGACCGGAGTGCCGGTCTTCGCGTGGAAGGGCGAGACGCTCGAGGAGTACTGGTGGTGCACCTCGCGCATCTTCGACTGGAGCGCAGAGGGAGCAGTCGGCCCCAACCTCATCCTCGACGACGGCGGCGACGCGACCATGCTCGTGCACCTCGGCCGCGAGGCCGAGCTCGCCGGGTCCGTCCGGGAGGCGAGCGATGAGGACAGCACCGAGATGCGCGTTGTCCTTGACACCATTCGCGAGTCGCTCGCGCACGACGCCGGGCACTTCACGCGCATCGCCGAGGAGGTGCGCGGCGTGACGGAGGAGACGACCACCGGTGTGCACCGACTCTACGAGCTCGCCGAGCGCGGGGAGCTGCAGTTCACGGCGATCAACGTGAACGACTCGGTGACGAAGTCGAAGTTCGACAACACGTACGGCATCCGCCACTCGCTGCCGGATGGCTTGAACCGTGCGACGGATGTGCTCATCGGCGGCAAGACGGCGTTTGTCGTCGGGTACGGCGACGTCGGCAAGGGGGCAGCGGAGGCCCTTCGCGGGCAGGGCGCCCGCGTGATCGTGAGCGAGATCGATCCGATCTGCGCGTGGCAGGCCGCGATGGACGGCTTCCAGGTCGCGAAGGTCGAGGACGTGCTCGACCAGGTCGACATCTGGATCACGTGCACCGGCAACAAGAGCGTGCTGACGCTCGAGCACATGCTCGGCATGAAGCACATGGCCATCGTCGGCAACGTCGGCCACTTCGACAACGAGATCGACATGGCCGGCCTCGAGCGGCTTGAAGGAGCGACGCGCGTCGAGATCAAGCCGCAGGTGCACGAGTGGCGCCTTCCGAACTCGCGTTCGGTGCTTGTCCTCTCGGAGGGGCGCCTGCTCAACCTCGGCAACGCGACGGGTCATCCGTCGTTCGTCATGAGCAGCTCCTTCACGAACCAGGTCCTGGCGCAGCTTGAGCTCTGGCAGCGACTCGACGCCTACCCGATCGGCGTCCATGTGCTGCCGAAGCACCTCGACGAGCAGGTCGCGCGCCTTCACCTCGATGCCCTGGGCGTGCAGCTCACCGAGCTGACGCCGGAGCAGGCCGACTACATCGGCGTCGAGGTCGGCGGGCCCTACAAGGTCAGCCACTACCGATACTGATCCGTTCGGCCACTTCCGATCGCCGAGACGACGAAGCCCGCCAGCTGTTCTGGCGGGCTTCGTCGTCGTCGCTCGGTGACCGAGCCGTTCAGCCTCGGTCGGGGAAGGAGTGGGGCATGCCGTTGAGGGTGGGCGCGAGTGCGTCCTCTCGCCGGGCGATCGCGGCAAGGGCCGCGAGCTCGCGGTCTCGGCGCAGGACAGCCAGGCCCCGCAGATAGGTGTCAGCGTCGACATCCGGGATCGGATGCACGTGGGGGAGCGTCTCGCGGGCGATCTCGCCTGCCGCCCGGTACCGGTGTGCCGGAGTGAGCTGCGCGGACTGGTCCAGGTAGTCGAGGATGCGACGCGAGGTGCGGTCGGGGAGCCTGCCTGCGTCCGCGATCGTCGCCCACCCGACGAGCTGCGGGGGCATCGGCCCGAGGTGGCGGCGGAGCTTCGGGGCCCGTTCGCGCTGGCAGGTCGTGCCGGCGAGGACGTCGCCGAGCCGTTTTGCCCGGGAGTTGACGAGACCCGTGATGATGGCGATGCCGCCTGCCGACCCGTAGAGCTCGATGAATCCGAGGAGGGCGCGGATGAATGCCTGACGGAACCCGGACGCGCCACCGTCGTCGCGGACGATCCGCAGGCCGGTCGCGAACTTGCCGACCGATCGCCCGCGCGTGAGCGTCTCGACGACACAGGGGGCGACGACGAGGCAGGCGACGAGCAGGGCGATGGCGATGGCGCTGAGCAGCGCTTCGTCGATGGCAACGGGAAAGTCGTCGCTCGACAGGATGGTCATCGTCAGGATGAGGAGCCCGATGTAGCCGGCCATGTAGACCAGCGCGTCGAGGGCGGAGGAGGCGGCCCGGAGCGCAAAGCCCGCGGGTCTCACGTCCAGGTGGACTCCTTCGCCGACGACAAGCTGCTCGTCGGTGACGCTCAGGCGTTCCCTGGGTCGCGTCTGAGTGGCCATGGCAGTATTGAAACAGATGGATCTTGAAGCTCTCACAACCGCCCGTTCGGCGGATTGGCAGCGCCTGGGGGCGCTCGCTCGGCGCCGCAATCTGACCGGCGCCGAGATCGACGAGCTCATCACCCGCTACCAGGATTCGTCGACGGAGCTGTCGGCGCTGCGCACGAGCTACGGGGAGACTCGGGAGGGGGAGTTCCTCTCCGTGCAGCTGTCGCGTGCGCGGGGGAGGTTCACCGGAGCCGGGCGAAACATCCTGGTGCTCCTCGGGGCGTTCTTCACGATGGCGCTGCCTGCTGCGCTCTACCGCGTGAGGTGGTGGACGCTTGGCGCGGCCCTCTTCACGATCGCGGTCGCCGCGCTCAGCTACTGGTGGATCGTGGCGAACCCGGAGATCCTCGGCTTCCTCGGTTCCGAGGCCGCCCTGGAGCAGTACGCCGAGGAGGACTTCGTCGGCTACTACTCCGAGTTCTCGGAATCCAGCTTCGCTGCGCGCGTCTTCACGAACAACGCGTGGATCGCGGCGCAGTGCATCGCGTTCGGCATCACAGGACTGTGGGTGCCGGTGGTGCTCGTGCAGAACGCGCTTGGACTGGGCCAGAGCGCAGCTGTCCTCGGTGCTCACGGGCACCTCGACGTCTTCTTCCTCTGGATCGCGCCCCACGGCCTGCTCGAGCTCACGATGGTCTTCGTCGCTGCTGGGGCAGGTCTTCGCATCTTCTGGGCATGGGTGGCACCGGGGGCGAAGACGCGGATGCAGTCGCTCGCTGACGACGGCCGCGCGCTCATCGTCGTGGCAATCGGCACGACGATCTTCCTGTTCATCTCCGGACTCGTCGAGGGGTTCGTGACTCGTCAGGACTGGCCGTGGCCGATCAAGATCGGCATCGGCGCCGCGGCGCTCGGTCTCTACCTGGTCTACGCGCTCTGGCTCGGCGGCCGCGCAGTTCGGGCGGGGGAGACCGGGGCCCTCGAGAAGTTCGATGGTGGAGCTCAGCGCGTCTACGCCGGCTGACTGCGTTGACGCGGGCTGACCTACCGGTGGCCCGGAGCGCGGGTGGAGCAGGGGATGCGGGCGACACGCCCGGGATCGCCCCGAGTTGTGCGTCGCTAGGTCTCTGCGTAATGTAATCACTCGTCAGGCCGACGGAGCGAAACGCGAGAGCGGGTCGCACGGGCCGGACAGTTCTGAAAGAAAGATCAGCATCTGCCACTTGTTCTTGCAAGTTGGAGCAACATGATCTACACTCGGAACTCCTGCCTCACCGGGTAGCGAGATCAACGGCCTCTGGTTCTTCCAGGTGGTTGTGCGGAGGATGAGCTTCATGCTCACGGTCCGTGGTTCTTGTCCGGGGTTTGCAGTGCAAGCGATTGCTCCTTAGAGAAGGCCGTGAGGTCTGAAGAGGGAAGCGCTCGATTCTTGAGAACTCAACAGCGTGCACTATGTCAAATGCCAATTTGATCCCGTGCCTCTTCTTTTTGGAGGGGTAAGGATTCCTTTTGGAAACATATTTGGACAATACAAGTCAGTACTGAGCCTTCGGGTTTGGTGTTGTTTTGTTTTTTGTCAGTTTC
>NZ_PSTZ01000019.1 GCF_002931555.1 Pseudoclavibacter sp. RFBB5 | reverse complement strand
GCTCAGGCAGCAGGCTCGCAGGCCTGGGATGCTGGGGTGTGGCTCTCTACGATGCGACGTTTTCGCGGACTCCTGGCTTCGTCTCTCGGCGTTCCCTGCCACGCACGATCGTGGCGACGGGTGCGCTCCTGCTCTGCATGGCAGCGGTGGTGTTCGCCGTAGTGAACTTCGCCGGGTTGATGGAGTACTCGAAAGAGAGCGCTGAGGGAGCGTCGCGCCCGCGATATCAGGCGATGCGGGGGCTGGGGATTCTCCCCATCGCGATCATCATCCTTGCTGTGACCTTCGGAGTGTTCGCCGTCGGGGCGATCGCGGGGTCCTGGTCGCGAGTGTGGGTTCGCGAGCAGACCGGCACGCCACTCCGAAAGCGGTTCGAGGGGTACCACGCGCTCAGCCCGGACTCGTTCGAGCGGCTTCACGCGGCGTTCGCATCCGGCGACCCGACCCGGTACGTGCCGCTGCCGGAGCAGACCCGCGGAGGTGACGGCGTCGTCTTCATCTGGACCGCCGACGCCGACCAACTGGCGTTCGTCGGAATGACCTGGGGGAGCAGGCGGAAGACCACCCGCAACGCGCCACTCGTCGTGCTCAGCGGTCGTCAGTTCGACGACCTTGATCGTGCCCTCCGTGCGGGCCTCACGGCTCCGTGGGTCGTCGGCTAACTAGCTGACGAGCCGAACGGGCGCACCAAGCCGAGTGTCCGCCGGTCGGATGCGG